>NZ_BAAASE010000005.1:0-881766 GCF_039532725.1 Streptomyces coeruleofuscus
AACAGGCTCAAGCAGTCACGGGCCGTGGCTACCCGATACGACAAGCGCGGCTACGTCTTCCTCGGCACTGCCACTGCGGCGGCCCTCGTCATCTGGCTCCGTACATGATCGGCCGGACAAGTCCTAGCTGGCGCCTGGACCGGTCGCGGCCGACTCGCTTCAGCGTCCCGCCTACACGGCGAGCTCGCTATCAGGTACCGAGCTCCTGGCGGCGCTGACGGAGCTTGGCGGACAGGGAACGCAACGCCCCGACCAGTCCGCTTCCTCTGATTGCTGGTGAGTGGATGGTAGGTCGAAGTCGATGGCGAATACGACGGGGGATCCGCCGAATCCGAGCGTCATCGGCTCCTTGAGCCGTTGTCAGGGCTACCGGCGCCCAGTAGTGTTCCGCTCATGGACGCTGGGGGAATAAAGCAGAAAGCAGGCAGTGTGAACGTCCTGACGTTCACACTGCCTCCGCTTTTCGGCATACTTATCTGGGGTGGCGTCTATGCCGCGGCCCGGGGGGTCTGGAACGCGGGCTACGGGAACTGCGGGGTGCGAGGATATCCGGAATGCCCGACCGGAACGGGGTTCGGCGTTCTCTCAATATTCCTCGTCGGGTTCGCCGTGATCGCTTACCTGGCGTCCTCGGTGAGCGCGTCGAGCAGGGGCGGACTGATACACCTTCTTGCGGTGCCGGTAGGCGCACTTGTCGTCTGGCTACGTGTAACCGTCACAGGGATCGCAAACTACCACGGAGATGTGAATGTGATCTTCCTTATGGTTTGCCTCACCATAACCGCATACCTTTTCGGATATCTTTTCCTGAGCAAGGTGGTCGTCGGTGATCGCGCGACGCGATGCGCATCGCTGAGGCGCTTTCGAACCGAGAACAAGAAGTATGAACCCCCGCGGAATCCGGCAGAGTTCAGAATCTTCTTCACCGTCTTACTGGTGGATCTTCTGAGCATCGCGGCTGGTATCTGGTTGTTCTCGTATCCGTTCTCATGATGACGTTCCTCATGCCGACAGGGGACTTGATGCGCGACGGGAACGGGCTCCCAAACTGAACTCACACGCGCTTGGCCGCTTCGGCAGTCTTGCGCACATGCTGTGCGGCACGCGCGACGGCTTGTCCGAACGCGGGATCGTCTCCAGACCGCGCGGCGATCGCTTCCGCCAGGGCGATGACCTCAACCCCGCCAGGCAGGAGCAGCAGCTCCGCTCCGGCCTCGATGCTTGCGAAGACCGTATCGACAAGACTGCGGCCATGCGTGGTGCTCGGTGCGTCGAGGTCATCGCTGATGATCAGGCCGTTGAATGCGAGCGACCGGCGCAGAAGGTCGACCGTGGTCGTCGATGTGGCCGCCGGCTCGCCGGCGTCCAGAGCCTCAACGACCGCAGGGCCGAGCATGACTGCTCCCACCCCGGCCTCGATGGCCCGACGGAAGGGGACGAGGTCACCTTCGTCGGTTACCTGGGCCGCCAGAACGGTGTCTTCGAGCGCAGGGTCGAGATCGAGCTGCGGGAAGCCGGGAAAATGCTTGGCGACAGCCACCACGCCCCCTTCCTGCACACCGGTCACGACGGCGGCCGCGATCCTGCCCACCTCTTCGGGCTTCAGCGCGAGTGAACGACCCTCGAGCCACGGATTGGCCCCGGTCAAGATGTCGAGTACAGGCGCTAGGAACATGTTCACTCCGAGACCCGCCGCGGCGGTCGCCACCGCCTTCGAGGACGCACGGATCTCCTCGTCGGAGAGCTGCGGCAGCAGCCTGGGCTCGGGGTAGGAGGGGACGAGTCCATGCAGTCGCTGGATACCCCACGGTTCCTGGTCGACCGCCACGAGAACAGGCGCCCCCGCCAGGTCTTCGACCTCGGTGACGAACCGGGTGAAGTCGACGGCCGTTTCAGTGGCGCGACGCCGGGCGCTCATCCTCCGCGCCACGTACTCTTCGCGGCTCTCACCGGGCAACACGGCGACGGTCCCGCGCTCCAGGAGCGTGCGGAGCCAGGGACTCACGGACAACTCACTGACAACCGGCAGGAGTACCGCATGCGCATCGCGGGTGTGCTGGCTCATGACGCCTTCCTCCAGAGTTGGTGATACGAATAACCACGGACGTTCGCATACGTCGTCGAGGCCGTCAAGCTCCGAACCGGTGGTACGGAATGGGAGGGGCGATCAGGATGTTGGGAGCGAACGACCCCAGGCACGTTCTGAGGCAGGGACACGCGAAGTCACCTCGTTGGAGGGAAGGGAGCACTCGGATGAACGTGTTCGTCATCGGGATCACGGGCAAGATCGGCCGCCTGCTGATGCAGGAGCTTCTCTCCAGGGGGGATGCCGTTCACGGGCTCGTGCGCCGCGATGAACAGCGGGCGGACCTTGCCGCGCACGGAGTCGATGCGGTGGTCGGGGATCTGGCCGGCATGTCCGTGGAGGAGCTGGCGGAGGCGTTCGGGGACGTTGACGCCATCGTGTTCACTGCCGGATCCAACGGCGGATCCAGGGAGTTCACGAAGGCAGTTGACGGTGATGGCTTCGTCAAGGCGATCGAGGCTGCCCGTCGCGCGGGGGTTGTCCGCCTCGCGCATGTCTCGGTGTTCCCGGAGGCCTGGCGTGAACGTGATCTGGGTGACGAGGTCGAGTACTACTTCGCCGTGAAGAAGGAAGCAGACATGGCACTCAGCCGCAGTGATCTGGACTGGCTGATCATTCGCCCGTCATTGCTTGTCGACGATCCTGGACTGGGCACGATTTCACTGGGGCCGGCAGAGTTCCATGGCCAGGTGGCCCGCGCCGATGTCGCCGAAACCATCGCCGAGCTGCTGCACGAGCCTGGCATCGGCCGGCAGATCCTCGAACTCAATACCGGATCCACTCCGATCCGAGATGCCGTCAAAGCCAACGCCCATCGACGTCAGCCCGACGCAGGGCAGGTGCATGCGGCCCCCGTGCCGTTGCGACGCAACCAGGGCGTCGGCGGGAAAAATTAGGATGGGACCGTCGGGCGACCGGGGCCCGCACCATCGTCGGAGGGCGGGACAGCGCGTTGGTCACCATGAAGGACGTAGCACGCGCCGCGGGCGTCTCGCAGGCGACGGTGTCGTACGTCTACAACAACCTGGGCAGGGTCTCCGAAGCACAGCGTGAGCATGTCTACGCCGTGGCCGCCCAGCTCGGATACGCCGGACCGAACGCCGTGGGCAGCAGCCTGCGCTCAGGGCGAGTGGGCGCGGTCGGTGTCGTCGTCATGGACTCGGTGGTCGATGCCCTGGAAGATCCTTCGACGATCCTGCTGATGAAGGGAATCGCCGAGGTCGGCGACCTGGAGGGCGTGGCCCTGACGCTTCTGACCGCCGGCGAGGACGTAAGGACCTCCAAAGCGCTGCGGGGTCTGGTCGACGGGATCGTCCTGCACAACATGCCCGAGGAACATCCCCTGGCCGGGGTGTTGGCGACTTCGGGCATTCCTGCGGTGGCAGTGGACTCACCGCGGGGCAGCGGCCTGCCGTACGTAGGCATCGATGACCGGCGTGGCGCCCGGCTGCAGATGGAACACCTGCTGGAGCTCGGCCACCGCCGGGTGGGCATTCTCGTCGACAAGCTGTTCACCCATGGCGATGGCGGCCTGGTGAGCCTTGCCCAGGCGCGCAGGGCGACTGAGCGCAACGCGAGGGAGCGGCTGGCCGGTCACTTCAAAGCCTGGCGTGACGCCGGCCTGGAGCTGTCCGACCTGCGGATCGTGGACGCGGCGGGGATCGACGAGGTGGCGGGCGCTCGCGCGGCCCTGACCCTGTTCGACGATGCCGAGGTGACGGCGGTTGTCGCGCTGTCCGATGTGCACGCGGCGGCCGCGATGCGTGTTGCGCGGGACCGCGGAATGTCAGTGCCAGGTGATGTCTCGGTGATCGGTTACGACGACGCGCCCGTGGCCGCTCTGACGGACCTGTCCACGATCCATCAGCCGATCGTGGAGAAGGGCCGGCAGGCCGCGGGCATGCTGTTGGACCGCATCGCCGGGGGCAGCCGCAAGCGGACGCTGCTGCGGACGAAGCTGGTGAAGCGGGGCTCCACGGCCGCACCGCGCATGTGAAGCCGTTGCGGCCGGCGTCGGCCGGGTCATGGCCCCCGGCTGACGGATGATGTCGACGGCGCCGTGCGACTTCCCCCGTTCACCCGTCTGACCGGAGCGATGTGCGCCGCGCCGGCGCGAGGCAGCCGGTAACACGTGCGCACGCAGTCGGGCAGGAACACGGGAAGGCGCAGCTCGTCCAGTCCCACAGCCAGGGCAGACGTCCTGGCCCACCGGTCGCTCAGTGCCCGGGCGACCAGCGCGGCGACCGGCAGCAACGCCGGCGGCAGCCAGGGCTCCACTGTGGCCAGTGTGCTGGCTCCGCCGGTGAACACCACGCCGGGTGCGGGGAGTTGGCCCGGGGTGAGGGCGTAGAAGAACCCCAGTGGCTCCCCGTCGGCATCGCCGTCGCGGCCAGGTCCCCGCTGCGTCGGCCCGGCCATGCGGGCGGGTGCGCTGCGGGCGTGTCCGCCGAAGACGCGCACACGTAACTCGGCCAGCACCCGGTAAGCCAGCTGGACGAGAAGCCCTACACCTGACGAAGCGTCACCAGATAACGCTCTGATCACGAAGCCGAACCGCGGTCTTCCCACCCTTGCGATCCCGGTCTACGTTCCCTCGAAAACCAACCACGTGGTAACAGTTGGCCGACAAGCAGGAAAGGCAGTCGACGATGACCGAGTTCGCTCCGGGATTCCTCTGGGGAGCCTCCACGGCACCGCACCAGATCGAAGGCAACAACCTCAACAGCGACTTCTGGGCGAGTGAGGGGCGCATGCCGGGCATGGAGCGCAGTGGTGACGCCTGCGACAGCTACCACCGGTACCGCGAGGACATGACGCTGCTCGCCGACGCCGGGCTCGACTCCTACCGCTTCGGCGTCGAGTGGGCACGGATCGAGCCGGTCCCCGGGATGATCTCGCGGGCCGAACTGGCCCACTACCGGCGCATGATCGAAACGGCCTTCGAGCTGGGTCTGACGCCGGTCGTGACCCTGCACCACTTCACCAGCCCGCTCTGGTTCGCCCAGGAGGGCGGCTGGCTCGGCGACCGTGCCGTCGAGCGGTTCCGGGCGTACGCCGAGGCGGTCGCCCCGATCCTCGACGGCGTCGAGTGGGTCGTCACCATGAACGAGCCGAACATGCTGGCCATCATGATCGGCATGGCACGGGCGCTGCAGGACGACCCGCACGCGGCTGACGCGTGGCTGAGCCCCACCGTCGACAACGAGGGCCCGCGGCCGAAGACTCCGGCCCCGGACGTGAAGATCGGTGAGCGGCTGGTCGAGGCGCACCACGCCGTCCGCGAGGTGCTGCGCGAGCGCACCGGCGCGAAGGTCGGCTGGACGGTCGCCAACCGCGCCTTCGTCGCCCGCCCGGGGGCAGAGGAGAAGAAGCGGGAGCTGGAGTACATCTGGGAGGACCTCTACCTGGAGGGATCGCGCGGCGACGACTTCGTGGGCGTGCAGTCGTACTCCAGCCAGTGGGTCGGCCCGGACGGTGTCGAGCCGCACCCGCAGCACCCGGACAACACCCTCGTGGGCACCGCCTACCGGCCCGACGCCCTGAGCATCGCCGTGCGGCACACCGCCGAGGTCACCGGCGGCATGCCGATCCTGGTCACCGAGAACGGCATCGCCACCCGTGACGACACCCGCCGGATCGCCTACACGGACGAGGCGCTGAAGCACCTCAGGGCGGCGATCGCCGACGGTGCCGACGTACGCGGCTATCTGCACTGGAGCTTGCTGGACAACTACGAGTGGGGGCACTGGGAGCCGACGTTCGGCCTCATCGAGGTCGACCGCGAGACCTTCGAGCGCCGCCCCAAGCCCAGCCTCGCCTGGCTGGGCGAGACCGCCCGCCGCCTGCGCGGCTGACGGCCCCGCCGCCGGAAGGACGCACTGTGCAGGTATCCGTACCGGACGTCTCGTCCCGGTCCCTGGCCGAACTGATCTCCCTGTCCGGACGACGGGCCGTCGTGACCGGTGCCGGCCGCGGTCTCGGCCGGGCCATCGCCCGGCGCCTGGCCGAAGCGGGCGCGGACGTACTCGTCGCCGACATCGAACCAGAGCTCGCCGCCACCGCCGCCGAGGGCCTGAACGCCCTCCGCCCGGGCTGTGCGGTGGCCGCTCATGTGGACGTCTCCGACGCCGGCAGCGTCATCGCGGCCGCCGACCTCGCCGTCCGGGAACTGGGCGGACTCGACATCTGGGTCAACAACGCCGGGATCTTCCCCAGTGTCCCCGCACTTGAGATGTCCGACACGACCTGGGACGAGGTGTTCGCCGTCAACACGCGCGGCGTCTTCCTCGGGTCCCGGGAGGCCGCCCGCCGGATGCGCGAGGGCGGGGGCGTCATCGTCAACGTCGTCTCCACGGCCGGGTTCCGGGGGACGGCCCCAGGGCTCGCCGCCTACGTCGGTTCCAAGCACGCCGCACGGGGGGTCACCCGGCAACTCGCCCTGGAATTCGCCCCGTTCGGCATCCGCGTACTGGGCGTCGCGCCGACGTACGTGCCGACCGAGGGGAACATGGCCGCTGCCACCGCGGCCGCCGGGGATCCCGCGGCCGCCGGGGACATCGTCTCCGTGATGCGGCCGAGCCGGCTCGGTCGTCTCGGCGTACCCGACGACATCGCCCGGGTGGTGCTGTTCTGCGCGAGCGATCTCTCGGCCTTCATGACGGGGAGCACGCTCCTGGCCGACGCCGGAGAAACGATTTAGCCCCGTCCGCCCCACCCCCTCCACTCCCCCGCCGCCCTGCCCACCCCTGGCCCCCTCTGGCCACTGTCCGCAACGACGCGTAGGAGCCCCATGCTCTCCCCCCGTACCAGCCCGACCCGCGACATCGTCAGCCTCGACGGCCTCTGGCGATTCGCCCTCGGCACCCGCGCCGGTGCCGACCCGTGGACGTCACGGCTCACCTCGTCGCTCGAAGCCCCCGTCCCCGCCAGCTACAACGACCTGTTCGTGGACGCGGAGATCCGTGACCACGTCGGCGTCGCCTGGTACCAGCGCGACGTGCGGGTGCCGCGCGGCTGGGCGGGAGAGCGGGTGGTCCTCCGCTTCGGCTCCGTCACCCATGCGGCACAGGTGTACGTGGACGACCGTCTGGTGGCCGAACATGTCGGCGGTTACACGCCGTTCGAGGCGGACCTGACCGGGATCGTGCGCCCCGGCGCCGAGTTCCGGCTGACGGTCGGCGTCGACAACCGGCTGACGAACGAGACGATCCCGCCGGGCACCGTCACCACAGGCTCCGACGGCCGCGAACGCCAGTCCTACCTGCACGACTTCTACAACTACGCGGGCATCGCCCGCCCGGTCCGGCTGTGCAGCACACCGCTGACCTTCATCGAGGACGTCACGGTCGTCACCGGACGGGACGGCGCCGCCGGCATCGTCGACTACCGCGTGGAGACCGGCGGCGAGACCGCGGAGGCGACGGCCGTCCGAGTGCGCGGGGTCGACGAGGCGGGCCGGACCGTGGCGGAGGCGTACGGCCCCGAGGGGACCTTCCGCATCGAGGACGTCACCCTCTGGCAGCCCGGCGCCGCCTACCTCTACGACCTCGTGGTGGAGCTGCTCGCCGAGGACCGGGCCGGTGCGGGAGAACTCGTCGACAGCTACACCCAGCCCTTCGGCGTCCGCACCGTCGAGGTGCGCGGCACCCGGTTCCTCATCAACGGCGAACCGTTCTACTTCACCGGTTTCGGCAAGCACGAGGACACCCCCGTCCGGGGCAAGGGCCACGACGACGCCTACCTCGTCCACGACTTCCAGCTCATGGAGTGGACCGGCGCCAACTCCTTCCGCACCTCGCACTACCCGTACGCCGAGGAGGTGCTCGACTTCGCCGACCGGCACGGCATCGTCGTCATCGACGAGACCGCCGCCGTCGGCCTCAACCTGGGCGTCATGGGCGGCCTCACCGGCGCCGCACCGACCCCGACCTTCGCGCCGGAGAACTTCGGCGGGGTCACCGGCGAGGTGCACGCACAGCACCTGCGGGAGCTCATCGAGCGGGACAAGAACCACCCGAGCGTGGTGATGTGGTGCCTCGCCAACGAACCGGCCTCCAACGAGGACGGCGCCCGCGAGTACTTCGAACCTCTGGTCGAACTGGCCCGCAAGCTCGACCCGACCCGCCCCCTCACCTACGCGGCGGTCATGTTCGCCACGCCGCAGAACGACCTGATCGGCGACCTGTTCGACGTCCTCAGCATCAACCGCTACTACGGCTGGTACCTGTTCACCGGCGACCTCGCGACCGCCGAGCAGTACCTGGAGGAGGACCTGCGCGGCTGGGCCCGGCGCTTCGGCAAGCCGGTGATGATGTCCGAGTACGGCGCCGACACCCAGCCCGGCCTGCACTCCGTCTGGGACACCCCGTGGAGCGAGGAGTACCAGAGCGACTACCTCGCCATGTACCACCGTGTCTTCGACCGCCTCCCCGAGTTCGTCGGCGAACACGTCTGGAACTTCGCCGACTTCCAGACCTCCAACGGCATCCACCGCGTCGACGGCAACAAGAAGGGTGTCTTCACCCGCGACCGCAGGCCGAAGACCGCCGCGTTCTCGCTCCGCCGCCGCTGGCGCGGCCTGGACGGGCGCAAGCCCGGTCTCTCGGACGGGTGTGAGCCCGGTGCCACAACGGACGACTGACGCCAGCGACTGAAACGTTCCAATCGGCGGCCTCTCCACGACCGCGCATGCCGTCCCTCCGCCAACTGCCGCGCCACCTGGCATTCATGAGACGAAGGAGTCCTCATGCCTCAGAACGACCGTGACATCAGTGTGGCCGGGCCCCCGCCGACCGAGCCGGCGAAGGGCGACGGTGCGGAGCCGACCCGGGGGGCCGAGGTCTTCGGGGAGGAACCGGCCGAGACCCCCGGCCCCGAGATCGAGGCCCCGCCGCTGGAGAGGGTCAGCGGCAGTTACCTCGCCTGGATCATGATCGCCAGCTTCGGGGCCTCCCTGGCCCTGATGGTTCCTCTCTCCTACTCGCTGGCCGTGCGGATCGACGACCTCGCTCCCGGACGCGAGGAACTGCTCGGATACGTCACCGGATCCGCCCAGTTCGTCTATCTGGTCCTCAGCCCGCTGATCGGCTTCTGGAGCGACCGGATGCGCTCCCGCCTGGGCCGCAGGACACCGTTCATGTACGTCGGCACGGTCATCGGCCTGGCCGGGCTCCTGGGGATCGCCGTCGCACCGACCGTCTTCCTGGTGGGCCTGGCGTGGGTCGTGGGCATGGTCGGCTGGTCCACGGTCGGGCAGGCCATCCAGAACGTCCAGGCCGACCGCGTGCCCGAGGAGCAGCGCGGACGCGTCTCGGCGGTGACCAGTGTCATGACCCATATCGCGCCGGTGATCGGCATCGGCATCGCGTACACGGTGGCCTCCAGCACGCTGCTGGTGTTCCTGGTCCCGGGTGTCATCGGAGCGGTGATGCTGTTGCTGTTCCCGGTGCTCAAGCCCGAGGGCGACTCCCGCGCACTCGTCCGCACCAGCGAGGTGAGCCTGAAGGGCCTGGTCGCCAGCTACGGGTTCAACCCGCGGAAGTACCCCGACTTCGGCTGGAACTGGCTCGGCCGCTTCGTCTTCTTCATGGGCCTGTACTTCAACACCACCTTCGGGACCTTCTTCTACGCCCAGCGGCTCGACATGCCCGTCAAGGAGGTCGCCGGCGTCGTGGCGGCGATCGGGATCCTCGGGGTGCTCGCGGCGACCGGCGGCGCCATCGGGGGCGGCTTCCTCTCCGACAAGCTCGGCCGGCGCAAGCTGTTCACCGTGATCGGCTCCGCGATCTTCGTCGCCGGGGCCGTCGCCGAGGCGTTCGCCCATTCGCTGCCCCAACTGGTCGTCGGAGCGGTGCTGATGCAGGTCGCCATCGCGATGTTCAGCGCAGTCGACCAGGCGATCGTGTTCGCCGTCCTCCCGGACCGGGCCCAGGCCGGCCGCTATCTCGCGGTGGTCGCGTTCGCGCAGAAGATCCCCAGCGCCCTCGCCCCGCTCATCGCACCGCTCGTCATCACCGTCGGTGTCACGGGCGGAGAGGAGAAGAACTACACGCTGCTCTACCTGAGCGGCGCGGTGCTCGCGCTCCTCGGCGGGCTGATCATCAAGTTCAAGGTCAAGTCGGTCCGGTAGCGGGCAGGCGGCCGCCGGCCGCAGTGAGAACAGCAGAGTTCGACGAGTTCCCAGAAGGCAGAGCATGAACAACGCACCGTATGACCTGCGCATCGACAGCGGAGGCGACCAGTTCACCGTGTCGGGCCCCGCACCCCGGCTGTCGTGGAAGCCGCCGTCGGACGCGGAACGCCCGACGGGACACGAGCTGGAATGCACAGTCGACGGCGAGGAGCGGCCCGCGGTACGGGTCGCGTCCGGCCGGCACCGGTTCCTCCCCTGGCCGTGGGCGGCTCTGAGCAGTGGCCGGCAGGTGTCCTGGCGTGTCCGGGCCGTCGGCGCGGGAGGGCCGTCGCCGTGGTCGCAGTGGAACGCGTTCGAGGTCGGCCTCCTCGACGAGGACTGGCGGGCGCGCTGGATATCACCGGCCGAATCCGGCGACCCCGGCTACGGCAAACGACCGGCTCACACCCTGACGACCCGGTTCGAGGCACGGGCCGGGGTGCGCTCGGCCCGGCTGTACGCGACGGCGCTCGGCGTGTACGAGGCGTACGTGAACGGTGAGCGCGCCGGTACCGCCGAACTGTCCCCCGGCTCCACCTCGTACGACCGCACGCTCTACGCCCAGGCGTACGACGTCACGTCCGCCGTCGAGGCGGGCGGCAATCTTGTCGAGATCGTCCTCTCCGACGGCTGGTACCGGGGCCAGGTCGGCGCGTTCCGTCTGCCGGCCGGCTGGGGGGCGGTGCTCGGCGCACGTGCCGAACTGCACGTCGTGTACGAGGACGACTCACGCCAGGTCGTGCGCAGCGACGAGACCTGGACGAGCACCCGGTCGGCCATCACCCGGGCCGACCTCATGGACGGGCAGACCACCGACTTCCGCGCCGGGCCGGACGCCGAACAGCCGGTCCTCGTCGATCAGGTCGAGGCACCCGCGATCGACTGGTCGCCGGCACCACCCGTGCGCGTCGTCGAAACGCGTCCGGCCGAGACGGTCAGGCAACTGCGGGACGGCCTCTGGATCGCCGACTTCGGCCAGAACGCCTCCGGCTGGATCGCTCTGGACGACCTGGGCCCGGTCGGCACCCGCACCGTCGTCGACCACGGCGAACACGTCGGTGCCGACGGCGACCTGACGACCACCCACCTGGACTCCACGCGTCCCGGCGAGGACCCGATCCTCTTCGTGCAGCGCGACGAGGCCGTCTCGGCGGGCCGGGGTGAGGCGTTCGAGCCACGTCACACCGTGCACGGCTTCCGGTACGCGCGCATCCGCCGCGACGGCGCCCCGCTCCACCCGGCGAGCGTCACGATGCGCGTCGTCCACACGGACCTGCGCCGCACCGGCACCTTCGCGTGCAGCGACGACGACCTCAATCGCCTGCACGAGATCGCCGACTGGAGCTTCCGCGGCAACGCCGTCGACGTGCCCACGGACTGCCCGACCCGCGAACGGCTCGCCTGGACCGGCGACTACCAGGTCTTCGCACCGACCGCCACGCGCCTGTACGACGTCCTCGGCTTCAGCCGCAAATGGCTCCGCTCGGTCCGCGACGACCAGCTGCCCGACGGCCGGATCGCCAATTTCTCGCCCGACGGCCGCCGCATCAAGCACCACCTCGACGACCAGTTCGCCATGATGACCGGCTCGGCAGGCTGGGGCGACGCGATCGTCGCCGTCCCCTGGGAGCTGTACCGGTCCTATGGTGACCGGGAGGTCCTCGCCGAGAACTGGGAGGCGATGGTCCGCTGGGTCGAATGGGCGCTCAAGACCGCCCGCACCGCCCGCCACCAGTCCCGGATCGAGCGCTCGGCCCAGCCGCTCCCCCACGAGCGGTACATCTGGGACGGCTCGTTCCACTGGGGCGAGTGGACCGAGCCGAGGGCGAAGGCGGCCGACGGCACCCGCATCGACCCGATCCGGACCGACCCGGTCGCCTGGTTCATGGCGGACAAGGGCGAGATCGGCACGGCGTTCCTGTACCGCTCGACGTCGACCCTCGCCGACGTCGCAAGGGTGCTGGGCCGCACCGAGGACGCGGCCCGCTACACCGAGACCGCCGAGCGCGTCCGGGACGCGTGGCGCACCGAGTTCCTCACTCCCGAGGGACGCACCACCGGCGACACCCAGGCCGCCTACGTACGGGCACTCTCCCTCGGGCTCGTCCCCGACGAGCTGCGCCCGGCCGCCGCCGCCCGCCTCGTCGAACTGATCCGGGCCGCCCACACCCACCTCGGCACCGGCTTCCTCGCCACCGGCGACCTGCTCCCCGTGCTCTGCGACACCGGCCACGACGACACCGCCTACGAGCTTCTCCTGCGGCGCACCGCACCGTCCTGGCTGTACATGCTCGACCGCGGCGCGACGACCATCTGGGAGGACTGGGAGGGCATCGACGACAACGGTGACGCCCACGACTCCCTGAACCACTACAGCAAGGGTGCCGTGATCCGCTTCCTGCACACCCACACGCTGGGACTGCGCCAGGCGCCGGAGTCGGTCGCCTGGGAGTCCGTCGAGGTCGCGCCCGTCCCCCACCCGTCGCTGTCGTGGGCCCGGGGCACGCACGAGTCCCCGCAGGGCACGATCACCGTCGAGTGGCGGACGAGCGGCGACGAGCTGACCCTCACGGTCGACGTACCTCCCGGCACCACCGCACGCGTCGTCTTCCCCGACGGCACCACCGAGGCCACCACGACAGGTGTCTTCAGGCGGACGAAGCAAATTCCGACCGTATGGTAATTTTTGAAAGGTCAATCACTGCGCAGGACTTGTCGGGACCGGCTTCGCCGGGGAGAGTGAGCGCACCGTGGGTCAGGCAACAGCGCGCGGGCCGTACGCCAAGACACCGGCCCGCCGAGCGGAGATCGTACGGGCGGCCCGCGACAGTTTCGCCGAGAACGGCTACGCCAAGGCCTCCCTGCGGGACATCGCGGAGCGGGCGGGCATCACCCATGCCGGACTCCTCCACCACTTCCGCAACAAGGACGAGATCCTTGCAGCAGTGCTCGCCGAGCGGGATTCCGAGGAGTGGCAGCACGGCGCGGCACAGGTCGACGGTCTCGACCAGCTCGCGCCCTACCTGGGTGAGCTCATCCGTCACCACCAGAAGGCCCCTGAGCTCATGCGCCTGTGGATCGAGCTCGCCGCCGCGGCGTCACGCACGGATCATCCCGCCCACGCCTACTTCGTCGAGCGCTACGAACGCGGGCGCACGCAGTTCGCCGAAGGCTTCCTCGACCAGGCGGCCCGCGGCCGGCTGCGCGAGGGAGTCAGCCCCGAGAGCGCCGCGGCTCTCTTCCATGCCGTGCTCAACGGCCTCCAGTTGCAGTGGGTCCTCGACCAGGACCTCGACATCATCGGACCGCTCAACGACTTCGTACGCCTGCTTCTCGACCGGGACGACGGAGACGAGGGGTAGGCGGAGCGTCACCGGACACCGCGCGTCGGCCGTGAAGACTTCCGGTGACCTGACCTGACCGGCGTGCGGTACGTCTCAGGAGTTGGGCTTCCTGTCGTACCGAGCCGCGAGGACCGGCCGATTGCCGCCGGTGACCAGGGCGGTCTCGGCAGCGAGCAGGGCGTCCAGGGCGGCGTCCTGGTCCTCCAGGCCAGGAGCGCAGACGGTTTCGCCGAGGCGCAGTCCGGTCAGGCTGGCCGAAGCCACGTCCTCCGGCGACATCGCCCAGGGGATGCTGCGGCCGGCACCGCTGTTCCAGTCCGTGGCCACGACGCCGGGGCACACCACCTGGACACGGACCGGCGTGTCGGCGAGTTCACCGGCGAGCGTGCGGGTGAATCCCAGGGTGGCGGCCTTCGCGGCGACGTACAGGGTACGCCGGGGCGCTCGCGGGTCCGTGCTGCCCGCGCTGAAGGCGAGGAGCGAGGCGACGGTGAGGATCGCGCCTTCGCCTGCCGCGAGCATTCCGGGCAGCGCCGCGCGCACGAGCCGGATGGGGGCGACGGCGTTGAGGGTGAGCAGGTGATCGATGTCGGCCGGGTCGACCTCGGCGAGCGGGGCGTACCCGCCGGCGCCGGCGTTGCTGATCAGCATACGTACGTCCCCGGCGGCCAGGCGCTCGGTGACAGCGGCGATGCCCTCGCGGGTGGCGAGGTCGGCGGGCAGCACCTCGACGGCCGCCCCGCGGTCGCGGAGTTCGTCGGCGAGGTCGCCGAGCCGGTCGGCGCGCCGCGCCACCAGGACGAGGTCGTGGTCGTCCGCCAGGAGACGGGCGTAGGCGGCGCCGATGCCGGAGGAGGCACCGGTGATCAGGGCAAGGGTGCGAGTCATGGGACCAGTGTCATCAAGTGCTGGTCTAGTGTCAAACGTTTAATAGTAGTGAAGTGTCGTACCCTTCACCCGTGACACGACACGACGACGATCCGGTCGGACCCAACGCGCTGGACCGGGTGACCTGGGCACTGCGCCGCGCGGAGCTGGCGGTTCAGACACTCAAGGAGCAGCGACTGCGCCCGCTGGGCATGGCGGCGGCGCACTACACGCTGCTGATCTCGGTGCACGCCGAACCGGGGCTGACCGGCGCCGAGCTGGCCCGGCGCCTCAACGTCACCCCCCAGGCCATCGCCTCACTGGTGGCGCGACTGGAGAGCCGCGGACAGTTGGAGCGACGCGAGCATCCGCGTCACCGGCACGTGCAGGAGCTGCACCTCACCGACGCCGGACGGGAAGCACTGCGCGCCGGCGACGCGGTGATCGCCGACATCGAACGCCACATCGCCGAGAGCCTCGGAACGGACGAAACGGCGCGACTGCGGGCACTGCTGGACCAGGTGAACAAGGCCGTCCGCGACGCTTGAGCCGCACTCTCCGGTCGCAACAGCCGGCGCCACCCGTCAAGTTGTGCGTCGCCTACGTCATGGGCACCGGGAAGTCCCGAGTTGCACTATGCCGGAGCCAAGGCCTCTCGGTGACCTCGACCGTCACCGGCGCCTTCTCCGGCGTGGCCAAAGGTGAGCGGGGTTTGGTGCGTCGAGCCGCAAGGCCTAGCTCTGGTCGGTCGTGGGCCAGGCCCGCATCGCCGACTCCGCCACCTTCTCCAGCACCTCCCGAGAGGCACCGTCGCACGCCTGCTGGTTCATACCCTGGATGACGGACGCGTAAAAAGCCGCAAGGCCTTCCGCGTCCGTGTCTCCAGGCAGGCGCCCCGCATCGACGTCTTGGCGGATACGGGCGGCGATGGCCGCCTTCGAGGCCTCCCGCATGTCGCGGAGTTCCGCCTTCACATCCTGCGAACCCGGTCCGCAGTTCGCAGCGGCCGAGATGATCGGGCAGCCCGGGGGATGCCGGGGATCGGTGTAGTCGGCCGCGAAATGCCGCAGCATGGCCTCGATCGACGAGCGCGCGTCCTGGCCCTCGGCCGAGGGGGCTGTGGCGGTGGTGCGCTGATACAGGCGCACCGCCTCGCCGAACAACTGCCGTTTGTCACCGAACGCCGCGTACAGGCTGGGCGGATTGATCCCCATCGCCTTGGTGAGCGAGGCGATGGAGGTGGACTCGTACCCGTAGGTCCAGAACTCCCTGAGCGCCGCGGCCAGGGCCTCCTCCCGGTCGAAGGCGCGACGGGTCCGCGTCGCAGGGGGCCTGCCCGGCGGGGCGGCGGGCGAGTCGCCGCCTTCTCCGCTCGCGCCCGTGCCGCGCCGCCTGCGGCTCTGCCGTTCCTTCTCCCCGCTCTCCGTCACCTGCGCAGTCTAACCCGCCATCTTTAGCGAACGCTAAAGCAGCACTGCTACAGTCACACCATGCGCCAGCTTTAGCGATCGCTAAAGCTGGCGCGATCGAGCACCCATGCCCACGTTCCGCGCATCAAGGATCCAGCCATGACCACCACAGTCCCCGCCCCCTACGCCCGCACCGTCCACGGCTCGGGCCCCGGCCTCCTCCTCGCCCACGGTGCCGGCGGCAGCATCGAGGCCAACTACGGCCCGATCATCGAAGGGATCGCCGCCCGGCACACCGTGGTCGGCGTCGACTATCCGGGCTCCGGCGACACCCCCACCGCGCAGGGCACACTGGAACTCGACGAGCTGGCGGACCAGTTGGTCGCGGCTGCGGATGCCGAAGGGCTCGACACGTTCGCCGTCTCCGGGTACTCCCTCGGTGGCCCGGTCGCCATCCGCATCGCCGCCCGCCACCCGGAACGGGTCACCTCGCTCGTACTGAGCGCCACGTTCGCCCGCCTGGACACCCGCACGGAGCTGGCCGCCGACGTCTGGCACCAGCTCTTCACCTCCGGGCAGTCCCGGTTGCTCGCCCAGTACCTGACCCAACTGGCCCTCAGCGCCCCCGCCCTGAACTCCCTCACCCCCGCCCAGGCCCGCGCCGCC
Organism: Streptomyces coeruleofuscus; assembly: GCF_039532725.1. Taxonomy (NCBI): domain Bacteria; kingdom Bacillati; phylum Actinomycetota; class Actinomycetes; order Kitasatosporales; family Streptomycetaceae; genus Streptomyces; species Streptomyces coeruleofuscus. The sequence goes on from NZ_BAAASE010000005.1 coordinate 16,543, forward strand.
GCCGAGCAGACGGCCCTGGCCGTACCGCCGGGCACCGGCGCCCAGGTCGACCTGGTCCGCCGGGTCGACGTACGTGACGACCTCGCCGCGATCACCGTCCCGACCCTCGTCGTCGTCACCACCGCCGATTCCCTCGTCCCCGCCACCTTGCAGCACGAGCTGGCCGCCGCCGTCCCCGGCGCTCGGATCGCCGAACTGCCCACCGGGCACCTCCCGTTCGTCGAGCGGCCCACGGAATGGCTGGAGCTCATCACCCAATTCCTCGGTCGTCAGTAGGTGACGAGCCGCAGGACTACGCCCTACCGGGTCATTGCAGTTCTCCCGGTCTCGCCGGGGCCGCCGAGTGCGGGGCCGACGCCGAAGCTGTAGGACCCGGACCCGACCTCGAACACGGCAGCTCCGTCCTCCATCCGGAGGAACCGGACTCCCCTGGCGGCGTCGGCCGGCCGGCCGCCCTCGGTGACCGCCGAACGGGTCCGCGTGGGCACGTGGACTTCGGCGACGGTGTTGACCGGCACCGTCACCTTCAGGTCGACGGCGCCGTTGTGCGTGCTCCACTTCGACGAGAGGCGGCCGTAGACGGTCTTGAGGCTTCCGGAGCCCTCCGTCAGGTTCCCTCCGGGTGCCGGCGCGATGCGTGAGCGCTTGTAGCCGGGCTCGATCGCCGAGAGGCCGCCGATGTTCTGGAACATCCAGTCGCCCACGGCCCCGTAGGCGTAGTGGTTGAAGGAGTTCATGTCGACCGGGCCGAAGCTGCCGTCGGGCATGATCGAGTTCCAGCGCTCCCACATGGTGGTGGCACCGTTGACGACCTCGTAGCCCCAGGACGGGTAGTCCTTGTGCAGCAGCATCTTGTAGGCCAGGTCGTCCCGGCCGATCTTGCTCAGCGCGGGCAGCAGCAGCGGTGTGCCGATGAAGCCGGTGCGCAGGTGGTAGTCGGTGAGCGCCAGCTTGGCCACGAACTTCTCACCGGCCTTCTCGACGAGTGCCGGATCCGAGATCAGGTCCATGCCGAGTGCCAGCGCGTATCCGGTCTGCGAGTTGCGCTTGACCGTGCCGTCGGGTGCGACGTAGGCCTTGGTGAAGGCGTCGCGGATGTCGGCGGAGAGCTTGCCGTAGTCGGACGCCGCCGTTTCGTCACCGAGGGCCTTGGCCACCTCGGCCATCATGCGGGCGTTCTCTGCGTAGTAGGCCGTGCCCAGGATGCCCTGCTCGGTGGGGTCGTCCAGGTGCAGCCAGTCGTCGGTGAAGAAGGTGGTGCGGCCGGGCTCGAGCAGGTCCGGTCCGGCGCTGTCGCGCACGAACTGGAAGAACTTCTGCATGGCGGGGTAGTTCTCCCGCAGGATGCGGGTGTCGCCATAGGAGCGCCAGACCGAGTACGGCACGGTGATCATCACGTCGGACCAGCCCACACCGCTCTCGCCGAACTGGCCCTGAGGGGTCGGTACGACCGCGGGCAGGTCACCGTTGGCGTACTGGGAGTTGCGCACGTCCGCCATCCAGTGGGACAGGAAGGCGCGGGTGTCGACGAGGTAGTTGGCCGTCGGCGCGAACAGGCTGATGTCTCCCGTCCAGCCCAGGCGTTCGTCGCGGGCCGGGGTGTCCGTGGGGATGGAGAGGAAGTTGCCCCGCTGGCTCCAGGAGATGTTGCTCACCAGCCGGTTGAGCATGCCGTCCGAGGTCTTGAGCGTGCCGGTGGCCGGGAGGTCGGATCCCCATACGACGCCCTTGACGTGGGAGAGGGCGGGAGGCTCGGTCACCCCGGTGATCTCGATGTAGCGGAAGCCGTGCTGGGTGAAGGTGGGTTCGTAAGTGACACTTCCCGTCTCTGCAAAGGTGTAGCGGTCGGTGACCTTGGCACTGCGGAAGTTGTCGGTGTAGAGGGTGCCGTTCTTGTTGAGCACCTCCGCGTAGCGGATCTTGACCGTCTGGCCGGCGGAGCCGGTCAGGGTCAGCCTGGACACGCCGACCATGTTCTGACCGAGGTCGTACACGTAGGTCCCGGCAGTGGGCTCGGTCAGCTTCTGGGCCTGGAGCACCTGGGTCCGGCGTACGGGCTCGTCGCTCTGCGGAACCAGCAGGGCGGTGCGGGACGTGAGGCTCGCGACGGGCTCCCACTTCGCGTCGTCGAACCCGGGCCGGCTCCAGCCCGACGGCTCCAGTCGGGCGTCATAGGTCTCGCCGTCCTGCAGATCGGCCTTGGCGTAGGGGCCGTCGGCCGACTTCCATGAACCGTCCGTCGCGATCCACTGGACGGAGCCGTCGGTGTAGGTGACGCGCAGCTTCGCCACCAGGGCGGGGGTGTCCCCGTACTGGCGGCTCCAGCCGAGCCCGACCTTGCCGGCCCACCAGCCCTCCGCCAACGACGCGCCGAGTACGTTGTCGCCGCCGTCGAGCAGCTTCGTCACGTCGTAGGTCTGGGACTGGATGCGCTTGTGGTAGTTCGTCCAGCCCGGGGCGAGGACCTGGTCGCCGACCCGCTTGCCGTTGATCTCCAGTTCGTAGAGGCCGAGTGCCGACGCGTAGACGCGCGCGGAGGCGACCTTCTTGCCGGGCTCGGTCGCGAAGTCCTTGCGCAGCAGCGGCTGTGGGCGGGCCGCGGGTCCATAGAGGGCGTCCGTGGTGCCGGACACGACGAGGGCGGAGTCGGCGATGTCACCGCCGGTGAACGGGTTCCGGCCGGAGGCGAAGTCGGTGTCGAGCAGTGTGCTGCCGTCGGCGCCGGTCACGACGGCGTCGTAGACCGTTCCCCGTTCGCCGCAACAGGAGTGTGTGCGGAAGCCTATGTACCCCTTGGTGAACGTGGAGTCGGTGAGGGTGCTGACCGGCTTGCCGTCGAGGGTCGTCCTGATGGTGGTGCCCGCCACGTCGTAGCGGACGGTGTGCCGTCCGTCGAGGAGACCGGCGTTGGTGAAGCCGTAGGGCGCGAGATCCACCTGCTGGACCACGGTGTAGGTGCCCTTCAGCTGCTTGTGCAGTCGCAGCATCGGTGTGGGACCCGTGACGTTGAACTGCCACATGTAGCCGTTGCTCGCGTCCGAGGCACGCAGGAACATACCGAAGGCGGCACTGTCGAGCCTGAAGTCGACCGTGGCGGTGTAGTCGGTCCACTTGTCCAGCTCACTGGGAGCCGCAGGGCGAGTGATCCACTGGGCGCCGTCCCAGTCGCCGGAGTTCAGCAAGCCGGTCTCGAAGTACGCGGTCGCGCTCCACGGACTGGCGGCTCCCTTGTCGTCCCACGCCCGGACGCGCCAGAAGTACCGCGTGCCCGCCTCCAGGCCGGGGCCTTCGTACCGCACGCCGACCTGACGGCCGGACTCCACCTTGCCGGACGACCACACATCTGCGGACCCCGGCCTGCGTCCGACCTGGATCTCGTAGGCCTTCTGCGACGTCGCCCGCCGGGACGACGCCAACTGCCAGCCGAGGACCGGGTCCTCACCACCGATGCCCAGCGGGTTGACCCGGCCGTTGGCGGTCAGGGCCTTCACCGTGAACGGAGCGTCGGACACCGACGCGGCGGAGGACATGGACGTCGGCAGGATCGCCACGCCTCCGACCACGGCGAGCACTACGAAGCCTCTGAGGAGCACGAGCAGGACCGAGCGCTTTTCGCCCATGGCAACTCCGCATTGAATCGTTTCAAACAAGCAGGTTGCCGGGACGGTACTGATGTGACGCCGGACACGTCAAGAGGGAGGGCGGATGGATCGGCAAAGCCGGGGCGGCTTTCAGCCTTGTCGACCACGGCGGTCGGCGACGGGCGTCCCCCCAGGGTCGCTGCCGTCGGCAGTGACGTACTCCGGTCGTGGTACGCGCAGTGACCGCCGTGGGGCGACGCGAGAACCGGCCGCCTTGCAGGAGCCTTGAGGCCTTGAACAACCCGGAGGTGGATCGTGATCGAAGTGAACGACCTCAGCAAGCGGTACGGGGACAAGCTCGCGGTGGACGCGCTCAGCTTCGCCGTGCGTCCTGGTGTGGTGACGGGCTTCCTCGGGCCCAACGGCGCGGGCAAGTCGACGACGATGCGGATGATCATGGGACTTGACCGGCCGTCGTCCGGGACGGTACGTGTCAACGGCCGCCCGTACGAGCAGCACGAGGCGCCGCTGGAGACGATCGGGGCGCTGCTGGAGGCGAAGGCGATCCACCCGGGACGCTCGGCGTACCACCACCTGCTGGCCCTCGCGGCGAGCAACGGCATCGGCAGGCGGCGGGTGCTGGAAGTGATCGACATGGTCGGCCTGACGGAGGTGTCCCGCAAGCGGGCGGGTGGGTTCTCGCTGGGCATGGGGCAGCGGCTGGGCATCGCCTCGGCGCTGCTCGGCGACCCGCGGATCGTCATGCTGGACGAGCCGGTCAACGGACTCGATCCCGAAGGCGTGCTGTGGATCCGCAACCTGTTGAAGGACCTCGCGGACCAGGGGCGGACCGTCTTCGTCTCCTCCCATCTGATGAGCGAGATGGCACTGATCGCCGAGGACCTCATCGTGATCGGGCGGGGCCGGCTGCTGTCGGCGGGCCCGCTCGCCGACTTCGTCGCGCAGTCCTCCGGCCGCAGCGTACGGGTGCAGTCGCCGCAGTCCGGAGCCCTGCGGGACCTGCTGGTGGGTGACGGCGTCTCCGTCACCGGCAGCCGGCCGGGCGTGCTGGACGTCCAGGGGCTGGAGGCCGCCGAGATCGGTGAACGCGCCGCTGCCGCCGGGCTGGTGCTGCACGAGTTGTTCGTCCAGGAGGCGTCGCTGGAGGAGGCGTTCATGGAGCTGACCCGGGACGCCGTCGAATACCACGCCACCACCGCCGAGTTCGCCACCACCGGAGGGACGAGCCGATGAGCACTGCCGCCCTCGACACACAGAAGACGACCGGGACCGCCGGCCGGCCCGCGCGGGGTTTGCGGGTGACCTTTCCGCGCGTCGTCCACATGGAATGGATCAAGCTGCGGTCGCTGCGCTCGACGCTCTACACGATGACGATCACCGTGGCCCTGGTCATCGGCCTCGGACTGCTGTTCAGCAGCCTGGTCGGTTCGGGACAGGGCCCCGGGGAGGACGATTTCAGTGACCCGACCTCGATCAGCCTGGGCGGGGTGATGCTCGCCTCGCTGGCCGTCGCGGTGCTCGGGGTCCTGATGAGTGCCGGCGAATACGCCACCGGGTCCATCCGCGCCACGCTGGCCGCGGTCCCCTCGCGCCTGCCGGTGCTGTGGGGCAAGGTGATCGTCTTCGCCGTGGTCAGTTTCGTGCTCATGTTCGTCGCGGCCCTGGGGGCGTTCCTGGGCGGTCAGTCGGTTCTGTCCTCCCGTGACATGGCCACCGCCGCGCTCTCCGACCCGGGCGTGTTCCGCGCTCTGATCGGCGCGGCGGTCTACCTCACGGGTGCAGGGCTGATCGGCCTGGCGGTCGGCGTCCTGCTGCGCAACACGGCCGGGGCGATCACCACCGTGGTGGGCGCCCTGTTCGTGCTGCCGGGGGTGATCCAGCTCCTGCCGAGCAGCTGGAACGACGCCATCGGCCCGTACCTGCCGTCGAACGCGGCGAACGCGTTCATGTCCGTGCGGACGAGCGGTGACTCGCTGTCGTCCGGGTCCGGGCTGGCGGTGTTCGCCGTGTACCTCGTCGTGCTCCTGACCGGCGCGGCCGTCCTGCTCAAGCGACGCGACGCGTGAGCCCGACTGCCGCGGGCACGCCGCCGAACCCCCTCGTACGCCTTCGGGCGTGGGGGCGGGCGGCCGCGTCCGTGCGCAGCGAGGATCTGTACGAAGGGACGGTGAAGCCGTGATCGGACCGGCGTCGCTGCGACGGGTGACCAGCACCCACCCTCGCCTGCTGGATGCCGCCCTCGCCGCCCTCGTGGGTGGTGCGGGCATGCTGCCCCTGCTGTTCGGGCGCTGGCCCGACGGCGACCGGGCGTCGGGCGCCGACGCCGTCGCCGCCGTGGCCGCGTTCCTGCTGCTGCTGGCGCGCCGCCGGGCACCGCTGCCCGTCCTGGCGCTGACCGTGCTCGGCGAGGTGGCGTTCACCGTCCTCGCGTCACAGCCGTCGCGGGCGCTGAAGGTCACCGTGTTGCTCGTCATCTACACCGTGGCCCGCACGGTCCCCCGGCGGACCGCGCTGATCGTCACAGCGGGCACGGCCCTCGTCCTGTACGCCGTCATCACGTATGCGATGGGTTCGGCCTACACCCCGGAGGCCGGCGCGGTGTTCGCCTGGACCGGGATGTTCGCCGCTGTCGGGGGCACCGTGCGCACCTGGCGCGACTACGTCGCCGCGGTGGAGGAGCGAGCGCTGCGGGCGGAGGCGAGCAAGGAAGCGGAGGCACGTCGTCGCGTCGCCGAGGAGCGGCTGCGCATCGCCCGGGAACTGCACGACGTGATCGCCCATCACATCGCCCTGATCACCATTCAGGCGGGCGTCGCCGGGCACTTCCTGCGTGACCGGCCGGACCAGGCCGACGTGGCGCTCGGCCACATCCGAGACGGCGGCCGTACGGTGCTGGACGAACTGGGCTCGCTGCTGCGCGTCCTGCGGCAGTCCGGTGACGAGTCGGACGCGACGCAGCCGGCCGAACCCGTGCCCGGGCTGGCCCGGCTCGGAGGGCTCCTCGAATCGCTGACCGCCGCGGGGCTGAGCGTCCGCCACCGGCAGACCGGCCGGCCGCGCCCCCTGCCGACCGCCGTCGACCTGGCCGCCTACCGCGTCATCCAGGAGGGGCTGACCAACGCGCACAAGCACGGTGCCACCGCCGAGGCGGACCTGCTCGTCGGCTACGGGCCCGACGCACTGCGCATCCGGATCACCAACCTCCTGCACGCCCGCCCGTCCCCGGTCCCGGCCGCGGCGGGCACCGGACACGGGCTGACGGGCATGCGCGAGCGCGCCCACGCGGTCGGCGGCAGCATCCGTGCCGGAGCGGAACCCGACGGTCGTTTCCGCCTCGACGTGCGTCTGCCGCTGCCTAAAGCCGCACCACCGGCCGGCACTCACACGCCGGACGGGTCCGGCACGGCCCTCTACCCGACCGCCGCTCACGGGAGGCAGGGATGACCATTCGTGTTCTGCTCGCCGACGACCAGGTCCTCGTCCGTGCCAGCTTCCGCATGATCATCGATTCGGAACCGGACCTGGAGGTCGTAGGTGAGGCGGCAACGGGCGGTGAGGCTGTCGGACTGGCCCGCAGTACCCGTGCCGATGTCGTGCTGATGGACATCCGGATGCCCGACATGGACGGCCTGGCCGCCACACGCGCCATCTCGGCGGACGAAGACCTCGCGGGCGTACGGGTGCTGATCCTGACGACGTTCGAAGCCGACGAGAACGTCTTCCAGGCGCTGCGTGCCGGGGCCAGCGGGTTCCTCGGGAAGGGCGTGGAACTCTCCGACCTCCTCGACGCGATCCGGCTGGTGGCCCGCGGAGAGGCGCTGCTGTCACCCAGGGCGACCAAGGCACTCATCGCCCAGTACCTGACCACACCCGACCTGACGAACGCTCCCGCCCCGGAGCTGACGAGCCTGACCGAACGCGAGCGCCAAGTGCTCGTCCTCGTCGCCGCCGGCCTCTCCAACGACGCCATCGCCGGACAACTGCACGTCTCGCCCTGGACCGCCAAGACCCACGTGAACCGCACCATGACCAAGCTCGGCGTCCGCGACCGCGCCCAACTCGTCGTGATCGCCTACCAGACCGGATTCGCCCGACCCGGCGCATGACCGGCTCCACGGAAGTAGTCGTGGAAGACCGGCCGGGCGTTTTCCGCCGGCCGCGCTGGGGGACTCGCCGTGTGTGGTCGCGTATGGAGCGGAGCGGCGCGTGCGCGTTCCCGCGCTTCGGGCCGGCTGGCTGAGGCAGACGTTCGTCCATTGGGCCTTTCCGCCGGACGCGGTCCAGGCGCTGCTGCCCGAGGAACTGGTGGTGGACGAGTACGAGGGGTCGGCCTGGGTGGGGCTCACCCCCTTCGTGATGGCGGATGTGCGCCCTCCCGCGGTGCCCGTCCAGGTGCCAGGCCTCCCGACATTCGCGGAGACCAACCTGCGGACCTACGTGCGGCACCGGGACGGGGCGGACGGGCTGTGGTTCCTGTCCATCGAGGTGGCGTGCCCGCTGATGCTGGCGGCCAGGGCCGTGGGCGCGCCGTACAACCCGGGCAGGCTGAGCGTCTCGCTGAACGGGGACGCCGTCGCGTACGCGGGGTCCAGGTGGGTCGGCGAGGCCTCCTACCGCTTGGTTGTCCGGCCCTGTGACCCGATCACGCCCACCGAGCGGGACGTGTGGCTGACCTCGCGCTGGCGGGCGTACACCCGTCGGCTCGGCATGCTCTGGGAGACGCCGGTCGAACACGAGCCCTGGCCGCTGGCCCACGCCGCCGTCGACGTGCTCGAGGAGACGCTGACCAGCGCGGCAGGCCTCCCCGCGCCCGCCGCCGAGCCCCTCGTGCACTTCTCGGAGGGAGTGCGGCACGTGCGGCTCGGGGCGTCGAGGCCACGCGTCCCGACGCCAGGTCTGTCCGGGGGGTAGCGCCGTGAGCCGCACGCGCGGCACCCGCGGAAGGCGCCCGCGGCTGCGCTTCGACGGCTGGATCGCGGGCGTGGGCACCTCTTCCGGGACGCGCGTCGTGCTGGGGCACTGGCAGCGGTCGCCGTTCGGGCCGTTCAGCGACGTGATGATCGAGCGGGCCGACGGGGAACGGCTGCTGCTCGCCCCCTCGCACCGGACGGCGGACTTCGTCAGCGACACCTACAGCTTCGACTCGGTGCGTGTCGTGCCGGTCGAGGTGAGCGTCGCGGACGAGACCTGGACGGTCGCCGCCGGGCCGCTGGAGCTGCGCTTCACCGTCGGCCGACGACGACGGGCGCTGGGCGTTCTCCTGCGGGCCGTGCCCGGCGTACTCGCCGCCCGCCCGGCATGGGCCGCCCTGACGAACGGGCCAGCCCACCTGCTGCCGACCCACGTACGGACCCGCGGCCGTACGGGCGCGCGACGCCGTGAGTGGTACGGCGTACGGGACATGCGGCCGGTCGGCGTGGTGTCCGCGGTCTTCGAGGGCCTCGACCTCGGTGTCATGGCACCGGTCGAACCGCCCGTGCGCTTCGGATTCGGTTCGGTGCCCCGGGAACCCACCCTCACGCGGGTCACGACGACGGTGGAGCTGCGGTGACCTTCGTTTCCCCGCAGGTTCGGACGGGTACCCGGCCGAACCTGCGAAGAGAGCGGAAGGGGCGCCGCTATGGGCAGAGCGAGAGTGCCGGACCGGGCGGACACGGTCGCGGTGGCGCACGGCCTGTTCAACATCGTGGGCGGGCTGTGGCCGCTGGTTCATCTGCGCAGCTTCGAGTGGGTCTTCGGACCGAAGGCCGACGACTGGCTGCAGATGACGACGGGCGGCTTGCTGGTCTCGGCCGGCGTCGCCCAGCTCGCTGCGGCTCCGGGACCCCAGGGGCCGGTCCAGGCCCGTCGCATCGGCCTCGGCACGGCCACCACCCTGCTGGCCATCGACCTGATCTACGTGCCCAAGGGGCGGATCCGGCCGACGTACCTCCTGGACGCCGCGATGCAGACGGGATGGATCGCCGCCTGGCTGCGTTCGGCGGCTGGTGCCAGTCGCTGATCAGTGCCAGTCGCTGATCCGGACGTCGTCGGGCGCCGGCCTGCCGCGTCCCGTCTCCACGAAGTCCTTGAGGCTCATCAGGAAGGTCGCCCACTTCGTGCTGCAGTGGTGCATGAACTCGACCGGCTCGCGCCAGCCCTCGTGTTTGAACAGGACGATCGTGTAGTCGTCGCGTCGGCTGAGGCTCCAGTCGATCTCGGTCCCGATCCACTCCGCGGGGCCGTCCGTGACGCGCCACCGCACCCGGCCGACCGGGTCGAGCTCCAGGATCTCCATGTCGAAGCCGCCGACGTCGCCGAAGCGGAACACCAGCTGACCGCCGACCTCGCTCTTGCCGGTGGTGTCGGTCGTCCACCAGCCGGCGATTCCCTCGGGGGTCGCGATGGCCCGGTAGACGTCGTCCAGCGGCGCGAGGGCGCCGACGCGATGCAGGATGTCGGGCATCTTCATTCTCCTTCGGTGTGGTTGCGGCTGCGCTCGATCGCCTCCGCGATGTGCTTGATCCGGCGCAGTCGGGCGTCCCAGGACGTGCCGACCGCTGCCAGTTGCGCGGCCGCGCGGGCGAGTTGTGCCTCGTCGACCCGGTAGCGCCGCTCGCGGCCGGCGGGCTCGGCACGAACCAGCCCGACCCGGTCGAGGACGGCGAGGTGTTTGGACACGGCCTGCCGGGTGAGGGGCAGGCCCGAGCTGAGCGAGGTGGCCGTTCCGGCTCCGGACGCGAGGAGCAGGTCGATCAGCGTGCGCCGGGTGGGGTCACCGATCGCCGACCACAGTTCGTCGTCGACCGGCGTGCTCATGGGGTCGACACCAGTCGCGCGATGTACGCGTCCAGCCGGGGGATGTAGTGGTCCCAGCCGCTCACGTGATCGCGGTACTGCTCCTCGAGTACGGCGATCTCCCAGCCCATCTCGCGGAACCCGGTCTCGGTCATCCGCACTCGGGTCCCCTGCTCCGTCGGCACCAGGTCGAAGGTGACCAGCAACGAGTCCCCGCCACGTGCGGCGTCGGTGTAGCACCACCTGAAAGAGAACCGCGACGGCGGGTCGACCTCGACGACGGTGAGCGCGACGGTCATCGTCTCGCCGGTCCCCTCGTCCCGCCAGAAGAGCTCACCGGGCGCCCCTGCGACGGGCTTGAACCGGGCGTCGTCCGGCCACCACTCCCGCATGTGCTCCGGCCGGCTGACGACCTCGAAGACCACCTCCGGTGGTGCGTCGACGTGGATCTCGCGTTCGATGCTGCCGTACTCCATGCCCGAACCCTTTCGCAACCTTTAGTTGCGTATCAGAGTACGGCAGCGGGCGTTCATGCGCAACTTTTGGTTGCGCATTGGCTCGCCGTCGTCATCAGCCGTCGGCGACACCCGTGCGCGGCTGCCGGTAGGGCCGCAGCGCGCGACGCGCTATGGCGAAACGATGCGTCTCCGACGGGCCGTCGTAGATGCGGAACGGCCGCACCTCCCTGAACAGGCGGGCCAGCGGAGCGTCGGCGGCCGAGATGCCCAGCGCTCCGCAGATCTGCACCGCGCGGTCCACCACTCGGTTCACCGCCTCCGCCACGAAGGTCTTGGACACCGAAGTGAGCTGCGAGGCGGCCGCGGAGCCGGTGTCCAGTTCCCAGGCGGTGCGCTGGATCAGGGCGCGGCTCGCCTCGATGTCGATCTCGGAGTCGGCCAGCATCTGCTGGACCATGCCGAGGTCTCCCAGCACCGAGCCGAACGCCATCCGGCTCCCCGCCCGCTCCAGCGCCACGTCCTGGGCACGGCGGGCAGCTCCCAGCCAGCGCATGCAGTGCGTCATCCGGGCGGGACCGAGCCTGACCTGGGCCCCCTCGAAACCGTGGTCCACCGCGCCGAGCACCTGCTCCTCCCCCACCACGCACCCCTCGAAGGCGATCTCGCTGTGCCCGGCGAAGAGCGACTCGTCGAGGGTCTCGATGGTCCGGACGAGACGCATGCCGGGATTGCCGGCGTCGACCAGGAACATGGTGGCGCCGCCCGGGTCGCCGGGACTGCCGGAGGTGCGGGCCATGACGATGGCGAAGCCGGCTCCCTCGGCACCGGTGATGAACCACTTGCGCCCGTCGATGCGCCAGCCGCCGGGGACCCGGGTCGCGGTGGTCCGCAGGGAGCGGGGATCGGCACCCGCACCAGGCGCCGGTTCGGTCATGGCGAAGCAGGACCGTGATTCGCCCTCGGCGAGCGGACGCAGATACCTCTGCTTCTGCTCTTCGGTGGCCACCTTCTCCAGCAGGTGCATGTTGCCCTCGTCCGGGGCGGCGCAGTTCAGCGCCAGCGGTCCGAGCAGGGAGTAGCCCGCCGCTTCGAACACCACCGCCTGCCCGCGCAGGTCGAGTCCGTGTCCGCCCCAGCGCGCAGGCACGTGCGGAGCGAACACCCCCGCGTCACGGGCGGCCTTTTGCAATGTCTCCCGCAGGGCCTCGGGGGCGTCGTGCACCGAGCCGCCGCACTCACGCTCGGCCGGAATGACCACTTCGCGCACGAACTCGGCCGTCTTCGAGGCGAGTTGAGTGACAGTCGGGTCTACATCGAACTGGATGGGCACGGGACCTCCCGCCGACGGGCGTACGGGCATCGGGTCCCGTCGCATCTAGAAACTGTATAGCGTCTTAAGTATCTTGCCTGGAAGCACCGGGGACGGGAAGCACCCGGCGACGGGAAGCTACGACAGGAGAAGCACCCATGGGCCTTGCCGTGAGCACCGAGCCGGTCCGGATCGTCCGCCACCCCGACCGGGTCGTCGAGCTGAGACTCGACGACCCGGGACGGGGCAACGCCCTGGACTTGAGGACGGCCGAGGCCTTGCGGGACATCGCGCGCGAGGTGGCCGCGGACCCGGGCGGCGCCGTGCTGCTGCGGGCGGCGGGCGGCAGCTTCTGCGTGGGCGGTGACCTGCGCGCCTTCGCCGGTCGCGGCGCCGGGACCGGCGCCTACGTGCATGCCGTGGCGAGCGCCGCGCACGCGGCGGTACAGGCCCTGTACGAGCTGCCCGTACCGCTGGTGACCGCCGTGCGCGGCGCGGCCGCGGGTGGCGGGATCGGCCTGGCGCTGGTCGGTGACATCGTCCTGGCGGCCCGGTCCGCGCGGTTCCGGCTGGCGTACACGGCGATCGGGCTGACGCCGGACTGCGGGGCCTCCTGGTTCCTGCCGCGCCTGGTGGGCCCTCGCAGGGCGGCGGATCTGATCCTCACCAACCGGGTCCTGACCGGCGACGACGCCGAACGGTGGGGCCTGGTCTCCCACTCCGTGGACGACGAGGAACTGGACGACGCGGCACACCGGACAGCGGCCGGCCTGGCCGCCGGCGCCGGTGACGCGCTGCGTGCCGCGAAAGGCCTGCTGCGCGCCGGCACCGGCGCCGAACTGTGCCGCCACCTCGCCGAAGAGGCGCGGCTGATCGCCTCTCTGGCCGACGGCCGGGAGGCGCGGGACCGCATGGCGTCGTTCCTCGCCGCGCGGCAGCGTCCGAAGGCGGGCGACGGCCGGACCGAGGCCGGCGAATCCGAAAGTGTTTCTTGAGTCCCTCTTCACTAACAGGCTCGCCGAGGCGTAACCTCCGGGCAACACAGATCCAAGGAACCGGTCACCACAGAACCGGGGAAAAGGTGTGGCGATGCAATCTGCTGCCGTGGGCCTTCCGGACGCTCCCGACGAGCCTCTCGGCGAAGCCCTCGTCGACCTCGTCCTGCGTGGCATGTGGCGCGGCCGGCCGGAGTCCGAGCACCGTCCGCTGGTCGACGCCGGGCTGGCGATGGTGAAGGGTCCGGTGGTGCTGCCGACCGAGCGGGCCAAGGCCGCCGCCGCGCGGATGCTGCGGGTCCCCGCCGGCTCCGAGCAGGAGGCGCGGATCACCGCCGCTTACGAGGCCTTCCTGCCGGTCAACCGGAAGATCCGCGACGTGTGCACGGCCTGGCAGTGCCGCCCCGACGGCTCCGCGAACGACCACTCCGACGACGCCTACGACGCCGGGGTGCGCGAGTCGCTGGAAGACGTCCACGAGGCCATCCAGCCCGTGCTGCGCAGGCTGGAGCGGGTGCTCGCGGGCAGCGACCGGTACCTCCCGGCCCTGGAGGAAGCCCTCGACCGTTTCGACGACGGCGCGACGGCGTGGCTGGCCTCACCTCTGTGCGACTCGTACCACACCGTGTGGATGCGGCTGCACCAGGAGCTGCTGCTCGTGCTGGGGATCAGCCGGGCCGAGGACGAGGCCCTGGAAGAGGAACTGGTCACGAGGAGCCGGGGGTGAGCGTCGCCGACCGCGAAGCGGGCCCGCTCGCACAGTCCGGCGCTCCTCTCGCGCCCTCCGAGGCCCCCGGCCGGGTCCTGGTGCCCTACGGGCAGGGCCGGATCCGGGGCCTCGACGCCAATGAGCTGGGCGCGCACGGCGCGGCGATGGACCGGCTGGTGGCCCTCGGGCTGCCGGTCGTGCCGGGGCTCACCGTGCCCGCGGGCGCCTCCGCGTCGCTGGGTGAACCCGACACCGCCGAGGCCGCCGTCGATCTGGTCGAGCAGCTCTCGGGGCGGCGGATCGGCGACGCGGGCCGGCCGCTGCTGCTGCGGCTGTCGGCGAGTGCGCCGACCGAGATCGCGGGGCTGCCGCCGGACCTGGCCTGTCTCGGTGTGACCTCGGGCAACGCCGACGACCTGTGCGCCGTCATCGGACGCGCGGAGGCCTTGCACGAGGTGTGGGCCGCCACCGTACGGATGATCGCCGAGTACGCCCTCGACGTGTCCGGTGCGGTGCTCGACGACGCCCTCCTGGACACGCCCGAGCCGCGAGCGCGAGTGGAAGCGCTGCTCTCCCTGGTGGCGCGGCACGGCTCCCAGCCCTTCCCGGACGACCCTGCGCAACAGCTCGCGCTGGCCGCCCGCGCCCTCCTCGCCCGGTGGGACTCACCGCGCGCCCGGAGGTCCCGCCGGGCCCAGCGGCTCCCCGCCGATCTGACCCTCGCCCTGCACGTGCAGGCGTCGCGCATCGGCCCGGCGGACCACTCGGGCTACGGCACGGCGGTCAGCCGCGACCCCGAGACCGGGCGGCTCTCCCCCCAGGGCTTCTTCTTCCGAGGTGTGCGCCGCAGCGCCCCGCCGCCGCACACCGGTGAACCGCTGGACCGGCTCGCGGGCGGGTCCGCCCTGCTGGAGCACTCCCTGCTCACCCTGGAGCGTCATCTGCGGGCACCGGTGTCGGTCGACTTCGAGGTGCGCGACGACGAGATCTCCCTGCTCGCCGCCTCGGCGCAACTCCGCCCGCCGCTCAGGGCGGCGGTGTGTCTGGCCGCGGACCTGGCCCGGGACGGGGCGCTCGGCCGCGAGGACGCCGTACGGCGGATCACCCCCGCGCAGGTGCAGGAACTGCTGCACCCCCAGCTTCGGCTGACCGGCGGGGAGGACCTCCTGGTGACGGGGCTGCCCGCGTCCCCGGGGGCGGCGACCGGAGCGGTCGTGCTGTCCAGTGAACGTGCCCTCGAACTGGCCGCGGACGGTACGCGGGTCGTGCTCGTGGCCGCTGAGACGACCCCGGCGGACGTTCCCGGGATGCTGGCCTCCGCTGCCGTGCTGACCGGCAGCGGCGGGATCGCCTCGCACGCCGCCGTGGTCGCGCGGGGCGCCGGCAAGCCCGCGGTGTGCGGCGCCGAGGGGCTGCGGGTGGACCTGGCCGCCGGGACGGTCCGCTTCGGGGAGCGGGTGGTGCGCGAGGGCGACCCGGTCTCGCTGGACGGCCGTACCGGCGCCGTCTACGCCGGGACCCTGAGCGTCAGCGTCGCCGGACCGCCGCCCGAGCTGTCCACCCTGCTGGAGTGGGCGGACGGCATGCGCCGGCTGGGCGTACGGGTCAACGCCGACACCGCCGCCGAGGTCGACACGGCCCTCGCCCTGGGCGCGGAGGGTGTCGGACTGTGCCGTACGGAACACCAGTTCCTCGGCGAGCGGCTGCCGCTGATCCGCCGGGTGCTCCTGGCCGCCGACCCGACCGCCCGCGACGAGGCCCTGGTGGCGCTGGAACGCGCCCAGCACGAGGACTTCCGCGCGCTGCTGGCCGCCGTCGGGAACCGCCCGGTGACCGTGCGCCTGCTGGACGCCCCGCTGCACGAGTTCCTGCCCGCCCCCGGACAGGCCCTGGACGCGGGCGAGGAGCAGCGGGCCGCCGCACTGCGCGAGGCGAACCCGATGCTCGGGCTGCGCGGGGTGCGGCTGGCCCTGCTGCACGAGAGGCTCTACCCGGCGCAGGCCGAGGCGCTCTTCACGGCCTGGGCAGATGTCGCCGCCACCGGTGTGCGGCCGGAGCTGGAGGTGATGATCCCGCTCGTCAGCCTGCCGGAGGAACTCGCCGCCGCGGCCGCGTACGTGCGCGGAGCCGCCGACGCGGTCGCCGCCCGCACCGGAGTGGAGGTCCCTTACCGGCTCGGCACGATGATCGAGACCCCGCGGGCCGCGCTGCTGGCCGGTGAACTCGCCGAGCACGCCGAGTTCTTCTCCTTCGGCACCAACGACCTCACTCAGCTCACCTACGGGTTCTCCCGGGACGACGTCGAGCGCCAGGTGCTCGCCTCGTACCGGGAGCGCGGGTTCCTGACCGCCAGCCCGTTCGCCCGGCTCGACCCGGACGGGGTGGGCGCACTCGTGGCCCTGGCCGCCGAACGGGCACGGATCGTACGGCCCGGCATCAAGCTCGGCGTGTGCGGTGAGCACGGCGGGGACCCGGAGTCGATCGCCTTCTGCGACGACGTCGGCCTGGACTACGTCTCCTGTTCCGCGCACCGCGTACCGGTGGCCCGCATGGCCGCCGCGCACAGTGCCCTGCGGCAGCGGCAGGACGAAAGCGGGAGCGCGCGATGACGAGCACCACGACCGAGGGCACGGCCCTGTCGGACACCGAGCTGGACGATCTGCGCGAGACCGTGCGGTCGGTGTGCGCCGACGCCGGCGGCACCGCCGCGGTCCGCCGGATGTCCGAGGAAGCCCCCGGCATCGACGCCGAGTTGTGGGACACCCTCGGCCGGCAGATCGGCCTCGCGGCCCTCGGCCTGCCCGGGTCGGCGGGAGGCATCGGCGGCCTCGCCGAGATCACCGCCGTCTGCGAGGAACTGGGCAGGACGCTGGCACCGGTACCGCTGCTGTCCTCCACCGTGCTGGCCGGGCAGGTGCTGGCCGGCTGCGGTACGGCCGACAAGGCACTGGCCGGGCTGGCCGAGGGGACCGTGCACGCCCTGGCGGTCGCCGCGCCCGACGGCAGGTGGCGGCCCGACGCCGTGCCGGTGGCCGTCTCCTGGCAGGGCGGTGTCCCGCTGCTGGACGGCACCGCGTCCTTCGTCCTCGACGGCGCCGACGCCGAGGCGCTGGTGGTGGCCGCGGCGGGCACCGACGGCGTGGACCTCTTCCTGGCCGACCCGCGCGAGCCCGGGGTCACGGTGCACCGGGTGCCCACGCTGGACCTCAGCCGGGGCCAGGCGGTGATCACCTTCTCCGGGGCCCGGGCCAGGGCGCTGACCGCCGGCGGCGAGGGAACGGACATCGTCTCCCGCGCCCTGGACGTGGCGCTGATCGCCCTGGCCGCCGAGCAACTCGGCGGGGCACAGGCCGCGTTGGACATGACGGTGGCCCATGTGCGCGACCGCACCCAGTTCGGCAGGGCGATCGGCGGCTTCCAGGCGGTCAAGCACGCCTGCGCCGACATGCTGCTCCAGGTCGAGGCCGCACGGTCGGCCGTGGTCCGCGCGGTCCTGGCGGACGGCTCACCCCAGGCGCTGGCCGAAGCGGCGGCGGTGGCGCAGGCGTGGTGCGGCGAGGCGTTCGTCTCCGTCGCCGCCGAGTGCGTGCAGTTCCACGGCGGTATGGGCTTCACCTGGGAGCACGACGCGCACCTGTACTTCCGGCGCGCCCAGTCGGACGCGGTCCTGCTGGGCGGCGCCGCACACCATCGGGAACGGCTGGCCGGGCTGCTGGGCTGGTGACGTGGAAGGCGGGACGGCATGACCACCAGACTCATCGACGAGTCACTGTTCGACGGGGAGTTCGGCGGGGGCTCCGACGCCGGGGATCCACCGCGTCTCGTGGGCGCCCGCTGCTCCGCGTGCGGCACCGTCGTCTTCCCCCGGCAGGACTCCTGCCCCAGGTGTCCGGACGGGGCGATGTCCGCGCGGGTGCTGCCGGTCAGCGGGCGAGTGTGGTCGTGGACGCTCCAGGCGTTCCCGCCGAAGCCGCCGTACCGGCCGCCGTCGGGCGGCCACCGGGCCTACCACGTGGGCTATGTGGACCTCGGTGAGGTCCTCGTCGAGGCGCGGCTTGCGGTGCCCCGCGCGGAGATCCGGATCGGTCTGCCGGTCCGGCTCACCACCGTGACCGCGTATCAGGACGAGGACGGGACCGAGGTGCTGACCTTCGCGTTCGCACCGGACAGGGACGGCGGACGATGAGGCGGACCGACGACGTCTATGTCGTGGGCTGCGGTATGCATCCCTTCGGCCGCGACGAGAGCGTCACCGGGATGGACATGGCCGAGCGTGCGATACGCGAGGCGCTGGCCGACGCCGGTGTCGCCTGGGAGGACATCGGCTACGCGGCCGGCGGCTCCGACGTGTCCGGCAAGCCCGACACCCTGGTGGGCCGGCTCGGCCTGACCGGAGTGCCGTTCGTCAACGTGCAGAACGGCTGTGCGACCGGCGCCTCGACCGTGCTCACGGTGGCCAACGCGCTGCGCGCGGGCGAGGCCTCCTTGGGACTGGCGGTGGGATTCGACAAGCACGAGCGCGGCGCGTTCCACGTCTCCGCGGCCCGCTACGGGCTGGGTGACTGGTACGCCGAGACCGGCATGATGCTCACCACCCAGTTCTTCGCCCTCAAGACCCGGCGGTACCTGTACGAACACGGGATCTCGGAGCGGGCGCTGGCGATGGTGGCGGCGCGGGCCTTCCGCAACGGCTCGCACCACCCCCTGGCGTGGCGGCGCAAGCCGCTGACGGAGCAGGAGATCCTGGACTCGGCCGAGGTCAGTCCCCCGCTCACCCAGTACATGTTCTGTTCGCCCGGACAGGGCTCGGCCGCGCTGGTGCTGGCGCTCGGCGACCGCGCGTTCGACCTGTGCGAACGACCGGTCAGGCTCGCGTCGCTGGCCTTCCGGACCCGGCGGTTCGGTTCGTTCGAGGTGTTCTCGCCCTGGCTGCCCCCGGGACCGCACCGAAGCCCCAGCGTGGACGCCGCGGAGGCGGTCTTCCGCACGGCGGGGCTGCGTCCCGCGGATGTACAGGTGGCCCAGTTGCAGGACACCGACAGCGGCTCGGAGCTGATCCACCTGGCGGAGACCGGGCTGTGCGGCCACGGCGAGCAGGAGGCGCTGCTGGCCGCCGGGGACACCGATGCCGCGGGCCGGATACCGATCAACACCGACGGCGGCTGTCTGGCCGGCGGGGAGCCCGTCGGCGCCTCCGGGTTGCGTCAGTTCCACGAGGTCGTACGGCAGTTGCAGGGCCGGGCGCCGGGTCTGCAGGTGCCCGGCGCTCCCCGGGTGGGCTTCACCCATGTCTACGGGGCGCCCGGGATCAGCGCCTGCTCGGTCCTCACGGTGTGAAAGGGGCGGACACCGCCATGCAGCACGACGGCAGAACCGCACTCGTCACGGGCGGGGCACGGGGAATCGGGTTGGAGATCGGCCGGCAGCTCGCGGACCGGGGGCTGCGGGTCCTGGTCGCGGCGCGAAAGCCGGAGGCCGCCGAGGAGGCGTGCCGTGCCATCGGCCCGGCGGCGGTGCCGCTGGCCCTGGACGTGACCTCCGCGAGGAGCGTCACCGAAGCGGTCCGGGAAGCGAGGGAGCTGACCGGCGGGATCGACGTGCTGGTGAACAACGCCGGGGTGTCGCTGGACGGCGATCTGCGGCCCCCTTACGTCGACGAGGACGTCCTGCACGCCACGCTGGACACCAACTTCACCGGCGCCTGGCGAGTGGCCCAGGCGGTCGTCCCGGGCATGGTGGAAGCCGGCTACGGACGGGTCGTGAACGTCACCAGTTCCTACGGTTCGCTGGCGCTGATGGACTCCGGCCGGCGTCCCGCCTACCGGATCTCGAAGACGGCGCTCAACGCCCTGACCCGCATGCTCGCGGCCGAGCTGTCCGGCACGGGCGTCCTGGTCAACGCCGCCGATCCCGGCTGGACCCGCAGCGGCATGGGCGGCTCCTCCGCCCCGCGCGGTCCACGGGAGGGGGCGGACACCCCGGTCTGGCTGGCGACCCTGCCCGAGGGCGACGAGACGACCGGCGGGCTGTTCGCCGACCGCAGGCCACTGGCCTGGTGAACCGCCTCAGGTCCGGGACGTGACCGGCTTGGCCGACTTCGCCGATTTTCCCGATTGCGCCGGTTTCGCCGGTTTCTGTTCGGTGGCGACGATGCGCAGTGCCAGCTCCCTGACCGCCTCCAGCACGGAGCGGGAGGGCAGCCGGGACAGCGGTCCCCCCTCCGCCCGCAGCGCGGTGACGAGCATGGTCGTACTGATCAGGGTGCGGACCGCGAGCGCCTGTGACGCGTGGCGCACCTTCGCCGCACGGGGGCTGCGGGTGGTGCCCTCGGGCAGATAGTCGTAGCCACGCTGGACGTGCCGCTGCTCGAACTCGTCCCGCAGCACCTTGACGCTGCCGTTGGCGGAGGCGACCTGGACCTGGTACAGGCGGGCCTCGTCCGGGTTCTGTTCGACCCAGTCCCACACGGCGTCGATGACGCGGATCAGCCCCTCCGCGTCACCCGGCTCGGACTCGGGACGGGCCGCCTCCACGACCGCGTTCAGCTGGTCGAACACGCGACGCATGGCGAGTTCGAGCAGCTCCTCCTTGCCGTCGAAGTGGTAGTAGACGGCCGTGGGAACCACCTGGGCCTCGTCCGCGATGTCCTGGATGCTGGTCTCCGCGAAGCCGTTGCGGCCGAACACCCGCACGGCGGCGGTGATGATGTGCTGCCGCCGCGAGGGTCGGTGGGCGGGCTGCTTGCCGTTCTTCGTGCTGGCCATCATGCTCCCTGCCGGCTGCCGTGACCCCGCGTCCGCGGGCCCTGTGTACTGCCCATGCTATCCAGTAACTCCAACCGGCCGGAGGAGTAATTCCTGCTGCGCGTGGGCTTACGGGACACTCCCCGCCCGGCATACTTGACACCATGACGACCTCCGGAACCCGCGCCGCTCACCGTCCGTCGCGCAAGCAGTGGGTGATCGAAGCAGCCACCGAGCTGTTCGCCACCCAGCCGCCGGACGAGGTGACGGTGGCCGACATCGCCGCTCGCGCGGAGATGACCTCGGCAGCGGTGTACTACCACTTCTCCTCCAAGGACCAGGTCCTGGCAGAGGGGATGCGGGCGTTCGCCACCGCACTGCGCGAGCAGTTGCAGGCGCTCACCGAGGCCCACGAGCCCGGCTCGGACGTCGGTGCGGCGGTCACCACGCTGCTGGCCTGGCTGGGCGAACACCGTTCCGCCGCCACGGTGTTCTTCGTGTCGTCGGCCGGCATGAGCCAGGAGGCGGAGGCGCTGCGCCAGGAGAGCCGCAGCGAGTTGCTGGACGAGTTGGTGCGGCTGATCCGCAAGGCCCGCACGTCCGTCACCGACGCCGAGGCGGCGGTGATCGGGCTGGGCCTGCTGGCGCTGCTGGAGACCGCGGCGATCTCGCAGGTCCGGGGCGACGACGTGTACCGGTCGCTGGGGCACCGCTCGTTCGTCCGCGAGGTCGGCGCCCTCGCGGAGCGGATCGCCGACCCGGCGTCCTGAGGGGCGGTCCGGCGGATCACACCAGCAGCCGGAGGGGCCTGCGCAGCAAGTCCCCGACCGTGCGCAGATATTCGGCTGCGGGTGCCCCGTCGACGGCACGGTGGTCGAAGGTGAGGCTCAGGGTGAGCACGCGCGTCCGCAGCGGCCGGTCGTCCGCCCACTCGACGCCGTCCCTGAGCCTGCCCACCCCGAGGATCGCGACATTGCCGGGGTTGATCACCGGGGTGAAGAAGTCGACGCCGTATCCGCCCAGCGAGGTGACGGTGAAGGTGGCCCCTTCCAGTTGTGCGGGGGAGATCCGCCCCTCACGCGCGGCCTGGGCCAGGTCCCTGGACCGGCGGGCCATCTCGGGCAGCGGCAGCTCCACGGCGTCCTCGATCACGGGGACCATGAGGCCGCCCGGGACGGCCACGGCGAAGCCCAGGTGGATGCCGTCGAGCAGATGGATGCCGTCATCCCGCACCGTCGCGTTGAGCAGCGGGTGCTCGCGCAGGGCCAGGGCGGCGGCCTTCAGCAGGAAGTCGTTGAGGCTGGGCACCGGCAGATCGCTGTCGGCCCACTCCTCCTTGAGCCGGTCCCGCAGGGACACCACGGCGTCCATCCGCACCTCGTAGCCGTGCGTCAGCTGTGCCATCTCCTGGAGGCTGGCGTGCATCCTGCGGGCGATGGTGCCGCGCATCCCGGTGAGCGGGACGACGTCGCCGGGCCGAGGGGCCGCGGCCCGGTGGGGAGGGACCGCGTCCCGGTGAGGAGGGGCCGTGGTGACGGCGTCGAGGTCGGAGCGGCGGATCCTGCCGCCCGGCCCGGTGCCGTTCACCTCGGACAGGTCGATGCCCCGTTCCTTGGCCAGCTTGCGGACCAGCGGCGAGTAGGAGGTGCCGCCCGGCGCGTCCGGCTCGCCGAGGACGCCCAGGTCACCGAGGTCGCCGGGGAGGGCCGCGAGGAACTCCTCCACGTCCTCGGAGACGATCCGTCCGCCGGGTCCCGTGCCGCGTACGGCGGTGAGCTCGACGTCGGCAGCGGTGGCGACCCGCCGGGCGTTGGGTGAGGACAGGAGCCGGCCGCCGGTGCCGTTGGCGGAGGGCACCGCGGGAGCAACGCCGGTGTCGGTGCCGTCGACGGAGGACACCGCGGCAGCAGCGTCGGCGTCGATGCCGTTGAGCGCGGGCAGAGACGCACCGGCACCGGACCCGGCTGGCATCGGCGTACCCGCCGGGTCCGGTGGCTGCTCACCCTCGGCCAGCAGCCAGCCGATGAGGGCCCCGGTGGGGACGGTGACGCCCGCCGGGACCACCGGGTGGAACAGTCCCCCGGCCTCCGCCTCGACGTCCACGTCGACCTTGTCGGTCGCCAGCCTCAGCAGCGCGTCGCCCTCCGCGACGGCCGCGCCGACCGGCACGAGCCATTCGTCGATCGTGCCTTCCTGCATGGTCAGACCGATCTTCGGCAGCAGAACCTCGACCGCCATGTCGGTCACGCCCTTTCGAGGAGACGCCGGCAGCCCTGGGCGATGCGGGCGCGATCGGGCACGTACGCCTTCTCCAGGACCGGGGAGAAGGGAACCGGGGAGAAGGGGGCGCCGATGCGCAGCACCGGCGCGTCCAGGTAGTCGAAGGCGGCGTCCTGGATCTGGGCGGCGATCTCCGCTCCGAGTCCGCCGAAGGTGACGGCCTCGTGCACCACGAGCACCCGGTTGGTGCGGCGGACGGAGGCGAACATCGTCTCGGTGTCCAGCGGCTGCACGCTGCGGGGGTCGATCACCTCGACCTCCACGCCCTCGGCCGCCAGTTCTTCGGCAGCCGCGAGGGCCTCCCCCACCATGCGCCCCAGGGCGATCACCGTGACGTCGGAGCCGTGCCGGGCGGTGTGCGCCTGGCCGAGGGGGATGCCGTAGATCTCCTCGGGCACCTCGCTGGTGCTGCCGAGCAGGACCTTGTTGAGCATGATGACGACCGGGTTGTCGTCCCGGATGGCCGAGACGGTCAGGCCCTTGGCGGTGTAGGCGTCGCTGGGCATGACCACCTTGAGGCCGGGCACGTGGGCCAGCCAGGCCTCCAGGCTCTGGCTGTGCTGCGCCGCGGCGCCGAGGCCCGCGCCGGAGGCGGTGGTGATGGTGAGCGGCACGGACAGCGCGCCGCCGAACATGTACTTCATCTTGGCGGCCTGGTTGACGATCTGGTCGAGGCAGACGCCGATGAAGTCCATGAACATCAGGTCGACGACGGGCCGCAGGCCCCGGGCGGCGGCTCCCACGCCGAGGCCGACCAGGGCGGCTTCGGAGATCGGGGTGTCGATCATGCGGCGGGGGCCGAACTCGTCGAGCAGGTTGTCGAACATGCGGAAGACGCCGCCGTATCCGGCCACGTCCTCACCGGCGACGAAGACGTTTTCGTCCTCGCGCATGGCCTGTGCGAGTCCCTCGTTGAAGGCCTTGACGTAGGACAGCTTGCGGGGGGCGGCGACCGGGGTGACGGCCGGTGCCTCGGTGGTGGTGGTCATGGCGGTCATCCCGAGTAGACGTTGAGCAGCAGGTCGGCGGGGTCGGGCAGCGGGCTGGCCTCGGCGTACGCGATGGCCTCGGCGATCTCGTCGCGCGTGCGCCGCCATACGTCGTCCAGCTCCGCACGGGTCGCGGTGCCGTCCGCGACGGCCCGGGCCTCCAGCAGGTCGATGGGGTCACGCGTCTTCCACTCGGCGACCTCCTCGTCGGAGCGGTAGGGGTGACGCAGGCCCTTGACTCCCTGGTGGTCGAAGAAGCGGTAGGTCTTGGCCTCGATCATCATCGGGCCCGCGCCGGACCGGGCCCGTTCGACGGCTTCGACGGCGGCCCGGTGGACGGCGGCCGCGTCCATGCCGTCGACGATCACGCTGGGCATGCCGTAGGCGGCGGCGCGGTCGGCGACATCCGTGAGCAGCATGTGCCCGGACTGCGGGGTGAACTCCGCGTAGCCGTTGTTCTCGCAGACGAAGACCACGGGCAGGCCGAGGATCGCGGCCATGTTGGCGCCCTCGTGCCAGGCGCCGATGTTGGTGGCGCCGTCGCCGAAGAAGGTCACGGCGACGTTGTCCTCGCCCTTGTACCGGGCGGCGAAGGCCGCGCCCACGGCGATCGGGACGCCGGCCCCGACGATGCCGTTGGCGCCGAGCATGCCGCGGGTGAGGTCGTTGATGTGCATGCTCCCGCCGCGGCCGAGGCAGGCGCCGGTGACCCGGCCGTACAGCTCGGAGTACATCTCGCGGAAGCCGACGCCCTTGGCCACGGCGTGCCCGTGGCCTCGGTGGGTGGAGGTGATCTGGTCGTCGTCGCGCAGGGCCGCCATCACGCCGGCGGCGACGGCTTCCTGGCCGACATAGAGGTGCAGGAAGCCGGGCAGTTTGCCGGCCTCCATGAGCTTTCCCGCCTCGGTCTCGAACAGCCGGATGCGCACCATGCGCTCGTGCAGGTCCTTGATGACCTGCGCGCTGACCTGCGTGGTTTTCTTCGACGCCGTTGACACTCGTTGAGCCACCGTCCGCCCCTTCGTCCGAGGGAGGTTGCCAAGCAATCGGACTTACTTGTGCTGGTCTACAGTAACCAGCAGGGGCACCTTACTGAACAGCGTCTCTAATTACTATGGCCCGGGCCGGGGTCGTCGGCACGCGCGTCCACCAACTCCACGACGTTGCCCTCCGGATCGGCCCAGAAGCTGATCCGCCGGCCACGGGCCCGGACGACGACCGGGTCCGACAGAGGCCGGGCACCCGCGGCCGGCAGCTCCGCCACCACAGGGTCCATGTCGTCGAGATGGAAGGTCAGATACGACAGCCCCAGACGCCCGGCCGGCGAGGCCGCCGCGCCCGCCGCCACCGGGGCCGACCGGGGAAGGATCAACTTGACGCACCCCCCGCAGGGCACCCGCAGCCAGGCGACCACCAGCTCGCCGCCGAGGCCGGCCGGGCCGCCGACGGACTCCGGTACGCCCGAGCGGCGCTCGGCGCGGCAGCCGAGCACGCCGCAGTAGAAGCGCTCCATCAGCTCCAGGTCCCGCACCACCACGCCCACCTCGAACGGCAGGGTCATGACCATCACACCCACCCCCACGGGACACCGAGCGGCAACTTCGCCACTTTCTATTGACAGACCACACTAAGTCCTGTTGTCGTTTCGGACACAGCCCAGCTGTCGCATTCCGAAGCCGGTCACCGGCTCGCGGCTGGGAGGATGTGAGGACATCGTGGTCCAAACCAGTTCGCCGGAGATTCGGGGAACAGACGCCGAACCCAGGTCGCCGATCTCGGTACCGTCGGCCCCCTTGGCCTCCTCGGCCCCATCGGCCCCCGAATACGCGTCGTGGATCAGCCAGGACCGGTCCACCGACGCCGCGTCCCTGACGATGCGGCGGGAGGCCGCCGAACTCGTCGAGCGTGTGATGACGCACTACCGCGACAACACGACGCACGAGGCGGACGGCCAGTGGACGGAACCCGTCGCCAACTACCTCGACGCCGACCGCTGGCAGCGCGAGACGGACGCCGTCCACCGCAGCGTCCCCCTGCCGCTCGCCATGTCCTGCGAGCTTCCCGGGCCGAACACCTACAAGGCGATCGACGTGCTCGGCATCCCCGTGCTGATCACCCGTGACCGTCAGGGCGCCGTGCACGCGATGATCAACGCCTGCCGGCACCGGGGAGCCAAGCTCCTGGAACCCGGATGCGGGGTGTCGAAGCGGCTCACCTGCCCCTACCACTCCTGGTCGTACGACCTGGCCGGAGAGCTGCGGGGTGTGTACGCGGAGAAGACCTTCGGCGAGGTGCCGCGCGAGGGCCGCAGTCTCGTCCGGCTCCCGGCCGGGGAGCGCGCGGGGATCGTCTTCGTCTCGCTGGACCCGGCGGCCGAGCCCGACCTGGACGGCTGGCTGGGCGACCTCCAGCCCCTGCTGGAGGGCCTCCGGCTGGCGGACTGCCACCACTACGCCACCAGCGAGCTGACCAGTCCCAACTGGAAGGTCACCCTCGACGGGTACCTGGAGACGTACCACTTCGCCTCGCTGCACCCCAAGACGGTGTTCGAGACGAACCTCTCGAACATGATGGCCCACGACACCTGGGGCCCCCACCAGCGCATCGCACCGGCCCTGCGCCCCATCGCGCAGGCGGTCGAGCTGCCGCCGGACCAGCGTGACCCCGGGGACTGTGTCGGGCCCATCTACTGGCTCTTCCCGGGCCTCGCGATCGCGGGCGGCTGGCGCCAGAAGATCGCCGTCTCCCTGGTGCTCCCCCGGACGGCGACCGAGTCGGTGACCCAGCAGATCATCCTGCTGCGGGACCCGGCGGTCACCGAGGAGGAGCGCCAGGCCGCCGACCGGTTCGGCGCATGGTTCCACGAGGTGGTCCGCGACGAGGACTACGCGACCACCTACGGAGTCCAGCAGGGCCTGAAGGCCCTCGACGGGACCGACTTCGTCTTCGGACGCAACGAGCCCGGACTCCAGCACTTCCACCGCACCATCCATCAGCACCTGGACACAGCAGCCCCCAGAGCCGCCAGGTGAGCAACCAACAAGACTCGCGGGAGAACACCATGGTGGCTACGGGCAGCCTCGACGGACGTGTCGCGGTGATCACGGGCAGCACGCGCAGCATCGGCCGCGCCATCGCCGAAGCATTCCTGGCCGACGGCGCCACGGTCGTCATCAGCGGCCGCAGCGAGGTCAAGGGCAAGCAGGCCCTGGAGGAGATGGACGCCGGGGACCGGGCCGTCTTCCACCCCTGCGACGCCAACAGCCAGGAGGACATCGAGGGCCTCGCCGACTTCGCCGCCGAGCGCTTCGGCAGGCTCGACATCTGGGTCAACAACGTCGGCGGCAGCTCCGGCTTCGCCCCGATCCACCAGCTCAGCGACGAGGCCTGGCACGACGCCCTCAACCTGAACGTCAACGGCTACTTCTACGGCACCCGCCGGGCCCTGCCGAAGATGCTGGAGGGCGGCTGGGGCCGCATCATCAACATCTCCTCGGTGGAGGGCAAGCAGGCCAACAAGCCCGCGATCAGTCACTACATCACCAACAAGCACGCCATCCACGGCCTGACCAAGGCGACCGCCTTCGAGTACGGCACCCAGGGCATCACCTGCAACGCCATCTGCCCCGGCGCCGTCGACACCGACCTCATGCGGGCCGCGGGTCCCGCCGCCGCGGAGGCCGAGGGCATCTCCTACGAGGACTGGCTGGGCCGCTTCGCCGAGCACGCCGCCACCAAGAAGATCACCACGGTGGAGCAGATCGCGGCGGTCGCCTCGCTGCTCGCGAGCGAGGCGGGAGCGGGTATCACCGGCACGCTGATCAGCGTCGACGGCGGAACAGCGCAGTGGTAGGCGCGGGCACGGACAGCGGGAGACCTCGGTCATGAAGAGCTGGATCACGGACTGGCAGCGCAGTGAGCGGCTGCCGCACTACACCCGGGCCAACGCGGGAGAGACCCTGCCGGAACCCGCCAGCCCGCTGGGCTGGACCCTGGTCTGGGGGCGGGGCCTGCAGGGCTGGCGTCGCGGCTTCGTCGGGTTCGGCATCTACCGCGAGGAGGAGGTGGCCGGCCCCCGGCCGCCGTTCGTCGGCATGTTCGGCGGCCACTTCTACCTGAACCTGTCCCACATGCGGCTGTTCGGTATCCGTATGGGACAGACAGCGGACCAGATCGACGCGGCCTTCGTCGGTCAGCGCTCCGACACGCCGGTGTACCTGGCGCACCCGGACGACCAGGACGAGGAGCTGACCGCCAAGGCGGGTGCGACGCTCCAGCGGATGCTCGGCCAGGCCGGCTTCCCGGAGGCCGACGCCGACCGGGAACGGCTGCGCGCCCTGCGCCGTTCGCGACCCGGCCTGGCGAGGCTGTCCGACGCCGAACTGGTGGCGCACGCACGGTCGTTGCTGGACGAGGTGGAGACGACCTTCCAGCGGCACGTCGAGTCGTCGCTGCCCGCGTCCGTCGGGCCGGCGATCCTCGGCCCGCTGTGCGCGAGCGTGGACCGCCCCGGTGCCATGCTCGACCTGATCGGCGGTCTCGGCGACGTCGACTCCGCCTCCCCGTCGACCGGGCTGTGGACGCTGTCCCGGCAGGTGGCGGCCTCGGCCGAACTGAGCGCGCTCTTCGACCAGGGTCCGGCCGCGGTGGAGCGGGCACTCGACGGGGCGAGCGGGGACGTGAAGGCGTTCCGTGACTCGTTCGAGGAGTTCCTCGCGGAGTCCGGCGACCGCGGCCCCAACGAGTGGGACATCCACGCGCTGTCGTGGGAGGCGGCACCCGTCCAGGCGCTGGCCCTGGTCGACCGGATCCGGCACAGCCCCGACGACGACTCCCCGGCTGCCCGGCGCACACGGCTGACCGAGGGGCGCGAGCGGACGGCGCGGGAGATCCGGGCCGTGCTGCCCGAGGAGGCGCAGCCGATGTTCGACGCCGGCATGCACGCCTCCCGGGTGTGGATCCCGGCCCGCGAGCGCACCAAGGCGAACTGCGTCACCGTCGTCAACGAGATCCGCATGGCCGTACGGGAGCTCGGCCGCCGTGGCGTCGCGGCGGGGCTCTTCGCCCGGCCCGAGGACGTGATGATGCTGCTGGACACGGAACTCGACGACTACGTCGCCGCCCCGGAGTCCTTCGGCCCGGTCATCGCGCGGCGCCTCGAGGAGTACGCGGGCCTGCACGAGCTGGAACCGCCGTTCTTCGTCGCCGACGACGCGCAGACCGAGATCGACACCTGGCCGCGCCGCGCCGAGGAGCGGACCGAGGCGGCCGTCGAGGGCGATGTTCTCGGGGGTGTCGGCGGCAGCCACGGCACGTACACCGGCAGGGTCCGGGTGGTCACCGACCCGGCGTCCTGCGAGGCGCTGGAGCCCGGCGAGGTGCTGGTCGCGCCGATCACGGACGCGGCCTGGACCCCGCTGTTCCTGGTCGCCGGCGCGGCCGTCGTGGATGTGGGCGCGCTCAACAGCCACGCCGTGGTGGTCTGCCGTGAGCTGGGCATCCCGGCCGTCATCTCCGTCGAGGGCGGCACGCGACGGCTGCGGGACGGCATGATGATCACGGTCGACGGTGAGCAAGGCACGGTCACCGTGGACAGTGTTCCCGCCCCGCTCGGCATCTGAGAACTCCGCGGGCCCGTCGCTTCCCTGCACCGGAGCGACGGGCCCGCGGGCGCGACCTCGAAAGGACCGCCATGGCTGAGGAACTCATCGTCTCCGGCTGGATGGACTACGCACCCGACGACCGCGACACCGTGCTGTCCGCCCTCGTCGAACTGGGCCGGCGTACCCGCGAGGAGGAACCCGGCTGTCTGGACTACGCGATGACCGCCGATCCAGACGACGAGCGGCGAATCCGGGTGTTCGAGCACTGGACCTCGCGGCAGGCCCTCGACGAGCACTTCGCCACCCCGCACATCAAGGACTTCCGGACGGTTGTCGCGGGGCTGGCCCGCGTCGGGGTGTCCCTGACGGCCCACACCGTCGCCGCGTCACATCCCATGCGCTGAAACGGCGCCCCCGCCAGGGGGCGCCGTTTCCGGCAGTCTCAGCGGGAATCGTCCAGCCGCACCAGCATCTTGCCGACGTTGCCGCCGCCCAGCAGGGACAGCAGTGCCCCCGCGGCGTTCTCCAGGCCGTCGGCGACCGTCTCGCGCGCGGTGATCCGGCCCTCGGCGAGCCAGCCCGCGACCCGCTGCTCGAACTCCGGCCGCAGGTCCTCGTGGTCGCGGACGATGAACCCGGACAGCGTCAGTCGCTTGAGGACCGCCTGGATCAACTGGTTGATGTCCACGGTCCGCCCCGCGCCACCGAACTGCGACATCATGCCGCACAGGGCGACCCGGCCACCGGTCCGCAGCGCGTGCAGAGCGGCGGCGAGCTGCTCACCGCCGACGTTGTCGAAGTACACGTCGATGCCGTCGGGTGCCAGTCGCGCCAGCGCGTCGCGCACCGGCTCGGCACGGTAGTCCGCGGCCGCGTCGTAGCCGAACTCCTTCACCAGCAGGGCGCACTTGTCAGGCCCTCCGGCGGTCCCGATGACGCGGTCCGCGCCCAGCAGGCGGGCGAACTGGCCGGCGGCGGTGCCGACGGCGCCGGCCGCGGCCGACACGAAGACGGTGTCGCCCGGCCGCAGTCGCGCGACACGGGTCAGGCCGACGTACGCGGTGAACCCGGTCTGGCCGAGCAGGCCCAGCCAGGTGGGCAGCGGCGCCAGTGCCGGGTCGATGCGGCCGGCGCCGTCGACGGCCGCCGCGTCGAGCACCGCCCGCTCCCGCCAGCCGAGCTGATGACGTACGTACGTGCCCGGCGGCACCGAGGCGCAGCGGCTCTCCTCCACGACACCGAGGGCTCGGCCGTCGAGCGGCGAGCCCGGGGTGAAGTTGTGCGTGTAGTGCTTCTCGGTGGTCGACAGCCGCCCGCGCATGGACGGGTCGACGCTCATGTAGAGGTTGCGGACGAGCAGCTGCCCCTCCCCCACGGGCGGCAGCGGGCGCCCCTCGACGGCGAAGTCGCCGGGGAGCGGTTCTCCGTCGGGCCGGCGCACCAGGCAGACCACTCGGGTGGTGCGGGGCGTCATGGGGTCACTCTTCCGGCTGCCGGGTCTCACGCCGCTGGGCGAGGCGGCCGACCCAGCCGGCCATCTGGAGGTCGGCGTGGCGCAGTTCGCCCGACTGCCACCGGGCCTGGAAGTCGAAGACGCCCTGCACCCCTGTCCTGGGGTCGGTCACCTCGACCAGGCCGTCCTCGGTGAGCCGGTACACATGGCCGGTCAGCGGGTGGATCACTTGCTTGGACACGGGGGCCTCACTCCTGCACTCGGCGGCGTACGCCGCGCTTGGTCACGGTCACCGGGCCCTCGACCCGGAGCCGGCAGGCGAGCCGGGTCAGGCCGTCCACCGGTCTGCGCAGGGCCTCGATGCCCTCGCGCTCCAGCGGGCCCACGGGGGAACAGTTCTCGACGCCCTCCTCGACCTGGACGAAGCAGGTACGGCAGGTGCCCTTGCCGCCGCAGACGGTGGGCCAGCGGTAGCCGAGCCGCCCGGCGGCGGTGAACAGGTCCTCGCCGTCGAGGACTTCGAGCTCGACGCCGGAGGGCCTGACCGCCACCCGGTGGGTCACCTGCTCATCCACTGGTCGAGCGTCTGGTTGAAGTGGCGGATACGGCTCTCCTGGTAGTTCGCCAGGGTGATGCCCGGCTTGCGCATCGCCTTCAGGCCCTGCTGGACGTAGGGCAGGTTCTCGCAGTCCTGGTCGAAGACGGGCCCGAGCACGCCGAGTTCGGGTATGTCGGCGAAGAGCGTGTCCTCCGGCACCCAGCGGATCTTCGCCGGGGGCGGCGTCTCGCCGGGCTGCTTCGGGGACGACATGAAGATGATCTCGGCGGTGCACGAGTCGGGGTCGAGGCCGTTGGGCCGGAACCGGTAGATGATGTTCGACTTGGCGCCGCCCCAGGGGTTGAAATTGGGGAACAGCAAGTAGTTGATGGCGTCCAGCAGCTCGGTGTCGGGTGTCTCCGAGAAGTCCTGCTGCGAGGTGGCCGCCAGTTGTTCGCGCATCCGCGCGGCGAGGACCTGCCGGGCGGTGCCCCCGGGCGGGATCGCCGGCAGTTCGTCACCCTCCTGCATCACCAGGTCACGTCCCTGGGCGGCGGCATAGAACGAACGCGAGTCGTAGAAGGTCTCCAGGACGTCCTCCTCCGTGACCGAGTCGGCCACGTGCGGGCTGGGCGCGCCCTGGATGTTGATCATGCGGTTCCAGTTCGGCTGGTCCGCCATGACGTCGTACTGCGAGTTGGCGTCGGCGAGCCACGTCAGCATCTGCGGATGCGTGGCGATCACGTGGAAGGACTCGATGAACGCGTCCTGCGCGACCTTCCAGTTGCAGGGCAGCACCTTGGCGATGTGCAGCGACTTGTAGCGGTTCTCCAGCGGCCAGATGTAGTAGTCGTCGAAGGTGCCTCGGTAACTGTCGAAGGACTCGGCGTACGGGTCCATGTTGATGAAGACGAAGCCGCGCCAGGTGGCCACCTGGGCCTCGGGGAGGGCGAACTTCTCCGGGGTGACGTGCGGGAAGTCCCAGGCGCAGGGCGGGGTCCGCATCGTGCCGTCGAGGTTCCAGGCGAAGCCGTGGAACGAGCAGCGGAACTCGCTGACGTTGCCGCCGCCGGTGCGCAGTTTGCGGCCGCGGTGCAGACAGACGTTGACGAAGGCGCGGATCTCGTCGGGAGCCGTGCGGACGACGATGAGGGAGTCGTCACCGATCTCGTAGACCTCGTGGTCGCCCACCTCGGGGATCTCGCTCTCCAGGCAGGCGAACTGCCAGACGCGCCGCCAGACCTGCCGCATCTCGCGTTCGGCCCACTCGCGGGAGGTGAAACGGGCGGTGTCGATGTCCTCGCTGCCGAGGTAGTCGTTCCGCTCGTACCTCAGGGCGGGGGGAACGGGGCGGCTGTCCTGGTCGAGGTAGTCCTGGACGCTGGGCCCGGGGCACCGTGCCGTGGCCGGTTCCGACGTTTCGTCCATCATCTCTCCTCCAGCAGAAACTTTAGATTGAGTGTAGTTACCGGTTGCCGCCGGGAGCAACACTCGTGCTGGTGGACGATCTCCGTACCTGACGAGGTCACCGCACTTTCGCACCGTTATTCCGGAATTTCTTGCGGCAACCCTCTCCCCAAGCCCGCCGGGGCATGTCACACTCCGACCCACTTGAGGCTGTAGTGCCTCATAAGTTTCTCCGTCACACCACGGGAGTGCTCAACGATGAGTTCCAGACCCCGTCGCGCGGTCCGCCGCGCCGTCACCGCGACCCTCCCCGTCACCGCCCTGCTCGCCCTCGCGGCATGCGGTACCGGGACCACTCCGGCCACCGACTCGACACAGGCGGGGGCGCCCGGCTCCCCCGGCCTGACGGCTGCCCGCGCAGCCCTGGCGAAGTACTCCGAGCGCCCGGCCACGATCTCCGTGACCGAGCCGGTGGGCAAGGCGATCCCCAAGGGCAAGAAGATCGACTTCATCCTCTGCGGCGTCCAGTCCTGCAAGGACCTCGCCGACTTCTTCACCGAGGCCGCGAAGGAACTCGGCTGGCAGGTGAAGCAGATCGCCACCCAGGGCACCCCGGAGTCCGTCCAGGCCGCCTACGAGCAGGCCGTACGCGACAAGCCGGACGCCGTCGTCGCCTCCGGATTCCCCCGTGCCGTCTACGCCAAGCAGCTGGCACAGCTGAAGGCGGCCGGCATCCCCGTCATCCAGTCGAACGCGGACGACGTGACGGGCGACGGCATCTCCCTGCTGAAGAACGGGCCGAAGGACGTCGGCGTCCAGGGCGAGATGCTCGCCTCGTGGGTGGTGTCGAACAGCGGCGCCAAGGCGGACACCGTCTACTTCGACCTGCCCGCCTACACGATCCTCAAGCCCGTCAAGGACTCCTTCGCGGCCAAGTACAAGGAATGGTGCGACGGTTGCGCGCTCGACAACGTCGACGTGCCGATCACCGCGGTGGGCAAGGACATGCCGGACCGCGTGGTGTCGTACCTCCGGTCGCACCCGAAGGTGACCCATGTCGTCTTCTCCCTGGGCCTGCTCAACGTGGGCGTGCCGGCCGCGCTGAAGACCGCCGGGATCACCGGCAAGCACATCGTCGTCAACGTCGGTGACGCGCAGAACTACCAGTACATCCAGGGCGGTCTCACCGACGGCGCGATGGCGCTGAACTCGCACGAGACGGCCTGGCTCCAGGCCGACGCGCTGGCCCGGCACTTCACCGGCCAGTCCATGGCCTTGGGCCAGAAGGCGGCACTGCCCAACATGCTCGTCACCAAGGACAACCTGCCCTCGGCCGACGGCGACTTCCCGATCGTCGAGGGCTACAAGAAGCAGTTCAAGGCGCTGTGGGGACTGAGTTGACCGGGCCGGTGCTGCGGGTGACCGCCCTGTCGAAGAGATTCGGCGGCACCCAGGCGCTGGAGGACGTCGATCTGGAGGTCATGCCCGGCGAGATCCACGCCCTGATCGGGCCCAACGGCTCCGGCAAGTCCACCCTGATCAAGATTCTCGCCGGCTACCACCACGCGGAGCCGGGTGCGGTGGCCGAACTCGACGGCGAGCCCTTCGGCCTCGGCCAGGTCGCGGCTTCCCGCCACGACCGGCTCCGCTTCGTCCACCAGGAGCTGGGGCTGGTGGGCGAGTTGAGCGCCATCGACAACCTCGCGCTCAGCCACGGCTTCGCCCGCACGGCGTTCGGCAACATCCGCTGGCCGGAGATGGAGCGGCGGACGAGCGCCCTCGTCGAACGGTTCGGCCTCGGCATCGACGTACGCAGACCCCTGATGACGGCGACCCCCGTCCAGCGCACGGTGGTGGCCATCGCCGCCGCGCTGCAGGGCTGGGAGGGCCGCCGCGGGGTCCTGGTGCTCGACGAGCCCACCGCCGTGCTCCCGCCCGGCGAGGTGGCCCGTCTCTTCGACATCGTGCGGGAGGTCCGCGACGCCGGCGCCGGTGTCCTGTACGTCTCGCACCGGATGGACGAGATCTTCGCCCTCGCCGACCGGGTCACCGTGATCCGCGGCGGGCGCCGGATCGCCACCCGCCCGGTCGCCGAACTCACTCCGCGCCTGCTGGCGGAGCTGATGGCGGGCGAGGAGATGGAGACCGCGCACCGTCCGGCGTCCCCCTCCGGTCCCACCAAGCCCGTGCTGGAGGTCCGCGACCTGTGGGCCGGGCCGCTGCGGGGAGTCGACTTCGACCTGGCCGGGGGCGAGCGCCTGGGCATCACCGGTCTTGTCG
The DNA here is from genome assembly GCF_039532725.1 of Streptomyces coeruleofuscus. Classification (NCBI taxonomy): domain Bacteria; kingdom Bacillati; phylum Actinomycetota; class Actinomycetes; order Kitasatosporales; family Streptomycetaceae; genus Streptomyces; species Streptomyces coeruleofuscus. Next base: position 51,686 of record NZ_BAAASE010000005.1, read on the forward strand.
GCTCCGGCCACGAGATCGTGCCGTACGCCGTGTGCGGGGCCCATGCCGGGCGGGTGAGCGGCAGGCTGCGGCTGCCGGAGCGCTCCGAGCGGTGGACCGAGGCGCGTGACGCGAGCGGTCTGGGCCTTCCCCTGGTACCGGCGGACCGGGCGGGCGAGGGTGTGATCGGCGACTTCTCGGTCGGCGAGAACCTCACCCTGCCGCTCCTGGACCGGCTGCGCTCCCGGTCCGGGCGGTTGCGCCGGCGCCGCGAGTCCGCCCTGACGCAGGACTGGATCCGGCGGGTCGGGGTGCGTACGGCCGGGAGCGGGGCCCGGATCACCACGCTGAGCGGCGGCAACCAGCAGAAGGTCGTCATGGCCCGCTGTCTGGCCGGGCGGCCGCCGGTGCTGGCGCTGTGCGAACCCACGGCGGGCGTGGACATCGCCACCCGACTTCAGCTGTACGACCTGATAGAACGTCAGGCCGACGAGGGCATGGGCGTCCTCGTGTCCTCCTCCGACACACAGGACCTGCTCGCGCTGTGCACCCGCGTCCTGGTGGTGCGGGACGGCCGGATCACACGGGAGATCAGGGGCCGGGACATCACCGAGCCCGCGCTCGTGCACGCCATGGAAGGAACCGAGTGACATGAGCCCTGGAAGGAACCGAGTGACATGACGTCCACCCCGACCCGGGCGGCGGAGCTCCCGCCGTCCGCACCGGAGAGATCCGCGGTGTACGTACCGGGGACATGGGCCCGACGGGCGGCGGCCGCCCTGTCGTTCCGCAACATCGGCGCCGTGTACGTGTGGCTGGTCATCGTCGTGCTCTTCACCGTCTGGGCGCCGGACACGTTCCCGACCACCATCACGGTCAAGCAGGTACTGAACGGCAACGCCGTGGCGGGCCTGGTCGCACTCAGCGTCGTACCACCGCTGGCCGCCCGCGTCTTCGACCTCTCCATCGCCTTCACCATGTCGCTCACCAGCGTGCTGACCGCCCACTTCATGGTCTCCGCCGGGCTCGGGCCCGGCACTGCCATCGCCCTGGCGATGACCGCCGCACTGCTGGTCGGGGTCGTCAACGGCATCGTGGTGGTGGTCCTGCGCGTCGACTCGTTCATCGCCACCCTGGCCACCGGTGCGCTGATCCAGTCCCTGATCACCATGGTCACCAACGACAGCTCGATCACCGGTGTGCGGCTGCTCGCCGAGCCGTTCGCGAGCATCGCCCAGCTGGACGCCGGCGGCGTCACCCTGCCGGTGCTGTACCTGCTGCTCGCCGCCCTGGCCATCTGGTTCCTGCTGGAACACACCGCCACCGGGCGCCGGTTGTACGCGACCGGATTCAACGCCGACGCGGCCCGGCTGCAAGGGGTGCGCACCGACCGGCTGCGCTTTCTGACCCTGGTGGCCTCCGCGCTGCTGTCCGGTTTCGCCGGTGTCGTCTTCACGGCCTCGGTCGGCTCCGGATCTCCGACCGCGGGCACCCCGTATCTGCTGTCGGCCTACGCCGCCGCCTTCGTCGGGGCGACCCAGTTGCGCGCGGGCCGCTTCAACGCCTGGGGCACGGTCCTCGCGGTCCTCCTGCTCGGCACCGGCATCACCGGACTCGGGCTCGCCACCAGCGCGCAGTGGGCCGCGAGCCTGTTCACCGGCTCGGTCCTCATCGTGGCGCTCGTCCTCACGGGGGGCCGGATCGCCCTGCCCACCGTCCTGCGCCGCCGGGCGAGAACCCGGCCGGACCCGACCACCGGCAAGGAGCTCTGATGATGAAGGCACTTCAGTACCGGCGAGTGGGGCACGCCCCCGAGGTCGTGGAAGTCCCGGTACCCGAACCCGGCCCGGGCCAGGTGCTGTTGAAGGTGACGGCGGCCGGGCTCTGCCACTCCGATCTGGCGGTGATGGGCTGGCCCGAGGAGCAGTTCCCCTACGCCCTGCCGATGACACTCGGTCACGAGGGCGTCGGCACGGTGGCGGCGCTGGGCGCCGGCGTCACCGCCGTGACGGAGGGCGAGGCGGTGGCGGTGTACGGCCCCTGGGGCTGCGGGCGCTGCCACCAGTGCGCCGCGGGCAGGGAGAACTGCTGTCCGCACGCCGCCGGGCTCGGCATCCTGCCTCCGGGACTCGGCTCACCCGGTGCCCTGGCGGAGTACCTCCTGGTGGACTCGCCCCGGCACCTGGTGCCCCTGAACGGACTCGACCCGGTGCAGGCCGCACCCCTCACGGACGCCGGACTGACCCCGTATCACGCGCTCCGCGGGTCGCTGCCGAAGCTGCTGCCCGGCAGCACGGCGGTGGTGATCGGCGTCGGGGGTCTGGGTCATCTCGCCGTGCAACTGCTGCGCGCGCTGACCCCGGCCAGGGTCGTCGCCCTCGACGTGAGCAAGGAGAAACTGGAGCTGGCCCGCGAGGTCGGCGCCCACGAGACGCTCCTCTCCGACGGCGAGGCGGCCGCGCGGATCCGCGAACTCAGCGGCGGTACGGGAGCGGAGGTCGTCCTGGACTTCGTCGGGGCCGAGGCGACCCTGGCGGTCGCCGCAGCGTCGGTGGCGGTGGCGGGCGACGTCACCGTCGTCGGCCTCGGCGGGGGCACCCTGGCCGTCGGCTTCGGGGGAGGTCTGCCGTTCGAGGTGTCGGCCTCCTTCCCCTACTGGGGCAGCCGGACGGAGCTCATGGAGGTCCTGGAGCTCGCACGCCAGGGTCTCGTGTCGTCCCGCGTCGAGACCTTCACACTGGAACAGGCGCCCGAGGCGTACGAGCGCCTGCACGCCGGGGAGATCGACGGCCGCGCGGTGGTGCTGCCGCACGCCTCGTCGCCTCACGCGCTGTAAGGGCTGCTTGCCGTCGCCTTCCGCCAGTGCATGGACGTCAAGCGGGCGGCGAAGTACACGGCGGCCACGACAGCGGCGATGTGGAGAGCGTCCGCTGCCATGTACTGCATCACCGCGGCTCGAATCTCCGTGAGGGCCTCGGCGCTCTGGTATCGCGACGCGGCGTACCAGTCGAACAACGTGCTGGAAACGAGCAGCCCCCACCACAGGTTCACGGGCCAGATCGATGTCCGGTACGGCTCCCCGCCGGCGGGCAGGGGTGTCGCGGCACCCCACATGTCGACGGCGATGCGGTACGGCAGCCAGAAGTTCGCCAGTGGGATGAGCCAGCCGCCGATCGCCCAGCCCGGCCCCTTGCGGAACCGATCGGGTGCCAGCAGCCCGGTGTTGCGCCGCGTCCGGAAGAACCAGGCGACGAAGAGGGCCGCGCAGGGCAGGTACACGTTGCCTTGAAGGTCGCCGGCTGTCTCGTACAGCGAGTAGGCGGCGTCCAGCCTTTGCTGCGGAGCGGCGGCGAATCCCTGTTCCTCGTCGATGAGCAGGTAGATCCGGGCTCCGGCGAAGACGGCGAAGAGATCGCTGAGGGCGATGATCGCGAGCGCCGCCGACGCCGCGGCCAGCAGGCCGCGCGCCGAGCGTGGTGTTCCGCTCGGCAGCATGCGACGCGGACGGAGTTCTCTGGATGCGGACATGACGGTGGCCCCCCACGGGCGGAGAACGAAAAGGCCCGCGGAAGATCGCGCGCGGGGGCACGGTACGCCTGAAGCGAAGCCCCGTCCATGACAATCCGCAGGTCGGACGGTTGGGCTGGACCCCTGCGTGGTCCCCGGGCGTCCCCCAGCACTCACGCCACGGCCCGAGCTTCACCGAGCCGGGCTTCGCGCGCCCACCGTCCGCTCCACACAACGCCCGAGCACTGTCAGGAACTCCGGTGTCTGCCAAGGACCCACGTCCACGCGCCCGGTGTCGTCCACGCCGAGGTCCTGCACGTCGTAGCGGCCCCGGCAGTGGCCGAGGGTGAAGTAGCAGACCTCGCCGCGGCCGTGCCGCTTGAGGTACAGCACCGGCCGGGGCGCGCGGTCGAGGGCCGCCGTGTCGCCCTCGGCGAAACCGCGGCACGGCCCCGTGTACTCGGCGTGCAGCAGCACCTCCAGCTCGCCGTGCAGCTCGCTCACGTACAGCTCGTCGGTGACCGTGAACGGTTCGATCCCGGCGACCAGCGGGTGGTCGGGCCGGGTCACCCGGACTTCGTACGGCTCGATCGGCGGGTGGGCCAGGAACTGGCTGCCGAGCACCTCCGCCACTTCCCCGAGGAGCCGCGGAGTGGTGAACACCCGTGTGCCGCCACCCGCCGACGGCTCGATCACCGCGTTGGTGCCGTGCAGGGCGAGCCAGCGCCCGCCCCGCTCGACGAACCGTGCCAGCGCAACCCGTTGCGCCGGGCGTGGCCGGACGTCGCAGGTGTAGGTGACCAGCAGGTCAGCCTTGTCGAGGGCGGACAGGCAGTCGTAGTCCTGGTACACCGTGGTGCGCACCCGGGGGTGCTCCGCGAGCAGCTCCAGCAGCCGCAGCCGCGCGTGGTCGAAGTCGTGCCACCGGCCGCCGCAGACCAGTACGGCGTCCAGCCGGCCGGCCGGGCCCGCCACGGCTCAGTACTGGACGCGGGTGAGCAGCCCGCCGTCCACCACGAGGTTGACCCCGACGCAGAAGGAGCCGGTCCGCCCGAGGAGGAACGCCACCGCGGCGGCCACGTCCTCGGCGGTGCCGTAGCGGCCGATCGGCAGCTTGGCGAGGACCTCCTCGTACACCTCCGGGCGGCTGGTGCGGATGGTCTCCCAGGCACCGCCGGGGAAGTCGATCGGGCCGGGCGAGACGGTGTTGACGCGGATGCCCTTCGGCGCGAGGGAGTGCGCGAGGGCCGAGGCGTGCTGGACGACGGCCGCCTTGAGCGCGGAGTAGGAGTTCGCTCCGGCCGGGCGCGCGGTGTCGGAGGCGTTGGTGGTGCCGATGGCCACGACGGCGGCCCGGTCGGAGGCCTCCAGATGCGGAAGAGCCGCCTCTACAAGCCCCGCGAACGGGATCAGGTCGCCGCGCAGGCTGGCTTCCCAGGACTCGGGGCCCTTCACGTTGCCCGCCGACACGTTGGAGACCAGCAGGTCCAGGCCGCCGAGTTCGCCGGCCGCCCGCTCCACGAAACCCGCGAGGGCGGCCGGGTCGGTGACGTCGACCGGCTCCGCGAACACCGTGGCCCCCTCGCCGCGCAGTTCGGCGGCGGCCTTGGCCAGCCCTTCCTCGCCCCGGGCACACAGGGCCAGTGCGCAGCCCTCGGCCGCGAGGGTTCCGGCGATCGCCCGGCCGATGCCCCGGCTCGCGCCGGTCACCAGCGCCTTCGCGCCTGTCAGTCCCAGATCCATCGATGTCACTCCTTTGTGATTGCCGGAACGGTCCCGGTAGCTCGGTAGCTGAGCAGTGGTCCTTCAGTTGCCGGGAAGCTGCGAGAACGGCGCCCGGTCCGCCCGCGGCTCCGGTGGCAGCTTCAGCACCCGCTCGCCGATCAGGTTGCGCTGGATCTGGTCGGTGCCTCCGGCCAGTCGGTAGCCGGGGGCGCCGAGCAGGTGCTGTGTCCAGGCGTAGGTGCCCGGTTCGCCGGTGTCGGCGCTGATGCGCGCCCCCATCAGCTCGGCGGCGACCTGTCCCGTGCGGGTGAGCAGGTCGGAGGCCATGAGCTTGGTCAACGACGCCTCGGGGCCCGGCCGTCCGCCGGCCGCGCTCGTCCTGGCGACGCGGTCCACGGTGGCCGCGCGCAGGGCGGCCCGTACGTACAGGTCGGCGAGGCGCTGGCGGACCAGCGGGTCCGAGGTGCGGTCGAGGGAGCGGGCGAGCGCGAGCACGTCGGCAAAGGTGCCGCCCTTGCGGCGGTTGCCGCTGCCGGAGGCGGTCCGTTCGAAGGCGAGGGTGGTGGTGGCGACCTCCCAGCCCTGGCCCGGCCGTCCGATCCGGAGCCGGTCCGGGACGCGTACGCCGCTGAGGAACACCTCGTTGAAGGAGGCGCCGCCGCTCATCTGCCGGATGGGGCGCACCTCCACGCCCGGGGCGTCCATCGGGACCAGGAAGGCGGTGATGCCGGCCTGTTTGACGACGTCAGGGTCGGTGCGGGCGAGCAGCAGGCCGTAGTCGGCGAACTGGGCGCCCGAGGTCCACACCTTCTGGCCGTCGATCACCCACTCGCCCCCGTCGGTCTGCCGTGCGCGGGTGCGCAGGGCGGCGAGGTCGGATCCGGCACCCGGCTCGCTGAAGAGCTGGCAGGCCAGCAGGTCGGTGCGCAGGAACGCGCGTGCGTGGTCGTGGAGTTGCTCGGCCGTCCCGAACAGGGAGACGGCCATCGCGACCAGGCGCACGGTGACGCTGATCAGCTCGGTGGAGGGCGGCACCTCGAAGGCGGACTCCTCCTCGGCGAAGGCGGCCGCGTGGGCGGCGGTCAGGCCCGCGCCGCCCCTGTCCGTGGGGAGGGTCAGCGCCTGGTAGCCGGCGTCGAAGCGGGCCCGCTGGTAGGCGCGGCAGCGCTCCAGCAGCAGGCGTTCCTCGTCCTCGGGGAGGTTGTGGAACACGGCGAGATCGGCGTCTTCTCCGGCGGACTCCGGCGCCCGCGCCGGTTCGAGCACGTCGGCCAGCCACTGCCGCACCTGCGTGCGCCATGCGTCCGGATCGGGCTGGGGCATGACTCCTCCTCGGACACTTACCAGACGAAAGATTCAGTAACGGCGGCGGCAAAGTGTGCTTGCCAGACCCCTTGAGCATGCGGGAACACCTCCGCTTGAGATCAGAGTGTTCCGTACTTTCTTGATAAACGCTACAGTCTCCGCATCACCTCTCCCCTCGATTCGGGAGAGGACCCAGGAGCCGCCGGAGGAGCCATGTCGCTGCTGCCACTCGACCGTCGCGCCCAGGAGACACCCGAGGACCCCGCCCTGGTGGACGACCTGGGCGTGCTGTCCTGGTCCGGCCTCGCCGACCAGGTGGCGCGGGCGGCGGCGCGGCTGCTGGAGTTCGCGCCCGGCCTCGACGACCGGATCGCCGTCCTCGGGGACAACGCCATCCCGACGCTGGTGGCCCATCTGGCCGGCCTGCGCGCCGGCGTCGGGACCGTGGCCACGTCCCGGAACCTCACCTCGGGCGAACTCGTCGACCAGATCATCGACGCGGGCGTGACCGCGATCGTCACCGGTCCCGCCGGGGCGGGTGCCGCCCTGGACGCGGCCCGGGAACTGGGCCTGCCGCTGGTGACGCACGGAACGCCGGCCGCCGGGCACGCCTTCGACTGGGACCTGTGGCTGGCGGCCGCGCCGGCCGGAAGCGACGTCCCGTCGGACCGGCCCGCCCGCCCTCCGCTCGTCTACACCTCGGGCACCACCGGACGGGCGCGCGGCACCGAGGTGCGCTGGGTGAGCGGCCCGGTCGCCGACAGCGCCGCCTACCTCGCCGCGATGTCAGCCCGGCCCGGATTCCCGCCGGGACCGCACCTGGTGTGCGGCCCGCTCCAGCACAACGCGCCGCTGACCTCGCTGCGGCACCTGGCGGCCGGTCAGCCGGTGGTCGTCCTCGGCAGGTACGACGGGGAGACCTTCCTCAGCAGGGTGCAGAGGTGGCGGGTCTCCTCGACGGTGATGGTGCCCACCCACTTCCAGCGGTTGCTCGCCCTCCCGGAGGAGGTCCGCGCCCGGTACGACGTCTCCAGCCTGCGGCAGGTCTCCCACACCGGCTCCGCGTGTCCGCCGGACGTGAAACGGGCCATGATCGAGTGGTTCGGTCCGGTGCTGACCGAGTCGTACGGCGCCAGCGAGGCGGGGACGGTGGCCCGCATCAGCAGCGCCGAGTGGCTGGCCCACCCGGGCTCGGTCGGGCGCGTCCGGGCCCCGTTCGAGGTCCTGGTCACCGATGACGACGGCCGGCGGCTGCCGCCCGGCGAACGCGGACTGCTGGCCTTCCGGGCCCCCGACGACCAGGGGGTCCGCTACCACGCGGACCCGGACAAGACCAGGTCCGCCTATCTCTCCCCCGGCGTCTTCACGCTCGGCGACATCGGCTACGTCGACGAGGACGGCTACATCTTCATCACCGACCGGGCTGCGGACGTGGTGGTCTCCGGCGGCGTGAACCTGTACCCGGCCGAGAGCGAGGCGGTCCTGCGGCGGCACCCGGCGGTCGCCGAGGTCGCGGTCGTCGGCGTGCCCGACCCGGACTTCGGCGAGTCCCTGCGGGCGCTGGTCGTGGTGGCGGCGGACGAGCCGCCGGCCGATGAGCTGGACCGGTTCTGCCGCGAGCACCTCGCCGCCCACAAGTGCCCGAAGTCGTACGAATTCGTGCCGGAACTGCTGCGCAACGCGATGGGCAAGCTCGACAAACGCGCGATGCGCCGCCCGTACTGGCACTCCGAACGGACCATCGCCGGCTGAGCCGGGCCCACCCAGTAAGGACCACCACCCATGACCGAACTCCTCCTCATCCGGCACGGTCTTCCCCTGGCGGGCGTGTTCGACCCCAGGCTGTCACCGGAGGGCACCGCCCAGGCCGAGCGCCTCGCCGCCTGGCTCGTGCACGAGGACGTCGACGCCCTGTACTCCAGCCCGTACCGGCGTGCCCGCGAGACCGTGGCACCCCTGGAGCGCCTCACCGGCATGACCGCCACCGTCCTCGACGACCTGCGCGAGTGGGACACCGACGTGACTCAGCCCTACATGCCGCCGGAGCAGATCGGCGCGGACGATCCCCGGGCGGCGGCGCTCGCCGAGGGACGCTACGAGGACTTCGTACCCGAGCTGGACTGGGACGCCTTCCGCGCCCGTGCCGGGCGGGCCATGGACACCATCCTCGACGCCCATCCCGGCGGGCGGGTCGCGGTCGTGTGCCACGGCGGCATCACCAACACCTACCTGGCGACGGTGCTCGGCCTGCCCACGATGTTCTGGTTCCACCCCGACTACACGTCCGTCAGCCGGGTGCGGCGCATGCCCGGCGGCCGGATCGTCCTGCACTCGGTGAACGAGACGGCCCACATGGTCGCCGAACGCGCCGTCGACGCGGTCGCCTGACCCGCCCCACACCCCAGGAGGTCCCGGCATGCCCGGATCCGTCATCGTCGCCGGAGCAAGGACGCCCATCGGCAGGCTGGCGGGTGCCCTGAGCACCGTGTCCGCGGTCGACCTCGGCGCCCACGCCATCGGCGCGGCACTGGCCGCCGCCCGTCTGGACCCCGCGGCGGTGGAAGCCGTCGTCATGGGTCATGTCGTGCAGGCCGGGGCCGGCCCGAACCCGGCACGGCAGGCCGCGATCGGCGCCGGCATTCCGTTCTCCGTCCCCGCGAGCACCGTCAACAAGCTCTGTCTGTCCGGTCTGCACGCCATCGCCCTGGCCGACCTCATGATCGCCTCCGGCCGCCACGAGGTGGTCGTCGCCGGTGGCATGGAGTCCATGTCGGACGCCCCGCACCTGCTGCGCGGCGCTCGCAGCGGCTGGAAGTACGGCTCCGCCGCGGCGGAGGACGCCCTCGACCGCGACGCGCTGGTCTGCGCCTTCGACGGCGTCTCCATGGGCGCGGCCACCGAGCGCTACCAGCGGCCGTTCGCCCTGACCCGGGAGGAACAGGACGAGTACAGCGCGCTGTCCCATCAACGGGCCGCCCACGCCCAGGAGTCGGGCGCGCTGTCCGGCGAGATCGCCCCGGTCACCGTGGCGGGACGCCGGGGCGAGACGGTGGTGGACACCGACGAGGGCGTACGGCCGGGAAGCACCGTCGAGAGCCTGGGGCGCCTGAAACCGGCCTTCTCCGGCGCGGGCACCATCACCGCGGGCAACTCCTCACAGCTCTCGGACGGCGCCGCGGCCGTCGTCGTGATGAGCGCGGAGCGCGCCCGGCGCGAGGGCCTGACCCCGCTCGCCGAGATCGGCGCCTACGGCACGGTCGCCGGCCCCGACCCCTCGCTGCTCGTCCAGCCGGCCGGCGCGGTCCGCGACGCCCTGTCCCGGGACGGCCGGCTGAAGACCGCCGACCTGGACCTGTTCGAGATCAACGAGGCGTTCGCCGGAGTGGCCCTGGCTTCCGTACGGGAGCTGGACCTCTCTCTCGACAAGGTGAACGTCAACGGCGGAGCGATCGCGCTCGGGCACCCGGTCGGCATGACCGGAGCCCGTCTGGTGCTGACTCTCGCGGCCGAACTGCGGCGGCGCGGAGGCGGCAGCGGAGCGGCTGCCCTGTGCGGGGGCGGCGGCCAGGGCGACGCGCTGTTGCTGCATGTGCCGACCCAGGACTGAACCCGGAGCCGAACCATCATGAACGTCCAACTGACCTCGGTCGACACGACCCTTGCCGTGGCGGCCCGTACCCTCGCCGCCGACGGCGTCGTCTCCCTCACCCTGCGCCGCCCCGACGGCGGGGTGCTCCCCGCCTGGACACCGGGCGCCCACATCGACGTACTCCTGGCCGGCGCCGACGGCGAGAACGGAGATCTGATCCGTCAGTACTCCCTGTGCGGAGACCCGGCCGCACGCGACTCCTGGCAGATCGCCGTGCTGCGCGAGCCGCAGAGCCGCGGCGGCTCCGCGTACGTCCACGACCACCTGCGCGAAGGCGCCGCCGTGCGGGTCCGCGGGCCGCGGAACAACTTCCCGCTGCGGCCCGCCGCACGCCACCTGTTCATCGCCGGCGGCGTCGGTATCACGCCCATCCTCCCGATGGTGGAGGCCGCCGAGGCCGCGGGGGCCGACTGGCGTCTGCTGTACGGCGGGCGCACCCGTACCTCCATGGCGTTCCTGGACCGCCTGGCCCCGCACGGGGACCGGGTACTCGTCCGTCCGCAGGACGAGTACGGCCTGCTGGACCTGGCGGCCCACCTCGGCGTACCCGAGGAGGGCACGCTGGTGCACGCCTGCGGTCCCGAGCCCCTGTTGCAGGCGGTGCAGGAACACTGCGGCGACTGGCCTGCGGGCACGCTGGGCGTCGAACGGTTCGCCCCGGTACCGACGGCCGCGACCGGCCAGGCCGAGTCCTTCGAGGTGGAGCTCGCACGATCCGGTCTCACCCTCACCGTGCCCGCGGACCGCTCGGTCCTCGAAACCGTGGAGCAGGCCGGTGTCGCGGTCGACTTCTCCTGCCGGGAAGGCACGTGCGGTACCTGCGAGACCGACGTGCTCGACGGCAAGCCCGACCACCGCGACTCGCTGCTGACCGAGGACGAGCGGGCCGCCGGCGACACCATGCTCATCTGCGTCTCCCGCTCCTGCGGGACCCGCCTCGTCCTCGATCTGTGACGGCGATCACTCCCAGCAATTTACTAGGACGTCCTAGTATCTCTTCTGTCGGCAGTACCTCCGCCCGTCCGGGAAGGCCCCCCATGAGTGATCTGCACCGACCCGTGCACCCCGTCCGCCTGGTCACGGCCTCGGCTCTGTTCGACGGGCATGACGCGTCGATCAACATCATGCGGCGCATCTTCCAGTCCCAGGGCGCCGAGGTGATCCACCTCGGACACAACCGGTCGGTGCGGGAGGTCGTGGACGCCGCTCTGGAGGAGGACGCCCACGGTGTCGCCGTCTCGTCGTACCAGGGCGGGCACGTGGAGTACTTCGAGTACCTGGTCGAGTCGCTGCGCGAGCGGGGAGCCGACCACATCCGTGTGGTGGGCGGCGGAGGCGGCGTCATCGTGCCCGAGGAGATCGCCCGGCTGCGCGGCAGCGGGGTGACCATCTTCTCGCCCGAGGACGGGCAGCGGATGGGTCTGGCCGGCATGGTCAACTCGGTCGTGAAGGACTGCGACTTCGACCTCTGGGACGGCAAGCCGACCGACGCGTCCGCCGTGCTCGCCGGTGACCGGTTCGCGATCGCCCGCGCCATCACCGGCGCGGAACTGGGCAAGCTGCCCCCGGATCTCCTGGAGCGGCTGCGGGCCGCCGCCGCGGCACGGGTCATGCCGGTGCTCGGCATCACCGGCACGGGCGGCTCGGGCAAGTCCTCACTGACGGACGAACTGGTGCGCCGCTTCCGCCTCGACCAGCAGGACAAGCTGCGGATCGCCGTGATCGCGGTCGACCCGACCCGCCGCCGCGGCGGCGGGGCACTGCTCGGTGACCGGATCCGCATGAACTCCCTGGACGGCAGCCGGGTCTTCTTCCGCAGCCTGGCCACCCGTGGCAGCCGCGAGCTGCCCGAGCACCTGACCGACGTCATCGACGTGGTCAAGGCCGCGGGGTTCGACCTGGTGATCGTGGAGACGCCGGGCATCGGCCAGGGCGACGCGGCGATCGTGCCGTTCGTCGACACCTCGCTGTATGTGATGACACCGGAGTTCGGTGCCGCCTCGCAGCTGGAGAAGATCGACATGCTCGACTTCGCCGACGTCGTGGCGATCAACAAGTTCGAGCGGCGCGGCGCGCAGGACGCGCTGCGCGACGTGGGCCGCCAACTGGTCCGCAACCGTGAGGCGTTCGGCATGCGGCCCGAGGACATGCCGGTGTACGGCACGTCGGCGGCGACGTTCAACGACGACGGTGTCACCGCGCTCTACCAGCACCTGAAGACGGGCCTGGCCGAGAAGGGGCTGCCGCTGTCCGAGGGCGCGCTGGCGCCGGTCGGGGTACGCCACTCCTCCGGCATCCGGCAGGTGGTCCCCGCAGGCCGGGTGCGCTACCTCGCCGAGATCACCGACACGGTCCGCGCGTACCACGCCGAGACCGAGCGCCTGGCCGAGGCGACCAGGCGGGTGCAGTACCTGGAGGCGGTCAGGGAGGAACTCGCCGAGGCCGGCTCCGACGCGGCGAACGTGCAGGCGCTCCTCGACGACGCCCGCAGGCAGCTCCCGCACCAGATCACGGAGCAGATCGGGAACTGGCCCGCGGTCATCGCCTCCTACTCCGGGGACGAGCAGGTGGTGAAGGTCCGGGACAGGGAGATCCGCACCAAGCTGACCCGGGAGTCCCTGTCCGGCAACAAGGTCCCGCGCGTCGCCCTGCCCCGCCTCACCGACCACGGGGAGCTGGTGCGGTTCTGGCGCGGGGAGAACCTGCCCGGCTACTTCCCCTTCACGGCAGGGGTGTTCCCCTTCAAGCGCGACGGCGAGGACCCGGCGCGGATGTTCGCCGGTGAGGGCGATCCGTTCCGCACGAACCGGCGCTTCAAGCTGCTCTCCGAGGGCCAGCCGGCCACCCGCCTGTCCACCGCCTTCGACTCGGTCACGCTCTACGGCCGCGACCCGGACGAACGCCCCGACATCTACGGCAAGGTCGGCACCTCCGGGGTGTCGGTGGCCACGCTCGCGGACATGAAGGCCCTCTACGACGGCTTCGACCTGACCTCACCCACCACCTCGGTCTCCATGACCATCAACGGCCCCGCTCCGACGATCCTGGCGTTCTTCCTCAACACCGCCATCGACCAGCAGACGGAGAAGTTCCGAGCCACCGAGGGCCGTGACCCGTCCCCCGAGGAGACGGCCGAACTGCGGGCCCACGCGCTCGCGAACGTGCGCGGCACGGTGCAGGCCGACATCCTCAAGGAGGACCAGGGTCAGAACACCTGCCTGTTCTCCACCGAGTTCTCGCTGCGGATGATGGCCGACATCCAGGAGTGGTTCATCGCCCACAAGGTCCGCAACTTCTACTCCGTGTCCATATCCGGCTACCACATCGCCGAAGCCGGCGCGAACCCCATCAGCCAGCTCGCCTTCACCCTCGCCAACGGCTTCACCTACGTCGAGGCCTACCTCGCCCGGGGCATGCACATCGACGACTTCGCCCCGAACCTGTCGTTCTTCTTCTCCAACGGCATGGACCCCGAGTACTCCGTCCTCGGCCGGGTCGCCCGCCGGGTCTGGGCCGTCGCGATGAAGGAGAAGTACGGGGCCAACGAACGCAGTCAGAAGCTGAAGTACCACGTCCAGACCTCCGGACGCTCCCTGCACGCCCAGGAGATGGACTTCAACGACATCCGCACCACCCTCCAGGCCCTCACGGCCATCTACGACAACGCGAACTCGCTGCACACCAACGCCTACGACGAGGCCGTCACCACCCCGTCCGAGGAGTCGGTGCGGCGGGCGCTGGCGATCCAGCTCGTCATCAACCGCGAGTGGGGCCTGGCGATGAACGAGAACCCCCTCCAGGGGTCGTTCATCATCGACGAACTCACGGACCTGGTGGAGGAGGCCGTACTCCAGGAGTTCGAGCGGATCAGCGAGCGCGGTGGCGTGCTGGGCGCGATGGAGACCGGCTACCAGCGGGGCCGCATCCAGGACGAGTCGATGCTGTACGAGCAGCGCAAGCACGACGGCACCCTGCCCATCATCGGCGTCAACACCTTCCTCCGACCCGGGGGCGACAGCCGGCCTCAGGAGCTGGAACTCGCCCGGGCCACCGAGGAGGAGAAGCAGTCCCAGCTGGAGCGCGTGCGGGACTTCCACACCGGCCACCGCGACCAGGCCCACGACGCCCTGGCCGCGCTCAAGAACGCGGCGACGAACGGCGACAACGTCTTCGCCGTCCTCATGGACGCCACCCGGGTCTGCTCCCTCCAGCAGATCACCGAGGCCTTCTTCGAAGTGGGCGGCCAGTACCGCCGCAACGTCTGACCCAGCCCCGTAACCCCGGCAGCCACCCCGCAGCGACTCAGCAGATAGGACCTCAGATGGATCCCGTAACTCGTCTCGGCGTGGTCGGATGTGGCCTCATGGGCTCCGGCATCGCCGAAGTCGCGGCACGCAGCGGCATCGACGTCCGGGTCGCCGAGGCCACGCCGGACGCGCTGGAGGCAGGCCGCCGCCGGCTCACCGCCTCACTCGACCGAGGCCTGCGGCGCGGCAAGCTCAGCGAGGAGCAGCGGGACAAGGCCCTCGCCAGGCTTTCCTTCACCCACGACCTCAGCGACTTGGCCGACCGCCAGTTCGTCGTCGAGGCGGTCGCCGAGAACCGTGACATCAAGACGGATGTCCTGCGCACCCTGGACAAGGCGGTCGAAGACCCCGCGGCGGTCCTGGCCACCAACACCTCCTCGATCCCCATCGTCGATCTCGCCGTCGTCACCGAGCGGCCCGCGCAGGTCATCGGCATGCACTTCTTCAATCCCGTGCCGGTGCAGCAGCTGGTGGAGCTCATTCCCGCCCTCACCACCAGCGCGGACACCGTGCTGCGCACCCGCGGCTTCGCCGAGCAGCTGGGCAAACAGGCCATTCAGGCGCCCGACCGCTCCGGCTTCGTCGTCAACGCCCTCCTCGTGCCCTACCTGCTCAGCGCGGTACGGATGGTGGAGTCGGGCTCCGCACAGCCGGAGGACATCGACCGGGGCATGGAACTCGGATGCGCCCACCCCATGGGGCCGTTGCGGCTGCTCGACCTCATCGGCCTCGACACCGCCCAGGCCGTGGCCGAGTCGATGTACGAGGAGTTCAAGGAGCCGCTGTACGCACCGCCGGCCCTCCTGCGCCGCATGGTCGCCGCGGGTCACCTCGGCCGTAAGAGCGGCCGGGGCTTCCACGTCTACGACGCCTGAGCGCGCATGCCCACCTGGGGCGGAGCTCCAGGTGGCGTAACCGTCTAGGTACTCATCGCCTCGCGCACCAGCGCGGTGTCGACGAACTGCTCGAAGCGGACGACGAGCCCGCCGCGCACGACGAAGTGATGGGCGACGCGCACGGCGAGCGGCTTGCCGGTGGCCTTGTTGACGGCTGTGTAGCGGGCCAGGACGACGACGTTCTCGCCGTCGACGACGTAGGTGTCGTCGTGGGCGGCCCAGTCGTCCCACTCCTTGGCGAGTTCCTCGATGACGTGGGAGGTGACGCCGCTGGGAGTGCGGTACGTGCCCGCGAGCGGGAATCCGGCCATCTCGGTCCACTCCACGTCGGGGGCGAGGGTGGCGCGCAGAGCCTCCAGGTCACCGGCGGCGGAGGCCAGGTACTGACGGCGTACGACGTCGGCGGGGGCGGTGGAGGCGGCGAAGTCCGTCATGTCAGCCCCACTTCATCTCGCCCTTGGCGACCTTGGCGCCGATCCGGGCGGCGATCAGCATGCCGTGGTCCGGGTAGCGATTCACGAGCGCTTCGGTGAGCGCCGCGCCGTCGGCCGCCTTGTCCAGCTCCTCCTCGAAGGCGAGCAGGTAGTCACGAGTGGCGGTGATGGCGGAGGCGTCGGCCGCGGTGCCGGGCAGGCGGTGGCCGGGGACGACCAGCTCCGGGTCGAGGGAGGACATCTCGTCCAGCAGGTCGATCCAGGCCGCGCGGTCGCCCGGGGTGGCTGTGTCGGCGACCCAGACGTGCTCCTGCTGGAAGAGCAGGACACCGGCGAGGACCGCGCGGTGCTCGGCCTGCCACAGGTAGTGGCGGTCGGGCAGACCGGCCGGGCCGCCCTTGAGCTCGAAGCGGTGGCCCTCCAGGGTGAGGTCGCCGGTCAGCGGCTGGAGGCCGACCAGGCGGGTGGGCAGGTTCGGGCCGAGCGCGGCCCACGCCTTGAGCTTGCCCTCGTACGAGTGCTGGATGTGCTCGATGACGATCGGGGTGGCGACGAAGACGGCGTCCGGGAAGGCGTCGGCGAGGACCTCCGCGCCGAAGTAGAAGTCGGGGTCGCCGTGGCTGACGAAGACGGTGGTCAGCTTCTTGCCCGAGTCGAGGATCTCGGCGGCCAGCCGGTGGCCGTCGGCTCGGGTGAAGCCGGCGTCCACCAGCAGGGCTTCGTTCTCGCCGGTGACGAGCGTGGCGGTCTTGTTCTTGCTGCCGGCCGGGAAGTCGAGGTCGAGGACCTTGAAGTCGAGCGTGCTCATGTGAAGCCTCCTTGAGGGTGATGGATGGGCAGAAGACGGAGATCAGGCGGTAGCCAGGGCTGCGAGCCGCTGGTCGGCCTGGTCGGCGGCGCGGGGGAAGTCCTCCGCTGCCGCATACGACGCCTCGGGTTCCTGGAAGGCGGAGACCACGGCGTCGGCGTCGAGCCCGACCGCCTGGGCGACCGCACGGTAGGTGGCCGCCTCCGACAGACGGTGAGTGGCCGTCTCCGACAGGCTGAGGCCGTCGACGTAGAAGGCGTGCGGGACAGCCGCGGCGAGTTCCGGCGCGCGGTCGGGGGCGGCCCGGCGCAGGGCCGCGACACCGCGGGCGGCGGCCTCGCAGTCCGTCACGAAGGGGCCGTCGGCGTTCAGCCGCTCGTGCGCCTCCCCGGACTCGGTGCCGGTCAGCTCGGCGATCCGGGCGTTCGCGCCCTGGACGTAGCCGACCTCCCGGATCGGCACCCGGCGCGGCCCGGTGAACAGACCGCCGGAGATGCCGTCGAGCTTCATCGAATACCTCGGCAGGGATGTGTGCCCGCCGGTTGCGAGCAATTCACCTGATGAAACAGTAACTGACGCGTCAGGTATTTCCAGGGTCGCGTGAGGTGGGACACATGGGCGTCGACTGAGGGGACTGCACCCGCGTTGCCGTCGGGCCGCAGGTCAGGGCAGCCGGGGCAGCACGTCCCGAGCCGTATGACTGAGGATCCGCAGATTCTCGGCGAACCGATCACGGTCCGCGGCGGGGAGCGGCTCCACGAAGTACCGCTTGATGTTCTCCAGGTGCACCGAAGAAGCCCGTACGACCGTCTCCTCACCCAGCGGCGTCAACCGCACGAGCTTCCCGCGCCGGTCGCCGGGGGCTTCCGCGCGCGTCACGTAACCCGCCGTCTCCATGCGATCCACCAGCCGGGTGGCGCCGCCGGTGGTCAGCACCTGCTCCTGCGCGATGGCCCGCATCGAGAGCCCCGGCTCGCCCGCCCGGCCGAGGATCAGCAGCACCTCGAAGACCAGATGGCTAATGCCGCACTCCACCTCGAGAGCCCGGCCGAGGATGTACTCC
This sequence comes from Streptomyces coeruleofuscus, assembly GCF_039532725.1. Taxonomy (NCBI): domain Bacteria; kingdom Bacillati; phylum Actinomycetota; class Actinomycetes; order Kitasatosporales; family Streptomycetaceae; genus Streptomyces; species Streptomyces coeruleofuscus. The sequence goes on from NZ_BAAASE010000005.1 coordinate 69,359, forward strand.
AGCCGGTTGGCCGCCCCCTGCAACCGTCCGAACGCCAGGATGAGCTCGTGGTCGGCGGCCTCCTTCGCCGTCCTGATCTCCGCTTCCTCGCCCACGGCCTCGCCACCCCTCTCGTCGCCCCGGTACCACCGTACCGATCATGTCGGCACGACCAGTCGGATGCGGCGGCCTGCGGCACGGGACGAGCGGCCGGATCACGGAAGGCCGACGGGAGGAATCCTCAGCTCACCCCGACGACCTCATGCGGAAGGCCGGCCCGGGGACGCTCTCGATGTCCTTCGCCTGCACCGGGTGACCCCGTTCGCAGCGGATCTGGACGTCGACGCGCGCGCCACACTCGCGGTGCCGCGCCAGTACCGCCGGCCCCTCCGGGTCGGCGCGGTAACGGTCGCCCCACTGCAGCAGCCCCATCACGGCCGGCACCAGGTCCATACCCTTGGGAGTGATCACATACTTCGGCCGGCTCCGCGAACCGGGCTCCTTGTACGTCTCGGTCGCCAGGATCCCTTCCGCCACCAGCATCCGAAGCCGCGTCGCCAGAAGGTTACGAGGACAGCCCAGGACACGCTCGAAGTCACTGAACCGGGACGAGCCGTACCACACCTCACGCAGGATCAGGATGGTCCACTTCTCCCCCACGATCTCAAGGGTCCGCGCGATGGAGCAGTTGGACGTGTCCCGGTCGAGTCGGGGGTCCATGCCGGCGTCTTGGAGAACTTCGGTCCGCGCATCCATGGGAGCGATCCTAGCCGAGTTTGAGTTTAATTTTAGATACTCAGCCATCGCGCGATGACCGGCCACAAGGCCATCGCTCTTCACCCGCCGCGCCCCTGGCACCCACTACCGCTCAAGGAAGTCGAGGGCCTCCGTCACGAACTGCTCGTGGAACTGGAAGATGCCTCCGTGGCCGGCGTCGGGGTAGACGACCAGGTCGGCGTTCGGCAGTCGCCGGGCCAGTTCGAACGAGTTCTTCGTCGGCACCATCCTGTCACTCTCGCCGTTGGCGACCAGCACGGGCTGATGGATGACGGAGAGGTCCTGGGGCTCGGCGAGCCCCCAGCGGTGAATGGCCTTGAGCTGGGCGAAGTACGACGTGAGGGAGATCGCCTTGTCCCGGTCGTGCGTGCGCTCCTCGAGACGGGCCAGGAACTGCTTTCCTGCTCGGCGCCCGCCCTCGGTGCGGGTGAAGAAGAGGAACTGCTTCGGGTCCTGGAGGGTGAACAGGCCCCGGACGGTGTCGAGATGGGACAGTCGAGTCACGTTCTTGATGCCCTCGCCGCCGGCGGGGCCGGTGCCCGTGAGGATCAGCTTGCGGACGAGCTGCGGTTCGTCCTGCGCGATCACCTGGGCGATCATGCCGCCCATCGAGAAGCCGTGGATGTCGACGCGATCCAGCCCGAGTCCCCGGATGAAGGTGACAGCATCCCTCGCCATCTCCTCGACGGTCTTCGGCGTCGAGCCGCTGGACGCGCCGACGCCCCTGTTGTCGAAGGTGATGACGCGACGCCTGGCGGCGATGCCGTCGACGACCCGGGGGTCCCAGTTGTCGAGGACCGCGGCGAGGTGGGTGATGAAGACCACCGGGACGCCGGTCTTCGGGCCGAGGTCCCGGTAGGCGAAGGTCACTCCCCCGGCGGCGAGAGTGCGGGTGGGTGCCTTCTTGTACGACGTCACCACGTCGCCTCGTGCCCCTTGTGCGTCCTTCACGGCCGTGCCCTTCTGCATGAGGGTTCTGGACTGCGGGTGCAGTCAGTCAGTTCGGACGACGGCGGAAGGCCCGCAGGAATCGGAACCCGGTCAGGTTGAGTCCTTCAGCATCACGTCCACTATTGAATTATGGCCATAATTCAATGCTCTCCGCAAGGGATGCACCCCTCCCTCATGGGGCAGGCGCCGAAGTCGCCGCGCTGCCGACCGACCCTGCGCCCACCATGAGAAATGACGGACGGGCGAGCAGGACCTTCTCTTGCGACCCGCCCGGAAACCGCGGGGTGGGCGGGTCGGGCGGCTCCACGCCTGACACGATCGAAGCGATGGCCCACGACGCGGTGCGGTTCATCCGTGCCCTCGGCTTCGACCAGGTCGACCTGTTCGGCCTGTCGATGGGCGGCTTCATCGCACAGGTCATCGCGGAAGAAGAACCGCACCTTGTCCGCAAGGTCATCCTCGCGGGCACCGGCCCCGCCGGCGGCCACGGCATCGACAAGGTGCCGGCTCTCGCCATCCGGGCCACGATCAAGGGCACCCTGACCCGCCAGGGCCCGAAGCTCTCCCTCTTCTTCACCGGCACGGCGAGCGGCCGACGGGCAGGACACGCACTCCTGCAACGACTGGTGGAGCACAGGGACAACCGGGACAGGGACTTCTCGCTGCCGTCGTTCCGTACCCAGCTGAAGGCCGTCAAACGATGGGGCCGCCGGGCACCGTCAGACCTGTCGGCCATTCGCCGGCCTGTCCTCGTGGCAAACGGTGAGAACGACCGGATGGTACCCAGCCAGAACACGATCGACCTGGCCGCTCGCCTGCCCAAGAGCGAACTCGTCCCCCTCTACCCGGATGCCGGACACGGAGGGATCTTCCAGTACCACGAGGATTTCGTCGCAAGAGCGCTCGGGTTCCTCGAGTCCTGAGTCAGAACATCGTCTTGTCGTCGGCGAAGGTCTCCGGCAGGTCCTGCACGGCGTCCCCGTGCTCGACGATCTTCAGGTCACCCTCGGCGATGACCCGCTTCGGTGCCATGCGGACGAGACCGAGTCGAGGACGACGCCGATGACCCTGACGGCCTCGGATGCGGTGCGTCAGACGCCCTGCCCGGCATCCAGCAGGGCGAGGGCGTTGCTCACCCCCTGATCGAGGAGCGCGTTGGCGAGTTGGCTGTCGGTCAAGGCGCGGGCGAGTTGCAGCGTCCCGGCCATCAGACCGAGGAGGCTGAGCGCCTTCACACGTGCGGAGGCGGGGGCCTCGGGCGCCATGCGGTCGGCAATGCCGTCGATGAGGATCAGCACGCCGTCGGTGTACGCCTGCCTCGTTGTGTCGGCGCAGCGCCCGATCTCGTCGAGCAGAGCGGCGTTGGGGCAGCCGTCGCCGATGCTGTCGCGGTGCTGGGGTGACAGGTACCCGCGCACAATCTGCTCGAGTCCGGCCCGGCCGGGCGCGGCCCGCGCGACGACGCTCTCGGCCTGGGCCTTCAACTGGTCGGCGATTGCCGTGGTGACGAGGTCGTCCTTGGATTCGAAGTGAGCGTAGAAGGCCCCATTGGTCAGCCCCGCGTCCTTCATGAGCGTCGAGACCCCGGAGCCGTCGATACCGTCCTGCTTGAACCGACGGCCGGCCGTCTCGATGATGCGCCGCCTCGTCTCCGCCTTGTGCTCTTTTCCGTACCGCGCCACAGTGCACGCTCCTTCGCCGGCCGGAAGGACCGGTTGACCTTCACCGACTCCGCCAGCCTATGGTATTGCGAGCGTAATCCAAAGAGTCGACAGCGGCGACGGAGTCACGCCCGAGGGGCGGGCACCGGGAAGAGCATGCAGCTGCTGGTGGCATGCGCGAGGAGACGGTCCTTCGTGTCGACCAACTGGGCCTGGGCGAGCGCTGTTTGGCGGCCCTTGTTGACGACCGTGCCGATGGCGCGCACCGGGCCCGTGTCGACGGTGATCGGCCGGAGGAACTTCACGGTCAGATCGAGCGAGGTGTACGCCATGCCCTGCGGAAGGGTCGACTGGACGGCGCAGCCCGCCGCCGAGTCGAGCAGAGTGGCGAAGATGCCGCCATGGACGCTGCCGATCGGGTTGTAGTGCTCCTCGCCCGGTATCAACGAGAAGACCGCCCTGCCGGGCTCCACCTCGTCCAGGGAGAAGTCGACGGTGTGGCTGATCGGCGCCCTCGGCAGCCGCCCCGCCTGCACGTCGCGCAGGAAGTCGATGCCGGCCATGCGCCCGGCGGCCTCCGCCGAGATCGCGGGATCGTCCCAGTGATACGTACGCGTTCGCCCCACGGTCCAGCGTCCTTCCCTCGGACTGTCAGCTGACTTTTCCAGGTGAAGCTAGGCTTTTGCTCACCTGACTGTCAATGGTGAAGGCAGCTCCCTTACGATGGCGGGATGGAGTGGCTTGAGGCGAGCACGGAGAACTGCCCCGTCCAGCGCACGCTCGACGTGATCGGGGAGAAGTGGACGCTGCTGATCCTGCGTGACGCCGTCAACGGCGTGCGCCGCTTCGACGACTTCCACCGCCACATCGGCCTGTCGGAAGCCGTCCTCAGTGACCGCCTCCGCAAGCTGACCTCGGCCGGCATCCTGAAGACCGTCCCCTACCGGGAGCCCGGCAGCCGCTCCCGCAACGAATACCGCCTGACCCGCAAGGGCTGGGACCTCTGGCCCGTTCTGATGGCGCTGAGCCAGTGGGGCGAGGCATACGCCCTCGGCTCCGAGGGTCCTGTACTGGACGTCCGTCACACCGAGTGCGACGCCCCGGTCCGCGTCGTCGTCGAGTGCTCCGCCGAGCACTCGCCCCTCACTCCCCGTGAAGTCACCGCCCGGCTGGGAACAGGCGCCCGCGTCCGGTCGTGAGCCGTCGACCTCGCGATCGCCGTAGCTGCTCGCACGGTGATCAGGGGCGGGAAGACCGGCTGGTGGTTGGTCGCGATGTCGACGGGGAGGCCCGTCGGCTGGACTGCGACCTTGGCGCCGGCCGCCCGCAGCACGGCGAGCATGTCGTCGACGGCTGCGGCGACATCACTGTCGACCGGACCCGAGGGATCCTCGCCCGGAGGGCGACCCGAGAGTCGGCGAGCACGGCCGCTTGCGGAGGGCGACCCGAGAGTCGGCGGGCTTGACCGCGCGCGGCGGTGCGCACGCGTAGCTGAGCCCACCCTCATGGTCGGCCGTCCGGGCCGTCGCCTGCCGGACCGGGAGGAGGTCGTCGCAGCCGTCCACGACCTACTCACCGTCCCGATCCGGCAGACGCGCGGATCTCGCAACTGCCGTGCCCGTACCGCTCGGTCAGATCTCCGTCTTCTCCCGGACCCAGGCGCCGATCCGTGCGAGGGCGGCGTCGGCCTCCGGAACCCGGCCGGCGCCCTAGACGTACGCCGACATCCACGCCGAGGCCCCGCAAGGCTTCGACCCTCGCACCCAAGGGGTGACCCTGACCTCACCTGGGTTTACTTTTCCATACTCAGGCCGTAGCGTCGTGACCACCACATCAACCCGGCCGCACGCGAGAAACGGGCGCGCAGGGGGACCTGCGCGAAGAATCAGAGCGACCACCGGAACACCCACACAGAAAGGCGGCCGGCATGAAGGCATTCGTCGTCGAGAAGTACGGCAAGGACGGCGCCCGCGCCGCTGAGGTGCCCGAGCCCACGGTCGGAGACCGGGACGTCCTGGTCAGAGTGAGCGCCGCCAGTATCAACCCGCTGGACAAAATGGTCCGCAACGGGGAATTCAAGCAGTTGCTGAAGTACAAGCTTCCGTTCGTACTCGGGCACGATGTGGCCGGCGTGGTGACGCGGGTCGGCTCGGCCGTACGCGGCTTCGACGTCGGCGACGAGGTCTACGCCCGCCCGCGGGACTTGCGGATCGGAGGCTTCGCGGAGTTCATCGCGATCGACGTGGACGATGTCGCGCCCAAGCCGGCCTCCCTCACCCTCCAGGAGGCAGCCGCCGTGCCGCTGGTGGCCCTGGCCGCCTGGCAGGTCCTCGTCGACCGTGCCCAGGTGCAACCGGGTCACAAGGTACTCGTCCACGCCGGTGCCGGTGGCCTCGGCTCGACAGTCATCCAGCTCGCCAAGCACCTCGGCGCCACAGTGGCGACGACCACGAACACCGACACCGAGAAGCTGGCCAGGAGCCTCGGCGCCGACGTCGTCGTCGACTACACCAAGGAAGACTTCTCGAAGGTGCTGTCCGGCTACGACCTGGTGCTGGACTCCCTGGGCGGAGCGAACCTCAAGAAGTCACTGACCGTGCTGAAGCCCGGCGGCCTGGCCATCAGTGTCGTCGGCCCGCCGGACGCCGGCTTCGCCAAGCAGCTCGGCGCCCCGTCGTTCATGGGCTTGATCATGGCTACGCTCAGTCGCAAGGTCCGCAAGCAGGCCAAGGCGCTGGGCGTGCGCTACGAGTTCCTCTTCATGCGGGCCAACGGCTCCCAGTTGCGCGAGCTCGGCGCCCTGTACGACAGCGGGAAGCTCCGCCCGGTCATCGACAGCACCTTCCCGTTCGACCAGACGCTGGAGGCGATGGCGCATGTCGAGCAGGGCCGCACGAAGGCCGGCAAGGTCGTGGTCTCGATGGTGCCCGACAACGCCTGAGACCGCGTCGGCCACCGACCCTCCGTCCGGCACGGCCGGGTCGGGCGAGACGCACCGACGGCTCGCGGTTCTCGACGCTCACGGCGGACATGCTCAGGACGGCGATGTCCGTCCGCCGAGCGACGCACGTTGCCAGTCGGGATTGCGGTCCTTGTCGACCAGGGCCGCGCGGACGCCCTCCAGGAAGTCCGGAGTGCGGATGGTCGTGCGCGTGAGGGCGAGTTCGGCGCTGAGGCACTCGCGCAACGTGCGCTGCCTGCCCCGGGCCAGCAGGGCCTGAGTGATCTCCAGGCTGTGCGGCGAGGCGGACTCCAGGGCGGCCAGCGCCTCTCCCGCCCAGGGGGTGTCGACGTGGCGCAGGCGTTTCTCGATCTCGCCGAGGGTCGGCGCGCCGAACGCCCAGTCCACGTCCGCGCGTACCTCCGCCAGCCTGCTGTCCGCCACCGGGGAACGGCCGGCGAGGCGGTTCAGAACCACGTCCACCGGGTCGCCGGGGTTGTCGGCCAGGGCGTCCCCGACCGCGTCGAGCCCGTCCGCGGGGACGAAGTGTGTGGCCAGCCCCGTGTACAGGGCGTCGGCGGCGTCGAGCCGGTGCCCGGTCAGTCCGAGGTACATGCCGGTCGCGCCGGGCAACCGCGGCAGGAAGTAGCTGGCCCCGACGTCCGGGAAGAACCCGATGCCGGTCTCGGGCATCGCCAGCACCGCGCTCTCGGTGACGACCCGGAAACTGCCGTGGACGGACAGACCGAGACCGCCGCCCATGCACAGGCCGTCGATGAGCGACACGACCGGGACGGGGTATTCGGCGATCCGGGCGTTGAGCCGGTACTCGGAGGCGAAGAACCGCTCACTGGCCTCGGCGTCCCCGGCGAGGCTGTGCTCGCGGATCGTGCGAATGTCCCCACCGGCACAGAACGCCTTCGTGCTCGTACTGGCGAGCACCACAGCGGACAGCGGTGTCTCCTCCCACCCGGCGAGCACCCGGTCGATGGCGACCACCATGCCTGTCGTCAGGGCGTTGAGCGCCTTGGGCCGGTTCAAAAGGATGCGGCCGACGCCCCGGTGGACGTCGGCGAGAATCTCGACGGCAGCGGTATCAGTCATCGGTCGTCATCTCGTCTCCGCGCGGGCCTGCTGTCCTGGCCATCAGGTTCCTCACTCGCCGGGTGTCAGGCGTTGATCTGCGCGGAGAGGTCCTGGATCTCGTCCACGGTGGGTACGACGTGAGGGGTGGGCACCTCAAGATCCTCGCACAGGGCCTGTCGCGCCTACACGAGCCTATCGGCGGCCAAGGCATCCTCGCCCAGCTCGAAGCACCCAGCAGGGCGCCGGCGTCGGCGTCCTCCGGGCCTTCCTGTGACCGGCCCGCCGGTCTCAGCCATCCTGCTCGACCATGTCGGTCGGCATACGGTAGTTCTGTCGCCGTTCCGCACGCAGCCCCACCACCGTCCCTCGATGCCACAAAGGAGTGCGCGATGGGAACGTACGAGGACGTCTTCCGCGCCAGTACCGAGGACCCGGAGAGCTTCTGGCTGAAGGCGGCAGAAGCCATCGACTGGGACGTGACTCCCCAGCACGCCCTCGACTCCTCCGGCGCACCGTTCCACCGCTGGTTTCCCGACGGACGGCTCAACGTCTGTTTCAACGCGCTCGACCGGCACGTCGAAGCCGGCCGGGGCGAACAGCCCGCGCTCGTCCATGACTCCCCCGTCACCGACACCCGCCGCACCTATACCTACGCGCAGCTGAGGAACGAGGTGGCGGCCTTCGCCGGAGCGCTCGCGCAGCTCGGCGTGGGACACGGCGACCGGGTGGTCATCTACATGCCGATGGTCCCCGAGGCCGCCGTCGCGATGCTGGCCTGCGCACGGATCGGCGCGGTCCACTCGGTCGTCTTCGGCGGGTTCGCCCCGCGCGAACTCGCCCTCCGCATCGACGACGCCGCTCCCAAGGTGATCGTCTCCGCCTCCTGCGGCATCGAGGGCAAACGGGTCATCGCCTACAAGCCCCTGCTCGACCGGGCCATCGAACTCGCCGTCCACAAGCCGGACAAGAGCGTGATCCTGCAACGTCCGCAGGAGCCGGCCGCCCTGGGACCGGACGATCTCGACTGGGCCGAGCTGGTCGCCGCCGCGCCGTCTGCCGACTGCGTTCCCGTCGCCGCCACCGATCCCCTGTACATCCTCTACACGTCCGGAACGACCGGAAAGCCCAAGGGAGTCGTGCGTGACTGCGGCGGCTACGCGGTCGCCCTGCACTGGTCGATGGGTGCCGTGTACGACGTGGGCCCTGGCGAGACGATGTTCACCGGCTCCGACGTCGGCTGGGTCGTCGGGCACTCCTACATCGTCTACGCGCCCCTGCTGGCCGGCGCGACGACGGTCCTGTACGAGGGCAAGCCGGTCGGTACCCCGGACGCGGGCCAGTTCTGGCGCGTCGCCGCCGAGTACCGGGTCAAGACGATGTTCACGGCACCCACCGCCTTCCGGGCGATCAGGAAGGAGGACCCGAAGGGCGCGCTCACCGCAGGCTACGACCTCTCCCACCTGCGCTACCTCTTCCTCGCCGGCGAGCGCCTCGACCCCGAGACCTACCACTGGGCGAGCGCCCTGTTGGGCATCCCGGTGATCGACCACTGGTGGCAGACCGAGACCGGCTGGCCCATCGTCGCCAACCCGGTCGGCATCGAAGCCGCTCCCGTCAAGCCCGGCTCCCCGACCCGCCCGCTGCCGGGCTGGGACGTCCGCGTCCTCGACCCTTCGGGCGAGCCTGCGCCCGCGGGCGTCGACGGCGCGATCGTGGTGAAGCTCCCCCTGCCGCCCGGCGCCCTCCCCACGCTCTGGAACGACGACGACCGCTACGTCGCCTCCTACCTCTCCGCCTACGACGGCTACTACGTCACCGGCGACAGCGGCCACATCGACGACGACGGCTACGTATTCGTCATGGGCCGCACCGACGACGTCATCAACGTCGCCGGGCACCGGCTGTCCACCGGCAGCATGGAAGAAGCCCTGGCCGCCCACCCCGACGTCGCCGAATGCGCCGTCATCGGCGTGGCCGACGAACTCAAGGGCCAGATCCCGTGCGGCTTCGTCGTCCTGAAAGCGGGCAGCAACCGCGAACCGGGCGAGGTCGAGGCGGAACTCGTCCAGCTCGTGCGCGAGCGCATCGGCGCCATCGCCTCCCTCAAGGACGTCACGGTCGTGGCCGCCCTGCCCAAGACCCGCTCGGGCAAGATCCTGCGCAAGACCATGCGCGGCATCGCCGACGGCCGCGACGAACCCATTCCGTCCACTGTGGACGACCCAGACGTCATCGAGGTCCTGCGCCCTGTCCTCCGCCGCGCCGGTCACACCCCGTGAACGGCTGACAGCGCCCTGGCCGACGGTGGGCGAGCGCGTCCACCGGCCGGCAGCGGGCCAGGTCAGCCGGCCATGCGGTTGTTCTTGCGGATCTGCTTGTCGAACACTCCGGCGGGGACGAGGCGGCGTGCAGTGGTGACGCGTGAGGCCAGCGGGCCGGCGGTGTAGCGCAGCTTCGGCTTCCTGTCGGTGGCCGCGGTGACGATCACTTCGGCGACGACGGCGGGGTCGTCGCCTGCCTTCATCGCTTCCGCCATCACCTCGTCGAAGACGCGCCGCCGCTCCGCGTACAGGGACAGCGGGGTGTCGGGCTGCGCGGCATTGGTGTCGAAGCTGGTCCTGGTATAGGCGGGCTGGACGAGCAGGACCCGGACACCGTGCTCGCGGACCTCGTGGTCCAGCGACTCCGAGTAGCCCTCGACGGCGTGCTTCGACGCGACGTAGAGGGCCATGAAGGGCTGGGGAGCGACCCCGAGGACGGACGAGACGTTGATGACGCGTCCGCCGCCCTGGGCGCGCATGTGCGGCAGGACGGCCTTCGTCATACGGATCACACCCAGGACGTTGATGTTCAGGATGTTCTGGGCCTGGGCGATGGAGTTCTCCTCGACGGCGCCCGCCACGCCGACGCCCGCGTTGTTGACCAGGACGTCGATGCGTCCGAACCGGGCGATCACGTCTGCGACCGCGGCGGTAGCCGAGTCGTCGTCGGCCACATCGAGATCGAGGTACGTCACACCGGCGGGCGGGGTGAGTCCGGAGGTCTTGCGACCGGTTCCGATCACGTCGAAACCCGCCGCGACGAGGGCGCGGGCCGCTTCCTTGCCGATCCCCGATGAGGCACCTGTCACGAGCGCCACCGGCCGAGTTGTCGCCATTACGGACTCCCTTGTCATGAGCTTTGAATTATGATCGTATAGCTTACGTTCGTACGACCATATGCCCGCAGCCCGTCGATGGCAAGTGGCGGAAGCGGGCAGGCAAGCCCCGGCCTCATAGCCCCGGTCGTCTACGCGTCCGAGTCGGCTCAGCGAGGCACCGGATCTTCGGAGGCGGGCAGCGGTTCCATGGTCTTCGGGACCAGCGCGCGGATGGAGGGGGTGGCGACCATGGCGAGGGTTGCGAGGAGGATCAGCGCGGCCGCCGCGTAGAGGGTGGCATGGAGGCCGAGGAGGAGGACGGCCGGTCCGGCGGCGAACTGGGCGAGCGGGAGCGCGAGGTAGGAGCCGAGGTCGTCGTAGGCGTAGACGCGGGCCAGGCGGTCTTCGGGGATCTGCTCGTTGAGGGTCGAGTACCAGGCGACGCCGGCCTGCTCGACGCCCACGCCCGCCACGAAGTTGGCCACGACCAGCACCCAGGTGTACGGGGCGAGCGCGAGCAGCAGCGGGGTCATCGCCGTCAGGCCCATCAGCGCGCAGCCGACCAGGATCGCGCGCCGGGGCCGCCATCTCAGGGACAGTAAGCCGCCGGCGACCGCGCCGAGGGAACCCGCGGCTAGGGCCAGGCCCCAGCCGCTGCGGCCGATCCCGGTGGTGTCGGCGACGGCCGGGCCGAGGACGGTGAACGAGGCGGTGACGCCGGCGTTGAGGAAGCAGAAGGCCACCACGATCACCCACACCCAACTGCGGGAGGCGAACTCCTGCCAGCCGACGCGCAGTTCGTGCACCAGGCCGGGGCTGGGCGCGGGCGGTGCGACCTGGACGCGGACCAGCGCGAAGGACGCGGCGGCGAGCGCGAAGCTGAGCGCGTCGACGGCCAGGCCCCAGCCGGGGCCGACCGCGGCGACCAGTACGCCGCCCAGCGAGGCGCCCACGATCATCGCGCTGCTGCCCGCGATCCGGGAGAGCGCGAGGGCGGCGCGGCGGGACTCGGCCGGTACGGCCTGGGGCAGCAGGGCCTGGGCGGCGGGCTGATAGCAGGAACTTGACGCACCGTTGACCGCGGCGAGCACCATGAGCAGGGGGATGGCGGCGCTGTGGGTGAGGACCAGGGCGGCGACCCCCGCCTGGCTCACGGCGCTGACCACGCTGCTGCCGACCAGCAGCGGGCCGCGCGGCAACCGGTCCGCCAACACCCCGCCGAACAAGAGGAACAGGATGCTGGTGACGGAGTGGGCGCCGACCACCAACCCGAGTGAGCCGACCGAGCCAGTGGCGTCGAGCACGGCGAAGGCCAGGGCGATCGGCGCCACTCCGTTGCCGAGCTGGTTGGCCGTCGTACCGATGAAGAGGTGACGGAACGGGCGGTGACGCAGAGGCGTCAGGGCGGCAGACATGCGCCTGATCGTTGGGGCTGCCCGGCGCGCCCGTCAACGGGTTATAGGACGTCCGACTGTCGGAGCGCGCTGTGTCGTTCGACGGCTCCGCGCCGGGCTCGCCCCCGCTCAGGCCAGCAGGACGTCCTCGCCCGCCGTCACGGGGACGACCTGCTGGGCCGACGGTGCCTCGGCCTTCACCGGCGTCCCGAAGTCCGACAGCGTCAGTGTCGTCACGGCCTTCAAACCGCCGAAGTAGGACAGACGGGCCTGGACGGCGCGTCCCCTCCCGTCGACCCACACGTCCGCGTAGACGGGCATGTCGTCACCCAGCTTCTCGCGCAGGTCGTCCAGCCCCTGCTTCGTCTCCGCCGTCATCCGGAGCGTCGCGGTGGCGTGGTCGATCGTGCCCCGGTAATGCACCGCAGGGGCGTCGTTCACCTGCTCCTGGCCCTCGTTCGACACCTGTCGCATCGCCTTCATCTGACCGAGCAGGTGCTCGGGGTCGTTCAGCGGCGCCCGCAGGAAGTAGCGGGTCAGGGCCTCGCTCCGGACGGCCGCGGCCCACTTGCCCTCGCCCACCGCCCGCGAGCCCCGCACATAGACGGTGTCGCCGACGAAGACCTCCTCGACGGGGTCCATGCCACTGTCCTCGAGCTCCACCGTCAGCCGGCCCCTGTCACCCGCCAGGTCGAAGGCGCCGGCGATCGCGAACACGTACGTCGTGGGACTGCCGGCGGACCGCAGCTCGATCTTCTCGTCCACACGGGCGCTGTCCGCGCTCGTCCTCTCGATCGCGGCGCGCACGGCCGCCCCGTGATCCGCGGCCTTCTCCGTGCTCTCCCCCGAGTCATTGCCCGGACCGCCGGAACAGGCGGTGCAGAGCAGGAGGACAGCAGCGGAGAGGAGGAGGGCGCGGCGCATGGACTCTCCGAGGGATCGTTACTGCGGGAGGGTGGAGCCCGACAGGGCCTGGAGATCTTCCCACGAAACCGGTGACGGGGACCGAGGCGATGGGGCAGGCGGCCTCGGTCGTGGGCCCGGTCGACGAACTCACGGGCGCGAGCGGCGATCCGCAGCGGGAGCGCTGAGCGCGGCCACAGCACGCGCATCGACACGCCCACCGTCCACTGCCACACCTCAGCACCTGTTCACCGACCGAGTTCCCAACCCGCGGACCCGGCGAACGGGCAGGTGCCACGCCCCTGCGCCGTACGCCGCACCGGGCCCCTCTTGCCTCCGACGGGACGGCACCGTACGCTCACCGCTCGTACCGACTGGCCGGTATGTCAGGTGGATGTGTCGGTACGCGACCACGGCGGCCCGCACGGCCGCGCTGACCGCCGATCCCACGCGACCGTCGAAGGAGCCGCCGGAGATGAGCAGAATCAACCACCAGGTGCGTCTGGCCGCACGTCCCGTGGGAGAACCGCGGCCCACCGACTGGGAGCACGTCGAGGAGCCGGCCGGGGAGCCGGGCGACGGGGAATTCCTGGTGCAGGTGCTCTGCCTGTCGATCGACCCGGCGATGCGCGGCTGGATGAACGCGGGCCGGTCCTACATCCGTCCGGTGGAGATCGGCGAGGTGATGCGCGCCGGCGCGGTGGGACGGGTGATCGCCTCCCGGCATTCCGGGTTCGCGGTCGGTGACCATGTGTCGGGCTCGTTCGGCGTGCAGGAGTACTGCGTGTCGGACGGCCGCGACGTGACCAAGGTCGACCCGGAGGCCGCCCCCTTGCCGACCTACCTCGGCACTCTCGGCATGTCGGGCCTGACGGCCTACTTCGGCCTGATCGACATCGGGCGTCCCGAGCCCGGCCAGACCGTCGTCGTCTCCGGAGCGGCTGGGGCGGTCGGCAGCGTCGTCGGGCAGATCGCCAAGATCCTGGGCTGCCGGGTCATCGGCATCGCCGGTGGCGAGGCCAAGTGCCGGATGGTGGTCGACGAGTTCGGGTTCGACGCCGCGATCGACTACCGGAGCGAGGACATCCGCAAGGCGCTGCGCGAGCACGCCCCCGACGGCGTCGACGTGTACTTCGACAACGTCGGCGGCGACGTCCTGGACGCCGTGCTGCTGCGGCTGGCGCGCGGCGCCCGTGTCATCGTCTGCGGCGCGATCTCCCAGTACAACAGCACCGAGCCGCAGGGCCCCGCCAACTACCTGTCGCTGCTGGTCAACCGGGCCACGATGACGGGCATGGTGGTCTTCGACTACGCCGACCGCTACGCCGAGGGCATCGCACAGATGGCCGCGTGGCGGGAGGAGGGCCGGCTGAAGTCCCTTGAGGACGTGGTGTCCGGTGGAGTGGCGGACTTCCCCGACACCCTGATGCGCCTGTTCCGTGGTGAGAACCACGGCAAGCTCGTGCTGAAGATCGCGGACTGAGCGGCCCGGAGGGGAGGGAGCAAACCGATGAAGGCTCTGACCTACCACGGCCGTCACGACATCCGCTACGGCGATGTCCCCGACCCGGCCGTAACCGGCCCCACCGACGCGGTCGTCCAGGTGACCACAGCCGGCATCTGCGGCAGCGACCTGCACATCTACCAGGGCAACCCGTTCAGCCCGGAACTGGGCTACACACCGGGACACGAGTGTGTCGGCGTGGTCGTCGACGTCGGCGACCAGGTCACCCGCTTCAAGCCCGGCGACCGGGTCCTGGTGCCCGCCTCGGCCGGCTGCACCCAATGCCGGTCCTGCGCGGCCGGGTTCACCGCCCGCTGCGAGCGCGCCAAGTCCAGTACGGAGCTCTGCTACGGCGTGAGCCCCCAGCTCCCCGGCAGCCAGGCCCAGGCCCTCGCCGTGCCGTACGCCGACATCAACCTGGTGCAGCTGCCCGAGGGCATCTCCGACGAGGCGGCCGTCGTTCTGACGGACAACGCACCGACGGCCTGGTACGGCTGCCGCCGCGCCCGCATCCAGCCCGGCGAGACCGTCCTGGTCATCGGCCTCGGCCCGGTCGGCCTGATGGCCGCCCAGTCCGCCTTCGCGATGGGCGCCGCCCGTGTGCTCGGTGCGGACCTGGTCGCGGAGCGCCGCGCGTTCGCCGCCGGCCTGGGGGTCGAGCCGGTCGAGGGCGAGGATGCGAAGGCAGCCGTGCGGGAGATGACCGGCGGACGTGGACCGGACGCGGTGGTGGAGGCCGTGGGCTCGGACGCCACCATCGAGCTGGCCCTCAAGGCCGTCCGCCAGGCCGGCCGGGTCAGCGTCATCGGTGTCAGCCAGAACAAGGCCTTCCCCTTCCACATGGGACTGGCGCAGATCAAGGAACTCGAGTTCGCCATCGGGCTCTGCTCGATCCACTACGAACTTCCCGCCCTGATTGCCCTCGCCCAGTCCGGCCGGATCAAGCCGGAGGCCGTGGTGTCCCACCGCTTCCCCCTCTCCCAGGGCCCCGCGGCCTACGAACTCTTCGCCAACCGCTCCGACGGGGTCCGCAAGATCCTCCTCGATCCCACAGGCTGATCCTGTCCATGAGAGGGAAGGCCTGGCTTCCCTCTCATACAGGGCACTTCCTGGCGCGGGTGAACTGCCCGTGCGCGGCTGACGTCGTACGGTCTTGTCACCACGCATTTCGAGGAGACAGGAAGGCTGATGATCTTCATCACCGCCAAGTTCCGAGTCCGTCCCGAGCATGCCGACCGGTGGCCGGAGATCGCCGCCGACTTCACCGAAGCCACGCGCCGAGAGCCCGGCTGCCTCTGGTTCGACTGGTCACGAAGCCTGACGGACCCCACGGAGTACGTCCTGGTCGAGGCCTTCCGCGATGACGAGGCGGGCGCCGCTCACGTGCAGTCGGCGCACTTCAGGGCAGCGCAGCAGACCTTGCCGCCCCACCTGATCGAGACGCCCCGCATCGTGAACGCGAACGTTCCGCAGGACGACTGGTCGCTCTTGGGCGAGATGGCCGTTCACGAGCAGCGGTAGGACGGCCTCCGAGTTCTGTCCGTTGGGTGCGGCGACCGAGGGATCACATCAACTCCGAAATGTGACCTACTGCGGACTTACAGGCATTCCAACCAGTCGGTATGGTGCGCCGCCTGAAGCGTCCTTTCCCGTTCACCTCACGGATCCGAGCCGTAGTGGAAGGCCAGGCGATGACATACGCCGACGAGAACCGGTACCCACCCTCAGCACAGCCCTATGGGATCCCCCCTCGACACGAGACGTACGGACAGAGCCCGTGGCCGGAGTCGTACGGGCATGACGGCCCGCGATACGACTCGTACGGGCGACAAACCTCTTGGGACGCCTCTTGGGACGCCCCCTACGCGCACGAGACTCACCGAGACGACGCCGGCCTCGCCGCCCTCCGCTCGGCCTACCGCCTGCTCCGCCGGATCTCCACGCTCACCGCACTCGGCTCCTTCGTGGTGTACGTCGTGCTGTCCTGCTACGCGCCCGGTCTGATGGGATCCAAGGTCACCGGGGAGCTGAGCCTGGGCATGGCCCTGGGCATCCTCCAGCTCGTCGTCACCTTCGCGGCGGTCTTCTGGTACGGACGCAGCGCACAACGCTCTGTGGATCCGCTGGCCCGCGCCGTCAGGGAGCGGGCGGTCCCCGCCGCCGGGAGCGCGGGGACGGCGAGATGAACGACTTCAGCTCCGGGACACAGGCCCTCGTCCTGGTTCTGTTCACCACGCTGGTCACCGTCACGCTGCTGATGTGCGTCATGGCGGGACCGGACCGCGACGACCTGGCGAACTTCTACACCGGCTACCTGTCGCTCACCCCGCTCAAGAACGGCCTGGCGATCGCGGGCGACTACATCTCCGCCGCCACGGTGCTGAGCACCACCGGGATCATCGCGCTCTCCGGATACGACGGCTACGTCCTCGCGGTCAGCACCGCCCTGTCCCTGGTGCTGCTGATGTTCCTGCTGGCCGAACCCCTGCGCAACGCCGGCAGGTTCACCATGGGCGACGTCCTGGCCCGCAACATGTCCGGACGGGCCGTGCGTGTCGCGGCCTGTGTGGTGACACTCGCGGCGACGCTGCCCTTCCTGGTCGTCCAGCTCTCCGGAGCCGGTTCGCTGCTCACCTTCATCCTGGACATTCCGTACGCCGCGGGCGCCAGGACGGCGTGCATCGTCATCGTCGGCACTCTGATGATCATCTACGCGGCGATCGGCGGTATGCGGGGCACGGCGCTCATTCAGATGATCAAGATCGTGCTCCTGCTCGGCACCAGCATCGTCGTCGCCGCTCTCGTGCTCAACCGCTTCGACTGGAACCCCGGCGACATACTCAGGGCAGCCCAGCACGGCAGCGGCGCGGGCCCCGCCTACCTTCAGCAGGGCCTGCAACTCGGCACTTCCACCGGTGGCCGGCTGGACTTCGTCAGTCTCCAGATCACCGTCATCCTCGGCGTGGCCTGCCTGCCGCACATCACGATGCGCCTGTACTCCGCGAAGGACGTACCGGCCGTGCGTCGCTCCATGTCATGGGCGGTCGGCACGGTCACCACGTTCTGCCTGCTCGTGATCGTCATGGGTACGGGCGCGGCGGCCCTGGTGGGGTCGCAGCACATCACCGCGGCCGACCCGCACGGCAGAACATCGGTGCTCATGCTGTCCCAGGTGCTCGGCGGGGCCCCCGGCTCCGCGGGCGCGACGATCCTGTACTCGGCCGTGGCGGGCATGGTGTTCATCACCCTGCTGTCGTCGGTCGCGGGGATGACCCTGGCCGCGGCTTCGTCGCTCGCCCACGACCTGTTCGCCCACGCGGTGCGGCGGGGGCAGGCCGAGCCCCGTACCGAGATGACGGTGGCGGCGTGGACGAGCGTGGCCGTGGGGATCGTCGCCATCGGACTCGCCACCATGGTGCAGGACTGGGACGTCGGCGTGCTGACCACCGCGGCCATCTGCATCGGGGCATCGGCGGTGGCACCCGCGCTCACCTACTCCCTGTTCTGGCGGGGGTTCACGCGCACCGGCCTGCTCGCCACCCTCTACGGCGGCGCGGCCTGCGCGTTGCTGCTCATGGTCTTCTCCAGGGCCGTTTCGGGCACGCCGTCCGCCGTCTTCCCGAACGCCGACTTCGACCTGTTCCCCATGCAGTCCACCGGGCTGGTCTCCATCCCGTTCGGCTACCTCGCGGGCTGGCTGGGCAGCCGTCTGGACCACCGTCGCCGTGCCGCCGACAGCAGTGAGCAGCGGCGCCTGTACGAGGAGAGCGAGGCACGGCTTCTCGCCGCGGCCGAATGACCACGGCGGCGTGGGCGGGCCGGCTCCGGGCGGCCTCCCCGCGCCGGCCGCGGCCCTATGCGGTCAGACGGGCGTCCCGGTCAGCGGTTGTTCGGTCCACACGGTCTTACCCTCGCGGGTGTAGCGGGTACCCCAGCGTTCGGTCATCTGGGCCACCAGGAACAGGCCGCGCCCGCCCTCGTCGGTCGTACGGGCGCGGCGCAGGTGTGGTGAGGTGTGGCTGGTGTCGCTGACCTCGCACACCAGGCACTCCTCACGGATCAGACGCAGGGTCGCGGGGCCGCCGGCGTAGCGATAGACGTTGGTGACCAGTTCGCTGGCGATCAACTCCGTGGTGAACGCCAGGTGTTCCAAACCCCACTCGCTCAGCTTGGCCGAGGCCAACGCCCTGGCCCGGCCGGCGCTGGCAGGCTCCGGCGGCAGTCGCCAGGAGGCGACACTGTCCGGTGGCAGCACGCGGGTGCGGGCGATCAGCAGGACGACGTCGTCGCTGGGGCGCGAGGGCACAAGCGCGTCAACCACCGCTTGGCAGGTGCGCTCCAGCGCGCCCGCGGGGCGGGCGAGCGCTGCGCACAGCCTCGTCAGGCCGACGTCGGCATCGATGTGGCGCTCGCCGATGATTCCGTTGGTGTACAGGCACAGCAGGCTTCCCTCGGCCAGTTCGATGTCCCGGGCCTCGAACGGCAGACCGCCCAGGCCGAGCGGTGGCCCGGCGGGCAGGTCGAGCAGAGTCACCTGTCCGTCCGGAGCGGTCACCACCGGCGGCGGATGACCGGCGCGGGCCACGGAGCAGTGTCCGGAGACCGGGTCGTACACGGCGTACAGGCACGTGGCGCCGACGACCTGCTCACCCAGGGGCCGCTCGCCGACGGCTTCTTGTTCGGCCGCCAGCAGGTTGACCAGGTCGTCGAGGCGGGAGAGGACCTCGTCCGGTTCCAGGTCGAGGCTGGCGAGCGTGTGGACGGCGGTGCGCAGCCGGCCCATGGTGGCGGCGGCATGGATGCCGCGTCCCACCACGTCGCCGACGACGAGGGCGACCCGGGCCCCGGACAGGGGAATGACGTCGAACCAGTCGCCGCCCAGGCCCGGGCCTGCGCTGGCCGGCAGGTACCGCAGGGCCACCTCGACGGCCGACTGGTCCGGCACCGCCCGGGGCAGAAGGCTGCTCTGCAGGGTGAACGCGGTCTGCTGCTGTTGCGTGAAGCGCCGGGCGTTGTCGATGGCGACGGCGGCGCGCGAGGCGAGCTCCTGGGCGAGGGTGAGATCGTCGGTCTCGAAGGCATCGGGGCGGCGCGAGCGCCACAGGGTCATCACACCGAGCACCAGGCCACGCGCGGCGAGAGGTACCACGATCAGGGTGTGGGCGCCCAGGTCCGGAGCCTGGGCCCCCTGACGGCCGGCCGCCGAGACCCAGTCGGGCGGGAGAACCGGCTCCAGGACGGGCCGTCCCTCGGCCAGGCATCCGGCCTGCGGTGTGTCGGGCCCGAACTCCACGGGCTCGCCCTCGGGGTGGGGCGGTCCGGGTCGCTGGGCACCGACGCTGGAGGTCCCCAGGCGGACCACAGGCCCTGCCACGGCGCGCGTCGGTTCCTCACCGCGCGTCACCACCTGAAGCAGGTCCACCGAGGCATGGTCGGCGAGGTGGGGCACCATCACTTCGGCCAGTTCCCGGGCGGTCTCGGCCACGTCTAGCGTGGTTCCGATGCGGCTGCCCACCTGGTCGAGGAGCGCGAGCCGGCGCTGGGCCCGATGGCGGTCGGTGATGTCCTCGATCATCTCGGCCACACCCAGGACGCGGCCGGAGGGATCCTCCATCCGGAAGGACGAGACCAACGCGACCCGCTCTCGTGCCGGGTCCTGCTCCAGGCGAACGAACTGCTCGGAGTAGACCAGGGGTCTTCCGGTCTGCATCACCTGGCGTACACGGTCCACAGCCTTGCGGGCGTCGTCGGCGAGGAGCAGCCGGCCGGTGGACAGCCCCCGGAAGTCCGCCGCCGGGACGCCGCTGAACCGTTCGATGGCCCGGTTGACCCGGAGAATCCTCTGGTCGGGGCCGTGGATGACCAAGCCGATGGGGCACTGGCGGTACAGACCGTCGAGAACCGCGCGGTCCCTTTGCCATTCGAGGACGTCACTCGCGAGTGCCCCCGCGAGAAACCACTCACGGCCCCCGTCACCGCGTGACAGCTCATGGGCCCTGAGCCCCAGTTCCACGAGCTGCCCGTCGCGGTGGCGCAGTGTGAGCACGCCGAACCAGCCGCCGGCTCTCCTGCACTTCGCTGCGGCATCGGTGACGGCCGGCAGATCACGAGGATCGACAAGGACCTCGAACGCCGGACGACCGATCACGGCTGTGTCCGGATGGCCGAGCAGCTCCTGAGCCCGCCGGCTCCATCCGACCACTGTTCCCCGGTCGTCGAGCACCACCAGGGCGGCGATGTGCAGGGCGAACGGATCGTCGTGGCTTTCGCTGAGTTCCGTCATCGGCTTCTCCACCGCTGGACACCACCGTGTGCTCGGTCGCCGATGTTCTGCCGCGGGTCCTGACCGCGGCCGGTGACCGGCGTGACGGCGTCCGTGGCGTGGCTCGGTGTTCCCGAATGCATGCCGGCCTGCTGACCCTGTAAGCCTATTGAAACCCGGCGGAGGCCGCCGTTTTGTCCGGCGCGCGGCGCGGCGTGGCGGGTATGAGGGGTTACGGCAGGCCTGTGGCCCCTCATGACGAGCCGCTACGGGGCTGTCTCGATCGGGACGGCGACGGCCAGTCACCGTGCGTGGCATCAGTCAGTGTCGAGGCCGTCGATCAGGCGGTTGAGGAACCGGGTGAAGGTGGCCTCGGGGGTGAGGGGACGTCCGGGGGCGGAAAGGGCTTCGGCGAGCTCCGGGTGGCTGCCGTCGGCGGCGACAGCGGCGAGGTAGCGGCTCTCGGCCGCGGCCCGGTCCGGTGATCGTGAGACTGCGGCCTGCGCGATCTCATGGCCGACGTGCCCGGCTACGAAGGCGGTGAGCTGGGCGAAGACCTCCAGCTTCGCCGCGCCGTCCAGCCCGGTGGGCCGCAGGACGGCGAGCACGTGTTCCAGGAAGGCCAGTGTGTTGGGGCCCGGGACGCGACGGGTGGACAAGGCGGCGGGCAACCAGGGGTGGCGCAGCATGTGGGCGCGCTGCGAGTGCGCCACGGTCTTCAGATCGGCACGCCAGTCGCCGCTGGGTGGGTCCGTCACCGTGAGTTCCCCGCTGACGTGGTCGACCATCAGTTCCAGCAGCGTCTCCTTGTCGGGGGCGTAGCTGTAGAGCGACATGACGCCCGCTCCGACCTCGGCGGCCACCCGCCGCATGGTGACCACTTCAAGTCCTTCCGCGTCCGCCAGAGCGACGGCCGCCGCGGTGATCGCCTCCCGGCTGAAGGAGGGTCTGCGGCCCCTGCGGGGCTCGGCGGGACGCAGCCAGAGTTGTTCAGGATCGACGCCCACGGCACCGGGCTTCCCGTCACCGGGCACGGCCTCGCACTCCTTCCCGTCGGTTGTCGAGGTGGCTCTTGCCAAGTCCATCCAAGCATCCTCTATTCTCGTACATCGTACGGGAATAGAGGAGAGAACGATGCCATCACGCACGCCCGACGCCGCAACCGGACCGGCCTGGGTGCCACCCGCAGGAAAGCCGCCGCTGTCCTCCCGGATGATGAGGGCGACCTGGCGAGGTCTGCCGGCGAAACGGCACGAGGTCGGATGGGAGCCGGGGCTGGTGGTGCCGGCCGCCGACGGCAGCCCCCTGATCACTGACCACTACTTTCCGCGCGCCCAGGGCGACTTCCCCACCCTCCTGGTCCGCTCGCCGTATGGCCGAGGCCTGCCATGGTCACCCCAGTACGGCCTGCTCTTCGCCGAACAGGGCTTCCACGTGGTCCTGCAGAGCTGCCGCGGCACCGGCGGTTCGGGCGGCGTGTTCGACCTGTGGCGCAACGAGCCCGCCGACGGCCGGGCCACGGTCTCCTGGCTGCGCGAGCAACCCTGGTTCAACGGAACACTGGGGACCGTCGGCCCCAGTTACCTGGGCTACGTGCAATGGGCCCTCGCTCTGGACCCACCGCCGGAACTGAAGGCCATGGTGGTACAGGTGGGGCTGCACGATCCCTACGCACTGTTCCACGCGGACGGTGCGCTCCGCCTGGAGAACGCCCTCGTCGTCGGCGCGGGCATGCACTACCAGCACCAGGGCATGGCACCGTTCCTCAGGGCGATGCTGCGTCTGCAGCGCCGCCTGCGCGACGTCACCACCGCGCGGCCCCTGCGCGGTGCGTACGTGTCAGCCCTCGGGAGCGAAGTGCCCTGGCTGGACGACGTGATGACACACCCGGACGCGAAGGACGCCTACTGGCGCGGCGCGTCGTTGGCGGAGTCGGCGGAACGGCTGCGCGTGCCCACAGCTCTGATCACCGGATGGCACGACGCACTGGTCGACCAGACCTTCGAGCAGTACGACCGCCTGCGCCAGGCCGGGTGCGAGACCGCCCTGCTCGTCGGCCCCTGGACCCACACCTCGGCCCTGCAGCAAGGATGGCCAGAGGTGTTCGCCGAAAGCCTCGCCTGGCTGCGAGCCCACCTGTACGCCGATCCCTCCGGCCTGCGTCCCACCTCGGTGCGTGTGCACATCGGCGGCGAAAACACCTGGCGGGACCTCGACGACTGGCCGCCCGCCACGGCTGCCACCTCCTGGTATCCCGTCCACGGCGGGCATCTCACCCAGCAGACCCCCGCGGACTCCGCACCCGTGACGGCGTTCCGCTACGACCCCGCCGACCCCACCCCCTCCCTCGGCGGGCCACTGCTCTCCCGTACCGCCGGCCCCCGGGACAACGGCACCCTGGAGGCCCGAAACGACGTCCTGACATTCACCAGCCCACCCCTGACCGAGCCCATGGACATCCTGGGCCCCGTCTCCGCGCGGCTGAGCATCTCCACGGACACCGGGCACGCCGACGTCTTCACCCGCCTGTGCGACGTGGACCCACAAGGCCGCTCCGTCAACATCTGTGACGGGTTCGGCCGACTCCGGACGGCCGAACAGGCGCCCACGCACGTCACTGTGCCGATGAGTACCACCGCCCACCGCTTCCCCGTCGGCCACCGCATACGCTGGCAGATCAGCGCGGGCGCCCACCCGCGCTACGCCCGCAATCCCGGCACCGGTGAGTCACCGATGGACGCCACCACCTTCACACCGGTGCGCATCACACTCCACACGGACTCGGCACTGGCACTTCCCCACGGCTCCGGGCTCGCATGATGCGTCAGCTCTCCAGGAAGCGGTCGACGAGCCGGGCCGAACGCTCCGGCTCACTCCTCCACATCGTCAGCGGCTCTCGTCCGGGCCATTTCCAAGCCAGTTCAGAACTTGCGGCCTGGGTTGTGAACCCAGCTCGCTATCGTTCGTTCGAGTGCGCGTCAGCCCAGGTCAGTCCCTCTGTGCGCCCGTCGGCAGGGTGCGCAGCTGCATGGTGCTCGCCGAGCTGGTGCCGAAGGCGTAGTCCAGCAACTTGGCGGCGTCCGTGTAGCGGTACTGGTCGTTGAGGAGCACGCCGATGACCGTCTTCTCGTTGCGGGTCGCGGCGAAGACCAGGCAGGGCCCGGACGGCGTGTTGGTACCCGTCTTCACCCCGATCGCGCCGCTGTATGAACCCAGCAACTGGTTGGTGTTGTACCAGGTGTAGGTGCGGGTGCCGCCGGTGCTGGTCGTCGCGTACTGCACGGTCTTCGGCTTCTTCACGATGCCCGCGAACGTCGAGTACTTCATCGCGCTGCGCGCGAGCTTGGCGAGGTCGCGCGGCGTCGTGTAGTTCGTGTTCTGCGTCGAGTTGCCGTCGAACGAGTCGAAGTGCGTGTTGGTCAGGCCGAGGGTGTCCGCCTTGGCGTTCATCTTGCTGATGAACGACTTGGTCCGCGCAGAGACGGTCGTACCGGTGCCGAACGTGTCCGCGAGGGCCATCGCGGCGTCGCAGCCGGACGGCAGCAGCATCGCATGGAGCAACTGGCGGATGGTGACCTTGTCGCCGGTCTTGAGATCCGCGGTGCTCGCGCCCTTGGCAGTGACGTAGTCCCGGTAAGCCTGCTTGATGGTGACCTTCCGGTCGAGGTTCAGGTCGGGGGTGCTCAGCACGACCCGAGCCGTCATGATCTTGGTGGTGCTCGCCATGGGCCGCTTGGTGTCGGCGTACTTGCTGTAGAGCGTGGAGCCCGTCGCGCTGTTGAGCATGAACGCGCCCTTGGCGCTGACCGAGGGCGCGGTCGCCGCCTGCGCTGGCGCGGTCAGGGCGCCGCCCGCGAGCAGCGCGCCGGCGCCGACGACAGCTGCGGTTCTGCGGATACGTACGCCCTTGATGCCGGTTTTCACTATGAACGCTCCGAGTGTGCCAAATGCCAGATGGCAGTTGCGAAATGAAGCGGGGGGAGGCTCTAGGGAGACTCACGGGGGACACCGAAGGTTGCAGGGCGGGCGGAGGTAATACCCCGACGAGGCGGTCGGCGTCGCCGCACGCTTGAACGTGGACCGCATGCCGACGGCAGAGGGGCGCGCGCGGGCGTCGACCGGCGTCGTCGGCCATGTAGTACGCACGGCCCGGAGCGCAGGAGTGGCCGCTGGGACGTCAGGACGTCCTCTCACCGAAGAAGCCCGGCTTCTTTCAGGCGCAGAAAAGGGCGCCTGACCAGGGAAGATGCTCGTCGGGCGCCCTTTTCGAGTACTCCGTGCCTGCGCGGCCGAGGTCGACGCCGTCCGGTGCACTCCAGCCGGTCTCCGGTCCCGCGTACCCGTCCAGCAACGTAGAGGAAGACACCGCCCGACAGTCCGGGAAGCCGGTCTCAGCCGCCGCGCCGCACCCGGGCCGCTTTGCGGGCCTCCGCGAGCTTGCGGGCCTCGCTGCTCTTGCGGGACGGCCTGCCGCCGGAACCGCCCTCGGCGCCCTTGGTGCTGCCCAGCCCGCGGAACGGGGCGTTGTGGTTCTTGGGGCGCGGTACGGCCGGCCCGCCGTCGAGGAGCTTTCCGGAGGGGGCCTTGGCGCCGGTGATCCGGCTCAACTCCGCCTCCCCGGACCGCACTTTGGTGACCGTGGGGGCGACGTCGGCGTCGGTCATGACCTGGCTCGTCTCGCGGCGCTGTCCCGACAGGGCGAGTGTCACGACGATGCCGGAACGGCCGGCCCGTGCCGTGCGGCCCGCGCGGTGCAGGTAGTCCTTCGGGTCGGTGGCCGGGTCGACGTTGACCACGAGGTCGAGGTCGTCGATGTGCAGGCCGCGCGCGGCGACGTTCGTCGCCACCAGCGCGGTGACCTGTCCGTTCTTGAACTGGGCCAGTGTCCGCGTGCGCTGCGGCTGGGACTTCCCGCTGTGCAGTGCGGCGGCGGCCACACCGCTGGCGCGCAGATGCCGCGTGAGCTGGTCGACGCCGTGCTTGGTGTCCAGGAACAGCAGGACACGGCCGTCCCGCGCGGCGATCTCCGTGGTCACGGCGTACCGGTCCGGGCCGTGCACGACGAAGACGTGGTGCTCGATCGCGGAGACCGCGCTGGAGGAGGGGTCCACGGAGTGGACGGCGGGGTCGCGCAGGTAGCGCTGCACCAGCTCGTCGACGTCGCGGTCGAGGGTGGCGGAGAACAGCATCCGCTGCCCGTCGGGACGCACCTGGTCCAGAATCTCGGTGACCTGTGGCAGGAACCCCATGTCACACATCTGGTCGGCCTCGTCCAGGACCGTGATGCGCACCCGTCCCAGCCGGCAGCCCTTGCGCTCGATGAGGTCGTGCAACCGACCGGGCGTGGCGACGACGATCTCGGCGCCGTCCCGCAGCACGGCGGCCTGTCGTCCGATGGACACGCCGCCCACCACGGTCGCGAGCCGCAGCCGCAGCGCCTCGACGTACGGGGTGAGCGCCTCACCGACCTGCTGCGCCAGCTCCCTGGTAGGCACCAGAACGAGCGCCAGCGGCTCCTTCGGCTGTGCGCGCTGCCCGGCCGTCCGGGCGAGCATCCCCAAGCCGAAGGCGAGCGTCTTGCCGGATCCTGTGCGGCCCCGGCCCAGAACGTCCCGTCCCGCGAGCGCGTTCGGCAGCGCCGCCGCCTGGATGGGGAAGGGCACAGTCACACCGTGCTCATCGAGCGCCCGCAGAATCTCGGCCGGCAGCCCCAGCTGCGCGAAGGACGCCGCCGGGGGCGGCGCCGAAGCGGCGCCCGACGCCTCGGGCGCATCGTCCCGCTGCCGGGCATCGGCACGTGCTGATTCGCTCACAGAGAGCCTTCCTCCGAAGGGACCGTACCGAGGAAGGCGCGGCGGGGACGCAGCCACCAGCCAGAGACACCGAACGGACACCGACACAGCGACGCTGCAAACGCGTAACGCTAGCACGGGACACACCGCCCGGGCCCGTCGTGGTCGCGCCGCTCGCGTCGGGACAGTCCGCACAGGCCGGTCCGGCTGTCGTCCCTCGGCTGACACGCAGTGGCAGCAGACACACGAAGTTAACGTCCGGGACCCGGGTGTGAGACGCGTCCGCCCCACCATCGCCATACCTGTCAAGCGACAGGTATTCCTTGATCGACCGGAGGTGCCGCGATGGGTCGGCCCGAACTCGCCCCTGGGCAGAGCCCCGACGGTGGCGTCGCGACAAGCCCCGCCACCCTGGGCTACCAGCAGGAACTTCGCCGGGGGGTGGGCAGCTTCGCGTCATTCGCCGCCGGCTTCTCCTTCGTGTCGATCCTCACCACCGTCTTCCAGCTCTTCGGCCTCGGCTTCGGCCTCGGTGGGGCGGCGTTCTTCTGGACCTGGCCGCTGGTCTTCGCGGGCCAGATGCTGGTCGCGCTCTGTTTCGCCGAACTGGCGGCACGCTGGCCCATCTCCGGGGCGATCTACCAGTGGTCGAGCCGGCTGGCCGGGACCACGGCGGGCTGGTTCGTCGGCTGGATCATGATCATCGGCCAGATCCTCACCGTCGCGGCGGCCGCGATCGCGGTGCAGGCGGTGCTGCCGGGCATCTGGTCCGGCTTCCAGATCGTGGGCGGAGCGGGAGCCGACCCGTCGGTCGCCTCCCCGACGGGCGCTCAGAACGCGGTCCTTCTGGGCTGCCTCCTGCTGGTGCTCACCACGGTGGTGAACATCCTCGGCATCCGCCAGATGGCCGCCGCCACCAGCGTCGGCGTCGCGATCGAGATCGTCGGTGTGATCGCGCTGGTGCTGGTGCTCTTCTTCCTGCCCGAGCGGGGCCCGCAGGTGGTGGCCCACCACACCGGCTGGGCCGGCGACGGCGGCTACATCGGGGCGTTCCTCGCGTCCTCGCTGATGGCGGCCTACGTCATGGTCGGCTTCGACTCGGCGGGCGAACTCGCCGAGGAGACACACAATCCACGCCGGACCACTCCCCGGACCATCCTGCGGGCGCTGGTCCTCTCGGGCGTCGGCGGCGCGCTGCTGATCCTCTCGGGACTGATGGCGGCGAGCAGCCTGACCGACGGGAACCTGGCCACCGGCGGTCTGTCCTGGGTGCTCACCGACCGGCTCGGTGACGTCCTGGGCCGGTTGCTGCTGTGCTGCGTCGCGGTCGCGGTGTTCGCCTGCACGCTCGCCGTGCAGACCTCCGGCGCACGGATGATCTACTCCATGGCTCGCGAGGGCGCCCTGCCGTTCCACCGGCACCTCGGCAAGGTCTCGGCCCGTACCGGTACGCCGATCACCACATCGGTCGTGGTGGGCGTGGGCGCCGCGATCGCGCTCGTCGTCAACCTTCGCCAGACGGCGATCTTCACCGCCCTCGCCAGCCTCTGCATCGCCATGCTGTACCTGGCCTATCTGGGCGTGACGCTGCCGCAGTTGGTCGCCCGGATCCGGCACCGAGGCCTCCCGGAGGGCGTCGACGAGTCAGGCCGGCCGCTGTTCTCGCTGGGCCGCTGGGGGATGGCGGTCAACACGCTCGCCGTGCTCTACGGGGCCGGGATGACGGTCAACCTGATGTGGCCCCGGCCGGAGATCTACGACCTCACCGGCGGCACGTGGTGGCTGCGGTGGAGCGCCCTGCTCTTCATCGGGCTCACTCTCGCCGTCGCCGCCGCCTACTTCCTCGCCCGGCGGCTGCACCGCCACATCGAGTTGAGGCACGTGCCCCACACGCACGTCGAGCCTCCCGCGCAGGCCGAGGCCGTCACCGAGCCCGCCTGAGGGGTTGGACGGCCGTGCGCCGCAACCGGACGCACTGATGACGTACCGACGAAGGGATGACGGGACATCCATGACCACAGCCGACGAGCCGACGGCCATCGCACCGCACGACCAGTACCCCACCGGAGTCCGTGATCTGCACCTGACCGACAGTGTCCGAAGTGCCCGCGACGACGCCCGCGCCCAGGGCGGACAGACCGGCGCGTGGATGCCGTACCTCCCGGCGTCCGCCAGCCCGCACTGCCCGCCGGCGGTGGACCCGGCCGCCCTGGTATGGGCGGAGACGGTGGCACCCGGCGGTTACACCCACAAGGTCCTCGCCCGCGGCACCCGGCTGCGCTTCGACGACCCGACCGGTGACGCCTGCCCCCACCTGCTGCTCTTCAACGCCCTGGAACCGACGGAGCGGCTCAACGTCGCCGACACCCAGAAGATCCCGTGGCAGGCCTACCTCGGCGAGAACCATCCGCTGCTGTCCGGCGACGGCCGGGTCCTGGCCGTGGTCACCGGTGACTCCTCCGGCCGGCACGACGCCTTCTGCGGCACCACCACCGACGCCTGGAACGAACGCAAGTACGGTGATGCCCGCCCCCACGGGCCGTCCCCCTCCGGCCGCGCACTCTTCCTCAAGGCGGCCGCCAAGCACGGCCTGAGCCGCCGCGACCTGCCGCCCAGCCTCTCCTTCTTCCAGGGCGTGCGCGTCGAGGCGGACGGTGAACTCGCCTGGCGGGGCAGCGCCGGTCCGGGCACCCACGTCGAACTCCTCGCGGAAATGCCCTTGCTGGTGCTGGTCGCCAACGCCGCGCATCCGCTGGACCCGCGCCCCGGCTACGTCGTCGGGCCACTGCGCGTGCACGCCTGGCGCTCAGCCGCCACCGGCCCGGACGATCCGCGGTTCACCGCCACGCCCGAGCTGCACCGGGCCTACCTCAACACCGTCGACTACTGCGAAGCCCGGGGGCTGTGACATGGCGACCACTCAGACCGAGAGCACGTCGGCCACCTACCCGACCACCTCAGGCAGCACCGTCGCCTCCACCGTCCCGGTCGGCGCGGTGTACGCCGAGGGCTCCCCCCTGGACTGGGGGGCGAGCCTGGTCGAGGGCGCCGTCGTCCTGGACGAGGAGGTGGCCCCCAACGCGCCCTGGTCGACGGTGGTGGAGGAGGGACACGTCCTGACCATCGTCGACGTCGGCGGCAACCAGTCGGCCGACTGCCTGCTCTACAACGCCGACGACCCCGAGGAGCGCTACAGCGTCCCCGACACCCTGGCCTGGCAGGGCAACGCCTATGTGCGCACCGGCACCGTGCTGCGCAGCAGTGAGGGCCGCCCGCTGATGACCGTCGTCGCCAACGAGATCGACCGTCAGGACACCATCGGCGGTGCCTGCGGCAAGGAGTCCAACACCCTGCGCTACGGCCACCACGTACTGTTCCATCACGGCTGTCGCGAGAACTTCCTCGCCGAGGCGGGGCGGCGCGGTCTGGGGGCGCGGGACATCGTCTCCAACCTCAACTGGTTCATGAACGTGCCCGTCGAGGCGGACGGCGCCCTGGGCATCGTGGACGGCATGTCGGCGCCCGGCCGCCGGGTCGCGGTGCGCGCCGAGCTGGACGTCCTGGTGATGGTGTCCAACTGCCCGCAGATGAACAACCCGTGCAACGACTTCAACCCGACCCCGCTGCGGATGATCGTCGTGGACCCCGCGCGTGGCGGGGGCCCCGGTCCCGTCGCGGGTGGCCCGCGGTCCGCGCGCGCCCCGCGCACCCCGGGGGACGCCGCGTGAACCGCCCCACCGCTGTTCTCGTCGCCAACCGCGGTGAGATAGCCCGCCGTGTCATCCGCACCGCCCGGAAGCTGGGCCTGGGTACCGTCGCCGTCTTCTCCGACGCCGACCGGGCCGCCCCGCACGTCCGCGAGGCCGACCACGCCGTCCGCCTGGGTCCGGCGCCCGCCCGCGACTCGTATCTGCGCGGCGACGCGATCATCGAGGCCGCGCTCGCCCATGGCGCCGGAATCATCCACCCGGGCTACGGCTTCCTCTCCGAGAACACCGCCTTCGCCCGTGCCGTCGAGGAGGCCGGCCTGCGTTTCGCGGGCCCGACCGCCGAACAGATCACCGCCTTCGGCGAGAAGCACACCGCCCGCGCCCTGGCCCGGGCGGCCGGAGTCCCGCTGCTGGCCGGGACCGAGTTGCTCGGAAGCGCCGAGGAGGCCGTCGCCGCGGCCGAGTCGATCGGGCTGCCCGTCATGGTCAAGGCCACGGGCGG
Source organism: Streptomyces coeruleofuscus (assembly GCF_039532725.1). Lineage (NCBI taxonomy): Bacteria > Bacillati > Actinomycetota > Actinomycetes > Kitasatosporales > Streptomycetaceae > Streptomyces > Streptomyces coeruleofuscus. Next base: position 99,960 of record NZ_BAAASE010000005.1, read on the forward strand.
TGGTGGCGGCATCGGCATGCGGGCCTGCGCCACCGGCGAGGAGGTGCGCGAGGCCTTCGCCGGGGTGGCGGCGCTCGCCGAGTCCCATTTCGGGTCGGCCAGGGTGTTCCTGGAGCGTCTGGTACGGCCGGCCCGCCACGTCGAGGTGCAGGTCTTCGGCGACGGCACCGGCCGGATCGCCGTGTTCGGCGACCGCGACTGCTCGCTGCAGCGCCGCAACCAGAAGGTGATCGAGGAGGCCCCGGCCCCGGCCCTGCCCGACCGTGTCCGCCGACTGCTGCGGGACTCGTCGCGCCGGCTGCTCGCCTCTGTCGGCTACCGCGGCGCGGGGACCGTGGAGTTCGTCTACGACCCGTTCCACGAGGAGGCCGCCTTTCTGGAGGTCAACACCCGGCTCCAGGTCGAGCACCCGGTGACCGAGGAGGCCTACGGCGTCGACCTCGTCGCACTCATGCTCACCCTGGCCCGCGACGGCAGGGTCGACGACGCGGTGTTCGAGCGGGAGTGGACGCCCGCCGGACATGCCGTGGAGGCCCGTGTCTACGCCGAGGACCCCGGCAAGGACTCGGCTCCCTCCTCGGGCCTGATCACCCGGGCCGCCTTCCCCGGCCAGGGCGCCGACGAGATTCCCGGCGTCCGCGTCGACGGCTTCGCCGAGACCGGCCTGGAGGTCTCGCCGTACTACGACCCCATGCTCGCCAAGGTGATCGCCAAGGGCCCCGACCGCGACACCGCGTTCGACGTGCTCGGCCGGGCCCTGGCCGCCAGCCGGGTCGACGGCGTCGTCACCAACCTGGGCCTGCTGCGCTCGCTGACCGTGCGGGACGAGGTGCGCGAGGCGGCGCACAGCACCAGCACCCTCGCCACCACCGCCGACCCCGAGCCACGCGTCGACGTCCTGGTGCCGGGAGCGATGACCACCGTCCAGGACCTTCCCGGCCGGCTCGGCCACTGGCATGTCGGCGTGCCGCCGAGCGGGCCCTTCGACCCCGTCTCCTTCGCCGAGGCCAATTTGGCCGTCGGCAACCAGGCCGGGGCGCCCGGGCTCGAGGTCACCGCGGGCGGGCTGACCCTGCGCTTCTCCGCCGCCTGCGTGGTCGCCGTCACCGGCGCCCCCGTCCCGATCACGGTGGACGGCGCCGCGGCAGCCCTGTGGGAGCCGGTGCCGGTCCCGGCCGGCGGCACCCTGGTCCTCGGCGCCTGCCACGGTCCCGGCCTGCGCAGCTACGTGGCCGTCCGGGGCGGCGTCGACGTACCCGCATACCTGGGCAGCGCCTCGACGTTCACCCTCGGAGGCTTCGGCGGACACGGCGGTCGGGCACTGCTCGCCGGGGACGTCCTGCGGCCCGGGGCCGCCGCGACCGCCGGTGGCGGGCCGACCCCGCCCGAACGCCGGCCGGCGATCACCCCGCACTGGCGGATCGGTGTCACCGAAGGCCCGCACGCGGCGCCCGAGTTCTTCACCCGCGAGGACATCGACACCCTCTACGCCACCGACTACCGGGTGCACCACAACTCGGCCCGCACCGGTATCCGCCTGGTCGGGCCCCGACCCCAGTGGGCCCGTCAGGACGGCGGCGAGGCAGGGCTGCACCCCTCCAACATCCACGACACGCCGTACGCGGTGGGCGCCCTCGACTTCACCGGCGACACGCCGATCATCCTGGGCCCCGACGGGCCGTCCCTGGGCGGTTTCGTCTGCCCCGCGGTGGTCGCCAGCGGGGATCTGTGGAAACTCGGTCAGCTCCGCCCTGGAGACACCGTCCGCTTCGTACCGGTAAGGGAAGCCGAGGCGGCCGCCCTGGATGCCCGCCGTGCCTCGCCCACGCTGATCAGCGCGGGCGGAGACGGCGACGACGGCGTACTCGGCCGTCTGGAGGCCACCGACGACCGCCCTTGCGTCACCTATCGCCGGGCCGGCGACGACAACGTCCTCGTCGAGTACGGCCCCATGGTGCTCGATCTCGGGCTGCGGATGCGCGTGCATGCCTTGCAGGAGGCCTTCGCCGCGCACGCGCCCGACGGCATCGTCGACGTCACCCCGGGCATCCGCTCCCTGCAGATCCACACCGACACCCGGCGGCTGAAGCCCCGCGACCTCACCGTCCTGCTGCGTGAGCTGGAGGACGAGGTCGCGCCCACGCACGAGCTGGTGGTCCCTTCCCGCACGGTGCGGCTTCCACTGAGCTGGGACGATCCGGCGACCCGGCTCGCCATCGAGCGCTACATGGCGGGGGTGCGCGACGACGCCCCGTGGTGCCCGTGGAACATCGAGTTCATCCGCCGCGTCAACGGCCTGGAGACCGCCGACGACGTCTACCGCACCGTCTTCGACGCCTCTTACCTGGTGCTCGGCCTCGGCGACGTCTATCTCGGCGCCCCCGTCGCCACCCCGCTCGACCCGCGGCACCGCCTGGTGACCACCAAGTACAACCCGGCACGCACCTGGACGGCGGAGAACTCCGTGGGCATCGGCGGCGCCTATCTGTGCGTCTACGGCATGGAGGGTCCCGGCGGCTATCAGTTCGTCGGCCGCACGGTGCAGATCTGGAACCGGTTCCGCAAGGGCGGGCTGTTCGAGGACTCGCCGTGGGCGCTGCGCTTCTTCGACCGCATCGAGTGGTACCCCGTCACCGCGGAGGAGCTGCTCGAACTGCGCGCCGAGACCGACGCCGGCCGCGGCGCCTTCCGGACCGAGGAGGGGTCTTTCTCGATCGCCGAGTACAACGCCTTCCTCTCCGCCGAGGCCGATTCGATCGCCGCCTTCCGGAAGCGGCAGGGCGCCGCGTTCGAGGCCGAGAAGGATCGCTGGCGGGCCACGGGCGAGTTCGACCGGAACGACGATCCCGGACCTGCGGCCGCGAGTGCCGTGGCGGTCGCCGTCCCGGACGGCGCGGTCCCGGTCACCGCGCCGTTCACCGCCACCGTCTGGCAGACCGTCGCCGAGCCCGGCGCCGTCGTCGCCGAGGGTGACCCGATCCTCTCCCTGGAGGCGATGAAGATGGAGTCGAAGGTGAGCGCCCCCGCCGCGGGCACCCTGCTGGAGATCTACGTCAAGCCCGGTGAACAGGTCGCCGCCGGCCAGGTCCTCGCGGCGGTGAGGGCATGAGCGCCGTGCCGACGACCGCACGCGTCGAGGCCGCGTACGACCGCATCGAGAGCGCCGGCCGTCCCGAGATCTGGATCCACCTCAGGCCCCGCGACGAGGTGCTCGCCGAGGCCGCCGGGATCGACCCGGCGCTGCCCCTGGCCGGCCTGGTCGCGGCCGTGAAGGACAACATCGACGTGGCCGGCCTGCCCACGACCGCGGGCGCCCCGTCGTACGCCTACCTGCCGCCGGCCGACGCGCCCGCGGTGGCGCGACTGCGCGCGGCCGGCGCGGTGGTGCTCGGGAAGACCAATCTGGACCAGTTCGCCACCGGCCTGGTCGGCACCCGCAGCCCCTACGGCGCGGTGCGCAACGCCTGGGACACGACCCGCATCTCCGGCGGCTCGTCCTCCGGCTCCGCCGTCGCGGTCGCGTTGGGCATCGCCGACATCGCGCTCGGCACCGACACGGCCGGCTCCGGACGGGTGCCCGCCGCCCTCAACGGCATCGTCGGGGTCAAGCCGACCAAGGGTCTGGTGCCCGTGACCGGGGTGGTTCCCGCGTGCCACGCCCTCGACTGCGTGACCGTCTTCGCGCGCGACCTGCGGCTCGCCCGCGTCACCGCGGAGATCGTCGAGGGCCCCGACCCGGCCGACCCGCTCTGCCGCACCGGCCCCCAGCTCCCGCCGCCACCCGCGCGCCCCAAGGTCGCCGTCCCGGGGCCACAGCACCTGGAGGGCATGGCCGACGGCTGGCGTGAGGCATTCGACGCCGCGGTCGCCCGCCTCGCGAGCACCGGGACGGAGATCGTCGAGGCCGACATCACGCCGCTGCTGGAGGCGGCGCAACTGCTGTACGGCGGCGCGTTCGTCGCCGCGCGGTACGCCGCCGTGGGCGAGCACCTGGAGAAGCACCGCGACCTGATCGGTACGGATCTCGACCCCACCGTCGCCTCCATCGTGCTGGCCGGGCGGGAGAAGACCGCCGCCGACTGGGCCGCCGATACCGCCCGCCTCGCCGCCCTCGGCGCCGCCGGACGCGCGGCCCTCGACGGCTGCGCCGCGCTCCTGACCCCGACCACCACCTGGCACCCCACCCTCGACGAGGTGGCGGCCGATCCGGTCGGCGCCAACGCCCGGATGGGGCGCTTCACCAACTTCGCCAACCTGCTGGACCACGCCTCGCTCGCCGTCCCCGCCGGGTTCGTGGACGGCCTGCCGTTCGGCGTCATGTTCACCGGCCCGGCGTTCTCCGACCGCGCCCTCGCCGCCCTCGCCGAGCGGTTCGCCAACCCGGGGCTCGACCTGTTCGTGGTCGGCGCCCACCTCACGGGGCAGCCCCTCAACGCCCAGTTGGTGCAGGCGGGCGGCACACTGGTGGGCCCGGCGCGCACCGCAGGCGGCTACCGGCTGTACGCCCTGGCCACCGAACCGCCCAAGCCGGGCCTGGTCCGGGCACCCGAGGGCGGGCCGGGCGCCGGCACCGGGCCGGGCCGGGCCGCAGGATCGGACGGCGGGGCGGGAAGAGGCATCGAGGGTGAGATCTGGCGGCTGCCGGCTTCGGGGTTCGGGGCGTTCACCACCGCCGTTCCCGCGCCGATGACCATCGGTACCGTCGAGCTGGCCGACGGACGACAGGTCAGCGGCTTCCTCGTGGAGCCGTACGCCGTCGAGGGCGCGCCCGACATCACTCGCTTCGGCGGCTGGCGGGCCTATCAGGCGTCCGTATGACCGTCAGGCGACAGGGCCGCGCCCCCGGTCGCTCCGCGGGGGCCGCGTTACGAGCGCTGCCCAAGGACGTGCGGTGGCACGGCGAGCAACATTCAAGTCCGCCACCGAGGTGGCAGGATGGAAATATGTCGATCACGCGTCCCCGCCAAGGCAGACCCCGGCACGCGCCGCCGTCCGACCCTGACGCCTCCGCCCGGGAACAGATCCTCGACGCCGCGGGCGCGCTCTTCGCCGAACGCGGGATCGCCAGCACGAGCACCCGGATGATCGCCGAACGGGTGGGCATCAGGCAGGCCTCCCTTTACTACCACTTCGCCACCAAGGAAGAGATCCTCGCCGAGCTGCTGGCCACTTCCGTGCGGCCCAGTCTCCATATGGTGGAGCGGATCCAGGCACTGGTGCCCGAGCGGGCGACTCCGGCCGCGGCGCTCTACGCGGTGGCCGCGATGGATGTACGCACCCTCTGCCGCACTCCGTACAACATCGGCACGCTCTATCTGCTGCCGGAGGTGCGGGCCGAGCGTTTCGACGCCTTCCGAGCCGAGCGGGGCCGCCTGCAGGAGAGCTACGGCACTCTCGGCGCCCAGGCGGCGGCCGAGGGCGTCGCCGGCAGCGTGCCGGCCGACCGGATCGGCGAACTGCTGATCCAGTTGGTCGAGGTCGTCATTCAGATACGGCGTTCTCGTGAGCCGGAAGCGGCCGACACCGATGTCATCGCGTCGTCGTGCCTGCGGCTGTGCGGGCTCGGCGAGTCTGAGGTGGCCGCCGCCAGGGACGAGTCACGGGTCCTGCTGAGCCGAGTTCCCCCTTGGTAGACCGCGCCGTACGCCGACGCCGTCGAGCTTTGTTCCTCTTGTTCTTCCTTCCGGGCATCGCCATGTCGTCCTGGGTGACGCGCACCCCCGATGTCCGCGATCAACTGGGCTTGTCCACCGGTCAGATGGGGCTGGTCCTGTTCGGTCTGTCCATCGGTTCCATGATCGGCATCCTGTGTTCCGGCCGTTTCGTGTCCCGGTTCGGCACCCGGCCGGTCATCGCGCTCGGCACGCTCCTGATCATCACGGGCACGGTCGTCATCGGTACGGGCAGCGCCGTGCGGTCGGCACCCCTGGTCACCGCGGGACTGTGCCTGTTCGGCGCGGGCATGGGCGGGGGCGAAGTGGCGGTCAACGTGGACGGCGCCGACGTGGAGCGCATCACCGGGACCGCGGTGCTGCCCACGCTGCACGGTTGCTTCAGCCTGGGCACGGTCATCGGGGGGTCGGCCGGAATGGCGGCCACCGCCGTCGCGTTCCCCGTCCACTGGCATCTGACCGTGATCGCCCTGGTCGCCACGGGGATGCTGGTCCACGCCCTTCGTGCCGTTCCCGCCGGTATCGGCATCAGCACCGCGCCGTCGACGCCGGGGCCGGGGCCGGTTTCGGGGCAACCATCCAAGCCGCAGGTGTGGAAGGACCGGAAACTGCTGCTGATCGGCGCCATCGTGCTGGCCATGGCGCTGGCCGAGGGCGCCGCCAACGACTGGCTGCCGCTGCTCATGGTCGACGGCCACGGCCTTGACGCCGCGATGGGCTCGCTCGTCTTCGTGGGGTTCGCGGCGGCGATGACCCTGGGCCGTTTCAGCGGCAGCTTCTTCCTCAGTCGTTTCGGGCGGGCCGCTGTCGTGCGCGCGAGCGCCGTCTCCGGTGCCGTCGGACTCCTCCTGGTCATCTTCTCCGACAACGCCGTCATAGCGGCAACAGCCGTACTGTTTTGGGGGCTTGGAGCCTCCCTCGGTTTCCCGGTGGCTCTGTCGGCGGCGGGGGACTCAGGTCCCGACCAGACCGCCCGCGTCTCGCTGGTCGCCGTCATCGGCTACGTCGCCTTCCTCGTGGGGCCGCCCGCCCTCGGGTTCCTGGGCGACCACTACGGGCTGCGCTCGGCCATGGTGGTGGTCCTGGTGTTCGTGGCCGCCGCCATCCTCATCGCTCCCGCCGCCGACACCCGTGACCGCGCCGCCGCCACGGTGGACCCGGCCCAGCGCACGCGCCCCAGCACAACTCCCGCAGGACAACACCAAGGAGACCGCTCATGAGCCCGCAGGAAGCGTCCGGCACGATCGGCGTCCTCCTCCCCCGCGACATCCCCCAAGCCGACGTCATCGCCTTCGCGCAGGAAGCAGACGCCTACGGCTTCGACGAACTGTGGGTCGTCGAAGACCTCGGCTACCGCGGAGGGCTTGTCCAGGCCGCCACCGTGCTGGCCTGCACCCGCCGGATCCGCGTCGGAGTCGGGCTGCTGCCCGCCGCGGCCCGCAACGTCGCCTTCGCCGCGATGGAAGTGGCCACTCTCGCCCAACTCCACCCGGGCCGCCTCGACATCGCGGTCGGACACGGCATGCCCGACTGGATGCGCAGCGTCGGAGCCTGGCCGGCCAGCCCTCTGACATTGCTGGGCGAGTACATCCACACGCTCAAGACACTGCTGGCAGGTCGGCCGGCCGATACGGACGGCCGCTACATCCGGCTCGACGGACTACGCCTGGACCCATCGGCGCTGCCCGAGCACGCCCCCGACATCTTCGCCGGCGTTCGCGGCCCCAAGTCGCTCGCCCTCGCCGGTGAAGTGGCCGACGGCACCCTGCTCGCCGAGCCGGTATCACCCGAGTACGTCCGCCAAGCCCTCACCAGCATCAACCCGCGGCGCCCGCACCGGATCACCGCCTACAACATCACCGTCGTCGACGACGACCCGCACAACGCCCTCTCCGCGGCACGGCCCGCCCTGCAACCCCTGGGCGATCCCGACTGGGCGCCCCACATCGTCCCCCTCGGCTTCCATGACGAGCTCGCCGCGCTGCGCCACACCAGCAAGAGCGCCCAGGAGTTCGCTCAGGCGATACCCGAGGAGTGGGCACAACGGTTGACCCTGACGGGCACCCCCGACCAGGTCCGTGCCCGCGTACAAGACCTCTTCGAGTCAGGCGTCACAACCACCGTGCTCGGCCCGGTCGGCCCCGACTACCGGTCCGCGCTCGCCAGTCTGGCCGAGATCCTCTGACAAAGCCGCAGCTTTGTCGTGAGGGGCGGGCGGGATGCTCACGCTGGTCGTCAGTGCCGGGGACGGCCTCGTTGGTGCTCCGAGCCGACACCCTGACAGCCACAGCCTTCGCGGACGGGTCGGACACCACGGCGGCATCCGACCGTGAACCCGATGGGCGTTCTGTCGTGGCGGTCCCGATGCCCTCCCCCGCGACCGCTCCCCCACTCCCCGCCAGCCTCAAACGCATCGTCACCGCAGCCTCATCGTCACCCCCAGCCTCATCGGCACCACCATCGAGGGGTACGACCTCATTCGGCCAAAAACCAGGACCTGCGGTTTCCGGCATGCGGACACGAAGGCTCAGGCCTCGATGCCCGCGGTTCCCCGATCCTGCGCGTTGGAGGACCTCAGCGCGAGGGCCGCGATGTCGTCGTCGAGCCTTCCGCCGCTGTGCTGCAGCAGAGCCCGGTGCAGCTGGTCGAGCAGCTCGCGGGGCTGCTCCAGGCCCCGCCGCCGCATCCAGTCCGGCAGCGGGAAGAATTCGCCCGCGTGGTCCCGGGCCTCCGATACGCCGTCCGTGTAGAGCAGCAGCTGGTCCCCCGGGGCGAAAGCGACGACGTCGACCCAGTAACGGTCACCGATGAGCGCTGCGAGGTTGAGAGGCGGGGAGGCGATGGTCGGGACCAGGACCCGGACCTTTCCGTGATGCGCGATCAGCGGCGGGGGATGCCCGCAGTTGAGAAGTCGTACGTAGCCGCCGTCGTGCGGGATCTCGGCGAGGAGTGCAGTGGCGAAGTGCTCGGGCTGGTCCTGGGCCGGAAACGCAGCGCTGTGGCGCGTGACGGCGGTCTCGAGACGGTGGATGATGCCCTGCAGGTCGGGCTCGTCGTAAGCGGCCTCTCTGAAGCAACTGATCACCGCCGAGGCCGCCCCCACCGCGGACAGGCCCTTGCCCCGTACGTCGCCGATGAGCAGCCGGACCCCGTGCGGTGTACCGATCGCCTCGTAGAAGTCACCGCCGATCCGGGCCTGCTCCTGGGCCGCCAGGTACAGCGACTCGATCTCGATGCCCTCGATGCGGCGTGGCAGCGGGCGCAGCAGCACCTTCTGGGCCGCGTCGGCGACGAGCCGGATCTGGAAGAGCATTTCCTCACGCTGGAGTCGGACATGACTCCCGTATGCGGCTGCCAGGGTGACGGCGACGATCGCGGCCGCCGAGTACTGCGTCCCCAGATCGGTGTAGAAGAAGCTGAGGACGATCATGAGCAGCAGGCAGAACGCCCCCAACAGGATCGTGGGGAGCACGGGCCACATCGCGGCGGCAAGGGCGGGTGCGGCGGGCAGAAGGCGGCTGAAGGCGATCTCCCTGGGCGTGGAGAACGCCAGGCCGGCGATGAGGGCGGTCAGGATGAGGGGTGACAGCCGGGCAGCTTCCCATCGGCCGCTGTAGGCGGGGCGACGGCGCCACAGCCGTGCAGACATGATCACAAAATGCATAATATCGGCCTAATCGGACATCCGGCGCGGAAGGATCATGCGCTGCACGCGAGAAATGCGCACCGGACGGCCACGCCCGGAGGAGCCGAGGCGATGCAGCGCATGCCGCCCGGGCATCCGAGGTCAGCCGGGCGCGGGTCGGCCGAACCCTGGCCCCTCGGGATCACCGATGCTAAAAAGGTCGCATGGCGAATCCTTTCGCCCGTTTTCGACACCTATCAGCCAAGCGCCTCCTCAGCAAGGGCACGCGGAGCGTGGCCGGGCAGGTGCTGGTTTTCCAGGTCGCTCTGGTGGTGCTGCTCGTGGCCTGCGGCGTCTTCGCCCTCATCCTGCAGTCGGAGCGGGACTCCAGCGCCGAGGCCAGGCGACGCTCCACGGCCGTGGCACAGACCTACGCGCACTCACCAGGCGTCCTGGCGGCATTGCAGACCCCGGATCCGAGCAAGATTCTCCAGCCGCTCACCGAGGCGGCACGCCGGGCCGCCGGCGTCGATTTCATCGTGGTCATGGACACCGACGGCATCCGGTACACGCACCCCCTGCCGGACCGAATCGGAAAGCGGTTCGTGGGCGAGATCGGGCCGCCGCTGGCGGGAAAGGTCTACGTGGAGAGCGTCGACGGCCCGCTCGGTCGCGAGGTGCAGGCCACGGTCCCGATCGAGAACGCCGACAGCCGTGTGGTGGCCCTGGTCTCGGCCGGGATGAAGGTCGAGAACGTCGAAAGTCAGTTGGCCCGGCAACTACCGATCATCCTGGGCGCCGGGGCCGCAGCGCTCGCGCTGTCCATCGGTGTGACGGCACTGGTGGGCAAGCGGCTGCGACGCCAGACACACAGCCTGGCCCCGGACGAGATGACCCTGATGTACGAGCACCACGACACGGTGCTCCACTCCGTTCGGGAAGGGGTACTGATCGTGGCCGCAGACGGGCAGCTGATGCTGGCGAACGACGAGGCCAGACGCCTGCTGGAGCTGCCCCCCGACGTCGAGGGGCAGCCCGTCTCGGAGCTGCCGGGCCTCGATCCCGAGACGAAGGCGCTGCTCGCCTCCGGGCGTGAGGCCACCGACGAGGTGCACCTCGCGGGCGAGCGGCTGCTCGCGGTCAACCAACGGCCCACGGACTTCGGAGGAGGCCCTGAGGGGACGGTGGTGACCCTGCGCGACTCCACCGAGCTGCAGGCGGTGACCGGCAGGGCGGAGGTGGCACGGGAGCGGCTCAGGCTGCTGTACGACGCGGGACTCCGCATCGGTACCACTCTGGACGTGCTGCGCACCGCCGACGAGTTGGCGCAGGTCCCGATTCCTCGCTTCGCGGACTTCGTCACCGTGGACCTGGCCGATGCCGTCCTGCACGGCGAGGAGCCGGCCCTCACGGCGACGGACATGCGACGCGCGGCCGTGTGCGGCGTTCAGGACGACCATCCGCTCTCCGAACAGGGCCGGCTCTTCGACTACCTTCCCGCCACGCCCCAGGCGCGCGGCTACGGCAGCGGCCGGTCCCAGTTGGTGAGCGATCTGCCGGCCGCCACGGGCTGGCGCGTGCAGGACCCCGAGCGCGCCAAGGCGATCATCGACCACGGCATCCACTCGCTCATCAGCGCCCCCATCCAGGCCCGTGGCGTCGTGCTGGGCATGGCCAATTTCTGGCGCGCGCAGCAGCATGAGCCCTTCGACGAAGAGGATCTGTCGCTGGCGGAGGAGCTGGTGGCCCGTGCCGCGATAAGCATCGACAATGCCCGCCGTTACACCCGCGAGCACGCTCTGGCAGTCACCCTCCAGCGCAGCCTGCTGCCACAGGCCATGCCGGAGCAGAACGCCCTCGACATCGCCTACCGCTACCTCCCCGCCCAGTCGGGCGTAGGCGGAGACTGGTTCGACGTGATCCCCCTGCCGGGGAGCCGGGTGGCACTGGCCGTCGGCGATGTGGTCGGCCACGGCCTGCACGCCGCCGCCACGATGGGACGGCTGCGAACCGCGGTGCACAACTTCTCCGCCCTCGATCTGCCACCCGACGAACTGCTGAGCCATCTGGACGACCTGGTCGGGCGCATCGACCAGAACGAGACGGCGGAGAGCGCAGCGGGCGTCGTGGGCGCCACCTGCCTGTACGGGATCTACGACCCCGTGACGCGCCACTACGTCATGGCGCGTGCGGGGCATCTGGCGCCCGCGCTGGTCCAGCCTGACGGAACCGTCACCTTCCCGGACGTGCCGGCCGGTCCGCCCCTGGGCCTCGGCGGCATGCCGTTCCAGACCGCGGAGCTGTACCTCGCGGAGGGAACCCAGCTCGTCCTGTACACCGACGGACTCATCGAGGACCGCAGACGCGACCTGGACGTGGGAATGGAAATCCTGCGCGACGCGCTGACGGGCCACTCCGGCCGGCCGCCCGAGGAGACCTGCCAGGACGTGCTGGACCGCCTGCTCCCCGATCGTCCCAAGGACGACGTCGCCCTGCTCGTCGCCCGCACTCGGGTACTGCCGCGCGACCGCATCGCCGACTGGGATGTACCAGCGGACCCGGCCGCCGTCTCGGGTATGCGCGACGCTGTGTCCCGAAGGCTCGAAGCCTGGGGCCTGTCAGAGTTCGGCTTCACCATGGAGCTGATCCTGAGCGAGCTCATCACCAACGCCATCCGCTACAGTGCCGGGCCGATCCACGTGCGGCTGATCCGCGACCGCACGCTGATCTGCGAGGTGGCCGACGGCAGCAGCACCTCACCGCATCTGCGGTACGCCGCGACGACGGACGAGGGAGGCCGGGGCCTGTTCCTGGTGTCGCAGATGGCTGAGCGCTGGGGCACCCGGTACACCCCGCAGGGCAAGGTGATCTGGGCCGAACAGGCCCTGCCAGAGGCCAGCCGGCAGCCCGTCCCGACAGCGGCCGACTGGGACACACCCCCGGACGAAGAGGCAGCCGACCCGCAGACCCTGACATGAGGGCGGCGGCGATCAGGTGATGACGTGTGGCCCTCCGCGCGGCAGGTCGCGCAGAGGGCCACGGTGCGAGCGTCACTGCTCCCGGGAGCCCTGACCGTCACATGTCGACGAGCCCGCTGGGCGGACTGTCACGGCGCCATCTCGTACGCCCCGGACAGTGCCTCCACACGCTCCCAGACCCGTCCCGAACGCGCTTCGTCGACGACGGGGCGCCGGACGGCACCGAGCGCCCAGCGCTGCTGATCCACCGTGGCGGAGTCCTTGCCGTGCAGTTCGACGGCGAAGGCCGAGAAGTCGCGGACGAGCACGGAGAACAGCTCGTCGAGCACATCCTCGTCCAGGTCCGTCAGGCGGGCCTGCTCCAGGATCAGCTGCCCGTGCACCACCAGCGCGAACAGCTGGCCGACGGCGAGAAGAAGATCGAGGTCGCGGCTCTGCTCCTCGTCCGGGGCTGCGGTGGCGACGAACTCGCACAGGGCGTCGGCCTGCTCCCGGAAGCGGGCGACGTTCGGCACACCGGCGTATGCGTCGTAGGCGGGACGCCAGTCATGGAAGCGTACGGCGCCGAGGCCACGGGCCGGTCCCTGCTCGAAGAGGAACGTGTCGTCGGCCGCGTCGAGGCGGGTCGGTACGGCCGCGAACTCGGCCGGGTGCAGGAGGTGGTTGCGCATGAACTTGAGGATCAGCGCGAGGTTGACGTGGACCGTGCCTTCGAGCTTGGGCAGCCCCCGGATCTCGACGGCTGCCTGGGCGAAATAGGTGTCCTTCTCGAAGCCCTTGGCGGCGATCACGTCCCACATCAGGTCGATGACCTTCTCGCCCTCCGTGGTCACCTTCATCTTCGTCATCGGGTTGAAGAGCAGGTAACGGCGGTCGTCCGGCGAGGCGGAGCGGAAGTAGTCGACGGCGCGGTCGCTGAACAGCTTCATGCCGACCAGGCGGACGTACGCGTCGGCCAGCTCGCGGCGCACGTGCGGGAAGGCGGTGACGGGGCGGCCGTACAGGATGCGGTTGTGCGCGTGGGTCACCGCCTCGTACATCGCGTGCTCGCAGATGCCGATCGAGGCGGTGCAGAGGTTGAACTTGCCGACGTTGACGGTGTTGAGGGCGGCGTCGAAGGCGGCGCGGCCCGTGTGCAGGACGTCCTCCGGGCCCACCGGGTAGTCCTCGAGGCGGAACTCGCTGACGTACTTCGAGGAGTCCACGACGTTCTTGACGAGGTGATAGGCCGGGTGGCGGCTGTCGACGGCGAAGAAGACGTAGCCGTCCGGGCCCTCGATGTCGGCGCGTCGGCCGAAGACCGAGACGAGCCCGGCGGCATTGCCGTTGCCGATGTAGTACTTGGAACCCGTCGCCCTGAAGCCGCCGTTGCCGTCCGGCGTCAGCAGCATGTCGGTGGAGTAGATGTCGGCGCCATGGGTCTTCTCGGAGAGGCCGAAGGCGAACACCTCACCCTGCGCGAGGAGTTCCGCCGCGCGGGTACGCGCTGCGGCGTTGTCGCTCTGCCAGACCGGCCCGAGACCGAGGATGGTCACCTGCCATGCGTACCAGTAGTCGAGACCGTAGAACCCGAAGATCTCGTTGAGGGCGGCGATCCGGGCCGTGTCCCAGCGCTGGTCCTCGTGTCCGGCGGCGGACCCCGGGGTGAGGAAGGTGGCGAACAGCCCCTCCTTGGCTGCGAACGCGAGGAAGTCCGCCAGCCAGGCGCGGGAGCGGTAGTCCTCGATGAGCCTGCGCTTGCCGCGGTCCTCGAACCAGTCGACGGTGGCACGCAGCAACCTGCGGGTGTCGGGGTCGAAGTGCGCCGGGTCGTAGGTACGGGGGTTGAAGAGGAGGGGGTCGGCCATGTGGGTCCGCCTTCCGAGGGTTGAGGGTGGAGGGTGCAGGTCTGAAGGTCGCGGGGTGCGGGGCGGCGGTGGCCGGCAGGTCAGACGTGCGGGGGTGACGTGCCGAGCCGGCGGAGGGTGGCGAGTACGTCGTCGAGCCAGGCGATCGTCATCCGCTCGTACGCGATGCCGCCACGCAGCACGACGTGCTGCAGTTCCTGACCGGCGTCGAGCGGGGTGGGAGCCGCCGGGCCGGTGAAGTCGCGCAGCTCCCCGGCCAGATAGTGGGCGAGCCGGTCGATGTGCACCTGGCGGTGCCGTTCGACCTCGCGGATCAGCACGGACGGGTCGTCGAAGGCCGCGCCGCGGATCTTCACCGCGAGTTCGTGCCGCATGCTCTCGGGCTGGATCGATTCGTGCAGCCACTGAGAGAGGGCGGCGCGGCCGGGGCCTACGACGGAGTAGACCTTCTTGTCCGGTCGGCTCTGCTGCGACAGCTCACGGACGGCGAGCAGGCCCTCGCTCTCCATGCGCCTGAGAACGCGGTAGATCTGCTGGTGTGTGGCGGTCCAGAAGTATCCGATGGACCGCTCGAACCGCCGGGCCAGCTCATAACCGGAGCCCGGCTTCTCCAGCAGGGAGACGAGGATCGCGTGCTCGAGTGCCATGACTCGATCCTCATATGCAACTCGTTGCATAGCCAAGTGACGCTGCCCAGGTGAGACAGGGCTCACGCGGGGCGGCGGTAACGACCCACCCGTTCGACCTGCGCGCGAGAGGCCCGGCGGCGGTCTCCCGCGCGCCGGGCCTCCCCTCATCTCCGGCTCCACGCCTCCGCGAGCAGCTGGTACGACCTCACCCGGTCGGCGTGGTCGTGGGTGCGAAAGCCGGTGATCGGATCCGGGCATGCACGATCAGGGTGATCGCGAGGAACTTCACGACGCCACCCGTTCGTCACGGACGTCGTCCGGGTGCGCGAGGCCGAGGTGGTGGCGCAGAGTCGTGCCCTCGTACTCGGTGCGGAACACGCCCTGTTCCTGGAGCAACGGGACGACCTTGTCGGCGAACTCGTCCAGGCCGGTCGGGGTGATGTGCGGCACGAGGATGAAACCGTCACTGGCGTCGGCCTGCACGTACTCGTTGACGGTACGGGCGATCGTCTCCGCCGATCCGATGAAGTTCTGCCGGTTGCCGGTCTCGATGACCAGCTCGCGGATCGACCAGTTGTTCGCGGCGGCGAGCTCGCGCCACTCGCGGGCGGTGGCCAGGGGGTCCCGGTACATGCGGACCTGGGCGCGGCCCTTGGAGATGTGGTGGTCGCCGACGTCCGGGTCGATGTCGGGGAGCGGCCCGTCCGGGTCGTAGGAGGACAGGTCCCGGTTCCAGACGAATTCCAGATGCTTGATGGCGGTGGCGCCGCTGACCTGCTGGCGGCGCACCACCTTGGCCAGCTCCTCCGCCTCGGCGTCGGTGTCGGCGAGCGTGAAGGTGGCGGCGGGCAGGATCAGCAACTGGTCGGGGCGGCGGCCGTACTTGGCGAGCCGGTTCTTGACGTTCGTGTAGAAGGCCTGCCCCGCCTCCGGCGTCGCGTACCGGCTGAAGATCGCGTCCGCGCTCTGCGCGGCGAACTCGCGCCCCTCCTCGGAGTCGCCGGCCTGGAAGATCACCGGGCGGCCCTGCGGCGAGCGCGGGACATTGAACTGCCCGTGGATGTCGAAGTGCTGTCCCGTGTGGACGAAGGCCCCGGCCTTGGCATCGCGCAGAAAGGTGCCGGTCTCCTGGTCGGCGAGGATCTCGTCGCCGCGCCAGGAGTCGAAGAGTTCGTTCGCCGTGGCCAGGAACTCCTTGGCGCGGGAGTAGCGCTCCTCCTGGGGCAGGAATCCGCCGCGACGGAAGTTCTCACCGGTGAAGGCGTCCCAGGAGGTGACGACGTTCCAGGCGGAGCGGCCGCCGGAGAGGTGGTCGAGACCGGCGAACTGGCGGGCCACCTCGTAGGGCTCGTTGAAGGTGGAGTTGATGGTTCCGGTGAGGCCGATGTGCTCGGTGACGGCGGCGAGCGCGGCGAGGACGGTGAAGGTGTCGGGGCGGCCGACGACGTCCAGGTCGTAGATCTTTCCGCCCTGTTCACGGAGCCTGAGTCCCTCGGCGAGGAACAGGAAGTCGAACTTGGCGCGTTCGGCGGTGCGCGCGAAGTGCGCGAAGGAGCTGAACTCGATGTGGCTGCCGGCCCGGGGGGCGCTCCACACGGTGGTGTTGTTGACGCCGGGGAAGTGGGCGGCCAGGTGGATCTGCTTCAACGGCTTGCTCATGGTCGTGGTCGTTCCCTCCGGCTCAGGTGGTGGCAGCGGCATAGCGGTTGGCGGGGCGCGCCAGGCCCAGCAGGCCGCGCAGGGTGTCGGCCTCGTAGGCACGGCGGAAGACGCCCCGGCGCTGAAGCTCGGGGACCAGACCGCGGGTGATCGCCGGGAGGTCGTGGCCTGCGACGGCGGGGCGCAGCCGGAATCCGCTCAGCCCGGCGCTGTGCAACTCCTGGAGCAGATCGGCGAGGCTGGAGGGCGTGCCGGCGAAGATGAGGGCGTCACTTGTGTACGGCTGTGCCGCGAGCGCGTCGAGCCGTTCCCGGCGGGCGGTGGCGGCGGCCGGGTCGTCGTCGAGGAAGACCACCAGGTCGCCGAAGACGTGCAGAGGTTCGGCGGCTCGCCCCGCCGCGTCCTGCTCGGCACGGATCCGGGCGACGATCGCGCGGGCCTCGTCGGCGTCGTACGGGGTGACGTAACCGATGTCGGCGGCGCGGGCCACGAGCCGGTACGGAACGGTGTCATGGGCCAGGGCGCTGACGACCGGCTGGCCCTGCGGCGGCCGGGGCGTGATCGAGGGGCCCTTGACGCTGAAGTGTCCTCCCTCGAAGTCGATGTAGTGCAGCTTGTCCCGGTCGATGAAGCGGCCATTGGCGGCGTCCCGGATCTCGGCGTCGTCCTCCCAGCTGTCCCAGAGGCGGCGCACCACCTCCACGTAGTCGGCGGCCTCGTCGAAGAGCTCGGTCACCACTTCCCGAGCGGCGGGGCTGTCGTAGGCATCGATGCGCGGGATGGTGCGGCGGCCGAAGTGCGCGGCCTCGTTCGGGCGGGCGGTGATCTGCACGCGCAGGCCGGCGCGGCCGGCGCTGACGTAATCGAGGGTGGCGATCGCCTTGGAGATGTGGAACGGCTCCGTGTGGGTGGCGACCACCGTCGGCACCAGACCTATATGCCGGGTCAACGGGGCGACGCGCGAGGCGACGAGGACGGCGTCGAGGCGGCCGCGCACCTGGTCGTTGCGCTCGTCCGGGTCCAGGAAGTGGGAGGACTGCGGGCCGAGACCGTCCTCTATGGTCACGAAGTCGAGCAGACCGCGCTCGGCCTCCGCGACCAGGTCGGCCCAGTATGCGGCGGTGAACAGGTCCCTGGGACGGGCCACCGGCTCGCGCCAGGAGGCGGGATGCCAGCCGGTGCCGTCCAGGGCGACGGCAAGGTGCAGGGAAGAAGCGGGGGTTGAGGACACGAGTGGGTGCCTTCCTGAATGAGGCGCGTGGCCAGGCCGCGGCCGCGATGGTCCGGGTTGGTGCCGCTCACAGCGTGCCGAACAGGCGCTCGGCGTTGCGCAGGGCGTGCGTCGCGACCCGCTCGCCGAGGACGAGACCGGCCTCGTCGGCCGAGCGGGTGTGAATGCCGGAGTACACGCGGGCATCCGCGTTCTCCCGGGACAGCCGGCTCCAGGCCGTGTACGTCCGGGTCACTCCGGGAGCCGTGGGGCTGGTCAGCTTGAAAGGCGCCGTGCGCGGCCCGACGAGCGCCGAGAGGACCGCTTCCGCGGCGCCCGAGTACGTGTTGTGGCCGCTGGGGTAGTCGGGATGGGCCGGTGTGGTGTGCAGCGGTGTCCATGCGGGGTCGGGGTCGATCGAACCGGCACGGATGGCCGTGACCGGGCGCCACCGCAGATAGGCGTACTTGGTGTCGGAGGTGGCGATCTGCGTGTCCACCAGGGCGATGTGGAACAGGGCCACCAGCCTGGCCCGTCCGGCGCTGGACTGCGGTGACCGGGCGAGGGCCACCCGCAGTGGCTCGGTGTACAGCGTCAGTGAGGAGCCGAGCCAGAAGTCGGCGGTCTCTGTCTGTTTCTCCGTGCGTACGGTGCTGTCCACCGCCCCGTATGCACGGACTTCGGCCAGGTCGGCGCGGTAACGCGCGGAGTCCAGGGCGGGCGGGGCGGGCAGACGGTACTGGTCGGGGCTGTCCAGCAGGAAGGGACGGGCGAGCCGGTTCCCGTACTGCGCGGCCGGGGCGTAGGCGGGCGGGGTCGGCTGCCACACTCCGGGGGCCGCCGGCGGGACGGTGAACGGCGCGTCGACCGAGGCCGGGTCGAGGCCGTCACCCTGGCGGGCGGCGAGCACCAGCCGCGCCTGCCGGGCACCGGCCGCCACGCCCTTCGACTCGGCCGGTCCGTCGGGGACGCCCACCAGCGTCGTGCGCAGTGCGGCGTCCAGTTCCTCAGTGCGGGAGGGGACCAGCGCCACCAGAGCGTCGTGCACGGCTGACGCCAGGGCCGCGTCCTGGAAGTCGCCCCGGTCGACGCCGGCCGGCACCGGCCGGGTGGCGCGGGCCGCCGCGAGCCAACTGACGGCCCAGGTCCGGCTGTTCGTGATCTGCGTCGGGGCGCCGCCTGCCGCGATGGTGGCCGCTGTCGTGTCGTACCAGTCGAGCACCACGGACGAACGCGGCTGTTCCTCCGCCCCGGCAGCCGCGGCGGACGGGACGGTGACGGAGGCGGCCAGCAGGACGGCCGAGCCCAGCGCCACCAGGGCGGGACGGACCGGATGACGGTTTCTGAATGGGTTCACGCGTACTCCTTCACTGACATGCTGTTGGGGCCCTGTTGAGTTCCGGGACTTGCACGCCCTCGCACCCTGCGACAGCTACGTGTTGGTCCTGGGCAGGCCGGGCGGGTTGATCTCCGACCTGGTCACGGCCTCGTCGGACAGGCCCCAGCGCTTCAGCACCTTCGCGTAGGTGCCGTTGTCGATGACGTGGTTGAGCGCGTCGGCGAGCGGCTTGGCGAGTCCGCTGTCCTTCTTGGTGGTGGCCGCGATGAGGCCCTGGAGGCGGGCGCCGGCGCCGGAGTACGTGCCGACGACCTCGGTCTTGCCGGTGGTGGCCGCGTGGTAGGCGGCGGTGGGGTTGGGACCGAGGTAGAGGTCGATGCGGCCGGACTGGAGAGCGAGGTAGGTGTCGCTGTCGTTCTGGTAGTACTTGATGTCCACCGGCTTCCGGCCGGCCTTCTTGTTCTCCGCCGACCACTCGATCAGCAGCTTCTCCTGGTTGGTGCCGCTGCTCACGGCGACGGTCTTGCCCGCCACGTCCTTCGGCCCTGTGACCTTCAGGCCGCTGCCCTCCTGCGCCTCGAAGGCCAGGTTGTCCTCGCGGTAGGTGGCGAAGTCGTACTTCTCCTTGCGTTCCTCGGTGACGGTGATGTTGCTGAAGCCGGCGTCGTACTTGGCGCTGTCGAGGCCGACGAAGATGTTCTCCCAGGAGACGGTGTTGATGTGCGCCTTCAGTCCGAGGACGTCGGCGACCAGGTGGGCGATGTCGGGCTCGACGCCGATGACGGTCTTGTTGTCGGTGGCGTAGAAGGTCAGCGGCGCGGCGGAGCCGGACGAGGCGACGAGTTCCAGGGTGCCTCTCTCGCGGATCTTCTCCGGGACCTCGGAGGCGATGGAGTCGACCTTGCCGGTGGTGACGCGGTTCTGGTCGGGGCTGATGTTGATCTTCGTCTTGCCGCCCGACTTGGCCGCGACCTCGGTCGTGCCGCCGTCGTCGGGGTTGGCGCAGGCGGCCAGGAGGAGGGCGCCGGCGAGTCCGAGCGCTGCGGTGGCGGTGCGGCGGGCGGCGAGGGTGGTCACAGTGGTGCTCCTTGCGGTCGTCAGGGGTGGCGGTCAGAGGACCTTGGAGAGGAAGGCGCGGGTGCGCTCGTGCTGCGGGGAGTCGAGTACGGCTGCGGGCGGGCCCTGCTCCACGACGGTTCCGCCGTCCATGAACACCACCGTGTCGGCGACCTCCCGGGCGAAGCCGATCTCGTGGGTCACGACGATCATCGTGGTTCCGGTGCGGGCCAGGTCCTTGATGACGTCGAGGACCTCGCCGACCAGTTCCGGATCGAGCGCCGAGGTGGGTTCGTCGAAGAGCAGCACCTTGGGTTCGAGGGCGAGTGCGCGCGCGATGGCGACGCGCTGTTGCTGGCCGCCGGAGAGCTGCCGGGGGTAGGCGTCGGTCCTGTCGGCGAGCCCGACCCGCTCCAGCAGCCGGCGGGCGGTCTCCTCCGCTTCCTTGCGCGGGCGGCGCAGCGCGGAGACGGGGGCCTCCACGAGGTTCTCCAGGACGGTCAGGTGCGGGAAGAGGTTGAAGTTCTGGAAGACGAACCCGATGTGGGTCCGCTGCTTGAGGACGTCCTTCTCCTTGAGCTCGTGCAGCTTGTTCCCGGAGCGGCGGTATCCGATGAGTTCACCGTCGATGCTGATCCAGCCGCGGTCGACCTTCTCCAGGTGGTTGATGGTGCGCAGCAGCGTGGACTTCCCGGAGCCGGACGGGCCGAGGACCACGGTGACCTCACCGGCGCGGACCCTCAGGTCGACGCCGCGCAGCACCTCCAACGGGCCGAAGTTCTTGTGGACACCGTGGACGTCCACCATCACGCCGTCCACCGTCGGCTTCGCGTCCTTGACTGCCACCGTCACGTCACTCATCGGCTGTCTCCCAAGGGCTTCAGGGGTACGACGGGCTGGTTGCGCCGGGCCGCCGCCGCGCGCAGGTCGCGTACGAAGCGCCGGGCGCGCTGGAGCGGGGTGGGCGGTGGGGTGCGGTTGGCGCCCCGGGCGTAGCGGCGTTCCACGTAGTACTGGGCGATCGACAGCAGGGAGGTGAGGACGACGTACCAGGCGGTGGCGACCAGCAGGAGCGGGATCACCCGGCCGTTGCGGCCGTAGATGACCTGCACCTGGTAGAAGAGCTCGCCGATGGACATCACGTAGACCACCGAGGTGCCTTTGAGCAGGCCGATGATCTCGTTGCCCGCAGTGGGCAGGATGGCGCGCATGGCCTGCGGGAGCACGATCCGGCGGATCTGCCGCAGCCGAGGGATGCCGAGCGCGGCTGCGGCCTCCAGTTGTCCGTGGTCGACGGCGATGACACCGCCGCGGACGATCTCGGCGGCGTAGGCGGCCTGATGCAGGGTCAGCCCGATGACGGCGGCGCCGATGGTGCCGATCAGGCTGTTGCTGTCGACGGACCAGAACACCGGCCCGAAGGGGATGCCGACGCCCAACTCCTCGTACAACGCACTGAGGTTGAACCAGAACACCAGCTGGACGATCATCGGGATCGACCGGAAGATCCAGATGTAGCTCCAGGCGACCGTCTGCAGCACCGGGCTGCGCGACAACCGCATGAAGGCCAGCACGGTTCCCAGGAGGAAGCCGAGAACCGTGGCGTAAGCGGTGAGCTGGAGGGTCACCCACACCGCCTGGACGATCGTCTCGGAGAAGACGTAGTCGCGGAAGACGTGCCACTCCCAGACGGGGTTGGTGGCCAGCCCGTGCACGAACTGGGCGACCAGCACGACCACGGCGACGGCCGCCGCCCAGCGGGCGTAGTGGCGGGCGGGTACGACCTTGGGCGAGGCCGGATCGTGCGGAGTGGGCGGCACTTGGGGGCCGGTGCCCGGGGTGGCCGCGCCGGGCGGCGCGGTGTCGGTTGTGGATGCCATCGTGATGTTCCTGCTCAACTCTTATGTGTGCTCGGGTGGATTGATCTGCGATGTGTCGATCGCGGAGGCGGTGGTGCCCCACTTCTTGAGGATCCGGGCGTAGGTGCCGTCCTCGATCAGCTCGTTGACGGCTGCCTGGAAGGCCTTGGTGAGCGGGGAGCCCTTCTTGAAGGCGAAGCCGACGTCGAGGCGGTGGTACTCGCCGAGGAAGGCGGTCTGCGCCGCGGGCTGGGACGCCTGGTAGCGCAGGCCGTTGATGGTCGACATGATCACGTCGATGCGGCCCTGCTGGAGCGCGGTGAGCGTCGCGCCGTTCTCCGAGTAGACCTTCACCTCGTACGGCTTCTTGCCGGCCTTGGCACACACGTCCTTCTGGGCGGTGAGGGTCGTCTCGAAGGTGGTGCCGGCGCCGGTGCCGATGGTCAGGCCGCACAGCTGGGTCAGGTCGGTGACCTTCTTCTTGAGCGTGGTGGTGCCCTTCTTCACCGCGAAGCCCTGGCCGTCGTTGATGTAGGTGACGAAGTCGACGGTCTTCAGGCGCTGGGTGGTGACGCCGAAGTTGCCGGTGCCGACGTCGTACTTGCCGCTGCCCAGGGCGGGCAGGATCGTTTCGAACGAGGCGTCCTGACGCACCGCCTTCACACCGAGGACCTTCGCCACCGCGTCGGTGAGGTCGATGTCCTGGCCCGCGGGTGGCTTGCCGGGGCCGTCCGGGTAGTAGGCCCCGGGCGGGAACCCGATCGAGCTGCCGATCCGCAGCGTGCCCGCCTTGCGGACGTCGGCGGGCAGCAGGGCGGCGACCGAGCCCACCTCGCGTACGGCGGCGACCGGGTCGTCGGTCGGCGCGGAAGACTGCGCGCCCACCGGACCGGTCCCGGCCGTGCCGCCGGAACCGCAGGCCGTCAGCGCCAGGGCGGGCAGCAGCACGAGGGCGGCGGTGCCGCGTGGACGGGTGCTGATCGTGCGGATGTTCACTGTGCGAGGGCCTCTCCGAGGTGTTTCTCGAACGGCAGCGGCCCGATGGACTCCGGGTCGGCCTCCGTGTCGAACAGCGGGGTGTAGCCGGTGGCCAGATACAGGCCGCGGGCCTCGGGCTGGCGCGGACCGGTCGTGAGGAAGATCCGCCGGTAGCCGCGGAGGGACGCCTCGTGCTCCAGCTCGGCGACCACGCGCCGGGCCAGACCGCGCCGCCGGTGGGCGGAGTGGGTCCAGATCCGCTTCAGCTCGGCCGTGGCCAGGTCGTACCGGCGGAATGCGCCGCCCGCGACGGGTTCGCCGCGTTCCAGGAGCAGCAGGAGCAGACCGCCGTGCGGTTCGGTGAACTCGTCGTCGGGATAGCGGGCGATCTCGGCGTGCGCGTCCCTGCCGTAGCGGCGGGAGTACTCGTTGCCGAGTTCGAGCAGCAGCGGTTCGACGCGGGGGTCCGAGACGGGGACTTGAATGAATGTCAGTTCCGGTGCGGACGTCATCCGGTCACCGCCGTGAGATCCTGCGTCCCGCGGGCCGCCCGCTCGGCGTCGCGCTTGGCGACCTCCTCGCGGACGATCGGAATCACGTACCGGCCGAAGTCGATGGCGTCACCCAGCAGGTCGTAGCCCCGGGCGGAGAGGATGTCGACACCGAGGTCGTAGTAGTCGAGCAGCGCCTGGGCGACCGTCTCCGGCGTGCCGACCAGCGCGTTGGAGTTGCCCGCGCCACCGGTCGCGGCGGCCGTCGGGGTCCACAGGGCGCGGTCGTAGCGCTCGCCCTCCTCGGCGATGGCGATCAGCCGCTGCGAACCGGCGTTCTGCGGCTGGGCGAGCCCGTTGTGACGCTTGGTGATCGACTCGCCCTTCTCCTTGCGGGCCTTGATCGCGCCGACCGTGCGGTGGGCCTTCTCCCAGGCCAGTTCCTCGGTCGGGGCGATGATCGGGCGGAAGGCGACCTGGATGCGGGGCACGTCGGTGCGGCCGGCCCCCTTCGCCGCGGCCTTCACGTTCTCGATCTGCTCGGCGGTCTTCTCCAGCGGCTCGCCCCACAGGCAGTAGATGTCGGCCTCGGCACCCCCGGCGGCGTACGCGGCGGGCGACGAGCCGCCGAACGAGACGTCGGGGCGGGGCTGCTGGACCGGGAAGACGTCGCTGACGAAGTCGTGGAAGCGGTAGTGCTCGCCCTCGTGGTCGAAGGGCTCGTGCGTCGTCCAGATCTTCTTGACGATCCGGATGTACTCGCGGGTGCGGGCGTAGCGCTCGTCCTTGCCGAGGATGTCGCCCTCGCGGCCCTGCTCGTGGTCGTTGCCGCCGGTGATGAAGTGCACGGTCAGGCGGCCCTCGCTGATCCGGTCGAGGGTCGCGAAGGTCTTGGCGGCGAAGGTCGGGTACGAGACGTTGGGCCGGTGGGCGAGGAGGATCTGGAGGCGGTCCAGCCGGCTCGCGATGTACGCGGCGGCCGGGGCCGGATCGGGTGATCCGGATCCGTAGGCGAACAGCACCCGGTCCCAGCCGTGGTCCTCGTGCGCCCGGGCCAGCCGGAGCGTGTACTCCTTGTCGAAGGCGGCGCCGGAGCGCGGGGTCGTTTCGGAGCCGTCGTTGGTCGCGGCGATGCCAAGGAACTCCACGGGCATGGGCGTGGCCTTTCAGGGATGGCGGCGGCACGCGGGCATGGCGGAATCGCCTTGCGTGCGGGCATGAGCGAACAGACCTTCAGGAAGACAGGTCGGTGCAGTCGTGACGACGTCGAGCGTCGGGAGAAGCTGGGCTGCGGCAGCGCGCGTGAAGAGAGAGCTCGGCCCGCGACGGGGTCACCGAGGGAGGGAAGGGCCGGTCAGACGGCCCGCTGCCGAGTCAGGCGCAACACGCCGCGGACCACACCCGACCGAAGTCGATGTGACCGCGCGTGACCAAGCGCTGCTGGGCATTCATGCGACTACTTGAGCAGTACATCGCTGCGCTCGTCAAGCAGCGCCCGGATACCGGACCGCCTCGACCAGCGCCTCTCCGCGCGCTGTTGACACATCGACGCCACGTGCACATACGATCGACGGCGGACCGGCTCCGCGATGCGCGGCAGCCCCTCCGGCCGCGTTGAGGGACGCGGCGAATGTGACGACGCCGAGCCCCGGCCGCACCGTACGCACGCAGCGCCTGTGCCGTCGCGCTCCGTACGAGTGCCACCGGGTGGTCACCCCGCCTGCGATTCCCTTCCCCCCGGAGAGCCTCTCCATGGTCATGTCTTCCGAAGTCACGCCAGCCCCTGCCACGAAGCCACCGAATCGAGTGGGCGCCCTCGGCAAGGACGTGCCGCGGATCGTGCCTCGCCGGCATCTCGGCCGATGGCTGACCGCTGCGCTCGCCCTGCTGCTCTTCGTGATGGTGCTCAACTCCGTTGTCCGCAATCGGGCGTTCCAGTGGGACGTGGTGGGCCGGTACTTCACCACCGCCGCCGTGCTCGACGGACTGCTGCTCTCCCTGTGGCTGACGGCTGTGGTGATGGTGCTGGGCTTCCTGCTCGGCACCGTGCTCGCGGTCATGCGGCTGTCCGCCAACGCGGTGCTGCGGACGCTGAGTTGGGGCTATGTGTGGATCTTCCGGTCCACTCCCCTGCTGGTGCAGCTGCTGTTCTGGTTCAACATCGGCGCGCTCTACCCGACGCTCGGCCTCGGCATCCCGTTCGGCCCGCAGTTCATCACCGTCAAGACGGTCAACCTGCTCGGCCCCACCCTGACGGCCGTCATCGGCCTGACCCTGCACGAGAGCGCCTACGCAGCCGAGGTGGTGCGCGGCGGCATCCTCTCCGTGGACTCCGGGCAGACCGAGGCCGCCCAGGCACTCGGCCTGGGCAGACGCCGCACCCTGCGCCGGATCGTCGTCCCCCAGGCGATGCGCTCCATCGTGCCGACCGCCGGCAACATGCTGATCGGCACCCTCAAGGGCACCAGCATCGTCAGCGTGCTGGCCGTGCACGACCTGCTGTACTCGGTGCAGCTGATCTACAACCAGACCTACCAGGTCATCCCGCTGCTGATGGTCGCCACCCTCTGGTACATCGCCGTCACCACCGTGCTCAGCGCGGGTCAGTTCTACGTCGAGCGGTACTACGCCCGCGGCAACTCCCGCGCCCTGCCGCCCACTCCGATGCAGCGGCTGCGGGGCCACCTGACCGCCGTACGCCACCGGCTGAGCGCGGCGACCGCTGCCGACGCCCGCCCGGCGATCGGCGGTGACCGGTGAACAGCACCCCCTCCACGGCCGTCCTGGTCGTCGTCGGCGCGGGCCCGCGCGCCACCGGCCTGCTGGAGCGCATCGCCGCCAACGCACCCGAACTGTGGGACGGAACACGGGAGTTGCGCATCCACCTGGTGGACCCGCACCCGCCCGGTCCGGGACGCATCTGGCGACACGAGCAGTCGGCGCTGCTCCGGATGAACTCCATGGCCGAGGACGTCACCATGTTCACCGACGAGTCGTCCACCATCGAAGGCCCGGTGCGGCCCGGCCCGTCGCTCGCCGAGTGGGCCGCCCAGTTCTCCGGCCGGGGCCCACACCACACCCCGTACGCCGAACCCGTTGACCCGGAAGTGCTCGCCGAACTGAGCACGCTCACCGGGGCCGATTTCCCCACCCGCCGCGCCCAGAGCTCCTACCTGGACTGGGTGTTCCGCAGGGCGCTGACCGAGCTGCCGTCCTCGGTCACCGTCGAGTGGCACCGCACCACCGCGACCGCCGTCACCGGCCCCCCGGACGGCCCGCAGTACGTGCACCTCGCCGACCGCGCCACCCCGCTCACCGCCGATCTGGTGGTCCTGGCCCAGGGGCACCTCGGCTCCACGCCCGCCGCCGAGCACCGCGACCACGCCGCCTTCGCCCTCCGCCACGGCCGCTTCCACCTTCCGCCGGAGTTCTCCGCCGACGCCGACCTGTCCGGGCTGCGGCCCGGCGAGCACGTCCTCCTGCGCGGCTTCGGCCTGGCCTTCATCGACCTGATGGCACTGCTCACCGAAGGCCGCGGCGGCACGTACCGCACCGAGGCCGACGGCACCCTCACCTACCTTCCGTCCGGTCGCGAGCCCGTCCTCCACGTCGGATCGCGGCGCGGGGTGCCGTACCACTCCAAGACCCGCTACCGGCTCCAGGGCCCTCGGCCCCCGCTGCCGCGCCACTTCGGACCCGAGGCGGTCGACGCGCTGCTCGCCGAGGGACGCCCGCTGGACCTGCGGCGCGATGTGTGGCCGCTGATGGCGAAGGAGATCGGCTTCGGCCACTACCACGAGCTCTTCCACGCCCATCCCGAGCGCACCGCTCTTCCCTGGGCGGACTTCATCGCCGCGTACGACCGACTGGGCTGGTACGACGACGACATGGCGGCCCTCGTCGCCACGGCGGTACCCGATCCGGCGGACCGCCTGGACTTCGAGGCTCTGGACCGACCGCTGGACGGACTCGCGTTCCCGACGGCGGACGCGCTCCAGGAGCATCTGCGCGAGCACATCGCCGAGGATGTAGCCCGCCGCGAGGACCCGGAGTTCAGCGCCGACCTCGGAGCTTTCCTCGCCCTGCTCTCCGTCTACGGCCAGCTGCCCCGTCTGGTCGCCGCGGGACGGCTGACCGCGCGGTCCGTCGCCGAGCGACTCGACGGCTGGTGGCACGGCTTCTTCAGCTTCCTCGCCTCCGGCCCGCCCGGATTCCGGCTGCGCCAACTGCTGGCGCTGTCCCGGGCCGGCATCGTCCACTTCCTGGGCGCCGACGTCCGCATCGGCACCGACGAGAGCACCGGCACCTTCACCGCGACCAGCTCCACCGTCCCCGGGCACATCACCCACGCCACGGCCCTGATCGAGGCGTACCTGCCCGGCCCCTCCCTCGACCGCACCGATGACCCCCTCCTGCGCGACCTGCACCGGACCGGCGCCCTCACCGAGGAGGTCCTCACCGACCCCACCCACACCCACCGCTCCGGCCTGCTCGCGGTCTCCCCCACGGACGGCCACCTCGTCGACCCGTCCCTCGGCAGCCCCCATCCCCGCCGCATCGCCCTCGGCGCCCCCACCAACAGCCGGGCCGTCGCCGCCTTCGCCCGCCCTCGCACCAACGCGCCGGCCTTCCGCCAGAACGACGCGGTGGCCCGCGCGCTCCTGCGCGCCCTGCGCACCACCGAGGCCGAGACGGCCACGTCCGAGGTGGACGGCCGACCTCTCAGAGTGTGAGACCTTCCCTACTTTTCCTATGGAATTACTAGGAAAGCCTTGACGGTGTTCACCGGGGGTGCGCAGGATGATGAACATGTCCCGTACACAGCAACGACTCGTTCGTCGTCGGCATGTCGACTTTGGTCACGTCGTCAGTGCCGCCTGCTGTCGCGCGTGAGGCACGCGGCTCACACCTTCACCCGTGCCGCTCCCCCCGGCCCTTCCCAGGCGTCAGGCGAGGTCACCCACCGCGCCTGACGGCCCGACACTCTTCCGAGGGACAACCGCCATGACCACGGCACTTCCGGCCCAGGCCACCCCACACGATCCGCCACTCTCCGACACACCCCGTCTTCGCCTGGTGGGCGATACCGCGCGGAGAGGCACCCAGGGAAACACTTCTGCCCCGCTCGTCGGCTACCTCGTGCTCGTCCCGGAGGGCACCGATCCCGCCGAGCTCTTCGTCAAGGACAGGCCGCGGCCCGAGATCCGACCGGTCGTCGCCGCGGCCCCGGCCCCTGACCGGCGGACGGGAGACGACGTCGTCCGCATCGATCCCGCGCGCCATGTCGCCGAGGTGGACGGGCGTGAACTCGACCTCACCTACCTGGAGTTCGAGCTGCTTGCGCATCTCGTTCGGCATCCCCACCACGTACAGTCGCGCGACGGGCTGGTGGCCGCCGTCTGGGGCTACGACCACATCGGCGACGGCCGCACCGTGGATGTCCACATCGCCCGCCTGCGCCGCAAGCTTGGCCCAGCTCACCGGCACCGGATCGTCACCGTTCGGCGCGTGGGTTACAAGTACGTGCCCGGCCAGCAGGTGAGCTCCGACGCCGCGCACTGCGGCCGACCTTGAGGAGACCACTTCCATGGGCCTTGCCTCCGCGCCGTCCCGCCTCACCTCGCCATCCGACATGACCGCACCCGGCCGAGCTCACTGGCTGCGCGTGGCCCGCGAAGCGGCGGACGACCTGGCCACGGACACGGTGGCCAGGGAGCAGGCGGGCAAGGCCCCGTTCGACGAGGTGTCCCGGCTGCGCGAGTCGGGACTGCTGTCGCTCCTGATGCCGGCCGGGTCCCAGGGAAGCGGCGCGGACTGGCTGACGGCTTACGCCGTCGTCCGGGAGATCGCCCCAGCCGACGGCGCGATCGGTCAACTGCTCGGCTCCCACTACTTCCTGTCGTGGAGTGCCCGCTTCTTCGCCGGGCCCGCTCTCGCCGCGCGGATCGAGGAGCGGTCCGCGGCCGAGCAGTGGTGCTGGGGCGGCGGTTTCGCGCGCCAGGAGCCGCCTCTGATGCTGGCCAGGACCTCCCACGGACTGGTGCTCGACGGTCGGCAGAGCTATACCACCGGGGTCGTGGTCGCCGACCGTCTCGCCGTGCGCGCCGTGCGGAAGGACACGGGTGAGCCACTCGCCGTCGTGGTGGATCCCGCCCGCCGCGGTGTGACGATCGACGGCGACGCCGACCCCTTCGGCCAGCGGCTCGCGGCCGGCGGCAGCGTGGAGTTCGACGACGTACCGCTGGGTGCCGACGACGTGCTCGGCTCCCTGTCCGCGGACGAGGACTTGCTGTCGCCCCGGGCCGCCCTGGCGTCTCCGGTCGGGCGTCTCTTCTCCGCCCAGCTCCTTCTCGGCATGGCCGAGGGAGTGCTCTCCGAAGCCCGGGAGTTCAGCAGGACGGGCCACGCGCCCTGGCACCCCGCCTGGCCGGCCGGTACCCCGCACGACCCTCAGGTGCAGACCGCCTACGGAGAACTCACCGTCCTCACCCGCTCCGCGTCGGCACTCACCGATCAGGCACTGGAAGCCGTGCGGGGCGGCCTTGAGCGCGGCGAAGACCTCACCTTCGACGAGTCCGCGGACATCTCCGCCCTCGTGGCCATGGCCGAGACCGCCGCGGCCAGGGCAGCGCAGGAATGCACCACCCGCGCCCTGGAGATCGTCGGTGCCCGCTCCACCTCCGCGCGGCTGGGCTTCGACCGGTTCTGGCGCAACGCCCGAACCCACACCCTGTACGAGCCCGTCACCCACCGGCTCCGCGATGTCGGGCACTACTTCCTCAACGGCGCCCACCCTCCGTTCGTCCTGCCCGCCTGACCAGGAGGCGATCCTGGCCGGACGTTCGATCAGAGGGCTGCCATGACGTGGTCGACGGGGCTGGCCGGTCTGACCGCCGGCCTGCTCATAGCGGTGGTGACCGCGCCGGTGGGCGTTTCGGGAGCGGTGTTCCTGCTTCCCGTGCAGTTGAGCGTACTCGGGGTGCCCAGCCCGGCGGTCACGCCCACCAACCTGCTGTACAACGTGGTGGCCGGACCCGGCGCCCTGCTGCGCCACTACCGCGAGGGACTGCTGAACAGCCCGCTGACGCGCCGCCTGGTGACCGGCACTCTGCCCGGTGTGGTCATCGGCGCCGTGGTACGGGTCTTCGCCGTCCCGGGGGCCACCGCATTCCGCCTCCTGGTCGCGGCTCTGCTGATGCCGCTGGGCATGTGGCTCATCGGGCGCACCCTCCGGCCCACCCGGCCGACCCCGGCCGCGGAACCCTCCCCCCGAACCGTCACCGGACTGGCCCTGGTCGTCGGCGTTGTCGGCGGGATCTACGGGATCGGCGGCGGATCCGTTCTCGGCCCCGTCCTGGTCGGCCGGGGCATGCCCGTGGCGCTCGTGGCGCCGGCCGCCCTCGCCTCCACTTTCGCCACCTCCGTGGCCGGTGCCGCGGCCTTCGCGCTGTTGTCCCTGACCGGCTCCGGTGACATCGCCCCTGACTGGCACCTCGGTCTGACCTGCGGTCTCGGCGGACTGGTCGGGGGCTACCTCGGAACCTGTCTGCGACCTCGTCTGCCCGAGACCGCGCTTCGCCTCCTGCTCGGCGTCCTGGCCACCGCCCTCGGCGCCCTCTACGCCGTGCAGTCACTGCGCTGACGGCCGGGGCCGGCGCAGACGGCGGTCACCCCGCCGCCGCCCGTCCCGAGAATTGTGAACACCGCACTTCGTGCGCATGTCGCACCGTTGAGAACATGAGACGCATGCGCAAGTGACATTGACCTGGCTGGATTCCGCTGCAACTCTCTTGGCTGTGAGCAATTCCGAGACCCTCGCCGCGCGCCTGCACATCGATCTGCGACGTCAGGCCAGCGCCATCTGTGCCGCCGGTCACCGCACTCACTGACAGGCACAGCCCCCTTCGCTCCATTTCACAGCCGGCTTCTGCGCCAAGCCGCTGTTTCCGCAAACGTCAGGCTCGTCGTAGCCCTTTTTGCCGCGGGGCCTCTTTTCCCCATTCGACGTCTGCATTTCCTTGACCGGTTTCCCGAACAGGACCCTTCCATGGCCACTACGGCATCGACCCGACGTCAGTTCCTCACTCTGCTCGGTCTCTCGACGGTGGCGGTGAGCTGCGGCACGGCCGCGACCGGAGCCACGTCCGGCAAGGGCCAGACCAAGACGCTCCGGTACCAGGGCTGGGCGGGGCAGGTGACCTTGCCGGAGCTGGCCGAGGATCTCGGCTATCTGGAGGGCCTGAAGCTGGAGTGGGTCGGCAACACCATCAGCGGGCCGCAGGACATCCAGTCCGCGGCCACGGGCCAGGTCGACTTCGGCGGCGCGTTCAACGGCGCGGTCGTCAAACTGGCCGCGAACAACGCCCCCGTCAAGGCCGTCATCAGCTACTACGGAGCCGACAAGTACGCCTACAACGGCTTCTACGTCCTCGAGGACAGCCCGATCCGCTCGGCCCGGGATCTGCTCGGCAAGAAGGTCGGAATGAACACCCTCGGAGCCCACTCCGAGGCCATGCTCGACATCTATCTTCAGCGCGGCGGTCTGTCCCGGGCGGAGATCGGCAAGGTCGAACCGCTCGTGGTACCCCCGGTCAACACCGAGCAGTCGCTGCGGCAGAAGCAGATCGATGTGGCCGTGCTCGGCGGCATCCTGCGCGACAAGGCACTGGCCACCGGCGGCATCCGCCCGCTCTTCACCGATTACCGGCTGCTCGGCGCCTTCAGCGCCGGCACCTACGTGATGACGGACCGCTTCCTGAAGCAGAACCCCGACACGGCCCGCGTCTTCGTCACCGCCGTCGGAAAAGCCATCGAGTGGTCGCGCTCCACTCCGCACGAAGAGGTCATCGCCCGGATGACGGACATCGTGAAAAAGCGCGGCCGCAACGAGGACACCGCACCGCTGAAGTACTGGCGGTCCTACGGCGTCGCCGAAACGGGAGGCCGGATCACCGGCAAGGAACTCAAGTTGTGGATCGACTGGCTGGCTGACCGCGGTGACATCCAGAAGGGCCAGATCACACTGTCGGACCTCTACACCAATGAGTTCAACGGCAATGCGAATTCCTCCTCCGCACCGAAGAGCGGGAGCTGATCCCATGCCGGAATCCACCACACCCAAGATCGTGTTCGAGGACGTACGGAAGGACTTCACCGTCAAGGACAGGACGGGAACTCGGCAGCCAACCCGGTTCACCGCCCTTGACGGTATCGATCTGGAGATAGCGGCCGGTGAGTTCATCGTCCTGGTCGGTCCCAGCGGCTGCGGCAAGTCAACACTGCTGGATCTGCTCGGCGGACTCGCCCGCCCCACCGGCGGACGGATCCTGCTGGACGGCGAACCCGTCACCGGACCGGGCCTGGACCGAGGCATCGTGTTCCAGCAGTACGCACTGCTGCCGTGGCGCACGGCGCAGGGCAATGTCGAGTTCGGCCTGGAGGCCACCGGCGTCCCCCGACGTCAACGTGGGGCACGGGCCAGGGAGTTCCTGGACCTGGTCGGCCTGACCGGGTTCGAGGACCGCCATCCTCATGAGCTGTCCGGCGGGATGCGGCAGCGGGTGGCGATCGCCCGCAGCCTCGCCTACGACCCCGATGTGCTGCTGATGGACGAGCCGTTCGCGGCGCTGGACGCCCAGACCCGGGAGTCCCTCCAGGACGAACTGCTGCGCATCTGGCAGCGCACCGGCAAGACCGTCGTCTTCATCACGCACGGCATCGACGAAGCCGTCTACCTGGGACAGCGCGTCGCCGTCATGACGTCCAGGCCGGGCCGCATCAAGCAGATCGTGCCGGTCGCCTTCGACTCCCGGACGGCGACGGACGACCTCCGTTCCAGTCCTGAGTTCGCGCGGTTCCGGCACCAGATCTGGTCGCTGCTGCACGACGAGGTGGCCAGGGCCCAGCAGTTGGAGAAGGAAGAGGCATCCGTATGAGCCCCGTAACCGGCACGGTCACCGCCAAGACCACGGCGCCCGGCACGGAGAGCGCCACCAAGCCCGCACCGGCCCCGTCCTCTGCCACGTCCGCCGCATCCGCGCCCCATGACGCCTCGCCGTCGAGCGTGCGCCAAGTCCCCGACACGGCGGCCGGGGTGTCCCGGGCGGCCCGCCGGCTGCCGTACCTGCTGGCCAAAGGGGCGACCAAGTCCGCGGCGATCGTGGCTCTGCTGTTGCTGTGGGAGACCGCACCCCGACTCGGCCTGGTCGACCGGACCTTCCTGCCACCCTTCAGCGAGGTCGCCCGCGCGTGGTGGGGGCTGGCTGTCGACGGTCAGCTCGCCGACAACGCGCGTGCCAGTCTGACGCGTTCGTTCAGCGGATTTGGTCTCGCCGTGGCCGTCGCGGTGCCGCTCGGGCTGCTGATCGGCTGGTACCGGCCGGTCGCCGACCTCCTCGGACCGCTGCTGGAGGTGTTCCGCAACACCGCCGCGCTGGCACTGCTGCCGGTGTTCGTGCTGCTGCTGGGCATCGGCGAGACCTCGAAGATCTCCATCGTGGTGTACGCGTGCACCTGGCCGATCCTGCTCAACACCATCAGCGCGGTCCGCAACGTCGACCCGACCCTGCTGAAGCTGGCGAAGTCGATGGACCTGTCCGCGCCCCGCCTGTTCCAGAAGGTCATCCTGCCGGCCTCGGTGCCGGTGATGTTCACCGGCATCCGGCTGGCGGGAGCGGTGTCCATCCTGGTGCTGGTCGCCGCCGAGATGATCGGCGCCAAGGCAGGCCTCGGCTATCTGATCAACGCCTCGCAGTACAACTTCGCGATCCCGCAGATGTACGCGGGCATCATCACGATCTCCGGCATCGGCGTGATCTTCAACCAGTTCCTGGTGGCCATGGAGCGGCGGCTCAGCTCCTGGCGCGTACCGGTCGGCGGCTGACTCGGCCGCCCTCTCGTCCCACTGTCTTCGCCGATCCCTTCCTTCTCCCGATCGTCTCGATCACCCGATCCGAGGAACCCATGACCGCGACCAGCCCCCGGCGCCTGCATCTCAACGCCTTCCTGATGAACGCCGGCCACCACGACGCCGCCTGGCGCCACCCCCGCACCCAGCCCGAACGGGTCACCGATCTGCGCTACTTCCAGCAGCTCGCGCAGACCGCCGAGCGCGGCCTGCTCGACTCGGTGTTCCTCGCCGACGGCCTCGCCCTGTGGGGCAAGGTCCGGCACAACGCCCTCGGCGGCTTCGAACCACTCACCCTGCTGTCCGCCCTCGCGGCCGTGACCGAGCACGTCGGCCTGATCGCCACCGTCTCGACCACCTTCAACGAGCCCTTCCACACCGCCCGCAAGTTCGCCTCCCGCGACCACATCAGCGGCGGCCGGGCCGGCTGGAACATCGTCACCTCCGGCACCGTGACCGAAGCCCGCAACTTCAACCGGGTGGAGCACCTGGAGCACCGGCTGCGCTACGCGCGGGCGCGGGAGTTCGTCGAGGTCGCCACCAAGCTGTGGGACAGCTGGGAGGACGACGCGATCCTGCTCGACCGTGAGCGCGGCGTCTACGCCGACACCGACAAGGTGCGGGAGATCGACCACCGCGGCACGTACTTCGGGGTGCAGGGACCCTTGAACGTACCGCGCAGCCCGCAGGGGTATCCGCTGCTGGTGCAGGCCGGCTCGTCGGAGGACGGCAAGGAGTTCGCCGCCCAGTACGCCGAGGCCGTCTTCACCGCCCAGCAGACCCTGGCCGACGGGCAGGCCTTCTACAAGGACCTCAAGTCCCGGCTCGCCCGCTACGGCCGCACCGAGGACCAGTTGCTGGTACTCCCCGGCATCGCTCCCGTCATCGGCTCGACCGAGGCTGAAGCCCGCGCTTTGGAGCAGGAGCTGACGGACCTACAGGTTCCCGAGTACGGGCTCGCCCAGGTGTCCGGGATGCTCGGCACCGACCTCACCGGGCTGCCGCTGGACGGGCCCCTGCCCGAGCTGCCCGAGGAGCGGGACATCAACGGCAACAAGAGCCGCTTCACGCTCGTCGCCGAGCTCGCCCGCCGCGACGGCCTCACCCTGCGCCAGCTCATCGCCCGCCTCGGCGCCGGGCGCGGACACCGGGTGTTCGCCGGCACCCCGGAACAGACAGCCGACCAGCTCCAGGAGTGGTTCACCCAGGGCGCCGCCGACGGTTTCAACATCATGCCGCCGCATCTGCCGGGTGGCCTGGAGGACTTCGTCGACCACGTCGTGCCGATCCTGCAGCGGCGCGGCCTGTTCCGAACCGAGTACACCGGCCGCACCCTGCGCGAGCACTACGGCCTCCCCCGCCCCGCCAACCAGCTGGCCGCGGCGGCCGTAGGAGAAGGGCAACCCGCATGACCGGGCCGGACCTCACCGCGGACGTCCTGGTGATCGGCGGCGGCCCCGCGGCCACCTGGGCCGCGCTCAAGGCGGCCCAGGACGGAGCGGACGTCGTCCTCGCCGACAAGGGCTACTGCGGCACCAGCGGCGCCACCGCCTCCGCAGGAACGGGCGTCTGGTACGTGCCCCCGGAGTCCGCCGCGCGGGAGGCCGCCATGGCGAGCAGGGAGGCACTGGGCGGCTACCTGGCCGACCGACGCTGGATGACCCGGGTGCTGGACCAGACGTACGCCGGGATGAACGAGCTGGCCGCTGCCGGCCGCTACCCCTTCCCCACAGGGCCGGACGGAAAGCAACTCAGGAACGGCCTGCAGGGGCCGGAATACATGCGCAGGATGCGCATCCGCGTCCAGCGTGCGGGGGCCCGCGTCCTCGACCACAGCCCGGTCACCGAGCTGCTCACCGACACCTCCGGAGCGGTCGCCGGAGCCAGGGGCCACCGGCTGCGGGCCGGTCAGCCCTTCCAGGTCCGCGCCGGGGCAGTCGTCCTGGCCACCGGCGGCTGCGCGTTCCTCAGCGGCGCGCTCGGCTGCAACGTCAACACCGGCGACGGCGCGCTGTTCGCCGCCGAAGTGGGCGCGGAGCTGTCCGGCATGGAGTTCTCCAACGCGTACGGCATCGCGCCCGAGGGCACCTCCGTCACCAAGACCGCGTTCTACTCCTTCGCGACCTTCTACCACGAGGACGGCACGGTCCTGGAGGGCGCCGCGAGCCAGGGCGGCCGGTCCGTGATCGCGCGTGCGCTGCTCAGCGAGAAGGTGTACTGCCGACTCGACCGGGCGGACGCGTCGGCCCGGCAGGCGATGCGGCTGGCCCAGCCGAACTTCTTCCTCACCTTCGACCGGCTCGGCGTCGACCCCTTCACCCAGCCCTTCGCCGTCACGCTCCTCGCCGAGGGCACCGTGCGCGGCACCGGCGGCATCCGCATCACCGGCGACGACTGCTCCACCACCGTCCCCGGACTGTACGCGGCCGGGGACGCGGCGACCCGTGAGCTGATCTGCGGTGGCTTCACCGGCGGCGGCAGCCACAACGCGGCCTGGGCCATCTCCTCCGGCACCTGGGCCGGCCGGGGCGCAACCCGCCACGCCCGCTCGCTCGGCGCCGGCGCCACCACGAGGCGGCTGGTGGCCGCGGGCGGTGCGGGGCTCCGGCCCGCCGGGACACCCGGTCCGGCCGACGGCTTCCGGGACGTCGTCACCGCTGTCCAGGGCGAAGTGCTGCCGTACGACAAGAACTACCTGCGCCACGGCGACCGGCTCACCGCCTCCCTGGAGGTGCTCGACAGCGTGTGGGCGGAGTCGCGCGCCTCCCTGTACGCCGCGGGCGGAGACGCCGTACGGGCCAGGCAGGCGGCGGCCATGGTGGCGCACGCGCGCTGGATGTACTCCGCGGCGCTCGTGCGCACCGAGACCCGCGGCATGGCCAAACGGCTCGACTTCCCGGCGCAGGACCCCCGCCGGCACCACCGCATCGTCACCGGCGGCCTCGACCAGGTCTGGACGCGCCCCGAGCCCCTGACGACCGCGCCAACCGCATCGACGGCACCGGCCGCACCACTGGAGGTGGTCTCGTGATCGAACTGGTCTCGGCGGAACGCTGCATCACCTGCGACAAGTGCATCAAGGTCTGCCCGACCAACGTCTTCGACCGGGGCGAGGACGGCATCCCGGTGCTCGCCCGCCGCGACGACTGCCAGACCTGCTTCCAGTGCGAGGCGAACTGCCCGGCCGACGCGCTCTACGTCGCGCCCCTGACCAGCCCGCTGCCCGACGACTCCACCGCCCGCGACGAGGACCACCTGGCCCGTACCGGCCTGCTCGGCAGCTACCGCCGGCACATCGGCTGGGGACGAGGCCGCACCCCCGGCGCGCTACGGGCCGTCGGCCCTCCCCTCGGACCCCCGGGGCCCGAGGGAACGTCCCCACCCATCACCTCCTGACGACCTCCCGACTGATCACGTCCGCGCTGATCACCTCCTGAAAGGAACACCCGCACATGACCACCAGCACCGGCTTCGACGTCCGCAGGATCGGCGGCCGCATCGGCGCCGAGATCCTCGGCGTGGACCTGTCCGCCGATCTCGACTCCGCCGTCGTCACCGAGATCAACTCCGCGCTCCTGGAACACAAGGCACTGGTCTTCCGCGAGCAGCGGCTCGACGACGCGGGCCAGCTCCGCTTCGCCTCCCTCTTCGGCGAACTCACCACCGCCCACCCCACCGTCCCCTCCGTCGACGGGAAGCCGCAGATCCTGCCCGTCGACGCCGACGAGGGCATCCGCTCCAACGTGTGGCACACGGACGTCACGTTCGTCCGTACGCCCCCGAAGGCGTCCACGCTGCGCAGCATCGTGGTCCCGCCCTACGGCGGCAACACCCTCATCGCCAACTCGGCCGCCGCGTACCGGGATCTGCCCGAGCCGCTGCGCGAGCTGGCGGACCGGCTGTGGGCCGTACACACCAACGCCTACGACTACGCCGCGCCGAAGAGCGAAAAGGCGGCCGAGTACCGCAAGCGCTTCGTCTCGCGCAAGTACCGCACCGTCCACCCGGTCGTCCGGGTCCATCCCGAGACCGGGGAGCGGGGCCTGTTCATCGGCGGCTTCGCCCAGAGCATCGTCGGTCTCGGCCCGTCCGACTCCCGTGACCTGCTGCGCATTTTCCAGTCGTACGTCACCCGCCCGGAGAACATCGTGCGCGTGGCCTGGACGCCGGGCGACCTCGTCCTGTTCGACAACCGCATCACCCAGCACTACGCCCCCGACGACTACGGCGACCTGCCCCGCCTGCTGCACCGGGTGACCGTCGCGGGCGACGTCCCCACCGGGATCGACGGCACCCTCAGCCACGTCCTCGAAGGCGACGACGCCTCCCACTACACCCCCGCCGTGGCCTGAGCACGTCGGCCGCCGGGCAGCGGACACCCGTCCCTGCCCGGCGGCCCGCCCGCGACGAACGCCGACCGAAGCCGTACGGGATAATGGGCACATGCGGATCTCAGCCAGAGCGGACTACGCGGTACGTGCCGCACTGCAGCTCGCCGCGTCCAGGGACGACGCGCCCCTGAAAGCCGAGGCCATCGCCTATGCCCAGGACATTCCGCACAAGTTCCTCGAAAGCATCCTGAACGACATGCGCCGGGGCGGCCTCGTGCTCAGCCAGCGCGGCGGCAATGGCGGCTACCGGCTGGCAAGGCCCGCCGAGTCCATCAGCATCGCCGACGTCATCCGCA
Organism: Streptomyces coeruleofuscus; assembly: GCF_039532725.1. Taxonomy (NCBI): domain Bacteria; kingdom Bacillati; phylum Actinomycetota; class Actinomycetes; order Kitasatosporales; family Streptomycetaceae; genus Streptomyces; species Streptomyces coeruleofuscus. Next base: position 138,896 of record NZ_BAAASE010000005.1, read on the forward strand.
CCGTGGACGGGCCCCTCGTCTCGGTGCGCGGTGTCCGCCCGCCGGACCTGTCCTACACCGGCCCCGCCGAGTCGCTGCTCCCCCTGTGGATCGCGCTGCGGTCCAACGTGCGCGAGATCCTGGAGGGCGTGTCGCTCACCGACGTCGCATCGGCCCAACTGCCCGCCGACGTTTCTGCGTTGACCAACGCCCCGGATGCCTGGGTAAACCCCTGACAAGCTGAGCCGATACCCACCGATCCCAAAGAGCGAGAAAACATCGTCCAGCATATGGGCAGCCCCTTGGGGTGGACGCGCACTTCTGCCACGATCCCTAGCAACCAGGTAGGAAAACTAGGAATCCGTGGGGTGGGGTCGTCATGCGAACGCGCAACCGCACGGCCCTGTTGCCGCCCCTCCTGACCTCGCGTCGCCACATCGACTTCGGCCGTACCTCCAGCGCCATCTGTCGACTCGTCTGAGACTCTCCGCGCAACCCGCACGCCCCCCACACCGCTGCGCCCCTGCCGTCCCGCCGGGATGGCGGGCGAAGCGGTGTGCCGGTGTGTATCAGCAGGCCCCACGCCTCCCGTGCCGTGCTCCCCGAACGCCCTTCCCTTGAGAGGACACCTCCGTGTCTGCCGCAAGACCGCTCACCACCCTGCGCACCTTCGCCGTCCTCGCGGCGCTCCCCCTGCTGCTGACCGCCTGCGGCTACGGCGCCGAGTCCACCGACGACGGCAAGCAGACCGAGGTCGCGGCGGACGCCAAGAAGCTCTCCGCCGACGAAGTGAAGATCGGCTACTTCCCCAACCTCACGCACGCCACCGCGCTGGTCGGCGTCCAGGAAGGCCTGCTCCAGAAGGAGCTCGGCGGCACCAGGATCAAGCCGTCCACCTTCAACGCCGGCCCCTCCGAGATCGAGGCTCTGAACGCCGGCTCCATCGACATCGGCTGGATCGGCCCGTCCCCCGCCATCAACGGCTACACGAAGTCGAACGGCAAGAACCTGCGCATCATCAGCGGCTCCGCCTCCGGCGGCGTGAAGCTGGTCGTCAATCCCGAGAAGATCAAGTCCCTGAGGGACGTCAAGGGCAAGAAGATCGCCACCCCGCAGCTCGGCAACACCCAGGACGTCGCGCTGCTGAACTGGATCTCGGAGCAGGGCTGGAAGGTCGACGCGCAGAGCGGCAGGGGCGATGTCTCCGTCGTCCGTACGGACAACAAGATCACGCCGGACGCCTACAAGTCCGGCTCGATCGACGGCGCCTGGGTGCCGGAGCCGACGGCGTCCAAGCTCGTCGCCGAGGGCGGCAAGGTGCTGCTCGACGAGGCGGACCTGTGGCCCGACAAGAAGTTCGTGATCACGAACATCATCGTCCGTCAGGCGTTCCTGAAGGAGCACCCGGACGTCGTCGAGGCCGTGCTGCGCGGCTCGGTGAAGACCAACGCGTGGATCAACGCCAACCCGGACAAGGCCAAGGCCTCGGCCAACGAGGCGCTGAAGGAGGACTCCGGCAAGGCACTGCCCGCCGAGGTCATCGACCCGGCCTGGAAGTCCATCACCTTCCTCGACGACCCGCTGGCCTCCACCCTCAACACCGAGGCGGAGCACGCGGTGAAGTCCGGTCTGCTGGAAAAGCCCGACCTGAAGGGAATCTACGACCTCGCACCGCTGAACAAGGTCCTCGAGGCCGAGGGCGAGGACGAGGTCGACGACGCCGGCCTCGGCGCCGAACAGCCGAGCAACTGACAACCGGATCCGATGAGTTCCCAGGAGGTGACGACCATGGCCACCACGATCGCCAAGTCTGCACAGGACCCCACGGCGGTGACGCACGCCGCCCGCATCGAGCACGTCTCGAAGTCCTTCCCCGCGCCGGGCACACCCGGCGGACAACAACTCGTGCTGGACGACATCACGCTCGACGTCGCACCCGGCGAGTTCGTCACCCTCCTGGGAGCCTCCGGCTGCGGCAAGTCCACCCTGCTCAACCTGGTCGCGGGACTGGACCTGCCCTCCGCCGGCTCGATCGACACGGACGGCCGACCCGCCCTGATGTTCCAGGAACACGCCCTGTTCCCATGGCTGACCGCGGGCAAGAACGTCGAACTCGCGCTGAAACTGCGCGGGATCGCCAAGCCGGAGCGCCGCCAGGAGGCCGAACGGCTGCTGGACCTCGTACGGCTGCAGGGCGCGTACCGCAAGCGGGTGCACGAACTGTCCGGCGGCATGCGGCAGCGCGTCGCACTGGCTCGGGCGCTGGCCCAGGACAGCCGACTGCTGCTGATGGACGAGCCGTTCGCCGCGCTGGACGCCATCACCCGCGACGTGCTGCACGAGGAACTGACCCGCATCTGGCGCGAGACGGGACTGTCGGTGCTGTTCGTCACGCACAACGTGCGCGAGGCGGTGAAGCTGGCGCAGCGGGTGGTGCTGCTGTCCTCCCGACCGGGACGGATAGCCCGGGAATGGACCGTCGGCATTGCGCAGCCACGCCGCATCGAGGACAGCGCGGTCGCCGAGCTGTCCGTCGAGATCACCGAGGAACTGCGTAGGGAGATCCGCCGCCATGGCCACCACTGACACCGGCGTCGACATCGAGAAGGACGGCTCGTCGCCGACCGGGGAGCCACAGGACAGCCAGGATCTGGCGGGACTGGAGGCCGGGCTCGACGCGCTGGACTCGGTACAGACCGGTCGCACACCGCTGCGCGAGACCCTGATCCGCAAGGTGCTGCCGCCCATCACGGCCATCGCACTGGTCCTGGTGATCTGGCAACTGCTGGTGTGGGCCGGGATCGTCCCCGAATACAAGCTGCCGTCACCGTCCGCGGTGTGGGACGAGGTGGCCGTCGCCTGGCGGCAGGGCACGCTCCTCGACTACATCTGGACCAGCGTCTCGCGCGGCCTGCTCGGCTTCCTGATGGCACTCGCCATCGGCACCCCGCTCGGCCTGCTGGTCGCCCGCGTCAGGTTCGTCCGCGCGGCCATCGGCCCGATCCTGTCCGGTCTGCAGTCGCTGCCGTCGGTCGCCTGGGTGCCGCCGGCCGTGCTGTGGCTGGGCCTCGACAACTCCATGATGTACGCCGTGATCCTGCTCGGCGCGGTCCCCTCCATCGCCAACGGCCTCGTCGCGGGCATCGACCAGATCCCGCCGCTCTTCCTGCGCGCCGGGCGCACCCTGGGCGCGACCGGGCTGCGCGAGTCCTGGCACATCGTGATGCCGGGAGCGCTGCCCGGCTATCTGGCGGGACTGAAGCAGGGCTGGGCGTTCTCCTGGCGCTCACTGATGGCCGCCGAGATCATCGCCTCCTCGCCCGACCTCGGCGTCGGCCTCGGCCAGTTGCTGGAGAACGGACGGAACAACGCCAGCATGTCGCAGGTCTTCCTGGCCATCTTCCTGATCCTGCTCGTCGGCATCGCCATCGACCTGCTGATCTTCAGTCCGCTGGAGCGGCGGGTGCTGCGCGGGCGGGGATTGCTGGTCACCCGCTGAACGAACGGATCCGCAAGCGGAACCGGTCCGCTGGTCGCGCTGGGACGGCGGAGCCGCACCACGACCTATGCAGACCCGGACAACCAGCTCGTCGGCATCCCCGCCCGCATCCTCGAGGGCACCGGCGCCCGGTCCATCAATGACCGGCGCGTCGAGAGGGAGCGCTACGGCCCGCGTCGGCCATCGCTCACGCCGCCGCCCGCAGCGGCCGGCGTTCGCTGAGGGCGGTGGAGAACTGGTCGGTGACCTGGTCCAGTGCCTCCCTCGTCCCCGGCTCGACGATGATGCCGCCGTCCTGCCGCACTTCGATGTGCTTGTCCAGGACGAACCAGCCGGGGGTGATGTGGGCGGCGCCCAGTGAGCTCAGCACCGGGCGCAGTGCGTAGTCGATGGCCAGGACGTGGGCGGTGCTGCCGCCGGTGGCCAGTGGCAGGACGGTCTTGCCCGCCAGTGCGTACTGCGGCAGCAGGTCCAGCAGCGACTTCAGCAGTCCGGAATAGGCGGCCTTGTAGACGGGGGTGCCGATCACGACGCCGTCCGCCTGCTCGAACAGGGCGGTGGCCTCGATGATCGCCGGATGACCGAAGTCGGCGCGCAGCAGGGCCTCGGGCGGGAGGGAGCGGACGTCCAGAGGCATCACCTCGTGTCCCTGGTCCGTGAGCCGGGCGTCCAGGTGGCGCAGGAGACGGGCGGTGCGGGAGGTGGCGGACGGGCTGCCGGAAACGGAGAGAACGGTCGCCATGGAGAATCTCCTTCAGAGGGCTTTGCCCGGGTTGAGGATGTGGTGCGGGTCGAAGGCCGCCTTGATGCGTTGCTGCAACGCGTACTGTTCCGGGCCGAGTTCGTCCACGAGCCACCGCCGCTTGAGGGCGCCCACGCCGTGCTCCCCGGTGAGGGTGCCGCCCAGGCGGAGTGCGGCGGTGAAGATGTCGCCCGCCGCCTGCCAGGCCGCGTCAGGGATAACGGGGGTGTCGGGGTCGAGGACGAGAATGGGGTGGAGGTTGCCGTCTGCGGCATGGGCCAAGGTGAAGATCCTCACGTCGTGGCGCTGGGCGATGGCAGTGATCTCCCGCACGGCGGCGGCCAGTTGGCTTCTGGGCACCGCGATGTCCTCGATCAGCACCCGCCCCAGCCGCTCCAGGGCGGGCAGAGCGAGCCTGCGGGCCGTGAGCAGCCGGTCCGCCTCCGCTGGGTCATCGGTCGTCTCGACCGACGTCGCGCGCCCGCGCAGCACCTGCGCCCCCAGCTCCGCCTCGGTCCCGGCCGCGCGTCCGTCGCACTGCAGAAGCAGCAGCGCACCGCCACGTGAGCGCAGGTCCGTGCCCTGCGCGTCGTCCACGGCAGCCAGCACCGGTCCGTCCAGCAGTTCGGCCATGGAAGGCTCCAGCCGGGCGGCGGTCAGCGCCGACACGGCCTCGGCCCCTTCGGCGAAGGTGTCGAAGTAGGCGGCGACGGTGGCTGTCGTCTCCGGCACCGGCCGCAGTCGCAGCGTGGCCGCGGTGATCACGCCCAGGGTGCCCTCGGAGCCGGTGAGCAGGGCCGTCAGGTCGTAGCCGGTGACTCCCTTGACGGTGCGCCGGCCGGTCCGCATCGGTGTGCCGTCCGCGAGGACCACGTCGAGGCCCAGCACCGCGTCCCGGGTCACCCCGTACTTGGCGCAGCGCAGCCCGCCCGCGTTGGTGGCGATGTTGCCGCCCACGGTGGAGATCGCCGCGCTCGCCGGATCGGGGGCGTAGCGCAGACCGAACTCACCCGCCGCGCGATCCAGTTCGGCGGTGACGACGCCCGGTTCGACGACGGCGATCTGGTCGTGCGGGTCCAGGTCGAGGATCCGGTTCATCCGCGACAGGTCCAGAACGACCGTGCCCGTGCCGGCGTTCGCGCCGCCGGACAGTCCGGTCCCGGCCCCCCGCGGCACCACAGGCACCCTCAGGGCGTGCGCATGCCGCAGTGTCGTCCGCACGTGCTCGGGGTTCGCCGCGTGCACGACGGCCCAGGGCTCCCCGAGCGGGCGGCTACCGGAGCGGTCGGCGGCGTACGGGGCGGTGGCCTCGGGGCCGGTGCTGAGACAATCCCCCGGCAAGTCATGGCTCAGGGCGGTCAACAGGGCCTCGACGGTGCGGGATCGGGTGACGGTCATCCGGTGCCTTCCATCGCACGGCTGCCGACGGCGAGCAGCGCGACGTCCTCCTGCGGGGCGTGCACCGGGGCGCACTGGACGTCGCGGAAGTGCCGCTCCAGCGGGTTGTCGCGGCTCAGCCCCGGATTGCCCAGCAGCCGTACCGCCAGCCCGACCGCCTCGACGGCGTGCCGGTCGGCCAGGATCCGGGTGCCCAGGGCCAGGTCGGGGGTGTACGCCTCGTCGGCCGCGTCCACTTGTTCGGCACCGCAGAACACCAGCTGTTCGGCGGAGTCCAGCCGCAGGGCGATCTCGCCGGCGGCCCGCCGGAAGCGTTCCGTACGGGCGACCGGGTGGCCGAGGTTGGCGGGGATCCGTTCGTGGGCGAAGCGGTGGAAATACCGCTGGGCCGCGCGGGCCACGCCCAGGTAGAGGGCGGCGAGCGGGAGATGGAGGGCGGCGGCTGCCCGGTTGTCCTGCTCGGCGCCCGGACCGTGGGCGGCGATGTCGACCACGTTCCCGGCGGGGATCTCGACCTCGTGCAGTGCGATGTCGTGGCTTCCGCTGGCTCGCAGGCCCAGGTGGTCCCAGAGGTGAGTGATCTCGATGCCCGGGGCGGTGCCGGGTACGGCGAACGTGCCGACCCGTGGCGTGGGCTCGTCCGTGGTGGCCCACACCAGCAGCCAGTCGAGCCCCTCGACGCCGGTGGCGAACCGCTTGCGGCCGGTGAGAGTCCAGCCGGTCGCCGTGCGTCGGGCCACCGTCGCGGGCAGCCCGCCGCGCGCCGGTGAGCCCAGCTCGGGCTCCGCCCGCACGTGGTTGAGCAGCACCGGCCGCCCGGCCGCCGCGGCCAGTACCTGCCCGTACAACTCCTCGGGCCAGTGCGGCCGTACGGCCTGGCGGTGGTGGATGGTCAGGCTCATCGCCGCGATGAGCGCGACCGAGGGGTCTCCTTCGCCCAGTGCGTGCAGGATGCGCGCGGTGGCGGCGACCCCGAGTCCCGGCCCGCCGTAGCGCTCGCTGACGGTGGCGGTCAGCAGGCCTGCCTCGTGCGCGGCGCGGATGCCGTCGGAGGGGAAGGCGCCCGTGCGGTCGTACGCGGCAGCCGTGGCGGAGAGCCGGTCCGTCACCGAGGTGAGGTCGGCTAGATCGGGCACGGGCGGCCGGAGAGCGGTCGTCATGAGGAAAGCGCCTTTCGCAGCGGGGGGTTCAGACGGTCGGACCAGAACGCGGAGACCGCCAGCGGCCGCTTCAGCGCGCCGAGCCCCTGGAAGGCGTCGGCGACCTCCTGCTGGGACGCGGTGACCTGCGCGGTCACCACCCGCACCTCGGTCTTCCGCTGTGCCTCGCCCTCCTCGAACTCCTCCAGCGCCTGCTCCACCGGCTGGTGCGTGGCGGTGGCCACGGCCTTCGCGTACTCCTGCTCGTGCCCGTCGCGGACGTACGCGTACGCCTTGTCGATACGGGCGAGCAGATCGGCCAGGGCCTCGCGCTCGGACGAGCTGGCGAGCGTGTCGTCGGAGGCGGACCACAGGAAGTTCCCGGAGAGGATGTCCTTGCCGGAACCGAGGGTACGGGCGCCCTGCTGACGGGCGGCGATGATCGCGTTGCCGTATCCGGCGAAGGCGTCGATCGAGCCGCCGTTCAGCGCGGCCAGCGCCTTGTCGGGTTCCAGCGGGGCGGCGGTGATGTCGTCCCAGCCGAGTCCGGCCTGCTTGAGCAGCTCGTAGAGGAAGTAGTGGGCGGTGGTGTTCTTGACGTAGCCGACCTTCTTGCCCTTGAGCTGAGCGATCGAGGTGATGTCCGAGCCCTTGGGGGCGATGACCTCCTGGTTGAGCGTGGTGCCGCGCTGCACGGCGGCGACCTTGAAGTTGGGCCTGCCGTCGGCGGCGGCGAACACCGGCGGGATCTCGCTGGAGCTCGCCACGTCGAGAGCCCCGGCCCGGACCGCCTCCAACTGCTTGTCGCCGCCCTGGAAGAGGCTCCACCGCACCTGGTACGGCGTGTCGTCGAGGTGGGCGAGCTTCAGCAGGGCCTCCTCGCGCTTCCAGCCCGTCGCGCCCACGCGCAGCGTGACGGTGTCGCCCCCGTCCTCCGCGCCCGCGGGGCCACCGCAGGCGCTGAGTACCACGACGAGGAGCCCGGCGAGTGCGCTAGCGCCCCCGGCCCGCCTCACGCGACCGCTCCCGAAGCGGCGCGGTGCGCCAGCTCCTGGCGGACCAGCGGGAGGACGTGACGGCTGTAGTCGATCGCGTCGTTGAGCGGGTCATAGCCGCGGACGGACAGCAGTTCGCAGCCGATGTCGACGTAGTCGAGCAGCGCCTTGGCGACCGTCTCGGGTGAGCCGACGAGCGCGGTGGAGGCACCTGCGGCGTTGGTGGCGGAGGCGGGCGCGGTCCACAGGCAGCGGTCGTGGACCTCGCCGCGATCGGCGACGGCCAGCAGCCGCTGCGAGCCGACGTTGGCGGGGGTGCCCTGGCCGAGCGCCGGGTAGTGGCGTTGCTTGGCGCGCTCGGCGTGGTTGGTCTTGATCGAGCCGAGGATGCGGTGTGCCTTTTCCCAGGCGAGTTCGTCGGTGGGCGCGATGATCGGGCGGAACGACACCCAGATGCGGGGGCGGGGCCGGCCGGCGGCGTCCGCGTGGGCGTTGACCGCGGCGATCTGCTCGGCGGTCTCCTTCAGCGGCTCGCCCCACAGCCCGAAGATGTCGCCCTGCTGCCCGCCCACCCGGTAGGCGTCCTCCGAGGAGCCGCCCACCGAGATCGGGATCGTGCCGTGGTACGGGGTGACGTCGGAGCGGAAGCCCTCGAAGCGGTAGTACGCGCCCTCGTGCGAGAGGGGCCCGTCGGCCGCCCACACGTCCCGCAGAATCCGGATGTACTCGTCCGACCGCGCGTACCGCTCGCTCTTGCCCAGGTAGTCGCCCTCGCGGCGCTGCTCCTCGTCGCTTCCGCCGGAGATGATGTGGACCACCAGGCGCCCCTTGCTGATCCGGTCCAGCGTGGCCAGGGCACGGGCCGCGTGGGTCGGGAAGATCACGCCGGGGCGGTGTGCGAGGACGGGCTTGATGCGCTCGGTGTGGTGGGCCACGAACTGGGCCAGCTGAAGCGCGTCGGGGGAGGCGGAGTGGTAGGTGACGAGGGTGTAGTCGAAGCCGCCGTCGTCCAGGGCGCGGGCGTAGCGGCGGGCGTAGTCGACGTCGATGCCCGTGCCCGCGGTGGGGTCGCCCTCGGTGGCGGGGTTGGGATGGACGGCGCTGATGAACTCGACCGGCATGGCGGGGCTCACTCCTTGACGAGGCTGGTGTCGACGTGGTCGGCGACGGTCGGGTTCGGGGTGAGGACGCCGATGCCGTGCATGGTGTCGCCGACCTTCTGCACGGCCTGGACAACCTGCGGACTCACCGGCTCCAGCTCGCTGTTGGCCTGGCTCACCAGCGTCTTCGCGATCTCGGGGGAGGCACCGGTGTTCCGCTGGATGGCCTTGGCGTAGTCGTCCGGGTGTTCCCGCGACCAGGCGAGAGCCTTGTCCAGGCGGCGAAGGTAGTCGGAAACGGCGGCCTTCTTGCCCTGGTCGGCCAGTGCCTTCTCGGAGGCGCCGATGAAGCCGTAGCCGCTCACGCGACCGTCGGCGCCGTTGACGAGGAGCCGGCCGCCCTGCTGCTCGGCGACGGACTTGTAGACCCCGAAGGTGGCCCACGCCTCGATCTTGCCCGAGGTGAACGCGGCCTGCGCGTCGGTCGGCAGCAGATACTGGACCTTGACGTCGCCGTAGCTCAGCCCCGCCTGCTGAAGCGCGTGCGCGAGCAGGTACTCGGCGATGGACCCCTTCGCCGAGGAGACCACGACCTTCTTGCCTTTGAGGTCCTTCACGCTCTTCACCGACGAGTCGTCACGGACCACGATCCCGGTGTGCGTACCGTCGTTGTGCAGCGCACCCACCGCCTTGACCGGCACGCCCCCGGAGAGGGCCTGGAGCGTGGGGAGGTCGGCGGCGTACGAGGTGTCCGCGGCACCCGCCTGCACGGCTTGGAAGAGCGGGGCCGCACCTTCGAACTCGGCCCACTTCACGTCGTACGACGTGCCTTTGAGGGCGCCGGAGGCGTTGAGCAGCGTCTGCAGGTTCTTCGCCTGGTCGCCGATGGTGAGGGTCACCCGCGAGGAAGAGCCACCGGACGCGGCCTCGGTGTTCCCACCGCAGGCCGCTGTGGCGAGGAGCGCAGTGAGGACGAGTGCGGAGCTCAGCGCACGGCTGGTGCGATTGACGGGGTTCATGCGGGTGCCTCTTCCAGGGGATGCGCCGAGGCGTCGTGGACGCCCAGGCGGCGCAGCAGTTCGCCGCGGTGTCGTACGAAGTCGGGAGAGCCGAGGTCGCGCGGCCGTTCCAGGCCGACTTCGGCCTCGTACGAGATCCGCCCGCCGTCCATCACCAGGACCCGGTCGGCCAGCAGCAGCGCCTCTTCCACGTCGTGGGTGACCAGCAGCACCGTGCAGCCGTGCCGCTGCCAGAGATCCGCCACCAGCCGCTGTGCCCTGCCGCGAGTGAGGGCGTCCAGGGCGCCGAACGGCTCGTCGAGGAGAAGCAGTTCGGGTTCGCGCACCAGGGCGCGGGCCAGGGAGACGCGCTGGGCCTGGCCGCCGGACAGGGTCTTGGGCCAGCGGCCGGCGTACTCCTCGATGCCCACCTCGGCCAGATACCGCTCGGCGAGCGCCCGGTCCGGGGAGCCGGGCAGGCCGAGCACGACGTTGCGCCACACGCGCAGCCAGGGCATCAGCCGCGGCGACTGGAAGGCCACCGAGCGGCGCTCCGGCACGCTCACCTCGCCCTCGGTCTCGTTGTCGAGCCCGGCGAGGATCTTCAGCAGCGTCGACTTGCCGCAGCCGCTGTGGCCGAGCAGAGCGACGAACTCGCCCTGGCGCAAGGTGAGATCGAGCCCGTCGATGACCGTCTTGTCGTCGAAGGCCCGGGTCAGCCCGCGGACCTTCACGTTCGCTGTCTCCGTCATGTGGGTCACGCTCCTTCGCCGTCGAACGAGGCACGCCAGGCCAGCAGCCGCCGCGACAGCAGCCGTACGGCGAAGTCGCACAGCAGGCCGAGGACCGCGTAGACGGCCAGGCACAGGACGATGACGTCGGTCTGGAAGTACTGCTGGGCGTTGCTCATCAGGTAGCCGATGCCGGCGTCCGAGTTGACCTGCTCCGCGAAGACCAGGGCGAGCCAGGCGGTGGACAGCGCGTACCGCAGACCCACCAGCGCTCCGGGCAGTGCGGACGGCAGGATCACGTACCGGATCAGACCGACGCGGCCGAGCCCCGCCATCCGTCCCGCTTCGATGAGCTGGGCGTCGGCGGAGCGGATGCCGCCGTAGATGTTGAAGTACAGCGGGTACGTCACACCGAGCGCGACCAGAGCGATCTTCGGGGTCTCGTCGATGCCGAACCAGACGATGAACAGCGGGATCAGGCCCACCCAGGGGATGGCCCGGAACATGCCCATCGACGCGTCTATCACGTCCTCGCCCAGCCGGAACAGTCCCGCCGTGAGCGACAGGGCGAGGGCGACGGCCGCACCGATGAGGAACCCGATCGCGGCGCGGCGGCCGGACGCAGCGATGGCCTGCGGCAGTTCACCCGTTTCGGTCAGGTCAACGGCCCGCTGGACGACGTCGACGGGGGAGGCGAGGACGGACTCGGGCAGCACACCGGTGGTGCTCCCGAGGAACCACACCACCAGCAGTCCGATGGGCCCGGCGGCACGGCGCACACCGCGCGGCACGCGGAGGGCGGGGCGCAGACGTGGGCGTGCAGGGGGATCGCTCTTCGTGGGGGTCGGGGCCGTGCGCGTTGCCGGCGCCGGTGTGTGCGTCGGCGGCGATGTTCCGGAGACGGCGGTGTTCGGGGAGGGCATGGGAGGCCTCTCGGGGAGGAGTCGGGAGGGTGTCGGGGATTCAGTACGGCTGGTCGCCCAGCACGGCCGGGCGGTCGGGGTCGGCGGACCAGGCGGACCACGAACCGGGGTACAGCGCGGCGGGGATGCCGGCGTGGGCGAGCGCCGCGATCTGGTGGGCGGCCGTGACGCCGGACCCGCAGTAGACCCCCACCTCGGTCGCGTCGTCGGCACCCAGCGTCGTGAACCGCACGGCGAGTTCCTCCACGTCGCGGAAAGTCCCGTCGGGATCGAGGTTGTCGCCCGTCGGGGCGGAGAGCGCACCGGGGATGTGCCCGGCACGCGGATCGACCGGTTCGCTCTCGCCCCGGTACCGCTCGGCGGCGCGGGCGTCCAGCAGCACACCTTCACGGGCGACTTCGGCCGCCGCGTCCATGTCCAGCACGGGCAACCGCCCCGGGCTGAGCACGATGTCACCCGGCGCGTGAGCCTCGGACTCGCCGGTCTCCGTGGGGAGTCCGGCCGCGCGCCAGGCGCCCAGCGCCCCGTCGAGCAGAGTCACCCGCTCGACTCCCGCCCAGCGCAGCAGCCACCAGGCGCGGGCGGCGGCGGTGTTGCCGTTGTCGTCGTACACGACCACCGGGCGGCCCGCGGTGACGCCCCAGCGGCGCGCCGCCGCTTGCAGGTCCGCGGGGTCGGGGAGAGGGTGGCGACCGCCCTCGGGTGTGGGCGGGGCGGCGAGTTCGGTGTCGAGGTCCACGTAGACGGCGCCGGGAATGTGATCCTTGAGGTAGTGCTCGCGGCCGTGCGGGTCGCCGAGCCGCCACCGCACGTCGAGGATGACGGGGCTCGGATCACCGCTGTGCAGCAGGGAGCGCAGCTCGGCCACGCCGGTCAGCACCGGGGCGGTCATACGAGGCCCTCCCGTACGGCGATGGGTGCGAGGTCCGGGGAGAGCCGCAGCCGCTCCAGGAACAGCACGATGGTGGCGGCGGCCGTGCGGTGGGTGACGTCGTTGAGGGCGTCGTGTCGGGTCCCGGCCAGGCTCCACAGCTCCACGCCGGGCAGTGCGCGGTAGGCGCGGCCGGCCGCCGGGGGCGGGCTGACCGTGTCGTCGGCGCCGTGCAGGGCCAGGACGGGGACGGAGACGCCCTCCAGGGCATGCAGGTCGGCAGGGGTCGTGTCCGTGAGCGCACCGCGCCGGAACGCGTCGTCGGAGGCTAGCCTGCCCCGGTGCGTGGGGCAGGCGGTGCGCTGGTCGAGTTCGGCCTCCCAGTCGGGCGTCGCGGCGAGGGCGTGCGGTGCGGTGGGTAGCCCGGCGAGGATCAGCGCGTCCAGGCCCGGTGTGCCACGCGCCGCGAGCCACGCCGCGTACAGGGCCCCGGTGTCGGAGCCGGCCAGGACCCGGGGGCCGGGCAGTGTCTCGTCGCGCAGCAGCTTGGCGGCCTGGTCGGTGACCCTCTCCGGTGCGGGCGAGGGGTCGGGCAAGGCACGGACGCGGTAGCCGTCGGCGGCGATGCGGCTGCCGAACCGCTCGTACACGCCGCCGTGTTCACCGCGTCCGGGGAGGAGGACGAGGGTGCCGCGCGGCGCGATCCCCTCTGGTTCGTCCCAGGCGTGGACAGGCTGAGGAGAGCTCATGGTGACTCGATTCATCGGAGGGCTCAGGGGGAGGACGGGGCGCACCTGTGCCGTGGGCGGGGGAGAGCGTGACGCGTACCTGCGTCGAGGGGCCGCACAGCCACCTGGCGTGCGGGATCAGCCGGGCCGGTTCCGGCTCAACGGAGCATCGCGTGTGCGCGGATCAGCGACAGCGCATGGTGACGGCGCGGCCGAGGTCGACCACCCGCCGCCGCGTCAGCCAGGTGCCCGCACCACAGCACACCGCCGACCCGACGGCCGACGGCCGGGGTCCGGTGCTGTGGGGGCGCGGCCCGCAGGCCGACGCGTTGGCTGTACGCGGCATGCGCCCAGCATGCAGGAGGCGAAAGCCGTACGTCCAACGACGATTCGCCATCAAAACCGATCACGATCCCTGATCAATAGGTGCTAGCCTGCGCCCATGCGACCGGTTCTGGACATCGTGGCACTGCGCAGCCTGATCGCCGTAGCCGACTACGGCGGCTTCCACCGCGCCGCCGGCGCGCTCGCCCTCAGCCAGTCCGCGGTCAGCCAGCACGTACGACGGCTGGAGAAGACGCTGGGCCTTCCCGTCGTCGAACGCGACGGCCGCAAGACCCGGTTCACCGCACGCGGCGCCCAACTCCTGGAGGAGGCACGGCTGATCGTGGGAGCCCACGACGCGGCCGTTCGCAGGCTCCTGGGTGAGGGCGGTCCCGGAACCGCCACCGTCGTCGTCGGTGCCACCGAGCACGGCGCGGACCAGATCCTCCCGGTGCTCACCGAGGCCGTACGGGAGGTGCGTCCGGGCGCCGAGGTCCGCGTGCGGATCGACCGCTCGGCACGACTGACGGACGCGGTCGACCGCGGCGAACTCGACCTCGCCGTCTACGTCACCGAGGCGACCGCCGCGGCGGGCGACCCCGTAGGCGGACTGCCGCTGCGCTGGTACGCCGCCCCTGGCTGGAAGCCGCCCGGCGCCCCCGCCCCGCTGCCGCTGGTCGCAGTCAACGAACCGTGCGTCATCCGCCGCCGCGCCCTCACCGCGCTGGCCGCCCACCGCACGCCGGCCACCGTCGTCGCCGAGGCCGGATATCTCGCGGGCGTCCTGGACGCGGCCCGCGCGGGACTGGGCACCGCGCTGCTCGCCGTTCCAGGCGGCCAGCACCCCGAGGGACTGCTCCCGGTCCAGGGCTTGCCCGCCGTGTCCCCGGTACGGCTCAGCGCGCGACCCCGGCACGGCGCTGACCCCTCCGTGACCGGCGCCGCCGTCGAGGCGGTCCGCGCGCTGCTCGCCGCCTGCGAGACCGGCCGCGCGGCCTGACCGCACCGCAGCCCGGGTCCTCTCACGTGGTGAGACGCCGTGGTATCGGCCGAACGGCCCTCTTGACGCGGTGTGGACGCGGCCTGACACTTCACTACGGGAATCCTAGTGAACTGGTAGGGAAGATGGGCTGTGTCGCGCTGGACCTCGGCAGTGACGCCGTCCGTGTCGCCGTCCGGCCGCTGCCCCTGCTGACGTCCCGCCGTCACATCGATCTCGTGCGTGTGTGCAGTGCGGCAAGTCCCCTGCGCGACGGCGGGCCAGTCCCCGCTCACGCCTGACCCTCCCGCACAAGTACCGCATCCCGGCAGCGCCGAAGCTGCAGCGTGCCGTCGCCGTCGTATGCCCATGACCGAGCACTTCCAGGGAGACGCATGTCCGCGACATCCTCGACAGCCGTGCCGTCCTTCCGCAGCAGGATCGGCTGTGACGCGAGCAGCGGTTACTACGCCGCGCCGCGCCGCTACCGGCTCCATCTCGCCCTCTCCTGTCCGCACTGCCTGCGGATCGCCGTGACGCACGGCCTGCTCGGCCTCGGCGACACGCTCCCGGTGACGCTGCTGCCTGGCGTGCCCGACGCACCCGGCGGCGGACACCGGGAACTGCTTCCGCTGTACGAGGCCAGTTCGCACCAGTACCCGGGGCCGGCCGTGGCGCCGGTGCTCAGCGACGGCTGGACCGGGCGGATCGTCAGCACGCACGCCCCGGACATCCTGCGGGACCTGACCCGG
Source organism: Streptomyces coeruleofuscus (assembly GCF_039532725.1). NCBI lineage: Bacteria > Bacillati > Actinomycetota > Actinomycetes > Kitasatosporales > Streptomycetaceae > Streptomyces > Streptomyces coeruleofuscus. The sequence continues at coordinate 154,054 of NZ_BAAASE010000005.1, forward strand.
TGGTTCGGCGGTCATGGTCCTGATCTCCACCCGCGTGGTGCCGAGGAGGCGATCGAGGGTGTAGCCCGGCTCTGTGAACAGGGCATCACCGCAACCGCCCAGCGCGCCGGGCAGTCCGGGGGTGACCCGGCGGCACGCGACACCGCGCTGGCCACCCTGCTGCGCGCCCTGGACATCCTGGAGTGGCGGCTCACTGCCCAGGAGTACGTCCTGGGCGGCGGACTCACCCTCGCAGACGTGTACTTGTGGGTGACGCTGGTACAGCTGGACACCGTCCACCGCTACCACCTGGACACCGCTGCGGTGCACCGCATCACCGCCCTCCCCCGGCTGTGGGCGTACGCACGACGGCTGGCGGCGCACCCCGCCTTCGGCTCCCGCCTCGACCTGGACAGCATCGACCGCAGGCACCACGCCCACTGCCGGGGCAGCGAGGCCGCCGGCGCGGCGGTACAGATCGTGGACTGGGCGGCGTACGCGAGACGGGAGGCATCGGAGCCGGCGTGGCAGCCCGGCTGACCGGGGAGCAGGGCGGACGCCCGGCCTCCGGCGGTGACAGTGGTCAGGCGGCGGCCGACCAGTCGGTTCGGGCAGTGACGAGCTGGCTGTGCGCTGCCCGCAGCTCGTCCAGCCCACGGCCAGCCGGGGTCCCGGCCTGGTGGCTCGGTCCGGCCGCGTACGCCAGCGGAGGCGCGTTTTGCTTGCGCATCCGCTCCCTCGCCGACCCACAGGGCGATGAAGAGCGCGGCGGTCGCTTCCAGGAGTCCCGCACGTTCGAGACCACCGCCGGCCACGGGGTCGCAGCCCACGTCCTGCACCGACTGGCGTACACGCAGGAGGGCCGTCTCGTCGTCCCCGCAGACGGGAACAGCCAGTGGTCGCCCATCGAAGACGGGCGGCCGCGTGCGCCACACGTCCTCGTGGCAGAGGTTGAAAGCCTTGACCACGTGGGCTCCTGGTGTCGCCGCGGCCAGTTGCTGCGCGGCTGAGGGGCCTCCGTCCGTCAGCAGCCGGAAGCCCGGCCCGACCGGGTTGGAGCAGTCGAGCAGCGCCTTGCCCTCCGGGGCCGCCTGCAGGTCCCGTGCCACGTCTGCTCCCGCTACAAAGGGCAGCGCGGCCGGCACCACCTGACCGAACTCCGCCGCCCCGCGCAGACCGGCAGGCTCCACGCTGCCTCCGATGCGCGTCGCGAGCCACACCGTGCCTGCGCGGTCCTGGACCGGATGTCCGCCCTCGGCTTCGGCCCCGACTACGTGGCCGCACAACGCGAGGCCCTCGTACTGGCCCGGGCGCTGGTGCCGGAAGGCTTCGACGGCTTACTGACCCAGCTCGAACACGGGCTGGACGACCCCGAGTACATCGACCTGACCAAGCACGGCTGGGAGGCCGAGACCTGGGAACCGTACGACCCGAGGATCGAAGAACTCGCGACCGCCATGGCCGACCACTACCTCGCCAACCCCGCACTGCTGGGAGATCATGCCAGCCGGCAGGCATGGGCCAAGGCCTCCGCCCAGTACAAGCTGATCAACAACCACCGCGACGACCAGGCACCGGTCGCGGCCCGGCTGACCGCGCTCACCGAGACCGAACTCCGCTCCGCAGGCGTACCCATGCCGCACCGATGACGGAATCCTCTTGCCACCGAAAACTGCGCGTCACAGCAGCCCTGCGGCCGCCTTGGATCTGGATGTGTTGGGGCCCATCGGCCTGTGAAGAGCGAGGATTCCCGCCCCATGCGGTACGTACGACTTGCCAAAGGCGCCGTCACCGTCGCCGTCTCCACCGCGGCCTGCCACTCCCTCATGTACGCCGGCTTCGCGGGGGCAGGCGAAAGCGCGGCCGCCACGGGCCCAGCGCCCACGGCGCCGACTGCCGCCGCCCCGGCGAACAGCGACTCCAGCGCGGCCCGGCGCCGCCGGTACGGCCAGACCGTCGTGTCCATGCCGGACAGCCCGAGCAGGTCGAAGGCGACATAGGCGCTGTTGGATCTACGTGCTGAACACGCACTCTCGTTGTTGTGTGGTGGCGTGGTTCGCCCATCCCGGGAGTCCTGTGAGAGCAGAGACCAAGGCGGCAAGCCCCGCGTCACGCGTGCTCAGGGTCTGTCGAGCGACTCACCAGATGCCCAATTTGACACAGTTAGCTACTGTTTGCGCATACCGTGTCACTCATAGTGATGCGCTCGTGGGTCGCGGCCCGGGTGCTCGCCGGCATCGAGGTCCGCGTCCCCGTCCAAGGGAGTCGCCATGCCGATGCTGCTGATCAAGGGCTCGTACCAAATCCTCGGAGCCCGGCCGGACGGAGATACGGTCAATTTCACCCCTGACGATCCGACCGAGTGGGACCTCGTTGGCGGGTTCTACAAGGTGGAACACAACACGTCCGGCAAGGCCAGGCTGCGACTGGAGGCCATCGACGCGCTGGAGACCCACTACGCCCGCACTGGCCCGGAGGTCCACCAGCCGCTGGCTCACGGCCACGCCGCGCAGGAGGAACTGCTGCGTTGGCTCGGCTTCACGAGCGTGCAGCGGGACGCGAAGGAGAAGGTCACCGCTGCCACCCCCGCCACCGTGCCCGGCTGGATCCTCACCCGCGGCGCGGCGAAGGATCGCCGCTGCATCGCCCTGGCCGGCCGGGGAACACCCCCGAGCACGAGCGGGACAGAGGTCTTCGTCGACGTGCCGATGCTGAAGACCACAGTCAACCATCACCTCCTCGCGGCCGGCCTGGCCTATCCCACCTACTACCGCAGCCTCTACGCCGACCTGCGCACCGAGCTGACGGCCGCGGTCCATCAGGCGCAGGCCACCACGCCCGCCAAGGGCCTGTGGGCCGACGACGTCACCCTCAGCGGGGCGACCGTCACCGGGATGTCCTCCATCACCGAGGACAACGGAGCAGTGATCCTGCCGAAGCTGTTCCGGCGGCTGGTGGACTACCTCAACCTCGGCGACCCGGACCTGAGCGGATTTCCCGCATTCCTGGACCAGGCCCAGGACAAGTTCTGGATCCTGTCCACCGGCCAGTCCACCACCGGCCTCGACGCGGTGGTCGAAGTCATCAACAGCAAGGTGCGGATGACCCACCCCTCCGAAGACCTCGTCTTCGACGAGTGAGCAGGAGGCAGCCGCAATGACCCACGCCGCAGACTTCCGTGCGCTGTCCGAACTCCTCACAGGCGAATACCCGCTGGACCCAGCGACGGCGGACGCACACCGCGAGCGCCTCGCCCGCCACTTCCCTGCCGACCTGGACCGTCTCATCGACGCCCACCGTGCAGCCGCTGGGCAGCCCGACCCTGGCGCGGCGTTTTTCGCCGCCGTCAACGCAGACCCGGCGCTGGCGAGGCTCAGCCGGGAGACGCTCGCGATCTGGTACACCGCGCAGTTCACGCGCCCCGACAACACGCAGGACGCGCCGGACACGCCCGCGCGCTATCGCGCCGGGCTGGTGTGGAAGATCATCAGCGCCCACCCTCTCTCCGCTGCCCCGGTTCCGGGTGGCTACGGCTACTGGACCCAGCACCCAGGCAGGGAGAGCTGATGGACACCGCCTATGACGTCGTCATCATCGGCGCGGGAGTGGCCGGGGCGATGTGCGCGTGCCGGATCAAGGAGGCTAAGCCGCAGGCGCGGATCCTGCTTCTGGATGCCGGCGACAACGACATCGATTACGACCAGCGCGAGGCGTTCGTCGACGCCTACCAGGTTTCGCCGGCCAAGAACGTCCCTTCCCCGTACGCCGCGCTGTCCAACAACAAACTCGGCTACGCGCCCTCCTCGGACGGCACCGGTGACCCAGTCGCCATGAACCGCTACTACGTGGAGAGCGGCCCCGACCTGTTCAAGAGCGGCTTCCAGCGCATGGTCGGCGGCAGCACCTGGGCCTGGCGCGGCAACACGCCCCGATTCCTGCCCACCGACTTCGACCTCAAGACCCGATACGGCATCGCCGTGGACTGGCCGCTCACCTACAACGACCTCGAACCGTACTACGCCCAGGCCGAGGTGGAACTGGGTGTGTCGGGAAACCGAGACGAGTGGGAGCCGCTCACCCCGCGCAGCACGGACTACCCCATGCCCGGCATCGCCGCCAGCTACGGCGACGAACTCGTACGCGCCGCCCTGGCCGACATCGAGCCGATCGACGGCACTGACGTCACCGTGCTCACCACCCCCCAGGCCCGCAACTCGGAGGAATACCAGGGGCGCAGCGCCTGCCAGGGCAACTCCAGCTGCATCCCGATCTGCCCGTCCGGCGCGAAGTACGACGCCTCCGTCCATGTCCGCCGGGCTCGCGACGAACTCGACGTCCAGGTGCGCACCGGCTGCACCGTCACCCGACTCGTGCCGCGGCCCGGCAACGCCTCGCCCACCGTCGTCTTTCGTGACTGGACCACCACCGAGCGGGCCGAAGAGCAGGTGAACGCCACCCATGTCGTGCTGGCGGTGAACGCGATCGAGACCCCGAAGCTGTGGTTGCTCTCGGGGCTGGACAACCGCAGCGACCAGGTCGGCCGCAACCTCATGGACCATCTCGCCGAAGAGGTCGTCGGCCTGTTCGGCCAGCCCGTCTTCCCCTATCGCGGCCCCCAGTCGACCCTCAGCATCGAGACGTTCCGCGACGGGCCATGGCGGCGCACCACCGGCGCGTTCCGTATGACGATCGGCAATGACGGATGGGGCCGCTTCGAGTCCCCGGCCGCGGCAGTCGACAAGCTGATGTGGGATCCGGTCGCCAAGAAGCTCAAGCACTACGGCACAGATCTGCAGGACAAGCTGGCCGAGCGGGTCACCCGCATGCTGCGCATCGGCTACTCCACCGAACAGCTCCCCGACTCCGCCAACCGGGTCACCCTCTCGGACGAGAGGGACGGCCTCGACATCCCCCGGCCCAAGATCGCCTTCAAGATCGACGACTACTCCAAGAGGGCCTTGGCCTACGGCCACTCCGTCGCCCGCCGTATCTGGCAGCACATGGAGGACACCGCCGGCGCGGAGGAGGTCGAACCACTGCAGCCGACGCTCAAGTTCAACGGAGCCGGCCACCCCATGGGCACCACCCGTATGGGAACCGACCGGGCGACCTCCGTGGTCAACGCGGACGGGCTCTCCCACGCCCACACCAACCTGTGGGTCGTGGGCCCGTCCGTTTTCCCCACCGGCAGTACGGCCAACCCCACCCTCACCTTGGCCGCGCTGACGCTGCGTACCGCCGACAAGCTCGCCGCCGCCCTCCCCTGACACAGCCACAGTGCCCATCACCACGCGGCTGACCATCGCCCGCCACGGACAAGCCCGGTGCAACGTCGACGGCCGCGTCGGCGGGCCCAGGACCTGCACCGGGCTCACCGACCACGGACGCCACCAGGTCGAACTGCTGGCTGGCCGGCTCGCCGCCCAGCAGCACACCGGGCCCGCCTTCGACGTCCTGTACGCAGGCTCAAGGCTCCGCCTGCAGGAAAGCGGTCGAATCCTCGCCAACGCCCTTGGTCTAACGCTCGTCACCGAGCTCGGACTCGACGGTCCCCGCCACGGCCAAGCCGACGGACAACTGTGGCGCGACATCGAGAGCGCCTTCGGCGGTGCCCCGCACACCCACCCCGACCAGCCCTACGCACCCGGCTCCGACACCTGGAACCGCTACCTCACCCGGGCCACGAACCACTTGGCCGCCCTCATCGAACGTCACCAGGGTCAGAGCATCCTGCTTGCCGCCCACAGCGAAACCACCCACGCCGCCTGCCACCTGCTCCTCAACATCGCCCCCCAAGGCCACGTCCCGCGTGGGCTTCGGCACCGACCATGCTGGCCTGACACGCCTCGAGCACCACGACGACCGCTTCGGACACGCCACTTGGGTCCTCGCCGCCCTCAACGACACCGGACACCTCATCAATCACGACTGACGACAAGCGTGAGGCGCGTATGAGGTGCCGATTTCAGCAAGCGCCATCAGGACGGAGTCGTGTGACAACATCCGTCGGCGCTGCGAGTTCTTGGCGAAGTTGGGTGTTGTCACGATGGAGGGGCTCACCACGCTCAACTTGGCAGAGAAGACGAAGTGGGCCGACCGCTCCTCCGACGCCCGGGCACCCCAGCGCCACGCCGCTGCAACCGGTTCTGCAATCGCTGGAAGGCGAGCCGTCCTTCCTCCGACACGACCAGCTCGTCGTCCAGCGCGGTCGCGTCCGGCAGCTGCGCTGTGCCGGCCACAACCTCCGGGAACGCGGCGGGGGCCAGTTTGGTGCCGCGCCTTGAGCACCACGTGGCCCGTATCGACGGACACGAGTGCCCGGAACCCGTCCCACTTCGGCTCTGCGGCCCACCCGGGCCGCAGACCGGGATGGGCACGGGTGAGGTCAGCATCGGCTCGGGCAGCGTCCACGTCACGCACCATGCCTTCCACAGCGGTCGGCGTCCGTTCGAGTGCTATGGCCCGAGCACCGGTTCAGGCGGGCGAGGTGATCTTCCCGTGTGACACTGCTCGCCGGACCCTTTCGAGCGGAACGGTCGTTGAGTGGTCATGGAGTGGTCGGCGCAGGCCAGGCCCTGGGTGCAGAAGGCAGCCGAGCAGACGGTAGAGCGCGTGCCACCTCGCGGACCTCGCCGGCCCGAACGGATGGAGCACGGCGGCCGCTGATGACGTCCTCGACGCGATCGACACCCTCACCGACACCCTTGACAGCGTTGGGGAGGACCTCGCCCATGCCCTCGCCGCGGTGGATGCCGACCGCTGAGGCGCACCGGTGTCCGGGCATCGCTGTGGACGACCAGGCGCCCGGGCGGGACGGTACAGCGTCGGTGCCCGTAGCGCGCGGTCCGGGGCGAAGGCCGCCCCGGCGTCGCGGGCTCGGTCCGGGCTACGGGGCATCCCTACGGACCGCTGAGTCCGTGCTTCTGCACCACGGCCGTCGTTGAGCAGGTGTGGCCGCGGACATGAACACGGGTTCAGCGCGAAGACGTCAGCATCCGTTCCTGTTCTTCAGCCGGCGGCGGAGGCAGCAGTCGCATCGCTGGGGCCACTCCGATCGAGGGGCGGGCTCTCCGCACCAAGCTGCTGCGGAGAGCCCAGCGAGACTGTTTCTCAACCCCGCACCGGCCGGGTGACCACCGCCCCTGGACCGCGCGACTGGACCTAGAGGGGACAGCGCCGACCTCCCCAGGCACATCGCCGCATTCTCACCAGCCACTCGACAGCTCCTCGCCCGCGCTGGAGGCACGCCTGTCCGTCGGCCGGTCGCTACCCCGAGTCGTTGAGCTCACGGGCTCGACAGAACGGGCGGCTGCGTGATCGTCCCGGTGAGCGGCGCGATGGACTACCTCACCGGCCCCGCGTTCCGTGCCGCCGCTCGCGGGAGCGCCCTGGTCATGGCTGCTGCTTGGTGCGGGCGGCTGAGGCCTGCCCGGTGTCCGCGCCGGAGCTGACGTGCCGCTGGGTCTCCTGGGGGCCGTGCCAGTCCAGGCACATGGCGGTGGCGTCGTCTTCGAGTCGGCCGTCGGCGGCGTCCCGGACTGCGGACGTCAGCGCCAGCACGGTTTCCCGCGGGTGCAGGTCCCGGGTGTGTTCGAGCAGGGCGGGCAGGTCGACCTTCTCACCGTGACGTTCGAGCATGCCGTCGGTGACCATGAGCAGACGGTCGCCGGGGCGCAGATCGAGGTCCTGAACACGGTAGGGGTGGGGTGTGAACTCGGACAGTCCGAAGGGATGGTCCACCTTGCAGGTGATCACCTCCACAGTCCCGTCACGCATGCGCAGTGGCCAGGGGTGGCCGGCGTTGACGAGCTGGGCCTGTCCGGTGTGGAGATGGATGCGCAGGAGCTGTCCGGTGGCGTGACCGTGGCTGTGGTCGATCAGTGCCTGGTCGGCCAGGTGGGCCTGCTCGGCCAGGCCGGCTCCCGCGCGGCGGGCGCCGCGCAGGGCACTGATCAGGAGCGTGGCGGCCAAGGCGGCGTCGATGTCGTGGCCCATGGGGTCGGTCACCGACACGTGCAGGGTGTCTCGGTCCAGGGTGTAGTCGAAGGTGTCGCCGCTGAGGTCTTCGGAGGGCTCCAGGTTCCCGCTCAGGGTGAACTGTGCGGCCTCGCACGACAGTGACGGGGGCAGTAGCTGGTACTGGATTTCTGCTGCCAGGGTGGGGGGTCTGGAGCGTTTGCCCCAGGTGTAGAGATCGGTGAAGCGCCCGTTGGCGATCACGATGTAGGCCAGGAGGTGGGCGGCCTCCCCGACCGCATCGAGGATGTCCGCGCCGGGGTCGGCCGGAAGGAGCAGCTCCAGCAGCCCGATCGCATCCCCCCGGTTGGTGACCGGCATGATCACCCGATGTCCGTGGGCGGTCGCCTCCTGGTACAGCCGCTGGGTACGGATCACTTCCTCGTAGACGCTGCCGAACAGGGGGATCCTCTCAGCCTCCCGGCCACCGTCCGCGGGGGCGGTGGACAGCCGCGCCACCGCCCTGCCCGTCAGGTCCACTATGAGGAAGGAGACCTTCGTGGCCTCGAAACGCCGCCGCAGGTCCTCGGCGACCACGTCGACAGAGTCCACTGGCGCCGCCGCCTCGGCTGCCGTCAGCACCCGGGGAAGACCACTCTGCCCACCACGCACGACCGCGGTCCCTTCCGCCAGCCCCTCCTACCAGCATGGGAGCCGCCGCGGATGGCGTCAACCAGTGGACACTCGCGGTAAGCCGTACGGTCACATCATGGTCTCGCGGAATCGAGAAAGCTGACCTGATGCGCCGGGACGGCTGCCGGGACGCGCAAAGGGTCGGCGGGGGCGGCGACCCGGCGCGGACGTCACGGCCACGGATCCGCTCGGGCGGCGCTGGGTGATCCAGCGCAAGCAACGCCGCCACGGGGTGAGGGGCTCAGCAGTGGGCACTCCCGATTTGCAGGTGCTCAACGGGACAGCGAGGCCGGTGCACGGGGCGGACGTCGCGGTGATCGTGACAAATGGCAGGGTCACCGCGCCGGCCGTGGACTTCGCCAAGCAGCAGCGGCTGCACGGCGTGGACCGCCAGACGCCGGCCGTGTGGGCATCGGGCTCACGGCCGCTGTGGGAGCTGCTGCGGGCCGTCCCACCCCCCAGGCGGCCAACGTCTCTGAGCTGAAGACGACGGCTTGCTGGCCGCAGGCGGAGCATGGCGGCTCCTGCTGCATGCATTCCCAGACCTCGGTGAACCGCGGCACAGGGCGGCCGGGTCGACGCCGAGCTTGCGGGCCGCCTCGCCGATGTTCATGGGTCTCCTCTGCTGTCCCGTGACATCGAAGTGGCGCGCATCTTGGGCCGGGCAGTCCGGCACGGAGCTGACCTGGCATGATGCCTCGATGGAAACTGGCTTCCCCTGGGGGTCCACACCGACCGTCGATCTGCGCCTGTGGCGCTCCGACGCCATCGTGCTGTTCGACTGGCTGATGAGCACAGATCTGAACACCGTGCCGATCACGCACCCGGCTCAGAAGCAGGCTCTCGCAGACCTGCTCACACGCTTGGAAGAGGTGGACGTTGTCGAGTCCACCGAGGAGGAGATCGCCGCAGCCCAAGAAGAAGTGGCCAGGGACATGGGCTGGTAGGGCACCGGCCGCGTGACCTGGCTGATCCTCACCCTGGACCGGGTGCGGCGACAGATCACGGACGCAGAGCGGCGCGAGGAAAAGTTCCAGCGCGGCATCGACGCGCCATATGACCGACAGCTTCAGGACCTGTTAGTCGTCTTTCCGCCAGCGGGCGCGCAGCCTGAACGCCGCGCCCTTCGGCCGACGTTCGCGGGTGAATACTCCCTTCTTGTTGCCGTCGACACGGAAGACACCGGGCGCCGTGGCGAAGTCGGCGAAGTTCCAGACCTGCTCGCCGACGACCGCGTCGACACGGTCGAACACCCGGTGATACACGTCGAGCAGTTCGGTCTGGTACTCCTCGGTCCACGGGCTGGGTACGACGCTGCGCAGTCCGGGGTAGGCGTCCGCTCCGTACTCGGTGATGACGATGGGCTTGTCGTGCGCGGCCCACTGCCGCAGTTCCGCTTCCAACTCCGTCTCGGCCGCCGCCAGGTCGTCGGGGCCGAAGTACCAGCCGTAGTAACGGTTGAGGAGCACGACGTCGAACAGGTCGGTGACCACACACTGGTCCGGCTTCCCCATGAGCGCGTTGACGTAGGCGACGGGCCGTGAGGGATCCAGTCGGCGTGCCTCGGCCGCCAGCGGTGCGAAGTAGTCGCGCGCCTCTGGTTGGACGTTGTCCGGCTCGTTGGCGATGGACCACAGCACGACACTCGGATGGTTCTTGTCGCGCGCCACGAGCTCCCTCACCGCCTGCATGTGCGTGCGAAGTGTGCTCTCACCCACGGTGTCGGGCGAGAACGTCGACGCCTTACGACCGGAGCCGAAAACACCTCCCGCGATGTTCAGGTTCAGGCCGACGGCTGCCGTCTCGTCGATGACCACCACACCCTGTCGGTCCGCGTAGTCCAGCACCTCCTCTGCATAGGGGTAGTGCGAGGTGCGGAACGAGTTCGCGCCGGTCCACTCCAGCAGGGCGAAGTCATGCACCATCAGGATGTCGTCATGAGCCCTGCCGCGCACGGCGGCGTCCTCGTGCTTGCCGAAACCCTTGAAGTAGAAGGGGATTCCGTTGATCAGGAATTCCTTGCCCCGTACCTCCACCGTGCGCACGCCCACGGTCTGGCGGTAACTGTCGACGAGGTAGCCGGAGGTGCTCCACAGCGTGGCCTCGAGTTCGTAGAGGTAGCCGTCGCCGGGCGCCCAGGGGTGCACGTCCGCGATCTTCAGGGTCCCCTCCGCCCCGGTGGCGGCATGAACCTCGACCCCGGAGGCATCGCGCAGCGAGACACGCACGACGTGCTCATCGGCTTGAGTGGTGCTGTCCACGCGGTAGGCGACGAGGCCGGCCGTGTCCTGCAGGCTGGTGGTCACGGTGATGTCGGTGATGTGGACGGGGGGCGTGGTGTACAACCACACGGGCCGGTGCAGCCCCGCGTAGTTGAAGAAGTCCTGGAAGTAGTGCTGCACCCGGCGGCCGTCCGCTCGTTCCTCCACTCGGCCGGGCGGTATCGACTCCCAGGTCAGTTCGTTGTTGACCACGACGGTGACACGGTTCTCGGCACCCGGCCGCAAGTGCGCCGTGACGTCGGCCTCGAAGGGGGTGTAACCGCCTTCGTGCCGGGCGACCTCGACATCGTTGACCCAGGCGACGGCGCGATGCGTCGCGGCGTCGAAGCGGAGCACCGTCCGTTCCCCCGCCCACCGGTCAGGAACCCATACCTGCGTCTGGTACCAGACGTCCCCGACATGGTCACGGACGGTCTTGTCCGGGAAGATGTCGTTGTAGCTGGCCGGCACCGGGATGTCCACGGCGCCCGCGAGCCGCGCGCGCCACCAGCCCTCGGCACGGCCGGCACCCTCCGCGTCCAGGCGGAAGCTCCACAGGCCGCAGAGAGAGCGGCGTTCACGAGTGGGGCCGTCCTGGGGACGAAGCATGGCTGGTTCTCCTGTCGTATGTGCGCGTGTCGACGCGGGAGTCGAAAGGGCAGGAACAAAGGGCGCCCAGGGAGCCGTCGGCGCCTGCCGACGGTCGGGTCGGGCGCGGTCCGGTCTACTTGATGCCGGTGTTGGCGACGCCCTGGATGAAGTGGCGCTGCAGGGCGAGGAAGAGCAGGATGATCGGTGTGACGACCGTGACCGCCCCGGCCAGCAGCAGGCCGTAGTTGGTGCCGTTGGCTCCCACGGAGAAGAGGGCGAGGGCGACGGGCAGCGTGTAGTGGTCCTCGGTCTGCGCGACGACGAGCGGCCACAGGAAGTTGTTCCACTGCGCGAGAAAGGTGAGGATCGCCAGCGTCGCCAGTGCGGGCCGTGTCAGGGGAAGGATCACCCTGAAGAAGATCCGGGATTCGCCCGCACCGTCGAGGCGCGCAGCCTCGACGAGGGCGTCCGGGATGTCCCGGATGAACTGCCGCATGATGAACACGCCGAACGGTGTCACGAGGAAGGGCAGGACGAGTCCGAGGTAGGAGTTGCCCAGGCCCATGTTGCTGACGAGCACGAACAGGGGGACGAAGGTGGTGACGCCGGGGATGATCAGCATGGTGAGGACGAGGCCGAACAGCAGACGCTTCCCCGCGAACTCGATCTTCGCGAAGGCGTAACCGGCCATCGAGCAGAACAGCAGATTTCCCAGAACACAGGCCACCGCGACGAGTGTGCTGTTCAGGAAGTACAGTCCGAAGTTCTGCTTCGACAGCAGCTGTTCGAAGTTCGCGAGGGTCGCGGACCGGGGGAGCCAGGAACTCGGATGGGCGACGATCTCACCCGTCGGTTTCACCGAGCCGAGGAACATCCAGGCAAAAGGCGCCAGCGTCGCGAGGAGTCCCAGCACGAGGGCGCAGTAGAGGACGACACGAGCCGTAGGGACGCGCCGGGACGGACGCCGGTCCCGGAAAGCCGGAGCGGTCGTTACGGTGGGGGCGGTCATGTCAGGCCTTCGCTCGGAAGAGGCGGAACTGCAGGAGGCTCAGCAGAGCTATCGCGGTGACCAGCACATAGGACGCGGCCGAGGCCATTCCGTAGTTCCCGAAGCCGAACTGCTCGTAGGCGTAGTAGCTGATCGACGTCGTGCTGTCCAAGGGGCCACCGCTCGTCATGACGAACGGTTCCTCGAAGAACTGGAGGTAGCTGATGCTGAGCAGAACGGCGACGACCAGCGTGGTGGGCCGCAGCAGCGGCAAGGTCACGCTGCGGAAGGCTCGCCAGCGGGACGCGCCGTCCACAACGGCCGCCTCGTGCAGCTCGGGAGGTATCGACTGCAGTCCCGCCAGGAAGATCACCATGGGGATGCCGAAGTGCCGCCAGACCGCCATGAGGATGAGGGCCGGCATGGACCAGTTGGGATCGTTCAGCCAGTCCGGCCCCGAGATCCCTACGACCGACAGGACCGAGTTGATCATCCCGTCGGGCTTGTAGAGGTACCTCCACACGACCGCTATCGCCACGATGCTCGTCACGACCGGAGCGAAGTAGGCGACCCGGAAGAAGCCCTTCGCCCGCTGGATCCCGGAGTTGAGTGCGACGGCGATCGCAAGAGAGATCACCATCGTCAGAGGGATGCCCACAGCGACGAAATAGAGCGTGTTCAGGGCGGCGCGGACGAAGGTGGGATCGGCGAACAGCGTGGCGTAGTTCTCCAGGCCGACGAAGTTGACGCTGAAGGGCGTCTCCACGTCCTTGCTGGTGATGTCGGTGACGCTCATCGACAGTGACGAGAGGACCGGCCAGAGGCCGAAGGTGGCGAACAGCAGGACGAAGGGCGAGCAGAAGGCCCAGGCGACCAGTGTGCGCCGCAGGCGTCCGGAACCGCCCCTCGGCCCCTGGTGCCGTTGCCTGGTGGAAGACCTCTCGCGTGCGGGTTCCACGAAGGTGGTCGTGGTCATCGAGGCTGCCCCGTTCCGATCGACGACGCCTTCGCCTGGACCCGTTCCAGAGCCGCCTCGGGCGACGAGACACCCTTGGCCACCTTCTCGATCTCGGCATCGAGGACCGCGGTGACCTGCTTCCACGTGGTGACGTTCGGGCTGGGCAGCGCGGTTTTCAGCTGGGACCGGAAGACGGCCAGCGTCGGATCCGACTTGAGCTTCCCCTCATTCCAGGCCTGCTGCACGGCGGGAAGGTCCCCGGACAGTTCGTACCAGTCCTGCTGGACGTCGGGCCGGGAGAGCCACCGGACGAACTTCCAGGCTCCGTCGCGGTTCTTCGCCTCCTTGAACACCGACCAGTGCCCTCCCCCGATGTAACCGGCGTTGGACTTCGGCCCCTTCGGGAGCGCGACGACCCCCACCTTGTCCTTGACGAAGTCCGCCCCGCCCGCCTCCTTCAGCAGGGCCGTCTCCCAGGGGCCCGAGATGAGTGCGGCGGTGGAACCGTCGACGAACTGCGGCTCGATCTCCCCGAGGCTCACCGGCCCGTTGCGGCTCGCGGTCTTCGACGTGAAGAACGACTGGTAGCGCTTCATCCCCTCGCGGGCCTCGGGCGTGGTGAAGGTGAATTCGGTGCCGTCCTCGTTCATCAGGTTCGCACCTGCCTGCCACATGAAGGGCAGCACGCTCTGCCAGCTCTGCGCCACGCCGGTGGGCAGCGACAGACCCCACTTCGCGCCCTCCTTCTGGAGGGCCTTGAGGAACGGGCCGTACTCCTGCCAGGTCTTCGGCGCGGACACTCCGGCAGCCCGTGCCAGGTCCTTGCGGTAGAAGAGGGAGCGCGTCTCCACGTACCAGGGGACGGCGTACGTGCCTCCGTCGAAGGTGGTGCTCCGGGCGGCGCCGCGGTAGAAGGACGAGGTGTCGACGAGGTCGGCGGGCACCTGCTCGAGTCCGCCCGTCGAGGCGAAGTTCGTCAGGTCGGCGGATCCGACGAGGGTGGCGTCGGGGGTGTCCTTGGAGGCGATCGCCGTTTCGACCTTCTTGGTGTAGTCCTGCCACGGGATGGCCGTGACCTGCACCTTCGCGTCCGGATTGGCCTTCTCGAAGCGGGCGGCCAACTCGGGCAGGCGCTCGCCCTCGGTGCCCATGGCCCAGACGCTGATGTGCCCCTTGGCCTGTGAGGTGCCGACGGGAGCGCCCTTGGCGTCCCCGTCTCGTTGTGTATCGGACCGGCCGCAACCGGCCAGAACCAGTGTGGCGGTCAGACCGCCGATGAGCGCTTTCGACAAATGTGAGGTGAACATCATCGTCCGTCTCCTCTCCACCCGTGGATGCGTGAGCGGCTCTACCGCACGTCGTGGTGGGTCAGCGAGACGGTACAGCGAAACCCGAACAGATGCCATAGTTTCAGCGAGGGCGACGACGGTGGACTCTGTTTCGGACACTGCTCAGCACCTCCCGCTTAGGCTTGGGGGCATGACCGAGAAGACGGCGGCCCGTCCGGCCACTCGCCGAGGCCCATACGCCAAGAGCGCACAACGCAGGGTCGAGATCGTCGCCTCAGCCACCGCTGTGTTCGCGGCTCGCGGTTACCGGGGAGGGTCCCTGCGGGAGATCGCCAAGCAGCTCGACCTCAGCCTGACCAGCGTCGTGCACCACTTTCCCAGCAAGAGCGAGCTCCTCGTGGCCGTCCTCGAGAACGCCGATTCCGCGAGCATCGACTCCTTCGAGTCGGACAGCCAGGGAAAGGGTGTGGTCTACGCGGTCCTGCGGTACGTCCGCCGCAACCTGGAAAGGCAGGAAATGCTGCGGCTCCTCGCCTTGATGGCCGCGGAGGCCTCCGCTCCAGACCACCCGGCGCACGAGTGGTTCCGTGACAGGTACGAGCGGGTCGTCGCCGCTTTCACGACCGCGGTAGCCAGGGACCAGGACCTGGGTCGCATCTCGAACCGGAGGCAGCCCGAACTGATCGCGGCGGCCCTGGTCGCGATGTGGGACGGTCTCCAGCTCCAGTGGCTCATCGACCCGCGGCGTGACCTCATGGCGGGGGTATCGGCCGGCTTGGAGGATCTGCTGGGCGCTCCTACCGTCGGGTGACCGGCACCGTAGCAGCTGGTCGCGCCCTTCCCATCCAGACCGCCGCGTCCCCCGCCTTGGACCATCGGTCGCGACCGGAACGCGACCGGCCGCTGCGTCACCGAAGCTCGCCGCGTCGGTCTCGGTGCCCGTCCCCGCGTCGATGCTGCGTTCGATGACCACCTCGGCTTGCAGCCCTCGGAGCTGCGTCAGGTCGCCGACCCGCCGCCACGTCCCACAGCCGGACGTGGTGTCGGCACCTCGTGCCCGGCACCGCTCCACCGCAGAGGGGCCAAGACAGAGAGACGTCCACCAAGACCGTTCCACCCCGGGCCAGTGTCATACCTATGGCCGACTACGCCGGCAGATCCGTAACAGCCACGACTCACCGGGGAACTGCCGAGTCGACGGCCGTCAAGCGGTACCTCGTCTCCGCCCGCGTCTCGAACTCGAGCACCCCCGGCTCCGGGTGCCGTACTGGGACGGGGCGCCCGTGAGCGGTTACCTTCAACCGGGTCGCAGACCGCACGAGCGCCCGATTGCCCGAGCGGGAACGCAACTCACCGCCCTGCAACGCGCCCTCGCGCCATTTCAGATCCAGCTCGAAGCCGCCTCGCGCGAGAAGACCGCGCACCCGTCCGTTCGCCAACGCCGGAGGCAGCGCAGGCAGTAGATGCAGCTCACCCGCATGGGACTGCAGCAGCCACTCCGCAACGCCCGCCGTCGCCCCGAAGTTGCCGTCGATCTGGAAAGGCGGATGCAGATCGAAGAGGTTCGGCGCGGTGCGCTCGGGGGTGAGCAGGTCGGTCAGCAGCTTGTAGGAGCGTGCCCCGTCCTCCAGCCGCGCCCAGAAGTTGATTTTCCAGGCGAGGGACCACCCCGTACCCGCGTCTCCGCGCTGCTCCAGTGTCTTGAGGGCCGCTGCGAACAGTTCGGGGGTGTCCCGCTTGGTGATCTGGTTGCTGGGGTGCAAACCGTACAGATGGGAGACGTGTCGATGCTGCTGCTCGGGCGCGGTGGCGTCCCAGTCCTCCGACCACTCCTGCAACTGCCCCTGGGCACCGACTTTCATGGGCGGCAGCTTCCCGCGTGCGGCCCGGACCGCGTTCCGCATGGCGCGGTCCTCGCCGAGCAAGTGCGATGCCTTGACGAATCCGTCGAAGAGGTCGCGCAGGATCTGATTGTCCATGGTCGGCCCCGCGCACACGGACACGTCCGGGTGGTGGGCGTTCTCCGGGGAGACCGCGGGGCAGGTGACGAGGTGCCCGGTGCGTGGATCGGTGACCAGGGTGTCGAGGAAGAACCGCACCGCGCCGCGGAGTACCGGATAGCGGCGACGCAGCGCCTGCTTGTCGCCGCTGAAGAGATAGTGCTCCCAGATGCCGGTGGACAGCCAGGCTCCCCCGGTCTGCCACATGCCCCAGAACGCGCCGTCCACAGGGGCCGTGCCGCGCCAGGCGTCGGTGTTGTGATGGGTGACCCAACCGCCGGCGCCGTATTGCACCTCGGCCGTTCTCGCACCGGCGACAGACAGGTCCGCCAGCATGTCGAAGACCGGTTCCCAGCACTCCATGAGGTTGGTCACCGGGGCCGGCCAGTAGTTCATCTCGGTGTTGATGTTGATCGTGTACTTCGAGTCCCAAGGTGGACTGAGTAACTCGTTCCAGATGCCCTGGAGGTTGGCGGGCTGGGTTCCGGGCCGTGACGAGGAGATCAGCAGATAGCGCCCGTACTGGAAGTGCAGGGCCACCAGGTGCGGGTCGGCGGCGGTGGCGAACCTCGCTACGCGTTCGTCGGTGGGCAGTTCCGCGGCATCGGTCCTGCCGAAGTCGATGTCCACCCGCCGGAACAGCTTCTGGTAGTCAGCGACATGGCGTCGCAGCAGCCGGGCATGGGGCATGGCCGACGCGGCGTTGAGCGCGGCAGCGACGCGTGCCTCGTGGTCGCCTGTCGGGTCCTGGTAGTTGGTGTAGCTGGTGCCGATCGCGATCAGCAGGGTGACGGCATCGGCTCCGGTGACTTCGAGGCTCCCGCTGCCGCTGGCGACCGTCCCGCCCTCGGCGTGGGCGCGGGCCAGGGCCCGGAACCGTACCTGTCCCTTGATGCCCTCACGGGTTTGCGCGGTTCCGTCCATCGCGATGGTGATCCGGTCGGGCGAAGACGCAGTCACGGTCTGAGGGCTGTCGAAAGCCGCCGCGAAGGAGACGGCCCCCGGGGTATCAGCCGTCAGCCGCATGACGATCACCTGGTCGGGGTGGCTGACGAAGGTCTCGCGGTGATACGTCACCCCGCCCCGCCTGTACCGGACGGAGGTGACCGCTGAGTCGAGGTCGAGCGTGCGCCGGTAGTCCGCTGCCTCGCTGTCCGCTGCGAAGGCCATCCGCAGGTTGCCGACCGTCTGGTACATCAATTCACCCGTCGGGACTCCGAGGAAGTCCGAGTCGATGAGAGTCTGGGCGGCGCTCCACTCGCCGGCGAAGACGCGCCGGCGGATCTCGGGAAGGGCGGCCAGAGCCTTGGGGTTCGCCGGCTCATAGGGACCGCCTGCCCACACGGTGTCCTCGTTGAGCTGTAGCAGTTCGGTGTCCGTGCCTCCGAAGACCATGGCGCCGAGCCGCCCGTTGCCGATGGGCAGTGCCTCCAGCCACCCGGAGGCCGGCCGGGGATACCAGAGCACGAACTCATCCGGTTTTTGATCGGCTGCGGCGGCATCCTGTGGCGGCGTCCGGTCGGCGCCAGTTCCTTCGGCGGCATACGCGCCGCCGGACGATGTGAGGGCCGCCACGCCCGCTCCGGCTGTGGTGGACAGCGCGAGAAAATGTCTGCGATCCATACCCCAAAGCGTCGAGTCATGGGATGTCTTCTGTCGACCGGTAGGGACCACATTCGAAAGTTTCCGCCGTGCCGGCTACCGCTTCGACGGTTGGTCAGACCCTCCGCGGTGACCGAACTACCCGCAGGAGTTCAGGTGCCCCGATACGAACGGACGCCGCCTCGTCGCCGGCCAGAACAGCCCGTCTTGCGGTATCCAGCCGATCTTCACAACGCTGCGCTCAAACGCGATGGCTTTCTCTCACCAGTACAGCGGTACACCCATCGAGGCGTCCCTCGTGCTCCCACGCCTCAGCTTCACGCAGGACCAGGTGACGGCTACTGCCCGATCGGCTCCAGATGACCGGCTTCAACGCAGCGTAGTCAGCACCAAACCAGCACGGGAGTCAGCACCGCCCCGTCAAATCACCCCGAACCACGCGTCCCGAACGGCACGCGTTTCGACCGCCATCGAGCTCCTGAACCGCCTTTCCATGAGCCGGCATGGTGGCCACACGCATAGCCAACCCCAGAACTATGTTACCCCGCCACATGTGCGCCTGACCTGCGGATTCCTACGGTATGGCGACACGAAAACGTCCCCGCCAACCGCCAGGAAGTGGTGCCGATGCCCTCCCCCGCGACCGCCCCCCCCCCCGCCAGCCTCAAACACATCGTCACGGCCAGCCTCATCGGCACCACCATCGAGTGGTACGACAACTCATTCGTTCGGGGCTAGGACCTGCGGTTTTCTATGACTCCGGCCCTCGAAGTCAGCACGGAACCAGCACGGGGTTGGTGGCGTGCTGGTTCGGTGCTGGCCGGCCTGCGTCGCAGCGCGCCATTGCCCCGTCGGCATCCGCACATGGTTACTCAATGTCACCAACAGTCTGGGACAAGTCACCGGCCGTCCGTATCAAAGAGCCGGTAACCGACTGCACAGTGGCGCGTTGCCCAGGCGGGGCAGTGCCAACGGCGCGACGATCCGGTGGTCTCACGCACACAGTGGGTGTGCGCATGCCGAGCCCCCCTCAACCGGGCCGGCCTCGTGCTGGCTGGCACGGATCACGCCAGGGAGGAACGTGTCCTATCGCCACCGGTGCCGGGCTTGCCGGCCCTGCGAGTCACAGGAACTCGCTCCGGTAGGTCGAGGCCAACTCGGCCGCGCGGCGGCGGCGCTCCGCGAGCTCGTTCTCCGACAGTTGTGGCGGCGGCGCGTCCTTGCCCGCGACGACATCGCCGATGCGCGTGAAGTACTCGTCCTGGCCTGCGGGGGTGCACATGCACAGCATGCGGGCCGGCGCACCCGAAGCGTTGCGGAAGTTGTGCGGGGCGTTGGCCGGGATGTTGATCGTGGTCCCGGCCCGTACGGTGTGCTTCTCGCCGCGGAAGGTGAACTCGATCTCGCCCTCGAGGATCGTGAACATCTCCTCAAAGTCGTGGCGGTGCGGCGGCGGGCCGCCGCCGTCGGGGACGCGCATGTCGATCAGGCAGTACCGGCCGTTGGTCTGCTCGCCGGTGACCAGCATGGCGTACGTGTTGCCCACCAGAGAGATGTACGTCGTGCCGGGGTCGTCGGGGTCCGCCACGGTCAGCGAGCGGGACGGGTCGTCGTCGGGGATCATCGGAATCGTCTCCTTCAAAGGTCAGTCAGGTGAGGATCAGGTGCTGGGCGGGTCTCATGCAGTCCGGGAGTCTCCCGGCCGTCGTTGCGCATGCTGCCCGAAGTGGGAGTCCGGCCCGGCCGCGCGGTGCTTCAGTGGGTTCTTGATGGTGTCCGAGGCGCCCCATCGCGGCGGGCAACGGGGCGAGGGGCCACCTGTGTGGAGCGCTTGCACACCCCTCCTGCGGTACGGGGTGAGCGCGCTCGGTGCCGGCTCAGATCGACTTGAGGACGCGGATGCGGTCGGCGATGGCGCGGCCGGCGACGTCGGAGGTGAAGGCGATGGAGTCGAACTCGTGCGGGGCGCCGGGGTGCAGGTGGAATTCGACCGGCACGCCGGCGCGGCTGAGTTTGGTGGCGTAGGCGGTGTCTTCGTCGCGGAAGACGTCGAGCTGGCCGACCTCGATGTAGGCCGGCGGCAGGCCGGTCGCGTCCTCGAGCCGGGCCGGGGCCGCCGTGGCCGGGACGTCGGGCCCGCCGGCGGCCTCGCCGAGCAGGGCCGGCCATGCGGTGAGGCTGTCGTCGTAGGACCACAGCAGGTAGGGCGCGATGTGTGGATCGGGGGTGGTGGTGCGGTCGTCGAGCATCGGCATGATGAGGATCTGGCGGGCGATCTTCGGGCCGCCGCGCTCGCGGGCGAGGATCGACACGGCTGCGGCGATGCCGCCGCCGGCGCTGTCGCCCATGACGCCGATCCGGTCGGGGTCGACGCCGAACTCGGCGGCGTGTTCGTGCAGCCAGCGCAGTGCGGTGTAGGCGTCCTCGAGCGGGGTCGGGAAGGGGTGCTCGGGGGCGCGGCGGTACTCGACTGACAGCATCGGCACGCCGCTGGCGAAGACGTAGCGGGCGAGCGGCCCGTCGAACAGGTCGATGTGACCGAAGATGTATCCGCCGCCGTGGAAGAACAGCACGGCCGGGCCCGGCGCCGCGCCGTCCTTGGTGTACCAGCGCATGGTGATCCGCGCGCCGTCGTCGGCGGTCGCGTAGTGCTCGCTGGTCTTGACGTCGGCCGGAACCGGCTGGGCCGTTCCCGCGGCGCCGATGATCGGCTCCCACAGGGCGCGCCGCGCCGCGATGTCCCCCACGGCCGGTGGTGTGGCGTCCGCCATCGCACCGGCCATGGGGGCCAGCGCCTGGGCGATTTCGGGATCCAAACTGAGTGCCATGGCCCTTTCCTTTCGGCGGAGGATCGGCGTCAGGCGGCGGGCGGGACGACGATGGCCTTGCCGTGCACCGCGCCTCCGGCGGCCCGGGCGTGGAGCGCCGGCAGCTCGGCCAGCGGCACCCGCTCGGCGACGTCGACGCGCAGCTCGCCGCGGTCGATCAGCGCTACCAGCTGCGACAGCTGGTCGGCGTCGCTGCGGACGAACAGGTCGATGCCGCGCACACCGCGCTCCTGGTCGGAGGGCGCGGGCATCCATACCGTCGTGTTCACCACGACCCCGCCCGGACGGACTAGTGTGACGAGCGCGGCCAGCTCGGCCGGGTCGACCGGCGCGAGGTTGAGCACGATGTCGACCGGCTCGGTCACCGCCGCGCTCACGCCGGTGGTGGTGTGGTCGATGACCTCATCGGCGCCGGCCGACGTGACCGCCTCGCTGCTGCGCGGGCTGGCCGTGGCGATCACGTGGGCCCCGGCTCCCTTGGCCAGCTGCACGGCGTAGCCGCCGACCGCTCCGCCGGCGCCGTTGATCAGCACGCGTTGCCCGGCCGTCAGCTTGCCGTGGTCGAACAGCGCCTGCCACGCGGTGAGGCCCACGAGTGGCAGCGCGGCGGCGTCGGGCAGGGGAACGCTTTTGGGTGCCGGTGTCAGGACCTCGGCCGGCGCGAGGACGTACTGCGCGGCGGCGCCGGTCCCGTCCATCGGCAGGAAGCCGATGACGTCGTCACCGACCGCGATGCCGTCCACGCCCTCGCCCAGCGCGTCGATGGTGCCGGCGACGTCTATGCCGGGAGTGTGCGGCAGCACCACCGGGATGGGGCCGCGCATGAAGCCGCCGCGGATGTTGCCGTCGACGGAGTTGAACGACGTCGCGGCGACGCGGATCCGGACCTGCCCCGCGCCGGGGACGGGCTGCTCCACGTCCTCGTAGCGCAGGATGTCGGGGTCGCCGTACTCGTGGAAACGCACTGCCTTCATTTCGGTTCTCACCTTCACTGCGATGGAAGTTGCTTCGAATTCGAAGCAACTGTGACGACGGTACCTCTGCTTCGAATTCGAAGCAAGTGGTGTCGGTCACTGCCGGTGCGAGCGCATCGCCACGGCGAGTTCGGCGGCGGCTTGGTCGATGCAGGTGCGCAGCCGTGCCGCGTCGCTGTGAGCCGTGGCCGGCCAGTCGGCGGGGTCGGCGGGGTCGGCGGGGTCGGCGACGATCGTGGGCACGGGGTCGGCGTGCACGCTGGTCAGCCGCCTGCGTAGCACCTGCGCGAGGTCGGGCGGCTGCCAGCGGGAGCCGCTGTTGAGCGCCAGCAGCACCGGCATGCCGGAGAGGACTTTGTCCCCGAGGGCGGCGAAGCACGAGTCGAACACCTCGCTCGGGGAGGCGGCGAGCACCGGGGTCGCCACCACGAGCCCGTCGGCCGCCACGACCGCCGCGATCGCCTCCCGCAGGTCGAGGCTGACGCGGTCGTGGGCGGAGTGCTGGGCGAGGTCAACTGCCGGCCGGTGCAGTTCCAGCACCTCCACCTCGGCGCGCGCGCGACCGGCCGCCAGTGACCGGCACACGGCCTCCGTGACCCAGTCCGCGAGCAAGCGGGTCGGGTGTCCGTAGCCGACGCCTGCGCACAGGACGGCCAGAGACACCGGGCTCCACGCGGCGGTGCTCATCCCGGCATCGTTTTCATGGCTTCCTCCTCCTCGCGGCCGGGCTGCCGTGCCGTCAGCGGGGAGGGCCGAGGACGACGGTGCGCGAGGTAGGGAAGTTCCTGGCCGGTCCTCGATATCTGTGGGCGGCGGCGCCGTCCTTCTGCTCGCAACCCTGCGCCGCACCACTGCCCGATCTCCATGTTCTGCGGTGCTCAGCCGGGCCCAACACTGCCCACACCGTGCGCGCGCGAGGTCACGACATCAGACCCGTGAGACCTCACGCCCGGTCCAATACACGCAGCCGGGATGGCATCGAACACGCGGAGAAGTTCAGTTCCAGCGCCGCCTGCGGTAACTGGAAGCCGGCACCCAACACGCTTCGAATTCGAAGCAGTAGACTTCGGTCATGCCTGATTCACCGCCGTCGCTCGACCCCGTGCAGCTCGGCGCTTACTTCGACCTCATCGAGGTGACCAGCCTGCTCCGGCATGCCGTCGAGCAGCAGCTGCGCGAGGCCGGCGATCTCAGCTATGTGCAGTTCCAGCTGCTGGCCCGCCTCGGGGACTCGCCGACGGGCAGCCACCGCATGACCGACCTGGCCGACGGCGTCGTCTACAGCCGCAGCGGCCTGACATACCAGGTAGATCTGCTCCAGAAGGAGGGCCTGGTCGTCCGCGCTCCCTCGCCGGACGACGAGCGGAGCATCACCGTCACCCTCACCGATGCCGGGCGTGCGCTGCTTGCGAAGGTACTGCCGGGTCACGTCGAGGTAGTCAGCGGCCTGCTGTTCGAGCCGCTTTCGCGCGACGACGTCGAGGCTCTCGCCGGCCTGCTGGCGCCGGTGCGCGACCACATGCGCTCAATGCCGTCTCGCTCGGCCGCGCCTCGCCGCCGTAAAGGCGGAGCATAGGGACTCGACCAGGCCACGCAGAAGGGACAACGACACGTCCCGCTCATCAACGTGGGGCCAGTGGGAAGAATCGGCGAGCCACGACGAGGACAGGGACCGTCGCGTAGCAACCGGACGACGTCCAGTCGGTGCTGCACACATGCGAGCAGCGCTCTCCGTCCCGTCGCGCTGCCCGCGCCCGGTCCCACCCACGTCGAAAGCGCTTCAGCAATCCGTTCTTCGACGGCAAGATAGGCCTGACGAAAGGGGCCCGGATTGGAAGCGGCGGGACTGGCGGGCCGACTGGCCGCGGCACGAGCCGGAGCCCTGGTGGGCAGGGAACCAGAGCGGGCGGTGCTCGACCTGATGCTGTCGGGCGCGGCGCACGCCCCGCTCGTGGCCTACCTGCACGGCCCCGGCGGCATCGGCAAGTCCTCGCTGGTGCGCTACGCCGCCCGGCAGGCCGAGCTCACCGGCCGCCGCGTGGTGCACGTGGACGGACGGTTCCTCGACGCCGATCCGCGCCGACTCGAGGAGGTCGCCGCCCCGGCGTGCACCGAACCCGGCACGGTGCTGCTCATCGACACCTTCGAGCAGTGCCAGCCACTGGAGGCGTGGCTGCGCGACATCTTCCTGCTGCGGCTCGCCGACCATGCGATCGTCGTTGTGGCCAGCAGAGTCGCCCCCGACGCCGACTGGTCGCTGGACCCCGGATGGGCGCAACTGTTCACCGCACTGGCCGTGCGGCCGCTCGACGCCGCCCAGTCCCACGCCCTGCTCGCCGCCCGAGGTGTCCCCGCTGAGCAGCGCGGCGCCTTCGTCGCCTTCGCCGGAGGCAGCCCGCTCGCCCTCTCGCTGGCCGCCTCCGTGCCCGCCGCGGCACCCGGCACACCGTGGTACCCCACCGGCGACATCCTGACGACCCTGGTCGAGCGGCTGGTCGGCGACCTGCCCAGCGCCGTCCACCGACGTGCCCTCGAAGTCGTCGCGCAGGCCTACGTCACCCGCGAGCCCCTGCTCCGCAAAGTACTGGGTGACCAGGACACCAATACGGTGTTCCCCTGGCTGCGCCAGCTGCCCTACATCGAGGCCACGCCCGAAGGGCTGCACCCGCACGACGCGGTACGGGCCACCCTCGAGGCCGACCTGCGCTGGCGAGACCCCGAGCGTTACGACGACGTCCGCCTGCGCATCTCCCTCGCCGGCCTGCACGCCGTACGCTCCGCCACCGCCGACGACGCGCTCTTACGAGTCGCGGAATGGATGTTCCTCTTCCGCGACCAGGACGGCCCGGACAACCTGTACAACTACCGGACGCACCCCCATATCGAGGACACTCCTCTCCGCTCCGAAGACGTGCCCGGCGTGCTGCGCATGGCCGAGGAGGCCGAGGGCCCGGCATCGGCAGCCGCGGTCGCACACTGGCTGCGGCGCCAGCCGGAGGCCTTCCGCGTCCACCGCTACGCGGGCTCCTCCGCACCTGTGTCGTTCATGGCCATCCTGCGGCTGGACGCACCGCTGCCTGAGGACCGCGCTGAGGACCCGGTGATCGCAGCAGTCTGGGACCTCGTGGAGGCGGCCGCTCCCCTGAGACCAGGCGAGCACCTGGGCATCCGCCGCTTCGCGGTGCAACCGGCGGGCACCAGCGGCCCTCACCCCTGATGGAACTCATCAGCCGGCGCACCATCGCCGAGGAGATGAGGACCCACGGACGCGCGGTGACCTTCACCGTTTTCGAAGACGCCGACCGGTGGGGACGCTACCTCGCCGAGGCCGGGATGCCGGAGGTCGCGGCCGTGGACGTCGGCGGCCTGCGACAGCACGTCTTCGGCCGGGACTGGCGACGCCAGACAGTGGAACAGTGGGTGCAAAACCGGGCTCGCACCGCGGTCACGCCCGTAGCAACATGGCCCGCACCCGCATCCACGAGTGGCCCAGGCGACCAGCTGCCGCGCGCCGTGTTCGAGGAAGGCGTGCTCGAGGCGCTGCGCACGTGGCACACCCCACGCGAATTCGCGACCAGCGTCCTGCTGCACTCCCACCTCGTGACGCCAGGCTCACCCGACCCGACCTCGGACTTGCGCGGCGCCATCACCACCGCCCTGGACGCGATACAGATTGACCCGGCGGGCGTCAAAGCCCACGAGGCTCTCACCGCCACCTACATCACGGCCTTGCGTACCCACAAGGCCGCCGCCCGGCGACTGGGGGTGCCCTACGGCACCTACCGGCGCCACCTTGCCCTGGCCAAGGAACGCCTCATCGAACAACTGCTGAGCCAGCCGGCCATGACATCCACACCGACTCCGGCACACTCGTCTCCGAAGGAGTGAGGGCACCGCAGTACCGCGAGGCAACGTCCTCCGCGAGAAGCGCGTACTGCCACTCGTTGTCGTTCAATGGCCACAAGAAGAAACTGTTCATCCCTACCCTCATCTGCCTCCCTCGAGGCGTTGGTCCGCGAACCCGGCGTGCCGGCCGGGGGCAGTTGCGCTCGAACATGACCACTCTGCGGGCGGTTTCACCCGGGCCCATGACGCCTGAAGGTCTCGGCGCAGGGCCACGGCGACAGCGCCGGTACCCGCGCCGGCCGAGGACCCTGCCGATCTGTCTGTCGCAGCGGGGCACGACGGGGGATCGAACTGCTTCGGCAGCGCATCGGCCGCAGACCGCACGAGTGCACGGGGGGCACTGGTTGGGGCATCCGGCCCAACCAGTGCCGAGGTCACCGAACCGGACCCGCAAGAGAGCCCACTGCACCAAGCAATGGCCAGGACGGGCCAAGCTCCTCGAACTGGAGCCCCATGTCGGCGTACTCCTGAAAATGCGCACCTGGGTACGGATGAACGTGCTCAGGCCCTGGCGATTCAACGGAAGGCGTCGGCGTTCTCCGAAGCCCACTGCCGGAACGGGCGAGCCGGCGTTCCGGTGACCTGAGAAACCGTGTCGCGCACCATCAGCAGCCCGGGGTTGACGTCTCCACCAGTGACGTCGAGCACCGCGTCCGCGGCCTCGACCCCGAAGACCGCGACCATCTGCGCGTGGGCCTGCCGACGGCTGATCTCGGCGAAGGGAACCTCCCGACCCAGCACTGCCGCGATGGCCTCGACCTGCTGTCGGGCGGTTATCGGCTCTGGCCCGGTCAAGGCGTACGTGCGTCCGTGGTGGCCGGGCTCCGTCAGTGCCACCCGTGCCACCGATGCGATGTCCGCGGGGTGGATGGTCGGCAGCGCGGTCTCGGCGTACGGCGCGCGGACGGTCTCGCGGCCACGGATGGACGCAGCCCACATCAGGGCGTTCGACGCGAACTGCGTCGGCCGCAGGATCGTCCAGGCCATGTCGGTTTCCTTGAGCAGTTGCTCCACCGCCAGGTTCTCGTCGGCGGGGCCGAGGTGCGGGTGGGTCTGGACGGTGATGGACGACACCAGCACGACGTGCTCCACTCCCGCCTGCCGGGCGGCTTCGAGGATGTCGGCGTCCGAGCCCAGACGCGACACAAGAAACAGCGAGCGCACCCCCTCCAGCGCGGGCTTCATCGACGCCGGGTCTGCGACGTCGCCCTCCACGGCCTCGACCCCTTGGGGGAAGACGGCCCGTGCGGCATCACGGGTGAGCCCTCTCAGCGGCCCGACACCGCGTGCGTGCAGCTCCTTCAGCAGGGCACTGCCTATGTTTCCAGTGGCTCCGGTCACGAGGATCACGAACGTGTTTCCCATCGTCAGATGATCGAGTAGGCGACACGCTAGAACCTCAATCATGCTTCAGGTCAAGAAGACGCCTGGCCATGCCCGCGGGTGGGCACGTTCATCCGTACTCGGCTGTGCAGGTTCACGTGTACGCCGACGCCCCACTGTTCCAACGGTTTCCGCGCTGCCGCGAAGGCCCGTCTCGACGATCTACGGCCCGGTTCTGATATCCGGCGCTCTTTCCGCAGACTCCCACGCACCGCGATCGGCTGGAGGCCCGCCGAGTCCCCCAGCGGCTCCCGGACAGCTGGTTCGCTCGGCTGGAAGAGCTCGACGCTCCACCCAGCGCCCTCCGGCGAGACGCCGCCATCCGGCTGGTCCAGATGGCGGAAGATGCGTCTGGCAGGCGGCAGCCGTCTATCTGGCATTCCGTGACTGCATGGAGATCAGCACCGCTGTCCTTCTCCGGCAGTGGCAGCGCAACGGCGACAACGCCGGAAAACACAGTCGGGCCCTTGACCCTGCTCGCCGACGAGATCACCGCCGATCCTCACTGCGTCGACTATCAGCGCCGTCGCGAGCAACTCAGCTCCTGGGTCATCCCGCCAGACGAATGGCGCACGATCACCGAGAAGGTGGCTCAACGCCAGTTGCCGAGGGTCCGCCCCCTCACCCACTGGAGCTCACTCAGGCATCTCGCGGCCTCAGCCGTCGTCTGGGCCTGGGCCACACAGGGTCACTACTGGCTTGCACCGATGCTCCAGGACCGGCAGCACCGCCTCCCCGCACCACAGATGCGCGAGGTCAAGGTCGAAGCCTGTCACATCAACCGGCCCGGCCCCCGCGACAGACGCGGCAGCCTCCGACGGCTCCTGCACGAGACCCTGCGTGACTACTGCCGCGACCTCACCACACGCGCCGACGCCGGGCGCCCCGCAACAACCACGTCCCGACGCAAGGCCCGGCAGGCAAGGTGACGCATGGAACCGAGTACGGCCGAAGGGATCACTCGACACCGAGTTCTGCGAGCTGTTCGGCTGCGGTGATGTTGCCCCGGTCGGCGAGGCGCCGCAGTTCCCCCGGGTCCTCCTGCTCGGTGGCCAGTTCGATCAGCTGATCAGTAGCCGTCGCGTTGCCCTGATCGGAAAGGCGCCGGAGTTCGCTCCGGTCACCTTGCTCGGTGACGAGTTCGATCAACTGGTCAGTTGCGGTGGAGTTGCCCTGCTCGGCGAGGCGGCGCAGCTCGCTCAGGTCACCTTGCTCAGTGGCGAGTTCGATCAGTTCATCGACTGCGGTCTCGTCGCCGCTCTCGGCCCGCTGCCGGAGCGCGGACAGGTCAGAGTCGGTCATGATGGACACTCTCTCCCCGGTGTTGGCCCGGATCGGTCGACCCGGGCCAGCGTGTTCACAACGGCAACTCGCTGGAGGCGGACAGCTTTCCCGAGGCGCGAAGCTCGTCGCGGTGCGCATTCCACTCCTGCAACAGCGTGGTCAGCCGCTCGGCGAGGAACTCGGCCAATGCAACCATCTCTTCCAGCAGGGCACGGCGCTCCGGCGGGGCTCCGGCGAGCAGCGCCAGGCCCTCCCTGAGAGCGCCGCATGCTCCTTATGGACGTCGGAATCAAAGTTCTGCGGCTGCTGGCTGGCCGGATCCAGACTCACCCGGTCCATGCGCTCGTCGGCGGCACGTGTGCGCCGCACCATCCCATAACTCTCCAACAGCCTGACCGCACCCGTGACGGCGCTCCGGCTCGCGAGCAGCGCCTGGCTCAACTCATCGATCGTCTGCTGAGGCGGATCACAAACAAACAAGTATCCCACAGGCGTCCAGCCATCGGCAGGAAGCCGTACTGGCGGGCATAGAACCGACCGACATGGTCGGCAAAGATCAGCTGGCTGTCATGCGGCACACCCCAAAGCTAGTGCTGTGACCGCATAAGTTCGCCGTGTTGGTCGTCGTTGATTGAGCTCCCTGGAGATCCCTTCCATGGTGTGGAGCGTCGGCACGTGCTCGAGCGCCGCAGCCCCCAGATGTCCGGCCCCTGTCTGGCGAGAATCCGGGGCGGACCCCTCCTACTCCGGGCCCTCCGCGTCGGGCGCGGCACGGCTGGCCAGTCGTTGGTATCGCTGTCTGGCCGCTTGCGGAGTGCCAAGCCCGAGGCCGAAGGCGATCTCTTGCCAGGTCATGCCGCGGCCACGTGCCATCTGGAGGAGTCCGGTTTCCAGTTCGTCCATCTCTCCGCGAACCAGCGGGACGAGGCTCAACGCAGCGGTGATGTCGCCGTGGTCCACCTCCGGCTCAGCGTCGTCGAGGTGTGCGGCCCCACTGAGCAGGAACGACACGAGTCTGACGGCTTCGTGAGGCCCGATGACCGAGGGATGAACCTGTCGGCGGCGTTGCTCGTCGGTAGTCGCGTGTCGCTCGGCGATGCGAAACAGGGACGCGTAGACGCGGTGCACTCGCGCCTGCTCCGGCTGTGGGGGCGTGAACGGGTCGGTGTGCTGTTCAGGAGTCGACGGCATAAGAAGAGGATGAGGCAGTTCATGAATCATTGTCAACGGATCGTTTTAAACGGTCCGTTCAATCACTGGGTCGGACGCGGACGCCCTCTAGCCCTGTGACCGCATAGGTTCGCCGGGTTGGATCAAGCTACGGTGTTGGAGTGGGCGTCCGCCCCAGCGGATGCCTTTCTCGCTTCGGATGCGGGCACGTTCTTTGCGTTCGGCGGCCAAGACGTCGCGGTGGCGAGCGTTGGCGTTGCGCCACCGCAGGTAGGCGTGCAGGGCCCGGGTCTGCACGATGTGGTTGGGGTGGTGGGAGTTGGCGATGGTGAACTGCCTCAGGGGTCCGAAGTGCGCCTCGATCGGGTTCGCGCCCCACAGGGTGTCGTCACCAACCGAGTAACAGCCATGGAAGTAGCGCACCCCGTGGGTGCGGTGGTAGGTGGCCGGCAACCGGTCGGGATGTTTCCGCTCGGCCCAGCCCGAGCCCGCGGTGGGCCGGATCCCAAGCGGCCCGAACTCGTCCAACGCGAAGACCCGGTCCGGGAAACGGTCGAGCACTTCCTCGATGCGGTCCAGCTTCGCCTCCCGCTCGGGGTCCGGGGACTCCTTCCACGTCTTGGTGCGCTGGAAGGTGACGCCACGGCGGGCGAGTAGGCGGCGTAATGCCTCGCGGCCGATGCGGATGACCCGGCCGTGGACTTTCCGCAGATAGGCAACGAGCTTGCGCAGTGACCAGCGGGTGAAGGGCTGGCCGAGCTTGGTGGGGCGGGTGGTGGCCGTCCGGATGACGAAGACCTCGTCATCCGAGCTGACTTGGCGGGAACGGCCTCCCGCCCACTGAGGGTCCAGGCAGGCCAGGCCGATCTCGTTGAACCGTCTCCGGCGGCGAGGTATCCGTGCCGTGATCCCGCAGCCCGCCGACCAGGTCGGTCACCGACTGCGGCGAGGTTGCGCCGGTGGTCGCCCGCCCGGCTTCGACGCGGACGCCGACGTTCCCATCTGCACCACGGTCGATACATTCACCCGCCACTGGACCAACTCGGCCCCAACCTGTTTTTCGTCTTCTTGACGACAAGCAGGCGAATTGCTTATCGTCGTACTGACGAATACTCGTTCGCCCGAGGGGGACTCCATGGCCGACATCACCCGACGCCTGGGCTGGCGCCATCTGCGGGGCGCGCCTACGGCGCACATCCGTCACCACCGCTCCGGCAAGCTGGTGCATGACGGTCCCGGGCTCAGCTTCTGGTTCCGCTCACTGAGCGCCGCGCTCTCCGAAGTGCCGGTTGACGACCGTGAGTTGGCCATGACCTTCCACGCTCGCACAGCGGATTTCCAGGACGTGGCGGTGCAGGCGACGGTCACCTACCGCGTCAGCGACCCGGCCGTGGCCGCCGCTCGCCTCGATTTCTCCATCGACCCGGACACGGGGGTGTGGCGGGGAGCGCCCCTGGAACAGCTCGGCACGCTGCTGACGGAGACGGCGCAGCAGCATGCGCTGGACGTCCTGGCCCGTACGCCGTTGTCGGCGGCGCTGGTGGACGGGGTGACCTCGGTGCGCGAGCGGGTCGCGGCCGGTCTGGCGGCGGAGCCCCGGCTGCCCGCCACCGGCATCGAGATCGTGGCCGTGCGCGTGGTCGCGCTGCGGCCCGAGCCGGAGGTGGAGCGGGCGCTGCGCACCCCGGCCCGGGAGCAGATCCAGCAGGAGGCCGATCGGGCGACGTACGAGCGGCGGGCGGTGGCCGTCGAGCGGGAACGGACGATCGCCGAGAACGAACTGGCCAGCAAGATTGAACTCGCCCGCCGTGAGGAGCAGTTGGTCGAGCAGCGCGGCACGAACACGCGCCGCGAGGCGGAGGAGAGCGCGGCGGCGGACAAGGTGCGGGCCGACGCTGAGGCGACGCGCACGGTACGGCTTGCCGAGGCGGAGGCGGAGGCGGCGCGCGAGGTGGGCGAGGCGCGGGCGCAGGCCCAGGCGGCCTGGCTGCGCGTGCACGCGGACGCGGGGGTCGACGGCGTGGCCACCCTGCGCGCCCACGCGGCCGCACAATTCGCGGAGAACCTGCCTCAGATCGACAGCGTGACCATCTCGCCGGACGTGCTGACCGGCCTGCTGGCCAGGCTCGGCGCCGGGGACCGGGCGTGAGCCTCGCCCCGCGTGCCGTGCTGGTCCACCGGACGACGGAGTACGAGGAGTTGGTGGCCCGGCACGGCACGCACGGCCAGGCCGCCTTCTTCCTCGCCTCGCGGGGCCGGGACCTTGAGGAGGTCGCCGAACGCCACCGCCGCACTCGGCGGGCGTTGGCGGAGGTTACGGCGGCGATTCCGCTGACGTGGCGTCAGACACACGTGGAGCGCAGCGACTTGGACCGGTTCCTCTTCGGCCCCGAGGACGTGGTCGTGGTGGTCGGCCAGGACGGT
Source organism: Streptomyces coeruleofuscus (assembly GCF_039532725.1). Taxonomy (NCBI): domain Bacteria; kingdom Bacillati; phylum Actinomycetota; class Actinomycetes; order Kitasatosporales; family Streptomycetaceae; genus Streptomyces; species Streptomyces coeruleofuscus. The sequence goes on from NZ_BAAASE010000005.1 coordinate 186,340, forward strand.
CTCGTGGCGAACGTCGCCAAGTACCTCGCGGGGCAGCCGGTGGTGGGCATCGACACGGACCCCGGACGCAACCCGGGCGTCCTGGTCCGCCATCGCCCGCAGGACGCCGGCGACCTGCTGCCGTCGGTGCTCGCGGGCGGCACGGGCGTGTCCGAGCTGACCATGGTGGAGGTGGTCGCCGACGACACCCAACGACTGGTGGCCCTCAATGAGATCTACCTCGGCGCGGCCGGCCACCAGACCGCCCGGTACCGCCTGGGCCTCGACGGCGACGAGCGTGTCGCCGAGGCCCAGGCCTCCTCCGGGGTGCTCGTGGGGACGGGCACGGGGGCGACCGGCTGGATCCGCTCGGTCTGGCAGGAGCGGGGAGGCGACGGCCTGAAGCTGCCGGACCCGTCGGAGCGGCGGCTCCTGTGGTTCGTGCGCGAGGCGTGGCCCTCTCCGGCGACCGGGACATCGTTGGTGGCGGGCGAGTTGTCGGCCGCGCGGCGGCTGACCCTCACCGTCGAGTCGGAGCGGCTCATCGCCTTCGGGGACGGGATCGAGAGCGACGCGGTGGAGCTGACGTGGGGGCAGAGGGTGACAGTGGGGGTGTGCGAGGAGCGGCTGCGGCTGGTGGGATGACGCCCCCGTTATCTTCTTCGCGGTCCAGCAAGAAGACCGCTGGCCTCCGGGCCCGGCATGTCTGTGTCCCCGGCCGAGGGTGAAAGACGGTGTCCACGACTGCTTACCCGGAATACCTCAGCATGGTGTGCCAGGCGGGGACAGTGAGCCTCTCCAGGACGGTTGTGTGGCGGCCGATAGAGGATCGAGCAGTGGGGGACACGTGGACCGGAATGAGGACCAGATCCTGGCTGATGAGCTTGCTGGTCTGGGTTCTATGGGTTGGGGCAGCGGCCGCTTGGTCCGGTTCGTGGCCACGCTGATGAAGAAGAACGTCCATGAGATGGACCTCGTCATCCCCTTGCCGTTTGACGACGCCGTGGAGCGCGTCTCAAGGGTGCTCAATCAGGTAGGGCGAGCAGTCGAGACCAGGCAGGCTGCCCCTGGCAGGGACGGAGAGACCATCCGTGTCGTTGCGAGTGGCGGCGCTGGCGGCATGAATCCTGTGGTGGTGACTGCGCTGGTGTCGAAGGGCGGGGAGAACAGCTCGAAGGTCCGGCTTCGTGCAGCAGCCAAGGAAGGCCTGATCAAGCAGCGAGCAGGCGAGAAGGCCGCCACCCGCGTTGCAGCCCTGCTGCACAAGGCGAGATAGGACGGGTGGATCGGCGGCGCGCTCGATCGCGTCCTCAATCTCCCCCACAGTCCTACTCTCCTTCGCCCAGGAGGGCGTCGCCGCCCTTGATGCGGCGGGCGGGGTTGAGGCCCTGCTCCATCAGCTCCGCCGCCCACAGGATCGACTGGACGCCCTGCAGCTTCGCCGGGCCGGGCATGGCCCGGGATCGGTGCCTCCTGGCGCGGCGGATGAACAGCAGAGCGATGAGGGCGCCAGCGGCGGAGAGCAGCGGGGTGCGGTTGGCCCGCGCCGCCTGCATGCCGTGGCCGGCTTTCTCGCGTCCCGGTGCCGGGGCTTTGTCCCGGGCCAGCTCTGCGATGTGCACGGCCTGGTGGCGGACCTGCTCGGTGGCCGCGACGGCTTTGGCGCGCACCGGCTCAGGGGTCTTGTCCTGCATCGTGTGGGCCGCGTGTGTGGCCTTGTCCTTGAGATGGGTCCTGACCTGTGTGGTCTTCTCGGTGACCTGCTGTTTGACGGCCGTCGTTTCCTCCTGGGCGCGGGAGGTGACGTCGGTCTTCGCCGCGAGTGCCTCGACGGTCTCGCCGAGTTCCTCGCGGTCGCCTCGGCTTGTTCGCGCAGTTCCTCGGGGGAAGGTGCTGCCTCATTACCCTTGTGCGGCTCGTCCGGGGTCATCGCTGTGTCTTCTCCTTGATCTCGGCGACATCGGTCTTGACGCTGTCCATGGTCTGCTCGGGCTTGGGTGGGGTTGCCTTGCTGATCTGCTGCTTGCCGAGGGCCGCCATCAGTGCGGAGACGGCGGCCAGGACGCCGGTGACGATCAGCGCGGCCATCTGCGGTGCCCCAGGGACAGCAGCTTGCGTTCCGCTTAGCGGACGAGCCGCCCCCGATTCTCGGCTGTGCACCCTTCCGCGAGGAACGCATTTCAAGCCACTTGGCTGAAATTAGACGCACACAGAATGAGGTTGGTTGCTGGGGGCATCCATCGCGACCGGACAGCAATGGACTATTTCGCGAATTCCATTTCCTTCGTCGCTGCAACCCGCCACCTTTGGCCATAGGTTGCCAGGGTCGGGGAATTGCTGGCCAAAGCTTTCGGTCGACAGAGTCGGACGCAACATAGGGGCGGACCTGCACAGTTGAAGGAGAAAATATTTGTCGCGATAACGTAACGGGAGTTGATCATGCTTATGTGGCGTTGACCTGCTATTACCCTCAGTCGCTGTGCGTGGGTGGCGCTCCGGGAGCTTGCGGATCGGTTCGGAAACCTTCACAGACTGCTTACCGGTCCTGCGGATGCTCTTATGCTTTTTGTATTCACTGATCCATTCCCGTGGGGGGACTCAAGCATGTCCGGACAGGCTCAACTTGCACAGACGGGGGCTCCGGTTCTCGTGATCGGCGGCATCACCTACCCGATCGGCGGCTGGATGCTTGCCGCCGCGGCGGCCCTGGTCGCTCTGGGGCTGCTGTGCGTCCGCTTCGGCTTCCGCCGCAAGCTCGCCTCCGGTGAAGCCGGTTCCCACCCGTCTTCCGGGCATGGCAAGTGAGCCGCAAGCGCATCGGACCGGTGCTGAGTGCCCATCAGCACCGGTCCACGACCGTCGCCGTGGGCATCGTCGTTCTCCTGCTGGCCGCTGCGTGGACCACACACCACGCCGTGGTGGCCTTATCCACCGACGCGCAGACCCGTAGCCGGCTCACTGTCGTCTGGATCAGCCTGTTCCTGGTGTTCTTGCTGCAGACCTTCATGTACCACCTGGAGCGGGTGCCGCAGCCTGGCGAACGCGCCCGCCGCCACCTGGACGCGCTGCACGTGTCGATCCTGGTGCCGGTCTACAACGAGGACCCCGGCTACCTGCGTCTGGGTCTGGAGAGCTTCCTGCGCCAGACCCGGATGCCCGACTCCGTGCACATCGTCGACGACGGTTCCACCAGCGGGGACTACACCGAGGTCCGCAACTGGTGGGAGCAGGCCGCGGCCCGCGCAGGGGTGGCCACCACTTGGCAGGTCGTGGCCAACGGCGGCAAGCGGCACGCCCAGGCGCACGCCGTCCGGGTCAGCCCGCAGGCCGACATCTACCTCACCTGCGACTCGGACTCCTGCTTCGCGCCGAACGCCGTCGAAGAGATTCTGATCCCGTTCGCGCGGCCCCGGGTGATGTCCGTGGCCGGCATCGTCATCGCCACCAACAACCGGGCGAACTGGCTCGTGCGCGTCACGGACCTGTGGTTTGTGGTGTGCCAGCTCGTCGACCGCTCCGGGCAGTCTGCCGTCGGCGCCGTCATGGTCAACTCCGGTCCGATCGCCGCCTACCGGGCCGGCATCATCCGCGACAACCTCGGCTCCTACCTGAACGAGACGTTCATGGGCCGTGCCGTGATGTTCTCCGACGACAGCCTGCTCACCCTGTACGCGCAGGAGCGCGGCCTGACCGTCCAGCAGCCGCGGGCGATCTGCTTCACTGCCATGCCGGAGAACTGGGGTCACTTCTCACGCATGTACCTGCGCTGGATGCGGGGCTCGACCATCCGGTCGGTGTGGCGGATGCGGTATCTCTCCCCCACCCGCCCTGCCTACTGGTTGCACGCCATGCGCTGGCTGCAGATGATCCTGACCCAGATGGTCACCGTCTGGCTGCTCGTCATCGAACCCCTCGTGTTTCATGAACTACCGCCGAGCTCCATGCTCGTCATCCCCTTCCTCATCGGCTACGCACAGGGCCTGCGCTACCTGAGCATCATCCGCTCCGACGAACGCATCCGGCAGCGCGCCGTGACGTGGCTGGCCATGCCGCTGGCCATCGTGCTCGCCTGGACTCTGCTGCGGTTCCTGCGCTGGTACGGCATTTTCACCTGCGCCAAGACGGGCTGGGGAACGCGCCAAGCCGGCGCCGAGGTCTCGCTGAGCCCCACGGCCGCTGAAGCCGTCTAATCCCCAGACGCCCTCCGCCCACGCCACCGCGTCACATACCGCCTGGGCAACCGCCACCACGCCCTGCGCCGTCCCACGCCGCCATGATCCGCCAGGGCCCGCCACCCTCGCTCGCATCAATTGGTCGCTTTTACCGCCGCACCCGGACGGACGTACCAGGCGCAGCACGGCCGACCAGCAGCCTGTCGCCCCCGTGCGCAGCGCCTGCGCTCAGCCTCAATCCCTGCACCTGGGCGCAAGCCGGGACGGCAGGCCGGTCACCTGCGGCATCGCTCAGCTCAGCGGGAATCTGCCGCCCCTCCTCCCTGCAAACCCGTTCTCGAAGGACTTGATGATGCACCCTGACTCCTCGCGCATCGCCGTGTTCGGCGCCGGCTATATCGGGCTCGTCGCTGGGGCCTGCTTCGCCGAACTCGGCCACCAGGTCGCCATTCGCGACATCCAGAGCGAACGCATCCGCCTGCTCAAAGCCGGGGACGTACCCATCTACGAACCGGGACTGGGCGACATGCTGGCCCGCAACAAGGACCGCCTTACCTACACCCTCGACGCCGCCGAAGCCGTAGCCGGTGCCGACGTCGCCTACATCTGCGTCGACACCCCTCCCACCCCCTCCGGCGACGCCGATCTGTCCCGCGTATGGGCCGTCCTGGCTTCCCTCACCGGCGCCACCCATCTGCGCGCCGTGGTGGTGAAGTCAACCGTTCCGGTGGGCACCGGTGCCCGGATCCGCCGGGCCCTCGACGACAGCGGCCTCGCCCACGTCGCCTACGCTTCCAATCCCGAATTCACCGCCGAAGGACGCGCCCTCGAGGACTTCATGCGCCCCGACCGCATCGTCGTCGGCGCCGACAACCCGGCTGCCGCCCGCCTCGTCCGCTCCCTCCACCACGGCATCCCCGGGCCCGTGGAGACCATGGACGTCGCCTCCGCGGAAATGGTCAAGATGGCCGCCAACGCCCTGCTCGCCACCAAGATCTCCTTCACCAACGAAATCGCCGCTCTGTGCGAGGCGACCGGCGCCGACATCACCCACGTCACCCGAGCCATCGGCCAAGACCACCGCCTGGGCCCTCACTTCATGAACGCCGGCCTCGGCTACGGCGGCAGCTGCTTCCCCAAAGACTCCCGCGCCCTACGCGCCCTCGCCGCCAACACCGGCTACTCCTTCCAGCTGCTGACCGCCGTGATCGAGGTGAACGAACTCCAGCCACGCCGCGCCGTCCAACGCCTGAAAACGGCACTCGGCACCCTCCACAACCGCACCATCGCCCTGCTTGGCATGACCTTTAAACCCGGCACCGACGACATGCGCGAAGCCCCCAGCACCGTCATCGCCTCCCGCCTGCTGGCCGAAGGCGCCACCGTCACCTGCTGGGACCCCATGGCCCGCCCCCAGCCCGACACCCACCCCTGGAACCTCACAGACCGCCGCCCGACCATCAGCGAAGCGCTCACCGGCGCCGATGCAGCCATCCTCGTAACCGAGTGGCCCGACCTGGCCACCACCGACTGGGCCGCCCACCGCCACCTGATGAACAACCACACCCCTGTCCTCTACGACGGCCGCAACCACCTCGACCCCGCAACCCTGCACACGGCCGGCTACACCTACATCTCCACCGGCCGTCCCACACCCCAACCCCAGACCAACACCACGCCCTCGCACACACCCCCGGCCTGACGAAACCCCGAGGGCGACGCTGGTGGCCAGTAGCACCGCCTGTTGCGAGGTGGATCGCGCTGACAGGAGCTCGGTGGTGGAGCTGCTCGCCGGCCTGCGAGCGATGCGCGCCGCAGGTGGTGATGCCGACCTGGCCGTCGTGCCGACCGCGCGTCTCGAGGGAGTCTGGCCCCGTGGAAATCCCGTTGCCGGAACAGCAGCATCTTCGATCGAATGCCTCCATGACTCAGGACGGCCCGGCAGGCCATGTGGAGGAGAACCGGCGCTTCTGGGATGACGAGGCGGCTGCGTGGCACGGGCCGCTCGCCCGTGATCACTGGGCGCAGGCGGAACCGTCCTGGGGACTGTGGTCCACCCCTGAGTCGCAGGTTTCCGTGCTTCCCGACAACATCGACGGGATGCGCGCCATCGAACTGGGCTGTGGTACTGCCTACGTTTCCGCTTGGCTGGCCAGAGCAGGAGCCCACCCGGTCGGGATCGACCTCTCGGAGAAGCAGCTCGCCACTGCTCGCGTGATGCAGGCGGAATTCGGCATCGGCTTTCCCCTCGTCCTGGGCAACGCCGAGAAGGTGCCCTACGAGGACAACACCTTCGGCCTGGCGCTCAGCGAATACGGCGCCTCGCTGTGGTGCGACCCCTACCAGTGGATCCCGGAGGCAGCCCGGCTTCTCATTCCCGGAGGCCGGCTAGTGTTCTCGCGCTACTCACCGCTGTTCGCACTGTGCGTACCGCCCGAGGGACCAGCATCCACCACTCTGTCCCGCAGCCAATTCGGCCTGACGCGGCTGGACTGGGGGAATCACGTGGAGTTCATCCTGCCGCACGGTGAGATGCTCCGTCTGCTGCGGGCCTGCGGATTCGTCGTTGAAGACCTGATTGAGGTTCAGGCACCCCGGTCTGCGCGGGACTACGAGGAAGTTTCCGCCGACTGGGCCCAGCAATGGCCCAGCGAGGAGATCTGGAAAGCCCGGCTGGCAGGCTGACAGCTCCGCAGGCACCGTGTATCGCCCCTTCGTCACGGACACCGCCCCCCAGTGCCCGTGGTGGACCGGCGCGGAAGACCACCTCGCGAGGCGTCACGGTGCGGGCGTCTCAGATGAGGTCTTCGGCGGTCGGGCTGATCTTGTCGGCAACGGACCTGGTCGAGCGGGGGACAATGAGGCGTGGCACGTATCGTCTTTCCTCCCCCGCCGGTCGACAGTGAGCAGACCCGCAGCTTCCGCACCCATGCCTCCTACATCCGCGCGTTCCGTGAACTTGCGCTCGGAGAGGGCACATCATCGCTGAACAACGCTGTCGCCGGTCTTCATGCGTCTGCAGTGCCGGTCCTTTTCAGTCCAGGCGGGCCACCGAACGCCTGTGACCGGGACCAGTTGCTGGCATGTCTGCGCCGTGCGTGGGCGACCGCTCGTCTGCTTGAGCACACGCATGCGCTGGCCGAGGACTCGGAGATCATCCGGCTCGCCAACAGTTGGGGGGCCGTTCAGGCCTATTACGTCCTCTACGGGGCGGCCCAGGCTCTTATGGTCGCCGAGGGCGGCACGCGTCCGCAGATGCATGAGCCCACGAAACGGCGCTACGTCGATCTGTGGACCTCGCGCAGCCTGCGGATCGCGCCCTGGACTCTGGCAGCGGCGGCCCCCGGGAGTCGACTGGCCGACGCGGACGGCATCCTGGGCGGTCCCGGACGCGCCCTGGACTTCGATCTGCATCCGTGGGTGGCGTGGCAGGGTGAGCAGGCATGGGACATCGCGGCCAAGGCCTTGCGCTCCACTCGCCAGTTGCTCGTCGACGACCGTCTCGCGAACAAGCGCCGTGAGAAACTCGCTGCGAAGAAGAAGCAGTGGCGCCTGGATCAGGAGGCCCGCGCGACGTCAGGCCGCAAGCCCGCGGTGGAGCCGAAGACGGTCAGGCTCACCACCGCTGAGCGAGAGGCCGTGGCCGGTGCGGTTCGCCCGGCGACCATGGCGGACTATCTGTACCGGCTGCGGATTAAGGCCAACTACGAGGACGTCACCGTCTTCTCCAATGGCCCGTCATCGGATCGTGAGGCCATTGAGGTGGGTGCGGACCTCGTCGCCTTGGCTTCTGCGACGCTGCTTGTCCACGAGCTGCGCATCGCCGCGATCATCGGCGCGGACGATCTGATCAAGGCTATGGACGCGGTGTTGCTGCACGCATCTGGTGAATCGGCCGGTGGCTTGGCACACCGTCGTGATCTGCATGCCCGGCTGTCCTGAGCGGTGCTGCGTCACTGCGGTCCGCCCTTGGGACGGTGATGTCGGCATGCCCACAGAGGCGTGTGCCCGTGTATGTATCCGCGGTACTCCTCACCAACAGCGGCTGGGTGCGGGGCGACGATGACCTGGTCTTCTGCAACCACCCCTTCCAGGAGGGGGTACGTGTCAACGGGGACACCGTTACTGCTGAGCTGGGCCTGGTTCCCGAGAGCGTCAGCAACGTAGCCGTCGTCGTCAGTGTCGATCCCGAGGGCCGGCCCACACTCAGCCCTCCGTCACCCGGCTGACCTTCGTACCACCGGCTTTCACAGGACGGAGACTGAAGCCGTGGCGGTGGAGCTCTACCGCCATGCGGGCGGATGGAAGGCCCGCGCGGTCGGGCGGGGCTAGGACAGCGGACTGGCCGGCCTGGCCCGGCGCGCACGCGGTGGGGCCGGGTGCGGGGTCTGCCCGCCCCGATGCGGGGCACAGAGATCGCCCTTAAGGCAGGATCGAACTGCGGGGAGTCCCCACGCTGCCCGCCCGTGATCACGAGGGACAGGCGCGCGTCGGCGACTCCCCTGGCGCGCCGGAAATCACCTCCCGCGGGCCTGGCTCGCCGGAGATCACCTCCCGGTTCGTGCGACGACGTGCTCGATGGTCTCCGCAGGCCGCAGAGGCAGGAACTCGACGTTCCCTTGGGAGTCGATGCGAACTCCGTGGACGGCGGGGTCGGGCAGGCTGTTGTAGTGGAAGGGGGTGGAGGAGTAGTACGCGCCGGTGTCGAGGAGCGCGACGATGTCGCCTGGGGCGAGCATGGGCAGCCGGCGGTCCCGTGCGAGCAGGTCGCCGGCGAAACAGCATGGACCGGCGATGTCCTGGGGCACCGGTTCCCCTGCTTTGCGGCTCCCGTCGGGGCCATGGGCAGTAATCCGCAGAGGCCAGGACGAGGGCATGAACACCGTGCGGGTGGCCACGTTGGCGCCGGCGTGGGTGATGGCGATCGGGCGTCCTCCGGCGGTCTTGGTGTATTCCACGCGGGCGGCGGTGAATCCGTTCTTGGCCAGGAGGGACCGTCCGAACTCGGTGACCACCTGGTACTCGCCGGTGAGCAGGGCGGGTGCGTGGGTCTGAAGACACTTCACGTATGTGTCGAAGCCTGGCGTGGTCTCGTCGTCGAGGAAGTTGACGGGGAGCCCGCCGCCTATGTCGATGACGGTCACCTGGCGTCGGCCGAGCAGGGTGTTGACTTCCTCGGCGAAGGCCACGGTCTTGGCGATGCCCTGGGCGATGAGTTCCAGCGGGCAGCCCTGCGACCCGACGTGGGCGTGGACCCACGTCAGCCAGGGGCGGGCGCGGTACGCGTCCAGGAGACGTTGCCTGCTTCCGTCGTCGTCCAGTGGGATGCCGAACTTGGAGGTCGAGGTGGCTGTGCTCATCTCGGCGATTCCACCGCTGCCAACCTGAGGATTGACGCGCACGCCTATGCGGGAGGCGGAGGGGCGGGCTGTGAGGATCTCGTCGATGCGGGCGAGTTCCTGGAAGTTGTCCGCGTTCACCGCGACTCCCAACTCAAGGGCCTGCGTCAGGTCCAAGCGGGTCTTGGCCGGTGAGTCGTAGACGATCTGCTCCGGCGCGAACCCGGCGGCCAGGGCCTGGGCGAGCTCGCCGGGACTGGCCACTTCGCAGCCCATGCCGAGGCTGCGCAATTCCTCCAGCACGGGGACCAGGCAGTTCGCCTTCGCCGCGAAGGTGTGCAGGACATTCACTTCGTCGGGAAACGCCGCACGCAGCGCCGCGACGCTCATCGCGACGCCGTCGAGGTCGACGAAGGCGGCCAGGACGGCGCGGTCGGGCTCGATGAGGCGTTGCCGTACGGCGGCACGCAGGATGCGTTCGCGCCGTTCGGCCGCCCCGGGGTCGGAGTTCGTCATGTGGCGGGTTTCCTTTCGGGCTGTTCCTGGATCTGCGTCCGGGTGGCCGCGTACTGGGCGAAGGCGGAGACGAAGTCGTCGAAGAGCCAGCGGTGCGCCCGGTTGGTCGGTCAACTCCTCGGGGTGGTACTGGACGCCGACGATCCACCGGGCGGGGTCGGTTGACTCGACGGCTTCCACGACGCGTCGTCGGCTCTGCGGCCACCCCCAGTGCCGGGGCGGTGCGGGCGATTGCCTGATGGTGCAGGCTGTTCACCCGGAGCAGTCGTGTGCCGGACACTTCGGCGGGGCGGGACCCCGGTTCCAGTCGGAGCTCGTGGGCTCAGCGGGCACCTCTCTGCGCCAGGCCCTGCCGCAGTCCGTCATCGATCGATGGATCGAGGCTCAGCCTGAGGTCGGACGCGTTCCAGTGTTGACGTCGCTGATTTGTGCGACATGACCCAACGTGAGGTGGACGCCAAGGGGCGGTACCCGGCGGCTCGTCCTCCCCCCCGTACGACCGACTCCAGCAGATCGACGCTGACGAAGTCGGCGAACCTCGGGACCACCGCCTCCGCCATCTCCTCGGCGGTCCGCGTCACATCCAGCACGCGAGCACGTCTCTTCTGTGGATGCGCAGGCACCTGAAGCCGTCCAGCCACGCAAGGCTCCCCCTACCGATCCGGTCGACCCAGCTGGTCCCCGGGTCAGCCCGCGGGCCACACTGCCGTCCGGCTACGCGAGCGCGTCCGCTCCTCCCTCCAGCCACACTCGCAGGTGGGAGGGATGCTCGGCATCCATGTGCACGGTGTTCACGGCTATGGCGGTGCGGCGGGCTGCTGCCTCCGGTTCGCCGGTGTTGGTGTTGACGTCGAAGCGGGGGAAGTTGCTGGAAGACACGTCGAGCCGGATGCGGTGACCGGCGGCGAACGTGTTTGCCGTGTCGGGAGCGATGACTTCCATCTCGTACACCTCGCCCGGAATGAGCAACTCCGGCCTCTCGTAGGAACGGTGGAAGCGGCAGCGGACGATGCCGTCGGTGAGGTTCATGGCGAAGCCGTGCGGGTAGTCGGCGTTGGGCGGGTGGACGTCGATCAGCTTGATGGTGAAGTCGGTGTCCGGGGCCGTGGTGGAGATGTAGAGCGTTGCCGACACCGGGCCGGCCAGCACCACGTCCCGTTCGAGTGGCGGGGTGCTCAGGCTGATCACGTCCGGGCGGGAGTACAGCGGCAGGTACGGCTCGCGCGCCCCGAACACCCGGGCGTCCGGGGTGTCCTGGTCGTATGCCCCCCGCGCCATCACCGGCTCGCCCGAGGTGACTTGGCCTCCCATGGTGGGGACCGGGTGGCGCGGGTCGAAGTCGTAGGTCACCGACGCGACGGCCGCGATGGGCGGGGCGGTGGTGAGGGCGCCGTCGGTGGTGAGGTACAGGGCTACGGGGGCCGTCGACGCCGGCGGCCACTGAGTGTCGGCGCGCCATGCGCCGCCGTGCCGCATCCTCCCTGCCGCATCCCGTCGGCCGTCGCCGCCGCCCATCAGAAAGTACTGAACTGCGGGGATGTCTGCGCTCTCCGGATTCTCCTCGTCTTCCCGGCCCAGCGCCCGGTCGAACCAGCGGCGGCTGAACTCCTGGTACGACGGGGCGAGGTTGCCCTCCAGTGTCGCCCTCGGACCGAAGTCCACGTCTCCGGCGTACCACTTGCTGTGCGCCCCGTGTGTCCACGGGCCCATGACCAGGTAGGAGGGTGCCGACTTCATTTCCTGCAGGGTGGTGAAGTTCTCGATGGTGGAGCGGACGTAGGGGTCGTACCAGCTGCCCATGTGCATGCTCGGCGCGTCCGGGAAGCGCTCGTAGAAGCCTCGCCCGTAGAGTGCCGGGTTGCGGTGGTAGTCCCCGAAGGTGTCCTGCCGCCACTGCTCCAGCAGATAGTCCTCGTACGCCGGCAGGTGCCGCAGCGGTGTGCAGCCCGGCCGCCACGGCATCGCACCGAACCAGCCCTTCACGTCCACCCGCCTCAGTTCCTCGGCCAGCACCGGATTCGCAGCCGCCTCCGGGCTCTGCGTCGCCCGCAGCAGTGCCCATGTCACCTGCTTCAGCTCGAAGGCGCCGCCCATCCGCATCCCGGCGTCATACGCGGAGGAGAAACCGCCCGAGTGCTGGAACATGGCGGCCAGCCCCGGCGCTCCTTCGGCGGCTGCGGCTGCCTGGACGTGGGCCAAGTAGGAACACCCGGACATCACGACCCTGCCGTCACACCACGGCTGGTTCCTGAGCCAGGCGATGGTGTCCGCCCCGTCCGGACCCTCGCCGAGGTACTTCACGAACGTTCCCTCGGAGTCGCCGCGGCCCCGGCAGTCCTGCCGTACGAAGTGGTAACCGGCTCCGGTGAAGTGCCGGGCGATGTCCTGCGGCTGCGGGGGCGGCGCGCCGCTGCGGTCGGGGTCCGAAGGGCGATGCACGCGCCGGCCGTACGGGGTGCGTTCAAGGAGCACGGGAAGTGCGGTCGTCTCAGGCTCGGGTGAGGCGGAGTACAGGTCGGTGGCGAGATGGATGCCGTCCCGCATGGGGATGCGCAGGGTGCGGCGCCACAGGGCGCCGTCCTGGAGGGGTTCCGGTCGGCAGGCCTGGGATGTGTCGTAGATGGTCACCTCCGTGACGCTAAGTAGTGGCTCACGTCATGGCGATCACTTGACCTCATCAGGTCAACCGTTCCGCCAGACGGTGACGGGAACGGACACGCGGCCTACGGTCCAGCGCAACACAGGATCGCCGCGTGTCATCGCATCGGAATCGTGCGCGGCTCTCGGTCCCGTTTCGCACTACTCGCGGCGTAACCGCGCCCTGCCCTCCTTTCCACAATCCTCACAGGAGGCCCCCATGAGCAGACCTGACACCCGCGCCGAGGAGGTGCAGGTCACCGAGCCCGGCGAGGGGGGCCGTGGCTCCCGGCTCCTGAACCTGATCGAGCGCGCGGGCAACGCACTGCCGCATCCGTTCTGGCTGTTCTGGATCCTGGGCGGGGTGGTCGCCTGCGTCAGCTGGGCCCTGAACGCCTCCGGCCTACAGGTCAGGGACCCGGCCTCGGGTGACATGGTCGGCGTGAACAGCGCCCTGTCGGCGAACGCCGTGCGGGACCTGATCAGCGGAGCCCAGGAGTCCTTCGTCAACTTCGGCCCGCTCGGCGTCATGCTGACGGTGATGCTCGGCGTCGCGGTCGCCGAGCGTTCGGGACTCTTCGAAGCACTGGCCCGCCGCATGCTGTCGGGCGTGTCCCCCCGCACGGTCGTCCTGGGCGTGGCTCTGGGCGGCGTGCTGGGGAAGTTCATTTCCGAGTCCGCGTACGTGGTCCTCATCCCGCTCGGCGCGGTGGCCTTCCGCGCCGTGGGCCGCTCCCCCATGCTCGGCATGATCGTCGCGTTTGTCTCCATCAACGCCGCGGGCGACGCCAACCCACTGATCGCCCCCGGTGACGCGCTTTACGCCTCCGTGGCCACCGAGGCCGCGCATCTTGTCGACAAGGACGTGGTGGTCCGCGCGACGGACAACATGTACTTCACCACCGTCTCGGCGTTCGTGCTGGCCGGCACCATCGCCCTGGTCGTGGACAAGTTCCTCACCAAGCGCGAGCACCACCTGACCCCAGACGCGGACCTGGAAGCCGCCGCGGCACAGCAGGTGGTCGTCTCCGAGGTCGACAATGCCACCGAGGTGCGGGCCCTGAAGCTGACCGGACTGGCCGCGCTCGGCTACGCCGGGCTGATCGTGCTCGCGATGGTGCCCACCTCATCGCCGCTCCGCGGCGAAGGGGGCGCCATCGTGGAGTCCACCTTCATGAACTCCATCGCCATCTTCCTCACCGTCTTCTTCCTGCTCATCGGCGCCGTGTACGGGCGGCTCACCGGGCGGATCAGCGGGAGCGCCGCGATACCGGGCTTCATGGCGGACGGAGTGCGCTCCATCGCGCCGCTGCTGGTGCTCTTCTTCGCCGTGTCGCAGTTCCTCGCCCTGTTCAAGTGGACCAACATCGCCACGGTCGTCGCGGTCGAAGGCGCGGACTTCCTCAAGCAGTTGGGCGCGCCCACGCTGGTGCTGTTCACCCTGCTGATCGCCGCGATCGCGACGATGAACCTCGCCATCACCTCCGGCTCCGCCCTGTGGACCCTGGTCGCCCCGGCACTGGTGCCGATGCTGATGCTGATCGGCACCAACCCGGCCACCACCATGGCCCTCTACCGCATCGCCGACTCCTGCACGAACTCCATCACCCCGATGAGCCCCACGTTCATGCTCTGTGTCGGCTACCTCCAGACCCTCAACCGCAAGGCCGGCATCGGCACCCTGGTCTCCTTCACCCTGCCCATCGCCATGTCCATGCTGCTGGTCTGGGTGCTGCTGTTCTTCGCCTGGTACTTGCTCGGCATCCCGCTCGGTCCGGGCGCACCGGTGCGGTGAGCCGCGCCGTACGCTGACAAGAGAGCATCGTCCTCGACCTCGGGGGGCTCGGCGCGGCGGATCTCGCGGCCGGGCCCTCCGCGCTGTCGGAACTGATGGCGAGCCTGCATGTGCTCGCCGAACCCGAGCACCACCCGGAGGCCCCGACTGGGCGGTCCGCGCCGCCGCTGCCAGCACCGGACTATGGGACGATCTGGCCGTCGTGGTCGGTCTGGTGCTCGCCCTGTTCTGGCTGGAGAACTCCGCCGAGGAGAACCTCTGTTCGAACGGCTCTTCCCCGCGGACGACAACGGCCCCGGAGCCCGTGCCACGCTCGGTGACGTAGCGGACACGGCGGCCCTGGACGGAGACGCCTCGTTGGCGTCAGGACGCGGATGACGCCGAGAGCCAATGCTGGCCTTGTGGCGGCTGGGGTTCTCCGTCAGCGCCGCCAGCGGCCAGACCCAGTCCGCGTAGCGGCCGTTGATGTGCGCGTGCAGGGGCAGGGCAGGGTGCGGCAGGACGACGGGTGTGCCCGTTGTGGGCAGGGGCAGGATGTAGGGATCGTGGTGGGCTGCGGTGGTCACGCGTCGAGCACTCCGGTCAGCAGGCAGTCGATGAGATCACGCTCGGTGTCGGTGACGCGGGCCAGGGCCTGTGCCCAGACCGGCTCGCTGAGGCGGCGCTTGAGGTGCGGTGCAGATGGGCCAGGCGCGCGTGGTGGCCTGGGTGGATGCGGGCGTTGTTGCAGCCCAGGCACAGCAGGAACGAGGCACGGCAGCCCTTGCCCGGCCCGGTAAAGGGACTGTGCTCGTAGTCGTGGCAATCCGCCGTCGCGGTCTCCCGGTCGTCGCGGTCCGGGCGGGTGCGGAGTTCGGCGACCAGGACCGTCTGGCGAGCGCGCTCGGCGGCGTCCTCGGCGCCGGCCGCGATGATGTCCGCGGCCTCGTGCCGCACCCGTTGGTCGACCAGTACGTAGTCACGGTCATGGGTGGCCTGGCTATTCTGCCCCGGCTCGCGCCTCACCAGCGCATTGACGGTGCGCCGTCCGCGGCGGAAGGGCGAACCGGCCAGTCCCTCAGAACGAGCCCAATCGCTGCCAGCGCTATAGGCCACGCCGAACCGGAAGAATCCAACCGGCGGGTGGTGATCGGAGGTGGTGATGGCACGTCCGCCCTGCGCCCAGCGCCACACGATCAGCAGATCGGTGCCGGGCGCGAGGTCCTCCACGACGGCTCGCGCGAAGCGGGTGGCCTGCAGAGCTTCAGTGATCAGCCTTCCCGGAGAGCCCGCCCCGTAGTCGGTGACATTGCGGGTCTCGAAGTAGCGGCCGCCGCCCATCACCTTGAGGAGCTGTGCGACACTCGTCCGCCTCGCTGATCGGCCTCGTCTCGAGGTTCATGGGCTGCTAGGTGCCGCTGCAGCTCGACATGCCGAAACTGGTACACGGCACCGGACTGGCGCAGTACTCCGCGATGTTCGTGGGCGTCAGCGAAGAAGTCCATCAGTCGCCAGGGAAACCGGTGCCGCACCACCAAGTAGCCTCGCGCTACGGCAAATCCGCCGCAGGCAGTCTGGTTCCATGCGACAGCAAGGCCAGCCGCGATCCCAACCATCGTCCCGGTCACCAAGGACCGGACCAGTTCAGGCCAGGTCATGACCCATCCGATGGACTCCCAGTTCGGCGGGTAGACAAGGGAGGATCCTGTGCTCCGGGGGGAGTATGTACACCAGCCTACGAACCCGATGGTGAGCCCCACTGCCAGGGCAGTCACCACGGCGAGCCTGCGGAAGGTGCGCCGGTCGCGGTCGAGGAGCGCCAACGGCGCTGGCGCCCGGGTAAGGTCCGCTGTCGCTGCCTGGATGCTGTAGGTGATACCGCCCGCAAGGCAGTACACGGATAGCGCACCCGGCACAAACGGCGCCGAGCCCAAAAAGAGGTCCCCGGTCATCCCCGTGACGGCGTTCGCAACCCCGGAGGAGAGCCCGAAGTGGGCAACGTCCACGGTCAAGGCCGGCAGGATGACTGCCATCCCCCCGCCCAGACCGATCAGGAGACCATCCCAGCTCCACGACCAACGGATGTCCGCTGCTGGCGGCGTCTCCGTGCCCTGCACCCCCTGCTCCCCAGCGAGGCCGCCGGCAAGTCCGAAGAGACAGGCCAGCGCCACAGCGACGGACACCATCTGCTGTGGATGGTCGTCATCCAGTGCGCCCGCGCACACGTATCCGGCACCTGCTGCGGCGCCCAGGGCGACCATGCCCCAGGTCCGCCACCGTCGACGGTGCCCCGCTCGCCGTTCGCCACCGGCCCGCCTCGCCGCCAGCGTGGCGGTCAGTTCACCCATGAGGCCCCCGACGAAGCCGTAAACCAGCCCAGCCGCAAGCACCTGCCACCGCAGGGCGGTGAAGCCGTCGTGCGGATTGTTCACGATGTCCACGATCATCACTTGCCCTGAGCTGGTCAGGGCACCGGCCAGGCCGCCGGGCAGGCGCCCCGCGAACCCACCGATGAGTCCGGCGAGCATCCCAGTCGAAGACGCCGTCGACCACATAACCGCCTCGCCGCTGCTGGCCAGAGGCACGACAAGCAGGTTGGACACCCAGGTCACACCAGCCTCCAGCACGGCCGCGAGGACGCCGACAACCACGAGGGACAGCCATCGGGGCACGGCGGTGTGCAACTGCCACCAGGCCAGGTCAGTCACCGGGAACCGTACGCCCTGCGCGTGCCGGGCAAGCCATCGCAGCAGTCGCTCTGCTTCCGCAGCGGAGCAAGGGGAGGGCGTGCGCGGGTGAGGCCGGTAGGCCGCAGGCACGAATGCCTTGAACAGATGGCCCTCGACAGCCGCACGGTTGCCTAAGGCCGTATCGTCCAGCAGGCCAGAAGGGTCCGGAACCGCGTCCAGGGGTTCTCCGGTACGGGGGTTGTAGATGGTCCGAGCCAGGAAGACCATCAACGGCGTACCCAGCGCCTGGGCCACCGCCCCATCCGATCCCAGGCTCTGCAGTACCCGGTCCCACCGCGCTGCGGCCGGTGTCCCCGGTCCACCGGCATCTCGGCGCAGATAGGCCGCTGTCTCCTCGGGCCCCAGCGGGAGCAGTTCGATCCCGGCCGCGCCAACCAGGCGGCGCGGCAGCCCAGCACTGGGAGTGGCGGCCTCGGCATATTCCGCCTTGCGGCTGGAGAGGACCACTGGTCGACCGGATGGGAGGGCACAGTTGATCTGATCAAGTGCCACACTCCTGACCTTGACGGGAAGTTCGTCGAAGCCGTCCAGTAGCGGCAGGATCAACCGGTTCGCCAGCAGGGACCGGGCCCGGGTGAGAGTGTTGAACGGGGCGCTCGGAAGTGCCAGCTCCTCGAAGTCCTGGGTCAGGCGCTGCACCAGGTAGGACTCAAGATCTTGCTCAAGCGGATCCCACGACGACAGCGTGAACAACACTGGCACCGGAGCTCCCGGAGCGCGGGACTCGGCCAGTCCCAGCAGCAGCCGTACGAGCAACATCGTCTTACCCGAACCTGGCGCTCCCAGCACCACCAGCCGGCGCGTCGGTACCAGATCCTGGAAGACCGGGATGATCTGACCACCGCTGCCCGCAAGCTCTGCCGGCTCAGCTGCCCACCCTGCTGGATCGGAAGTCGTCCCGTCATGTTGTTCTTCCGCCGTCTGCGTCAGAAGAGCCCACTCCTCGACCAGGTGCTCAGGCGCCGGTGTCCATATCACTTTGAGTGGACGGGGATCGTGCAGTCCCCGCACACCGGCCTCGACTTCCCATTGCCGTCGGACAACCACCGCCAGCTGATCAGCAAGAAGGTCCAGCGAGGGCGGGGGCGCCGGAACTGACCGGCTGGAACGTAACGCAGCCCAGGACAGATACAACCCTGCCGTAGTGGGCAGCAAGGCCACAGCAGTGGCCGCGACGGGGAGCTTGAACACGTGCGCCAGCCACAGGGCGCTGCCTGCTCCGCCAACCGCAAGTACGAGGTAGGTCAGGCCGATACGGCGCATTCGAATGTGCGGCTCTCCCACGCTCGGTAAACACCCCGGTGGCCTACGGAGACACGAGCAAGTGGTTGTACGCCCGCGCGTAGGAAGAGCAATGAACGCCTCGCTCCCAACCGCCTGCCCTCCTGCGCCCAAAGGAGCGTGGGGGAGGTCAGCCCGTGGCCACGGTCGACCTCTCGCAGCGGGAGAGTTGAGCGCTTCTCATCGAGTGAACGGTGCGGGTCACTCGCCTCCGTCGCGCTGGCGGGCGGCGAGGATTGCGACGTCGTCCGCGTATGCACCGCCCTCGAGGCCCCAGAACCCGGGCCATCCCTCTCCCGATGCGTGGCCGTCGAGGGAGGTGATGAAGTCGACGAGAAGCTCCGACATGGCGGTGTCCTTTCCTGGGGTGTCACGAGCTTGGACCGGCCGGGAGCCACAAACTCATCGGCCGCGCTGTGGAGTAGCGAGAAATCCCCTGACGCTGCGGCCGATCAGGGCGTGCGGGCGGCTGAGGCTTACCGGGTGTCCGCGCCGGAGCTGACGTGAGGAGCTGCGAGAAGAGCTTCTCCAGCAGCGAAGTCAGCATCAGGTCAGCAAGAGTCCTGCCACAGCTGCCCGCAGATAGTTACACCGTGGAATCGCCAACCCCGCCGACCCGAGCAAGCGACCCGCTCGGCCGCCGACCGGCGAGCAGTCGAAAAGCGGCCGACAATGCCCAGCCGCCGCCCACTCAGCAGCCACCGATCCGCGAGAATTCCAGCAGGTCAGCGCACTCTTCCCCGCGGCCCCAACGGCACCGGCGGCAGCTCTGGAGCAGCTAGCGGATCACCGTCGTACCCCTTCCACCTCACCGAACCGTGTCCCTTACATCCAGTCCCGCCGGGCCTGTACCATCTCCTCCTGCGACCGTCCGATCCAGTACCAGAACAAGTGGAACAGGCTTACATCGGCGAGCGGGTCACCGAGCAGGGCCATCTCTGAGTCCGGTACGGCGCGTGGGCGGGTGAGGCCGGCGGGTCGAAGACAGCGCCGTCGAGCCGGTAGTCCTCGGTGCACCAGGGTGTGGCGATGCTTGGCGAGCGATCGGCTTCCCAGGCTCTCGGCCAGTTCGCCGAATGCGTCCCCAATCCACAAGCACACTCACGGCAAGCATCTGACGGTCACGACACCAGAGCTGTCGCCGGCTCCGGCACGCACAGCCGAGCTGCCGCGCCACACAACCGCGCAGACGGTGTTGGCTCGCGGGCGCCGCACCACGCACAGGCCCACCATTCCGCTCACCTCAGACCTAATCCCCGTGCTCCCAGGTCTCAGCTCCATGCAGGACCAGGCGACGGCTGCTGTCCGATCGATCCCATATGACCGAGTTCAACGCAGCGTAGTCAGCACCAAGTCAGCACGGGACAGGTGAAGACGGGTGATGACGTGGGCTATTAGTCAGCACCAAACCAGCACGGGAGTCAGCACCGCACCGTCAAATCACCCCGAACTACGCGTCCCGGACGGCACTCGTTTCGACCGCCATCGAGCTCCTGAACCGCCTTTCCATGAGCCGGCATGGTGGCCACACGCATAGCCAACCCCAGAACTATGTTGCCCCGCCACATGTGCGCCTGACCTGCGGATTCCTACGGTATGGCGACACGAAAACGTCCCCGCCAACCGCCAGGAAGTGGTGCCGATGCCCTCCCCCGCAACCGCTCCCCCACCCCCCGCCAGCCTCAAGCGCATCGTCACGGCCAGCCTCATCGGCACGACCATCGAGTGGTACGACTTCTTCCTCTACGGCTCCGCCGCCGCGCTCGTGTTCAACAAGCTGTTCTTCCCGGACTCGGACCCGCTCGTCGGCACGCTGCTGTCGTTCCTGACGTACGCGGTCGGGTTCGCCGCCCGGCCGCTCGGTGCGCTGGTGTTCGGGCACTACGGCGACCGGCTCGGGCGTAAGAAGCTGCTGGTGCTGAGTCTGCTGCTGATGGGCGGGGCGACCTTCGCGATCGGGCTGCTGCCGACGCACGCCACCATCGGAACGGCCGCGCCGGTCCTGCTCACCGTGCTCCGGCTGGTGCAGGGCTTCGCGCTCGGCGGCGAGTGGGGCGGTGCCGTGCTGCTGGTGTCGGAGCACGGGGACGCGCGGCGGCGTGGCTTCTGGGCCTCGTGGCCGCAGACCGGCGCGCCGGCGGGGCAACTCCTCGCCACCGGTGTGCTGTCGCTGCTGACCGCCGTGCTGTCGGACGCAGCGTTCGGCGACTGGGGCTGGCGGATCCCGTTCCTGCTCTCCGGGGTGCTGGTGATCGTCGGTTTGTGGATACGTCTGTCTGTCGATGAATCGCCGGTCTTCAAGCAGGCGTTGGCGCAGGCCGAGGCCCGCAAGGCGGACCACGCCGCGACCGCCGAGAAGCTGCCGCTCGTCGCCGTCCTGCGCCATCACTGGCGTGACGTCCTGATCGCGATGGGCGCGCGCATGGCGGAGAACATCAGCTACTACGTCATCACCGCGTTCATCCTCGTCTACGCCACCACCTCGGCCGGCGTCTCCAAGCAGACCGCGCTCAACGCCGTACTGATCGCCTCGGCCGTGCACTTCGCCGCCATCCCGGCATGGGGCGCGCTCTCCGACCGGATCGGCCGCCGCCCCGTGTATCTGATGGGTGCCGTCGGTGTCGGGCTGTGGATGTTCCCGTTCTTCTCGCTGATCGACACCGGCGGCTTCGGCAACCTGATCCTCGCCGTCACGGTCGGGCTGGTGCTGCACGGGGCGATGTACGCGCCCCAGGCCGCCTTCTTCTCCGAGATGTTCGCGACGCGGATGCGCTACTCCGGCGCGTCCATCGGCGCCCAGTTCGCCTCGGTCGCGGCGGGTGCGCCCGCGCCGCTGATCGCCACCGCGCTGCTGTCCGACTACGGCAGCTCCACGCCGATCGCCCTGTACGTCATCGGCGCGGCCGTCCTCACGGTCATCGCGGTGGCGGCGGCCAAGGAGACCCGCCACCGGGACCTGGCCGACGTCGAACCTCCCGCCGACGCGGACCGGACCACGGCACCGGCGGCGGACGCCCGGACCCCCTGAGATGTCCCGTCACCGGCCCCCGTGCGTGCGTCCCCGCGTGCGGGGGCCCGCCCATGGGGGTCAGTGCCGCGCCGTCAACCGGTGCAGCCGCAGGGCGAGTTGGATCTCCAGGGCGCGGGCCGGGCTCTGCCAGTCGTCGCCGAGGAGGCGGCCGACGCGCTCCAGGCGCTGGGCGACCGTGTTCACATGGACGTGCAGTTCGTCCTTGGTGCGGGCGGGGCTCATGCCGCAGGCGAAGTACGCGTCGAGGGTGCGCAGCAGTTCGGTGCCGCGCCGTCGGTCGTACGCGACGACCTGGCCGATGGTGCGGTCGACGAAGCCGGGGATGTCCCGGTCACCGGCCAGGAGCAGCCCCAGGAAGCCGAAGTCCTCGGCGGCGGCGCCGTCCCCCGAGCGGCCGAGGAGTTTCAGGGCGTCGAGGCAGCGCCGGGCCTCGGCGTAGGCCGTGGCCACGGCGTCGGGGCGGGCGGCGAGGCTCTCCGCGGGTGCGGAGGCGCCGACGGTGACCGGTGCGTGGACCGCTGTGCCCAGGTGCCGGGCGGCGCGGCGGGCCAGTTCGGTGGCGGTGTCGCCGGGTCCGAGGGGCAGCAGCAGGACGGTGCCCCCGTCGCGGGCGGCGGCGAGGCCGTGCCGGGTCGCGGCCAGATGGGACGCGGCGGCGGCGAGGCGTCTGCGGGCGTCCGCCTCCTGGTCGGCGTCGGGCGCGTCGCCCTCCAGGCGCGCGGCCAGAACGACGTGGACGGCGTCGAGGTCGGCGTGGAGGCGGGCCGCGCGCTCCCGCAGCAGGCGCGGGTCGCGGTCGCGGGCGTCGAGCAGATCGTCCAGGAGCTCACCGCGGACGCGTTGTTCGGCCTCGGCGGCGGACCGGCGGGCCAGGAGCAGCAGGGAGGTGACCATGGCGGCACGCTCCAGGGTGCGCTGGTCGACGGGGTCGAGCCCCGGATGGCCGCGCAGCACGAGCGCGCCGAGCAGTTCACCGCCGGCGGCGACGGCGGCGATCCAGTCGTCCGTGTGCCGCACCGCGTGGCCCTCCGCGCGGGACGCCTCCAGGGCCTCGGCCGGTGCCGCGGTGGCCTCTGTGAACTCGACCGTGCCGTCGAGGACCTCGGAGACGGCGGCGGCCACGTCGTGGACCCCGCCGCCGCGCAGGACGAGCTCGGCGAGCCGGTCGTGCACGTCGGAGGCGCGCTCGATGACGCCGCTGCGGTCCTGGATGATCTCGTTGGCCCGCTCCAGTCCGGCGAGGGCCGACCGGGTCTCGGCGAGCAGGTTGGCGGTGTCGATGGCGGCCGCGGCGAGGGCGGCGAAGGAGCCCAGCAGGGCGATCTGCTCCCGCTCGAAGACCCGGGCGCGGCGGTCGGCGGCGAACAGCACGCCGATGACGTGGTGCCCGAGCGTCAGCGGCACGCCGAGGATCGCCACGAGCCCCTCGTCCCGCACCCCGGCGTCGATGGTGAGGGTGTGCTGGAAGCGGTCGTCCTTGAAGTAGTCGTCGGTGACATAGGGGCGTGCGGTCTGCGCGACCAGGCCGCCGAGGCCCTCCCCCATGCCGAGCCGCAGCTGCTGGAACCGGGCCGCGACCGAGCCCTCGGTGACCCGCATGTAGGTGTCGCCCCTCGCCGGGTCGTTCAGGCTGAGGTAGGCGACGTCCGTGCCCAGCAGCGACCGGGCGCGCTGCACGATCGCCTGGAGTACGGCGTCCAGGTCGCGCAGCCCGGCGAGGTCGTGGGCGGTCTCGAACAGTGCGGACAGCTCGGCCTCGCGGCGGCGCCGTCCCTCCAGCTCCGAGCGCACGCGCAGGGCGAGCGGCTTGGCCCGCTGGAGCGCGGCGATCCACTCCGCCGGGCGCCCTTCGGCGCGCGCGAGCAGCACCGGCTGCTCGTAGGCATCGGCGGACGCGCCCCGGGCCAGGAGCTCGAGATACGGCGTCTCCGCGGCGGCCGGGGGCGGTTCGGAGGCGCCGGCGGAGCGCTCGGCCGACTGCACGTGATCGCTGGACATGTTCACAGGATTCACCATGACCGGGCCGTCCCGTCAGCCCTGTGGACAACTCCCGAGGGACGCTCAGGGCCGTTCAGTGGGCGGTCCAGCCGCCGTCGAGCACGAGCGAGGTACCGGTCATGAAGGACGACTGCGGACCGCACAGGTACGCCACGGCCTCGGCGACCTCCTCCGGTTCGATGAGCCGCTTGACGGCACTGTCCTGGAGCAGCACCTCGGACAGCACGCGCTCCTCGGGGATGCCGTGCGCCCGGGCCTGGTCGGCGAGCTGCTTCTCGACCAGTGGGGTGCGCACATAGGCGGGGCTCACACAGTTGGAGGTGACACCGTGGGGTGCGCCTTCGAGGGCGGTGGTCTTGGAGAGTCCCTCCAGCCCGTGTTTGGCGGCCACATAGGCCGACTTGTAGGCCGAGGCGCGCAGCCCGTGGACGGACGACACGTTCACGATGCGGCCCCACCCCTGTCCGTACATGTGGGGCAGGGCGCCGCGGATCAGCCGGAAGGGTGCCTCCAGCATCACGGTGAGCACCGTGTGGAAGACGTCGGGCGGGAACTCCTCGATGGGACTCACGAGCTGGAGCCCGGCGTTGTTGACGAGGACGTCGGTGCCCGCCGCGGCGAGTTCGGCGGCGTCCAGGTCGGTGAGGTCGAGGACGTGTGGTTCCACGGTGCCCGCGAGGTCACCGCCCTGCCCGGCGAGCGCCTCCAGGCCTGCGGCGTCCCGGTCGACCGCTCTCACCTTCGCCCCGGCGGCCGCGAGCCGCAGCGCGCAGGCGCGGCCGATGCCGCCGGCGGCGCCGGTGACGAGCGCGGTGCGGCCACCGAGGTCGAGCGGGGAGGCATGGGGTGCCGGAAGGACATGAGGCGCGGTCATGCCTCGACCCTAGGCAGCGCTCCAGCCGCGCCCCATGTGGTCACGCCCTACAGTTCAGCCCGATGCAGTGGGGTCGAACCATGTGGGGGCGTCCGACAGGGCCTGCTTGATCCGGAACAGCCCGAACTCGTCCAGCTGGGGCAGGGCGTCGATGTCGAACCAGGCCACGTCCAGCGACTCGTCGTCGTTGACCCGTGCCTCGCCGCCGACGGCCCGGCAGCGGATGGTGACGTCCATGTACTGGCAGATGTCGCCGTTCCCGTAGGTGACGGGATCCAGGGCCTGGACGAGGACGACCCGTTCGGCGACGCAGTGCACGGCCGTCTCCTCGTAGACCTCCCGCACGGCGCAGGCCGCCGGCTGCTCCCCCGGGTCCGGGATGCCGCCGATCACCGACCACTTGCGAGTGTCGGCCCGGCGGTTGAGCAGCACTCTGCCCTCGTCGTCGAAGACGAGGGCGGTGACTCCGGGGAGCCAGAGCAGCTGATGACCGGCCGAGGCACGGAGAGTGCGGATGAAGTCGGGAGTAGCCATGGCCCGACCCTAATGGGCGGGTTGCGGCGCCCCGGCGGGTTTCAGGCGGCGTGCGTCCGGCGTACGGCTACACGTCACCGGCGCGTCGCCCGCGCATTCCGGCGCCGACGGCCCAGCCCAGTCCGCCGGCCGCGACCAGCACGAGGGCGATCTCCGGCAGGATGCCGAGCTGTGTGGCGGGCGTCTGCGAGGAGCGCAGCGGCACCTTCTGCACCAGTGAGTCGGCGACGAACATGCCGGTCTTCTGCGTGATCTTGCCGTCCGGCATGATGATCGCGCTGACGCCGCTGGTCACCGGCACGGTCACGGTCCGGCTGTGCTCGACCGCGCGGACCCGGGACATGGCGAGCTGCTGGTAGGTCATCTCGCTGCGGTCGAAGGTGGCGTTGTTGCTCGGCACGGAGATCATCTGAGCCCCGTCGGTGACCTCGGAGCGCACCGTCCAGTCGAAGGCCGCCTCGTAGCAGGTGACGAGACCGACCTTGGCGCCGTCCATGGTGAACACGCCCGGTTTGGTGCCCCGGCTGAAGTCCTGGCGCTGCATCGAGGTCCAGTTGCTGTTGATCGCCCCGATCAGCGAGCGGAACGGCAGATACTCGCCGAACGGCTGGATCTGGCGCTTGTCGTAGCTGTCGACGGGGCCCTTTGCCGGATCCCACAGGATCTGCTCGTTGTAGAGCTTGCCGTCCCGTTCGACGACGCCGCCGACCGAGATGGGCACGCCGACGGCCTTGGCCGCTTTGTCGATCACGGCGCGGGCGTCGGGGTTGGCGAAGGGGTCGATGTCGGAGGAGTTCTCCGGCCACAGCACGAAGTCGGGCCTGGCGACCTTGCCTGCCTCGACCTCCGCGGCCAGGCGTTCGGTCTCGCGCGCGTGGTAGTCGAGGACGGCCCGCCGCTGGGAGTTGAAGTCGAGGCCAGCCCGCGGCACATTGCCCTGGACCACGCCCACGGTGACGCTGCCGTCCTCGGCCTTGTCGCTGACCAGCGGCCGGGCGGCGACGGCCGCCACGACCGGGACGGCGAGGCTCAGCAGCCCCCCCGCCGCCGCGGCCCGCCGCACCGTCCCCGTCCGCCGGGTCTCCACGGCGAGGCGGACGACCTCGTACAGCCCGAAGCCGCACAGCACGACCGCGAAGCCGAGCACCGGGGTGCCGCCCACCGCGGCGAGCGGCAGGAACACACCGTCCGCCTGTCCGAACGCGATCTTCCCCCAGGGGAAGCCCTCGAACGGCACGCGCGCGCGTGCCGCCTCGCCGGCGATCCACACAGCGGCCGCCCACACCGGCCAGCCGGGCAGCTTCGACACGGCGGCGACACCCGCGCCGACCAGCGCGACGAAGACCGCCTCGATCGCCACGAGGGCGAGCCAGGGCCCGGGGCCGACCTCCACTCCGGTCCACACCAGCAGCGGCAGCAGGAAGCCGAGCCCGAAGAGGTAGCCGAGGCCGAGCCCCGCCTTCCAGCCGCGGCCGCGCAGCACCCAGCCGAAGATCGCGAAGGCCGGCAGGGCCAGCCACCACAGGGTGCGGGGCGGGAAGCTGACGTAGAGCAGGAGGCCGGAGAGCGCGGCTGCGGCGGCCGGGAGGAGGCGCCCGAGCCGCCGGGCCCAGGCCCGCGCCTCGGGCGCGATCCGCGGCTCCAGCTGGTCCGACTCGCCGACGGAGGTTGCGGTGACGGTCACTCCCGGAGTGTAAGGCGAGTGACCTTGACACCGACAGCGCGGTCCACCAGGCGGCGACCTCACGCACCGCGGGCCCGACCGGGCAGGGCCTCGCCGTGGATCTGCCGCAACGTTCCTGCTCATTTCGTGACGACACATCCACAAACCGTCCACCAGCGGCTACGGTGTCCCGAAGCCTCAGTGGTACGGCCGGTGGCGGCCCGTGCGACCGGGGTCTTCACAGGTCGGGGGCGACGCGTACGGGGGGCGGGACGGGGTGGGTTCCAGTGGGCTGACGCCCGCGTCCGGGCAGGACGCGGACAGTGAGAGACCGATCGCTGTGGACGCGGCGGGCGTCGTGGTGCTGGGAGCCTGCGCCGGCTGGTCCCTGATCACGGCGGCGGTGCACGGCGGCCGGCCCGAGGGCGTGCTGCTCGCGGTACTGGCCGTGGCGGCCGGATACGCCGCCGGCCGGATCGGCGGGGCGCTGCTGCCGGTCGGTGCGCCCTGCGCCGGGGCGCTGGCCGGTGTCGGGCTGACCGTGGCCGTTCCGCACCTCGCGCCGGGCCCGCAGATCGCCACACCGCTCGGGCATGCCGGGGCGACGGCTGCCGTGTTGACACTGTCGGCCGGTGCCGCGTGCTGCGCGGCCTGGGCCGCTCGTGTGCCGGCCGTGCGCTTCGCCCTGCGGCTGCTGGCCGCCGGGACGGCGGTGCTGGCGGCCGTGCTCGGCTCGGCCACCGGCTGCGTCGCCTCGGTCGCGGTGCTGTTGTGCTCGCTGGCCGCCGGCCGCACCCGGCACCGCGGCGCGGGCCTCGCCGTACTGGGCACGGTCGCCGTCCTGGTGACCGGCCTGACGTGGGCGGTCGCGGCGCGAGCCGTACCGGGCGGGCTCGTGACCGCCGCCGAAGAGCGGCTCACGCCGCACCGCGTACAGCTCTGGCAGGACGCCTGGCATCTGCTGCGCGACGACGCCGCCCTGGGCATCGGCCCGGGGCGCTTCGGGGAGCTGAGCACGACGTCCGCACAGTCACTGCTGTCCGACGGCAAGCCCCACTCGGCACCCCTTCAGCAGGCGGCCGAGCAGGGGATCGTCGGTGTGGTCCTGCTGGCGGCGGCGTTCGGCTGGGTGCTGTACGCGCTGTGGCGCGGCCCCCGCCCGACGCCGGTCGCGCTCACCGCGGGCGCGGCCCTGACGGCGCTCGCGGCCATCGCCGCGATCGGCAACGCGCTCAGCTTCACGGCGGTGTCGGTGGGTGCGGGACTGCTGGCGGGCATGGCCACGGCCCGGCCGCTCGTCGTCGAACCGGCGGGCACCGCCCCGGACACACGTTCCAGGGGCGCCGGACGCACCCCGGCGTGGTGAGCGGAAGCCCGTTCAGTGCGCGGCAGCGCCGGGCTTGGTCCGCCCCAGCCGCGCCTTGATGACCTGTACGGCCGCCTCCGCGTCGTCCACGGTGATCGTGAAGGTGTGTCCGTCCCACAGTTCGAGTACGACGCCCTCACCCCGTCGTACGACCACCGCCGTGCCCTTCTCCGGCCGCCATCGATAGCCCCAGCCACCCCAGTGGCGTGGAGTGACGTGCGAGATGTACGTGGCGCCCGCCACATCGGAGAGCGGGATGCGGCGGCGGGGCAGGCCGATGTGGCCGCAGCGCACCTCCAGGTGCTGCTCGTCGACCCGCAGGGCGACATGCACGAAGGCGAGCGTTCCGAAGAGGACCAGCAGTCCGGCGGCGATGCAGCCGACCACGGCCATGACCAGCGGGACGGTGCCGGACGTCCACGCCGAGTCGACGGCCAGTTCGATGCCCAGTGCCATGCAGGCGGCGCCGATGAGCGCCAGCAGCCACTGGACCCGGTTGGTGGCCCGGCCGGTCCAGACATCGGGGTGCGGGTGGGGAGCGTGCTCGCCGTGGCGGTGGTCCCTCATGTCTATGAGGTTACTCAGGTTTCGCTCCGCTGGTACCTCATGGCGGAGCGTGACTGCGCCGGCCGGGCGGCGGGAGCTGATCCGGCAGACCGACGGCGTTCGGAGACCGGTGCCGGTCAGCCGGCCGGCGTGACCGCCTGCAACAGCCGTCCTTCGTCGTACGCCAGGGCGGCTGCGGGGAGCGTGCCCTCGCGTCCGCTCAGCAGGACGGTCACGGTGCCGTGGGGCCTGGCCCCCGGCGCGGGCTGCTCGCCGAGCCGGCGCAGGGCCTGCGCGGCCACGGCGCCCGCGGAGCCGTGCAGCACGAGGGGCGGCCGGCCGGGGCGCTGGACGGCGGCCCGGATGCGCTCGGCGACCAGTTCGTAGTGGGTGCAACCCAGGACGACGGTGGTCACCTCGTCGGGTGTCAGTGCGGCGGCCGCGGACACGGCGGCGTCGATCGCCGCCTCGTCCGCGCGTTCGACGGCCTCGGCGAGACCCCAGCAGGGCACCTCGGTGACGGGGACCCCGCCGGCGAAGTCCCTGATCAGGGTGCGCTGGTACGTGCTGCCGGTCGTGGCCGGGGTGGCCCAGATGGCGAGGTGTCCCCCGCCGGCCGCGGCGGGCTTGATCGCCGGGACGGTGCCGATGACCGGAAGCTCCGGTTCGAGACGGGCGCGCAGGGCGGTGAGCGCGTGCACGGTCGCGGTGTTGCAGCCGACGATCAGGGCGTCGGGGCGGCGCGCGGCGGCCGCCTCGGCGACGGCCAGGGCGCGCTCGGTCAGGTCCTCCGGGGTCCTCGGGCCCCACGGCATGCCGTCGGGGTCCAGGGAGAGTACGAGATCGGCGTCGGGGCGCAGTCGCCACACCGCGGCGGTGGCCGCCAGCAGACCGATTCCGGAGTCCATGAGCGCGATCTTCACCCGATCACGATAGACGATGAGCGGTCCCGGGCCGTTCCGGTGGGGCAGACTGCGCGCGTGAGCGCCGTTGTGTGGACTGCCGCTGGATCACTTCTCGCCTGGGTGTGGCTGCTGCTCGGCCAGGGCTTCTTCTGGCGTACGGACGTGCGGCTGCCGCCTCGCCGGGAACCCGATGCGTGGCCGTCCGTGTGCGTCGTCGTCCCGGCCCGCGACGAGGCGGCGGTGCTGCCCGCCGCGCTGCCGTCGCTGCTGCGGCAGGACTACCCGGGGCGGGCGGAGGTCTTCCTCGTCGACGACGGAAGTACGGACGGCACCGGTGACCTGGCGCGTGAACTGGCACGCGGGGACGGCGGGCTGCCACTGACCGTGAGCTCGCCGGGTGAGCCGCCCGCGGGCTGGACCGGCAAGCTGTGGGCGGTGCGCCACGGCATCGGCCTGGCACGCGCGCGTGATCCCGAGTACCTGCTGCTGACGGACGCCGACATCGCGCACGCGCCGGACAGTCTCCGGGAGCTGGTGGCGGCGGCCCGTGCCGGTGGGTTCGACGTCGTCTCGCAGATGGCCCGGCTGCGCGTGGAGAGCACGTGGGAACGGTTCGTCGTGCCGGCCTTCGTCTACTTCTTCGCGCAGCTCTACCCCTTCCGCCGGATCGGCAGAAAGGGCACGCGCACGGTGGCCGCGGCCGGTGGCTGCGTCCTGCTGCGCACGGACGCCGCCGAACGGGCGCGGATCCCGGACGCGATCCGCCATGCCGTGATCGACGACGTGGCCCTGGCGCGGGCGGTGAAGCGTGGCGGGGGCCGCGTCTGGCTGGGGCTGGCCGACCGGGTGGACAGCGTCCGGCCGTATCCGCGGCTGGGCGACCTGTGGCGGATGGTGTCGCGCAGCGCGTACGCCCAGTTGCGGCACAACCCCCTGCTGCTGGCCGGGACGGTCGCCGGGCTGGCGCTGGTGTACCTGGTGCCGCCCACGGCGGTCGTTGGGGGGCTGGTGGCGGGGAACGCGGCTGCCGCGGTCGTCGGAGGGTCGGCCTGGCTCGTGATGACGGGGACGTACGTGCCGATGCTCCGCTACTACCGGCAGCCGCTGTGGCTCGCTCCCCTGCTGCCGTTCACCGCGTTCCTCTATCTCCTCATGACGGTCGACTCGGCGGTGCGGCACTACCAGGGACGCGGTGCGGCCTGGAAGGGCCGCACGTACGCCCGCCCGGACGCCGTGCCCGACGAGGGCTGACGGCCACGGGAGCAGTCACTTCCTGCCGGGGGTCCAGTTCATGCCCCACCCGTAGGCGTAGTCGACGGTCCGCTGCGGACTCACCCCGCGCTCGGGCACGAGGTAGCGCGCCTCCCGCTGGACGACCAGGTCGCCGCCCGTGTTGGTGATCAGGGCGAGCGCGCACACGGACGAGGGAACGGTGCACTCGTCGAGGGAGAAGTCGATGGGGGCGCCGTGCTGCGGCTGGAGCGTGACGGTGGCGTTCAGGTCGGCGAACGAGCGGGCGCCTTCGTAGATGGTGACGAAGACGAGGATGCGCCGGAAGTCGTCCTTGTGGTCGAGATTGACGGTGAGGTTCTCACCGGTCGACACGGCGCCGGTGCGGTCGTCGCCGTCGAGGTGGATGTACGGGGGCCGGCGAAGTGCCCCGAAGGCGTTGCCGAGGGCCTGTACGACGCCCTTGCTGCCGTCGGTGAGTTCGTACAGCGCGCACAGGTCGAGGTCGAGGTCGGCGTGCATCGCGGCCGGGCGGCCGAACTTGCTGCTCCATCCCGAGAACTGCTTGCGGACCTGCCAGTTGAGGTTCACGTGCAGGGCGCCGGAGGTGCCGCCCTGCTTGGTGAGCGACACGGAGGGGGCCGCCTTGGTGAGCGTCACCTTGGTGAGGCGGACGGGCTCGGGCGGTGCCGCCGGGGGCACGGCCGGCGGGGGCGTGTGCGCCGAGGGCGGGGCGACGGGAGGTGCGGGAGCCGCGGCCGGGACCGGAGCCGGGGCCGACTGCTGCGGCTCGTCCACCGTGATGCCGTAGTCCGTGGCCAGTCCCTCGAGTCCGCTGCTGTAGCCCTGTCCGACGGCACGGAACTTCCAGGCGCCCTGACGGCGGTAGAACTCGCCGAGGACGAAAGCGGTTTCAGTGGTGGCGCCCGGGTTGTCGAAGCGCGCGACCGCGGTTCCCTGGGCGGCGTCCTGGACTTCGATGTACAGGCCCGGGACCTGCCCGAACGCGCCACCGTCGGAGGAGGCGGCGACAACGATCGTCTCGATCTCGGGCTCCACGCGCGCGAGGTCGACGAAAAGCGTGTCGGTCACCCGGCCGTCGGCGTTG
The DNA here is from genome assembly GCF_039532725.1 of Streptomyces coeruleofuscus. Taxonomy (NCBI): domain Bacteria; kingdom Bacillati; phylum Actinomycetota; class Actinomycetes; order Kitasatosporales; family Streptomycetaceae; genus Streptomyces; species Streptomyces coeruleofuscus. Next base: position 218,043 of record NZ_BAAASE010000005.1, read on the forward strand.
CGCTTGCCCTCGTGCCGGATCGCGCCGGAGGAGTGCGCGGGCTGGTTGTAGAAGACGAAGTCCGCGTCCGAGCGGACCTTTCCGCTTACCAGCAGCAAAGCGGAGGCGTCGGCGTCGGGCACTCCCGGTCCGGCCCGCCAGCCCAATTCGACCCGCAGCGCCGCGGTGGGCACCGCGGTATTTGAACCTTTCAGCATTTGCATGTCCGCCCCCATTGCGTGTCCCCGCGCCGGGCACACCCCGGCCGTCCGTCGAGTTCCGTTCGCACAACCTATTCCTCCCCGCGGCGAACTCCCATGCGCCGCGGGCGGAAGCCCGATGGCCAACCCCTGGTAACCCGCCCGGAACTCGGCCTTTACACGATCGGAGCCTTCTTCGGCGCCCCTTTTTGCCGAGTTCGCTCGCATTGGGGATACCCGGTCACTGCGGACACGGAAAACAACCCTCTTATCGGTCTCCCCAACCAGCACATCGTGGGCTTAACTTATGTGCCATGACCTCCCCCCGCTCCACCTATGGCGGCGGCTACTACTCCGCCTCCTTCCCGGACACCCCGATCTACGACAGGCTCGTCGCCGAGCGGGGTACCCCGCAGATCGCTCCGATCCGGGTCCCCGCTCAGTACGACACGCCGGGCGGCAACCTGCCCGCCCTCCCGTCGGCGCTGCCCGCTCTTCCGGCAGCCCCGTCCCAGCCCGCCTACGGTTATCCGCAGGCGCAGCAACCCGCCCCGCTCCAGCAGGCGCCGGCGGCGTACATCCCGCAGCAGGCCACCGCACCACGCGGCTACCCCGGCCCCCAGCCGCAGCAGCCCCGCCCGGCGGCACCCGCGGGCTACGAGGCGATGCGCCCCGCGGCTCCCCGGCCCGCCCAGGCTCCCTATCAGGACCCGTACAACAACCAGCAGTACCGCGGTTACTGAGCCGCCCGCCCGGGGGCTGTCGGTGCCGGCTGGCACGATGGCCCCATGGGGAACGCGCACCTGCACTCGATCCACGTCCATCCGGTCAAGGCGATCCGGGGCCTCGCGCCCCGGGAGGCCGTCGTAGAGCCCTGGGGGCTGACCGGAGACCGGCGCTGGACGCTGGTCGACGACGAGGGGAAGGTCCTCACACAGCGTCGGCATCCGCGCCTCGCCCTGGCCGCCGCCGAGCTTCTGCCGGACGGCGGCGTCCGCCTGTCCGCACCCGGCATGGAGCCCCTGGCGGTGCCCGTTCCCAGGCCCTCGGACACGCTGCCGGTGGAGATTTTCCGCGACAAGGTCGACGCGGTCCCGGCCGAGGACGAGGCCGCGCACGCCTGGTGCAGCGCCTATCTCGGCATCGACGCGCGTCTCGTGTACATGGACGACCCGGCCACGCGCCGGCCCGTCGACCCGGAGTACGCGCGTCCCGGCGAGACCGTCTCCTTCGCCGACGGCTTTCCGCTGCTGCTCACCACGACGGCCTCCCTCGACGCCCTCAACGACCTGATCGCACAGGGCGATCACGCGGACGAGGGTCCGCTCCCCATGGACCGTTTCCGGCCGAGCGTGGTCGTGGCGGGCGCCGACGCCTGGGCCGAGGACGACTGGTCGCGCCTCGCCATCGGGGACGTGTCCTTCCGCGTCGCCAAGACCTGCGGACGGTGCGTGGTGACCACCACCGACCAGGACACGGGCGAGCGCGGCCGTGAGCCCTTGTACAGCCTGGGGCGGCACCGGCGGCTCGACGGCAACCTGGTCTTCGGGCAGAACCTGGTGCCCCTGTCCCGGGGCACGATCCGGGTCGGCGATCCGGTGAGCATCCTCGAGTAGCCGGACCGGCCGTCTGCGTCCCCCAGGTGGGAACCGCCCCGAGCGTCCGGGCGTTGGGCTTGTGTGAGAAGTTCATGAGAGTCGCCGGTGAGGGGTGATTTCGCTCTCTCTTCGCCCGGTTGGCGCGTGGGCGGCTCGGCAGGGGGTTATCACGGAGCGGGAAGGGGGTGCAGGCGGTGCGAGCGATCAGGGGACTCTGGCGCTGGCGGCGCAACCCACTGTGCCGCGCGACCGATCTGGCCGAGGCCTGGGTGGCGCTGGCGGCCCTGGTACTGATCCTCCTGGCCGCGCCGGTGGCCGGTTCCCTCGTCGGGGGCGCCGCCCAGGACGCCCTCCAGCGCTCCGTCCGCGAGCAGCACGAAGCGCGGCATCTGGTGACGGCCACAGTGGTCCGCAAGCTCGACCGCTCCCCGCTGGACGCCGACCCGGAGACCTCCACGGGCCGGGATCTGCGCAACCGCGTCCTCGCCGACTGGACGGCACCGGACGGCACCGCGCATCAGGGCCCGGTGCTGGCGAGCCTCAAGGACCCGCAGCAGGGCGACGAGTTCCGGATATGGACCGACCGGCACGGCCAGATGGTGGCCCGCCCCCTCGACTCCGCGACGGCGTCGACGCACGCGGTCCTCGCCGGCTTCGGCGCGGCCCTGGCGGTCGGCGCTCTCGTCGAGGGCGGCAGACGGCTGATCGTCTGGCGCATGGTCCGCCGCCGGTACGCCCGTTGGGACCAGGCATGGGACAAGGCGGGCCCGGACTGGGGCAGGACGGGCACCGGCAGCTGACAGCCTTCCGGCTCTGGTCAACCCACCACCCGCGCGCACGCTACGGTGGTCCGGCCGAACCGTTCGGCACAACCCGCGCGCGAGCGAGCAGGAGGGACGCGCCGGTTTCGATGCCGCGTGCGCGCGCAGGCCCGAGGGGCCCGGCCCGGTCGCGGTCCCGACACCGGTGGCAGCGTCCCGAAGGCGAACGAGCCATCAGTACGACCGAGGTGGGGGCACAGCTACACCATGGCACAGGGCACGGTCCAGGTGACGCACACCGGCACGTCGCGGTGGCGGCGCCGCACGGGTGAGTACGCATCGCTCGCCGCTGCCCTGGAGGCCGCGGCCGACGGAGACGTCCTCACGGTCGCCCCCGGCACCTACCGGGAGAACCTCGTCGTGCAGCGTGCGGTGACCCTGCGCGGCCCCGAGGGCGCCCCCGGCTCGGTGCGGATCGCGCCCGTGGACGGCGTGCCGCTGACCGTGCGCGCCTCGGCGGTGGTCCAGGACCTGCATGTGGAGGGCCAGGACGCGGCCGCCCCGGCGGTACTGGTGGAAGAGGGCACCCCGGAGCTGAGCAACGTCCGGGTGGTCACGCGGTCGGCGGCCGGGATCGAGGTGCGCGGCAACGCCCGGCCCACGGTCCGGCGCTGCGCGGTCGACAATCCGGCGGGCATCGGCATCGCCGTACTCGACGGCGCGGGCGGGGTGTTCGAGGAGTGCGAGGTCGTCGCGGCCGGTCAGGCGGGCGTGGCGGTGCGCGGCGGCGCCCACCCCCGTCTGGAGCGCTGCCGGGTGCACCACACCTCGGGCTCGGGCCTGTCGGCGACCGGGGAGAACTCGGCGCTGGAGGCGGTGGGCTGCGAGATCTACGAGGTCCGGGGCAGCGGTGTGCAGATCACCGGCCGGGCCACCGCACACCTCACCGACTGCGACGTGCACCGCACGACGGCCGACGGAGTCACGCTCGACACGGACGCCGTGCTGACACTGGCCGACTGCCGTATCCACGACATCCCGGAGAACGCGGTCGACCTGCGTTCCCGCTCCGTCCTCACGCTGACCCGCACCACGGTGCGGCAGTTCGGGCGCAACGGCCTGTCGGTGTGGGACCCGGGCACGCGCGTGGACGCCAACCAGTGCGAGATCTTCGACAGCACGGGCGACTACCCGGCGGTGTGGGTGAGCGACGGTGCCACCGCGGTGCTCGACTCGTGCCGGGTGCACGACGTGCCGGACGCCCTGTTCGTCCTCGACCGCGGCTCGCGCGCGGACGTCGTCGACAGCGACCTGTCGCAGGTGCGCAACACGGCCGTGTCGGTGAGCGACGGCGCGACCGCTCAGCTCGACGACTGCCGGATCCGGGACGCGGCGACGGGCGCCTGGTTCCGCGACCACGGCAGCGGCGGCACGCTCAGCAACTGCACGCTGGACGGCACCCAGACCGGCGTCATCGTCACCAAGGGCGCCGACCCCACGGTGGAGCGCTGCACGATCGACTCACCCGCGGAAGCGGGTGTGTACGTGTCGGCCGGAGGCCGCGGCAGCTTCCACGACTGCCGGGTGACGGGCAGCGGCGGCTACGGCTTCCATGTGATCGACGGCAGCCGTACGACGCTGCGGAAGTGCCGCACGGAGCGGTGCGCGCGCGGCGGCTACGAGTTCGCGGACAGCGGCGCGGACGCGTCGTCCGGGTCGGGCCCCCTGGTCGAGGACTGCACCAGCGACGAGAGCGGGGGACTGCGGGCCCCGGCGGCGCGGGAGACGGCCGTGCAGACGGTGAACCACTCCCCCGGCCTGCTGGGCGCGGTCCCGGGTCAGCGCACCGAACCGGAGCCCCCGGCCCCGGCCCCGGTCGCGGAGCCCGAGCAGGCGGCCCGAAGCTCCAAGGACGTCCTCGGTGAACTGGACGCGCTGGTCGGCCTGGAGAGCGTCAAGCGCGAGGTGCGCGCCCTCACGGACATGATCGAGGTCGGCCGGCGCCGGCAGCAGGCGGGCCTGAAGGCGGCGTCGGTCAAGCGGCACCTGGTCTTCACCGGGTCCCCCGGCACGGGCAAGACGACGGTCGCGCGGCTGTACGGCGAGATCCTCGCGTCCCTCGGTGTGCTGGAGAAGGGCCACCTGGTCGAGGTGTCCCGGGTCGACCTGGTGGGCGAGCACATCGGCTCGACGGCGATCCGCACGCAGGAGGCCTTCGAGAAGGCGCGTGGCGGCGTGCTGTTCATCGACGAGGCGTACGCGCTGTCCCCGGAGGACGCGGGCCGCGACTTCGGCAAGGAGGCCATCGACACGCTGGTGAAGCTGATGGAGGACCACCGGGACGCGGTCGTGGTGATCGTCGCGGGCTACACGGCCGAGATGGAGCGCTTCCTGTCGGTCAACCCCGGTGTGGCGTCCCGGTTCTCGCGCACCATCACCTTCAGCGACTACGGCCCCGAGGACCTGCTGCGGATCGTGGAGCAGCAGGCCGAGGAGCACGAGTACCGGCTGGCACCCGGGGCGGCTCAGGCCCTGCGGACGTACTTCACGGAGCTCCCGAAGGGCCCGGCGTTCGGCAACGGCCGTACCGCGCGGCAGACCTTCGAGGCGATGGTGGAGCGGCACGCGAGCCGGGTCGCCCAGTTCGCCGAGCCCAGCACGGACGACCTGACCCTGCTCTACGCGGAGGACCTGCCCGAGCTGCTCTGAGGATCCGCCTCCGGACCGGGGCAGGGCTGCTCGGCCGTGTGCCGGGGTGCCGGCAGGTCCGGCCGCAGCCGGGCCAGCAGCTTGCGGCGCTCCTCGGCGAACACCGGGTCCGCCTGGTAGTCGGAGTGGCCGAGGATCGGCGCGGGCAGCGGGTGCAGGTCGTTGCGGCCGTAGGAGAGGGGATCCTGCAACGGCACGTGGTCGACCCCGAGGTCGTGGTTGCCGGGCAGGCGCACCGGGCCGCCGATGGGGTCGGTGAGCCGGTACAGGTTGCGCCAGCAGTCGACCTCCCGGTGCAGGGAGCCGAGCGCGGCGGGGCCGAAGTGCGCCGGGAACCAGCGGCCGTAGAGCCGTTCCAGCGGGGAGCCGTAGGTCAGCAGCGCGACGCGTTTGCGGGTGGACGGCGTGAGTTGCCAGGCCGCGGCGGCGGCGAGCACGCTGCCCTGCGAGTGCCCGGAGATGACCAGGCGTCCGCCGGTGACGCGGGTCCAGGTCGCGATCCGCCAGGTCAGGTCGGGCACCGCGCGCTCGGCGTAGCAGGGCGGGGCGAAGGGGTGGGCGGCGCGCGGCCAGAAGGTGCCGACGTCCCACAGGATGCCGATGGTGCGGCGGGCGGCGGCGTCCTTGTAGGCGCGCCTGCCCCAGGTGACGAACAGTATGAAGCCGAGGCCGATCAGCCAGGAGCCGAGGGCCTGGGCGGTCTCGGCGGCGCCGTGGACGACGGGGTAGGTGCCCCGCGCCGCCTCGCCCGGTGTCTCGTCGGTGGTCAGGGCACCCACGAGGGCTCCGGCACCGAGCAGCAGGGTGACGCCGGAGGTGACGGCGATGACGCGGGGTCCCCGGTCGGTGAGGGAGGCCATCGCGCGGGTGTAGGCGATACGGCGGGTGCGGGCGCGGTCCTGGGCCTCGTCCGGGTAGTCGCGGGCCACCGCCTCGCGTTCGGCGCGGGCGAGCTGCCAGGCGCGGTGGGCCAGCCAGCCGAAGAGCACGAGGAGCACCACGATCAGGGGCGGGATCACGGAGGCCTGCCAGGTCAGCAGGACCGGCGGGCCGTCGATGGACGTCCCGGTGCCGTCCAGCCAGTCGGACACGCGCTGCGACACACCGCCGGACATCACCCCGCCCAGGGCGCAGGCCAGCATCGCGACGGCCGGTCCGCCGAGGCCCCGCAGTACGGCCCGCCGGTCGGGGTCGGTGCGGTGCAGTGCGTGGGCGACGCCGGCGAGGACGATCACGAGCAGGCCCTGGACGAGGGCGAGGCCGCCGAAGGTGGCATCACCCGGCAGCCGGCCGGCCGACTCCCAGCCGGGGCGCTCCCACCCCGCGTACAGCAGGGCGAGGGTGAGCAGGACGAGGGCGGCCAGTGGCAGGCGTCGTACGAAGCGCTCGTCGAGTTCCTGGTCGATGCGTCTCTCGCTGCGGCCCCTGCGGCAGACCACCCACACCACGGCGATCGCGCAGGCGGCGAGGGCCGCCTCCAGGAGCAGGCCCAGGATGTTCAGTGCGGCGGGGCCGCCGGGCTCGCGGTCGTGGCGGGCGGCGGCGCTGGCGACCGCGGTGGCGACCGTGACCAGCCCGGCGGCGGTGTGCGCGGCGCGGAGCCGGGCCACCAGCCGGCGTCCGTACCAGAAGCCGGGCCGGCCGAGCGCGGTCGTGCCGCCGCCGTCCTCGTCGGGCTCGGGGTCGCGGGCCGGCGGCTGCTGGGACTCGTAGTCGCTCCAGGTGCGCCGGGACAGGTACCACAGCAGGACGGTCAGGGCGGTCGGGACGAAGGACGCCAGGGCGAGCCTGCGGCCGGGGCTGCTCCACCAGCCGCCGTCCGAGACGGTGGGCGAGAGGAAGCCCAGCCAGGAGTGCCGGTCGGCGCACGCGCGCGTGCCCGCGCACTGCCAGGCCGCCAGGTCGAGGGCGACCTCGCAGGCCGCCGCGACGAGCAGCACCGTCAGGGTGAGCCCGGTGAGCCGCACCAGGAGGCCGTACAGGCGCACCGTGCGGCGGCGGCCCCGGGCGCTGGGGCGCATCCAGTGGGCGAGGTTGACGACCATGAACGGCAGCAGCAACAGCCACAGGGCCCGGGTGCCGTTGCCTGAGGTCAGGTTGCACCAGACGTAGGCCTCGGGCACCGGTCCGTCGCGGCGGCGGTCGTCGGGGCCGTTCTCCGCGTCGACGTCGTCGGCGCGCCGGAAGACGGCCGCGATGTCGTCGCCGGTGATCCGCACCGTGCGCGGATCGTTGAGCATCTCCTGCGGGGTGGTGCCGCCCACGCCGTGGACCAGGAGTTCCAAGGCGGTACCGGTCTCACCGGGCCGCCGGGCGGGCTGGTCGGGCCCACCGGTCGAGTCATGTTCCCGCGCACGTTCCACTGATTCGCACTTCCCCCGTGACACGCCGTCGGCTCTGTCCGTGCGGGCACAAGGATCTCCACTTCCGCGGCGCCGCACACCTCCTGTCACGGAATCTCTCCGATCCGTAACCCTGCGGAGCCACGAGTGAGACCCTGAGTGGCATGTACGCGACGAGCGGTCGGTGGCGCCGCCGATGCCGCGACATGCAAGGATGGGGCGTCCGCGCACCGGAGCCGGGGGAGAATGTCCTGGTTGCGGCAGGTGTGCAGGACGTGTCGGACGGCATTGAGGCGAAAGGACCGGAGCGTACGTGAGCGAGAATCAGAACCTCCTCGCGGAGCAGCGGCGATCCCTGATCCTCGACGAGGTCCGCCGCCGGGGCGGTGTCCGGGTCAACGAGCTGACGCGCAAGCTCGGCGTGTCGGACATGACGGTCCGCCGCGACCTCGACGCGCTCGCCCGCCAGGGCGTGCTGGAAAAGGTGCACGGCGGCGCTGTCCCGGTGGTCGAGGCGAGTACGCACGAACCGGGTTTTGAAGCCAAGTCGGGGCTGGAGCTGACCGCCAAGGAGGACATCGCACGGGCGGCGGCCAAGCTGGTCGCGCCGGGCGCGGCGATCGCCCTGTCCGGCGGCACGACGACGTACGCGCTGGCACAGCAACTGCTGGACGTGCCCGACCTGACGGTGGTCACCAACTCGGTGCGGGTGGCCGACGTCTTCCACGCGGCGCAGCGCACCTCGGGTCCTCGGCAGGGCGCGGCCACGGTCGTGCTGACCGGCGGTGTGCGCACCCCGTCCGACTCGCTGGTGGGGCCGGTCGCCGACCAGGCGATCGCGGCGCTCCACTTCGACCTGCTGTTCCTCGGGGTGCACGGCATATCGGTCGAGGCCGGCCTGTCGACGCCGAACCTCGCGGAGGCGGAGACGAACCGGCGGCTCGTGCAGTCGGCCCGGCGGGTGGTGGTGGTCGCCGACCACACCAAGTGGGGCAAGGTGGGCCTGAGTTCGTTCGCCTCGCTGGAGCGGATCGACACGCTCGTCACGGACGCCGGCCTGCCGGACGAGGCGCGCGGGGTGGTCGTGGAGCATCTGCGGCGGCTGGTGGTGGCCGGGGAGCCCGAAGAAGGGGCAGACATCTGACGGGCCGCCAGCTAGGGTGACGCTGCCGGTCATCGCCCGATCCCGTACGAGGAGGGCTTCGTCCATGGCTCACCGTCTGCGCCCGGTGGGGCTCGACTTCGTCGGGACCGCGCCCGTACGGCATGTCTCCGAGCGGGAGATCTCCGCTCCGGTGGAGGCGGTCTACCGCGCGTTGGAGGACGTGCCCGGCTGGGTCGACTGGTTCCCCCAGGTGACGGCCGCCCGCCCGATCGACGGCGGGAAGGGGCGCGACATCCGGCTCGTGGGAGGTCTCCGGTTCCGGGAGTCGGTCATCGCGGCGGAGGGACCCGAGGTGTACGCCTATCGCGTCGACGTCACCAACGTGCCCGGGATACGGGCGATCGCCGAGGAGTGGCGGCTCGCCCCGGCCGGTACCGGGACCCGGGTGCGGTGGACGTTCGCGACCGACGGTACGGCGGCGTACCGGCTCGCCATGAGGCCGGTACGGGCGGCTCAGGCCAAGGCCTTCCGGGACGCCGTCACGGCGCTGGACCGGAGGCTGGCCGCGTCGTAGCACCGCGTGTCGGCGGGCCCGGGGTCTCGGTTCAGTCGGGCCAGACGCCCGTCTTGAGCAGCGAGTCGATCGCGGCCGTGTACGGCTCGATGTCCAGCCCCTGAGCGGCCAGCCAGGTGTCCGAGTAGTACTTGTCGAGATATCGGTCCCCCGGGTCGCACAGCAGCGTCACGACACTCCCCTGCCGTCCCTCGGACACCATTTCCGCGACGATCTTCAGCGCGCTCCACAGACCCGTGCCGGTCGAGCCGCCCGCCTTGCGGCCGATGGCGCGCTCCAGTGCCCGTACCGCGGCGACGCTCGCCGCGTCGGGCACCTTCATCATCCGGTCGATCGCGCCGGGCACGAAGCTCGGTTCCATACGGGGCCGGCCGATGCCCTCGATACGGGAGCCGCAGTCGTAGGTGACGTCCGGATCGCCGGTGGTCCAGCCCTCGAAGAAGCACGAGTTCTCAGGGTCGGCCACGCAGACGCGCGTGTCGTACTGCATGTAGTGGACGTAGCGCGCGAGGGTCGCCGAGGTGCCGCCGGTGCCCGCCGTGGCGACGATCCACGCCGGCTCGGGGAACCGCTCCATCCGCAGCTGCCGGAAGATGGATTCGGCGATGTTGTTGTTGCCGCGCCAGTCCGTGGCCCGTTCGGCGTAGGTGAACTGGTCCATGTAGTGGCCGCCGGTCTCGGCCGCCAGGCGGGCGGACTCCTCGTACATCGTGCGGGGGTCGTCCACGAAGTGGCACCGGCCGGCGTGGAACTCGATCAGGCGGATCTTCTCGGCGCTCGTGGTGCGCGGCATGACGGCGATGAAGGGCACGCCGATGAGCTTCGCGAAGTACGCCTCGGAGACGGCCGTCGAGCCGCTGGAGGCCTCGATCACCGGACGGTCCGGCCGGATCCAGCCGTTGCAGAGGCCGTAGAGGAAGAGGGAGCGGGCGAGCCGGTGTTTGAGGCTGCCGGTGGGGTGAGTGGACTCGTCCTTCAGGTACAGGTCGATGCCCCACCGCTCCGGCAGGGGGAAGTGGAGCAGGTGCGTGTCCGCCGAGCGGTTGGCGTCGGCCTGGACTCTGCGGACGGCCTCTTTCAGCCAGGCGCGGTAGGCGGCGTCGCTGTGGTCGACGTCGAGGGTCACACCGGTCCGGGTCTGCTGGGAAGTGCTCACGGGGGCTCCTAACGCTGCGCGCCGACGACGCGTCGCGCGGCCGACACCCCGATCATATGCACCTTGCCCACGCTTCTCACCTGCATAAACGCACCTTTGAGCCCCCCAAAGCGCCCCCTGGGGCAGGGCCCGGGGCAAGGGGGCGCGTGGTCAGGGGGGCGCACTTGAGTGTGTGCTCCAGGCGCCCCCAGGAGAGGGGGTCTGCTGTACTGGTGCTCGACGCCGGGTGGGGGCAGACTTCACCGCGGGACCGGGGCTCCGGACGGGGTAACCGGCAGGGGTACGAGGCACCAACCGGAGCAGGCATCCGGACGGGGGCACACTGGATCAGGACACGAGCCTGTGCCGGGTACCGCGGGAGAGCGGGGCCGGCGCACCGACGCGCACAAGGGGGCGGGTGGCATGGCGGAGCCGGAGTTCAGGGCCACGGGCGTGCGGATCGGGAAGCGGCTGCGTTCGCTCACCCGGGCCGGGCAGGTCCGGATCAGCGGCGGCCGGCTCGAGCTGCTGACCAGCTACGGCAGTGAGATCGACAGCGCGCCGGTGCAGGCGGTGCGCGCCTCCAAGCCCTGGTTCGGTCCCGATGACCGGGCCACGGCGGATCTCAACGGCAATCGGTACCTGCTCACCCTGGGCGATCACGACCCCGCTCCGGGCGAGCCGGGGCCGCCGGCCGCACGGCGCTTCATCGAGGCCGTGCGCAGGGCCGCGGGGCGCGGCGACTGAGATGTCCGCGAGTTGCGGTCCCTTACCCCCTGCGTCACTCTGGTCTCACGTCACTCTGGGTTTACCGGCGATAACGCTGCGAACCAGCCCGCCGGCCACGACAGCGGGCGACAGTGTCACGAAGGCGCCCTGCTGGATCCGAACTCCGTGTTCTTCCGGACCTCACGTCGGGGAGTCGCAGCCGTGATCAGCTACCCAAGCAGGCACTGCACGGTGGAGCTCCAAGCCCTGCCGTCGCGGATCGGCCAGGTCCGCAGAATCGTCTCTGCGCAGTTGCGCTACTGGCACTTGGACGCTCTGATCGACCGGGCCTCGCTCGGCGTGACGGAGCTGTTGTCCAACGTCCACCGGCATGCCCAGCCCGACAAGACGTGCACCGTCGAGATAGAGCTGCTGCTCGACCGGCTCACGGTCTCGGTGCGCGACCACGACCCACGGATGCCCGTGGTCGACGACGCCGAGCCGCTGGCGACCTGCGGGCGCGGGCTCGCGATGGTGGCCGCCATGAGCGAGAGCTGGGGCGTCCGGCCGGACGGCGAGTCCGGCAAGGTCGTCTGGTTCACCCTCCCGACATCCTCCGCCGCGGTCGCGGCGCCGTCGCGCCGGGCACGGCGCACGGTCCTCGAGAAACCCGTGCGCAGGTTCGCGGAGGTCGGGCACACCGTCGACGGGCTACGGCCCGAACATGCTCCCGCCCGGTCCGCCGTTGCCGGTTGACCGGGCGGTGACCACCGTTCGCACGGCGATTGCCGCCGGGTGAAGTACGCCGCCGGGCGCACGTCACCCGGCGGCGACGGCGGCGCGGAACCGTTCGGCGTGCGCCCGCCGCCGTCCCTGGCGTCGCAGCCGGCCGGATGCGACGCGTCGCATCCGGCCGGATGTTCAGGCACCTCCACCCTTGGCCGTGCGGCCGAACTCCTCGTTCAGTACGGACAGTCGGCGCCAGTACTCGTCCTCGTCGATCTCACCGGAGGCGAAGCGATGGCCGAGTACGGCGATGGGCGAGTCGCTCTCGACCGCGGGCTGCCGCCAACCGCGGCGGCCGCGCCACACGGTGCGGCGCAGCAGTGCGATGCCGCCGCCGATGAACAGGGCCCAGAGGACCGGGAAGAACAGGATCCACGGCCCGGGGCCGCCGTCGCCGAAGTGTGCCAGGGTCTGCATCTCGTCCAACTCCTCGATCGCCGTGCCGAATGTCTGTGCGTCGCTTTCGAGAGTCGCCCCACGAGGGGCCCCCGGTCGTCGTACGGCCAGCGACAGTGCGCGTACGCCCTGAGGGGTAGGCGTCGGGGTCGATTTCTGTAACTACTGGTATGTACAGTAGGTGCATGAGCACCTCGGAACGGCTGATCGAGTCCACCCGCGAGCTGCTGTGGGAGCGCGGTTACGTGGGCACGAGCCCCAAGGCGATCCTGGAGCGCGCCGGCGCCGGGCAGGGCAGTATGTACCACCACTTCAAGGGCAAGCCCGATCTCGCGCTGGCCGCGATCCGGCGGACCGCCGAGGAGACGCGGGCTGTCGCCGCCGGAGTACTCGACGGGCCGGGCACGCCGTACGAGCGCGTCGAGGCGTATCTGCGGCGCGAGCGGGATGTGCTGCGGGGCTGCCCGATCGGCCGGCTGACCATGGACCCGGACGTGATCGACAGCGCCGAGCTGCGCGCCCCGGTCGACGAGACGCTCGACTGGATCCGCGAGCGGATCGCCGGGATCGTCGAAGAGGGCAAGGAGCAGGGCCAGTTCGCGCCCTCGCTGGACGGCGAGGAGATCGCCGCGGCGGTCGTCGCGACGGTCCAGGGCGGTTACGTCCTCGCCCGCGCCTCCGGCTCCCCCGCCGCGTTCGACGCGGGTGTGCGGGGCCTGCTGTCGCTGCTGGCACCCCGCCCCGCCTGAGGAGACCTGAATGCACGGCATGCAGTACGAGCTCACTCTGCCCGCCGACTATGACATGGGCGTCATCCGCGACCGTGTCGCCCGCTTGGGGCATCTGCTCGACGACTGGGACGGGCTCGGCGTCAAGGCCTACCTGATACGCGAGCGCGGTCTGCGCGGCTCGCCGGTCGACCAGTACGCGCCCTTCTACCTGTGGAACACCGTCGAAGGCATGAACGCCTTCCTCTGGGGCGGCGGGTTCCAGAAGCTCAGCGACGACTTCGGGCGGCCGTCCGTACGCCAGTGGACGGGGCTCGCGTACGAGGAAGGGGGCGGTTCGCACGCGCGGTTCGCGGTACGGCGGCGCCTACCCGTCCCAGCCTCGGGGCAGTTGGCCGAGGCGGTGGAGGCCGCGGTGCGGGAGGCCCGGCGGCTGGCGGCGGAGGACGGGGCCCTGCTCGCCGCGGCCGCCGTCGACACGAGCCGCTGGGAACTGGTGCACTTCTCCCTCTGGGAGCACGACACCCCGAAGGCCGACGGCGACGTGTTCGAGGTGCTGCACCTGTCGGCACCGGGCCTGGACCGGCTGCCCCGGGGGCGGCAGTGGTGAGCGCGGTCCGCACGGTGCTGGGGGACGTGCCGCCCGGAGAGCTGGGCGTGTGCGACGCCCACGACCACCTGTTCTTCGGCAGTCCCCGGCTGCCCGGCCAGGAGCTGCGCAGCGTGGCGGCCGCGCGGGCGGAGCTGGTCGCGTTCCGGGGGCAGGGCGGTGGTGCCGTGGTGCAGTGGACGCCGTACGGGCTCGGGCGGCGGGCAGCCGATCTGCCGCCGCTGTCCCGGGAGACCGGGGTGCACGTGGTCGCGGCGACCGGGCTGCACCAGGCCGTCCACTACGACGAGGACACGCTGAAGGGGCTGCGGGGCCGGCTCGCCGACGTATTCGTCTCGGAACTCACCGAGGGCATCGGGGCGTCGGGGGTGCGGGCGGGGCTCGTCAAGGTCGCGGGCGCTTTCCACGCCCTGGACGCGCATGCCCGCTGGACCATGACAGCGGCGGCCGAGGCGCATCACGCCACGGGCGCGACCGTCGCCGTACATCTGGAGCTGGGCACCGGGGCGCTGGACGTACTGGACCTGCTGTGCGGGGAGTTGGGGGTGCCGCCGCATCGCGTGGTGCTCGGGCACCTCAACCGCTCCCCCGACCTCGTCGTGCACCGGCAGGCCGCCGAGTCCGGGTGCTATCTGGCCTTTGACGGCCCGTCCCGCACCCACCACGCCACCGACTGGCGGATGCCGGACGCCGTACGGGCCCTCGCCGACGCCGGGTTCGGCGACCGGCTGCTCCTGGGCGCGGACACCACGACGGCCGCCGCCCGCTCGGTGGGCGGCGGCCCCGGGATGCCGTATCTGCTGCGCCGGGTGCGCCCCCGGCTCGTCCACGCGGTGGGCGAGCACCTGGTGGGGCGCATCCTCAGGGAGAACCCGGGCCGGGCGTTCGCCGTGCGGTGGCGCTGACGGCGTCGCCGGCCGGTCTCAGCCCATGGCCTGGTCGTTGTCCTTCATCTCGCCCCATCCGTGCCAGCGGTCGACCTCGATCCAGGCGCTGACCCGGGGCCGGACGCGGTTCGGGTAGGGCTGGCCGCCGTAGTGCCGGGAGAGCAGGTCGATGTCGGTCAGGTCCTTGTCGTCGTACATCTCGGTGACGCGGCCGATGAGGGTGACGTGGGTGTACCAGTTGTCCTCGGCCAGAACGGTGAGGGTCACGCGCGGGTCGCGGCGCAGGTGCTTCAGGCGGACCCGGCCCTCGTCGAGGTTGATCAGCACCCGGCCGTCCTTCCACAGGTACCAGGTGGCGGTGGAGACCGGTGTGCCGTCGGAGCGGAGCGTGGCCATGACGCACGGGTTGGGCCGGCTCAGCAGGGCTTCGGCCTCGGGCGGCAGCGGCGGCTTGGACATGGGGAACCTCCAGGTGATCAGGCGGACGGGTTGGTGTCGAAACTCGCGAAGTAGGCGGCGGCCATGTCCTCGTCGCCGTGGCCCTGGGCTGCGGCACGCTCCATGCGGGCGGCGGCGGCCGCGGCCACGTCCAGGCGGACGCCGTGGCCCGCACCGGCCTCGACGATGAGGCGGGCGTCCTTGGCCGCGGTGGTCACCGCGAACTGGGGCGGGGTGAGCCGGTCTTCGAGGACCATGCCGGACTTGGCGTGCAGATAGCCCATGTCGAGCGGGCCGCCGGCGATGAGGTCGAGGAAGCTGTGCGGGTCCACGCCGAGGGCCTTCGCCAGCGCCAGGGCCTCACCGGCGGCGGCCGTGACGGCGAGGACCCAGCTGTTGGCCACCAGCTTCAGCCGGGTGCCGCCGCCGGCCGCGCCGTCCTCGCCGGCCCACACGGTGCGGGCGCCGACGGCGTCGAAGACCGGCGTCACCGTGTCCCGGCCCTCGACGGGGCCGGCGGCGAGCACGGTCAGCTGCCCGGCCTCGGCGGGCTGGCGGGTGCCCAGGACGGGGGCGTCGTAGAAGGCGAGGCCGTGCTCGCGGGCGAAGGCGGCGAGGTCGCCGACGGCCTCGACGCCGGCGGTCGTGGACTGCACCCATGCGGCGCCGGCGCGCAGGGCCGGGGCGGCCTGGCGCATCGTCTCCAGCGCGGCGGGGCCGTCGTAGAGCATGGTCAGGACGACGTCGCTGTCGCGGACCGCCTGCGCGGGGGTGTCGGCGATGTGCACGCCCTCGGCGGCCAGCGGCTCGGCCTTGGCGCGGGTGCGGTTCCAGGCGTGGACGGTGTGCCCGGCGCGTGCCAGGTTGCGGGCCATCGCGGCGCCCATGATGCCGGTGCCCAGGACGCTCACGGTGAGCTTGTCGGTCATGACGTCCAACTTCCTCGTTCGTACGGTGCGGGCGGGCCGCCTGCGGTCCAGCCTGCCCGCTCAGGCGCGAGCCTTCCCGGAAGCGGCGCGGACAAGCCCGTCGAGATCTGCGCAGTACGGGCCGTCGCCCCGCCGGCACGACCTCGTGGTCGCGACCCGGCGGCCGTGCGCGGTGACCGGCTCAGGTCACCGAGATGTCCACGGACGGCCGCAGCTTCGCCGCCGCGGCCAGGGCCTCGTGCACGGGGTGGGCGGCGAAGGCCGCGAGCAGCGTCGCGTCCGCCGGGTGGTCGACGGCCGGGTAGGCGATCTGCTCGTAGGCGGCGTGGAAGCGCGGGCCCCAGCGGCGGGCACCGAGGCGGGCCGTGCGGGAGCAGTTGTCGACCATGCAGGCCACGTCCCGGGCGTGCATGTACGGCAGCAGCGAGTCGACGGCCTCGATGACGGACTCGTTGACGATCTCCGACCAGGGGTGCCCGCGCTCGGTGAACTCGTCGATCTGGGCGGTCATGGTGGCGACGAACACGCCGGCGGTGAACGCGTCGACGGGCAGGTCGCGGGTGTCGCGCCGGGCCCGCACCCGGTCGCTCAGCGACCACATCGGGGATCCGCCGATCCGGCTCATCGGACGTGCGCCGAGCCGTCGCTCGGCGAGGATCACGCTGCGCAGTTCGGTGCCGTCGGCGACCTCGTCGTAGATCTCCGCGACGATCTCGCGCGCGGGGGCGTAGGTGGCCGTGTACGCCCGGTCGAAGACGTCCCGGTCCTCCTGGTCGAGGCCCTCACGCACGGCCCGCAGCCCGGCCCGCGAGATAGTGCGGGCGATCGGGCCGGTGACGTTCTCGCAGGACCGTTCGTACGCCGTCACCTCGTCGTCGCCGGCGAGGCGGAAGCGGGTGTACAGGCTCTCGACGATGCCGTGGACGGCCCCGAGCAGGATGGCGCGTTCGCCGACGATGTCCGAGCGGTACTCGCTGTCGAGCGTGGTGCGGAAGGTGTAGGGGGAGCCGAGCGCCACCGACCAGCCGAGTGCGAGGTCGACGGCCCGTCCGTCGGGGTCCGCGTGCACGGCGAAACTGCTGTTGATCCCGGCGCCGTTGATGTGCGCGCCCTGTTCGTAGAGCCGCCGCACGGAGTCGCCCATGCCCTTGGGGCACACGGCGATCACCCCGTGGCCCGGCGGGAACTCGCCGCCCGTTTCCCGCAGATGGCCGAGCAGGAAGCCGTGCGAGAGGCCGATGACGGCGCCGGGCTCAAGGGCCGCGAAGATCTTCTCGTGATGGGCCGCGAGCGCGTGGTCGGCGATCAGCAGGATCACCAGGTCGCTCGCTCCCGCGACCGCGAGCCAGTCGCCGAGTGTGCCGTCGTCCTCGGTGAAGCCGTGGGCTCGGGCGTCGACGCGGGAGCCGGAGCCGGGGCGCAGTCCGACGGCCACCCGGATGTCCGTGCCGGCGAGGGAGTCGCGCAGGTTGAGGGCCTGTGCCCGCCCCTGGGGGCCCCAGCCGATGACGCCGATCCGCCGGACACCGGCGAAGGCCTGCGGGAGCAGCGGGAAGAGGTGCCGTCCGCCGCGCAGGACGGTCTCGGTGCCGCCGGGTACGTCCATGGTGTCGAGGGGGAAGACGCGGGAGGTGTACGTGGTCGTCGAGGTCATGGTCGAGTTGTAGGCTCGGCCGGAGCGTTGCGGCAAGCGCAACTTGTGCAGCGCCCTGTTGCATCGAATGAAAGGCGCAGGCCGTGCGGGGCGATCACCGGGGGCTGCGGCTGTTCCTGCATCTGGCGCAGACGCTCAACTTCGGCCGGACGAGCCTGGACTGTCACGTCAGCCCGGCGACGCTGACCCGGACCGTGCAGCGGCTGGAGGCGGACCTCGGGCACCGGCTGTTCGACCGGGGGCCGCGCGGGGTGTCGCTGACGGCGGAGGGGCACCGCTTCCGCGAGTACGCCGTACGGGCCCTGGAGTTGTGGCGCGCCTACCGCGAGGAGCACCCCGACCCGGCCGAACTCACCGGCCGCCTGGCCCTGTTCGCCACGGTGACTGCGTGCCAGGCGCTGCTGCCGGACCTGCTGGCGCCCTTCCGTGCCGCGCATCCCCAGGTCCGGCTCGATCTGCGTACGGGTGACGCGGCGGCCGCCCTGGCCCGGTTGGACGAGGGGGAGGTCGACGCGGCCGTGGCGGGGATCCCGTCGAGGCTGCCGGAGGCGCTGGTGAGCCGGACGGTCGCGGTGACCGAACTGGTGCTGGTCACGGCCCGGGACCGGCCGGATCCCGGGCTCGACGGGCCTTTCGTCCTCCCCCACCGCGGGCTGGTCCGCGATGCCGCCGACCGCTGGTTCCGCGCCCGGAGCACCGCACCCGACGTGGCCTGTGAACCGGACGGCCACGAGGGGCTGCTCACGCTGGTCGCGCTGGGGTGCGGCACGGGCGTGGTGCCGCGCCTGGTGCTGGAGAACAGCGCGGTGCGGGAGCGGCTGGCGGTGGTGCCGGCCGATCCGGCGCCGGAGCCGTTCCCCATCGGGCTGTGCGTCCGGCGGGCCGACCTGCGGCGGCCGCTGGTGGCGGCGCTGTGGAGCCTGACGCGGGAGTAAGACTCGGGCAGATCAGAAGAGCGCGCCCAAGGGGTCGTCCAGGACCGGCTGCCAGGCCAGTTCGGCCGCGCCGACCAGGCTGTTGTGGTCGAGGGTGCACGCGAGGATCGGGACGCCGCCGCTCTGGCCCCACAAGCTGCGGTCGGCGACGACCGCGCGGAGGCGGCCGGGGTCGGCGTCCAGGAGGGTGCGGTGCAGGCCGCCGAGGATGATCCGGTCCGGGTTGAGGATGTTGACGAGACCGGCGAGTCCGAGGCCGAGCCGGTCGATGAGGGTCTCGGTGGCGGTGCGGACGCCCGGGTCGTCGTAGTGGTGGCGGATCAGGTCGATGGACTGCTGGAGCAGGGACACCTCGGGGCCCGGTTCGCGTCCGGCCGCGGTGAGGAAGGCCAGGGGATCGGTCTCCACGTCCAGGCAGCCTCTGCTGCCGCAGTGGCAGGGGCGGCCCTCGGGGTGGACGGTGAGGTGGCCGACCTCCAGCGCGAGACCCGAACTGCCCCGGTGGAGGCGGCCGTCGAGGACGAGCGCGCCGCCGACTCCCCGGTGGCCGGTGGCCACGCACAGCAGGTCGCGGGAGCCGCGTCCGGCGCCGTGCCGGTGCTCGGCGAGCGCGGCGAGGTTGACGTCGTTCGCGGCGAACGCGGGTCCGTCGAGACCGGCCGCGTGCACCTGCTCGGCGAAGATGTCCCGGACGGGCGAGCCCGCGGGCCAGGCGAGGTGCAGCGGGTTCAGTGCCAGGCCCTCGGGTTCGGCGACCGCGGAGGGGACGGCCAGTCCCGCGCCCACGCACCGCCGCCCCGTCTCCCGCAGCAGCTCGGCGCCCGCCGTGACGACGGAGGCGAGCACCTTCGCCGGGTCGGCGTCGACGACCTCGCAGCCGGGCGCGGTGGCGACGATCCGGCCGCCCAGTCCGACCAGCGCCGCCCGGAAGCCGTCGGCGTGCACCTGCGCGGCGAGCGCGACGGGACCGTCCTCGGCGACGGCCAGCTTGTGCGAGGGCCGGCCCTGCGAACCCGCCGCCGCGCCGGGCCGGGCGTCGACCCGGATCAGCCCGAGCGCCTCCAGTTCGGCGGCGACCGCTCCGGCCGTCGCCCGTGTCACGCCGAGCTCGGCGGTGAGTACGGCCCGGGTCGGCGCGCGTCCGGTGTGCACGAGCTCCAGCGCGGGTCCGAGCGCTCCGCGCCCCCGGTCCAGCCGCGTCCTCGTCGAGGTGCTCCCATCCCCCGCCGGCCGGGGGTCCGCCTTCCCGCTCATGAGGGCGAGTCTCCCATGATCCGTAGGGCCCGCGGCCTACAGGCCGCTGACCCGGAGCGTGATGTTGAGCCGTCCGGTCAGGCCCAGGCCGGGCGGTGCCGTGCCTCCGTGTACCCGGGGGACCCCGTGGTACGCGAGCCGGGACGGGCCGCCGAAGACGAACAGGTCGCCGCTGCGGAGCTCGACGTCGGTGTAGGGCCGGGTGCGGGTCTCGGGGTTGCCGAAGCGGAAGACGCAGGTGTCGCCGAGGCTCAGTGACACCACCGGCGCGTCCGACTTCTCGTCGCTGTCGCGGTGCATGCCCATCCGGGCATCGGCGTCGTAGAAGTTGACGAGGGCGATGTCGTACGCCGGTGCCGGTCCCCCGAGTGTGTCCCGCACGGCCCGGCGGCCCAGCTCGCCCAGCCAGTCGGGGAACGGCTTCACGGGGGCGCCGTCGCCGTCGACGACCGTGCGGGCGTAGGCGTAGGGGTGCCAGTGCCAGCCGAGACAGACCTGCCGGGCGGTCATGGTGCCGCCGCCGGGGGTGCGGACCGTGCGCAGCCCGGCCGGCGGGCGCGCCCACGCGCGGCAGGCCTCCAGCAGCTCGCGCTGGCGCTCGGCGTCCAGCCAGTCCGGCACGTGCACCGCGCCCGGCGCCACCTGCGTGCGGGCTCTGGGGAACAGTTCGCCGTCCATGCCTCCCATCCTCTCCTCGTCCTCCCCGACCTGGGCTGAGCTGCGGCTCGGCTAGCCTGGACGCACGATGAACGACCGTATGACGACGCCCTGGGGCGAGCTCGCGCTGACCCGTTTCCCCGAGGACCCGCGCGACAGGCTGCGTGCCTGGGACGCCTCCGACGAGTACCTGCTGAGGTATCTGGCGCAGGAGGGGGTCCCGCTGTCGGGCACGGTCGTGGTCGTCGGGGACCGCTGGGGTGCCCTGGTCACGGCGCTGGCGGAGCACCGGCCGACGCAGATCACGGATTCCCATCTGGCCCAGGAGGCGACCCGGGCCAACCTCGCGCGGCACGGCGTCGAGCCCGGCGCGGTCCGGCTGCTCACCACGCAGGACCCGCCACCGGACCGCGTCGACGTTCTCCTCGTGCGGGTGCCGAAGAGTCTGGCGCTGCTGGAGGACCAGTTGCTGCGGCTGGCGCCGGCGGTGCACGCGGGAACGGTCGTCGTGGGCACGGGCATGGCGAAGGAGATCCACACCTCGACGCTGCGGCTGTTCGAGCGGATCCTCGGCCCGACCCGCACGTCGCTCGCCGAGAAGAAGGCCCGGCTGATCTTCTGCACGCCGGATCCCGCGCTGGAGCGGCCCGCCAGTCCATGGCCGTACGCCTACACGCTCCCGGACGGCATCGGGCCGGCGTCGGGGCGCACGGTCGTGAACCACGCGGGTGTCTTCTGCGCCGACCGTCTCGACATCGGTACGCGGTTCTTCCTGGAGCATCTGCCGGGCGGCGGGGGCGGCCGGCGGGTGGTGGACCTGGGGTGCGGCAACGGCGTGGTCGGGACGGCGGTGGCGCTGGCCGACCCGGCGGCCGAGGTGCTGTTCGTGGACGAGTCGTTCCAGGCCGTCGCGTCGGCGGAGGCGACGTACAAGGCGAACGGCGTGCCGGGGCACGCGGAGTTCCGGGTGGGCGACGGGCTGGCGGGCGTGCCGGCCGACAGTGTGGACCTGGTCCTGAACAACCCGCCGTTCCACTCCCATCAGGCGACGACGGACGCCACGGCCTGGCGGATGTTCACCGGAGCGCGGCGTGCGCTGCGGCCGGGCGGCGAGCTGTGGGTGATCGGCAACCGGCATCTGGGCTACCACGTGAAGCTGCGGAAGCTGTTCGGCAACAGCCGGCTCGTGGCGAGTGACCCGAAGTTCGTGGTGCTGAAGGCCGTCAAGCGCTAGCCGCGCCGAGGGTCTGGAGGGTCCTTGTCACCGCCCGCGTCATGGCCTCCCGCGCGACCGTCAGGTAGCCGCGCGGGTCGACCGCCTCGGGCCGGCCGGCGAGGAACTCCCGGATCGCGCCGGTCAGCGCGATGTTCAGGGCCGTGCCGATGTTGACCTTGGTGATGCCGCCCGCGACCGCCGCCGTGAGTTCGCCGTCCGGGACGCCGGAGGAGCCGTGCAGGACGAGCGGGACGTCCAGCGCGGCCGACAACTGTTTGAGCAGGGCGTGGTCGAGGGTGGCGGTGCGGGTGGTCATGGCGTGGGTGCTGCCGATGGCGACGGCCAGGGCGTCCACGCCCGAGTCGGCGACGAAGGCCCGGGCCTCGTCGGGGTCGGTGCGGGCGCCCGGGGCGTGCGCGTCCAGCGGGGGTCTGCCGTTCTTGCCCCCGATCTGCCCCAGCTCGGCCTCGATCCAGAGCCCTTGGGCGTGCGCCCAGTCGACCGCCGCCCGGGTCGCGGCGAGGTTCTGCTCGTAGGGCAGCCGGGCCGCGTCGTACATCACGGAGCTGAAGCCGGCCTCCGCGGCCTGGTGCAGCAGCGTCTCGCTCTGCACGTGATCGAGGTGCAACGCGACCGGCACGGCGGCCCGTTCCGCCGCGGCGACGGCCGCGCGGGCGAGCGGGAGCAGTTGTCCGCCGTGGAACTTGACCGCGTTCTCGCTGACCTGGAGCACGACGGGGGCGGTCACGGATTCGGCGCCCGCGATGACGGCCTCGACGTGCTCCAGCGTGATGACGTTGAAGGAGGCGACGGCGGAACGGGCTGCGGCGGCACGGGTGATGAGCTCGCCGGTGGTGGTGAGGGGCACGGTGCCTCCGAGGTCAGTGGGCGAGGATCACCGAGCGGGCGAGATGGCGCGGCTGGTCCGGGTCGAGGCCGCGTGATGCGGCGACGGCGACCGCGAGGCGCTGGGCACGGACGAGTTCGGCGAGCGGGTCCAGGGCTCCGGTGATCCACAACGCGCCCGTGCCGCGCACCTGTTCGGCGAGTCCGTCCGGCGCGTCCCCGAACATCCAGGTCGCGGTGCCGCTCGTGGTGACACTGATGGGTCCGTGCCGGTACTCCATCGCCGGATAGGCCTCCGCCCAGGACAGTGACGCCTCGCGCATCTTCAGCCCGGCCTCGTTGGCCAGGCCGACGGTCCAGCCGCTTCCCAGGAAGGTGAACTGATCGCAGTCGGCCAGGCCTTCGGGCAGGGGTTCCGCCAGGGCGGTGCGCGCGTCGGTGACGGCGGCTTCGGGGTGGAGTCCCAGGTGGGCGCGGAGCAGGGTGAGGGCCGTGGTGGCGAACCGGGTCTGGACGACGGAGCGTTCGTCCGCGAAGTCGAGTACGGCGAGGTCGTCGGCCGCCGTCCTCACGGGCGTGTCCGGCGCGGCCGTGATCGCGGTGGTGCGGGTGCGGTCCTTCAGCCTGCCGAGCAGATCGAGGACCTCGGTCGTGGTGCCGGAGCGGGTGAGGGCGACGACCCGGTCGTAGGCGCGGCCGTACGGGAACTCCGAGGCGGCGAACGCGTCGGTCTCGCCCTGGCCGGCGCTCTCGCGCAGGGCCGCGGCCGCCTGCGCCATGAAGTACGAGGTGCCGCACCCGACGATCGCCACCCGCTCCCCCGGCGCCGGCAGCACCGCCGCGTACCCGGGCGCCTGTGCCGCGGCGCGTGCCCAGCACTCGGGCTGGCTGGTCAGCTCGTCCTCGACATGCGTCATGCAGCACCCTCCACTGTGATTGTTCCTGCAAGATATCGCCAACTTTCGAGCAATATCAAGCAGCAGGGGGCGTTCGGTGCGCCACGCCCGCTGAAAGGCGCCGCTGGCACTGCCGTCGAGCGCTGCCGACTGGACGTCGCAGCGAACGGGCGGAGCGCGCGGTCGTGGCCGCCGACTCCAGCGAGCTGGGACAGGGGGCGTTCGCCCGGATCTGCGCTGCCGAGGCGATAAGCCCGCTGATCAGGGATCCGGCGGCCGGCGCGGTGACGGTGCGGGGGTTAGAGGAGGCCGGGCTGCGGGGCGTCACGGTGTGACCGCCGTTCCCCGCAGTGACGCCCTAGGCTGGGGCTGAGGCGCGTACTGCCAGGGAGGCGGTCATGGGCGGACCAGCGGAGGACCACGACGTGCCGGGCGTCCGGCGGTATCTGCCGATCGCGGAACACGGGCTGATCGGCGACCTGCGCAGCGTGGCCCTGGTGGGGACCGACGGCACGATCGACTGGTACTGCTGCCCGTCCTTCGACGCGCCCAGCGTGTTCGCCTCGATCCTGGACGCCGAGCGCGGCGGCTGCTTCGAACTGGCGGCGGCGGTCCCGGCGCGGACCAAGCAGTTCTACTTCCCCGACACCAACGTCCTGATCACCCGGTTCTTCACCGAGGACGGCGTCGGCGAGGTCCAGGACTTCATGCCGGTCGACGGCACGACGGCCGAGGCCGAGCGGCACCGGCTGATCCGCCGGGTGGTGTGCGTACGCGGCTCGATCCCGTTCCGCACCCGCGTCGCCCCCCGGTTCGACTACGGCACCCGGCCGCACACCGTCCGGCTGATCGGTGAGACGGCGCTCTTCGAGGCGGACGGGCTCGCGCTGGCGCTGACCGCGACCGTGCCGCTGGAGACGGACGGGCCGGACGTACGCGGGGACTTCAAGCTCGCCGAGGGCGAGTCGGCGGTGTTCGCGCTGGACAAGGTGGGCGGCGACGTCCTGCCCCGCCGGTGCGCGCACACCGAGGCGGAGGAGCAGTTCGCGGCGACGGTGGCGTACTGGCGGCGCTGGCTGTCCGCCTCCAAGTACCGGGGCCGCTGGCGGGAGATGGTGCACCGCTCGGCGCTGACGCTGAAGCTGCTCACCTACGCGCCGACCGGGGCGATCGTGGCCGCGCCGACGACGAGTCTGCCCGAGCAGCTCAGCGGCGAACGCAACTGGGACTACCGGTACGTGTGGGTGCGCGACGCGGCCTTCTGCGTCTACGCCCTGCTGCGGCTGGGCTTCACCGGTGAGGCCGAGGCGTTCATGGACTTCGTGACCCGGCACATCAGCCCGGGCGACGGCAAGCCCTCCGGCCCCTTGCAGATCATGTACGGCATCGACGGGCGCACCGAGCTGCCCGAGACGACACTCGACCATCTGGAGGGCCACCAGGGTTCCGCGCCGGTACGGGTCGGCAACGCGGCGGCCGACCAGCTCCAGCTCGACATCTACGGCGCGCTGATCGACTCCATCTACCTCTTCGACAAGTGGGCCAAGCCCGTCTCCAGCGACCAGTGGGACGACGTGTGCGCGCTGGTGGACTGGGTGTGCGAGAACTGGGACCAGCCCGACGAGGGGATCTGGGAGACGCGGGGCGGCCGCAAGAACTTCCTGTACTCGCGGCTGATGTGCTGGGTGGCGATCGAGCGGGCCATCCGCATGGCCAACCGGCGCGGCCTGCCCGCCGACCTGCCGCGCTGGCGGGAGCACCGCGACACGATCTACCGGCGGATCATGAGCCGGGGCTGGTCAAAGGCGCGCCGGGCCTTCGTCCAGCACGAGGACGGGGACGTGCTGGACGCGGCCTTGCTGATGATGCCGCTGACGAAGTTCATCGCCCCGACCGATCCGAAGTGGCTGTCGACCCTGGACGCGCTCACCGAGGAACTGGTCTCCGACTCGCTGGTCTACCGCTACGACCCGCAGGCCAGTCCGGACGGGCTGCGCGGCGACGAGGGCACGTTCTCCATCTGCTCGTTCTGGTACGTCGAGGCCATGGTGCACGCCGGCCGGATCGACGAGGCGCGCCTCGCCTTCGAGAAGATGCTGACGTACGCCAACCATCTCGGCCTGTACGCCGAGGAGATCAGCCACACCGGGGAGCAGCAGGGCAACTTCCCGCAGGCGTTCACGCATCTCGCGCTGATCAGTGCGGCCTTCAATCTGGACCGGGCGCTCGGCTGACGCTCAGTGCCCGTGGCCGTCGTCCGCATGCCCCTCGGGGGTACCGGAACCGGCTGCCGCTCCCCCGGCCCTGACGGTGAACGCCGCCGTGTGGACCTTCCCGTCGTGCTTGAAGTCGAGGAACAGGCGGTAGGAACCGGCGCTGGGGGCCGTGGCCGTGAAGGAGATGTCCGGGCCGGGCCTGGTCTTGCCGTCGCCGGGTTCGCCGTTCGGGTGGACGTGGAGGTAGGCGAGGTCACCGGAGCGCAGGGCGACGAGGTGGCCGTAGGCGCCCAGGTACGGCTGGAGGTTCGTGACGGGCTCGCCGTCGCGGGAGACCTTCAGCTTCAGTTCGCTCGCCTTGCCGGGCCGCAGGGCGCCGGACAGCTTCACCTCGTAGCCGTTGGTCGTGGCCGTGGGGCTCGGCGCGGGCAGTTCCTTCGGCTGGTACGGGCCGGAGGCGGCGAGGTCCGCGCCGAGGGTGAGGTTCCGGGCGTCCTTCTTCGCCGGGGTGAAGTCGGCGAAGACGCGGTAGCCGCCCGCCCGGGGCAGGTCGACGGGGGTGCTCCAGGTGCCGTCGGCGGCGCGGGTGGGGTGCAGATGGCGGTAGGTGACCAGGTCGCGTGAGGCCACGATGAGGTGCAGTTCCATCTCGTGTTCGCGCTGGTACGCGGTGACGGCCCGGCCGCTGCCGTCCCTGACCGTGAAACGCAGGTCGGCCCGCTGCCCGGCGGTGACGCTCGGGGTCTCCAGGTCGAGGGTGTAGCCGTCCTCCGAGATCTGGAGCCCGCCGGCCGGGGGCGTGTCGTGCCCGGTGTGGCCGCCGGCCTCCTCGGACCGCGATGTGGGCGGGGTGTGCTCGTCCTTGTGTTTCGGCGGGTTGTCGGCGACGACGGGGGCGATGCCCTGGCCGACGCCGTAGGCCATGCCGAAGGTCGCAGCCAGGGCGGCGGCGAAGCTCGTGATCTTCAGTCCGGTGTTCATGGCCGGCATCTCCTTCAGAACCGGGCCGCCCGCGCCCATGCGGGCGTCCACACAGCTCACCATACCCCTGGGGGGTACCAAGTCAAGTCGTTCTCCGCTTGTGTCTAATACCCCGTGGGGGTATACAGGAACTGGCGAGGTTATACCCCCGCCCCGTATCGGAGAATCTTGACCGTACCCAGGAGGCACGCCATGCCCGCCACCACCTACGCCGTCTCCGGAATGTCCTGCGGCCACTGCAAGGCCACGCTGACCAAGGTCATCGGCGAGCTGGACGGCGTCAGCGGCGTCGAGGTCGACCTCGACGCCGGGCAGGTCACCGTCACCAGCTCGGGCGAGCCCGACGACGCCCTGATCGCCGAGACCGTCGACGAGGCCGGCTACGAGCTGACCGGGCGGGTGTGAGCCATGACCACCGGCACGACCGCTCAACCGCATGGACGGGGTCACCGCCACCGTCAACTAGGCGACCGAGAAGGCGAAGGTCGGCTACGGCGGTGACGTCTCCGTCGGCGACCTGATCGCCACCGTCGAGGCGACCGGGTACACCGCGCAGGAGCCCGCTCCCCCTGCCGGGCAGGAGGAGCGGATCGAGGAGCCCGACGAACTGCGGCCGCTGCGGCAGCGGTTGGTCACGGCCGTGGTGCCGGCGGTTCCCGTCGTGGTCGTGGCCATGGCTGATCTCGGTGGGGCTGCGCACGTTCCGGGCCGCGGGCTGAGGGGGCGAGAGCCCCTGAACCGCCGGGCCGTCAGGGGTGGCGCCACACCAGCGTGTAGCGCCAGAACAGGCGGCGGCGCAGTCGGGCGCCGGGCAGGACGGTCCGGGCCGCGCGGGCGATCTCCGGGAAGGTCATGTCCGCCGGACTCGTGCGGGCCGTCATCGAGACGGGGCGAGGCGCCGGGCGGCCCCGGTTCTTGAGCAGTGCCATGACGATGTTGAGCGGAATGGACGCGAGCGCGAGGAGGTGGTCGGCGGGCGTCCGCTCCCGGAACACACCGACGATCACCAGGGTGCCGCCGGCGGCCAGACGGTCACGGAAGGCTTCCAGTGCCCGGGTGAACGGGAGGTGGTGCACCACGGCGACGCAGGTGATGACGTCGTACGGACCGTCGGGAAGCCCGGCCGGCGCGTCGGCCACCGTGTACGTCACCGGGACCGCCGTGGGGGTCAGCTCCCGCGCCCGGGCCGTGATGCCCGGGTCGGCGTCGACCCCGTGCACCCGCTCGGCCCGGCCGGCCAGCAGCCGGGCGAGGTCGCCGCTGCCGCATCCCACGTCCAGGGCGGTCCCGGCACGCCTGGGGAGCTGCCGCAGGATCCAGCGGTGGAAGTGGGCGTTGTGGTCCCAGGGACAGGCGGCGTGGAAACGGTCGAGTGCGCGCAGGACCCGGCGTGACAGGGGCGTCATGCCCCCAGTCCAGCAGACGGGTTCAGTCGCCCGACATGGGCACTCGGGAGGTACCGGCCCGCGGGGGCGCCGAGCGTGCGCCCGGCGCGAGCCGGTACCTTGCTGAGGAAGGCCACTGCGGGGAGAAGCACATGACCGATCCGACGACCACAGACGAGGACGCCCTTCGTCCGCTCCCGGAGGACGGGAAGCCCTCGGGCGGGCCCGGCCGGCTCCTGGGTGCCGTCATGGGCGATCTCAGGGCCGTGGACGGCGCCCTGTACGCGGCGGTGGCCGCCACTCCCACGCCCACGCTCGACCGGACGCTGCGCCATCTGTCGCACGCGGCCGACCACTCCAAGATCTCGTTCGCCATCGCCGCCGCCCTGGCGCTGGGCGGGAAGCGGCCCCGCAGGGCCGCGTTCGCCGGTGTCGGGGCGATCGCCGTGGCCTCGGCCTCCGCCAACCTGCTGGGCAAGCGCCTGGTGCGCCGGGCCCGGCCGGACCGGGAAGCGGCCCGGGTGACGGTGGACCGGCACGTTCCGATGCCGACGTCGGCCTCGTTCCCGTCCGGGCACACGGCGTCGGCGGTCGCGTTCGCCACCGCCGTCGGTGTGGTCCTGCCCCCCGCCGCGGTGCCGCTCGGGGCGCTGGCGAGCGCCGTCGGCTACTCCCGTATCCACACGGGCGTGCACTATCCGGGCGACGTGGCCGCGGGCGCGGTCCTCGGCATCGCGAGCGCCGCGGCGGCCCTGGCGGCGGCAGCGGCGGCGGCCACTCCGTCGGCCAGGACGCAGGCGCTCCTCACGGCGGCCCGTTCGTGGCCGCGGATCAGCATCGGCGCTGCCCTGCGGCGGTGAGGCCGCAGTACGTCCACGCGGTGCTGTGGCAGGAGTTGGCTATTGCAGGGAAGCAGCAGCGGACCGGCGTACGTCCACAGCCGTGAGCGCCAGGGCGAGCGGTCCCGGAGCCAGGAAGGCCAACGGCAGCAGCATCCAGGCGCACAGCGCGGCCGTCGCCACGGCCAGCAGGACCAGCCCGCTGCCGCCCGCGTCCGCCACGGCGTCCCGGGCGGCCCCGCGCACCGCCGCGCGCCAGTCGGTGAGCGACTCGGGGCGTGCGCAGGCCCGCAGGCCGACGACCGCCGCGCAGGCGCCGATGACCGCGGCGGTCACCGCGAACAGCGGCGCCCCGGGCAGCCCGGCCCCGGCCAGCGCCAGGTCGGCCGCGAACAGCAGCAGACCCGCCAGGGCGACGGCCCCCGCCAGCAGGTCACCGGCCCGCAGCCGTTGCCGCAGCAGGACGACGTACCTCCCGGCCGTGACGGGCCGGTCCTGTCCGGCGCCGCGCAGTACGGCGCACGCCGTCGACAGCGCGGCCGGTGCGGTCACCAACGGCAGACAGGCCACCGACGTGGCGAGGCCGACGCTCAGCACGTCCGCGAACAGCGTCATGCGCGGCCCGAACACCTCACCGGCCTCTTGGGTCCGCATCCCGCTCACCCCTTCACTCCGGAGCTGGCCATGCCCTCCACCAGGAACCGCTGGAAGGCGAGGAAGAACAGCACGATCGGCAGCAGCGCGATCACCGACATGGCGAACATCGGGCCGAACGCGGAGGTACTGGAGGCGTCCACGAAGGAGCGCAGCGCGAGGGTCAGCGTGAACTTGTCCGGGTCGAACAGGTAGATGAGCTGGGTGAAGAAGTCGTTCCAGGTCCAGATGAACGTGAAGATGGCGGTGGTGATCAGCGCCGGCCGGGTGAGCGGCAGCACGACCTGGAAGAAGCTGCGGAAGGGTCCGCAGCCGTCGATCCGGGCCGCCTCCTCCAGCTCGCGCGGCAGGCCGCGCATGAACTGCACGATGAGGAAGACGAAGAACGCCTCGGTGGCGAGGAACTTCGGCAGGATCAGCGGCCAGTAGGTGTTCACCAGGCCGAGCTGGTTGAAGATGATGTACTGCGGGATCAGCACCGCGTGGTGCGGCAGCATGATCGTGGCGATCATGAAGGCGAACAGCGGCCCGCGCAGCCGGAACCTGAGGCGTGCGAAGGCGTAGGCGGCGAGCGAACAGCTGATGACGTTGCCGAGGACCGCGCCACCGGCGATCAGCAGCGAGTTGGTGAGCAGCCGCCAGATGGAGACGTCGTTGACGCCCTCCATGGCCGTGGAGTAGTTCGACCACTCCAGGTGGCTGGGCAGCAGGTCGAGGCTCGCGATGACCTCGTCGGCGGGCTTGAGCGAGGTGGCCAGCAGCCACGCCAGCGGGTACAGCATGACCAGCAGGGCGGCCAGGCAGCCCAGGTGGACGGCGACCCGCCCCCAGCGGACGGGCTTGTGGGACATAGCGGTCGAGGTCATCGCTCCCCCTCGGAGGCGTAGAAGACCCAGGAGCGGGAGGTGCGGAACAGCACCGCCGTGACCACACCGATCACGAGGAGCAGCACCCAGGCCATGGCGGAGGCGTAGCCCATGTGGGAGGCGACGAAGCCGCGGTCGTAGAGGTACATGGTGTAGACGAGGGTCGAGTCGGCCGGTCCGCCCTTGCCCGCGCTGACCGCGAAAGCGGGCGTGAACACCTGGAAGGCCTGGATGGTCTGGAGGACCAGGTTGAAGAACAGCACCGGGGACAGCATCGGCACGGTGACGGACAGGAACTGCCGCCACTTCCCGGCCCCGTCGACCGCCGCCGCCTCGTACAGCTCGGCGGGGATCTGCTGGAGACCGGCGAGGAAGATGACCATCGGTGCTCCGAACTGCCACACCGTCAGGAGCGCGACGGCGAGCAGCGACCAGCCAAGCTTGTTGACCCAGCCGCCGGTGCCGAGCAGGTTGTCGACCGTGCCGCCGTCGTTGAAGACCGCACGCCAGACGAGGGCGATGGACATCGACGCGCCGAGCAGCGAGGGCGCGTAGAAGGCGGAGCGGTAGAAGGCCTTGCCGCGCTTCATGCCCTTCAGGGCGAGCGCGACGACCAGGGCGAGGGCCAGTTGCAGGGGCACGGCGATGACGACGTACGTCACCGTCGTCACGACCGAGCGCCAGTAGCGCGGGTCCTCGGTGAACATCTGGACGTAGTTGCGCAGGCCCACCCACTGCGGCGGGTTGAACAGGTCGTAGTCGGTGAACGACAGGTACAGCGACACGGCCATCGGCAGCAGTGTCAGGACGATCGCGCCGAGGACCCAGGGCGAGAGGAACACCCAGGCGGCGCCCTCGCGTTCGCGCTTGGGACGGCGCTTCGGGGTGGTGGCGGTGACGCGTTCGGTCTCCGTGGGGATCGCGGTGGTGGTCATGACCTCAGCTCCGCCTTCGCCTCGGTGATGTAGTTCTCGGCCGCCTCACGGGGCGACATGCGCGCGTAGGACACCTGGTCGTAGTCGCGCTGGAAGGTGCTCTGGAGGGCGTTGTCGCCCGCCGGCGGTGCCTGGGGCGGGTCCTTGAGCTTGCCCTCCAGGGACGCCTGGAAGTCGGCGATGGTCTTGTCGAAGTCCTTGAGCGCCGGGCCTATCTCGTCGCGGACCTGCTCGTTGACGGGGATGCCGCGGCTCGCGCCGAGGATCTTCGCGGCCTGCCGGTCGTTGACCAGGAAGTCGACGAGCTGTGCCGCCTCCTTCGGATGGGCGGTGTTCGCGGAGACCCCGACGAACATGGAGGGCTTGAAGTACTGGCCGGGGGTGCCGTCCTCGCCGGACGGCATGGGGGCGAGGGCGACGCCGCCCTTGACGAGGGCGAGGAAGCCGCTGGCCGGGGCGTCCCAGTTGGCGTCGGTGACGGATGTGCCGCGCCCCAGCGGGGTGTTCTCGACGGAGCCGTCGAGCTGGGTGGTCTGCTCGGCGGGCGAGACGGCACCCTCGCGGCGCAGCTTGTCGGTGAAGGTCCACCAGCGGGTGAGGTCGTCGGCGGTGAAGCCGAGTCCGCCGTCCTCCGTGTAGAGGGCCTTGCCCTGCCCGCGCAGCCAGACCTCGAAGGCGTCCTCGCTCTGGCCGGGGTCGGTCGCCCCTGGCTTGCCGGTCTTCTTGGCCAGGGCGCGCATGGTGTCGGCCCACTGGCTCCAGGTCCAGCTCTTGCCGGGGAGGGGCACTCCCGACTTCTTCCACGTACCGACGTCGTAGGCGACGGTCTCGGTGCCGCGGCCCTGCGGGATCGCGTACTGGACGTCGTCCACGCGGCCGGTGGCGAGCAGGCCCTGGTCGATCTCGGAGGTGCGCAGGACGGCTTTCTGCTTCGCCAGGTCGAGCAGGACGCCGCCGGAGGCGTACTGGTCGATCTGGCGGTAGTCCAGCTGCATCACGTCCGGCGCGTCACCGCCGGCGGCCTGGGTGGCGAGCTTCTGTTTGTAGGCGTCGTAGCCGGAGAACGACGTCGTCACGTCGACGTCCGGATGCTGTTTCTCGAACAGCGCGACGGCCTGCTCGGTGCGTTCCGCGCGGTCGGGGTTGCCCCACCACGTGTAGCGCAGCACGACCTTGCCGCCGCCGGCCGATTCCCCGGATCCTCCGCAGCCCGCCAGCACGGCACACAGTGCCAGTGCGGCGGCCGACGCGCAGAACCCCTTTGTCCTGTGTCCGGGCATGCCGAGGTCACCTCTTCTCTCCTCGGAGTTCGGTTGAGGTCCCCCCTCGTTCGTGCGGTTACTCCCCCTGGTACGGCAGCGTCGTCCCGGGCAGGTTGTACTCGTCCCGCCGGCCGCACATGCCGAAGCCGCCGAGCCGGGTGGGCGCGGCCTCGTAAGCGGTGGCCTCGCCGAGGTAGGCGGGTTCGCCGTCGGCCAGCGCGTCGAGCTGGGCGCCGGTGCGCTCGGCGGTGGCCAGGGCGCCCGCCCGCCACAGGGCGCGCCAGGTGGGCACCTTGTCGCGCACGATCCGGGCGGCGGCCCGCTGGAACTCCAGGTACGGGCCGTTGTCGCCGGCGACGAGCGCCTCGCGCAGGGCGAGGTAGCCCTCCACGGCGAGGTCGCGGCGGCGCTGGGCGGCCGCCGCCGTCTCCGGTCCCGTGCCGGGCGGCAGGGTCGCCGCGGCGGCGTACCTCTCGGGGTCGGCGAGCACCTCGGGCGGGAAGGTGAACACGGCGTCCCCGGCCTCGGGCAGGCCGCTGTTCTGCATCAGCACGGTGATGCGCAGATCGCCGCCCTGCACCATGCGGTGGACGGTGCCCGGCGTGAACCAGGCGATGGAGCCGGCTTCGAGGGGGATGTCCCGGTAGCCGTCGGGGCTCAGCGTCTGGACCGCGCCCCGGCCGCCGGTGACGACGTACGCCTCGGTGCAGACCAGGTGCAGATGCGGGCTGCCGCCGCAGACGCCGTCGGCGGCCTCCCAGTCGTAGGCGCTCAGATGGGACAGGCCGATCGCGCCGGGCAGCGGGTGCGGCAGGGCGGGCTTGGCGTCGCTCACCACGGCAGGCCCTCCAGGTGCGTGCCGACCCGGTCGCGGTCCCAGGCACCGTCGGCGACGACGAGCCGGTACCGGAAGGCGAAGGACTCGCCCGGCGGGAGTTCGAACTCCTCGAAGAACGCCCAGGAGAAGGCGACCGTCGGGAAGGGCTCGGAGCGGACGAACCAGTGCGACTCGTGGACCGCGGACGTCTCGTCGAGGTTCTCGGGCGCGTGCGCGAAGACGAGGGTGGAGTGGCCGTCGACGTCGTCGTGCTCGGTGGTGAAGGCGAGCCAGGGGCCCTGGGTGCCCATGAGCTTGCCCGCGTCGGCGTCGGTGCCCGGGGCGAAGACCGTGCCGCCGGTGAAGTCGCGCGGGCCGCGCCACTGGAGTCCGGTGTAGCCGGCCATCTCACGGCCGGCGGTGGTCGGGGAACCGAAGGCCAGCGGCTCGGAACGGACGTTGGTGAGGCGGATCGACCAGTCCAGGGCCCAGGCGCCGGCCTCCTCGTCCACCGAGTGGACGGTCAGCCCCCGCACCTCGCGCGCCCACTCCTCGCCGCCGTTCTCGACCCAGGTGAGCTCCTCGGTGAAGGCGAGGCGGTCGTCCTCGACCGTGAACTCCGGGAAGCCGTCGTGCCGCATGAAGCCGACGCGCTCGGGCAGGCGCAGATAGCCCTGGCCGTGGACGTAGCAGTTGCCGCCCCAGAAGTTCTGGCCGGACAGATGACTCGCGGTCATCTGGAGGCCCTTGTGCCAGCGGTGGTCGTTCGGGCGGTAGCCGGTGACCGTGCGCCCGGACAGGGTGCGCACCGGGTGGGCGTACGGCTTGCGGGACTCGAAGGGATCCGGGTCGGGGCGGTAGACGTAGCGGAGGATCTCCGTGCCGTTCGCCGCCGTGACGGCGATGTCCTCGCCGTGGGTGTGGGTGACTCGGATGCTCATGCGCGCTCCTTGGGGGCCCAGTCGGGGTACTCGCCGTGCATGGCCTCGTAGAAGGGGTCGCCGGGGCCGATCTCACCCGCGTGCACGGAGCGGCCGGTGAACGCCGCCTTGTACAGGGCGGCGGCGAACTCCAGGGTGGCGCGGGCGTCCTGGCCGCTGCCCGGTGGTCTGGTGCCGTTGTCGTAGGCGTCCAGGAGTGCGCCCAGTTGGGCCGTGTGCGAGCTGGGCACGTCGTTCGAGGGGGTGCGCCAGGCGATGGCGCGGTCGGAGGCGACGTGCGGGGCCGGGGTGTAGACCCAGCTGTCGTTGGTGTGGCCGTACAGGTGGGTGAGCTCGACGGTGGCGTCCGCGCAGTCGATGCGGATACGGCTCACTTCGTCCGGGGACAGCACGCTGTTGACGACGGTGGCGAGGGCTCCGCTCCTGAACCGGACCAGCGCGGTGGAGACGTCCTCGCTCTCGGTGTCGTGGACGAGCCGGGCGGCCATGGCCCGGATCTCCTCCCACTCGCCGAGCAGGTGCAGCATCAGGTCGTACTGGTGGATGCCGTGGCCCATGGTCGGGCCGCCGCCCTCGCTGGCCCACTTCCCGCGCCACGGGACGGCGTAGTAGGCGGCGTCCCGGTGCCAGGTGGTCTGGCAGTGCGCCACCAGCGGGGCGCCCAGCTCGCCGCCGGCGATCAGCTCGCGGGCGTGCACCGCGCCGGAGCCGTAGCGGTGCTGGAAGACGACCGCCGCGTACGCCCCGGAGGCCTCCTCCGCGGCGGCGATCTCGTCGTACTCGGCGAGCGACAGGGTGAGCGGCTTCTCGCACAGCACCCAGGCACCGGCCTTGAGCGCGGCCACCGTCTGGTCGCGGTGCAGGGAGGGCGGCGTCCCGATGAGGACCAGATCGGGGCGGACGGCGTCCAGCATCGCGTCCACCGAGGTGTACCCGGCGACCTGGCCGCCGGCCAGCTCGCGGAAGGCGTCGAGCCTCTCCTGGTCGACGTCGACGGCGGCGACCAGCTCCACCCGGTCGGAATGGGCCCGCAGCGCGGGCAGATGACTGCCGCCGACGATGGCTCCGGTGCCGACGACGGCCACGCGGCGGCGGGTGGGGGACAAGGACATGCGGCGCTCCTCGGACGGCCGGCGGACACACGCTTGGGAAGCACTTTTGAAAGCACTTTGGAAAGCGCTTGCACTCGGAAGCCGACCCTAGGCGTGAGCGAATGTCTGGACAACCCCCCCTGCATCGACCTGCACAAGGTCTTCCCGAGCGTTCTCCCAGCTCGGAGCCATGATTCCGGTTGTTTGCCGGGGTCATGGAAACGGTAGTCCCCCGCCTCTGCGCTGGGGCTCACCCCACCTCGAAGCGGCTGCCAGCCGGAGTGATCGGACGGCGGCCCGTCCCTAGCGTTCTGTCGCACCGCTCCCCGCTCGGGCATGTCCCTGCCAGTCGCGAGGGGCATCGGCGACAGAAAGGACACCCACACGTGTTATCCCGCATCCCGGGAACCGCGAGACGAGCCGTACTCGCCCTGACGGCCGCCGGTCTCGCCTTGACGGCGCTGCCCGCCACGGCCGGGGCGGATCCCGGCCCCGACCCCCTCGCCCGCTACCACGACCAGCGCCTCACCTGGAAGAGCTGTGTGCTCGGACCGGACGACACGACCGGCAAGGAACTGGAGCAGGCGGGCGCCCGCTGCGCCGACGTGACCGTACCGCTGGACTACTCGGACCCCGACGGCCGGACGATCACCGTCGCGATATCCCGGATCCGCGCCACCGGCACCGACCGCCGCGTCGGCCCGCTGCTGCTCAACGGCGGCGGCCCCGGCGGGACGTCCCTCGGCGACCCGCCATGGGTGAGCAGGGCGATGAAGGACGTCGCCGCCCGGTACGACGTGGTCGGCGTGGATCCCCGTTTCGTCGGCCGCAGCACACCGCTGGACTGCCACTGGCCGACCGGCTCGGCCTGGCGCGGGGCGGGTGAGGACCGGGCCGGATTCGACCGCGTGGCCGCGTTCTCCAAGAACCTCGCCGAGCGCTGCCGCACCCACGCGGGCGATGTCCTCCCCCACGCCACCACCCGCAACACCGCCCGCGACATGGACGTCATCCGGGCCGCGCTCGGCGAGCGGCGGATCTCCTACCTGGGCTACTCGTACGGCAGTTACCTCGGCGAGGTGTACGCCACGATGTTCCCCGGCCGGACCGACCGGGTCGTGCTGGACGGTGTGATCGACCCGGACCGGTACGGCCCGAGGCTGCTCCGGGGCGTCGAGCGGGCCAACCGCCGCGCGCTGGAGGGCTGGGCCTCCTGGGCCGCCGCCCGCGAGGCGACGTACGGGCTGGGCCGCACACGGGGCGAGGTGCTGGCGACCGTGGACCGTGTCCGCGAGGCCGCGGCCCGCACGCCGCTGCGGCTCGGCGGCCACCGGCTGGACGAGCACGTGATGCCGATCGTCGCCTTCAACGGACTGTCGCAGCACAACGACGCCGCCTACGGGGACTTCGCCCAGGGCGTCCGGGACATGCTGCGGGCGTCGCGGGGGCAGCGGGTCACGCCGTCACCGTGGCTCGCCGGGGTGCTCGCGTTCGTGCTCACGGACACCGACTCCCACTACGGCAGCGTGCAGACGGCGATCCTGTGCGGCGACGGCCCCGCTCCGCGCGACCCGGAGGTGTACTGGCGCGACGTGCAGCGCACCCGGGGGCAGGACCCGCTGTTCGCGCCTGTCACGCAGAACATCGGTCCGTGCGCGTTCTGGGACCGGCCGCGTGAGCGCCCGACCGCGATCCGGGACGACCTGCCGGCCCTGCTGGTCAACGCGACAGGGGACCCACGCACCGACTACGACGGCGCCCGGACGGTCCGCGGCATGTGGCCCTCCTCGCGGCTGATCACCCTGCACGGCGCCGACCAGCACGCGGTGTACGGCGTCTACGGCGTGCCGTGCGTCGACGACACGGTCAACGCGTACCTGGCCACGGGGCGCCTGCCGGCCCGGGACGTGGGCTGCGCAGCGCCCGGCCGGTGAGCCCGGGGGGCGCACGACGCGAACGTTGTGCGCCCCCCGGCCTCCCCCGCGTCGTGGCCGGGACAGTGGCGGCAGACGGTTCACTGTGCTCGCATAGGATCCCAACGGCTTCTGGGAACAAGGGAGTTCACAGTGATCGAACCGGCGGACGCGGCAACCGTAAGGGGCGTGGTACGCGCGGTGGTGACCGAACGCGCATCACATGAGCTGCCGCTCCTCGAGGCGCTGTGGCCGCTGGACGACGAGCGGGCCGTCCGGATCCTCGCCGGGCAGGGCGCGCGCAGGGAGCCCCTCGGGTTCGGTCTGGCGGAGGTCACCGCGCTTGTCACCGCCGTGGTGTGGCTGGTGCTGGATCAGGCGGCCCGGCGGGCGATCGACACGGCGGCCGACAGCGCGATCGAGCGGAGCCGGAGCGGACTGCGCCGGCTGCTTCGCCGCGCTCCCGCCGAACCGCCCCGGCTCCTGCCGGAGTGGGACCGCGCCGAGCTGGCCGCCTTACGGGTACAGATCGTCGATCGCGCGGTCGAGCGCGGTATCGACGGCTCGGAAGCGCAGGCCCTCGCGGACGCCGTCGTGGCACACCTCGCCACGGCGGATCCGGAGGCCCACGAGTCCGCCGACCACGCGGGCGGCACCACCCCCACGGCCGGCGGGGACGCTCCGTGAGCACGTCCCCCTCGGTGGCGGCCACCGCGCCTGCCCACACCGGGCGGTACGGACTGGCCGACACCGGACCGCGCTTCGCGCTGCTGATGACGGGCGTCGTCGCGTCCAGCGTGAGCATGCTCAACACGGTCCTGGCTCCGGATCCCAACGACACCCCGGGGGACCCGCTGGGCTGTCTGCTGGCGGCCGGGATGGATCCCGACGGGCGGAACCTGGACAACGTGCTGGCCACCATGCGCCACCCGGAAGCGCTCGCGGAGTGCATGTCCGGCGTGCCGACGGTGGAGTATTGGAAGGGCATGGCCGCGACGGCCGCCCTGCTGGCGGTGGCGGCCCTCGTGTACTGGTGGCAGCCGCGCCTGCGTGAACGGTGGCGGCGCACGGTACCGGCCGGGGCTCTGGACACCGACGGTTCCCTGGGCACGGAACTCCGCGTCCTGCGCGAGCTCGCCGGCGTCACGTCGGACGTACGGTTCCGGGTGGATCCGACGCGGACGACCTCCGGGGCCGTGGTGTACGGGCGGTTCGGTGAGTACACCGTGTGTCTGCACGCGGGGCTGCTGGTGCGGCGGGCCACGGATCCCGAGGGCTTCCGCGCGGTCGTGCTGCACGAGCTCGCCCACATCCGCAACCGCGACGTGGAGTACGCCTCGGCCAGTACGGCCCTGTGGCGGACCTTCGTTGTACTCGCCCTGCTGCCGTATCTCTGGCACGAGGGCACCCTGCTCTTCGACGGACTCACCGGCCGGACCACCTCGCCGTTCTGGCCCGGGGTGGCGTCCATGCTCACCCGGTCCGTCCTGTCCGGGCTCCTGCTGGTCGGGCTGGTACACCTCGCCCGTGCCGACCTGTTGCGCCGGCGCGAACTGTACGCCGACGCACGGGCTGTGGGCAGCGGCGCGTCCGCCTCCGCGTGGGCCCACCGGGACCGTGACGGCGCCGTCGCCACCTCGGTCCGGCGGGTGACCGCGCTGCTGCGGACCCATCCGAGCTGGGCCGAGAGGCGGCGCGCCCTGGCGGACCCCGGACGGCTGTCGGGGGTGGGCGCGCTGGCGATGCTGCTGGTCGGGGTGAGCGGAACGGTGCTGGTCAACATTGTCGGGGACGTCGTGCCCCGGGCGTCGACGAGCGAGGCTGGTGCGTGGCTGACGACGGCGTTCCTCGCCCCGGTGCTGTACGTCTCGCTGGCCCGTTCGGTGACGGCGGCGCAGGTCTCGGGCCGGAAGGAGTCCGGGCTCCGTTCGGGGTTCTGGCTCGGCTGCGGCCTGGTGCTGGGCGAGTTCGCGAACGGCAAGCACGGCACCGACTGGCTGGGCCCCGAACCGGGGTTCCTGCTCGGTCTGCTCCTGACGGCAGCCGTCGCGGCGGCGTGGTCGGCGCAGTGCACACGCCTGGCGCTGGGGCTGGCCAGGACATGGCTGCGCCGAGCGGCCGGGCTGCTGAACCTGCTGGTCACCGCGGTGCTGCTGTGGGGCGGGCTGTACTGGTGGTACGTGGTGGGCTGGTACCAGACGATGGGCGTCTACAGCCAGGTCGAGGAGCACCGCGACATGGTGCGGCAGGTGATTCCGGGTTCGTGGGAGGCGTTTTCCCTTGAACTGTCGGCCATAGCCCAGGCCCTGCCGACGCTCACGACGCTCAACGCCGGCGTGCTGCTCCTGGTCGCAGCCCTGCTCCTGTGGATCTTCCCCCTGGTGCTGCGCGTGTCGACGTCCGCGGCGTCCGGGCTGCGGCTGCGCCGGACGCTGGGCGCGGGCGTGGCGGGCGGGCTGCTGTGCTGGGCGCTGCTGCTCGCGGTGAACGGGTTCCAGCACCGACGCCGTCCGGCCACCTGGGCGGAACGCACCGGGCCGTACCTCTTCGTCCACCGCTGGCTGCTGATCGCCGCCGTCCTCGCGGCCTGCCTGCTGACCGCCGCGGCCGTGGCCGCCCTGTCCCGGCACCTGTGGCTGCCGCGGGCCCTGGCGGCCGTGGCCGTCACACAACTCTTCGGGTACGCCGCGATCTTCCTGATGTTCTCGGCCGACGGCTGCCTCGGACCGTTCAGCGCGTTCGTGGACCGGTGCGCCTGGGTCCCCGGGGCCGGCTGGCCCTTCGCCAGACGGACCGCGCTCAACGCCCTGACCCCGGCCGTACTCCTCGCCGCGTG
The DNA here is from genome assembly GCF_039532725.1 of Streptomyces coeruleofuscus. Lineage (NCBI taxonomy): Bacteria > Bacillati > Actinomycetota > Actinomycetes > Kitasatosporales > Streptomycetaceae > Streptomyces > Streptomyces coeruleofuscus. The sequence goes on from NZ_BAAASE010000005.1 coordinate 258,122, forward strand.
CGCGGCGGTGGGCGGTGCGGGAGCGCGCGGGGTGGCCGGGCGGCTGGTACGGCAGCGCCGCAGGCAGCAGGAACACGCTGCCTGGCCAGGGGCTGACGGGGTCACCCCGGGTGCTCCTGCGGCGGCGGACGGGTCCACGCCGCACGCCCCCGTAGAGAACCAGGGCACCTCAGACACCCGAGTGCCCGCGGACAGGACCACCCCGTCCGTCCCCACAACGGCAGACGGCACCACCCCGCACGCCCCGGCAGCGGCAGCGGCAGACCCGACCACCCCGGACGCCCAAGTGACGCCGGACAGGGGGGCACCGCACGGACCCGTCGCCGCGCCCGGCCCGCGGTGGCGGCGGCTCGCTCCCGCCGGTGCCGTCGTCGCCCTGGTCGTGCCCACTCTGCTGCTCACCGCCGCCGCCCATTCCGCGTCCACCAAGTCGTCGTCGGACAAGAAGGTGGGCGCGTCCGCCATGCCGGGCGACACGGTGACCGACGCCGCGCCGCGCGCCAGGTCGGCCAAGATCCGCGCGTGGCAGGCACTCGCCTGGCTCATGCACGGCGGCCTCGATCACTTCGGTGCGATCAACGAGTCGGCAGGGGAGTTCAGCGACGCACTTCTCGCAGCCATGGAGAAACCCGGCCCGAACGGAGAGGCCCGGGTGGAGAAGAAGGAGTTCCACCGCATCTGCGGCACGCTGGTCCGCCGCACGGAGGACGCCATGGCCTACTTTCCCGTGCCCGACCAGGGCATACAGAAGAAGTGGTCCGAGACCCTCACCGCGCTGTCGCACCACGCGAAAACCTGCCGGGACGCGACGGCCCCGGGCGATGAGACGTACAAGACCGAAGCGGAGCGTTCGAAGGCGTTCACGACGTCCGTGGAGGGGGTGCAGAAAACCACCGTGGCCCTCGGTGAGCTGCTGACCGAGGTCGAGAAGGTGGCCCTGCCCGCGAACAGGCGCGGGGACACCTGACACGGCACCCCGCGACCGCAAAGACCACAACCTCCGTTGATTCCGCAAGCGAGACACCTCGTCGGCGTCCGGGCACCATGTGGCCCACGTCACCCTCCCCCACAGGGCCTTCCCTACCCGCAACGACGTACCGACAGGTGGTGGCACTCGTGCGCCTGCGCACTCCCCTCGCCCTGCTCGGGGCCGCCGTGCTCGTGCTCGTCGGACCACCGCTGCTGACCGCCGGCAGCGGCTCCGAGACCGGCACACAGATCCCGGGCCTGCGTTTCATGGTCCCCAACACGCCCGGCGGAGGCTACGACATCACGGCCCGCACGGCCGCCAAGAACGCCGAGGACGCCGAACTGACCCACAACATCGAGGTGTTCAACCTGCCCGGCGCCGGTGGCACGGTCGGACTGAGCCGGCTGGTGAGCGAGCACGGCAACGGCAAGCTCGCCATGTCCATGGGCCTCGGGGTCGTGGGCGCCGTCCGTTCCAACGACGCGCCGAAGACGCTGGGCGACACCACGCCGATCGCCCGGCTCACCGAGGAGCAGGACGTGGTCGTGGTCGCCAAGGACTCCCCGTACAAGACGATCGACGATCTCATCGGCGCCTGGAAGAAGAGCCCGGGCAAGCTCCCGGTGGGCGGCGGCTCGTCGCCCGGCGGGCCCGACCACCTCGCGCCGATGCTGATGGCGCGGGCCGCCGGGATCTCCCCGAAGCAGGTCAACTACATCCCGTTCGACGGCGGCGGCGAGCTGCTCGCGTCGATCCTCGGCAACAAGGTCGCCTTCGGTGTGTCCGGCGTCGGCGAGTACCTGGATCAGATCAAGGCGGGCGAGCTGCGGCTCCTCGCGGTCACCGGCCCCGAGCGCGTCGAGGGGCTGGACGCGCCCACGCTCAAGGAGGCCGGGTACGACGTCAACTTCACCAACTGGCGCGGCATCGTCGCCCCGCCCGGCCTGACCGACAAAGAGCGCGACAAGCTCGTGCGGCTGCTCGAGGAGCTGCACGGTTCGGACGAATGGCGCAAGTCCCTGGAGCAGAACGGCTGGGACGACGCCTTCCTCACCGGGGAGAAGTTCGGCGCGTTCCTCGACGCCGAGGACAAGCGCGTGGTGTCGGTGCTGAAGGAGCTGGGACTGTGACGACGCAGACCACCGGGATTCCCCCGGCCGAGCGGAACGAGCGGCGCGCGTGGCTGCGGGAGCACTCCGAACTCGGCGTGTGCGTGCTGCTGCTGGCGCTGGGCGTGCTGGTCCTGACGGACGCGCTCACCATGGACGTCGACATAGCCCAGCGCGGCCCGGTCGGCCCGAAGACCGTGCCCGTGGTGGTCGGCGGCGGCTTGCTGGTGATCGCCGCCCTGCTCGCCGTGGACGTGCTGCGCGGCGGCCGGGGCCAGGCCGAGACCGGTGAGGACGTCGACCTGTCGGAACCCGCCGACTGGCGCACGGTGCTGCTGCTCGCCGGGGTGTTCCTCGGCTCGGCGGTCCTGATCGAGCCGCTCGGCTTTCCCGTCGCGAGCGCGCTGCTGTTCTGGGGTGCGGCGTTCGCGCTGGGCAGCCGCAGGATCGACCGCGATCCGCTCATCGCGGCCGGGCTGTCCCTCGTCACCTACGTCGTCTTCAACAACCTGCTCGGAGTGCCCCTGCCCGGCGGTCCGCTGATGGGAGTGCTGTGACATGGACGCCTTCAACTCCCTTCTGGACGGCTTCGGGACGGCCCTCACCCCGGTCAACCTGCTCTGGGCCGTCATCGGCGTGCTGCTCGGCACGGCCATCGGCGTGCTCCCCGGCATCGGCCCGGCGATGGCGGTCGCGCTGCTGCTGCCGGTGACGTACGGGCTCGAACCGACCGGCGCGTTCATCATGTTCGCCGGCATCTACTACGGCGCGATGTTCGGCGGCTCGACCACCTCCATCCTGCTCAACACGCCCGGCGAGAGCGCGGCGGTGGTGGCGGCCATGGAGGGCAACCCCATGGCCAAGTCCGGGCGCGGCGCGCAGGCCCTGGCGGCGGCCGCCGTCGGGCACTTCGCGGGCGGCCTGATCGGCACGATCCTGCTGGTCGCGCTCGCGCCGACGGTCGCCAAGCTGGCGGTGGACATCGGCGCGCCGGACTACTTCGCCATCATGGTGCTGGCGTTCATCGCGGTGACGTCGGTGCTGGGCTCGTCCCGCATCCGGGGCCTCGCCTCCCTGCTCATCGGCCTCACGCTGGGTCTGGTGGGCCTGGACCAGATGACCGGCCAGCAGCGCCTGACCTTCGGCTCGCTCCAACTGGCCGACGGCATCGACGTGGTGATCGTCGCGGTCGGTCTGTTCGCGATCGGCGAGGCCCTGTGGGTGGCGGCGCACCTGCGGCGCAGCCCGCCGGAGCCGATCCCGGTGGGGCGTCCGTGGCTGGGTCGCGGGGACGTGAACCGAACCTGGAAGTCGTGGCTGCGCGGTCCGTTCATCGGTTTCCCGTTCGGCGCGATCCCGGCGGGCGGTGCGGAGATCCCGACCTTCCTGTCGTACGTGACGGAGAAGCGTCTGTCGAAGCACAAGGACGAGTGGGGCAAGGGCGCCATCGAGGGTGTGGCCGGTCCGGAGTCGGCTGCGTCGGCCTCGGCGGCGGGCACCCTGGTGTCGATGCTGACCCTGGGCCTGCCGACCACGGCGGTCGCGGCCGTCATGCTGGCCGCCTTCCAGCAGTACGGCATCCAGCCCGGCCCGCTGCTCTTCGAGCGCGAACCCGACCTGGTGTGGGGCCTGATCGCCTCCCTCTTCGTCGGCATGGTGCTGCTGCTCGCGCTCAACCTGCCGCTGGCGCCGCTGTGGGCGAAGCTGCTGCGCATTCCGCGCCCGTACCTGTACGCCGGGATCATGTTCTTCGCGGCGGTCGGCGCGTACGCGGTCGGCGGTGAGGTGATCGACCTGGTGATCCTGCTGATCATCGGCCTGATCGGCTTCGGCATGCGCCGCTACGGCCTGCCGGTGCTGCCCGCCGTCATCGGCGTGATCCTCGGCCCGAACGCCGAGCAGCAACTGCGGCGGGCGCTCCAGATCAGCGACGGCAGCGTGACGGGGCTGTTCAACACGCCGTTCGCGGTGACGGTGTACGCGGTGATCGTGCTGCTGCTGGTCTGGCCGCTGCTGAGGAAGGCGGTGACGCGAGGCCGCGCCGCGGCCTGACCCGGTCATCGCGGCACCCGTTCCCGGGTGCCGTCCGGGAAGCGGATCTCCACCTCGCCGGTCGCGGCGACCCGTACGCGTGGTCCTGAACGCCGCGTGTGCGGGTCGCCGTTCGTCTCCGGGCCGGCGCTCAGCACGACGAGGGTCACCAGGAGGTGGGTGCCGCCCGGGTGGGCGGGCAGGGTGAGGTACGGGGTCGCCGAGTGGTGGCCGCAGGCATTGGTGCCGACCGTGTGTGCCACCGCCGTCCCGGCGTCCTGCCACCCGTGCAGGCCGACGAGCATGCTGGTCAGGCCGTCCGCGCGGCGGGCCAGGGCCCAGCCGGGGCCGGTCGACGCGACCGGCGGCGTGCTGTCGTCGGCGACGGCCCAGCCCCCTTCGCGCACGGGTGTGCCGGGCGGCGCGTCGACGCGGTGCACCCGGACCTCCCAGGTGCCGTGCACCACGCTGACCGTCTCGATGCGGTGTCCTTCGTCGCTGCCCGGGAGCACCGCCCGGTGCCAGGAGGCGGCCCGCGTGCCTTCGACGCCGAGCGGGTGGATGCGGCCGCGCGGGGTGGGCGTGCCGTCGGGGGCGAGCAGGGCGATGTGGTTGTCGGGGCCCACCCGCGGTGCCGGTGGTGTCTCGGGGGCCGTGGCGCTGGAGTAGGCGAAGCGGGCGTAATGGGGGCTGTCGTCGGCTGCCGCCGGTGGGGGCGGGAGGCGGTCGCTGCCGTGGTTGACGAGCCGGACGATGCCGTCGGCCGCCGTGGAGTGCAGCAACCAGCCCGGGGCGGGTAACGCGAGGCGCACGTCGGCCGTCTCCACCGGGCCGGGTTCCTCGGACGCCGTCCACACGGGGTGGTCGGCGGGCAGGAGCAGGCCGAGGAAGGCCTTGCTCGCCCAGTACGGGGAGGCCGGGCCCGAGTACCGCTGGGTGACGGGGAGGAAGGGCCCGTACCAGCCGAGCGTGAGCAGCCCCTGGGCATCGGGCACGCCGCGCTCGGCGAAGTGCTTCAGCGCGCCGGAGGCGAGACGGCGGGTGCGGCCGGGCGGCAGCGGGGTGGCGTCGGCGAGGACACCCGCCCACAGCGGGGCCGCCGTCGCGAAGCGGTAGGTGAGCGAGCGGCCCTGGTGGACGGGTGCGCCGTCGGCGCCGAAGAAGTGCTGGTGGTCGTGGAGGAACGACCGCAGGCGTCTCCGGTGTTCCGCCACCAGCCGGGGGTCGGCGCGCGGCCCCGCGATACGGGCCCACAGGACCGGATAGAGGTGCAACGCCCAGGCGTTGTAGTAGTCGAACTTCCGGCCGTCGCCGTCGGTGTACCAGCCGTCGCCCCGGTACCAGTCCTCCAGGCGCGCGAGGCCGGCGTCGATCTCGCTGCGGCTGTGCGGGGCGCCGACGGAGGCGAGGAACTCCTCGGTGATGACCTGGAACAGCCGCCAGTTGGAGTCGTTGACCACGGCTCCGACGAAGCCGCCCAGCCAGTCGGCGACCCGCTGCCGTACCCGGTCGTCGAGCCGGTCCCAGATCCAGGGGCGGGTCTCGTGCAGGGCGATCGCGAGGGACGCGGCCTCGACCATGGGCTGGGAGCGGTCGGTGATGGGCGGCCAGCGGTCGGGGCCGCGCGGGTCGGTGCCGGCCGTGAGCCCGGCCGCGTACCGCTCGATCAGGCCGGACACGCCCTGCCCGCCCGAACCGGCGATGCGGAACGCGGCCAGCAGGAAGGAGCGGGCGAATCCTTCGAGACCGTCCGACCAGGGTCCGGAGTGGCTGGGCGGGCCGGGCAGCCGGTACTGGGCCAGGCCCGGGGAGGCGTAGGGCGTCAGGGCGTCGAGGAGGCGGTCGGCGATCGCCTCCCAGTGGGCGCGGGTCCAGCCGGTGAGGGGCGAGGCCAGCGGGTCGGGGGGTGGCAGGTGGGGCAGGTTCGGGAGGTGCGTCGGGTCGGGGAGCGACACGTGCGGCGCGCTCATGCGGGTGCGGTTCCTCCGTTGGTCACAGGGCGCGCCCGGGCGGGGGCGCGCCGACGCTGTCGCGTACGACGATGTGGGTGCCGAGCAGGTGGTGGGCCCCGGCGGCGTGCTCGGGGTCGCGCAGCGCGATGCGCACGGCGGCGCGGCCGAGTTCCTCCGCGGGGGTGCGGACGGTGGTGAGCGGCGGGTTGAAGTCCTCCGCGAGCGGGATGTCGTTGTAGCCGACGACGGAGATGTCGCCGGGGACGCGCAGTCCGGTGTCGGCGATGGCGCGCAGGGCACCGGCGGCGACCATGTCGTCCCCGGCGAAGACCGCGGTGAACTCCCGCGTCGACTTGAGGAGTTCGGTCATCGCGCGGTGGCCGGCGGCCCGGCCGAGGCCGCAGTCGACGACGTGTGCGGCCCCGGGCGGCAGCCCGTGCTCCGTGAGGGCGGCCCGGTAGCCGGCGACGCGGGCGTCGAGGGCGGTGTTGCCGGGCAGTCCGCCGAGGAAGACGATCCTGCGGTGGCCGGCCGACAGCAGGTGGGCGGTGATGGCGCGGGCCCCGGCCTCGTTGTCGAACTCGACGACGAGCGCCGGGATCTCCGGGTCGGGCGCGGGCCGGCCGCAGAGCACCAGCCGGGCCCCGGAGGAGTCGAGGGCGTGGGCGTAGTGGGCGACGCGCTCGCGGTAGGCGTCGTCCTCGACGACCCCGCCGACCAGGATCACCAACCGGGCGCCCTCCTCCCGCATGAGCTGCACGAACTCCATCTCGCGCTGTGCGTCGCCGCCGGTGGCGCCGACCACGCAGAGCCAGCCGCGGTCGGCGGCCTCCGCCTCCACGCCCTCGGCGACCTGGGCGTAGAAGGGGCTGGTGACCTGGCGGACCACGACGGCGGCCATCTTGCGGCCGCCGCCGACCAGGGCGCGGGCGTGCGCGTTGGCCACGTAGTCGAGGTCGCGGGCCGCGCGCAGGACCCGGGCCCGGGTCGCCGGGGGCACCGGGTGGTTGCCGCTGAGCGCGCGGGAGGCGGTGGCCGTGGACACGCCCGCCCGCTCGGCGACCTCGCGGATCGTGACCCGTCCCTTGGACACCATGTCGTTCCCCATCCCCCGCGTCTCCTCTTCCGGCCACCGATGTTCAGGTGTTGGCCGCGTAGTCCTTCGCGTATTCCTCGGCCATTCTGTCGCCGCCCCGGCTCCGCCACCTCTTCACGGCCGCGTCCCATCCGGACATCGGCAGCCGTCCGGCGATGATCCCGGTGATGGTGTCGTCCAGGAACGTCTTGAGGGTGGCGCCCTGGGAGTTGTTCGTCGCGGACTGGAGCCCGAAGGAGGCGTCGCGGATGGCGTGCGGTACGACCTTCCGCTGCCAGGCGTGCAGGGCGCGCACGGCGTCGGGCATGCCGGGCACGAACAGCACCTGGGGGCCTTCGGCGAGGTACTTCAGCGGCAGGTTGGTGTTGTTCTCGACCTCGCCGAGCTTGGTGGGTTCGGGCGAGCCGTCCTTGCCGCGGGAGAAGTGGACGCCCTCGACGCCGTAGTGGACGAGTTCCCACTCCTGACTGCCGAAGGGCGCGGCGAGGTAGTCGAGGATGCGCAGCAGCAGTTCGATGCGCTCCTTCTTGGCCTGCTTCAGGATGGTGTAGCCGAAGGAGCGGCGGGCGGCGACGATGCCGCCGGGCTCGCCGCCGACGCTGTACGGCAGGGCCGCGGCGGGGCTCATCTTGCCCTTGGACTCCCGGTACTTGGGCAGGTAGGCGCCGAACCCGTCCTGCATGGAACCGACGGTGCCGTTGTAGTAGAGGGTCGTCAGGTCGATCTGGGAGATGGACGTGGCGTCGGGGTGGTAGGAGCCGTTCTTGCGCAACTGGGCCTGGAAGGCGATGGACGCCTTGTAGCGCTCGTCGGCGGCGCCCGGCAGGAAGGTGCCGTCCTTGGTGACGGCCCAGCGCTGGGGGGCGTTGTGGGCGGCGGAGTGGTAGGCGTTGCCGAACAGGGAGCCGTTGGCGGCGCCGAGCATGTACGTCCTGCCGCGGGTGCCCTGCCGGGCCACGGCGGTGAAGTCCTCGGCGGTCCAGCCCTCCTTCATGCCCGCGTCGGCGAACATGTCCTGGTTGATCCAGAGGGTCGAGCCGGGCAGCGGGCGTTCCAGCGGGATGCCGTGGATACGGCCGCCGATGCGGCCCATGTCGCGCCAGGCGTGAGTGGGGATGTTGGCGAGGTTGGGGTAGTCGGCGATCGCGTCGCCCGACAGGTACGGCGTGAGGTCCTGGGCGCGGCGCTGCACGAACTGCGCCTCTCGGGGCAGCGTGAAGCCGGAGAACATGTTGACGATGTCGGGCAGGGCGTCGGCGTCGCCGGCCATGACCGTCGCCATCTTCTTCTGGTAGTCGGCCTGGGAGATGATCGTGTACTCGATCTTCACGCCGAGGGCCTTCTCGACGGCTGCCCAGAAGCGGTTCTGCGCGGCGGGCTTGGGCGGGGTGCCGAAGGAGACGGTCATGACGCGGACGGTGGAGCCGTCGCCCGGGGTGCGGGAGACGGACTTGACCAGGTCGGACGGGTAGGTGGTGTATCCGGCCTGGACACCGGCGTCGGTGGGGGCCAGGTCGGGCCTGGGCCCGGCGGCGGGCCGGTAGGCGGGCCAGGGGGCGAGCTTCTTGCCCGCGTTGGAGACGTCGCCGTCCCCGGAGTCAGAGGAGGAACAGGCGGTCAGCAGACCGGGGGCGGTGACGGCGGCACCACCGGCGGCCACGGTACGCAGCAGGGTGCGTCGGGACATGCTGGGCATGGGTGAATCACCTCGTGTCGGCTTGGGTCAGCTCTTGATGGCGCCGGTGAGCACGCCCTTGGTGAAGTACTTCTGGAGGAAGGGGTAGACGAGCAGGATCGGCACGGTGGCGATCACGAGCACCGCCATCTGCACGGTCTGCGGAGCGGTGACGGTGGCCTCGCCCGTCGTCGCGTCGGTCAGTCCGGCCCCGGACACCACGTAGGTGCGCAGCACCTGCTGGAGCGGCCAGTGGTCGCTCTCCAGGTAGAGCGAGGCGTAGAACCAGGAGTTCCAGTAGGCGACGGCGTAGAACAGGCCGACGACGGCGAGCGCGGCCTTGGACAGCGGCAGCACCACCGACACCAGGACCCGCCAGTCCCCCGCCCCGTCCAGCCGGGCCGCCTCGTACAGCTCCTCGGGGACCGACTGGAAGAAGCCGCGCAGGACGACCAGGTTGAACACGTTGACCAGGACGGGCAGGACGAGCGAGGCGTACGAGTCGAGCAGTCCGAGTTCCTTGACGAGCAGGAAGCTCGGGATCATGCCGGGCGGGAAGAGGAACGTGAACAGCACCAGCAGCAGCACGGGTTTGCCGCCGAAGACGCCCGGGCGGGACAGCGCGTAGGCCAGGGTCACCGTGCAGGCGAGGCTGAGCAGGGTGCCGACGATCGTCACGCCCGCGCTGACGCCGAGGGCGTGGGTGACGATGCCGCCGTCGAAGATGTCGCGGTAGGCGTCGAGCGTGGGATCGCTGGGCCACAGCACCCAGCCGCCGTTGTCGACGACCTCCCGGGTGGACGCCAGCGAGGTCGACACGATCACCAGGAAGGGCACGCACACCAGCAGCACGACGGCGGCCAGGGCGAGGGCCTTGGCGGCCTGGGTGAGCGGCCGGGGCTTCTCCATCCAGCCGGGCCGGGCGGACGCGCTCACTTGTAGACCCCCTGTTCGCCGAGGCGGTGGGCGACCTTGTTGGCCGCGTAGACGAGGAGGGCGCCGACGACACCCTTGAACAGGCCCGCGGCGGCCGCGAATCCGTAGTCGCCGCCGACGATGCCCTGGTAGTAGACGAAGGTGTCGATGACCTCGGCGGTCTCCGGTCCGACCGCGTCGCGTTGCAGCAGCATCTGCTCGAAGCCGACGGAGAGGATGTCACCGAGCCGCATGATGAGCAGCAGCACGATCACCGGGCGGATGGCGGGCAGGGTGACGTGCCAGAAGCGCCGCCAGGGTCCGGCGCCGTCGATGGCGGCGGCCTCGTACTGCTGCTCGTCGACCTGGGCGAGCGCGGCGAGGAAGATGATCGTGCCCCAGCCGGCGTCCTTCCAGATGACCTGGGCGACGACGAGCGGCTCGAACGCGTCGGGGTTGCCGATGATGTCGACGGTGTGCAGACCGGCTCCGCTCAGGCCGCTGTTGAGCAGGCCGGTGTCCCCCAGCACCTGCTGGAAGAGCGCGACGACGATCACCCACGAGATGAAGTGCGGCAGGTACGCCACCGACTGCACGAACCGCCGCACCGAGCTCCAGGTGAGGGAGTGCAGCAGCAGGGCGAGGCCGAGCGGCACGGGGAAGTAGAAGATCAGTTGGAGGACGGAGATCCAGAGGGTGTTGAGGACCGAGTCCCAGAACGCCGCGTCCTCGAACATGCGCTGGAAGTTGCCCAGGCCCACCCAGGGGCTGCCCCACAGGCCGTCGAACGGCACGTACTCCTTGAACGCGATGACGTTGCCGACCAGTGCGCCGTAGTGGAACAGCAGGAAGTAGGCGACACCGGGCAGCATGAGCAGGAACAGCGTCCGGCTCTGAAAACGTTTACGTTGACGCTTCACCCCCTCGGGATCGCCCCGACCCGGGCTCACCCCCTTCGCACCTGCTCGTTCCCGTAAGGCAGTTGCCACGGCTCCCCCTCACCTCGGCGTGTCCGGTGAAGGGAAGTTAAAACGTTTTCACGACTCGGTCAACACCTCTGACACAGACGGGACTTCAGGCCTGGACAGGACTTCAAGCCTGGAGTCGGGACTTCAAGCCGAGAGCAGTCCCCGGCCGAACCAGTCGGAGGACGAGCGCACACCGGGCAGGGCGAAGAAGTAGCCGCCGCCGGTCGGGGAGACGTAGTCCACGAGGGGTTCGTCGATCAACCGGGTCTGCGTCGCCTCGAACTGGCGCCGCGCGTCCTGCTGGTAGCAGCAGAAGACCAGGCCCATGTCGAGGTTGCCGACGCTGTCGACGCCCCGGTCGTAGTTGTAACCCCGGCGCAGGATGCGGGAGTCGTCCGTCGCCGCGGTGCGGGGGTTCGCAAGGCGGATGTGCGCGTCGAGCGGGATGGCCGTGCCGTGCGGGTCCTTGGCGTAGTTCGGGCTGTCGGTCTCCTTGGCGCCGTCCAGCGGCGCACCGGTGTCCTTGCGGCGGCCGAACATCTGTTCCTGCTCGGTCAGCGAGACCCGGTCCCAGAACTCCACCAGCATCCGGATGATCCGGACGACCTGGTAACTGCCACCGGTCGCCCAGCCGGGTTCGCCCTGCCCGTCGCCGACCCACACGAGGTGGTCCATCTCGCGGGCCGACGCGACGTCCGGGTTGACGATGCCGTCCTTGAAGCCCAGCAGGTTGCGCTGGGTGCCGCTGGGCCGGGGCGCGTTCTGGAAGCCGTCGACGCGCCAGCGGATCTGCATCGCGCCCCGGGTGTGCTTGGCGATGTCGCGCAGCGCGTGCAGCACGGTGTCCTGCCGGCCCGCGCAGATCTGGAGGGACAGGTCGCCGTGGCACTCGGCGGGGTTCAGGTCGTCGTTGGGGAAGGTGCGCATGGGCGTGAGCCGGCGCGGCTTCGCCTCGGCGAGTCCGTAGCGGTCGTCGAAGAGGGAGGCGCCGACGCCGACGGTCACGGTGAGCGCGTCGGCCGGGACGACCGGGCCGAGGATGCCGTTGTCCGAGGGCGGAGCGCCGACACCCAGGTCGGCGGGTGTGCCGCCGGCCGTGAGGAAACGGGCCCGCTGGGTCAGGGTCCGCAGCAGGTCGGCCAGTTCCGCGCGGTCGCCGGCGATGACGTCGAAGGAGACGAAGGCGGCGGCCTTCTGCTGGGGGGTGAGGATTCCGGCCTGGTGGGGGCCGTGGAAGGGCACGGCGGCATCGTCCGTCCCTTCGGCGGCCCGGGCCGTGCCGTCAATGCTCTCGGAGAGCGCGAACCCGCCCCCGGCCAGTAGGGCTCCCACGGCTCCGGCGCCCAGGGCCGTCTTGACGAAGGAACGGCGTCCCGCGTGGGCGGGGCAGCCCGGCGGAGGCGTGTCAGCGGACGGCATGGGGACGTTCCCTTCGGTGTGTTCGTTGTGCTCGTGGCGGCCGGTGTTCACGCGGACTTCCTGATCTCGAGCAGGTCCGGCACGGGCGACAGGTCTTCCAGGAGCTGCCCGGTGGCCCCGTCGATCCGGGCCTTCCCGGTCCGGCCGAGCCGGTCGACGGCAGTCCAGCGGCCGTCGCGGTGCCCGGCGTCGAGCAGCGCCTGGAGTCGCGTGATGTCCGCGTCGACGGTGGGCAGCAGACGCGGGGCCCGCGTGGTGAGCAGCGGCCGGAGTACGGTGAGCAGTTCGCGCGTACCGGAGAGGTCGGCGTCGGCCGTGGCCAGCCCGGTGCCGCTGCCCTGGTCGGTGTCGCCGGTCAGCTCGAACTGGAGGGTGTTCTCCAGGATCTCGTGGGCGCGCAGGGGCAGGTCGGAGGCGTCGAAGTCCTGACGGGGGAAGGCGTTCCGCAACCCGGCGGCGTCGGCGGCCAGTTGTTGTGCCGGATCCTTGAGTTCACCGGCCGACTGGCCGTGCCACAGCCCGTACTCGAGCCGGTGGAAGCCGGTGAAGTCCTTGTCGTGGACCCCGCCCGGCAGACCGTCGGGCCGGCCGTTGATCTTCCGGTCGAACTCCTCGAAGGTGCCGTAGGCGGCGCCGAGGGAGGCGTAGGTGCGGTGCGCTGTCAGCCAGTCGGCGCGCGCCGCGCCCAGGTGCCCGGCGCGGATGTCGCCGCCGAGCTTCCGGGTCTGGGTGACGAGGGTGGCCAGACCCCGGTTCACGTACGCCTTGTACGCCCGCAGCGGCCCCGCGAGATCCTGCTCGGAGACGGGGACGACGGCCCCGGCACCGGCGACGCCGCCGACCCGGACCGCCTTGGAGGTGACGGCCTTGCCGTCGCTGGGCACACAGCGCCAGGCGTACGTACCGCCCGCCACGGTGGCGACGAGGTCCCGGGTGGTGCCGGGGGCCAGGCCCTCGATCTCGCCGTAGACCGCGTTGGTGGCCGGGTCGATGAGGTACACCTCGGACGTCTGGTCGCCGGTGTTGCGCATCTGGAAGGTCTGCCGCCCCGGCTCGGGCGCGGTGAAGCCCTGACCGCAGTCCTCCGCGGAGACGGCGACCGTCTCGCCCCCGGCGGGCTCGGGGCGCGCCAGCACGACGACGAGCCCGGCCAGGACGGCGGGGACGGCGACCACGGCGACGGGGATGAGCCAGGCGGGGCGGTGGCGGGTGGGTGCGGGGCCCGGGATGGGTGGCGGGGCCTTCGCGGGGCGGGGCGGTGGCGCGGGTGCGGTGCCTGTCGGGGCCGGGTTCGGGCTGGGGCTGGGGCTCGGGCTCGGGCTCGGGCTCGGGCTCGGGCTCGGGCTCGGGCTCGGGCTCGGGCTCGGGCTCGGGCTCGGGCTCGGGCTCGGGCTCGGGGCAGCTCCCTGCAGCCCCCGGACGAACAGCGTCATCACCACGCCGAGATATCCGACGTACCCCACCACCTGAAGCCACGTCATGGTCGGCGTCAGATTGAGCACGCCCTGGAGCAGAGTGCTGTACCAGGACCCGGCATCGACGCTGCCGCTCAGGTCGACGGCGTAGGCCGTCCCGCCGGGCAGGACCCCGCCCTCCTGGAGGTCGCGCAGCCCGTAGCCGAGCACGCCCGCGGCGATCACGAAGAGGACGGCGCCGGTCGCGGTGAAGAAGCGGGTGAGGTTGATGGAGAGCACCCGGCGGTAGAGCCCCCAGCACAGCACCGCCGCCAGGACGAGGCCGATGCACGCGCCGGTCAGCGGCCCAGCCGACTCGTCCGCAGCGCGGGCGGTGGTCCACAGGAACAGGGCGGTCTCCAGGCCCTCGCGCCCCACCGCGAGGAAGGAGGTGAGGACCAGCACACCGGCGCCCATGGTCAGTGCCTCGGTGACCTTCTCCTTGATCTCTCCGGCCAGGCTGGGGGCCGAGCGGCGCATCCAGAACACCATCGCGGTCACGAAGGCCACGGCCACGATGCTCAGCGCCCCGCCGAAGGCTTCCTGCACGGCGGTGGAAAGGGACGCGGCGGTGAACGTGAGGACCGCGCCGAAGCTCATCGAGAGCGCGATCGCGGCCAGGACGCCGGTCCACACCTGCGGCAGACGGGACTTGGCGTCCGCCCGCACGAGGGTGGCGACCAGCACGGAGACGACGAGGCCGGCTTCCAGTCCTTCCCTCAGTCCGATCAGGAAGCTCGGAAACGCGTCGTCCCACATGTGATGCGGCCCTCCCGGCCCTCCGCCCCGACCCACCACTTGAGCGAGTTAGCCAAGGCATGCCTTACCGACGCCGACCATCATGACCTCGGCTCTCTGGGCATCCGGTCATGCACGGCTCATGACATGGCAAAAGCCAGCGGGAGTGATCCGGAGGAAGCGGCTCAGCCGTCGTCCCGGACCTGCTGTACGAGCCGGGTCCTGGACGCCCTGCGGGAGCGGAAGTCGCCGGGGGTCATGTCGAACTCCTTGCGGAACGCGAGGTGGAAGCCGACCTGGCTGCGGTAGCCGATGCGCTGCGCGATGTCCTGCTGCGGCACGGTGGTGTCCGCCAGCAGCCGCCTGGCCTCCTGCATGCGGCGCACCGTCAGGTGCCGCATGGGCGGCTCGCCCACCAGTTCCCGGAACATCTGCGAGAACGTCGAGCGGGACATGCCGGCCTCACGGGACAGGGACTCCACCGTCCAGGGCTCGGCGTAGGAGCCGTGGATCGCCATCAGCGCCTTGCTGATACCCGGGTGGTGCAGCGCGCTCAGCGCGGGTGACTCCTCCGCCAGTTCCTCCATGGCGATCCGCAGGGAGAGCACGAACACGGTTTCGAAGGCCCGTAGCGTCACGAGCCGGGAGCCGGGCGCCGTACGCCCGATCTCGGAGGGCAGGGACTCCAGGGTGCGCAGCAGCAGTGGCTCCCCCTCCAGCATGTGCCGCCGCAGGACGATGATCCGGGGCAGGGCGCTGTAGAGCCCCGGCTCGCCGATGGCGCTGTAGTGCAGGCTCGCGCAGAGCATGCGTGTGATGTACGGCGGTGTCCCGACCCTGACGACGCCGGACTCGCCGGGGCGGCAGTGCGGCACCAGGGCGGACAGCGGCGTCGCCTGTACGCCGTACTCGCCGGCGAAGGTGTGGGCGGTGCCGTGCGGGAAGATCGCCAGGTCACCCTCGTGCAGCTCCACGGGTTTGGGGTCGTCGCCGAAGGTGATGACACAGGAATTGGCAAGCATGTAATGAACAATTGCGCAATTGTCGTCGTGGCCCTTGACTCCCCAGGTTCCACCGGCCTCCCACATGCTGTGGAAGATGTCGGTGAGCCACAGCGGGCGCAGCAGCTCGCTCAGTACGTCGTCATGCACGGACGATCCTTAAAGCGATTCGGCTCATGATTAATTGATCGTAGCCACCGCTCCCAGAACGATGAGAGGCGGAGCCGGGCTGTTTGGCCGGTTTACGGGGTTGCAGTTCTGGGGGGACGCGTTCCATGAAGTTTCTGATTGCCGGTGCCGGCATCGGTGGCCTGACCGCCGCACTGAGTCTCCATTCCGTCGGAATGCGCGACGTGCGGGTTCTGGAGGCGGTGCCGGAGATTCGCCCCCTGGGGGCCGGGGTGAATCTGCTGCCCAACGCGGTGCGCGAGCTGGCCGCCCTCGAACTGGCCGAAAACCTCGCCGCCCGGGGTGCCGATCTGACCGAACTCGGCTACTACAACCACCTGGGACAGGAGATCTGGCGCGAACCCCGCGGCCGTGCGGGCGGCTCGCGGTGGCCGCAACTGGCGCTGCACCGCGGCGCCCTGCAGACGGCCCTGGCCGACAGTGTCCGCGCCCGCCTGGGGAACACCGCGATCACCACCGACGCGCGTGTCACGGGCTTCACGCCCCTGCCCGGCGGGGGTGTCGAGGTGAGCGTGGCTCACCGCGCCGGCGATCGGCCGACGGAGCGGATCCGGGCGGATGTGCTGGTCGGGGCCGACGGGCTGCGGTCCGCCGTACGGCAGACCTTGTACCCGCAGGAAGGGGAGCCGAGCTTCAACGGCACCGCTGTCTGGCGGGGGGTGACGCGCAGTGCGCCCTTTCTCGGCGGTCGCGCGATGGTCGTCATGGGGGACGGCCGCTGGAAGGCGGTCGTCTACCCGCTGGCCGTACACCCGGATGCAGACGGACTGGTTCCGGTGAACTGGGCGGTCTCCCGGACCGTACCGGAGGGGCTCCCGTCCCCGGACGCCGCGCCCGCTGCCGGCGACGACGGCTTCCCCGCGGCGGTGGCCGGCTGGCGGTGCGGGGATCTGCGGATGGCCGCGCTCGTGGCGGACTCCGAAGCGGTCGCGTCCTTCCCCATGCTCGACCGGGACCCCGTGCCCCGCTGGTCGTTCGGCGCCGTGACCCTGCTCGGGGACGCCGCACACGCCATGGCCCCGATGGGTTCGAACGCGACGACCCAGGCGGTGCTGGACGCCCGTAGCCTCGCCCATGCCCTGGCCACCCACGACGACCCGATCACGGCACTCGCGGCGTACGACCGGGACCGCCGGCCCCGGATGAACCGGCTTCAGCTGCTCAACCGGGCCAAGGGGCCGGAGGTCGTGATCGACCTGGTCCACGAACGGGCCCCGGACGGCTTCGGACGGGTGGAGGACGTGGTCTCCGCCGACCGGCTGGCCCAGGTGGCCGGCGCGTACGCCCGCGCCGCCGGCTTCGACGTCCCGTCCGTCAACGCTCCTTCGCCCTATGGCAGCCCGAACCGGCCGCGCACCGCCGTGCGCGAGCGCTGAGGCGACCGCTCGGGCGGGCCCGCTCCGCGCCGGCCCGCCCGCCGTTCCACTTCCCACCGCCCATCAACAGCACCCTGTGTCAGGAGAGACATGACCCGCAGCGGCCAGGAATACCTCGACTCACTACGCGACGGCCGTGCCGTCTGGCTCGACGGTGAGCTGGTCAAGGACGTCACGGAGCACCCCGCCTTCCGCAACACGGCCCGCTCGATAGCGAACCTCTACGACATGGCGCGGGACGCGGAGCTGCGGGACGTGCTGACGGTGCGCCCCGAGGGGCAGGACCGGGCGGTGCTGCGCGCCTACCACGTGCCGCGCACGCAGGCCGAACTGATCGAGCGGCGCAAGGCGTTCAAGACCTGGTCCGAGGCCAGCTACGGCTTCCTGGGCAGGTCGCCCGACTACATGGCCGCGGGCATCGCGGGCTTCGTCTCGACGCCGGAGATCTTCGCCGGGGAGACCTTCGACGGACGCGACAACCTCGCCGCGTACTACCGGCGCATGACGGAGGGTGACCTCTACCAGTCGTTCACCATCACCAACCCCCAGATCGACCGCACCCGGGCGGCCAGCGAACAGGAGGAGGACGACCTGTACGTGCGGGTCGTCAAGGAGCGCGACGACGGCATCGTGGTGCGCGGCGCCAAGATGATCGGCACCGGCGCGGTGTTCGGTGACGAGATCATCGTCGGCACCATCGAGCCGTTGCAGCGTCAGGACGTCGAGTACGCACTGTGCTTCTCCGTCCCCCTCGACACCCCGGGGCTGAAGTTCATCTCCCGGACCTCCTACGAGGGCCAGGCCCGCAGCGTCTTCGACAACCCGCTGTCCGCCCGCTTCGACGAGAACGACGCCCTGCTCGTCTGCGACGACGTCTTCGTGCCCTGGGAGCGGGTGCTGACCTACCGGGACGTCGACACCACCTTCCGGATGTGGTGGTTCACGCCCGCCTACAACAACTTCGTCCACCAGGCGGCCACCCGTTTCTGGACCAAGCTGGAGTTCCTCACCGGGCTCGCGATCCTGGTCACCCGGGCGAACAACACCTATGACCTGCCGCCCGTGCAGATGCAGATCGGCCGGCTCATCGGGTGGCTCAACATCGCCAAGTCGATGGTGCTGGCAGCCGAGACGACGTGCGAGCGGGTCGGCGGCGAGGGCGGTGCCGTGCACATCAACCGGGAGATCGCCTCGGCGCACCGGGCCATGGCCGGTGACCTCTACCCGAAGGTGCTCGCCGAGATCAAGATGCTGGCGGGCGGCGGTCTCATCCAGCTCCCGGCCTCCGGCTACGACCTGAAGCATCCCGAACTCGGTCCGCTGGTGGCCAAGTACGTGCGCTCGCCCGGCACTCCGGCGGAGCAGCGGATCAAGCTGCTCAAGCTCGCCTGGGACGCGCTGGGTTCGGAGTTCGCCGCGCGGCACGAGCAGTACGAGCGCTTCTACCACGGCGCTCCCCACGTCTACCTGCCCGGCATCGTGCGCGACGGCAACCCGGACCTGCTGGCCGCATTCACCCAGTCGTGCCTGGACGGGTACCAGCTGGACGAGCTGCCGGACGGTACGGGGGGTTTCGATGGCGGGCGCTGACCGCCGGCGGGCGCTGGCCCTGCTCGCCTGTACCCAGTTCGTCCTGATCCTGGACACCTCGATCATCAACGTGGCGGCGCCGTCCATCGGTGAGAGCCTGGACATCTCACCCGCCGCGCTGTCCTGGGTGGCCAACGCCTACCTGGTCTCCTTCGGCGGGCTGCTGCTGCTCAGCGGCCGTGCCGCGGATCTGCTGGGGCAGCGCAGGGTGTTCGTGGCCGGTCTGGGTGTACTGGCGGCCGCCTCGCTGCTGGGTGCCCTCTCCGACAGCGCAGCCCTGCTGATCACCGCCCGCGCGGTGCAGGGCGTCGGGGCGGCCATGGCCGCAGCGGCGGCGTTCGCCCTGATTCTCACGCTGTTCGAGGACGGCCCGGAACGGCACCGGGCGCTGGGCGTGTTCGCCGCGATGGCCGGTGCCGGTGGCGCCGCGGGCACGGTGCTCGGCGGCGTGCTCACCAGCTGGCTGGGCTGGGAATCGACCTTCGCGCTGAACGTGGTGGCCGGCATCGCCCTGGTCCTGCCCGTGCCGCGGCTGCTGCCGCCGGGTACGTCCGGCGGGCGCGAGCGCGGCTTCGACGTGCCCGGCGCGGTGGCGGTCACCGCCGGCCTGGGGCTGCTGGCCTACGCCGTGGTCAACGCGGGCGAGGCCGGCTGGAGTTCCACGCCGACGCTGGCCACCGGGGCCGCCGCCGTCGTACTGCTCGCCGCGTTCGTCCTGGTCGAACGCAAGGTGGCGCACCCGCTGGTCCCGCTCGCCGTGCTGCGCAGGCCGACGCTGCGGCTGGCCAACATCCTGGCCGCGCTGTGGCAGATGTCGCTGTTCCCGATGTTCTTCCTGGTGAGCCTGTACCTCCAGGCGGTGCTCGGGTACGAACCGGTGCTCGGCGGGCTGGCCCTGCTGCCGCTGTGTCTGGTCGTCATCACGGTCGCCTCCACCGCGGACCGGCTGATCGGCCGGTTCGGCCTGCGCGCGGTGATGGGTGCCGGGTTCGTACTGGTGGCCGTCGGCATGGCCTGGCAGTCGCTGCTGTCGGCCGACGGCTCCTTCGTGGCGGACGTCCTGCCGCCGAGCCTCCTGCTGGGCGTCGCGCTGCCGCTGGTGTCCATCACCGCGAACGTCGCGGCCACTCTCGACACCCGCGAGGACGAGGCCGGCCTCGCCTCCGGGCTGGTCAACACCAGCCTGCAGTTCGGCTCGGTCCTCGGCCTCGCCGTCCTGTCCGGTGTGGCCGCCGCACGCACCGACGCCTCCTCCGCGGCGCGCGACGTGGCGCTCACCGACGGCTTCAGCACGGCCTTCCTGGTCGGGGCCGTGCCGGCCCTGGTCGCCCTGCTGCTCACCCTCCGGCTGCGGCTGCCCGCTCCGGACGCCTCCGCACCGCCGGAGGCGAGCACCGCCGCCGAACACCGGCGCGCCGTGCCTTGATCGCGCCCGCCCGGCCCGCCAGGTCCGGGGACCGTGCGCCCACTGAAACGAACATCACGAAGAAAGGCCCGACATGACACAAGAGCACCGCAAGCGCGTCCTCGTAACCGGAGCCAACGGCTTCCAGGGCGGTGCGGTGGCCCGGCTGCTGGCCGGCCAGGGGCACGAGGTCCTCGGCCTCGTCCGGGACGAGGCCAAGGCCGCGGCGGCCCCGGCTGCCGGGGTCACTCCGGTGCGCGGCGACCTGTGCAGCGTCGAGGACCTGCGCGCCGCATTCCAGGGCGTCACGCACGCGGTCGTCGTGATGCCTCTGGAGTACGACCCCGAGACGGTGGCCGGCTACGCCCGCAACATCGCCGAGGCGGCCCGCGAAGCCGGGGTTCGACGGCTGGTCTACAACGCCAACACCCCGGTGCCCGACGAGACCACCACGTACGCCGGTTTCGAGACGCGCCGCCTGGCGGAAGAGGTGCTGCGGGCCGGCGCGGTTCCCCTGGTCGTGGTCAGGCCGCCGGTCTACCTGGAGAACCTCTTCAGCCCCTGGAACGGACCCTCGATCGTCAACGACGGCGTCCTCGCCTACCCGCTGCCCGCCGAGCAGCGCGTGGCGTGGATGTCGCACGACGACCTCGCGCGGGTGGTGGCCCGCGCCCTCGACGACGACGTGCCGACCGGGCAGGTGCTGAACGTCGGCGGCGCCGACGTGCTCACCGGTCCGGAGCTGGCGGCCGCGTTCGGGCACGCCCTCGGCCGTGAGATCCGGTACGTCCCGCTGGAGGTCACACAGTTCGAGCAGGGGCTCGCCCAGCTGCTCGGCCCCGAGGCCGCGGCCGGGGTCGCGGGGATCTACCACTACGCCGGCACGGGCCGGGCGGGCGACCTGCTCGCTCCATCGCCCGCCGCCGTGGAGAGCGCTCTCGGTGTACAGCTCACGCCGGTGATCGAGTGGGTCAAGGCACAGCCCTGGGAACACTGGGCCCTCAACGCAGGGTGACCCGCGGCCGTCTGCCGCGGCGCGCGCCCGAGCGGGCCGCGCCCAGGCAGACGGCACGTCGGTCGGACAACGTACGGGGGGAAGAGAAATGTCACGCCACAGCAGTCGGATCGTCGAGGTGCGCACACCGGCGCCCGTCGCCGTGATCGGTGTCGGGTGCCGCCTGCCGGGGGCGCACGGCCCCGGGCAGCTCTGGGAACTGCTCCGCTCGGGCCGGGACGCGACCCGTTCCGCTCCTGAGGACCGGTTCCCGGTCGGGACGGTCGTGCCGGCCGGGGGAAGGCGCGGTGGGTTCCTGGACGGGGTCGAGGAGTTCGACGCGGGGTTCTTCGGCATCCCGGACGACGAGGCCGCCGTGATGGATCCGCAGCAGCGGCTGCTGCTGCTCACCGCATGGGAGGCGCTCGAGGACGCGGGTGCCGACCCGCGACGGCTCAGGGGCAGCCGCAGCGCCGTGTTCGTCGGCCAGTCCCACGCCGACCACTGGGAGCGGCTGCGCGATGCCCGGGCCGGCGCGCTCGACCTGGACTGCCTGGTCGGAGGACACCAGCGCTCGCTGCTCGCCGGCCGGCTCTCCTTCCACCTCGGCCTGCACGGCCCGAGCGTCACCCTGGACTGCGCGCAGGCCTCGTCGCTGGCCGCGGTCCACCTGGCCTGCCTGAGTCTGAGGGCGGGCGAGTCGGAACTCGCCCTGGCCGGCGGCGCGAACCTGCTGCTCTCGACCACGGCCACCGATGTGTTCGACAGTGCCGGTGTGCTCTCCGTCGGAGGGCATTGCCGCTTCGGGGACGCTGACGCGGACGGTTTTGTCCGGTCTGACGGCGTCGGTGTCGTCGTCCTCAAGACGCTCGACCGCGCCGTCGCCGACGGCGACCCGGTCCGCGCGGTGATCCTGGGCAGCGCCATGAGCCACGACGGCGCCACCAAGAAGCGCGTCACGGACCCCTCCGCCGACGGCCAGGCCCTGGCGATGCGCTGGGCCTACGAGGACGCCGGGATCACGCCGGGCGACGTCGGGTACGTCGAGGCGCACGGCACCGGTACCCGTATCGACGCGGTGGAGCTCGGCGCCCTCACCGAGGTGCTGGCCGAGGGACGCCCGCCCGGCCGGCCGTGTCCCGTCGGCTCCGTGAAGACCAACGTCGGGCACTGCGAGGCCGCCGCCGGCGTCGCGGGGCTCATCAAGGCGGTGCTGTGTCTGGAGCACGGACAGGTGCCGCCCAGCCTGCACTTCCGCACCCCCTCACCGTTCGTCGACTGGGACCGGCTGCCCCTGGTGGTGCCGACGTCCCCGCAGCCCCTGCCCTCCGTCCCCGGCCGGCCCGCGATCGCGGCGGTCAACGGGCAGGGCATGTCAGGGACGAACGTCCACGTGGTCCTCGGCGGGTGGGCCGGCTCCGCCACCCGGCCGTTGCCTGACGTGCCGGAGGCGTTCCCGGACCGGCTCGGATCCCCGCCGCCTCACCGGTGGCACCTGCGGTCCTATCCCCTGGCCGGCGCCGCACCGTCCCCGCACGGGGACTGAACGGGCCCTCAGCACTCCGCGCCACCTGTTCATTCACCGGCCTCCTTCCGTTCCCCCGGTCACCGCCACACCGTCGCCGCCGCCGCGCGCGTGCGGGGACGACGGTGTGCCCTGGCAGGCCCGGGACGGCCGGCGGCCGATGTCCGCGAGTGACGATTCTGTTTGGAGACACGTTGACCCGCACGCTTGAAATCGAACTCGGCAGTTCCATACGCACGGCGGTGATCCGGGAGCTGGACCCGCTCGCCGCCGACGCACTCTGCTTCGACATGCGCCGCCACAACGAGCACGCCGACGTTCCCGCCCTCGTGGCGGCCGTGCGCGGCCTGGTGCCCTCGCTCGACGAGGTCGCCGGGTACTCCCTGGAGGCCTGTGTGGCCGCGATGCGCGACCTCGGCATGTTCCTCGGCTCGATCAAGCGGCACGGCCCGGAGCCGGTGCCCCTGGTTCCGGAGGTGCAGCCCGTCCTGCTGGAACTGGGCCGGCGCACCGACATGGTGCCCCGTGACACCGTGCACCACTACACCACCTGGAACCCGACCGGCGGCCGCCAGCGGATGTACACGGGAGACATCCAGGAGGCCTATCTGCAGGAATCCGTGCGGATGGTCTTCCCGCACCTGCGCGAAGGTCTGGAACTGGCCGAGCGGCTCAGCGGCTCCGACGTCGCCGATCCCAAGTTCGCCGTGCTCACCGACGAGTTGACCGCCCACGTGGAGACGATGGTCTCGTCCATCGACATGGTCGTGGCCAACGTCAGCCCGGAGTTCTTCGCCCGGGACCTGCGGGCCTACTTCGAGGAGATCACCGTCGACGGCCGTGTGCTGCTCGGTCCGGCCGCCGCGCAGGTTCCGCTGTGGCTGATCGACCAGGCGATCTGGGCCTCGGACAACAGCGAGCCCGAGTACGAGCAATTCTTGCGCGACTCGGTGCCCTACAGCCTGCCGCGCTGGCGTGAGCTGTACGACCACTGGACGGGCATCCCGTCGGTGGTGACCCGGCTGGTGGAGGCGTACGGCGACGACCCGGACGGCGCCGAGCGCCGCATGCCGGGCCTGCGGCCGTCCGCCGAGGCGCTCTCCCGGCTGCTGCGGGTGATCATCGTCTTCCGCGGCCGCCACCTGGGCATCGCCCGCAAGGCCTACGACGCCGATCTGCGCCTCTATCCGGTGGGCAGCGGTGGAGCCAGCGTGGACCTGCTGCGGCAGATCGTCGACCTCACGCGAACCACCGCCCAGCTGACCCGGCGCCCGGCCGGGTCCGCCGCCGCGCGGGCCGAGCGGAGGCCGGCGTGAGCATCCTCATCGCGGGCGCCGGCATCGGCGGCCTGACCACGGCACTGAGCCTGCACGCCGCCGGTGTGGGCGACGTACGCGTCCTGGAGTCGGTGGCGGAGATCAAGCCGCTCGGCGTGGGGCTGAACATCCTGCCCAACGCGGTCCGGGAACTCGCCGAGCTCGACCTGCTGGACGAGCTGCTGGAGGTCGCGCTCCCGACCGGGAGCCTCGGCTACTACAACCGGCACGGACAGCTCATCTGGCGGGAGCCGCGCGGTGTGGCGGCCGGCTACCGCTGGCCGCAGCTGTCCGTCCACCGCGGCAGGCTCCAGAGCGTGCTGGCGGACACGGTGCGCCGCCGGCTGGGACCCGACGCCATCGTGACCGACGCCAGGGTCGAGGGGTTCGTCCCACGCGAGGACGGCGGGGTCGACGTGCGGGTGCACCACACGGCCGCCGGCCGGCGCTCCGAGACGACGGCGGACGCGCTGATCGGAGCGGACGGCATCCACTCGAAGGTCCGCGCCTGTCTGTACCCCGAGGAGGGGCCGCCGCCCTGGAACGGGCTGGTGGTGTGGCGGGGCACCACCTACGCCCCGCCGTTCCTCGACGGCCGGTCGATGATCATCGCCGGGGACGACCGGCGGCGTGCCGTCGTCTACCCGATGTCCGGCCCCGACGGGCCGGGCGGTACGGTGCTGATGAACTGGGCCGTCGCCCGTGCGGCCGACCCGGAGGCCGTCTTCGAGGACGCCGACTGGAACCGGGCCGTAGCGCCCGAAACGTTCCTGCATCACTTCGCCGACCTGGCCTTCGACTGGCTCGACGTGCCCGCGTTGATCCGCACGGCCCGGGAGGCCTACGTCTACCCGATGGTGGACCGGGACCCGCTGCCCCGGTGGACGCACGGAGCGGTCACCCTGCTCGGTGACGCCGCCCACGCCATGTACCCGATGGGGTCCAACGGCGCCACCCAGTCGATCGTCGACGCCCGGGTACTGGCCCGTGAACTGGCGCTGGGGGACTCCCCCGTCCCCGCCCTGGCCGCCTACGAGGCCGAGCGCCTCCCGGTGCTGACGCGGATCCAGGCCAGCGCCCGGCGCCGCGGCCCCGAGGTGGTCATCGATCTGGCCCACGAGCGGGCGCCAGGCGGGTTCACGGACGTGGGCGCGGTCTTCCCCGGAGACGAACTCCAGTCCATCTCAGCCGAGTTCGCCCGGCTGGGCGGCTTCGACCCCGAGACGGTCAACACACGCGCCTCGCTGACCGTCCCGAGCCGTGCGGGAGGCCCGCGATGAGGATCGACATCTGGTCGGACGTCTCCTGCCCCTGGTGCTACATCACCAAGCGGACCTTCGAACTGGCGCTGTCGGCGTCCGGGCGCAGTGACGCACAGGTGGTGCTGCACCCGTACCAGATCGACGGGGAGCAGCCCGCCCGGCCCGCCCCGATGCTTGCGTGGCTGGCCGGCAAGTACGGCGCCGAGCGTGCCGCGGAGATGGACAAGGAGGTCACCGCGGCCGGCCCGCGCCACGGCATCGCCTTCCGCAACGCCACGGGCTTCGCGGTCAACACCCTGGACGCGCACCGGCTGCTGTGGTGGGCGGGCCGTAGCCACGGGCGGCCGGTGCAGAGCCGGCTCGAGGAGTTGCTGTTCGCGGCGTACTTCACGCAGAGCGCCGACATCTCCGACCACGGCGTGCTGCTCTCGCGCGTCGAAGAGGCCGGCCTGGACCGAGGCCGGGCCGCCCGGCTGCTGGCCTCCGACGAGGCGGTGGCCGAGGTGCGCGCGGAGGTCCGCGAGGCGCGGGCCCTGGGCATCACCGTGGTCCCCCGTATCGAGTTCGCGGGCGGTCACGTGGTCGAGGGCCCTCAGGAGGACCCGGAGGTCTTCCTGAAGGCCCTGACCGGCCATGCGCCGGCCGCGACGGGCAGTCAGGGGGAACGCACGTGAGCGCCCTGACCCGCCGTGGCCGCGAGCTGTGCGAGGACGTCCGGGAGCTGTCCTTCGGCTCCGGTTTCGCCCGGCCGGACGGGACGAAGGGGCGCCGGCACCCGCACGACGTATCCCGGCACGCCCTGTCGGCCCAGCCGGATCGACAGCGGCGAGGTGTGCGATGACGGTGCTCGACGACATCCTGGAGGGCGTGCGCGAGGACCTCGCCGAACGGCGCAGGGCGGTCTCCCAGGCCGAGGTGCGTGAGCGGGCCCTGGCCGCCGGGCCCGCCCGTGACGCCGTGGCGCTGCTGCGTTCCCCCGCCGGGCTGCGGGTGATCGCGGAGGTCAAGCGGTCCAGCCCGGCGCGCGGCCGGCTCGCCACGATCGACGACCCCGGGGCCCTCGCCGCCGCGTACGAGGGCGGGGGCGCCGCGGCGATCAGTGTGCTGACGGAGGGCCGTCGGTTCGCCGGCTCGCTGGGGGACCTGGAGCGTGTGCGGTCCGCGGTGGGACTGCCCGTACTGCGCAAGGACTTCGTCGTCGACGCCTACCAGGTGTGGGAGGCGCGGGCCCACGGGGCGGACCTGGTGCTGCTCATCGTGGCCGCTCTGGACGATCCGCAGCTGGCCGAGCTGCTGGCCGTGGCGCGGGAGGCCGGACTCACCGCGCTGGTGGAGGTCCACGACGAGGCGGAGGCGGAACGGGCCGTCACCGCAGGGGCGGGCGTGATCGGCGTCAACTCCCGGGATCTGCGCACCCTGCGCATCGATCCGGACGTCTTCGGACGGATCGCACCCCGGCTTCCGGACGGTGTCGTGCGGGTCGCCGAGTCCGGGGTGCGCGGCCCGCAGGACGCGGCACGCTACGCCGCCCTGGGTGCCGACGCGGTCCTGGTCGGCACCTCACTGGTCACCGGCGACGATCCGGGCGCGGCGGTCGCCGCGCTGGTCGACGCCGGCCGGCGCGCCCCGATGCCCAGCGCGCCGGAACCACCCGGCACGGCTCCTGCCCCCGCATGAGGAGCCGTGCCGAAACCCCGGTGTCCGGGAGCCCCACATGGCCCCCGGACACCGGGTGGTGGTCCTGCGTCCCGCCGGATTCCGAAGGCTCCGATCCCTCGGGCCTGGCCACACCCACGGACACCCGGCGGCCGATCCTGATTCCGCCGCGTTCCGAGCGACACGATCCATCAGGCCCCAACACGCCCACAAACGCCCAGCGGTGCAACCACACACCGCCGGTCTTGGGGCCGGCCGGCTCAGTGGGGCTCAACAAGCTCCCGGGCACCCGATGGCCGGCCCGCACCCCGCCGGGTCCCGGCCGATCCGGCTCACCGCGCTCCGGCCCGCTTGCCGGTGATGGCCGCCCAGCGTTCGAGTACGGCGGCGGCCGCGCCGGAGTCGATGGACTCGGAGGCCAGCTGGATTCCGTCGGCGAGACGGTCGGTCAGGGGCGCCGCCGAGGGGTGCAGGGCGGCCAGACCGGCCGCTGCCGACAGGAGAACCGCGTCGCGGACCGGTCCCCGCGCTCCGTCGAGGACTTCGCGGGCGACACGGGCGTTGTGAGCGCGGTCGCCGCCGCGCAGGTCCTTGGGGCGCGTCGGCGGGAACCCGAGGGCACGGGGGTCGAACAGCTCTTCCCTCGCCTGTCCGCCGTGCACGGTCCACACCCGGGACGTCGTCGTCACCGTCAGCTCGTCCATCCCGTCGTCACCGCGGAAGACCAGGGCCGACACACCGCGCCGAGCCAGCACTCCGGCCACCAGCGGCAGGGCGTCGGCGGCGGCCACCCCGACGGCCTGCGCCGCAGGGGTGGCGGGGTTGCACAGCGGGCCGAGGAGGTTGAACACCGTGCGCACTCCCAACTCCCGGCGTGCCGCTGCGGCGTGTCGCAGCGCCGGATGGAAGACGGGCGCGAAGCAGAAGGTGATGCCGGCTTCCTCGGCGACCTCCCCCACCTCGTGCGGTGGCAGATCGAGCGCCACGCCCAGTTCCTCCAGCACGTCCGCGGAGCCGCACGTCGACGACGCCGAGCGGTTGCCGTGCTTGACCACGCGTGCCCCGGCGCCGGCCGCGACGATCGCCGACATGGTGGAGATGTTGACGCTGTGCGATCCGTCGCCGCCGGTGCCCACGATGTCCAGGGTCCGGCCGGGCACCCGAAGGGGCAGCGCGTTACGGAGCATGGCCCGCGTCAGCCCCTCGACCTCGTCGACCGTCTCGCCCTTGGCCCGCAGCGCGATCAGCAGGCCGGACAGCGCGGCGGCGCCGACCTCCCCCGCCATGATCTGTTCCATGGCCCAGTCGGTGTCGTCGGACGTCAGGCCGCCGCCCTTCAGCAGAGTCTCGAGCAGGGCGGGCCAGTCTCGAACCTTCGGCCGTGCGGTCACGGGAATTCTCCTCGTCGGCACCGGATGAATGTCGCCGCCCAGTGTGTCCGTGCCCAGTCGGGTCGGCCAGACCAATTCCCCGGCGCAACAACGGTCCAAAAGCCGGACCACAAGAGGAGCGGCAAGCTCGTTGGGAAGGAGGACCAATGCCCCTGCATTTGGCGGTGAACATCTCCCGGGATTCCGATGAATCACTCACCTCCCAGATACAGAAGTTCATCAAGCAGGAAATCCAGCAGGGAACCCTGCACCCCGGCACCCGGCTGCCGGCCACCCGGCGGCTCGCCGAGGACCTCCGCGTCTCCCGGAGCGTGGTCGTCGAGGCGTACGCGCAACTCGCCGCGGAGGGGTATCTGGAGGCGGCGCGGGGCGCGGGCACCCGGGTGACGGCCCATCTGTCCCGTGCCGCGGTGGTACCGGCGCTGCTGGACGAGGGCCCGGTGCCCGCGGTGCGCTGGGACCTGCGTCCGGGCGGCCACAACGCCCCCGGCGTACCGCACAAGGAGTGGCTGACGGCGTATCAGCGCGTCCTGCTCTCCCCGAAGTCGCGTGGCACCTCCTATCCGTCGCTCGCGGGTGAGCCGGAGCTGCGCGTCGAACTCGCCCGCCACCTCGGGCGGCTCCGCGGGGTACGGGCGACACCGAGCACCGTGCTGGTGGTGGGCGGATTCGCGCAGACGCTGGCCCTGCTGTGCGCCGCGCTGCCCGCGACGGGCATCACGGAGCTGGCGGTGGAGGACCCCTGCCATCCGGGACAACGCCGCTTCGTCAAGGACAGCGGCATGCGCGTGGTGCCGGTGCCGGTGGACGACGAGGGAATCGACGTCGACGCGCTCGCGGCGACCCGGGCACGCGCCGTCCTCGTCACCCCTGCCCACCAGTTCCCGACCGGAGCCGTGCTCTCCGACCGCCGCCGGGAAGCGCTCGTGCGATGGGCGCGGGCCGTCGACGGCTGGGTGATCGAGGACGACTACGACGGCGGGCTCTGGTACGACGACCAGCACTCCCGGCCCCTGGCCCTCCAACGACTGGAGCCGGAACGGGTGATCTACGCCGGCACCGCCAGCAAGCTCCTCGACCCCGGCCTTCGGCTCGGCTGGCTCACCGCTCCCGAGGAGCTGCTGCACCGGCTGCTGCACGTCCGTGGCCGGCACGACCTCGGTACCGATTCGTTCACCCAGCTCGCTCTCGCGGACCTGCTGCGCGGTGGACTGTTCGACCGGCACCTGCGCAGGCTCACCGAACGGTGTGCCGCCCGGCGTGAGGCTCTCGGTCAGGCGGTGCGCGCCCGGTTGCCCGGCGCGAAGGTGCTCGGGCCCGCCGCGGGCCTGCACGCCTACGTCCGTCTCCCGGCGCACACCGACGAGGCGGCGCTGGTGGCCGGTGCCTTGCGCCGCGGTGTCCTGGTCCGCGGCGGCGCGGCGTTCGGCGCCGTTCCCCGCCGGGAGGCGCCCGCACTGGTCGTCGGGCACGCCCATCTGCCGCTGTCCGGCGTGACCGAGGCGTTCCGGGAACTTGGCGCCGTGGCCGGCGGACGGTGAGCCGCGTCGCGTTCAGTCCGCGGCGACAGGCGCCTTGGCCATGTCGAGGAAATTCTGGAGGATGCGCAGGCCACCCGTGGTCATGATGCTCTCGGGATGGAACTGCACGCCCGCCACGGGGAGCGAGCGGTGGTGCAGGCCCATGACGTAGCCGTGGTCGACACACACCGCGGTCGTCAGCAGCGGCTCGGGCAGTGGCTCGGCGACGACGAGCGAGTGGTAGCGCGTGGCCTCCAGCGTGTTGCCCAGTCCCTCGAAGAGGCCGGCGCCGTCGTGCCGTACGACGCTGGTCCGCCCGTGCATCACCTGCTCCGCCACGACGATCCGTCCTCCGTACGCCAGAGCGATCGCCTGGTGCCCCAGGCAGACGCCCAGCAGGGGAACACTTCCGGCGAACCGGTGGACGAGTTCGACGTGGCCCGAGTCGGCCGGGTGGCCGGGGCCGGGCCCGAGGACCACCGCGTCGGGTGCCAGGGCGGCCAGTTCATCCGGGGTACGCGTCCGCGACCGTACTACCTCCGTCCGGGCGCCCAGCGTGCGCAGATACTGGTCGATGATGTGCACGAAGCTGTCGTACGCGTCGATCAGCAGCACCTTCACGGCAGCAGTTCCTCTCCGGTGAGCGCCCAGTGGGCGGCCCCCATCTTCGCCAGCGTCTCCCGCCACTCGGCCTCGGGCTCGGACTGGGCCACGAGACCGGCGGAACTCTGTGTGGAGTACGTGGCGCCGTCGTACTCGATCGTGCGGATGCACAGGGCCAGTTCGCTCCAGCCGCGCACGTCCAGCAGGCCGATGGCGCCCGCGTAGCCGCCCCGGGGCTCGCGCTCCAGTTCGTCGATGATCTCCATGGCGCGGATCTTCGGCGCGCCGGTCATCGTGCCCGCGGGGAAGGTCGCCCGGACCGCCTCCCACGCGCTGACGCCCTCGGCGAGGCGGCCCTTGACCGTGGACACGAGGTGGAAGACGTGGGAGTAGGTCTCCACGTCCATCAGCCGGTCCACCGGCAGTGTGCCGGGCCGGCAGACCCGGCCGATGTCGTTGCGGCACAGGTCCACCAGCATGATGTGCTCGGCCTGTTCCTTGGTGCTTTCCCGCATCTCCTTGACGCGCTGCTGGTTCTCCTCGTCGTCCGCGCCGCGCGGGGCGGTGCCCGCGATGGGGCGCATGGTGATCTCGCCGTTCTCGATGCGGAAGAACAGCTCGGGGCTCGCTCCGATCAGCAGGGTGTCGCCGCGCGGCGCGAGATACATGTACGGCGAGGGGTTGCGGGCCCGCAGCCGCCGGTACACGGCCTCGGGCGCCAGCTCGGTGCGGACGTCGACGCGATGACCGATCTGGATCTGGTAGATGTCCCCGACCCGGATGTGCTCCAGGCAGCGCTCCGCCCAGCGCAGGAACGTCACCCGGTCCACGCTGTCGTGCACCGAGCGCGGCCGGGGCGCCTCGGGCACGGGTGCCTCGCCCTCCCGACCGGCCGCCCGCCGGGCGATCTCCAGCAGTCCGGGATCGTGCCTTGCGACGAACTCCGCACTGTCGGCGCGCAGTTCGCTGACCGTGCCGTCGCTGCGGTCGTACCACACCGTGTGGCGGAAGACGGTGAGCGTGATGTCGGGGCCCCGTGGCGGCTTGGTCCGCTCGCCCAGGTCCTCCATGTGCCAGGTCGACTCGTAGGCCAGGCTGGTCAGGAACCCGAAGGACCAGCTCTGCGGGGACAGGTCCGTCCGTACCTCGAACAGTCGGCTCCGGGCTGCTTCCAGGAGCGCCCACAGCCGCTCCGGCTGCTCGGCGCCCACTTCGGCGAGGAGCCCCCGGCTCCCGGCCTGCGCGGGGGCGGCCACCCGGCGCAGTCCGAGGTCCTCGGCGTGTTCCAGCAGCGCCCGGACGAGCGCCGGTTCGCCCGTGAGGCGGACGGTCACCTCGCGCGTGCCTCCGCCGATGACCCGGACGTCCAGCAGGCGCCCGCAGCCGACGACCGCCCGGTCGGGGTCCCGTCCGGTGCCCGAGGCGTTTTCGAGGAGGAAGACGTCGTCGACCGGGTGGGTGCGGCGCAGCTCTTCATAGAGGTCGAGCGGGTCGTGCGCCGGCAGCCCGGACGCCGTGACGCGTACGTGGATCGGTGCGCTGCGCGCCATCGTGTGATTCCCCTCGGTTCTCGCACTGTTCACAATTTCCCGCCCGCTCCGCCGAATTGGGTTCGGCGGCGGTGCCGGGGAGGTGCCGGTGAACAGCGAATCAGAGGCGACGCGAGGGCGGCCAGACCAATTCGGGTGCGCTGAGCCGGTCCAATTCCGTAAGCGCTTGACGACAAAAGGGCCCAGGAATTGGAGTGAGGTGCCATGGCTGAGGGAGGGCGATGTGAAACGCTCCGGAATTGACCGAAGCGCCGTCGGAGGAGCCGAGATGACGTCGGAAAGCGCATCCCGTTCGCACGAGGCGCAGGGGGGCGGTCCGGCGTCGGCCGACCAGCAGCCGGACTGGCCCGACCCGGTCCGGCTGCGCGAAGTCACCGACCGGCTGGCGCAGGCGGCACCCTTGGTGTTCACCGCGGAGTGCGACGCGCTGCGCTCCCGCCTCGCCGCGGTGGCGAAGGGGGAGGCGCTGCTGCTGCAGGGCGGCGACTGCGCGGAGACCTTCGCAGGTGCCACGGAGGAGTCCGTCGACGGCAAGCTGCGCACGTTGTTGCAGATGGCGGTCGTCCTGACGCACGGGGCGTCGATGCCGGTCGTCAAGGTGGGGCGGATGGCGGGTCAGTTCGCCAAGCCCCGCTCCCAGCCGTTCGAGCGGCGGGGCGACACGACGCTGCCGGTGTACCGGGGGGACGCGGTGAACGGCCCGGCGTTCACCCTGCGCGAGCGCACCCCCGACCCGGACCGGCTGCTGCACATGTACGAGACGTCGGCGACGACGCTGAACCTGGTGCGCGCGCTGACCGCCGGGGGCTTCGCCGACCTGGCCCGGGTGCACGAATGGAACCGGGCCTTCGTCGCCGCCTCGCCCGGCGGCCGGCGCTACGAGCGGCTGGCCGACGAGATCGAGCGGGCGCTGGCTTTTCTGCGCGCGTGCGGGGGCCGGGCCGGCGGGCTGACCACCGCCGAGTTCTTCGTCAGCCACGAGGGGCTGCTGCTCGACTACGAGCGGGCGTTGACGCGCACCGATCCCGCGACCGGGAGGACGTATGCCACCAGCGGCCATCTGCTGTGGATCGGCGAGCGGACCCGTCGGCCGGACGGGCCGCACGTCGAGTACTTCTCCGGGATCAGCAACCCCATCGCCATCAAGCTGGGGCCCGGCGCGACAGCGGACACCGTGCTGCGGTACGTGGACCTCCTCGACCCCGACCGCGAGCCCGGGCGGCTCACGTTCGTCGTGCGGATGGGAGCGGAGCGGGTCCGCGACCTGCTGCCCCTGCTGGTGGAGAAGGTCGCCTCGGAGGAGGCGCCGGTCTGCTGGGTCAGTGATCCGATGCACGGGAACACCTTCGTCACCGAGAGTGGTCACAAGACCCGGCACTTCGACGCCGTCGCCGACGAACTCCGGGGCTTCGTGGAGGTGCACCGCGCACTGGGCACGCACCCCGGGGGCGTCCACCTGGAGCTCACCGGCGACGACGTCACGGAGTGCCTG
The DNA here is from genome assembly GCF_039532725.1 of Streptomyces coeruleofuscus. Taxonomy (NCBI): domain Bacteria; kingdom Bacillati; phylum Actinomycetota; class Actinomycetes; order Kitasatosporales; family Streptomycetaceae; genus Streptomyces; species Streptomyces coeruleofuscus. Next base: position 291,319 of record NZ_BAAASE010000005.1, read on the forward strand.
GGCGGGAGCAGTGCCGTGGCCAGGGAAACGCTGCCGCAGCGCTACACGACGGCGTGCGACCCGCGCCTGAACCACTCCCAGGCACTCGACCTGGCGTTCCTGCTCGCCGAGTGGTACCGGAACCGCTAGGGGAAGTCCGCAGAGTCCCGTCGTCCGCCCGGAGGGCGGGCCTCGCGGCGTTCGATGCGTCGCGGGGCAGGCGGACCTTGCGCGGTGATCACGTCGACCGGGCCACGCGCACAGTGACGTCCACGCGCGCGCACCCGAACGAGACACCCCGCACCTCTTGACGCGTCAATGACAACAATGGCTTGATGCATGGGAGCGCTCCCACCTCCCAGGGAAGGGATCACCATGCGCAGAACCCGCCGCTCGTCCTCGCGCTTACGCATCGTCCCGGTACTCGGCCTCCTGGCCGCCCTGCTCCTCCCCCTCGGTCTCACGTTCGCGCCCCGCGCCACGGCCGCACCCGCGGCGGAACCCGTCCGCGTCATGCCGCTCGGCGACTCGATCACCGGCTCGCCGGGCTGCTGGCGTGCGGTGCTCTGGAACCGGCTGCTGAACAGCGGATACACGGACGTCGACTTCGTCGGCACCCTCCCGCCGCAGGGTTGCGGACAGGCGCACGACGGCGACAACGAGGGGCACGGCGGTGAGCTGGTGACCAACGTCGCCGACCAGAACCTGCTGCCGGGCAGGCTCGCGGCCACGCGTCCGGACATCGTTGTCATGCACTTCGGCACGAACGACGTGTGGAGCAGCATCCCCCCGGACCGCATCCTGGCCGCCTACACCAAGCTCGTGACGCAGATGAGGGCCTCGAACCCGGACATGCGGATCCTCGTCGCACAGCTCATCCCCATGAACCCGGGCAGTTGCGCGGCCTGCGCTCAGCGTGTCGTCGACTTCAACGCGAGGATCCCCGACTGGGCCCGGGCCACCGGCACCGAACGCTCTCCGATCACCGTGGTCGACCAGTGGACGGGCTTCAGCACCGCCGCGGACACCTACGACGGGGTGCACCCCAACGCCTCGGGTGACAACAAGATCGCCGCCCGCTGGTTCCCGGCCCTCGCGGCGGTCCTCGACACGGGCGTCCCACAGGACCCCGGCGGTCCGGGTGACCCGGGCGGCCCCGCGGCCTGCACGGCCCGCTTCCGGGCCGTCTCCACGTGGCAGGGCGGCTACCAGGCAGAGGTGACCGTGACGAACACGTCCGCCTCCGCCGCCTCGGGCTGGAGCGCGACGGTCTCACCGGCGAACGGCGCGCGCATCGGCCAGGTCTGGAACGGCACCTTCAGCACGGCCGCGGACGGTACGGCCACCGTCACGAACGCGGCGTGGAACGGGGCATTGGCGCCCGGCGCGAGTGCCACGTTCGGTTTCGTCGCCACCGCCCCGGCAACGGGCGGCGCCCCGGCGGCGACCGTCACGTGCACGGCGAAGAGTTCCGCCAACTGACACCCGGGACGGATCAGGACCGGCCCGGCAGCACACCCACCGCTCCCTCCCCGGGACTGGACGAGACCGGAAACAGGCCCCATCCCACCCCACCCCCACCTCTGGAGCCGCCATGAGACCCCGCACCTCCCCCACCCCACGCGTGGCCACCGTGGCCGTCGCCCTCCTCGGGCTCCTGCTCTCCTTCCTCTCCCTCGGCACACCGGCGCACGCCGCCCCCACCGGCTTCCGCATCGACAACGGCCGGCTGCTGGAGGCGTCCGGGAACGACTTCGTGATGCGTGGCGTCAACCACGCCCACACCTGGTTCCCGGACCGGATCAGTTCCCTCTCCCACATCAAGGCCAAGGGCGCCAACACCGTCCGCGTGGTCCTCTCCAGCGGTGACCGCTGGACCCGCAACGACACCGCCGACGTGGCGAACGTGGTCGCCCAGTGCAAGCAGAACCGGCTGATCTGTGTGCTGGAGGTGCACGACACCACCGGGTACGGCGAGCAGAGCGGGGCCGTCACGCTCTCCCGCGCCGCCGACTACTGGATCAGCGTGCAGAGTGCGCTGACCGGTCAGGAGGACTACGTCATCGTCAACATCGGCAACGAGCCGCACGGCAACACCGGCTACACGGCCTGGACGGCCGACACCAAGGCGGCCATCCAGAAGCTGCGCAACGCCGGGTTCGACCACACGATCATGATCGACGCGCCCAACTGGGGCCAGGACTGGGCGTTCACGATGCGCGACAACGCCGCCTCGGTCTTCGCCGCCGATCCCGACGCCAACACGATCTTCTCGATCCACATGTACGGCGTCTTCGACACGGCAGCCGAGATCACGGACTATCTGAACCGGTTCGTGACGGCCGAACTCCCCATCGTCGTCGGGGAGTTCGGCCACGACCACTCGGACGGCAACCCCGACGAGGACACCATCCTGGCCGTCGCCCAGCAACTCCGCCTGGGCTACCTCGGCTGGTCCTGGAGCGGCAACGGCGGCGGCGTCGAGTACCTGGACATGGTCACGAACTTCGACCCCGACCAGCTCACCAGCTGGGGACAGCGGCTCTTCAACGGCGCGAACGGCATCGCCGCCACCGCCAAGGAGGCCACGATCTACTCCTCCGGCGGAGGCGACACCACTCCCCCGACGGCCCCCGGCACCCCGACCGCCTCCGGGGTGACCTCCTCGTCCGCCACCCTCACCTGGGCCGCCGCCACCGACGCGACGGGCGTCACCGGCTACGACGTGGTCCGGATCGGCGGAGGCGCCGAGACGGTCGTCACCTCCACGGCCAGGACGACCGCCACGCTCACCGGCCTGTCCCCCGCCACCTCCTACACCTTCGCCGTCTACGCCCGCGACGCCGCCGGCAACCGTTCGCCCCGCTCGGCCGCGGTGACGTTCACGACCTCCTCCGGCGGCTCGACGGCGGCCTGCGGCGTCGGCTACCGGGTGACGAGCAGCTGGCCCGGCGGATTCCAGGGCGAGATCACCCTGCGCAACACCGGCACGTCGGCGATCAACGGCTGGACGCTGCGCTGGACCTTCCCGGACAGCCAGCGGATCACCAACCTCTGGGGCGGTACGGCGACGCAGAGCGGTTCCGAGGTCAGCGTCGCGGCCGCCTCGTACACCGCGACGATCCCCGCGGCGGGCTCGGTCACCCTCGGCTTCACGGCCTCCCGGGCGACGGCGAACCCCAGCCCGACGGCGTTCACGCTGAACGGCGCCGCCTGCTCGGTGAGCTGACCGGGCCGTGTGCGACGGTGCCGGCGTGCCCCCGGAAGGGCCGGACGCGGCGACACCGTCGCCACAGGGGTGATCCGCGAGTGTGATCCGCGCGACATCCACACCGGAAAGCGGTTTACGTCGCTCCGCATGGGTCAGGCGGCGGGGATGTCGCACCGGCACCCCACCGCCGTAACCCCGGCAAGACGCGTATCCGCCCGTCCCGGTTCCCCGCACCGTGCGCGGGAGGCCCGATGAGCGAGGACACCCTGCGCATGCGGCCCGTCGCGAGCACTCGCGGCGAGGCCGGGCCGAGTACGTCACGCGAGGCCGCTGCCCCGCCGAAGCAGGCGGGGCAGCGCGACGCGTTCTTCGACAACGCCAAGTACCTGGCGATCGTGCTGGTGGCGATCGGGCACGCCTGGGAGCCGTTGCGGGACGGCAGCCGCGCGGTCAGCGCGCTCTACATGGTCGTCTACGCCTTCCACATGCCGGCGTTCATCGTCATCTCCGGCTACTTCTCGCGCTCCTTCGACGCGGGCCCGGGGCGGATCAGGCGTCTGGTCACCGGGCTCGCCGTTCCGTATGTCGTCTTCGAGACGGCGTACACGCTGTTCACGCGATGGACGGACCAGGAACCCGACCGGCCCGTGAGCCTGCTGGATCCGCTGTATCTGACCTGGTTCCTGGCGGCGCTGTTCATCTGGCGGCTGACCACGCCGGTGTGGCGGCGCGTGCGGTGGCCGCTGCCGGTCGCCCTCGTCATCGCGATGCTGGCGACGCTCTCGTCCTCCATCGGCAACGACCTCGACCTGCAACGCACCCTTCAGTTCCTGCCGTACTTCGTCCTCGGCCTGCTGCTGAAGCCGGAGCACTTCCGGCTGGTGCGCCGCCGCTCGGCACGTGTGCTGGCCGTGCCGGTCTTCGCCGCCGCGGTCGTGGTGGCCTACTGGGCGGTCCCGCGGATGACCGGCGCCTGGTTCTACCACCGCGACAGCGCCGAGGAACTCGCCGCGCCCGCCTGGTACGGGCCCGTGATGACGCTGGTGACCTTCGGCTGTTCGCTGGTCCTGGTGGCCTGTTTCCTCGCGTGGGTGCCCGGGCGCCGGGCGTGGTTCACGGCGCTGGGCGCGGGGACGCTGTACGGCTACCTGCTGCACGGCTTCGTCGCCCAGGGGTCCAAGTTCTGGGGCTGGTACGAGCCGGCGTGGGTCCACCAGCCCGTGGGCGTGGTCGTGGTGACGGCCTTCGCCGCGGTGCTCGTGACCGCGCTGTGCACCCCGCCGGTGCGGCGGCTGTTCCGCTGGGTGATGGAGCCCGAGATGCCGTGGGCGTTCCGCCGGGACGCACATCAGCAGGCGCGGGAACGGAATGCCGTACGCGGGTGACGCCCCGCACCCCGCCGACCACCGACCGCCCCGCCTACCCCTCCCGCGTGAGCCGGATCAGCAGCACACCGGGCGTGCGCGGCACGGACACCGTCAGCCCGTCCCCGTCCCACAGGGCCCGGCCCGCCTCCGCGGAGGACGGGTGCAGGACCTCCGCGCGGACGGTCCGGCCCGCCAGGTGCCGGACGGGGACACGGAATTCGGCCGGTCCGCCCCTGCGCCAGACCGACAGGTACGCCGTGCGGTCACCGGGGACCGAGAGCCCCAGGGCCAGCCACTCGTCCTCCCAGCCGGGCAGGCCGAGCGGCCAGAAGGGCAGGGCTCGCGCGAGGTCCCCGCGGATGGACTTGTAGACCGCGACCGCGTCCCGTACGAGGGCCAGTTGGTGCTCCGGCATGCGGTTGAGGTGGCCGGAGAGGTGGATGCGGCCGAGCAGCGCCCCGCCCAGGGTCCACGTCGTCAGGTCGTCGTCGAACTCGGGCTGCGGGTAGGCCCAGACCGCGCCCTGTTCGGGCGGGACCGCGGTCGGCGCGGCGGCGGCGATGGGCGGGTAGCGCAGGGGGTCCTGCTGGTCGCTGGTGGACTGGAGCTGGGCGACGGCCAGGGTGGCGCCGTCCATGCGCATGCCGCCCGAGGCGCAGTTCTCCACGACGAGTCCGGGGTGGCGGTCCAGTACGCCGGACAGCCAGTCCAGGTAGGCGTGGGCGTGGCCCAGCAGCCCGGCTCCCGGTGCGAGGTCTCCGGGTGCCTGGGTGCCGGGGTCGACCACGATGTTGTAGTCCAGCTTGAGGTAGCCCACGCCCCAGTCGCCGACGATCCGGTCCACGGTCTTGTCGAGGTGGGCGCGGGCGGCCGGGTGCCGCAGGTCGAGCTGGTGGCGGCCCTGTTCGGTCAGGCGTACGCCGTCGCGCTGGAAGAACGCCTCGTCGGGCAGTTCGGCCGCGACGGGGCTGCGCACCCCGACGACCTCCGGCTCCAGCCACAGCCCGGGCACCATCCCGCGCTCCCGGATCCGGTCCAGGACGGCCTGGATGCCGCCGTCGGGGAAGCGGCGGGGCGAGGCCTGCCAGGCGCCGACGCTGTCCCACCAGCCCCGGGTGTCGTCGTCGTACCAGCCCGAGTCGATGCAGAAGTACTCGGCGCCGGCGTCGGCGGCGGCGTCGATCAGCGGCAGGAGCTTGGCCGTGGTCGGGTCGCCCATCAGGGTGTTCATGTAGTCGTTGAAGACGACGGGGAGGGCGGTGTGGTCCGGGTGCGGGCGGCGGATCGCCCGGCGGTAGGAGGTCAGGGCGCCCATCGCCGTGTCGAGGTCGGAGCCGAGTGCCAGGGCTCCGTACACGGTGGTGAGCTCCTCACCCGGGGCGAGCCGGACTCGCCACTGGTGTTCCGCGTCGGTGGGGCCGTTCAGCGCCAGGTAGGTGCCGTGTGCGCGTTCGCCCAGGTCCCAGCGCCAGCCGGCCGGGGACTCCACCTGCCAGGCCCAGGCCCGGCCGCCGCCGCGCTCGGTCAGCGCGCCCATGGCCAGATGGCCGTCGGTGGGCCAGCTGCCGCGCCCGGTGAGGGCGAGGGCGGCCCGGCTGTCGTGCTCGTGGACGTCGACGTGGATGTCCGCGACGGCGGCGCGCAGCGGCTCGGCGTACCAACGGCACTCGGCGAGCCAGTCGTTGCGGGCCCGGTGGACGTCGAGGGCGTCCGGGGCGGGCAGGCCGCCGAGCAGGAGGCTGCTGACGGACTGGACGACCAGGGGCTCCCGGCCCTCGTTGCGGAGGCGGACCCGGGAGCGCAGGACGGGCAGTCCGGTGGGTGACGTGAGCTCGACGGACGCCGTCAATCCGGTGTCCGGGTCGTGGAGTTCGACGGTCAGCCACTCCCAGCCGTCGCGTCTGCCCGTGCGGTGGGTCCGGTAGGCGAGCCGGGCGCCGAAGGCCGTGCCGGTGAAGCGGGGACCGGACCAGCCGCTGCCGTGGCCCAGGGCGGTGAGCTCCACGAGCGGGAGCGCGGAGTGCGGGGTGGCGGGGCGATCGTCTTCGGGGTGGGCCAGCCGGACCAGCCGCAGGGTCCCGTCGGCGGCGGCTGCGAACCCGGCCCGGAGGGCTTGATGTCCCCAAGTGAACTCGTCCTGCCGCTGGTTGGAGGCCATGTGCGCCGCATCCGCCGTGCCGGTCAAGGTGCTCCCCCTCCTGGCCCCGCCCCGTCGTCGGGGAGCGGAGGTCCGCGTGAATCCCTCGTTACGGTCTCTTGACGACCCAAGTGTGACCGGTCACAATCCTCGCATGAATGTGACCGGTCACACAAGGCGCCCGGCGAGCATCAGGGACGTCGCGACCGCCGCGGGGGTCTCGTACCAGACGGTCTCGCGGGTGATCAACGGCCATCCCAGCGTCCGGCCGTCCACCCGGGAGCGGGTGCTCGCCGCCATCGAGGAACTGGGCTTCCGCCGCAACGCGACCGCCCTCGCCCTGGCCAGCGGGCGCAGCCGGGCCGTGACCGTGCTGACCGCGAACACCACCCACTACGGTTACGCCTCGATCCTCCAGGGCATCGAGGAGGCCGCCCGCGCGGCGTCGTACGCGGTCGGGATCGGGGTGCTGGAGTCGGCCGAGGACGCGGCCGTCGCCGCCGAGGTGCAACGCGCGGCGGACGCGGGCGGCGGGATCGTGGTGATCGCATACGATCCGGCCGGTGTCCGGGCGCTGGGAGCCGTGCCCGCCGGGCTGCCGGTCGTGGGCGTGGTGGAAACCCCGGCGAGCCCGCCCGGCGGCGACCGCCCGTGGGTGTGGACCGACGACCGCGAGGCCGCCTACCAGGCGACCAGCCACCTTCTCTCCCTCGGCCACGAGACCGTGCACTACGTGGCCATCCCGTCCAGCACCCGCCGCACCAGTGCCCGCACCAGCGGCTGGCGGCAGGCGCTGAAGGAGGCCGGCGCCCCGGAACCCCGCCCCGTGCAGAGCAGTTGGGGGCCGGCGGGCGGTCACGCCGCCGCGCTGAAGCTGGCGAAGGACCGGTCCGTCACCGCGATCCTGTGCGGCAACGACGACCTCGCGCTCGGCGTGCTGCGCGCCCTGCACGAGTCCGGCCGCTCGGTGCCGGGCGAGGTCAGCGTGGCCGGTTTCGACGACGCCCCGCACTCCGCCTTCCTCACCCCGTCCCTGACGACCGTACGCCTGGACTTCACCGGTCTCGGGCGGTCCGCGTTCGCCCTGCTGCACGGCGTGCTGGAGGAGTCCGCGCCGGTCGCCCCGCATCCCGTGTCCGTACCGGAACTGGTGGTGCGGGAGAGCTCGGGGCCGCCGCCCGCCGACGTCTGAACCGCCGACGCCTGAACGACCCGAACGAGCCCAGAAGTTGTGAGTCCCGCTTTCTGAACCGAACCGCATGCTCGGGAAAGGCACGACATGAAGAGAAGAGCTCTCCCCGCCCTGGCGCTGATATGCGCCGCCGGCCTGGCCGCCACCGCGTGCAGCGACCCGACCGCCGGGGACTCCGGTTCGGACGGTTCGGACGCCAAGCAGGCGGCGGTGAATCCGACCGCCCGGCTGGACGGCGTGAAGCTGACCATGTGGACCGCGCAGAACACGGTGAACGCGCCCGAGCAGGTCATCGACGCCTTCGAGAAGGCCACCGGCGCCCAGGTCGACACCCAGGCGATCCCGGACCTCTACGAGCAGAACGTGCCGACGAAGCTGGCCTCCGGCGACCGCCCCGACCTGATGTTCTGGCAGCCGTCCATCTCCACGCTGCCGTTCATCCAGCCGAAGCAGAACCTGCTGACCCTCGACGGGGAGCCGTGGGAGGCCAAGCTCGGAGGCACGGAGAGGTCCCTCGGCGTCATCGACGGCAAGCGGTACGCGGCGATCGTGACCAGCCCCGCCATGCTCGGCGTCTACTACAACAAGGACGTCTTCAAGCAGGCCGGGCTGAGCGAGAAGGACTTCCCCAAGTCCTACGACGAGCTGCTCGCCCTCGGCCGCACGGTCGTCGACAAGACCGACGCGGCAGCCTTCTACGAGGCCGGCGGCGACAAGTGGCCGCTCCAGTGGCAGATGCAGGTCCAGCTCACCGACCTCGACCGGCAGTGGTGGGCCGATCTGAACGCGGGCAAGAAGAAGTGGACCGACCCGGTCGTCGTCGGCGCGATCAAGAAGTACAAGGAGAAGCTGCTCGACGCGGGGCTCGCCCAGAAGAACTACCGGACGGGCACCTTCACCGGGCAGGCCGACGCGCTGTGGAAGGGCGACGCCGGCATGGTCCTCAACGTCACCTCCTTCCAGAGCCAGTTGCAGGCCAAGTACTCCACGGCCGAGCTCGACAAGAAGATCGGCTGGTTCCCGGTCGCCAACTCCTCGGCCACCGGCCTGTACTCCCCCGACCAGACCAACGGTGTCGTCGCCTTCAAGACCGGTGACGACAAGCGCCAGAACGCGGCCCGGCAGTTCCTCGCCTTCTGGCTCGGCCCGGACTACCCGGACTACATCAAGGCGATGAAGATCCCGTCCGTGCAGCCGTCCGTGCCCACCCCCGACGGCCTGCCCGAGGCGTCCAAGGCCCAGGTCGCTGCCCTGCCCAAGGCCATCGGCGTCTTCCAGGCCAAGGCGATCGTCGCCCCCGACACCCACCTCTACCTGGCCGACATGATCTTCGGCAAGAAGAGCCCGCAGCAGGTCGCGCAGGCGATCCAGGACCAGTTCGCGCAGGTGGCCAAGGCCCAGGGCGCCCCCGGGTTCTGACCATGGCGGACACGGTCGTACGTACGCGCAAGCAGCCGGCTGCACAAGGCGCACCGAAGGGCGTGGGACGGCTCCCGCGAGCTGCCGTGCACCACCCCTGGTGGTTCGCGCTCCCCGCGATCGTCGTCTTCGCGGGCTTCTTCCTGGTGCCCAACCTGCTGAACTTCTACTACCCGTTCACCAACTGGTCCTCGTACCACGCGGACATCGCCTTCACGGGCCTGGACAACTTCCAGACCATCGCCGAGGACGGTTCGCTGCTGCGGGCGATCCGCACGACCCTGGTGTACGCGCTGCTGGCGGCGCTGTTCCAGAACGGCTTCGGGCTCGTGCTGGCGCTGCTGCTGGAGGACGACAGCCGCTTCAACCGGTTCTTCCGTGCCGTCTTCTTCCTGCCGGTGCTGATCTCGGCACTGGCGACCGGTTACGTCTTCCAGGCGCTGCTCGACCAGGACGGGGCCGTCAACTCCGTCCTGGGCACGGACATCCCGTGGCTTGGCTCGACGACCTGGACGCTGGTGATCGTCACGCTCATCCACGGGTGGAAGTGGATGGGCCTGTCGATGCTCATCTATCTGGCCGGGCTCAAGGGCATCCCCGGCGAGATGCTGGAGGCCGCGAAGTGCGACGGCGCGGGGCCCTGGCGGACCTTCTGGTCGGTGCGCTGGCCGATGCTGGCGCCGGCCGTCACCTTCAACGTCACCACCGCGCTGATCGGTTCGATGAACACCTTCGACATCGTGCAGGCCACGACGGGCGGCGGCCCCGCGGCCTCCACCGAGGTCTTCAACATCTACATGTTCCGGATCTTCGGGCAGGGCCTGTACGCGCAGGCCTCCGCGATGAGCCTCGTCCTGTTCCTGGTGGTGGTCGCCGTGGCGATCCCGCTGGTCGTGGGGCTCCGGCGAAGGGAGCAGCTGCTGTGACCGCGGTGTGGCGGTACGGCCGCCCCTCCCTCGTCGTCCTGCTCGCCGCCCTGGCCGTGGGCGTGCCGCTGTGGCTGGTCGCCGTCACCTCGGCCAAGCCGCAGGCCGAGGCGATCAAGCCGAACCTGGACCTGCCCCGGCAGTGGCAGCCCGCGAGCAACTACGCGGACGCCGTCAGCCAGGGCGAGATGCTGCGCGGCTTCCTCAACTCGCTGCTGGTCGTGGTGCCTTCGGTGGTCCTGGTGCTGATCCTGGGCGCGGGCGCCGCCTGGGTCTTCGCCCGCCGCAAGTCGAAGCTGGTCTCGGCGGCGTACGCGCTGTGCATCAGCGGACTGCTGCTGCCGCCCGCCGTCATCACCATCGTGATGGAGCTGCGGCAACTGGGCCTCTCCAACACCCGCCCCGGCATGATCGCCGTCTACACCGGGATGTACCTGTCGACGTCGATCTTCTTCATGACCGGCTTCATCCGCGCCATCCCCATGGAGCTGGAGGAGGCGGCCCGGATGGACGGGGCGAGCCCGTCACGCATCTTCTGGCGGATCGTCCTGCCGCTGCTCCGGCCGGTGATCGCCACCGCGACGATCATGGTGATGCTCTACGCCTGGAGCGACATCTTCTACGCGTTCTTCGTCCTCGGCGGCGGAGACCGGGCGACCCTGCCGCTCAACCTCTACCAGGTCGCCAGCGCCCAGCTCTACCTCAACAACTGGCATCTCGTCTTCGCGTACGTCGTGGTGATGAGCCTGCCCATGGTCGCCGTGTTCCTCGTCGGCCAGCGAAAGATCGTGTCCGGAATCACCAGTGGAGCCGTGAAGTGACTGGAGGTCCAGCAGCGTGATCACCCCCACCCGCACGAGAGCCGGTACGAGGTCCCGTACCAGAACCGCCTTGATGACAGCACTACTTGGAGCAGCCGCCATGGCAGCCACTCTCCCCGCAGCCGGCCACGCGGCAGCGGCAGCCGATCCACAGCGCCTCACCGTCGACCTCAAAGCCTCCGAGGGCCCGGTGATGCTCGGCGCCAACGGTTCGCTGTACGGGGTCAGCGACGACGGGGTGCCCAGCGACGCCGCGATGGCGCCCCTGAAGATCACGAGCATCTCGCAGAAGCCGGAGGGCGGCGCGCAGCATCCCAACGGCGACGCGCTCACCGTCTCCAAGTCGTTCTTCCGCAACGGCGGCGGCGAGATCAACGTGATGATGCAGGACATCTACGCCAAGTGGCCGTACGAGGACCTCGGCATCGACGACTACCTCCCCAAGGTCGACAAGATCGCCAAGGAGGTCTCGGCCGACCCGAACAGCGACCGCTTCGTCTACATCCCGTTCAACGAGCCCGACCAGATCTGGTACAAGCTCGACGTCGCCGACCAGGCCCAGTACGAGAAGAACCGCGACCGGTTCTTCAAGGACTGGAAGACGGTGTACCAGCGGATCCGCGCGATCGACCCGGACGCACGGATCGCCGGACCCAACGAAGCCGCCTACCACACCCGCCTGTTGAAGGACTTCCTCGCCTTCGCCAAGCGCGAGAACGTGCTCCCCCAGGTGATGACCTGGCACGAGCTGGGCTCCGGCTCGCTGCGCGACTTCCAGGCGCACTACGACGACTACCGCAAGCTGGAGCGCGAGGCGGGCATAGCCCCGCTGAAGATCAACATCGACGAGTACGCCAACCGCCGCGACCTGTCCGTGCCCGGGCAGCTCGTGCAGTGGGTATCGATGTTCGAGCGCAACAAGGTGTACGCCAACATGGCGTACTGGGACGCGGCCGGCAACCTCAGCGGCCACGTCGTGCGCTCGAACATCCCCAACGGCGGCTGGTGGCTCTTCCGCTGGTACGCGGGCATGACCGGGAACACCGTGAAGGTGACGCCGCCGCAGCCCGACACCATCGACACGCTCCAGGGGCTCGCCTCCCTCGACACCTCCCGCCGCCAGGCGCAGGTCCTGCTCGGCGGCTCCGCGGCCGACTCGGACGTGGTCGTGCGCAACGTCCCCCGGTCGGTGTTCGGCCGTACGGTCACCGCGACCGTCGCCGAGGCCGCCTGGTCCGGTTACGAGGGGCAGCACGCGGCGCCGCGGGTCCTCGCGCGCACCAAGGTGAAGGTCGCGGACGACGGTTCGGTGACGGTCCCGCTGCGCGGCCTGCACAAGATGTCGGCCTACCGGATCGTCCTCACCCCCGGCGGCTCCGGCACCCCGTCCGCCGCCTCCGTGCCGTGGTCGGCATCGTACGAGGCCGAGGACGCGGCGATCACCGACGGCAAGGTCTACACGCAGGGCACGGTGCAGAACGCCAACGGCTACGCGGCCTCCGGCACCAAGGACGTCGGCTCGCTCAACCAGCCCGGCAGCAAGGTCGCCTTCTCGGTGACAGTGCCGAAGGACGGCACGTACGACCTGGCGATCCTGTACGGCAACCAGTCCGGCGGCCCCGCCACGCAGAAGCTGTCGGTCGACGGCGGCGCCCCGGTGACGGTCACCTACCCCTCCACCGAGAACTGGACGTACCGCGCCAAGAAGGACGTCGGTGTCCAACTCAAGGCGGGCACGCACCAGCTGACCCTGTCCAAGGGCGACGCCGAGGTCACCCTGGACCGGATCGACCTGACCACACGGACGGGCGCGCCCTCGGCGTCGTACGAGGCCACGCTGGCGGACATCAGCGGCAAGCCGTCGTACGACTACACCTCGTCGGCCGGTGTGGGCACGGGCTCCCTGGTGCTGCGCTCCGGTGACAAGGCGGTGTTCGACGTCTACGCCCCGCGCGACGGCTACTACACGATGGTGCCGCGGACCTCGGCGGCCGTGAAGCTCTCGCTGCACGGGGAGACGGTCAAGGCCGCGCCCGGCCGCCCGCTGCGGCTCTACCTGGTCGCGGGCAACAACCGGATCGCGATGACGTCGGGCCACTCCGCCGTCCGCTCCCTCGACGTGTCGGGCGACGGCTCGGCCGCCGGCACCCTCTCCTACGATGGCGCCAAGGCAACGCTCGCCGGCGGGGCCAAGCTCGTCGACTCCCCGCACGCGTCCGCCGGCTCGTACATCGGCTGGCTCGGCAACAGCGCTTCCAGCACCGCCGAGTTCACGGTCGACGCGCCCCGGTCCGGCCGCTACCTGCTGGTCGTCCACTACGCGCACAACGACCGCCGGGACAACGGCCACGCCTACAACACGGACATCATGTCCCGTACGGCGGACGTCACGGTCGGGTCCGCGGACCCGGTGAAGGTCACCTTCAAGAACACCTGGAGCTGGGACGACTACTGGACCGTCGGCGTCCCGGTCGATCTGGCGAAGGGCGCGAACAAGGTGACGTTCGGCAACGCGAGCGCCTGGGCGCCGAACATCGACCGGATCGAGCTGGGCCGGATCGTGGGCTGAACTGCGGGGTGAGGTGAGCCCGCTCGCCTCACAGGGGTGCCGCGGCAAGCGGCACCCCCCTCAAAGGGGCGTCGCGGCGTGCAGGATGAGCACCATCGTGACGGCGGAGTTCGCGGACGACATCGCCGACACGGCCGTTCCGGCCGCCGCGCCCCACGCCGCCAGCCCGACCGAGGTGAAGACCGGGGGCCAGTCCCGTACGACGGGTGGCGGGCCGAGCAGGGCCGCCACCCGGCGCGGCACCGGTCCCGGAGCGGCGAGTCCCGCGAGCGTGGGCGCCGGAGTGCCCCGGGAGACCAGGGCGGCCGTGCCGATGGCACGCGCCACCGTACGGCGGCTGCCGATCGCCCGGGCCGCCTCCTCGTCCGCCCACCGCTCGGCCGTGTACGCCACGGCGGTGCGCAGCGGCCGCAGGAACGGGTTGGCCCGGGCCGCCAGCTGCACGGTGAGCAGGAAACGGTCGTGCCGGGCGGCCAGGTGCGCCCGCTCGTGGGCGAACAGAGCCCGGCGCTCGGCCGGCCGGAGCCGGTCCAGCAGGGCCGTGGTCACCACGACACGCCCCCCGCGCCGACCACGGACACGGCGCCCGGCGCGGCCACACGGCTCACCATCGCCCGGGCGACCGCCACGCCGAGCACCGCCGCGCGGAGCATCAACGCCACGGCGCCCACGACCGGGCAGCGCATACGCGTAGGGAGCACCGTCCGGCAGTACGGCCACCTCCGTGTCCGGCAGCCCGGCCAGCGCGCGATGGGCCCGGCTGCGTACCCGGGCGTGCCGCCACACTGTGCGGGCACAGGCGACGACCACCGCGCACAGCGCGGGAATCGCGGCCTTGCCGACGAACTCGTCGAACGGGACCGCCGCCCGCACCTCGGGGTCCGACCACCCGTCGGGCAGCGGGTTGCCGGGCAGTTGGGCGGTGCCGACCACCATGACCAGACCCAGGCACACCGTGCTGCACAGCGCCAGCACCGCGGCCATCGCGGTCAGCAACCGGGTCGCGGTGCGCGGATGCAGATGCTGTTCGGCCAGACGCGCGACCGGCCATGCCGTGAGCGGGAGAACCAGTGGCAGAAAGACGAAGACCCCCATGAGGCTTCAGTCTTCCCCCTCGCCATGGGCCTGATCCAGCAGGTCACGCAGCAGCCGCTCGTCGTCCGGGCCGAGGCCGGTGAGGAAGCTGGCCAGCACGGCCTCGCGGTCGCTCTCGGCGTCCAGCACCTTGCGCATCTTCCGGGCGGCCAGTCCCGCCTCGTCCGCGGCGGGCGTCCACGCGAAGGACCGGCCCACCCGCTCCCGGGTGACGGCGCCCTTGCCCAGCAGCCGGGTCAGGATCGTGATCACCGTTGTGTACGCGAGGTCACCGCCGAGGCGTTCCTGCACCCAGCCGGCCGTCACCGGACCGTCCGCCTCGCGCAGTGCCGACAGCACCAGCGCCTCCAGCTCGCCCTGCCCCCGCCGGGGACGCTGCCGGGGTTCCGTCACCGCCCTGTCTCCCTTCGCCGCCCTGCCGTGCCCTGCGGACATCGTATAGATCCGCGGGGCCGGTCCCCTCTACTTCTACAGTGCTGTAGATTTCACTGCGTTCGGTACAGACGTCCGACACAGCAACCGGCAAGGAGACCCTGTGGCCGATCGGCCCCGCCTTCACCCCGAGGACCGCGCGGACTTCGAAGCGGTACTGGATCTGGCGCTGAGCACCGCCGACATCCACCGCGCCGTGCGCGCCGACCCGACCGGCAGGACGGCCGCACAGCTGCGCGCCCACGCGCTCGCCCACGCCGACGACATCGCGGCGGCGGTCGGCGAGCCCTACCGCGCCTACCGCGCCGCCCGGACCGCCGCCCGGCAGGACGCGCGGCGCCCGCTCGCCAACGGCACTCTGCTGCCCGCCCTCGCGGTGCTCACGCCGCTCGTGGCGGCGACGTCCGCCGGGGCTCTGCTCCTGCTCGGCAGCCTGCTCCAAGTCGCCGACGCACCGGGCCCGTTGCCCGGATCGCTCGTCGCGGCCGGCTGGACGCTGGCACTCGTGGCGGCCGTGACCGGTCTCGTCGGCCTGGCCGCGCTGCTGCGCTCGGCCCTGGGCGGACGGGCCGACCGCGTGGAGCACGCCCGGCTCGCCTGGCGGCAGGCCCTGCTCGACCGCGGCATCCTGCCCCATCTGCTCCGGCATCCGGCGGTCGCACATGCCGAGGCGGGGGTCACACCGTGCTCCCCGCCCGATACGCTCGCGCCGTGCCCGGCTCGGGCGAGAAAGGACAGGACACCATGTTCGGACTGAGCGAGCTCGCGATCCTCCTCATCGTCGTCATAGCCGTGATCGGAGCCAGGAAGCTGCCCGAACTGGCCCGGTCGGCGGGCAAGTCGGCCCGCATCCTCAAGGCCGAGGCACGCGCCGCGACGGACGCGGAGGCCGGAGCCGCGCCGCGGGTGGTCCAGGGCGAGATCGTCCCGCCGGGCACCGGCACGCCCCCGCCCGGCGCGCGGGCGGCGGACGCCCCGGACCCCCGCTGATCCGCTCCCTGCCTACAGCGTGCGCTCCAGGCGGTCGGCCACGAGCTTGACGAAGCGTGCGGGGTCCTTGGGCTGGCCGCCCTCGGCGAGTACCGCCAGCGTGTGGAGCAGCTCGGCGGACTCGACGAGACCCGAGCGGTCCTCGCGCTCCTTGTACGCCTCGTTCAGGTTCTTCACCAGCGGATGGCCGGGGTTGAGTTCGAGGATCCGCTTGGTGCGCGGCACCTCCTGGCCCATCGCCCGGTACATGTTCTCCAGGGCCGGGGTCAGGTCGTGCGCGTCCGAGACGACGCAGGCCGGGGAGACGGTGAGCCGCGCCGACAGACGCACCTCCTTGATGTCCTCGTCCAGCTGCTCACGCATCCAGCCGAGCAGTCCCGCGTAGTCCTCGGCCTGCTTCTCCCGCTCCCCCTCGGCCTTCTCGTCCTTCTCTCCGTCGAGGTCGATCTCGCCCTTGGCGACGGAGCGCAGCTTCTTGCCCTCGTACTCGCCGACGGCGTCGACCCACACCTCGTCGACCGCGTCGGTGAGCAGCAGGACCTCGATGCCCTTGTCCCGGAAGGCCTCCATGTGCGGGGAGTTCTCGATGCTCTGCCGGGACTCGCCGGTGATGTAGTAGATGTCGTCCTGGCCGTCCTTCATCCGCTCCACGTACTGCGCGAGCGTGGTCGGCTCGTCCTCGGCGTGCGTGGTGGCGAACGAGGCGACGGCGAGGATGGCGTCCCGGTTCTCGGAGTCGGTGACCAGGCCTTCCTTCAGGGCGGTGCCGAACTCGCGCCAGAAGGTGGCGTAGCGGTCGGCGTCCTTGGTCTTGATCTCCTTGATCGTGGACAGGACCTTCTTGGTCAGCCGGCGCTGCATCATCCGGATGTGGCGGTCCTGCTGGAGGATCTCGCGGGAGACGTTGAGCGACAGGTCCTGCGCGTCGACGACGCCCTTGACGAAGCGGAGGTAGGGCGGCAGCAGCGCCTCGCAGTCGTCCATGATGAAGACGCGCTTCACGTACAGCTGGACGCCGCGCTTGAAGTCCCGCGTGAACAGGTCGTGCGGGGCGTGCGAGGGGACGAAGAGCAGGGCCTGGTACTCGAAGGTGCCCTCGGCCTGGAGCCGGATCGTCTCCAGCGGCTCGCGCCAGTCGTGGCTGATGTGCTTGTACAGCTCGTGGTACTCGTCGTCGGACACCTCGTCGCGCGACCGCGCCCACAGGGCCTTCATCGAGTTCAGCGTCTCGGGCTCGGGCGCGTCCTCGCCGTCGGCCGCCTCGGGGACCATCCGGATCGGCCAGGTGATGAAGTCCGAGTACCGCTTGACGATCTGCTTGATCGTCCACGGCGAGGTGTAGTCGTGGAGCTGGTTCTCCGGGTCGGCGGGCTTGAGGTGGAGCGTGACGGAGGTGCCCTGCGGCGCGTCGTCGACCTTCTCCAGCGTGTACGTGGACTCTCCGCTGGACGTCCAGCGGGTCCCCTGGCCCTCGCCGGCGCGCCGGGTCACCAGCGTCACCTCGTCCGCCACCATGAAGCCGGAGTAGAAGCCGACGCCGAACTGGCCGATGAGCCCCTCGGCACCGGCCGGGTCCTGGGCCTCCCGAAGCTCCTTCAGGAAGGTGGCCGTACCGGAGTTGGCGATGGTGCCGATGAGCCGTCCGACCTCGTCGTACGACATCCCGATGCCGTTGTCCCGCACCGTGAGGGTCCGGGCCTCCTTGTCGACGTCGATCTCGATGTGCAGGTCGGACACGTCGGCGTCGAGCGAGTCGTCCCGCAGCTTCTCCAGGCGCAGCTTGTCCAGCGCGTCGGAGGCGTTGGAGACGAGCTCCCGCAGGAAGACATCCTTGTTCGAGTAGACCGAGTGGATCATCAGCTGGAGCAGCTGACGTGCCTCTACCTGGAACTCAAACGTTTCGGTCGTCATGGTTCGCGAATACCTCACAGGTCCCACAGTCGCCTGAAGCTGGTGCAGTCACTTTAAAACACCTAGTCAGGCCGGGGACCCGGAAGTCAGACGAGGTGGGCGAAGACCACCAGGTTCTCGGTGTAGTCCCGGACCTTACGGTCGTAGGCACCCGCGCACGTGATGAGCCGGACCTGGGCGTCGGGGGTGTCGCCGTACACGCGCTCGCTGGGGAAGTCGTCCTTGTCGAAGGACTCCGCGCCGTCGACGACGAAGGTCGCCCTGCTGCCGTCGGCTCGCGCCACATGGAACCGGTCGCCCTTCTTCAGCGCGCTGAGCCCCGCGAACACGGCCGGGGACGTCGCGGTGTCCACATGCCCGGCGATGATCGCCGTTCCGGCCTCGCCGGGCGAAGCGCCCTTCGCGTACCAGCCGACGAGGTTGGTGTCGTCGGCCGGAGGCGGTTCGAGCTGACCCGAACGGCCGATGGCGAGGTCGGTGAAGGGCGCGTTCACCGAGATCTTGGGGATGTGCAGGCGGACCGGCCGGGACCGCGGCAGACGCGGGCCGGTCCCGGACTCGGCGGTCCGGTGCGGCGCGTCGGGCACGGCCGAAGCGGCGGAGGTGACGGGCGCGGCCGTCGGGACGGCCGGTGGGGCGTGCGGCGGACCGCCGGCGTCGGACGACGATTCGCCACGGCCGGCGACCAGGCTCACGGTCAGCACCAGGGCGGCGAGACCCCAGAAGACCGACACGACGGTGCGGAATCGCCGCTTCGACGGCGCGGGGCCGGGTTCGGCAG
Source organism: Streptomyces coeruleofuscus (assembly GCF_039532725.1). Lineage (NCBI taxonomy): Bacteria > Bacillati > Actinomycetota > Actinomycetes > Kitasatosporales > Streptomycetaceae > Streptomyces > Streptomyces coeruleofuscus. The sequence goes on from NZ_BAAASE010000005.1 coordinate 310,149, forward strand.
GGGACGGGGGGCTGGGGCTGGGGCTGGGGCTGGGGCTGGGGCTGGGGCTGGGGCTGGGGCTGGGGCTGGCTGCCAACGAAGACCACCTCATTCGGGCACGGCAGCGGACACGGCGCGCGGGAGGACGAGCCGGGCCGCCGCGACGCGAGGAGCACGTGCGGCGGCCGCGGCGGCTATGCGGTCAGGCCTCGGTCATGCCACACCCTGTGAGGCCTTCTTGCGCCGCAGGGCGTACAGGCCGGTGCCGGCCACCGCCAGCACCGCGAGTCCGCCGGCCGTGACGCCCGGCGCGGCGGCGAGCCCGCCGCCACCGGTGTGCATCCCGCCGCGCGGCTTGTCGTGCTTGTCGCCGTTCCAGGAGCCCTTCTCGTGGTCGTCGTCCTTGCCGTGCTCGTCGCCCCAGGGGTCCTCTTCGTGCTTGTCGCCCCAGGAGTCGTCGCCGTGCTCGCTGTCCTTGTAGGTGTCCGGGTCGTGCTTGGGGTCCCAGTCGTCGTTCGTGTTCACGCCGGTCAGCGCTCCGCCACCCGTGTCCACCCCGCCGTGCGGCTTGTGGTGCTTGTCGCCGTGCCCGGAGTCCTTCTCGTGCTTGCCGTGCTCGTCGTGCTTGCCGTGCTCGTCATGCTTGCCGTGCTTGCCGTGCTCGTCATGCTTGCCGTGCTCGTCGTGCTTGCCGTGTTCGTCATGCTTGCCGTGCTCGTCATGCTTGCCGTGCTCGTCGTGGTCGCGGGTGGCCGCGTCGTCCGCGGTGACGGCGGCCAGCGCTCCGCCACCCGTGTGCATCCCGCCGCGCGGCTTGTGGTGTTTGCCGTCCTTGTCGTGCTCCTTGCTGTAGGAAGTGGAGTCGTGGTCCCCGTCGCCCATCGTCTCGGCGTAGGCGGTGGGTGCGGCGATCGCGAGGGCGGCCGTGGCCGTGGCCGTCGCGAGCAGCATGCCTGCAGAGCGCATCGGTGAGTCCTTCCGTCACGGACCGGGCGCTGACGCCTCGCCAGCTCACGAGACCCGGCCCCGACGTGCACCACCGTCAGTCATCCCGGGCCGTCCCACCATCCAGGACGTTCACATGGGTTACGGCCACACCCTGACGGCGGCATTCACCCACGCCGGTCCGGCCGGAAAGATCGCAACCTCTCGCCGGTCACGCCCGTCTCCTACGGCGAAACGGGGGGCGAGATCAGCTCTCCCCCGGACCACCGGCGGGAGGCGTTCATGGCGATGGTCGGCCTGTTCTGGATCGGCGAGGACTCGGTGTACGTGGGGGCCGAGCCCGAGGGGGCGGCCTCCGGGGTGCGGCTGTCCGAGGACGGCGTCGAGGTGCTGGGGGCCGGCCGGGGCAGGTTCTGGACGTGGGACGAGGTGGTCCGGATCGAGACGCGCGACGTGCCCGTGCGGTCGGAGATGCGGAGGCTGGCATCCATGGCTTTCGACGCCGCGCTCGTCGCGGTCACGGGTTACGGCGACCTGCCGCCCGCCTTCTCCGTGGAGGTGGCGACGGCCGAGGAGACCGTCCAGGTCGATGTGCACGCGGCCGTCGCCGGAGGGATCTACCTGCCTTCCGAGTACGAGCTCTCCGTCACCCTCCTCCAGCGGCTCGCCGACGGCGGCACCGACATCGGCGACCTCCTCGCCTGGGGCCGTGACCACGCGGCCGAAGGCACCCCGCAGCGCGAGGAACGCGAGGCGCTGCTGCGGAAGTGGGCCGGGGCGTAGGTCCGGCTGCCGCACAGGTCACCATCGCCTCTGCCGCTGACGCCCCAGGCTGCTCGGATCCGGGTCGACCAGTTGCGCCGCCATGCCGACGAGGACCAGCCCGGCCGCGATGAGCAGCCCCTGTGCCAGGGCGATGCCGGAGCCCAGGACGGCCACGCCGAAGGCCAGCGCCCACCAGGCTCCGGTACGCCGGTACTCCCGGGGCCGGGCCGGGCGGCCTGACCTCATGGCCCGGGTGAACCTGGGGTCCTCCCGCTCGAGTCGTGCTTCGAGGTCGACGAGACGTTGGTCTTCGGACTGGGGCACGGCTTCTCCTTCCCGGAACCCGACAGCGCTTCGAGGCAGGGCACGGCCGAGGCCATGGCAAGTCCTGGGTGTCGGGCCGCGTGGCGGTGCTGAGGGAGACAGCCCGCCGACGCGCGGCGCGGCCGGTCTCACCAGGGCTTCAGCTTCTCCCTCCTCCAGCGGGGTCCGCCATCAGGTCCAATCCTCATCCTTCCCGGTGGCCGCCCCCCACGAACGCCCTTCCGTGAGGCGGATGTTCGGCCGGGGATGGGTTGTGGCACGGATGGCGACGCGCCGGAGGTGCCCCCATCCCGGGTAGGCGTGCGCGTGCCCTGCTCGTCGAACACCGACCCAGGTGTGCTGTTCGGGAACCAGCGCCACCGCGCCGACCTGCTCCAGAAGCCCGGCACGAAGGACCGTCTGGAGCTGATCCGCGCGCCGAGCCGGGAGTGGGTCAGCGCTCGGCCTCGGCGGGCGTTGCGGCGGAGGCGGACGCGGCTGTGCTGTCGTCCCGGGGGCGGGGCTCGGTGTCGTACGACGGGGCCGTGCGGCCGGGCCGGAGGTCCTGGGCGGCGCGGAGCGCGCGGGCGAGCAGGTGGGCCCGGCCGGCGGCGATGGGCCCGAGGATCGCGAGGACGAGGACGTACCCGGCGATGAACGGGGCGAGGCGGGCGTCGAGTCCGGCGCCGGCGGCCATGGCGGCCAGGATCAGGGCGAACTCCCCGCGGGCCACGAGGGTGGTGGCGATCTCGGCGGCGGGCTCGGTGCCGTAGCGGTACACGCGGGCGACGAGGAGTCCCGCGACGACGTTCATGACGACGGTCAGTGCCGCCGCCGCGGTGACCGGTCCGACGACGGAGACGATGTCGCCGGGGTCGATGGAGAGCCCGAAGGCGAAGAAGAAGATCGCCGCGAAGGCGTCGCGCAGCGGGTGCACGAGTTCCCGGATGCGCGGGCCGGAGGGCGTGCCGGCCAGGATCAGGCCGACCATGAACGCGCCGATGGCGTCGGCGACTCCGAGGACCTCGGCGACTCCCGCCACGAGGACGGCCGCTCCGAGAAAGCTGATGACGAGCAGTTCGTTGTCGCGGGTGGCGATCAGGCGCCCGGCCAGTTTCGTGCCGTAGCGGGCGGCCGCGGCCAGTACCAGCAGGAAGCCGAAGGCCTTGGCGCTCTGGAGGACGGTGTCGCCGATGTCCTGTGCGCCGCCGATGACCGGCTGGAGCGCGGCGAGGTAGAGGGCCAGGAAGATGTCCTCGACCACGATGACGCCCAGGATGAGGCGGGTCTCCGGGCGGCCGATGCGGCCCTGGTCGATGAGGATCTTGGTGACGATGGCGGACGAGGAGATCCCCAGGACGCCGGCGAGCACCAGCGCCTCCCGGACACCCCAGCCCAGCGCGAACCCGAAGACCAGCCCCGCGCCGACGTTGAGCAGCAGGTAGATGCCACCCGCCGTCAGCAGGCGCCGGCCGCCGCTCCTGAGGTCGTCGAGGTGGAATTCGAGGCCCAGGTAGAACAGCAGCAGCACCAGTCCGAGTGCGGAGAGCATCTCGAAGTCGTGCGCGTCCTCCACTATGACCAGGCCCGGGGTGTGCGGGCCGAGCAGGATGCCCGCGAGCATGAAGAGCGGGATGGTCGGGAGTCCGATCCTTCCTCCGAGGCGGGCGAGGAGGGCGGCGGCCAGGAAGGCTCCGCCCATGGCCAGGAGGCTGTCAGCGTGTCCCACGGGTCACCGCCTTCGTCGGCGCGCTGGGGGCGGATCGTTTCACCGTGCGGGGATGGATAGGGGCTCCTCCTTCGTGGGGCTGGGTCGGACGGCGTCGTGCGCGTCTCGGCGCCGCCCGAGGCCGCGGCCACGACAACCGACGCGAGCCTCGGCGACGCCGCCAGCCTCACACGGGCTACGGGCCCGTCACCATCGGTGCCCGCACCCATGTCCGGGCGGGGGAGACACCCATCTCCGGGCGGGGCGGCCCTGATCTCCCCGTCACACCTGGTGGTGTTGCCGATCTCCGGCAGAGGCCCCGGTACGACGGTGTCCTCGGAGGTGACGAAGGACAGGCTGCCGTCGGCGTCCTGGCCGAGGCCGAGCAGGGTGACGGGCCTGTGCTGGATGTCGAACTCGACGCTCACGCCACAGCCGCATCGGGCCCCGGCGGCACATCCAGCGCCCGCGCGTACGTCACGCCTCCCGCTCCAACTGCCCAGCCACGGCTCGCCATCGGCGGCCGAGATCATGGCGTGCCGGAACGGCGTCCACCCCCTCGCCGTCGCAAGCCGTGCGATCAGGCACGACGGTGTCCTTCACGGGCGCCCGTGAAGGACAACGTGACCGGGCGTGGAACGATTTTCCCGCCCGGTCGACGTCATCTCACCGGATCAGGCGGAGGGCGCGCCGGTGAGGACTTCCACGCGGCCGGTGTCGAGCGAGTAGTAGGCGCTGACGACGGCCAGGTCGCCCTTCTTCACGAGCGGGGCGAGGTCCCGGTTGGTACGCAGCTCGGCGGCGGTCTGCTTGGTGTGGATCCGCACCATGGCGTCGACCGGGTCGGTGTGTTTCCCCCTGGTGGTCTCCCGGTAGGCCGGCCGCAGGGCGTCGGAGATCGCCTGGAGGTTGCCGGGCAGCCTCTTGCCGTCGCGCATCGCCTCGTAGGCCGCCTTGACGGCACCGCAGCGCTGGTGTCCGAGGACCACGATCAGCGGGGTGCCGGACGTCATCGGCCCGTACTCCACGGAACCGACGACCACCGGTCCCACGACCTGCCCGCCGGTGCGCATCACGAACAGGTCGCCGAGGCCCGTGTCGAAGACGAGCTCCGGCGGAACGCGGGAGTCGATGCAGGAGAGGATGACGCCGTAGGGGTCCTGCGCCTCGGCGACGAACTCGCGCCGCTTCGGGTCACGGTCGGGGTGCTGGAGCTTTCCGTCCACCCAGCGCTTGTTGCCGTCCATCAGCCGGGCGAACGCCGCCCAGGGCGAGTCCGGTCGCGGGCCCGCCGCGGGTGAGGGCGAGGGGGTCTTCGCCGCGCCCACGGCCGACGTCTTCCCCCCGTTCGTGCTGTCCGAGTTCGACGAACAGGCGGTGAGCATGGCTGCGGTGGCAGCCAGCCCGCCGGTGAGTATGGCCCTGCGTTGTGGTGTCCTGCCGGTGCTCATGTGGCCGTCCCTTTCGGTCCCCGTTCTCCCTGGCGGGAGCGGTGATCCAACTGTCGTGGGATGCCGGTTAGCGCCCGTACAGCGCTGATGCAGGGCAGGAGAAGTGCTGTTCCAAAACGCGGGGGGTGAGGGTGTGGGACGCTGTGTGATCCCTCGTCAGAAACGGACTGCGGCGCGGTGTTCGTAGTCCAGCCCGTGTTCGGCGCAGCGTCCGTCCCCGCGGGGGCAGATCATCGAGTACTCGCTGACCCGGGCCCGGTACACCCGCCACGGGGCGGGCGGACGCACTTCCTCCGGGGCGAGGGAGCGGCCGCCGCGCCCGGCGGGGCCGGGGATCACCCGCAGGCCCTCCAGGGCCTCCTCCCCGTGGAGTTCCTCCGCCGTGGCGCTGAGGTACAGGGCGAGGGGACCCGCCGTGCCCACCGGGGCCCGGGAGTCGTGCAGGACGATGCCGATCCGGGGCTCATGGGCGATGTTGCGGGAGTGGGTGACCTCGGGGGACGAGACCCAGTACAAGTCCCGTCCGTCCTCGGTGGAGTAGAAGACGGGCGAGGCCCAGGGGGCGCCGTCCGCGCCGACGGTGGCCAGCACCATGTACAGGTTCCCGTCGATGATCGCGCGTGCCGCGCCGCGGGTGTCCTCGGTCATGCGTTCCCCCTGTTTCCGGTGTTTCCTGTGCTTCCATTGCTTCCGGTCGGATGAGGGTCACTCTAGGAGCGCGTGCCCGGGGCAGGCCGGGAACTCGCTCTTCAACTCGGCCCTGCGAGAGTCAAGTTCGGGGAGACCCCGCCCCGAAGAACTGATGGCCCGCTGGCGCCGACCACGTCTGTGCTCACCACGCGGCCAAGCGAGTGCTGAACGCCGGTCATCGACGACACGGCGCCCCGAACGCGCTCGGGAAGCTTCAGGCGCGAGGGCTGCCGACGGTGACGACGCCGACGGAGCCGGCGGCGGCGGTGGCGGGTGGCACCGGGCAGGGCTTGCGCGGCGGCTGGGGCTTGCCCGCGCAGGGGCTCGCCCGGTGGCCGGGGGGCTTACCCGGTGGCGGGGCTTGCGCGGGCTGGGCTCGCCCGGCGGCGAGGCCTTGCCCGGTGCTGGTGTCTTCCGACGTCCCTTATCCGCCGGGAACCCGCCTGCCCGGCACGGCGACTCCTCCGGACGCCGCGGCGTCGAGGAGGCGGCGGAAGGTGGGGCACTCCATATGGCTCGGCGCGGGGCACGCGGCGGCGTGGCGCAGGGAGTCGCGCAGCACGCCCAGTTCACGGATCCTGCGGTCCAGTTCGTCCGCCTTGGCCGCCAGCATCTGCCGGTCGATACGCGGCTGCCCGTCCGGCGCGAACATGAGCGCGATCTCGTCGAGCGAGAACCCGGCCGTCCGCCCCAGGGCGATCAGCGCCAGCCGTTCCAGTACGCCCGGGTCGTACTGGCGGCGCAGGCCCCGCCGGCCCGTCGAGGAGATCAGACCCTTCTCCTCGTAGTAGCGCAGGGTCGATGCCGGGACCCCGGCGCGGTGCGACACTTCGGCGATGTCCAGTTCTGCCATTCTGCATTGACCTCAAGTCGACTTGAAGTAGAACGCTGTCATCCCGGCACGACGAAGGCAACCAGAAGGAGAGACAGTCATGGACGCTGCGCGCAGGGCCGACGACGAGCAGGCAGCCCGCTGGAAAGGGCCCGCCGGTCACGCGTGGGGCGAGCTGAAGGGAGTACTGGACGAGATGTTCAGGCCCATCGAGGAGCTCCTCGTCGATGCGGTCGCCGCCGAACAGGCGCGGCACGTGGTCGATGTCGGCTGCGGTACGGGCGGCCTCACGCTGGCCGTGGCGCGACGGCTCGGTCCGGAGGGTCGCTGTGTCGGCGTCGACATCTCCGAACCGATGATCAGCACAGCCCGGGAGTACGCCGAACAGGAGGACGTACCGGCGTCGTTCGTCTGCGCCGACGCACAGGAGCACGCCTTCGAACCCGGCGCCTTCGACGCCGTCGTCTCGCGGTTCGGTGTCATGTTCTTCCCCGATCCCGTCCGGGCCTTCGCCAACCTCCGGCGCGCCGTCAGGGACGAGGGCGCGCTGCGGTGCGTCGTCTGGCGCGATCCGGCCGAGAACCCGTTCATGACGACGGCCCAGCGCGCCGCGTCACCGCTGCTTCCGGACCTGCCCGTCCGCCGGCCGGACGAGCCGGGACAGTTCGCCTTCGCTGACGCGGACAAGGTCCGGCGCATCCTGGCGGAGAGCGGCTGGACCGGGATCGACATCCGGCCGGTCGACGTGGTCTGCACCCTGCCCGAGAAGGAGCTGGTCCGTTACTTCACCCGGCTCGGTCCGGTGGGCATGTACCTGCCCGAGGTGGACGAGCAGACCCGCGAGCGGGTCGTCGAGACGGTCCGTGCCGCCTTCGAGCCCTTCGTGCACGGCTCGGAAGTCCGCTTCACCGCGGCCTGCTGGACGGTCGGCGCCCGGGCCTCGTCAGCGAAATTTTCGTGAGGCCCGGCCCCCTTTCGTGGGCGCGGGCGTCCGGCGCATAGTGAGATCACGATGACGCTGAAGAAGGCCTTGGTGGTCCGCGGCGGCTGGGAGGGGCACCAGCCGGTCGAGGCAACGGAACTGTTCCTGCCCTTCCTGCGGAGCAACGGATACGCCGTCCGGGTCGAGGAGTCGACCGACGTCTACGCCGACGCCGCCGAGATGGCCGGCACCGACCTGATCGTGCAGTGCGTCACGATGTCGGAGATCACGCGCGAGCAGCTCGCGGGGCTGAGCTCCGCGGTCGTGGCCGGCACCGGGTTCACCGGCTGGCACGGTGGCATCGCCGACTCGTTCCGCGCCTCGTCCGACTACCTCCACCTGGTGGGAGGGCAGTTCGCCACGCACCCGGGCAGGGAACCGTGCGAGCGCCGCGGCGGATCGGAGGACAACTTCCTGCCGCACACCATCACCCTCACCGAAACCGGCCGCGAGCACCCCGTCACCGCGGGCATCGAGGACTTCGAGCTGCACACCGAGCAGTACTGGGTGCTCCACGACGACCTCATCGACGTCCTGGCCACCACCACGCACCCCACCCGGCCGTGGGAGCCCTGGCACCGGCCGGTCACCTCGCCGGCGGTCTGGACCCGCCGGTGGGGGGCCGGGCGGATCGTGGTGACGACGCCGGGGCACAGCCTCGACGTGCTGGAGAACCCCAACGTCCGCACCATCATCGAGAGGGGCATGCTGTGGGCGACGCGCACCGCATCGGCGTCGTAGGGCTCGGAGTCATCTCCCGCGCGTACCTGGACACGCTGGTCGGTCATCCCGCCGTGCGCGTGACCGCGGTCGCCGACCTCGACGCCTCCCGGTCGGCAGCGGTCGCCGCCGGACTGCCCGGCGTCCTGGCGCTGACCGTCGAGGAGCTGCTGAGCAGCCCGGACGTGGACACGGTGCTGAACCTCACCACCCCCGGGGCGCACGCCGACATCGCCCTCGGGGCCATCGGCCACGGCAAGAACGTCTACGGGGAGAAGCCGCTCGCCGCCACGCTCGCCGACGCCCACGCCGTCATGGCGGCCGCCGCGCGGGCGGGAGTCGGAGTGGGGTGCGCGCCGGACACCGTGCTGGGCACCGGAGTTCAGACGGCGCGGGCTGCCCTGGCGGCCGGGAGCATCGGACGCCCCCTGTTCGCCTCGGCCGTGATGGTCACCCCGGGCCACGAACGCTGGCACCCGCACCCCGACTTCTACTACACCGAGGGCGGCGGCCCCCTGCTGGACATGGGGCCGTACTACCTCGCCTCCCTGGTCCATCTGCTGGGCCCGGTGCGGGCCGTGACGGGCGCGTCCAGCCGGCTGCGCGCCGAGAGGGTCATCGGTTCCGGCCCGCGTACGGGAGAGCGGATACCGGTGGAGGTGGACAGCCATGTCTCCGGGGTGCTGGAGCACGTGGACGGGGCACTGACGACGATCACGACGAGCTTCGACGGGGTGGCCACCACCGCCTCCCCGATCGAGGTCCACGGCGAGGTGGGAACGCTCGCCGTCCCGGATCCGAACCGCTTCGACGGCGACGTACGGCTCTTCGAACTCGGCGACACACAGTGGCGCACGCTCCCTCCGTCCGCGGGCTACGTCGACGGCGCACGGGGAGTCGGGCTGCTCGACTTCCTCGCCGCCGACGGGCAGCGCGCACCGCGCGCGAGCGGCGATCTCGCCCTGCACGTGCTGGAGACGATGACCGCGCTCCTGCGTTCCTCGGCCGAGGGACGGCGCATCGAGCTGACGACGTCGGCGCGGCCGCCCGCCCCCGTCCCGCTGACGACCGCCGAGGACTGGGGCGGCGCCGCCGAGGAGCGGGGCGGCCGGGCCGCGCCCAGCCCCGCGTGACCCGGCGATGCCGCGGCGGTCAGTCCACGGGCCAGGTGTGCGCGGGCGCGTTCATGTGCATGTAGTCCATGTACGTGGCGGTCATCTGCCGCAGAGCCTCACGCCGGTCGGAGACGCCGGTCTTCTCCAGATGATGGACCATCTCCGCCTGCCACAGGGCGCCGTTGCGGCCGGTGACACAGCGCTGCTCGATGATGCCCAGCAGGGGTTCGCGCCACTCCGCGTCCATACCGGTCAGCTCCAGACCCCGGTGGGCCAGCGGCAGCAGACGCCGCAACACCAGTTCCGTGACCGGCACTTCGCCCGTGCCGGGCCAGTACAGGCGGGCGTCGATGCCGTCGCGGGCCGCGGTGTGCAGGTTCTCCTCGGCGACCGTGAAGGACATCCGCGTCCACACCGGCCGGTCCTCGTCGACCAGGGCGCGGGTGAGGCCGTAGTAGAAGGCGCCGTTGGCGATGATGTCGGCCACGGTGGGGCCGGCGGGCAGCACCCGGTTCTCGATGCGCAGATGCGGACCGCTCTCGGTGACGGCGTAGACGGGGCGGTTCCAGCGGTAGATCGTGCCGTTGTGCAGGGTCAGTTCGCCCAGTTGCGGGACGCCGCCGCTGTCGAGCGCCCGCTGCGGGTCCTCGTCGTCGCACAGCGGCAGCAGGGCCGGGAAGTAGCGCACGTTCTCCTCGAAGAGATCGAAGACGCTGGTGATCCACCGCTCCCCGAACCACACCCGGGGCCGCACGCCCTGGGCCTTGATCTCCTCGGGGCGGGTGTCGGTGGCCTGCTCGAACAGCGGGATACGGGTCTCACGCCACAGCTCCCTGCCGAACAGGAAGGGCGAGTTCGCCGCCAGGGCGATCTGCACGCCGGCGACGGCCTGGGCCGCGTTCCAGTAGTCCGCGAACTGCTTGGGGGCGACCTGGAGATGGAACTGGGTGCTGGTGCACGCGGCCTCGGGGGTGATGGTGTCGGCGTACGTCGACAGGCGCTCCACACCATCGACCCTGATCCGCAGGTCCTCGCCCCGCGCCGCGAAGATCTGCTCGTTGAGCAGCCGGTACCGCGGGTCACCGGAGAGAGCGGTCTCACTGACGTCCGCCTCGTCCAGGGTGGGCAGGATGCCGACCATGATCAGGTGCGCACCGACGGCCGCGGCGCGGTCCTCGGCGTGGTTCAGGGCGTCCCGGATCGTCTGCTCCCAGGCTCCGGGGCCGCCGGTCGTCAGCTCCCGGGGCGGGATGTCGATCTCCAGGTTGAAGCGGCCCAGCTCGCTGGACCAGGCGGGGTCGGCGATCGCCTGGAGCACCTCGGTGTTGCGCATCGCGGGCAGCCCGTGGTCGTCCACCAGGTTGAGCTCGATCTCCAGCCCGACCCGGGGGCGCTCGCTCTCGAAGCTGGACTCGCGCAGCATCCGGGCCAGCACTTCGAGGTCGGTCTGCATCTTGGCCCGGTACCGACGGCGGTCCTCCCGTGTGAACACCAGGGCCGGCACGTCACGTCCCATTTGCGCTCCCGAGTTCCCTCGGCGGATGGCTCTCGTCCCAGCGTCGCACCTTCTCGTCCCGGCGGCGCACCTTGTCGGGGCGCGCGCACCCACCTAGCCTGATTTTGTGCCGCAAATAAACAAACCCCGAACGCACAGTGCCGTGCCGGGCGACGGCAACTCCCTCACCCGACTCCGTACCGCGATCACCGTCTTCTTCGCCTTGGACGGCTTCGTCTTCGCCGGCTGGGTCGTGCGCATCCCCGCCATCAAGGAACAGACCGGCGCCTCCGCCAGCGCCCTCGGACTGGCCCTCCTGGGCGTCTCCGCCGGAGCCGTCGTCACCATGATCCTCACCGGCCGCCTGTGCCGCCGCTACGGCAACCACCGGGTCACCGTCGTCTGCGCCGTCCTGCTCTCCCTCAGCGTCGCCCTGCCCCCGCTGACCCACTCGGCCCTCGCGCTCGGCCTCGTCCTGCTGGTCTTCGGCGCCGCGTACGGCGGGATCAACGTCGCCTTCAACAGCGCCGCCGTGGACCTCGTGGCCGCGATGCGGCGGCCGATCATGCCGAGCTTCCACGCCGCGTTCAGCCTGGGCGGCATGATCGGCGCGGGGCTGGGCGCTCTGGTCGCGGGGTCCCTCTCCCCCACCCGGCACCTGCTGCTGCTCACCGTGGTCGGCCTGCTCGTGACGGCCGTGGCGGGCCCCACGCTCCTGCGGCAGAAGCCGCCGGCGCCACCGGAACGGGAACGGCCCGCGGAGAGCGCCGCCCCGCGCCGGCTCGACGGGCGTACCCGGGGACTCGTGCTCGTCTTCGGCCTGATCGCGGGGTGCACCGCGTACGGCGAGGGGGCGCTGGCCGACTGGGGCGCCCTGCACCTGGAAGAGGACCTGGGCGCCTCGCCGGGTGCCGCGGCCATCGGCTACTCCTGCTTCGCGCTGGCCATGACCGTGGGCCGCCTGACCGGCACGACGCTCCTGGAACGTCTGGGGCGGACCCGGACCGTCGTGGCGGGCGGCGCCACGGCGGCGGCCGGGATGCTGCTCGGCTCGCTCGCCCCCGCCCTGTGGGCGGCCCTGCTCGGGTACGCGGTCACGGGCATCGGCCTGGCGAACCTCTTCCCCGTGGCAGTGGAACGCGCGGGCGCGCTCGCCGGCCCCAGTGGGGTCGCCACGGCCTCCACGCTGGGCTACGGCGGCATGCTGCTGGGGCCGCCCGCCATCGGGTTCATGGCGGACTGGTTCTCCCTGCCGGCCGCGCTCACCAGCGTGGCGATCCTTGCCGCGGTGGCGGCGGCCATCGGTTTCGCGACGCGCGGCGCCGCGGCGCGCTGATCCTTCTGCCGGCAGCCGGGCAAGTCCGCAGCCAGGTGATCGGTACCCCGGCAGCGGGGTACCCGGGGCCCCGCCCGTTGTGATCAGCGGTTGTGATCACCGGGCCGTACGCCATGCACAAGGAGGCAGACCCGTGACCGATCAGCAGCACCCCGGCGAACAGCACCCCAACCCGGAGTTTCCCTCCCAGGACCAGCCGCACCCGGGCTGGACCGGCCCCATGGACCCGCCCCCGGACCACGGTGAGGAGTCCTACCGGGGCAGCGGCCGGCTGACCGACCGCAAGGCCGTGATCACCGGCGGGGACTCCGGGATCGGCCGCGCGGTCGCCCTGGCGTTCGCCCGGGAGGGGGCCGACGTGGTCTTCACCCACCTGGATGACGAGAAGGACGACGCCTCCGAGACCGCCCGGCTGGTCGAGGAGGCCGGTCGGCGTGCCGTACCCGTCTCGTGCGACGTACGGGAGGAGGAGAACTGCCGGGCGCTGATCGACCGTGCCGTAGCGGAGTTCGGCCGGATCGACGTCCTGGTGAACAACGCGGCGTACCAGATGTCGCAGCCCGACGGCATCGAGGCGATCTCCACCGAGCAGTTCGACCGGGTGATGCGCACCAACCTGTACGGCATGTTCTGGCTGTGCAAGCTGGCCCTGCCGCACATCCCGGAGGGCGGCAGCATCATCAACTCGACGTCGGTGCAGGCCTACAAGCCCAGTCCGCATCTGCTGGACTACGCGACGACCAAGGGCGCGATCGTCACCTTCACGCAGGGGCTGGCGCAGATGGTGATCGACAAGGGCGTCCGCGTCAACGCCGTGGCACCCGGCCCGGTGTGGACGCCGCTCATCCCGGCGACGATGCCGGACACCAAGAAGTTCGGCCAGCAGGCGCCCATCGGGCGGCCCGCGCAGCCGGCCGAGATGGCTCCGGCGTACGTCTTCCTCGCCTCCCAGGACGCGTCGTACATCACCGCGGAGATCGTCAACGCCACGGGCGGCACACCGCTGCCGTAACGCTCCCTGGGAAATTCCGGCGCCCGGAGTGCCTCCGTACGGCAGACTCGCGCCATGGAGACCGCCGAGTTCCTTCAGACGCTGGAGACAGAAGGCCGGTTGCTGGCCGCGGCCGCCGAGGAGGCCGGGACGGACGCGAAGGTGCCGACGTGCCCGGAGTGGCACGTGCGTGATCTGCTGCGGCACACGGGCGCGGTGCACCGCTGGGCCGCGTCCTACGTCGCCGAGGGGCACACCGAGCGCCGTCCGCTGGGTGAGGTCCCGGACCTCGACGGCGCGGAGCTCGTGGCCTGGTACCGCGAGAGCCACCGTCTCCTCGTCGGCGCGCTGGCCGACGCCGCGCCCGATGTGGAGTGCTGGTTCTTCCTGCCCGCGCCGTCCCCGCTGGCCTTCTGGACCCGGCGGCAGGCCCACGAGACGGCCGTGCACCGGTTCGACGCGGAGGCCGCACGCGGGACGCAAACCACTGCCGTCACCCCGGACTTCGCCACCGACGGCATCGACGAACTGCTGCGCGGCTTCCACGCCCGCTCCAGGAGCCGGGTGCGCACCGACGAGCCGCGCGTCCTGCGGGTGCGCACGGACGACACCGACGCCGTGTGGACCGTACGACTGTCGTCCGAGCCCCCCGTGACCACCCGAGGCGCCTCCGGGGAGGCGGAGTGCGAACTGTCCGGTACGGCTGAGCAGTTGTACCTGGCGCTGTGGAACCGGGCTCCCCTGCCGTCGGTCACGGGCGACCAGGCGCTCGCCGAGCTGTGGCGGGAGACATCAGGGATTTGACCGGGCTACGGCCTGTCGTCGGCCAGCATCCGCGCCAGCACCGCGCGCTGCACGGGCAGCACCTCACCGTGCAGCGTGCGCCCTTTCGCCGTGAGAGCGACGCGGACACCCCGCCGGTCCTCCGGACACATGCAGCGCTCGACGAGCCCTTCCTTCTCCAGCCGGGCGATCAGCCGTGACAGCGCGCTCTGGCTCAGATGGATCCGCTCGGAGATCTCCTGGACGCGGTAGGAGGGAGTGCCCTTCGCCGCCCGGCATCCGGCGAGGACGTCGAGCACCTCGAAGTCGCTGGCGCACAGGCCGTGGTCGTGCAGAACCCGGTCCAGTTCGCACTGTGTTCGCGCGTGCAGCGCCAGAATGTCCCGCCACTGTTCCACGAGCGCCTGCTCGGCCTGCTTCGCCGCCATGCGCGGCACCGTAACAGAGAACCAGGATTGTTGCACCCGAATTAAATGCGCTTGCATCTCATGCATGCGCATGTAGTGTCTCGGGGCATGACCTCTCCGCTCACCTCCCCCACGTCCGACGGGCGTTGGACTCCCCGGCTCTGGGGCACCCTGCTGGTGCTCTGCGCCGCCATGTTCCTGGACGCCCTGGACGTGTCCATGGTCGGCGTCGCACTGCCCTCCATCGGTGCCGACCTCGGCCTGTCGACCTCGGCACTGCAATGGATCGTCAGCGGCTACATCCTGGGGTACGGCGGCCTGCTGCTGCTCGGCGGACGCGCCGCCGACCTGCTGGGCCGGCGCCAGGTCTTCCTGGTGGCCCTGGGCGTCTTCGCGCTGGCCTCGCTGCTCGGCGGTCTCGTCGACTCGGGGCCGCTGCTCATCGCCAGCCGCTTCATCAAGGGCCTGAGCGCGGCCTTCACGGCCCCCGCCGGCCTGTCGATCATCACCACGACGTTCCCCGAGGGCCCGTTGCGCAACCGGGCCCTGGCCATCTACACCACCTGCGGCGCCACCGGCTACTCGATGGGCCTGGTCTTCTCCGGCCTGCTCACGGAGGCCAGTTGGCGGCTCACGATGCTCCTGCCCGCTCCCATCGCGCTGATCGCCCTGTTCGTGGGCCTGAAGCTGCTGCCGCGCAGTGAGCGCGAGCGCGGCCGGGGCGGCTACGACATCCCCGGCGCCGTCCTCGGCACCACCTCGATGCTGCTGCTCGTCTTCACCGTCGTCGAGGCGCCCGAGGTGGGCTGGGGATCGGCCCGGACCGTCCTGTCCTTCGCCGCCGTCGCCGTCCTGCTGGCGGCCTTCGTCGCCGTCGAGCGGCGCAGCCCGAGCCCGCTCATCCGGCTCGGCGTGCTGCGCTCGGGGCCGCAAGTGCGGGCTCAGCTGGGCGCGTTGACGTTCGTCGGCAGCTACATCGGCTTCCAGTTCCTGGTGACCCTCTACATGCAGCAGCTGCTCGGCTGGTCGGCGCTGCACACGGCCCTGGCCTTCCTGCCCGCGGGCGCGCTGGTGGCGCTGTCCGCGACGAAGGTGGGGGCCGTCATCGACCGGTTCGGCACGGCCCGGCTGATGGTGCTGGGCTTCGCCCTGATGGTGACCGGCTACGTGCTGTTCCTGCGCATCGACCTCGACCCGGTCTACGCGGCGGTGATCCTGCCGACGATGCTGCTGGTCGGCTCGGGCTTCGCGCTGACCTTCCCGTCGTTCAACGTCCAGGCCACCAACGGCGTCGACGAGCACGAGCAGGGCATGGTCTCCGGGCTGCTCAACACATCCGTCCAGGTGGGCGGCGCGATCTTCCTCGCCGTGGTGACGGCCGTGGTGACCGCGAACGCCCCCGAGCGGGGCAACGCCTCCCCGCAGGCCGTTCTCGACAGCTACCGGCCCGGACTGGTGGTCGTGACGCTCATCGCCCTCGCCGGCCTGCTGATCACCCTCACGGGCCTGCGGACCCGGCGGGAGCGGCCGTCCGTCGTGGTCGCCAAGTCCACCCCGAAGGAGACGGAGCGCGTCACCGTACGCGACTAGGGAGCGTCTCCAGTCCTGATCAAGAGGCCCTGCGTGCCCCGCCGAGGGAACGCAGGGCCAGGGGCGCGAGGGGCAATCATTCAAAAAAGTGTACGTTTCATACTTTTCCGGACTCCGAATGAGTTCTACGCTCGTGTACAGATGGCGGGCGGAGGGCCGGCCAGTCGACCACCGCCGCCTGTAACGAGCGGAGGCGGAGATGAAAGCGTCGATAAGGCGGTCCGGGATCTTCGCAAGCGCGGCTGCTCTTGTGATTGCCGTCTGCGGTACGACGGGCACTGCCCAGGCCGAGCCGGGCGATGGTGAGCTCCAGTTCGGCTACGTCCTGCCGGAGACGGGACAGCTGGCCTACCTCGGCCCACCCCAGATCGAGTCGTTGAAGTTCGCGATACAGAAGATCAACGACGCGGGCGGAGTCCTGGGCAAGCCCGTGCCGACTGTGGTCTCCAGTGACGAGGCGGGCCAGGAGGCGGTTGCCGCACAGTCGGCGGACCGGGTCCTCGCGGCAGGCGTGGACGCGATCGTCGGCGCCGCGGCTTCCGGCATGTCGCTGGCGTTCATCGACCGGGTGACCGGAGCGGGCGTCGTCCAGTGTTCGGGGTCGAACACCGCTCCCACCTTCACCGACTACGAGGACGACGGCTTCTACTTCCGTACCGTCCCGAGCGACGCCTTGCAGGGGCCCATCCTGGCGGATGTCGTCCGCGACGACGGTCACGACCGGGTGGCCCTGGTCGCACGGGCGGACGACTACGGGCGCGGCCTGATGGAGGCCACCCGGAAGACGCTGGAGGAGCGCGGTGCGACGGTGACGCTCGCCGAGACATACGACCCGAAGGCGACCAACTTCGACCAGGTCGCCCAGCAGATCGAGAACTCCAGGCCGGACGCCGCCGTGGTGATCGCCTTCGAGGAAGGCGCCCAGATCCTTCAGGGCATGATCGAGTCCGGAATCGGACCCGACCAGATCGGCGTCTACGGCGCCGACGGACTGCGCAGCGAGGAACTGCCCTCGCTGGTCGCCCCCGGCCAGCCCGAGAGGCTCTCCGGGATGAAGGGGACCGCGCCGGCATCGGCGGAGAACGACCAGTACGTGAAGGACCTCAAGGAATTCGCGCCGAAACTGAAGGAGCTCCAGTTCGCACCGCAGGTGTTCGACTGCGTGACGACAATCGCGCTGGCCGCCGAGAAGGCCGAGTCCGACGATCCTGGCGACTACGTGAAGGAGATGAACGGGATCACCAAGGACGGCGAGAAGTGCAACTCGTTCGCCGCCTGCAAGGAGCTGCTCGCCGACGGCAGGGACATCGACTACGAGGGTGTGAGCGGTCCGCTGAACTTCACCGACAAGGGCGAACCCGGCCAGGCGACGATCGAGGTGTACGGCTACGACGACGAGGGACGGTTGCAGACCCTGCGCACCGAGACCAGCCAGGCCGAGGAGTGACCGGGAGGGCTGACAGGCAGGACCGAGGACAGGGAGTCAACGGACGCGGGCGAGTGTGCCGAGGTAGAGCTCGATCACCTTCTCGTCGTGCAGCAGGGCCGTACCCGTGCCGGTGTACGCGTTGCGGCCCTGGTCGAGGACGTAGCCGCGGTCGCAGAGCTGAAGGCACCTGCGGGCGTTCTGCTCGACCATGAGCACGGCGACGCCCGCGCTGTTGATCATTCTGCACCGGTCGAAGACGTGGTCCTGGTGGAGCGGTGACAGGCCGGCCGACGGCTCGTCGAGCAGCAGCAGCTGCGGCTCCATCATCAGGGCGCGGGCCATCGCGAGCATCTGGCGTTCGCCGCCGGACATCGCGCCGGCCTTCTGCCTGCGGCGGTCGGCCAGCACGGGGAAGAGCTCCTCGACCGCCGCGACCCGCCGCGCGTGGTCCTTGGGCCGCAGATACACGCCCATCCGCAGGTTCTCCTCGACGGTCAGCGTGGGGAACACGTTCTGGAGCTGCGGTACGTAGCCCACGCCCCGCCGGACCAGCTCGTGCGCGGGCCGGCCGGTCACGTCCTCGCCCCGCAGCCGCACGGTCCCGCCGCGCACCCGCAGCAGCCCGAAGACCGCCTTGACCAGCGTCGACTTTCCGGCGCCGTTGGGGCCGATCACGCCGACCACCTCGCCCGGCCGCACCTCCACGCTGCATCCGCGCAGCACGTCGACACCCGGGACGTAGCCGGCGACGATGTCGTCGGCCGCCAGCACCGGTACCTGCTCCTCGGCGGACATCGCTACTCCTCCTCGCCCTTCCTGTCGGTCGCCTCCGGCTCGTCGTGCCGCTTGCCCAGGTAGGCGTCCACGACGGCGGCGTTCCGGCCGATCGTGTGCGGTGGGCCCTCGGCCACCAGGCGGCCGTCGGCCATGACGGCCACCCAGTCGCTGATGCCCATCACCACGTCCATGTCGTGCTCGACGAAGCACACCGTCAACCCCTCGTCGCGCAGCCGTGTGATGTGTCCGAGCAGCGACTGGGTCAGCGCGGGGTTCACCCCGGCCATCGGCTCGTCGAGCAGGAGCATGACGGGCCGGGCCATCAGCGCGCGAGCCAGTTCCAGCAGTTTGCGCTGCCCCCCGGAGAGCGTGCCGGCGTGGTCGTCGCGCAGGGGCCCGAGCCGGAACCGGTCCAGCAGTTCGTCGGCCCGGCGCTCGGACTCCCGTTCCTGCCCGCGCCACAGCGGTCGCAGCAGCGCGGGCAGCACCCCCTCGCCGCGTTGCCCGGGCGCGGCGAGCAGCAGGTTCTCCAGCACGGTGAGCCGTGCGAGCGTCCTGGTGAGCTGGAACGTGCGGACCATTCCCCGCCGCGCCACCCGGTGCGCCGGGGCGCCGGTGAGCGGCTGTCCGTCGAACGACCACCGGCCGCCGTCGGCCCGGTCGAACCCGCTCACCACGTTGAACAGGGTGGTCTTCCCGGCGCCGTTGGGTCCGATGAGCGCGGTGATGGCCCCGCGCTGCACCTCCAGGTGCTCGACCCGCACGGCGACGAGGCCGCCGAAGGTGCGGTTCACCTGATCCAGGACCAGCAGGGGGTCGGGCTTGCGCACCCCCGGCTCGGGGTCGATCGCGGAGAGCGGGCCCGGGTGGGGCCCTGCAGGGTCAGCGGCCACTGAGCAGCATCTCCTTCCGGCTGCCGAGGATGCCCTGTGGCCGGAACGCGACCAGCAGGATGAGGGCGACGCCGACCAGGGCGAAGCGCACCGCGCCGACCTCCGACGTGCTGACGAGGTCCGGCGAGATGTACTCGGCGTCGATGGCCTGGCGGAGCGCGCTGTCGAGGAAGCTGAGGACGAACCAGAACAGGACCGCGCCGACGACCGGCCCGAGGATCCGCCCGGCGCCTCCCAGCACGAGGAGCGTGTACAGGAAGAACGTGACGCCCGGATCGTAGTTGTCCGGGTTCACGGACTGCACCTGGATCGCCTGCATCATGCCCGCGACGGCCCCGATGACGCCGCCGAGCACGAGGCTCTGCATCTTGTACGCGTAGACGTTCTTGCCGAGGCTGCGGGCGGCGACCTCGTCCTCACGGATCGACCGGATGACACGGCCCCAGGGGCTGTGGATCAGCAGGGCCATCAGACCTCCGACCACGAGCACCAGCGCCCATCCGACGATCATCACCCAGAGGTCGCGGGAGCTGAACCTCACGAGCCACACGCCGTAAGTGCCGGGGTCGATGGGGCTGAGCTCGTAGAAGTCGTTCGCGAACCTCTGGAGCCCGAACACCCCACCGGTGACCGGCTCGGCCCAGCTGGAGCGGTAGAACAGCCGTAGCGTCTCGCCCGCCGCGATCGTGGTGATGGCGAGGTAGTCGGCGCGCAGCCGCAAGGTGGGCAGGCCGAGGAGCAGGGCCAGCACGATCGCGCAGGCGATGCCGCCCAGGACGCCGAGCCACATCGGGCCGTCGTACGTCGACACCGTGATGGCGAGCCCGTAGCCGCCGACCAGCATGAAACCGACCTGGCCGAAGTTCAGCAGCCCCGTGTAGCCGAAGTGCAGGTTCAGTCCCATCGCGGCGAGGGCGTAGACGGCGGCGATGGGGCCGATTCCCGAGCGCAAGGCGTCGGTGACGATGGCCGAGAAGTCCATGGCGCACCCCTCACCCGACGCGTTCGGCCCGGCCGAGGATGCCCTGCGGCCGGACGAGGAGGACGAGGATGAGGACGAGCAGCGCCCAGGCGTACTGAAGGTCGACCGGGAACCACAGGGTGGACATCTGGGCGACGATGCCGATGACGAGGCTGCCGACCATGGCACCGTAGGCGGAGCCGAGCCCTCCCAGGATGACCCCCGCGAACATGAGCAGCAGGAGCTTGAAGCCCATGTCCCAGGTGACGATCTCCACCAGGCCGAAGAAGACCCCGCCGAGCGCGGCCAGTCCGCCGGCGAGCATCCACACGAACAGCACCACCCGCTGCACGTCGATGCCCGACGCCTCCGCGAGGTCGCGGTTGGCGGAGACGGCCCGCACGGCCGTGCCGATCCGCGTCTTCTGGAGGAGCGCGGCGACGCCGAGCAGCACCAGCACGGCGAGCAGGGTGACCGTGAGGTCCCGTGGGGTGATGCCGGCCGGCCCCAGGTCGATCGTGCTCTGGATGTCGTACTGCGCGTAGGAGGCGGGACGGGTTCCGTACAGCACGAGTACGACGTGGCGCAGCACCAGCGAGAGCCCGATGGTGACGATGAACATGTTGATCAGCCCGGTGCCCCGAGCGCGCAGCGGGCGCCAGATGCCGCGATCGACGGCGCCGCCCAGCAGGGCGCCGAAGACCACCGCGGCGAGGGCGGCGGGGATCAGGTGCCAGCCCGGGCCGGCCGCGGAGACGTTGAGGAAGAACGCGAAGGTGGCGCCGATCGTCACGAACTCACCGTGCGCGAAGTTGATCAGGTGGATGGTGCCGAAGATCAGCGAGAGCCCGACCGAGGTGATCGCGATGATCACCCCGAACTGGATACCGTCGATCAGCGCCTGAAGAGCGCGCGCGGCGAAGGTGGGGCCGCGCGGAACTTCCTCACCCTGTGCCCGGGCGGAGATCGCGGGCACCATCAGGAGGATCAGGGCGAGGGCCGGTACGAGCAGCCGCTGATAGCGCACGACGATCCCGGTATGTCACGAACATCCCTTATGGGCTCAGTGTAAGCGCAGGTCGGGGCGGTGACACGGGCAGTGCGCCCGGTATCGGTGCCCACGGGAAGCGGAGGATGCGGGATGGACGACAGCGGGGACCTCGCGCGTGCGTACAGCGACGACAGTGTGCTCTTCCGGGTGCTGCGGCACCTCGGCTGGGACAGCCTGGCCAACATCGGCTACTTCACGCCGCCCACCCTGCCGCTCGCGGCCCTGACCGGGCCGGTGCCCTTTCAGCGCCGTCTGGTCCGCCGATCGCTGGCACTGCTGGACGCCCGGCCCGGACAGCTCGTCCTGGACGCCGGATGCGGTCGCGGCGACACGACGGCGCGGTTGGGCGCCGCGGGGTGCCGGGCGCTGGGGGTGGACATCCAGCCCGCGCAGATCGACCAGGCACGTCGCCGCTTCGGCGGCCTTTCCGGCGTGCGATTCGCCGTCGCCGACGCCACGGCCCTGCCGCGGCGGGCAGCGGAAATGCCGCTGACGGATGGTTCGTTCGACCGAGTGCACTGCCTGGAGGCCGCCTTCCACTTCGGCCATGAAGGCCGCAGGTCGTTCCTCGACGAAAGCTTCCGGTTGCTCCGCCCAGGCGGCCGGCTCGTCCTCGTGGATGTCACTTCCCGTACGGAACAGCCGATCGGGACCCTCGACCCGAACGGCCTCGTACGCGGGACCTGGCGCTTCGACGACATCGAACCCTGCGAGCGGTACCCGCTGATGGCTTCCGCCGCCGGCTTCACCACGCGCAGGGTCCTCGACTGGACCACTCCCGTACTCCACAGGGCGGCCCAGCTCTGTGCCCTGTTCGTCGGCACCGCGTCCACCCGGGCCGGGCGGCAGGCCCTGTGCCTGCGGTGGCCCGGCCTCAGGACACTCGACGCACAGGACTGGGACGAGGCCATCGCCGTCGTCCGGGCTCACCGGGCCATCGGGCGCGCCACTCGGTACACGGCGTACGTCCTCGACAAACCCGCGGCCGGCGTCGCCGACGGTGCCCCGTAGCCGCTTGCCCACCGGGCGCCCTCCTGTTTGACTCACCGTATGACCAGTCACGGGGGACGGCGCACGCAGGCCGAACGGGACGCGATCACCGTCGAGATCGGGTACGCGCTGTGCAGTGCGGCCTTCGCGGCGGCGGTCGTCTTCGGGGCCGTGGCCGGTCCCGCGCTGCTCTTCGACCTCCCGGACACTCCGGAGAGTCTGCTGCTGCGCGCCGGGCTGGTGCTCGCGCCCGTCCTCTTCGCCGCCCGGGTCGTCAGTGTGCTGCTCCGGTTCCGCTCGGGGGGTCAGCCCAGCCAGCCCGGCCGCACCAGCCCCGATTCGTAGGCGAGCACGACCAGTTGGGCCCGGTCGCGGGCGCCCAGCTTCACCATCGTGCGGCTGACGTGGGTCTTCGCGGTGAGCGGACTGACGACCAGGCGGCGGGCGATCTCCTCGTTGGACAGGCCGATGCCGACCAGGGCCATCACCTCCCGCTCCCGCTCGGTGAGCCGGGCCAGCGCGTCGGCGGCCGCCGGTTCCTTGGAGCGGGCCGCGAACTCGGCGATCAGGCGGCGCGTCACCCCCGGCGAGAGCAGCGCGTCGCCCGCCACCACCGCCCGTACGGCGCGCAGCAGTTCGTCCGGCTCGGTGTCCTTGACCAGGAAACCGGAGGCGCCCGAACGGATCGCCTCGAAGACGTACTCGTCGAGTTCGAAGGTGGTGAGCATGACCACCTTGACGTCCCCGAGGTCCGGGTCCCCGGTGACCCGGCGGGTCGCGGCCAGGCCGTCGAGCGCGGGCATGCGGATGTCCATCAGGACGACGTCGGGCCGCAGTTCGCGGACCCGGCGCACGGCCTCCTCCCCGTCGGCGGCCTCCGCGGCCACCTCGATGTCGGGCTGCGCGTCGAGCAGCGCCCGGAACCCGGCCCGGACCAGTGACTGGTCGTCGGCGAGCAGTACGCGGATCACCGGTCCTCCTCGACGTCGGCGGGAGCCGTCAGCGGCAGTACGGCGAGCACCCGGAAACCGCCGTCCGGACGGGGCCCCGCCTCGATGGTGCCACCCAGCGCGGCGGCACGCTCCCTCATCCCCGCCAGCCCGTTGCCGCTGCCACCGGCGTCGGCACCGGTCGCCAGCCCGTCGTCGTCGACGCGCAGCCGCAGAACGTCCGCGTCGTGCGCGAGACGCACGCGCGCGTGCCGCGAACCCGAGTGCCGTACGACGTTGGTCAGGGCCTCCTGGACGATCCGGAAGGCGGCGAGGTCCGTGCCGGGCGCGAGGCGCGGCGGCTCGCCCTCGACGTCGACGGTCAGGCCCGCGCTCGCCGCCTGCTCCACCAGCTCGGGCAGCCGGTCGAGCCCCGGCGCGGGGGCGCGCGGCGCGTCACCGGGCGCGCGCAATGTGTCGAGCACCTGGCGCACCTCGCCGAGCGCCTCCTTGCTCTGAGCCTTGATCGTGGTGAGGGCCGTACGGGCCTGCTCGGGGTCGGAGTCGAGGAGCGCGAGGCCGACCCCCGCCTGCACGTTGATCACGGAGATGCTGTGGGCGAGCACGTCGTGCAGTTCCTGCGCGATCCGCAGCCGCTCCGCGTCGGCCCGTCGCCGCGCGGCCTCGGCGCGCTCGGCCCGCTCGCGGGCCCACTGCTCGCGCCGGATCCGGAACAGCTCCGACACCGCCGCGATCGCCACCACCCAGGTGGCGACCACGATCTCCTCACCCCAGGAAGCGGCGGAGTCCCCCGACGGCGGCAGCCACAGGTAGAGCCAGTGCGCCACGAGGGCGTGCCCCGCCCAGAGCGTTCCCATCGCCGCCCACGCCGCCCAGCGGTGCCCGGCGACGATCGCGCTGAAGCACGCCAGGGCGACGGTGAGGAGCACCGGCCCGTACGGATACCCGGCCCCCAGGTAGAGCATGACGGCACCCGCCGTGCCGAAGACCACGGCCACCGGATATCGCTTGCGCCCCAGCAGCAGCGCCCCTGCCAGCAGCAGGAGCACCCGCGCGAAGGGGTCCAGGGCCGCCCGCTCGCCCTCCTGGCCGTGAGCGGCGAACTGGGACCCGACCAGGACGAAGGCCGTGACGACGACGGTGGACCGCCAGGGCAGGCGGGGCGCACGCTCCCCCGCCTCCCACCGGTCCCACCACACAGGCCCGTGCCGCCACCACTGCGGCGGACCGCCCCGCACACGCTGCTCGTCCATAGCGGCCACGCTAGACGCCGCCCGCCCGCGGCGGCGTCACCCAGGCGCGGTGATCACACGTACTCCCGGGGAAGTACGGCGCCCGTCAGGACGCCGGGTTCCTGGCGGCGGGCCCGTTCTGCGGATACACCAGCCCCACCCCGTGGGCGAGTTGCCCCGCCGCGTGCCGGAAGAACGTCTCCCGGTCCTTCACCACCCGGTTGAACTGCCCGAACAGCTCGAAGCCGACCAGCCCGAACAACTGGGCCCAGGCCGCGACGAGGGCCGCCACCGTCTCGGGCGGGAGGTCCGGCGCGAGGTCGGCGGCCATCCGCTCGGCCTCCGGGCGCAGGTCGGCCGGCAGCGAGGGCCTGGCCAGGCCGAGGCCTTGGTAGGCGTCGCGGACAATAACAAAGAGCAGCAGACCGACGCGGGCGGCGGGCGGGACGGTGGTGTCGGGGGCGGTGTAGCCCGGCACGGGCGATCCGTAGATGAGGGCGTACTCGTGGGGATGGTCGAGCGCCCAGCGCCGCACCGCCTCGCACACCGCGATCCAGCGTTGCAGGGGGCCGGAGCCGGCGGCTGCTTCGTGGGCGGCCTCGGCGGTCCCGCCCAGGGAGTCGTAGGCGTCGATGATGAGGGCGGTCAGCAGGTCGTCGCGGCTGGGGAAGTAGCGGTACAGCGCGGAGGAGACCATGCCGAGCTCGCGGGCGACGGCCCGCAGCGAGAGCCGGGCGGCGCCCTCGGCCGCGAGCTGCCTGCGGGCCTCGTCCTTGATGGCCGCGGTGACTTCGTTCCTGGCCCGGGCACGGGCGCCGTGTGCGGTGCTCATAAGGGCAGTGTGCCATGGAAACAGAGCAGTGCACACAAACGAGATCGGTGCACACAAACGAGAGCGCCACCCAGAAAAGAGAGCAGTGCTCTTGCTTTGGAGCACCGGCCTCGGGTAGACTGGCTGCATCAAGCGAGAGCAGTGCTCACAAATGAGAGCACTGCTCCAAAACCAACAGGGGGATCCCCAATGTCCACGCATGTCCGCAAGCCCGGCTGGCTCACCATCAACGTCTTCAACCGGCTCGTCGCCTGGCTGACCCGCCGCGGCATCAGCGTCTGGGGCTCCCGCGTCCTCGCCGTCCGCGGCCGCAAGAGCGGCCAGTGGCGCACCACTCCGGTCAACGTGCTGACCCTGGACGGCCGGCAGTACCTGGTCGCACCCCGCGGCCACGTCCAGTGGACGCACAACATGCGCGCCGCGGGCGGCGGCGAACTGCACCTCGGCGAGCGCGTGGACACCTTCACCGCGACCGAGGTGGCCGACCACGACAAGACCCCGGTCCTGCGCGCCTACCTCAAGCGCTGGAAGGCGGAGGTCGGGGTCTTCTTCAACGGCGTCGGCCCCGACTCCCCGGACGACCAACTGCGCCGTATCGCCCCCGACCACCCGGTCTTCGAGATCACTGTGACGGGCTGACCTCGTCGCCCGTCGCGGCGGGACGGCGGTCCAGCGCGGTCAGGGCCCGCTGGGCAACCGGATACGTGCGGACGATCTCGCCCAGCGACGTCGATCCCTGCGTGATCTCCTTGAACGCCCGCCAGGCCGGACGGAAGCCCGTCAGCGCCGCGTGGAACAGGCCGGGGCGGCGCTCGAACACGGTCAGCAGCCGCTTGCCGACGCTCATCTCCACACCGAGCCCGGCCTTGACCGCGAACGCGTAGTTGAGGGCCTGCCGGCGCGTGTCCACGGCGTCGTGTGCCTCGGCGATCCGCACCGCCCACTCCCCCGCGAGCCGCCCGGACCGCAGCGCGAAGGAGATGCCCTCGCGGGTCCACGGCTCCAGCAGCCCCGCCGCGTCGCCGCACACCAGCACCCGCCCGCGCGACAGCGGCGAGTCGTCGGCGCGGCAGCGGGTCAAGTGCCCGGAGGAGATGCTCGGTTCGAAGCCGGCGAGACCCAGCCGCCCGACGAAATCCTCCAAGTACCGCTTCGTCGCGGCGCCTTCACCCCGCGCCGAGATCACCCCTACCGTCAGGGTGTCGCCCTTGGGGAAGACCCAGCCGTAACTGCCGGGCATGGGGCCCCAGTCGAGGAGCACCCGCCCCTTCCAGTCCTCGGCGACGGTCTCCGGCACCGGGATCTCCACCTCCAGGCCGAGGTCCACCTGGCCGACCTTGACCCCGACGTGCGCCCCTATGCGGCTGGCGCTGCCGTCCGCGCCGACCACGGCCCGCGCGAGCAGCACCTCGCCGCCCTGGAGGATCACGGCGACCGTGCGCCGGTCGGGCACCGCCGAGCCGTGCTGCTCGACCCGCTGGACCGTGACACCCGTACGCAGCTCGGCGCCCGCCTTCTGCGCGTGCTCGACGAGCTGCTGGTCGAACTCGGGCCGGTTGATCAGCCCGAACAGCATCTGCTTGGACCGGCGCGTGCGCGTGAAGCGCCCGTTGTTCGAGAACGTCACCGCGTGCACGCGGTCCTTGAGCGGCAGCTCGAAGCCGGGCGGGAGCGCGTCGCGCGAGGGGCCGATGATGCCGCCGCCGCACGTCTTGTACCGCGGCAGCTCCGCCTTCTCCAGCAACAGCACGCGTCTCCCGGCGACCGCCGCCGCGTACGCGGCCGAAGCGCCCGCGGGTCCCGCGCCCACCACGACGACGTCCCACACCCGCTGCACGTCGTCCGCCGAAGAGTTCTCGCTGCTCACGATGGTCTACTGCTCCCGATCAAGCCGCCTGCCCCTGCTGTCTCCCGCATCCTACGGCGGACCCGGCCGAAGACCGCTGTGGGAGGATCTACGGCACTCACCGCTACAACGTCGCACCCACAAGGAGCGTGCCCATGTCGTCGAATCCGGTCGCCGAGACCGTCGCCTCGCTGATGCCCAGGGCGAAGGAAGAGCTCACCGAACTGGTGGCCTTCCGGTCGGTGGCGGACTTCGACCAGTTCCCGAGGAGCGAGAGCGAGGGCGCCGCCCGCTGGGTCGCGGACGCGCTCGCCGCCGAGGGCTTCCAGGACGTGGCCCTGCTCGACACCCCCGACGGCACGCAGTCGGTCTACGGCTACCTGCCCGGCCCCGAGGGCGCGAAGACCGTCCTGCTGTACGCCCACTACGACGTGCAGCCGCCGCTGGACGAGGCAGGCTGGACGACCCCGCCGTTCGAACTGACCGAGCGGGACGGGCGCTGGTACGGGCGCGGAGCCGCCGACTGCAAGGGCGGCGTCATCATGCACCTGCTGGCGCTGCGCGCGCTGAAGGCGAACGGCGGCGTCCCGGTCCACGTGAAGGTGATCGCGGAGGGCTCGGAGGAGCAGGGCACGGGCGGCCTGGAGCGGTACGCGGAGGAGCACCCGGGCCTGCTGGAGGCCGACACGATCGTCATCGGCGACGCGGGCAACTTCCGGGTCGGGCTGCCGACGGTCACCGCCACCCTGCGCGGCATGACCCTCGTCCGCGTGCGGATCGACACGCTCGCCGGCAACCTGCACTCGGGCCAGTTCGGCGGCGCCGCGCCCGACGCACTGGCCGCCCTGATCCGGGTTCTGGACACGCTGCGCGCCGAGGACGGTTCGACGACCGTCGACGGGCTCACCGGGGACACGGCCTGGGACGGGCTCCAGTACGACGAGGAGCGGTTCCGGCAGGACGCCAAGGTGCTGGACGGCGTCGGGCTGATCGGCTCCGGGACGGTCGCCGACCGCATCTGGGCGCGCCCGGCCGTGACGGTCCTCGGCATCGACTGCCCGCCCGTCGTCGGCGCCACCCCTTCCGTGCAGGCGAGCGCCCGGGCTCTGATCAGCCTGCGGGTGCCGCCGGGCGTGGACGCGGCCGAGGCGACCAAGCTGCTCCAGGCGCACCTGGAGGCGCACACGCCATGGGGTGCGCGGGTGAGCACCGAGCAGATCGGCCAGGGCCAGGCCTTCCGCGCCGACACGACGAGCCCGGCTTACCAGGCCATGGCGGACGCGATGGCCGTGGCGTACCCGGGACAGGAGATGCAGTACGCCGGCCAGGGCGGCTCCATCCCGCTGTGCAACACCCTCGCCGCCCTCTACCCGCGTGCGGAGATCCTGCTCATCGGGCTGAGCGAGCCGGAGGCCCAGATCCACGCCGTGAACGAGAGCGTGTCCCCCGAGGAGCTGGAGCGGCTGTCGGTGGCGGAGGCGCTGTTCCTGCGCAACTACGCGGCGAGCTGACCGCTCTGCCCACAGCCAAGGCCCTCGTCCGCGGACGGGGGCCTTGCCTACGGTCGTCCCATGGACGTCATCGAGCTCCTGCCCCGCCTTCACTTACTGCGCTTCGCCGTCGGCCAGGCCTATCTGTGGCGCGACGGCGACGACCGCGGCGAGCTGACGCTGATCGACGCCGGCCCGGCGGGCTCCGGCGCCCCGATCGCCGAGGCGGTGACCGCGCTCGGCCGGGATCCGCGGGACGTACGGCGGATCGTGCTGACCCACTTCCACGAGGACCACGCGGGCGGGGCGGGCGAGTTCGCCGCGTTCGGCGGTGCCGAGGTGCTGGTCCACCGGCTGGACGCGCCCGTCGTCCGGGGCGAGGCCCCCGGACCCCCGCCGGTGTTCGAGGACTGGGAGCGGCCGCTGTACGAGCAGGCGGCGAAACTCCTGCCCGAGGGCGGATTCGTCCGGCCGGCGCAGGTCACGGAGCTGGCCGGCGGCGAGGTCCTGGACTGGGGCGGCGGGGCGCACGTCGTCCACGTGCCGGGGCATACGCACGGCAGCATCGCGCTCCATCTCCCGGAGCACGGGGTGCTGTTCACGGGTGACACGGTCGCCGCGTCGCCCGTCGACGGCACGGTGATACCGGGCGTGTTCAACCTCGACCGCTCCCAGGTATCGGCCGCCTGCCGGCGGCTGGCGGAGCTGGATACGGACGTGGCCTGCTTCGGTCACGGGGATCCGGTGAAGCGGGGGGCGGCCGGGGCGCTGCGGGCCATGGCGTACGCCTGACCGGCGGTGGTCAGAGGCTGCCCTTCAGCTCCGCGAGCGCCGGGTCGAGGACGATGTCCTCCTCGCGCGCCGCGACCGTCGGCTCCTCGGGGAAGTGGCAGGCGGTCAGGTGACCCGGGGGGCTGCCCTCGACGCCGGCCAGCCGGGGTTCCTCGGTGGCGCACTTGTCCTGCGCCTTCCAGCAGCGGGTGCGGAAGCGGCAGCCGGAGGGCGGGTCGATCGGTGAGGGCACGTCCCCGGCCAGCCGGATGCGCTCCCGCCGCTCGGTGGCGTCCGGGTCGGCCTCGGGCACGGCGGACAGCAGCGCGTGCGTGTAGGGGTGCCGTGGCCGGGTGTAGAGCGACTCCCGGTCGGCGACCTCGACGATCTTGCCGAGGTACATCACGGCGACCCGTTCGGAGAAGTGCCGTACGACGGCGAGGTCGTGGGCGATGAAGACGAAGGCGATGCCGAACTCCCGCTGGAGGTCCTGGAGCAGGTTGACGACCTGCGCCTGGATGGAGACGTCCAGTGCGGAGACGGGTTCGTCGGCCACGATCAGCTTGGGCCGCAGGGCGAGGGCGCGGGCGATGCCGATGCGCTGGCGCTGGCCGCCGGAGAACTCGTTCGGGTAGCGGTTGTAGTGCTCGGGGTTGAGGCCCACCGTCTCCAGGAGTTCCTGGGCGCGCCGCTTGTGGCCCTGGGGCGGGTTGATGCCGTTGAGCCGCATCGGCGTCTCGATGATGGTGCCGACGGTGTGCCGGGGGTTCAAGGAGGAGTACGGGTCCTGGAAGATCATCTGGAGGTTGCGGCGGGCCTGGAGCATCCGTCCGGGAGGCCGGTGGGTGATGTCCTCGCCGTCGAACACGACGGTGCCGCCGGTGGGTTCGAGCAGCCGGGTGATCAGGCGGCCGGTGGTCGACTTGCCGCAGCCGGACTCGCCGACCAGGCCCAGCGACTCGGCGGGCCCGACCGAGAAGTCGATGCCGTCGACGGCTCGCACGGCCCCGATCTGCCGCTGGAAGAGGATGCCCTGCCGGAGGGGGAAGTGCTTCTGGAGGCCGCGTACTTCCAGGAGGTTCTCGCCGGTGGGGCGGTCGGCGGTCTGCCCGGTGAGGGACTGGGTGGTGCTCACGTCATGCTCCCTTTCGTCCGCCGCCGTCACTGTGCGGCCCGTGCGGCTGCGGCGCCGCGGTCGTCGGGGCCGGTCCCGCCGCGGATCTCGTGCTTGGCCTCGTCGGTGAGGTGGCACGCGGCGAGGTGCCCTCCGGTGCCGGGGACGAGGCGCAGCTCGGGCCGTTCCACGGTGCAACGCCCCTGAGGCACCCATCCCTTGTAGGCGCAGCGGGGATGGAACGAGCAGCCGTCCGGCAGGTTGATCAGGCTCGGCGGGGTGCCGGGGATCGGGTTGAGCCGTTCGCCGACGTCGCCGGTGAGGTGCGGCATCGACTGCAACAGGCCCCAGGTGTAGGGGTGCTGGGGCTGCTTGAGGACCTCCCGGGTGGTGCCGTACTCGATCCGGCGGCCGCCGTACATCACCAGGATGTCGTCGGCGATGTCGGAGACGACGCCGAGGTCGTGGGTGATGATGACGACGGCGGAGCCGAACTCCTCCTGGAGGTCCCGGATCAGGTCCAGGATCTGTGCCTGGACGGTGACGTCGAGGGCGGTGGTGGGCTCGTCGGCGATGAGCAGGGCGGGGTCGCAGACCAGCGACATGGCGATCATGGCGCGCTGGCGCATACCGCCGGAGAACTGGTGCGGATAGTCCCGGACCCGGCGCTCGGGCTGCGGAATGCCGACGCGCTTGAGCATCTCGACCGCGCGGTCCCTGGCGTCCTTCTTGGAGACCTTGTGGTGGACGCGGTAGGCCTCGGTGATCTGGGCGCCGACGGTGAAGAAGGGGTGCAGCGCGGAGAGCGGGTCCTGGAAGATCATGGAGACCGTACGGCCGCGCAGTTCGCGCATGTCGGCCTCGGGCAGGGCGACGAGTTCCCGGCCCTCCAGCCAGATCTCGCCGGAGACCCGGGCGCGGGTGCCCTTGTGCAGTCCGAGCAGGGCCAGCGAGGTCACCGACTTGCCGGAGCCGGACTCGCCGACGATGCCGAGCGTGCTGCCCTTCTCCAGGGTGAAGGAGACGCCGTCGACGGACTTGACGAGGCCGTCCTCGGTCGGGAAGTGCACCCTCAGGTCGCGTACGTCGAGGAAGGGTGCGGGGGCGGGCGTGACGTCCGCGGGCTGCGGTGAGGTCTGAACGGACACGGGTGTTCCTAAGGACGGAAGAAGGGCTCAGGCGAGGCGCACGCGCGGGTCGACGAGGCCGTACACCAGGTCGACGACGACGTTGGCGAGGACGACGAACGTCGCGGCGAAGAGCGTGGTGCCGAGGATGACGGGCAGGTCGGAGTTCTGGACGGAGTCGACCGCGAGCTTGCCGATGCCGTTGATGCCGAACACCGACTCGGTGATGACCGCGGAGCCGCCGATCAGGGAGCCGACGTCCATGCCGAAGATGGTGATGATCGGGGTGATGGCGGCGCGCAGACCGTGCTTGAGGACGACGGTGGAAGCCGGCAGTCCCTTGGCGCGGGCGGTGCGCATGTAGTCCTCGGCGAAGACCTCCAGCATGGAGGAGCGGGTGAGCCGGGTGTACATCGCGAGGTAGACGATGACCAGGGTGGCCCACGGCAGGATCAGGCCCTTGAACCAGCCCGCCGGGTCCTCGGTGATCGAGGTGTAGCCGGAGGTCGGCAGGATCTGGAACTTGTCGACGAAGAGGTACAGCAGGAGCAGACCGATGAAGTAGATCTGCACCGAGACGCCGAACAGGGCCAGTCCGACCGCCGCCTTGTCGGCGGCCCTGCCCCTGCGGACCGCGGCGACGGTGCCGAGGCCGACGCCCAGGACGAGGAACGCCACCGCGGCGCCGAGTCCGAGGGAGAGGTCCGCCGGGAAGTCCGACAGCAGCGTGGTCAGGACGGGGGTGTCGGTCTGGAAGGAAACGCCGAGGCAGGGCGCCCCGCAGTGGATACGCACGCTCTGGTCGCCGAAGTCACGGCCGGCGAACAGCCCCTTGAGGAACTCCCAGTACTGAGTCAGGTAGCTCTGGTCCAGGCCCAGCGAGTGCTTGATCTCCGCCAGGCGGGACGGGGAGCAGGTCTTTCCGCAGGCCAGGAGTGCGGGGTTCGACGGCAGCGCGAAGAAGATGAAGAAGGTGATCGTGGTGATCACCAGCATGATCAAGGCTGCTGCCAGCAGGCGTCTGATGAGGTAACGAAGCATGGGATGCCGGGACCTGACGTGAGTGGGGTGCCCGCCGGCGGCCCAGGCCGCCGGCGGGGTCGAGAGGGTTGCTGCCGTCAGTGCTTGACGTAGACGTGGACCAGGCTCGGCTCGGCCAGGATCGTGTCGGGGATGACCCCGCCGACCTTGGAGCCGGACATGTCGCTGAAGTTCATGTACGTCAGCGGGACCACGGCGGCGTCCTTCATGATCTGCTCGTCCATCCGGCCGTAGGTCGCGTTGCGCTGCTTGACGTCGGTCATCCTGGCGGCCTTGTCGATCAGCGTGTTGACCTTCGGGTCGTTCAGGTAGGACAGGTCCTGGTTGGCCTGCGGGTTCTTCTTGATGAGCCGGCCGTCGAAGAGGGTGGGCAGCACCGTGGAGGCGTTGGGCCAGTCGGCGATCCAGTCTCCCCACGTCAGGTCGTACTGGTTCTTCGTGTTGTTGACGGTGCTGAAGTAGTTCGCCGCCTCGATCGGTGAGATGTTGACGTGGATGCCGATGCGTTCCAGCGCGGTCTTCACCGCGTCGGCGAAGTGCTCCTGGGTGGGGGTGTTCTCCACCGCGATCGACATGGTCGGCTTCGGGTCGCCCGCCTGCTTCATCAGTGCCTTGGCCTTGGCGAGGTTGCCCGAGGGGTTGGCGCTGTACAGGTTGAACTTCTTGTAGCCGCCGATGCCGGGGCTCAGCATGGTGGTGGCGTAGTCGCCGTACGCGGAACCGCCGAAGGCGCCGCGAACCGTGGTCTTGTCGATGGCGTACTCGATCGCCTGGCGGACCCGGAGGTCCTTGACGCGGGTGGTGTTGATCGCCAGGTAGTTGATGCCGGGTGCCGGGATCTTGTAGTAACGGCTCTTCAGGGCCGGGTCGTTGGCGAGCTGCGCCAGGTCGGAGCCCGCGATCGGCCACTGCTGGATCGATGTCTGAGCGGTGCCGGCATCGGCCTTGATCTGCTGGTCGATGGCGGCCTCGTCCTGGCCGAACTTCACGTCCATCTCGTCGACGTTCTGCTGCCTGATCGGGTCGGTCGACTGCGACCAGTACGTGTTCCGGGTGAGGACGAGTTCCTTGTTCTTGGCGTACGACTTGATCATGTACGGGCCGTCGGACCAGACCTTGGTGTCATAGGTCGAGCCGGTGTCGTGGGCCTTGGGTACGGCGGACCAGCCGGGCATGGCGGTGGTCTCGTTGAAGTCGGCCACCGGCTGGTTCAGATGGAAGACGATCGTGTACTTGTCCGGCGTCTGGACGGAGCCGAGCTCCTTGCCCTGGTAGGGGCCCTTGTAGTCGGCGCCGCCGACGAGCCACTGGGACGCGTAGGGCGGGCCGCCGTTGATGTCGGAGGAGAAGAACCGCTCGACGCCGTACTTGACGTCGGGTGCGGTGACCTCGGTGCCGTCCTGGTACTTGACCCCGTGCCGCAGGTGGAAGGTCCAGACGGTGGCGCCCTTGGACGGCGTTCCGGTGTCGGTGGCGAGGTCGCCGACCAGCTTCGGGGCCGAGCCCGTCTCGTCCCAGCCCGTGAGGGTCCGGACGATTTCCTCGTCCATGCTCGAGCCCTCGGTCGTGTAGACGCGCTGGGGGTCGAGGTGGTCGAAGTCCGCCTTGTTCAGGACGGTCAGGGTGCCGCCCTTGCCGGGCGTGCCGCTGCCGCTGTCGCCGGAGGAACCTCCGCATGCGGTGGCCCCCAGGGCGATCATCACGGCGGAGGCCGTGAGAGCGACCGTGCGCGATCTGCGCGTGCTGCGCGTGCTGCGCGTCATTGAGGAAACTCCGTTTCTTGCTACGGGCCGGGCGGCCGTTCGTGGGGCCGCCGGGCCGACACTCGGGGGGTGGCTTGTCAGCCGCGCCGGGCGCGGGGATCCAGGGCGTCCCGGACGCCGTCCCCGAGG
Organism: Streptomyces coeruleofuscus; assembly: GCF_039532725.1. Lineage (NCBI taxonomy): Bacteria > Bacillati > Actinomycetota > Actinomycetes > Kitasatosporales > Streptomycetaceae > Streptomyces > Streptomyces coeruleofuscus. The sequence continues at coordinate 344,637 of NZ_BAAASE010000005.1, forward strand.
AGATTGAGCGCCAGGACCAGCAGGAAGAGCAGGACACCGGGCACGAAGAGGTACATCGGGTCCTGGAGGAAGAACTGGGAGGCGTCCGACAGCAGGGATCCCCAGTCGGGGTTGGGCGGGATGACGCCGACGCCCAGGTACGACAGGGCCGCCTCGGTGGTGATGTTCTGCGGGACGGCGAGGGCGAAGGAGATCAGGATCGGCGCCCACAGGTTGGGCAGTAGTTGCCGGAACAGGATGTGCCGCCGGCCGGCGCTCATCAGCCGCGCGGCGTCGACGAACTCGCGCTCGCGCAGGGACAGCACCTGTCCGCGCACCAGACGGGCGGTGTACGCCCAGGCGAAGACGGCGATGTTGAGGACCAGGACGAGCAGCCGGAGGTTCTCGTCGGTGCCGCCGTGGCTGTCGGTCTGCAGCGCGTTCTGGATCACCGGGGTGAGCGCGATGATGAACAGCAGCTGCGGGAACGCCAGCATCACGTCCATGACCCGGGACAGCAGGGAGTCGACCCAGCCGCCGAAGTAGCCGGCCGCGAGCCCCGCCACGACACCGACCACGGTGGACAGCACGGCCGAGGCGAAGCCGACGTAGAGCGAGGTGCGCAGGCCGTAGACGATGCGGGCGAACAGGTCGTAGCCGGTGCCCGGTTCGACGCCGAGGAGGTGCTGGGCGCTGATGCCGCCCAGCGATCCGTAGGGGAAGTTGCCCGTGTCCGGGTTGATCGCCTTGTTGTCGGGGGTGATCGGTCCCCAACTGGTCAGCGCGGTGAGGACCGGCGCGAGCAGGGCGATCGCGATGAACAGGAGGGTGGCCACCAGGGCGGCCGTGGTGACCTTGTCCCGCCTGATCCGCTTCCAGGCCATGCGGGCCGGTGAGCGGCCGGCGACGACCGTGCCGCCGGTTCTGGGATCCTGCGTCGGCGGCTCGGCCAGGAGCGCGGTGCCGCCGCCGGCGTCGGCCGGCTGGTGTTGCGTGGTCATCGTACGGACATCCCGGATCTGCCCCTGAGGCAAGGAAATTGAGTGGCGGTCGCAATCACCGCCGTGAGACTCTGCGGACTTTCGCAATGCCGTGCGAGTCCGGTCAAGCCGAGCAGGGGTCAGAAAAGGGATTGTTTGCGGTCATGGAAAAGTGTTGACGAGAGCAGGGAACGTGATTACCCGCCGCGTGAAGGAGTGCGGGAGATTCCTTGGGCAGTACTTAGCAATGGGTCCGAGGACGTTTCCTTTTGCTTTTCCCTCGGAATCCCCCGCGCCGGGTAAAAGGCGGGGACGGAAAGCTCGGCGTCAGCCGACCGGCACCCCGGCTTCCAGATAGAACGCCGCTCCGCGTTCGCGTGCCCTCAGAGCCCAGCGCAGCCGCTCGTAGCGCACCGGCGGCAGCAGGTCGGCGGCCTGCTCCTCGGTGACGAACCGCCAGTCGCGCAGCTCCGGCCCGGGCAGCAGCAGCCGTCCGGCCTCCGTGGAGTCGAGGGTGCCGCCGTCGAAGAGGAGCCGCAGGCCGCCGAACCCGGGGGGCGAGGGGCGCTCCCAGTCGACGACGAGCAGGCTCGGTACCTCGTCGAGGTGGATGCCGGTCTCCTCGGCGACCTCCCGCACACCGGCGCGTGCGGGGGCCTCACCGGGTTCGACGACCCCGCCGGGGAACTCCCAGCCGGCCTTGTAGGTGGGGTCGACGAGCAGGACCCGGTCCTGTTCGTCGAAGAGGAGCACACCGGCGGCGAGTGTCTCGGCGGTGGGCTCGGGCGTCTGCACGATGTCGCAGACGGGCACGGAGCCGCTGTTGACCGCCTCGGCGATCCGGGCGGCGGTCTCGTGCGGTGTGAGGTCGCTGGTGTCGACCGGGTGGGCGTCGGCGGTGAGCCAGGAGGCGAGTGCGGCCCGGTAGGGCTCGATGTGGTCGAAGGACCACTGGCGTATTCGCATCTCGCCGTCGGGCAGGTCCCGTGGAACCTCGCGGCCCGCTATCCGCTCGCGCAGTATCGTTTCGGCCGGAGCGAGCAGGAAATGACTGACCGGAATCCTGCGGGCGGCCAGGCCGCCGAAGATCTCGTCGCGGTACTCCTGGCGCAGCAGGGTCATGGGGACCACCAGGGTCCCGCCGAGTTCGGCGAGCATCGCGGCCGCCATGTCGATCACGAGCCGGCGCCAGATCGGCAGGTCCTGGAAGTCGCCGACCCCGGCGAGGTGTTTGGGCGGTAGCAGGTACCGGAGCGCTCCGCCGATGACCTCGGGGTCGAAGAGCGTGCTGTTCGGGATCAGTTCGATCAGTTCCTGTGCGGTGGTGGTCTTCCCCGCACCGAACGCGCCGTTGATCCAGACGACGGTCACAGGTCCCCCTCTTCTGTTGGCCCCCTGAGGCTTGCCCGCTCCACCCTGCCACGGAAACCAGCCGCAGTTGAGGGCGCATGACGACGGCGCCGGCGCCCCCTGACTCGGGAGCGCCGGCGCCGTGGGCCGGGGACGGGCGGACCGTCAGCCCTTCTTCTTCTGGGCGCCCTTCTTCTGGGCACCCTTCTTCTGGACGCCATCCTTCCCTGCCACCGACAGGCCGTCCTTCCCGACGGTCTGGTCGAGCGTCTTGAGGGTCTCGTCCACGTTGATGGCGGGGAGCTTCTCCCCGATGGCGTGCGACGGAGTGACCGCGGCGACGACGAAGCCGGTGGCCAGGGAGGCGATGGCGAGCATGCTGCGCTTCTTCATGCCCGACTCAACTGCCGGACCCGCTCCGGGGTCACGCCGTTGGGCCGTTCGGGGGAAGCATCGGCTTCAGCCGAGCCCGGTACTCCAGGTTCCGGGCCCGCCGCCGCGCCACTCGATCAGGCCCGACGCCGCCACGTACGCCTCGTCCGCGTCCTCGATCCCCGCCCGCCGCAGGAACTCGGCGACGTCCAGCAGCCCGTACGCGATCCCGAGGAACTGGTCGTCCACGCGTACCCGCCTGCCACCGTCGGTGGCGGGCGGGTAGACCACGACGGGTTTCACGGACGCCATGGCACCAGGGTGCGCGGGAACGGCGCCGGACGCTCGCCGGAGCAGGCCGTTCAGCCCGCCTTCTGCGTCTGCCGGAATTCGTGGACGTCGGCGGTGAGGGTGCCGTCGTGCTGCTCGTAGTGGGACAGGGCCAGGCCCAGACCGAAGAAGGTCGGTGCCCATTCGCCCACGAAGATGCCCCAGCGGTCGGCACGGGCGAGGCCGGTGCCGGGTTCCATCTTCAGCGAGCCCATCCAGGCGACGACACTGAGGCCGACGGACGCCATGGCGGCCATGTAGGCGTGCTCACTGCGGACGCCCATCTCGTGCATCTTCTTGATGATCATCAGCGACTCCGTTCCGTGGGGGGTTCCGGAAACGGAGTGCCCTCGGAGCGTGCCGTTATTCACCCGATTTGAGGCTTATGTGCAGACTGGGCTGTCCGTGATGGTCGTGAGGCGAGTGACTGCGTGGCGCTCTCGCCTCACGACCGTTCCCGTGTCAGGCGCCGACGTAGGCCGCGAGGTGCTCCCCGGTCAGGGTGGAGCGGGCCGCGACGAGGTCGGCCGGGGTGCCCTCGAAGACGATCCGGCCGCCGTCGTGTCCGGCGCCGGGGCCGAGGTCGATGATCCAGTCGGCGTGCGCCATGACCGCCTGGTGGTGCTCGATGACGACGACCGACTTGCCGGAGTCGACCAGCCGGTCGAGCAGGCCGAGCAGCTGCTCCACGTCCGCGAGGTGGAGGCCGGTGGTCGGCTCGTCGAGGATGTAGACGCCGCCCTTTTCCGCCATGTGCGTGGCCAGCTTCAGGCGCTGCCGCTCGCCGCCGGAGAGCGTGGTGAGCGGCTGCCCGAGGGTGAGGTAGCCGAGTCCGACGTCGGCGAGCCGCTCGAGGATCTTGTGCGCGGCCGGGGTGCGTGCCTCGCCCGCGCCGAAGAACTCTTCGGCCTCGGCCACCGACATAGCCAGCACCTCGCTGATGTCCCGGCCGCCGAGGTGGTACTCCAGCACCGAGGCCTGGAACCGCTTGCCCTCGCAGTCCTCGCAGGGGGTGTCGACGCCGGCCATCATGCCGAGGTCGAGGTAGATGACGCCGGCGCCGTTGCAGGTGGGGCAGGCGCCCTCGGAGTTGGCGCTGAAGAGGGCCGGCTTCACGCCGTTGACCTTCGCGAAGGCCTTGCGGATCGGGTCGGCCAGCCCGGTGTAGGTCGCGGGGTTGCTGCGCCGGGAACCCTTGATCGGGCTCTGGTCCACCGAGACGACCCCCGCGTCGGCCGGGATCGACCCGTGCAGCAGGGAGCTCTTGCCGGAGCCGGCGACCCCGGTGACGACGGTGAGCACCCCGAGCGGGATGTCGACGTCGACGTCCTGGAGGTTGTTCGCCGACGCGCCCCGGATCTCCAGCGCGCCGGTGGCCTTGCGCACGGTCTCCTTGACGGTGGCCCGGTCGTCGAGGTGACGGCCGGTGACGGTGTCCGCGGCCCGCAGCCCCTCGAGCGTGCCCTCGAAGCAGACGGTGCCGCCCGCCGTGCCGGCGCCCGGACCGAGGTCGACGACGTGGTCGGCGATCGCGATCGCCTCCGGCTTGTGCTCCACGACGAGCACCGTGTTGCCCTTGTCCCGCAGCCGCAGCAGCAGGTCGTTCATCCGCTGGATGTCGTGCGGGTGCAGGCCGATGGTCGGCTCGTCGAAGACGTAGGTGACGTCCGTGAGCGAGGAGCCGAGGTGGCGGATCATCTTCACGCGCTGCGCCTCACCGCCCGACAGCGTGCCCGCCGGCCGGTCGAGCGAGAGATAGCCCAGGCCGATCTCCACGAACGAGTCGAGCGTCCCCTGCAACGCGGTGAGCAGCGGCGCCACGGACGGCTCCGAGAGCTTCCGGACCCACTCGGCCAGGTCCCTGATCTCCATGGCGCAGGCGTCGGCGATGCTCACGTTGTCGATCTTCGAGGATCTGGCACCCTCGCTCAGCCGGGTGCCGTCGCACTCGGGACAGACCGTGAAGGTGACCGCCCGCTCCACGAACGCCCGGATGTGCGGCTGCATCGCCTCCTTGTCCTTGGACAGGAAGGACTTCTGGATCTTGGGGATCAGTCCCTCGTAGGTGAGGTTGATGCCGTTGACCTTGATCTTGACCGGTTCCCCGTAGAGGAAGGCGTGCAGCTCCTTCTTGGTGTACTCGCGGATCGGCTTGTCCGGGTCGACGAAGCCCGACTGGGCGTAGAGCTGCACGGTCCACTGGCTGTCCGACTTCCAGCCGGGGATGGTGAACGCGCCCTCGGACAGCGACTTGGAGTCGTCGTAGAGCTGGGTGAGGTCGATGTCGGAGACCTTGCCGCGGCCCTCGCAGCGGTTGCACATACCGCCGGTGCGCTCGAAGGTCGCCTTCTGCGCCTTGGTCTTGGCGCCGCGCTCGACGGTGATCGCGCCGCTCGCCCGGACGGAGGCGGTGTTGAAGGAGTACGCGCTGGGCGGGCCGATGTGCGGCTTGCCCAGCCGGCTGAAGAGGATGCGCAGCATCGCGTTGGCGTCGGTGGCGGTGCCGACCGTGGAGCGGGGGTCGCCGCCCATCCGCTGCTGGTCCACGGCGATCGCGGTCGTCAGCCCGTCGAGCACGTCGACCTCGGGCCGGGCCCGGTTCGGCATGAAGCCCTGGAGGAAGGCGCTGTAGGTCTCGTTGATCAGCCGCTGCGACTCCGCGGCGATGGTGTCGAACACGAGCGAGCTCTTGCCCGAGCCGGAGACGCCGGTGAACACCGTCAGCCGGCGCTTGGGGATCTCGATGCTGACGTCCTTGAGGTTGTTCTCGCGCGCGCCGTGCACGCGGATCACATCGTGGCTGTCGGCAACGTGCGGCCCGGACGACTGTCTTTCCGTCCTCATGGCCATGCTCATCGGTCTCCATCTGTCGGGCGGGGCTGCCGCGGTCGGACGATCTGGCGCCCCCGCGCCGGCCGAGAGGCGCGGCGCGGGGGTGTTGCGTGTGGGTCTGCGGGCCGGCTGCTACCGCGCCGTCACGACTTCAGCTGCTGGATGCGGACCATGTTGCCCGCGGGGTCGCGGAAGGCGCAGTCGCGGACGCCGTACGGCTGGTCCACGGGCTCCTGGACCACCTCGGCGTCGCCCGCCTGCACCCGCTCGAAGACGGCGTCGACATCGGGGGCGGCCAGGACGATGCTGGCGTAGGTGCCCTTGGCCATCATCTCGGCGATGGTCCTGCGCTCCTCCTCGGTGACGCCGGGGTCGGCGGCCGGCGGATGCAGCACGATGTTCGTGCCGGGCTGGCCGGCGGGGCCGACCGTGATCCAGCGCATGCCCTCGTAGCCGACGTCGTTGCGGACTTCGAAACCGAGGGTGTCGCGGTAGAACGCCAGGGCGGCGTCCGGGTCGTCGTGCGGAAGGAAGCTGGCGTGAATGGTGAGGTCCATGGCCATCACGCTAGTTTCGGCTCGGGGTGGGCGCTTCTCGATTCCTGATCGGTCTGGTCACCTGTTTCGCCATGCACGAGGGAATTCCCGCGGTGGCGAGGGCCGCCTGGCGCCGGAAAGCGCTGGGCGGCATGCCGACCAGTTCCGTGAAGCGGGTGCTGAAGGTGCCCAGCGACGAGCAGCCGACCTCGAAACACACCTCGGTGACGCTGAGGTCCCCACGGCGCAGCAGCGCCATGGCGCGCTCGATGCGGCGCGTCATGAGGTAGCTGTACGGCGACTCGCCGTAGGCACGCTTGAACTCGCGGCTGAGGTGCCCGGCCGACATGTGCACCCCCCGGGCCAGCGCCTCGACGTCCAGAGGCCGTGCGTACTCCCGGTCGATCCGGTCTTTGACCCGGCGCAGGAGGGCCAGGTCGCGCAGGCGCTGCGCCGGGGCGGGTCTGCTGTTCACATGCGTGATCGTGCCACATCGCACAGACATTCGGGGGCTTTTCGAGAGAAAACCCGGTATCCCGGACCGGTGCCCGTCAGGTGTAGTACGGGGGCCCGTCAGGTGCGTTGCGGGGGGGCGGCCCGTCAGTGCAGTCCGGGTCTCCGAACGTGTCTCCGGCGCCCCACACCGGGAGAGATACCGCCCGCGCCGGAGCGGTTCCATCCGTATCGAGAACGTGCCGGGCTCAGGAACGTGCCACGCTCAGGACGTATCCCGCCTGAACGTTCCTGCCCGGTCTCACACCCCGGCCGCGGCCGTGTCCGTCCGCCTCGCCAGTGCGGCCGCCGCCGCGCCCACCAGCCCGGCGTCGGTGCTCATCTGGGCCGGGGCGACGGTCAGGTGCCGGACGAAGGACAGCGTCGCATAGGCGCTCAGGGCCTTGCGCAGGGGGACGAACAGGACGTCGCCCGCCTTGCCCACTCCCCCGCCGATCACGGCGATGTCGATCTCCACGAGGGTCGCGGTCGCCGCGATCCCGGCGGCCAGGGCCTGGGCGGCCCGCTCGAAGGAGGCGACGGCGACCGGGTCGCCGGCCCGGGCCGCGGCGGCCACCGCGGCGGCGGACGTGTCACCGTCGGGGCCGGGCCGCCAGCCGTTCTCCAGGGCGCGCCGGGCGATGTTGGGGCCGCTCGCGATGCGCTCCACACAGCCGTGCGAGCCGCACGGGCACAGATCGCCGTCGAGGTCCACGCTGATGTGGCCGATGTGGCCGGCGTTGCCCGTGGGCCCGGCGTGCAGCCGGCCGCCGAGCACCAGGCCGCCGCCGACACCGGTGGAGACGACCATGCACAGCGCGTTGTCGTGGCCGCGGGCGGCGCCCTGCCAGTGTTCGGCCGCCGTGATCGCCACCCCGTCGCCGATCAGCTCGACGGGGAGACCCCCGGCCGCGGCCCGGACGCGCCCGACGAGCGGGTAGTCGCGCCAGCCGGGCACGTTCACCGGGCTGACCGTCCCCGCCGACCTGTCCACCGGACCGGCGCTGCCGATCCCCACGGCCGTGACCCGGTCCCGGAGCGGCGACCCGGTGAGTTCGCCGAGCACCTCCTCCACGGCCCGCATCACGGTGTCACCGTCCTCCCGGGCGGGCGTCGGCCGCTGGGCGCGGACCAGGATCCGTCCCTGACCGTCCACCAGAGCGCCGGCGATCTTGGTGCCGCCGATGTCGAGCGCGGCCACGAGGTCGGTGTGCATGAGTGTCGGAACTCCCCGTCAACGGTGAAAGGACTGGCCGGCCAGCAGCGGAGCACGGTCCGGAGATTGCGGTGGACAGTCTCCCCGAGGCTGACAACGTTGTCCAGGCTCTATGCTCGACGCCACATCCTCATACAAACCCAGGACCGACGCACCCCGTGGACGACAGGACAGGACACCGCACCGTGCCCGAGACCAACCTCCGATCCGCCACGCGCTACGGCACCCGGCCGACCATGAAGGACGTCGCGGCACGTGCCGGGGTCGGACTCAAGACGGTCTCCCGCGTCGTGAACGGGGAGCCGGGCGTGACCCCGGAGACGGAGCGGCGTGTCCAGGAGGCCATCGACGCGCTCGGCTTCCGCCGCAACGACAGCGCGCGGGTGCTGCGCAAGGGCCGCACGGCGAGCATCGGCCTGGTCCTGGAGGACCTCGCGGACCCCTTCTACGGGCCGCTGAGCCGGTCGGTCGAGGAGGTGGCCCGCGCCCACGGCGCCCTGCTGATCAACGGCTCCAGCGCGGAGGACCCGGACCGCGAGCAGGAGCTGGTGCTGGCGCTGTGCGCGCGGCGGGTGGACGGGCTGGTGGTGATCCCGGCCGGTGACGACCACCGGTATCTGGAGCCGGAGCTCAGGGCGGGGGTCGCCACGGTGTTCGTGGACCGGCCGGCCGGGCACATCGACGCCGACGTGGTCCTGTCGGACAACTTCGGCGGTGCCCGGGACGGCATCGCCCACCTCGTCGCGCACGGGCACCGCCGGATCGGCTTCATCGGCGACATGCCCCGCATCCACACCGCCGCCGAGCGGCTGCGCGGCTACCGGGCCGCGATGGAGGACGCGGGCATACCGGTGGCGGACTCCTGGATGTCCCTCGGTGCCACCGACCCCGAGCGGGTGCGCAGGGCGGCCGAGGAGATGCTGTCCGGCCCGGATCCGGTCACCGCGATCTTCGCGGCCAACAACCGGGTGACCGTCACCGTGATCCGCGTGCTCGCCGAGCAGACCCGCCGGGTCGCCCTGGTCGGCTTCGACGACATCGAGCTCGCCGACCTGCTCCAGCCGGGCGTCACGGTCGTCGCCCAGGATCCGGCGGCCATCGGCCGCACCGCCGCGGAACGCCTCTTCCGGCAGCTGGACGGCACCCTCGTCGTCCCGGAACGCATCGAGCTGCCGACCCGGCTGATCACCCGCGGCTCGGGCGAGCTGCCCCCGGCGGACTGAGCGGCCCATGGAACCCGCGGAGCACATGGAGCACGTCACCGATCGCACACTGCGAGCACTCGGCCTGGCCGAGGTGCCGCGCGAGCACCCCCTGCTCTACCCGGGCGCGTGGCCCGCCGACTCCGGGCTCCTCGACGGGGACCGCTTCCTGCCGCTGGACCGGCTCGTGCACGAGGACCGCACGCCGGTTCTCGCCATCGGCTCGAACGCCTGCCCGGGGCAACTGCGGCACAAGATGGAGGAGTTCGGGATCATCTCGCCGATCCCGATGGTGAAGGCCCGGGTGACGGGCGTCGACGCCGGTGTGTCCGCGCATGTGAGCCGCATGGGGTACGTGTCGGCCTCGCCGGTCAGCGCGCCCGACACCGTACGGGAGCTGTTCGTCATCTGGCTCGACGCCGAGCAGCTCGCCGTGATCGACGCGAGCGAGGGCGTGCCGGTGCCGGCCGGCAACTACGACCGTGCCTGGCTGCCCTCACCCGACGTGCGTATCGATCTCGCGGACGGCACGCGCCTGTCCGGCGCGTACGCGTACGTCAACCGGCACGGTGTCCTGCACGACGGCACCGGCGTGCCGCGCACCCACCCGGGCCAGCGGGTGCTGCTCACCGAGCTGCTCGTCGGCCTGCCCCGCTTCCGGGAGCTGTTCGGCGTCGTGCCCGAGGAGTTCTGCGCACGCGCCCGCTCCGACCGGCGGCTGTGCGAGCGTGGCACGCGGCTGTTCGTCGAGGAGAAGCTGGTGACGGCCTCCGGGCTGGAGCGGTACGCGGCGGTGTCGCTGCGCGCTCAGCAGACCGGGAGTCCGGGGACGGGCGCGTCGTTGTCGCCGCCCTTGATGTAGACGTCGCTGACCCAGACGTCCGTGTTGCCGCTGTCGTCGTCCGTCCTGGCCCACCAGATGTTGGTCCACCGGCCGTCGGTCTCCCGCCGGCCCAGGTTCTGCTGGCAGTAGAAGTAGTTGGTGCCGGCGTTGAGGATGCCGACCTTGGTGCCGGAGGCGGTGTAGGAGTCCGCGGTCTTCCAGACCGTGCAGTTGTACTTGCCGCCGCCGATGGCGTGGCAGACGGGTGCCTCGGTGGGGGTTCCGCCGCCGCCCGTCGTACCGCCGTCGCCGGATTCGCCGCCGGTGCCGCCGCCTCCGGAGGCGCCGCTCGACGTTCCTCCGGTCGTGTCGCCGGTGGTGCCGCCGGAGGACTTGGCGGGGGCCGAGGCGGTCGCCCGGCCGGTGGGCTCCGGTTTCTTCTCGTCCCCGGGCTCCTTCGACGGGGCCTTGCTCTTCTCGTCGCCCTTCCCCTCGGGGCTGGGGGCGTTCGAACCGTCGTCGGTACGGCCGGGCTCGGCCGCGGAGGCCGCGGCATCCGCGCGGGCGGCGTCGGTCCGCTTGCCCGTGTCCTTGCCGTCGGAGTCGTTCAGCAGGGCGACCGTGGTACCGGCCGCCGCGAGGACGACGGTGACGGCCGCGGCGGCGAGGAGGACGCGGGTCTTACGGCGAGGCGTGGCTCCGGAGTTCATCGGACCTGTGGGAGCGGAGGCGCCGGGGGCGGGGCTGCCCGGGCCGGCCGGCCCGAAGCCCTGCGTACCGGGTCCCGGGCCTTGCGGGCCGGACACTGCGGCGTGCGGGCCGGACACTGCGGCGTTCGGGCCGGACACAGCGGCGTGCGGGCCGGGCTCTGAACCATGCTGAGCGGCCTCTGAGCCGAACGAGCCGGCTACTGCGCCCTGCGGACCTCGTCCAGAGCCGTGGGGATCAGTCCCCTGCGAGCCGAGCCCTGAGCCCTGAGCGCCGACCCCAGCTTGTGCCGGCCCGTCCGAGCCCGATCCCGATCCGGTCCGTCCTGGTGCGCCGGAGGCGGTCGCTCCTGAAGCGCCGGTGGCCCCGGAACCGGCCTCCGTGCCCGAGCCCGGGGTGCCCGGGTTCTCGTGGGTTCCAGCGGCGCCCGGCAGACCGTGCTGCGGGGGGCCGAAGCCCGGCGGTACCGAGGGGACGACGCGCTCCGTCTCCGGGCGTGTGGGCGAGACCGGAGCCGCACGGCCCCGGAGCGAGGACGTCGGCGTGTCGATTCCGCCCGTGTCCGCCACCGCCTGGAGCATCTCGCGGGCCCGGTCGGCCTCCGGGCGGCCCTCGGGGCGCTTCTCCAACAGCTGCTGGAGGACGGGGGCGAGAGGACCGGCGCGCCGGGGCTCGGGCAGCGGCTCGGAAACGATCGCGGTGAGCGTCGAGAACGTGGACGTACGGCGGAAGGGCGCGGAGCCCTCGACGGCCGCGTACAGCGTGGCGCCCAGGGCCCAGATGTCGGAGGCGGGGCCCGGGTCGGCACCCTGGGCCCGCTCGGGGGCCAGGTAGTCGAGGGAGCCGACGAGTTCGCCGCTGCGGGTGAGGTTCGTGGCCGAACCGTCGCCCGGGTCGTCCATCGTGGCGATGCCGAAGTCGGTGAGGACGACCCGGCCCGAGCGGTCGAGCAGGATGTTGCCGGGCTTCACGTCGCGGTGCAGGACGCCCGCGCGGTGGGCGGCGGCCAGGGCGTCCATGACCTTGGCGCCGATCCCGGCCGCCTCGCGTGCGTCCAGCGGGCCGCGGTCGCGCAGTACGTCGTCCAGGGACGGCCCGTCGACCAGCTCCATGACGATGAGGGGGCGGCCGTCGACCTCGGCGATGTCGTGCACGGCGATGACTCCGGTGTGGCGCACCCGGGCCGCCGCACGCGCCTCGCGCTGCATCCGCACGCGCAGACCGGCCAGTTCGGGGCCGGCCGCGTCGGTGTAGGTGCGCAGTTCCTTGACGGCCACCTCACGGCCGAGGACCTCGTCGACGGCCTTCCAGACGACGCCCATGCCGCCGCGACCCAGCTGGGCCGTGACCCGATAACGGCCTGCCAGCAGCCGACCGGCCCCGTCCGCCTGCCCGTACTCCCCCGTTGACACCGCTGCCCCGTTCCTCTGACCCCACCGGATTCACCGACACGTCCGTGCGTGGCGTACAGACTACGGGGCGGCTGTGACGGCGACAGCCGGAGGTGACGGCTGTGACAGTGCCGCTACGGGGATCAGAACCCTGGGAGAGAAGCGGTCAGGCGGACGCCGTCAGGTCGCCCCGCCTGGGTACCGCGAAGCTCTCCAGGTCGGCGCGGGTCAGGCCGGTCAGCCGGGCGACCTCCCCGATGTCCAGGGCGCCGCAGTCCAGGCCGCGCAGCAGGTAGCCGCTGAGGGCCTTGGCGGTGGCGGGTTCGTCCATGACGTCGCCGCCGGTGCGGTTGGCGTAGCGGGCGAGGCGGGCGGCGGCCTGCTCGAAGCCCTCGCGGTAGAAGGCGAAGACGGCCGCGTAGCGGGTGGGGATGTGGCCGGGGTGCATGTCCCAGCCCTGGTAGAAGGCGCGGGCCAGGGCGCGGCGGGTGAGGCCGTAGTGCAGGCGCCAGGCCGCGTGCACCTTCTCGGTGGAACCGATGGGCAGGACGTTGGTGGAGCCGTCCGAGACGCGGACGCCGGTGCCTGCCGCGGCGACCTGCATGACGGCCTTGGCGTGGTCGGCGGCCGGGTGGTCGCTGGCCTGGTGGGCCGCGGAGACGCTGAGGCAGGCGCTGTAGTCGAAGGTGCCGTAGTGCAGGCCGGTGGCACGGCCCTCGGCGGCCTGGATCATGCGGGCGACCGTGGCCGTGCCGTCGGCGGCGAGGATCGACTGGCTGGTCTCGATCTGTATCTCGAAGCCGATCCGGCCGGGTTCGAGGCCGTGTGTCTTCTCGAAGGCGTCCAGCAGCCGGGCCATGGCGGTGACCTGCTCGGCGTAGGTCACCTTCGGCAGGGTGAGGACCAGCCCGCCGGGCAGGCCTCCGGCCTCCATCAGGCCGGTGAGGAAGATGTCGAGGGTGCGGATGCCCCGGGCGCGTACGGGCGCCTCCATGCACTTCATGCGGATGCCCATGCAGGGGGCCGCGGTGCCGTCCCCGTACGCCTCGGCGATCAGCCGGGCGGCGCGGGCGGCGGCCTCGTCCTCCTCGGCGTCGGGGCGGTTGCCGTAGCCGTCCTCGAAATCGACGCGGAGGTCCTCGATCGGCTCGCGCTCCAGCTTGGCGCGCACGCGCGCGTGGACGGGCTCGGCGAGTTCGTCCGAGAGACCGAGGACGGCGGCGAAGGACGCGGCGTCCGGGGCGTGTTCATCGAGGGCGGCCAGGGCACGGTCACCCCAGGAGCGGATCGTGTCGGCGGCGAAGACGTCGCCGGGGACGTAGACGGTGTGGACGGGCTGGCGGGTGCCGGGGTCTCCGGGGTAGCGGCGCTCCAGCTCGGCGTCGACCGGCGCGAGGGAGGCGCTGATCTCCTCGCTGACGGCGCCCGCGAGGCTCGTCGCCACCTTCTCCTGCTGGCCCTGACCCATCCCGAGACCCTCCTGTTTTCCGCTTTACGGAATCAACAATCCGTAGAGCGAAGTTATCGGCCGACCTTCGGCCTGGTCAACACCGTCTTGAAGTGGGATTCCCCATCCTTCACCCTTGGTCACTGCCGACCCGCCGTCTTCTTCCGTATTCAGAAGGCAAGCTTCATCCTGACGTGCAAGGGGAGGGAGATCACGTGCCGAACGAGGTCGGAGTGACGCGACGCCACGGGCTCAAGGCGGCGGCCGCCGCCGCCATCACAGGACCGCTGCTCACCACAGCGGGCCCCACACAGCCCGCTTCCGCCGGCGAGCACCCGGGCGCCCTGAACGTCATGACGTTCAACGTGCGCTTCGGGACCGTCGTCGACACGACACCGCGCTGGGACGTGCGCCGACCGGTGATGCGAGAACTGCTGCGCCGCGAGCGACCGCACGTCATCGGCACCCAGGAAGGGCTCTACCGGCAAGTGCGCGCGATCGAGAAGGATCTCGGCGGGCACTACGACTGGATCGGCACCGGACGCGGGGGCGGCAGCAAGGACGAGTTCATGGCGGTCTTCTACGACACGCGCAGACTCGACCCGGTCGAGTTCGATCACTTCTGGCTGTCCGACACCCCGTACACGATCGCCTCGAACACCTGGGGCGCGGACTGGCTGCGCATGGTGACCTGGGTCCGTTTCGCCGATCGCGCCGACGGGGGACGGGAGTTCTACGTCCTCAACACCCACCTGGACAGCGTCAGCCAGTACGCCCGGGAACGCTCGGCGGGGCTCATCGGTGAGACGATCGCCGGGTGGGACCGGTCGTTACCGGTCATCGTCACCGGCGACTTCAACGCGGACGCCCACGACAACCGGGTGCACGACATGATGCTGGACATCGGACTGGTGGACGCCTGGGACGCGGCGGCCTCGCGGAGTCCGGCGTACGGGACGCACCACGGCTACCGAGGGCCCAAGCCCGGCGGGCGGCGCATCGACTGGATCCTCACGACGCCCGGGGTGACCACGCACTGGGCCGGGATGAACACCTTCTCCGTGGACGGGACGTACCCGAGCGACCACCTGCCGGTGCAGGCCTCGATGACCCTGGGATGAGAAGAGGCCCCCGTGACCGTTCGTGCGGTCACAGGGGCCTTCCACAGCCGGGGTCGATCAGCCCTTGCGGGTCTTGATCTCCTCGGTCAGGGCCGGGACGACGTCGAAGAGGTCGCCGACGACGCCGTAGTCGACGAGGTCGAAGATCGGGGCCTCGGCGTCCTTGTTGATCGCCACGATCGTCTTCGAGGTCTGCATACCGGCGCGGTGCTGGATCGCGCCGGAGATGCCGGAGGCGATGTACAGCTGCGGGGACACGCTCTTGCCGGTCTGGCCGACCTGGTTGGTGTGCGGGTACCAGCCGGCGTCCACCGCGGCACGCGAGGCACCCACGGCCGCGCCGAGGGAGTCGGCGAGTGCCTCGATGATCGCGAAGTTCTCCGCGCCGTTGACGCCACGGCCACCGGAGACCACGATCGCGGCCTCGGTCAGCTCCGGACGGCCCGTCGACTCACGCGGCGTGCGACCGGTGACCTTCGTGCCGGTGGCCTTCTCGGAGAAGGTCACCGACAGCGCCTCGACCGCGCCGGCGGCCGGGGCGGCCTCTACGGCGGCGCTGTTCGGCTTGACCGTGATGACCGGGGTGCCCTTGGAGACACGGGACTTGGTGGTGAAGGACGCGGCGAACACCGACTGCGTGGCCACCGGGCCCTCGTCGCCGGCCTCCAGGTCGACGGCGTCGGTGATGATGCCGGAGCCCAGGCGCAGCGCCAGGCGGGCGGCGATCTCCTTGCCCTCGGCGGAGGACGGCACCAGCACGGCGGCCGGGGAGACGGCCTCGACGGCGGCCTGGAGGGCGTCCACCTTCGGTACGACCAGGTAGTCGGCGTACTCGGACGCCTCGTGCGTGAGCACCTTCACCGCGCCGTGCTCGGCGAGGGCGGCGGCGGTGTCGGCGGCGCCGTTGCCCAGCGCGACGGCGACCGGCTCGCCGATGCGGCGGGCCAGGGTCAGCAGCTCCAGGGTGGGCTTGCGGACGGCACCGTCCACGTGGTCGACGTAGACGAGAACTTCAGCCATGGGACTTCTTCTCTCCTGCTTGCGAAAGATGAGGGGCGGTCAGCGAATGCGGGGCTCAGATGAACTTCTGGCCCGCGAGGAACTCAGCGAGCTGCTTGCCGCCCTCGCCCTCGTCCTTGACGATCGTGCCTGCCGTACGGGCCGGACGCTCGGCCACGTTCTCGACGGTGGTGTAGGCGCCCTCCAGGCCGACCTCCTCCGCCTCGAGGTCGAGGTCGGACAGGTCCCAGGACTCCACCGGCTTCTTCTTGGCCGCCATGATGCCCTTGAAGGACGGGTAACGCGCCTCGCCCGACTGGTCGGTGACCGACACGACCGCCGGCAGGGACGCCTCCAGGTTCTCGGAGGCGGCGTCGCCGTCGCGGCGGCCCTTGACCGTGCCGTCCTCGACCGACACCTCGGACAGCAGGGTCACCTGCGGCACGCCCAGACGCTCGGCGAGCAGCGCGGGAACGACGCCCATGGTGCCGTCCGTGGAGGCCATGCCGGAGATCACCAGGTCGTAGCCGGCCTTCTCGATCGCCTTGGCCAGGACCAGGGAGGTGCCGATGGCGTCGGTGCCGTGAATGTCGTCGTCCTCGACGTGGATCGCCTTGTCGGCACCCATGGACAGCGCCTTGCGCAGGGCGTCCTTGGCGTCCTCGGGGCCCACCGTCAGGACGGTGATCTCCACGTCGTCGTCGGAGTTCTCGGAGATCTGCAGCGCCTGCTCGACCGCGTACTCGTCGAGCTCGGAGAGCAGACCGTCCACGTCGTCCCGGTCGACGGTCAGGTCATCGGCGAAGTGCCGGTCGCCAGTGGCGTCGGGCACGTACTTCACAGTGACAACGATCCTCAAGCTCACGCCGGCTCTCCTACTGCATCGTCATTTCCATGCTGCCTACTTGCAGGCAGCATAGGCGCCTCAAGCGGCCGATCCCGGTCGGGGGCGACCCCTGCTCCGAGCGAAATATTACTCGTCAGTACACCCAGTTCGTTCCCGCTAAGCAAGCGCTTTGAACTGTGACCTTCGCAACGCAGCGTAACCGGAACTCGACGGTCCCGCAGCCCGTGGACGTGCGGATCAGTCGCGCAGGCGGTTGAAACGTCCCTGGTGGTAGAGAAGCGGCCGGCCGGTGCCCGTGGGGTCTCCGAGCACGACCTCCGCGATCACGATCCGGTGGTCCCCGGCGGGCACGCGCGTGACGACCCGGCCCACCAGCCAGGCCAGCACGCCGTCGAGCACGGGGACTCCCTCGGGCCCCTCACGCCAGGCGGTGGGCGGCGCGAAACGATCGGCTCCGCTGCGGGCGAAGGTCGCGGCCAGCTCCTGCTGGTGCTCACCGAGGATGTGGACGCCGACATGGTCCGCCGCCGCTATCGCGGGCCAGCTGGAGGAGCCGGTGCCGACCCCGAAGGACAGCATGGGCGGCTCGGCGGAGACGGAGGCGAGGGAGGTGGCGGTGAAGCCCACCGGACCGGCGTCGCCACGGGCGGTGATCACGGCGACCCCCGCCGCGTGCCGCCGGAAGACCGAGCGCAGGAGGTCGGGCGTGGCGAGAAGGTCCGCAGGCATGGGGTCAGGCTGACGATAAATGGTTGGCGCAGTCAAGTTCGTTCGCCGATGTGGGAGATGGCTCACTGACCGGGTCGCGTCCCTCACACCGCCTCCCCCAGCGCGGCGATCACATCGGCCTTGCGCGGCTGGCCGGCGGCGCGCCGCACCACCCGGCCGTCGGCGTCCAGGACCAGCACGGTCGGGGTCTTGAGGATGTCCAGCCGTCGCACGAGGTCCAGGTGGGCCTCGGCGTCGATCTCGACGTGGATCACGCCCGGCACCATGCCGGCGACCTCGCCGAGGACCCGACGGGTCGCCCGGCAGGGCGCGCAGAACGCGCTGGAGAACTGCACGAGTGTGGCCCGCTCCCCCAGTTCCGTGCCCAGCTCGGCCGCGTCCAGTCGCTTGCCGTCGTCCCGCCCGCGCACCCGCACTCTCCCGCTCCGCCGCCTTTGCAGCACTCCGTAGGCGCTCGCCGCCGCGAGCACCAGAACGCACACCACCAGTCCGGTCATCACCTGCTGCAAGCGTTCACGAGACCGCAAAGATTCCCGCCCCCACCTCGGGGGCGTGCTGCGGAATGCTTGCTTCCCATGGACATCGATGTGAGAGGGCCGCGTTTCGGCGCGGCCGTGACGACCGTCGTCCTGGCGGTCGTACTGGTCACGGGGAGCACGTGGCTGCTGGCCTGGCAGACGCTGGCGTTCCTGCTGGGCGCGGCGGGCGGGGTGACCCGGGCGCCCTACGGCCTGCTGTTCCGGAAGGCCGTACGGCCGCGGCTCGGGCCTGCGACCGCGTTCGAGGCGCCCGAACCGCCGCGTTTCGCCCAGGCGGTGGGGCTGTTTTTCGCCGCACTCGGGCTCGTCGGCTACACCCTGGGAGCCGGCTGGCTGGGTCTCGCGGCGACCGGCGCCGCCCTCGCGGCCGCCTTCCTGAACGCCGTGTTCGGGTACTGCCTGGGGTGCGAGATGTATCTGCTCGTACGGCGGATGACGGTGGGCCTGAAGTAATACGGGCGTAAAAGCACGAGGTGGGGTCCTGGCGGCGACGTGACGAGAATCTCTTCACGGGCGGGCACGGGGACTGGCTACCCGGCCGTTCTTCGGGCACGATCTCGACAAGCCGTAAAACCTACGGCTGCGTAACTTTCCACTGGGAATCCCTTCCCAGGCAGAGCAGGAAGGGTCCGACCCGCCCATGGCAGAGCTCGTCTACCGTCCCGTCGTCGGTTGCGCCCGCACGCTGTTCAAGGCGTGGGACCTCAAGATCGACTGTCAGGGTTCGGAGAACATCCCGCGCTCGGGCGGCGCCGTGCTGGTGAGCAACCACATCAGCTACCTGGACTTCGTCTTCAACGGCCTGGCGGCACTGCCGCAGAAACGTCTCGTGCGCTTCATGGCGAAGGAGTCGGTCTTCCGCCACAAGATCTCGGGCCCGCTGATGCGCGGGATGAAGCACATCCCCGTGGACCGCAAGCAGGGCGAGGCGGCCTACGCGCACGCCCTGGACTCACTGCGGTCGGGCGAGATCGTCGGGGTCTTCCCGGAGGCGACCATCTCGCAGTCGTTCACGCTGAAGAGCTTCAAGTCGGGTGCCGCGCGCATGGCCCAGGAGGCCGGTGTCCCGCTGATCCCGATGGCGGTGTGGGGCACGCAGCGCCTGTGGACCAAGGGCCACCCCCGCAACTTCAAGCGCAGCCACATCCCCATCACGATCCGGGTCGGCGAGGCGATCGAGGCCTCCCGCGACAAGTACGCGGGCGCGATCACCCGTCAGCTGCGCGAGCGCGTCCAGGAACTCCTCGAGGCCGCCCAGCGCGCCTACCCCGTACGCCCGAAGGGCCCGGACGACACCTGGTGGATGCCGGCCCACCTCGGCGGCACGGCTCCGACGCCGGAGCAGGTGCGGGCGGCCGAGGCGCACTGACACGGGGGCGGCCGGCCCGGGCTCGGGTCCCGCCTCAGAGTGCGGTGGGGAGTGTCTCCCACAGGTGGGGCCGGTCGTCGGCTGACTTCAGGGCGTCGAGCACGATCGGGTGGGGCGCGGCATACAGGACCGGCCAGTCCGTCTCACCGGAGGCCGGGTCGGGCGTGAAGGCGAGCCGCTCGCCGTCGAGGGAGAACTGCGCGTCCACCCCCGGCTTGTTGCCCCGGGGGTCCTGCCGGTGCCATGTGCCGTTGAACCGCACGGCGACCAGACCGTGCACCACGTCGAGCCTCTGGTAGCACAACGCGGTCGGGATGTCCTCGGCCCGCAGCAGCGCCGCGAGCGCGTGGGCCTTGGCGTAGCAGATGCCGGTGCCCTGTTCCAGGACATCGGAGGCGCGCCACGTGACACGGAGATCGCCCGAATCCTGCGAGTGCGGAATGGTGTCGCGCATGAACTCGAACGCCGCCCGCGCATACTCATACGAGTTCGCCACACCCCTGGCCAGCTCGGCCGCTGTCTCGCGAACGAGCGGATGGTGATGGTCTATCGCCTCGTCAGCGACCAAGTAGGCGGAGAGGTCGGGGGTTTCCTGGATCAGCTGCATGCGGGCAGAGCATAGGGACGAGATCACTCCTGGGTCAATGCATTTTCGCTCGATCGCATACCTATGCATCGGTCCGGAAGAACGGCTGAACACCGCCGCAACCACCGGACCGGCCACAACCCTTCCCCCGCGCCACCTGTCTCGGCCTCCGCAGATCCGTGACAAGGGGGAAGACATGAAGCACCCACACCGCCTGCTCGGCGCCGCGCTCGCGAGTTGTGCCCTGGCGGCGGCCGGAGTCGGGGCCGGGCCCGCGCACGCCCAGGAGAACCAGCTGTGGATCAGCGCGCCGTACGAGACGGTGCTGCCGGGCGCCGACGCGGACGGCGGCGCGCGTGAGCGCGGCCTGGCGGTGCAGGTCAGCCGCGACGTCGCCGACGGCAGGGTGCCGACCGGGCGACTGACCGTCGACATCAGCGAGATCGCCTCTTTCGCGCGGGCGTCGTGGCCCGCGAACTGCGAGCCCGAGTCCGAGGTCAGGGCGGTCTGCGACTTCCCCGAGATGCCCGCCGGGACGGAGAGCGTGCCGGCCGCCGCGTTCGGGCTGCGCGCGCTGCCCGGAGCGGACACCGGCGCCTCGGGGTACGTGCGTTACTCGGCCGTCGCCGGAGAGGCGACGGCCCACCCGGCCGAGACCCGGGTCGGCGTGGGCAACGGGCCGGACCTCGGTCTCAGTCAGGCCGACTACCAGCGCGACCTCTTGCCTGGCTCGAGGACGAATGTGCGGGCCACGCTGTCCAACAGCGGCAACCGCACCGCGGAGCGCACGCTGCTGTGGCTCAACGCCTCGTACGGGCTGCGTTTCGGGGAGCGGCACGCCAACTGCGAGTACCGGGAGCACGACACCGGTACGTCCGCCCTGTGCGTGCTGGACGAGGCAGTGGCACCGGGACAGCGGTACGCGCTGGACACCGGTCTCGGCGTGGGCAGGAAGGCGCTGTACGAGCGGTTCGACCACTCCGTCCATCCGTACTCCGACGAGGCGCTGGGGGAGATGCGCGGCGACTGGACGTGGACCCGGGGCACGGGCGCCGAACTGGACCTGCGCCCCGTGGCCGCCGCCCGGGCCGCGGCAGCGGACCCTGACATCGATCCGCAGGACAATTACCAGACCGTCGTCCTCGACGCCCGGAACACCGCCGATCTGAAGCTGACCGGCAGCAGGGTGAGCGGGGCCGCCGGTGACACGGTCACCGCCCGGGTCACCGTGCACAACCGCGGTCCGGCCTGGGTGGCGTCGCTGGGCGTGGGCGCCGCCGTGGCGACGGTGCGGTTCCAGGCGCCGGAGGGGACCACGGTGACGTCGCCCCCGGAGGAGGACTGCTGGGCCTCGGAGGACCCCGCGTCCCCCAGGACGTACTTCTGCAAGACGCCGATCCACCTGCACGACAAGGCGTCCCACACCTTCGAGATCCCGCTGCGGATCGACCGTGTGGTGCGGGGCGCACGCACCACCGTCGCCACCGTCAACGACGATCCCGAGCTGAGCATCAGGAAGTTCGACCCGAACCTGCGCAACAACAGCGCGGGGATCGTCGTCAACTGATGGTGGCCACCAGGAGATGGCCCTAAAGGGTGTTGCAGAAGGCCTGGTGGCGGGCATTTTGCCTGTATGGGTGGGGTGTTGAGGGCTGAGCCGGTGTGGGTGGAGACGTTCACCGGGTTGCCGATGGGGCGCTTTGAAAAGCTGCTGCGGGTGGTGCGGGAGCGAGGCGGCAATGGCCCCGGTGGTGGCCGGCCGTGGTGTCTTGCGCTGGCCGAGCGGGTGCTGCTGGTCGCCGTGTACTACCGCACGAACCTCACGATGCGGCAGCTCGCACCGCTCTTCGGCTGCTCGCCTGCCACTGTCTGCCGGGTCATCCAGCGCCTGGGACCCTTGCTTGCGCTGGAGCCGGCGCCCAGGCCGGTGCCGGGCACCGACCGGTTATGGATCGTGGACGGCACCCTTGTCCCGGTCCGTGACCGGCAGGTCGCAGCCTCCTCGCGCAACTACCGGTTCTCGGCGAATGTGCAGGTCATCGTCGATGCCGACACCCGCCTGGTGGTGGCATCGGCCCGGCCGGCACCCGGCAACAAGGCGGATGCGCATGTCTGGCGCGAGTCGGTCCTGCCGGACGTGGCGGCGGGCACGACGGTGATCGCGGACGGCGCCTACCTGGGCACCGGGCTGATCGTCCCGCACCGCAGACGAGCCGGACGTCCACTCCTGCGCGGCCAGGAGGAGGACAACGCCGAACACCGGCGGGTGCGGGCCCGCGTCGAGCACACCTTCGCCCGCATGGAGAATTGGAAGATCCTGCGCGACTGCCGCCAGAGGGGCGACGGCCTCCACCACGCCGTCCAGGCCGTAGCCACCATGCACAACCTCGCCATGGCAGGGTGAAACAGCAGGCCAGCCATCACCCAGACATGCCCGCCACCAGGCCTTCTGCAACACCCTTTAGGGCGTGTTTCGGAAGTTGAAGTTGCTGGAGATCGTGGAGCTGACGCGCATTCAGACGGGTTGGGCGAGAAGGGCGATCACGGCGTTGAGGGCTATTCCGATGCCGATCCCCCCGACGGTCCAGCCGAGCGCCTTGGCGCTGTTGCGGGTGAACCAGTCGTTGATCCGCTGTAGCACTGGCTCGGCGCGGTCGTGCGCGGCGATCCGGACGGCGCCGAGGAGGACCGCCGGGAGGATCATCACGACGCAATAGCCGGCCAGCGCCCCGCCGATGACCTGCCAGGTTAGATCGGCGTTCGCGAGTAGGCCCACGGCCGCCAGGTAGGGCACCATTGTGACTACCTCCAGTGCCGTGGCCACCAAGGCGAGGCTCATCAGGCCGCGTACGCCTCCGCCTCGCGTGTCCCGGCCGTCCAGACCTCCGCCGTTCGGCACGGCACCCGACATCGCCGCTGCCCGCCAGCGCTGCAGTCGGCCCGGTCTGCCCGACCGGCTGCGGGCGCGGGCCTCCAGCCGGTAGCTCAAGGCGATGACGATGAAACCGAGGACGAGTTGCCCTATCCGCAGGTGCGTCGGGTCAACGTCGGCGAAGGCCGTCCGGACGGCCTCCAGCACCGCATCGGCCCCCAGCACCAGGAGAACGCCAACGCAGAAGTAGAACGTCGCGACCGTAGCCAGGTAGACGGCGATCCGGCCGGCGCGCACCCGCCCTGGGGTGAGCAACAGCCAGATTGGGATCAGCAGGGTGCCGAAGCTTGTGCTGTCCAGCAACCCCAGCCCGGCGAGCGCCAGCGCCAGCGTCGCGCTCATCAGTCGAACAGCCGGTCAACGTAGGCGTCCAACGCGGCGCTGATGCGGGACGCGTCGAACCCGTCCCCGGTCGCCGCGTGGTGCAGGCACAGCCCGTCCACGAACGCCACCAGCGCCGCCGCCTCCGCCTCGGTGTCCACACCCGCGGCGAGTTCGCCGGCCCGTTGCGCGCCGCACAATGCCTCCTCGACGCCCCGCAGGAGCCGCACGGTAGCGTCCCGGTGGATCGCAGCCATGTCGGCGTCGGTGAGCGACGCCTGCACGAAGCTGAGCCAGACCCGGAGCTCGGCGCGGCGCTCGACCGTCAGCGGCAGGAACGTCTCCATCAGCCGCACGACGAACTCACGAACCGGCGGCTCGACCGGGATGGCGGCGATGCGCTCCTCGGCGCGCCGGTAGACATACTCGATGCCGAACCTCAGCAGCTCGTCCTTTGAGCGGAAATAGCGCTGGACGAGTCCCACGGACACACCTGCCGTCCCTGCCACGTCAGCGAGGGTGGTCCGCGCCAGTCCCCGTTCGGCGACCACGCTCATTAGCGCGGAGGCGACCTGGCCGCGTCTCGTGTCAGCGTCGGCGTGTAGCGTCATGAAAAAAATAGTACCGCAATATTATTTTGGACACAGCCACTCGTTCATGGCGGCGACGAGGACGGTGGCTTCGAAACGGACCGCCAGCTTTTCGTAGCGGGTGGCCACGGCCCGGTGCCGCTTGAGGCGGTTTATGCCGCACTCGACTGCGTGGCGCTCGCGGTAGTCGACCGGGTCGAACGCCGGTGGCCGGCCGCCCCGAGGGCCTTGCTTCCTGCGGTTGCGAGCCTGGTCGGCCTTGTCTGGGATGGTGCAGCGGACGCCGCGCCTGCGCAGGTAGGCACGGTTGCGACGGGACGCATATGCCTTGTCCGCCCGCACTCGCCGAGGTCGGGTCCGGGGGCGGCCCGGACCAGGACGAGGAACTCGGACGCGCTGAAGAACCGTCTCGAACTGAGGAGAGTCGCCCCGCTGCCCAGCGGTCACGACAATCGACATGGGCTTCTGCCCCTGCTCGACAGCCAGATGAACCTTGGTGGTGAACCCGCCGCGTGAACGCCCCAGCCCGTGGTCACCCGGCTCGACGACCACACCACCGGGCGACTCTTTCGGGAGATCACCACGCCGCCGGGCTCCAGCCGCGTGCTGATGAGCCCGGCACACCGTGGAATCGACGTTCAAGTCCCATGTGATCGCCCCCTTGATATCGGCCCGGCACTGGAGCCTGGAGAGGATCCCGTGCCAGGTGCCATCCCGCTGCCACCGGCGGAACAAGTCGTAGATCCGACCCCACGGCCCGTACTCGGCCGGCACATCCCGCCACGGAACGCCAGTGCGGACCCGGAACCGAATGCCATCGATCAACTGCCGCCGCGACCACACCCGCGGCCGACCGGGCTTCTGGCCTATTGGCAACAGCGGCTCCAGCACCGCCCACTGCTCATCCGTGAGATCTCCCCGCGCCACGAAGCACGATCATTCAAGGTCCAAGAGCCGCCTTCGAAACACGCCCTAGCGGGCCATCTCCTCCTTCAGTGCCGCGACGAACGCGTCCACGTCCTCCTCGGTCGTGTCGAAGGCGCACATCCAGCGGACTTCGCCGGCGGCCTCGTCCCAGAAGTAGAAGCGGAACCGCTTCTGGAGGCGCTCGCTCACGTCGTGCGGCAGGCGGGCGAACACCGCGTTGGCCTGCACCGGATAGAGGATCTCCACGCCGTGCACGGCGCGTACCCCCTCGGCGAGGCGCTGGGCCATCTCGTTGGAGTGGCGGGCGTTGCGCAGCCACAGGTCCCGGGCGAGCAGGGCCTCCAGCTGCACCGACACGAAGCGCATCTTGGAGGCGAGCTGCATGGACAGCTTGCGCAGGTGCTTCATGTGGCTGACGGCGCCCTGGTTCAGGACCACGACCGCCTCGCCGAACAGGGCGCCGTTCTTGGTGCCGCCCAGGGAGAGGAGGTCGACGCCGGCGGCGTTGGTGAGCGTCCGCATCGGGACGTCCAGGGTGGCGGCGGCGTTGGCCAGCCGGGAGCCGTCCAGGTGCACCTTCATGCCGTGCGCGTGGGCGTGCTCGCACAGGACGCGTATCTCGTCCGGCGTGTAGACCGTGCCCAGCTCGGTGGCCTGGGCGATGG
Source organism: Streptomyces coeruleofuscus (assembly GCF_039532725.1). NCBI lineage: Bacteria > Bacillati > Actinomycetota > Actinomycetes > Kitasatosporales > Streptomycetaceae > Streptomyces > Streptomyces coeruleofuscus. The sequence goes on from NZ_BAAASE010000005.1 coordinate 369,920, forward strand.
AGACGACCTGCGGCATCGCACGGTGCTCGTCGTCCCAGCCGTACGCCTGCCGGTCGATCAGCTCGGGCGTGAGCTTGCCGTCGGGCGTGGGCACGGTGAGCAGTTTCAGACCGCCGACCCGCTCGGGCGCCCCGCACTCGTCGACGTTGATGTGCGCGCTCTCGGCGCAGATCACCGCTCCCCAGCGGTCGGTGACCGCCTGGAGGGCGACGACGTTGGCGCCGGTGCCGTTGAAGACCGGGAACGCCTCGGCCGTGGGCCCGAAGTGGCTGCGGACCAGTCGCTGGAGGTTCTCGGTGTACGCGTCCTCGCCGTACGCGACCTGGTGCCCGCCGTTGGCCAGGGCCAGGGCGGCGAGCACCTCCGGGTGGGCGCCGGCGTAGTTGTCGCTGGCGAAACCGCGGACCTCGGGGTCGTGATGGCGACGGGCGTCGGTCTTCGGCGGGTTCACGGCTTCTCGGTGAGCCACAGACGGTTTCCGTTCACTTCGGCGGCGGGCTTCTCCCAGACCCCGGTGATGGCCTCGGCCAGGTCCTTGACGTCGGTGAAGCCCGCGAACTTCGCGTTGGGGCGGTCGGCACGCATGGCGTCGTGCACCAGTGCCTTCACCACCAGGATCGTAGCCGCCGAGGTCGGGCCCTCGGGGCCGCCGGCCTTGCGGAAGTAGTCGGCCATGGCCAGCGTCCACGCCTCGGCCGCCGCCTTGCCCGCGGCGTACGCGGCGTTGCCCGCGGTGGGCTTGCTGGCGCCCGCCGCGCTGATCAGCACGTACCGGCCGCGGTCGCTGCGCTGGAGCGCCTCGTGGAAGGCGAGGGACGTGTGCTGCACGGTGCGCACGAGCAGCATCTCCAGGAAGTCCCAGTCGTCGAGGCTGGTACGGGTGAAGGTCTCGCTGCCGCGCCAGCCGCCGACGAGATGGACCAGTCCGTCGACGTGGCCGAAGTCCTTCTCGATGCGGGCGGCCCAGTCGTGGGTGGCCCGCAGGTCGAGCAGGTCGACCGTGTCACCGGTGACGGTGGCGCCGCCGGTGGCGTAGCTCGCCGCGTCCACCGCCTCCGCCAGCCGCTCCGGGTCGTTGTCCGAGCCGATGACGGTGGCCCCCGCCTCGGCCAGCCTGAGCAGTGCGGCCCGGCCCGCGGGTCCTCCCGCTCCGGCCACCGCGATCACCGCGCCGCTGAGCGCCCCGTTCCCCGCCATGGTCTTCGCCTCCTGAGCAGTGTTCTCGCTTCGCCGATCGCTCACGCGGCGATCCGCTCGGCGTCGTCCGCCGTGATGCCCTTGGTGGAGGCGATCACGTTCTTCAGCTTCTTGGACAGTGCCTCATAGAACATGCTCAGCGGAAACTCGTCCGGAAGCACGTCATCGACGAGTTTCCGCGGCGGCTGCGTCACGTCCAGCGCGTCGGGGCCCTTGGCCCACTTCGAGCCCGGGTGCGGGGCGAGGTAGGTGGAGACGAACTCGTACCCGGCGAACCAGTGGACGAGCTTGGGCCGGTCGATGCCGTCGCGGTAGAGCTGCTCGATCTCGCCGCACAGCTGGTTGGTGACCTGCGGGGCGCGCTCCCAGTCGATGGTGAGCTTGTTGTCGGTCCAGCGGACGACGTCGTGCTTGTGCAGGTAGGCGAAGAGGAGCTGGCCGCCGAGGCCGTCGTAGTTGCGCACGCGCTCGCCGGTGACCGGGAAGCGGAACATGCGGTCGAAGAGCACCGCGACCTGCACGTCACGCGCCTGCGGCACGCCGTCCTGGGCGAGCTTCACGGCCTCCTTGAAGGCGGTGAGGTCGCAGCGCAGCTCCTCCAGGCCGTACATCCAGAACGGCTGGCGCTGCTTGATCATGAACGGGTCGAACGGCAGGTCGCCGTGGCTGTGGGTGCGGTCGTGGACCATGTCCCACAGGACGAACGCCTCCTCGCAGCGCTTCTGGTCGTGGACCATCGCGGCGACGTCCTCGGGCAGCTCCAGGCCCAGCATGTCGACGGCGGCGTCGGTGACGCGGCGGAAGCGGGCGGCCTCGCGGTCGCAGAAGATGCCGCCCCAGCTGAACCGCTCGGGGGCCTCGCGCACGGCGATGGTCTCGGGGAAGAGCACGGCGGAGTTGGTGTCGTAGCCCGACGTGAAGTCCTCGAACTTGATGCCGCAGAACAGCGGGTTGTCGTAGCGGGTGCGCTCCAGTTCGGCCAGCCAGTCCGGCCAGACCATGCGCAGCACGACCGCTTCGAGGTTGCGGTCCGGGTTGCCGTTCTGCGTGTACATCGGGAAGACGACCAGGTGCTGGAGGCCGTCCGCGCGGTTCGCGGCGGGCTGGAAGGCCAGCAGCGAGTCGAGGAAGTCGGGCACCTGGAAGCCGCCGTCGGCCCACCGGCCGAGGTCCTTGGCCAGGGCCTCGTGGTAGTCGCGGTCGTGCGGGAGCAGCGGGGAGAGCTCCAGGACCGCGTCCGTGACCTGGCGGACGGCGAGATCGGCGTCGGCCGGGTCGGGCGCGCCCTCGGAGTCGAAGTCGATCGACCCGTCCTTGGACTGCCATGGCCGGATCCGCTCCACGGCATCCTTGAGCACGGGCCAGGCCGGGTGCTCCACCACCCTGGCCACGGGAGGAACCTGCTCCTCCGAACCCACCTGCACAAGAATTTCCGTCATGTCACACCTTCCACGGGAGAATCTCGCGTACCCCGACCGTATACACACGAGGTTCCTCCCAGCAAGGGCCACCTCGGGAAAATATCCTGCCTCACCCGGCCCTTCACCGCACTTTTTCCTGTCGGCCATCCTTCTGCCCGCACGCACGCCGACCATGCCCTCACCCTCTGCACAGGGCGGGTACAGGCGATACCGTCAGGTGGGCCGTCAGGTCCCCAGTGCCGCCTGTCGTCGGAAGAGAGTCGCGTCTTGAACTTCCTCACCATCGGTCACCGCGGAGTCATGGGTGTGGAACCCGAGAACACCCTCCGGTCCTTCGTCGCCGCGCAGGAGGCCGGCCTCGACGTCATCGAACTCGATCTGCATCTGAGCAAGGACGGCGCGCTCGTCGTCATGCACGACACGGACGTGGACCGCACGACCGACGGCACCGGGGCGATCGCCGAGAAGACCCTCGCCGAGCTGCGGGCCCTGGACGCGGGCCGGGGCGAGCGGGTGCCGGTCTTCGAGGAGGTCCTGGAGGCCGTATCGACGCCGCTCCAGGCGGAGATCAAGGACGCCCAGGCGGCGCGGGCCCTGGCCGAGGTGATGAACCGGCGCGGGCTGGCCGGCCGGGTGGAGGTCTCCTCGTTCCACGACGAGGCGATCACCGAGATCAAGCCACTCGTACCGGGTGTGCGCACCGCGCTGATCGCCAGTCGCTACGGCACCGACATCGTGGACCGGGCCGTCGAGGCGGGCGCCGCGACCGTCTGCCTGAACATCCGCCGGCTCACCCTGGAGATCGTGGAGCGCGCCCGCAAGGCCGACCTGAGGATCATCGGCTGGGTGGTGAACACGCAGGACCATCTGCGTCTCGTCCGCGCCTTCGGTCTGGACGGCGCGACCACCGACCACCCGGACATCAAGCGCACGGGCCGTTTCACGGCGTAGGGCCTGTCACGGGACAGGCCCTGGTGACTAGACCAGCTCCTTGACCAGCAACTCGAACTCCAGGTCGTCGCGCTGCGGCACGCCGAAGCGCTCGTCCCCGTACGGGAAGGGGGTCATCCGTCCCGTACGGCGGTAGCCGCGGCGCTCGTACCAGGCGATGAGGTCGTCGCGTACGGAGATCACGGTCATGTGCATCTCCGTCACGCCCCAGGTCTCATGGGCCACCCGTTCCGCCTCCGTGAGGATCACCTTGCCGAGGCCCGCGCCCTGGAGCGAGGGGCTGACCGCGAACATCCCGAAGTAGGCGTGCTCCCCCCGGTGCTCGAGCTGGCAGCAGGCGACGATCCGCCCCTCCCGCTCCACCGTCAGCAGCCGGCTGTCGGGCGACTTGATGACGGCCAGCACACCCTCCGGATCGGTCCGCTGCCCCTGGAGGATGTCCGCCTCGGTGGTCCACCCGGCACGGCTCGCGTCACCCCGGTACGCCGACTCGATCAGCGCGACCAGTTCGTCCACGTCGGCGTCCGTGGCATCGTGGAAGGTCAGTCCGGTGGCGGCGGTGTCCATGGGCGTACGTCTCCGTTTCGTGGGGCGCGCGGGCAGGGATGAGAGTAACTCCGCCACTAGGCTCCGGTGCATGGTGCATGTACTCAGCAGCCGGATTCTGCTCCGCCCCACCGACCCCGAGCGGTCCCGTGCCTTCTACGGGGAACAGCTCGGGCTCGCCGTGTACCGGGAGTTCGGTGCGGGGCCGGAACGCGGGACGGTCTACTTCCTCGGCGGGGGCTTCCTGGAGGTCTCGGGCCGGTCCGAGACCCCGCCGGCGCCGGCCACGCGGCTGTGGCTCCAGGTCGCCGACGCGGCGGCGGCCCAGGACGAGCTGCGGGCGAAGGGCGTGGAGATCGTCCGGCCGCCGGTGAAGGAGCCCTGGGGGCTGGTCGAGATGTGGATCGCGGATCCGGACGGGACGCCGATCGTGCTGGTGGAGGTCCCGGCGGACCACCCGATGCGCTACCGGCCGGGCATCTGAGATCACCCGGGGCGGTGCTCCCAGCCCCGGTCGGTGCGGGTCAGTTCGCGGAAGCCGGCGCCCGTCAGGTGCCCGAGCATGGTGCTGTCTGCGGCGGGTTCGTAGGCGACGAGCCGGTCCACGCCGCACAGGCGGAGCCAGTCGGCGGCCTGGCCGAGCAGCCAGTGCTCCAGTCCCGTGCCGTACTGCGCGGGCTCGATGCGCAGGTTGCCGATGTCGGCCAGACCGGCGGCCCGGGCGTGGCGTTCCGGACGGGCCAGGGCCGTGTCGATCTCGACGAACCCGAGGGCGCCGGTGCCGGAACGGGCCGTGAAGCGGGTGCCGCACTCCCCCAGCGTGCGCTCGACCGTGACGCCCGGCCGGGGCTCGGGCTCCGGCAGGTCGGCCACCCGGGCGATCAGGATGACCTCGGTGTCCCCGACGTGCCGGAAGCCCGCGCGTTCGTAGACGGCCCGGATGTGCGGCCAGTTGCGGGGCAGGCCGTAGACGAGGGGGGCGGGCAGCGCGCCGTCGGCGTACCGGACGCGGACGTTCCAGCGGGCGAACCGCGCCAGGCACGCCCGCATCAGCAGGTCCGCGGCCTGGTCGGCGTCCGGCCAGAAGGACGCCGGCGGACGGCATACGAACCAGTCGATCTCCGCCGCGTCCCGGTAGGACTCGCCGACCTCGGCGTCGGCGCGGTAACGCAGCAGATGGGCCGCGGCGACGACGTACTCGCGCTGCTCGGCGACGAGCGTCGTCCGCTCGGCCACCCACGGGTCGGTGATGAACTCGCCTGGCTGCCGCTCCAGGTCGCTGAGGACGGTGTTGACCGAGACCGAGACTCCGGGGACGACGGCCGCCACGTGCATGTTGACCAGGTCGGTGAGCTGGTCGCGGTCGGCTCGCCGGAAGGGGCGCACCTCGAGCGCGGGCATGGGAAACCTCCGGGCAGGGTGAAGGAGCTGGAGGCCGCCACGCGGTGCGGTACGGGCCGAGGGTATGCCGGGGCCGGTGCGGCACACCAGTGGGTTTCCCCGGATGGCGGGGAGGACGGACCGCGGCCTAGCGTGCTGGAGAGGCTCATGCCCGGGAACTGTCTGCGGAAGGAACGCCATGAAGCTCGACGCACCGGTGACCGGCGGGCCCTGCTGGACCGAGCTGGGGACCACCGATCTGGAGGCGGCCCAGCGGTTCTACACCAGGCTGTTCGGCTGGCGGCCCGAGACGGATCCGCGTCAGGAGGCGGGCGGCTACACCATCGCGCACCTCGGCGACGCGGCCGTCGCCGCGCTCGCCCCGCTGTACCAGCCGTCGCAGCCGGTCGCGTGGAACGTGTCGTTCGCGGTGACCGACGCGGACGCCACCGCCCGGGCGGTGACCGAGGCGGGCGGGACGCTGCTGTTCGGCCCGGCCGACGTGTCCGACGCGGGCCGGTTCACGGTGGCCGCCGATCCGGGCGGTGCCGTGTTCCAGATGTGGCAGGCGGGGACCTTCCCGGGCGCCGGGCTGTTCAACGCGCCCGGTTCACTGGGCTGGGTGGAGCTGTACACCCGGGATCCCGGACGGACCGCGGCCTTCTACACGCGGGTGTTCGGCTGGACCGTCAACGCCTCGGAGCGCTACCCGCAGTGGGGCGTCGACGGGGCGGACTTCGGCGGCATGGTGACGATGGACGACAAGTTCCCGCCCGAGGTGCCGCCGCACTGGCTGCCGTACTTCGCCGTCGCGGACGTGGACGCCACGACCGCCGTCGTCCAGGCTCACGGCGATGTCCTCATGGTCCCCACCTCCGTACCCGACGGACCGCGCATCGCGGTGCTGCGGGACCCGCAGGGGGCGATGTTCGGTGTGTACCGGGCGGGCGACTAGGGCTGAGGTCACGCGGGCCGTGGACGCCCCGCACGGCTTCGTCCGCGAACCGGCCATCGCCCGGAACATCCACGCCGACCGCCGGCCCGGGGCGGCTGTGCCCCGGGCCGGCCCCCGCCGGTGGACGGATCAGCTCCGCAGCGCGCCCAGGCGGCCCTCCAGCTGGCCGAGCAACTCGCCTAGCAGGGCGGCCAGTTCGCCCTGCTCGGGGCCGTCCAGACCGGACAGGACGGCGGTCTCGTAGGTGAGCTGGGCGGGCAGGATGCCGTCGACGAGTTCCCGTCCGGCGTCGGTGAGGCGGAGATGGACGACACGCCGGTCGCGGCTGTCGCCGCGGCGTTCGACCAGACCGCGTTCGGTCAGCTGCTTGAGGCGCTTGGTGACGGCGGCGCCCGAGGAGAAGGTCTCCCGGGCCAGCTCCCCGGGCGTCAGCTCGTGCCCGGTGCGGCGCAGCGCGCCGAGCAGATCGAACTCGGGACGGCTGAGCCCCGCCCTGCGCAGGGGCGCGTCCTCGGCCTGCTGGAGGAGGGCGGCACAACGGTTGATCCGCCCGATGATCTCCATCGGCCCGGTGTCGAGCCCGGGGTGCACGGCCTGCCACTGCCGCACGACGGCGGCGACGGTATCGCCCCGCCGCCGGCCGGCGAAGTCCCCACCGACGCCCGAGGCCTCACCGTCCGGATCCCATCCAGCCGCAGGGGCGTCATCGGCCAGGCCTCCATCGGCCGCGGAGACGTCACCGGCCAGACCGCCTCCAGGCACAGGGGCTTCGCCGCCCGGGTCCCCTTCAGCCGCAGGAGTGGTCCCGCCGCCTGAGCCCTCTCCAGCCCCCTGGTCCCGATCGGTAAGCTCCCCTCCGGCCACCCGGGCCCCGTCAGACACCCGCCTGTCCCCCACCGGCTCTCCTCCGGCCACCGGCCTCGGGCCCGCCCCCCGGTCGGCCCCCGGGTCGGCCCCGGTCCCCGGCTCCGGGCCGCCGCCTGGCCCGCCCCCGTCGGCCGATGGTCCATCCGTCGCCGTCATGGCCGTGCGTCCTCCGTCTTCGTGTCCGTGCCCCGGTCCGGGAGCAGCCCCTGGCGTCGTGCCGTCGCGGCGAGCGTACGGTGTCCGGACTGCTCGGCCAGTACGACCCGCTCCTGGGGCAGGGCGCGCTGCCACCATTCGCCGGCCGCTGCGTCGGCGGTGGCGCGCAGTTCGGCCAGGGCGACGGCGAGTCCACGGCGGGCGGCCTCGAGGGCGGCGGCGTCGGGGTCCCGCTCGGCCAGGAGGCGGGCGGCGCGCTCGCGGGCCCGGTCGGCGGCGGTCAGGGCCCGTTCGACGCGGTCGCCCGCACGCCGGTTGGTGACGGCCACGGCGGCGACGAAGCCGACCAGGGCGCCGACGACCGTGTCCACGACCCGCTCCGTCATCAGCTCGCCCGGCTTCTGGTATCCGGCGAACTCGGTGATGAGCAGCGCCATGGGGGTCACGCAGACGCTGCCGAGCCAGTAGTTGCGGCTGATCAGCAGCTCGGCGCCGAAGCTGAACGCCAGGCAGCACAGTACGAGGGCCGCCTGGCCGAGGTGCGCGAGCGGTGCGACGGCCGCGAAGACGAGCACTCCGACGACGTTGCCCACGACGCGCTGGACGGCCCGGCTCCAGGTCAGGGCGATGTTCGCCTGGTAGAGCGAGGCGGCGGTGACCAGGGCCCAGTAGGGGCGGCCGACCCCGAGGGCCAGGGAGGCGTAGCCGGCGAGCGCGCAGCCGAGTGCGGTGCGTACCGCGAGCGGGGCCAGCGGGCCCAGCCGCGCCCGGAGGCCGCCGGCCGCGTCCACACCGAGCAGCTCGTCGGCGGCCGCCCGCGGCAGCCCGGCCTGCGGGACGGGCCCGGTGCCGCGCAGCGCGCCCGCCCACGCCCGCAGACGGCCGGCGTCCGCCTCCGTCGGTGCGGCGAGTGCCACCTCGGCACGGACGACGAGCCGTTCGAGCGCGCGGCGGGTGCGGGAACGGGCACCGGTGGACAGCAGCGCCTGCCAGGCGGCCTGCACGGCGGCGTAGCCCGCGGCGCGGGCCCGGGCATGGCCCTCACCGGTGCCACCCGTCCCGGCGTACGCGGCGGCGGCCTTCAGCGCGGTGGCGGTGGCACGTCGCTCCGGGCCGTGCGGGCGGACCAGCGCGGGCGCCATGCAGACCAGCCAGGCCCAGGCACCCGTCGCGGCGGCCAGCGCCAGATGGCCGGGGACCTGGGCGAGGGTCTGCGGCGCGAAAAGGGATGCGGAGCTGACGAAGGTGAGGACCACGTTGCCGGGCGGCCCGACCCGGGCGGCGTCGCACAGCACCTTCTGGGCGGCGGCCAGCAGAGCGCCGACGGTGACCAGCACGACGGCGCTGCCGGTGAGCGAGGCCGCGACCAGGGCGACGGCGAGCCCGCCGAGCATGCCGAGCACCACCCACACCAGGACCCCGGCACGGGCGGCGTACGGCCGGTTGTGGGCGTACAGCGCGCACAGGGATCCGGCCATCGTGTACATCGCCAGGTCGAGCCGCCCGAGCGCCAGCAGGGTGAGGCCGGGCGGGGCGATCGCCGCGACCACGCTCAGCGCGGGCTTGAACCAGATGTCCGAGGGCCGGCCGACGCGCAGCACGCCCGCCAGCGGGAGACGCCGGACGGGTGGGGACGCCGGGACGGGGGTCGTACTGCTCATGGAAGACAAGATTAACAGGTGTTTTACCTGTAAAATATTGGCCTCACCTGGTGTGCTCCGTCGGATGCTCCCCACGTACACCCTTGCGCTCGCGTGCGCGCCGCATGGCCCGGGCATCGATGCACCGACTGCCGAGTTGACCGACCGTGGAGCGGGAGGTGCGCGTGCACGGACCGGCTTCGTCCGGCTGGCTGCTGGTGGCGCTCTGCGCGGTGACCGGCGCCTATTGCCTGGTGCGGATGCGCAGCGGCGCCGGGGAGGAGCGCGGCGCCGCGGGCGGGGAGGCGCTGATGGGCTTCGGGATGGCCGCGATGGCCGTGCCGGCGGCGGTGTTCACTCCCCCCTCATGGGCCTGGCCCGTGTACGCGGTGGTGTTCGGGGCGGCCGCGGTCCCTGCGCTGTGGGCGGCGAGGTCCGGCGCGCACCACCTCCACCACCTGGTGGGGGCCGGGGCCATGGTCTACATGTCGGTCGTCATGGCCGGCGCTCCCGCACACGCGCACGGACAGGGGGGATCGGGGGTCCCGCTCCTGACGGGTGCGCTGCTGCTCTACTTCGCCGGATACGTGCTGCTGACCGGCGTCCGGCTGGTGCCGGTGGCCGCCGTGGCGGGAAGCGGGGCCGGGGGCGGCGGATCCGCCGGGTGGGGCGACCGGCCGGAGCTGGCGCGGGCCTGCCGGCTGTCCATGGGGATCTCGATGGTGGCGATGCTGCTGACGCTGTGAGCGGGACGGTCCCGGTACGCCCGTACGGATTCGTTGCCTGCGTCACTTCGGCGCCACAAGTCGTACCCCTGAGCGGTGCGTCACTCATAGGCTGCGCCTCATGATGCTCCCCGCGGCACTGTTGCTGCTCGGCGCCCTGATCGCAGTGGTCGCTCCCCGGCTGCTCGCCCGTGCGGACTGGCCGGATCGTGAGCCTGTGGTGGCGCTGTGGGTGTGGCAGTGCGTGGTGGCGGCCGTGCTCGTGTGCTGTGCCCTGGCGATGACGCTCAGCGCGGCGGCGGCCTGGCACGCGGTCGGCGGGCATGTTTTCGCAACGGCGCCGAGCGCGGTCGTCGAGGCCTACGCCCTCGGTACGGCGGGCCCCTGGGCGGCGGCCATGGCCGTGGCGCTGGCCAGCGGCGGGCTGTGGAGCGCGGCGATGCTGGTCCGCGAGATCGGCGGGGCACGCGCCCGGGGCCGCCGCCGGCGTGCCGATCTGCTGGTCAGGGCGCCGCTGATGCCGGGCGAGGTGGCCGTGTCAGGCCGGCTCGTCGTCCTGGAGAGCGAGCAGCCCGACGCCTGGTGGCAGCCCGGCACTCCGCCGCAACTGGTCGTCACCACGGCCGCGTTGCGCCGGCTGAAGGGCCGGCAGCTGGACGCCGTGCTCGCCCACGAGCAGGGGCACGCGCGGGCCCGGCACGACTGGCTGCTGAACTGCTCCTCCGCACTGGCGGGCGGCTTTCCGCAGGTGCCGGTGTTCGCCGCGTTCCGCGACGAGATGCACCGCCTGGTCGAACTCGCCGCCGACGACACGGCGTCCCGCCGCTTCGGCCGCCTGACCACGGCCCTGGCCCTGGTCGAACTCAACGAGCACCGCGGTGTGTTCGGCCCCTGCCCGACCCCGCAGGCACACGTCCCGGCACGGGTGCACCGGCTGCTCACTCCCCCGGACCGTCTGCCCCCGGCACGCCGGCTGCGGCTGACGGCGGCGGCCGCACTGGTGCCCGTGGTCCCGGTGCTGGTGGCGTTCGGACCGGGGCTGCGGGCGCTGGGATAGCCGGGACCCATGGCCTCGGGCGCCGGTGGCGTCCGCGCCGATTTCGTGGGCACAGAAGGGGCCTCAGCGTGGCCGAAGTATGCGGTTCGGTGTCCGAAGATCGTCGACGTACTGGATCCGGAGGCCCCGGTTCGGCGAGGATCGCATCATGAACGCCCCGTCCGTCGACTCCCCGCCCCGCCCGCAGCACCGCACCGCCGCCCGGTCGGCCGGCGTCCTGGCGCTGTGTTCCGTTCTGCTGCTGACCCTCGTCGCGGCCAGATGGAGTCCGTTGATCAGTGCGGACGGGGACATCTCCGCCACCACGCACCGCTGGGCGGTCGAGGAATCAGGCGTCACCCAGGCGTTCCGCATCCTCACGGACTGGGTGTGGGACCCGTGGACCATGCGACTGCTGTGCGCGGTCGTCGTCGTATGGCTGCTGGTGCGCTTGGCGGCGCGCTGGACGGCGTTGTGGCTGGCGCTGGCGGTCACACTGGGCACGCTGTTCCAGCAGGCCCTCAAGGCGCTGGTGGACCGTCCCCGCCCGGTCTGGCCCGACCCCGTCGACTCGGCCCACTACGCGGCCTTCCCATCGGGCCACGCCATGACCGCCACGGTCGTGTGCGGCCTCTTCCTGTGGCTCCTGCGCCGTCACGGCGTCGGCCGTGCCGTGTGGCGTACGGCCGTGACCGTGGCCGTCGTGTCCGTGGTCGGCGTGGGCCTGACCCGTGTCTGGCTGGGCGTCCACTGGCCGTCGGACGTGGTGGGCGGCTGGCTGCTGGGCGCGACCGTGGTGGCCCTGGCCGTGTGGACGCACGAGCACCGGCAGCCGCGCACCCGCCCGGACAGCGCCTCGTAGGATCGCCCCATGACGGCTGTGCTGTTCGACTTCTCCGGAACGCTGTTCCGTGTCGAGTCCACCGAATCCTGGCTGCGCGGCGTCGTCGCCGACGCGGGAGTCCCCTTCACCGAGGCGGAGTTGACCGCCGCCGTGCGTGCGCTGGAGGCAGCGGGGGCGCTGCCCGGCGGTGGTGCTCCCGCACGGGTGCCGGCCGAACTCGCCGACTCCTGGATGATCCGGGACCAGAGCGCGGCACTGCACCGGGCCGCCTACACCGGCCTCTCCCGCCAGGTCACGCTGCCCGACCCGGCGTTGCACGACGCGCTCTACGACCGCCATATGACACCCGCGGCATGGACCCCGTACCCGGACGCCGTGGAGGTGCTCCGCACCCTGCGGGAGCGGGGCGTCCCCGTAGGCGTGGTCAGCAACATCGGCTGGGACCCGCGCCCGGTGTTCCGCGAATACGGCCTGGACCGCTACATCGACGTGTACGTCCTGTCGTACGAGCACGGCATCCAGAAGCCCGACCCGCGGCTGTTCGCCGCCGCCTGCGAGGCGCTCGGCGCCGATCCGCGCCGGACGCTCATGGTCGGCGACGACCGCAGGGCGGACGGCGGGGCCGCCGCACTGGGATGCGGGGTGCACTTCGTGGACCACCTGCCGGTGACCGACCGGCCGGACGGGCTGCGGCCGGTCCTGGACCTGGTGAGCTGAGGCCACCACCAGGTCACCTGGTCATCTGCTCGCCCGCCTCGGACGATCCCCCGTGTCGCCCGAGGCAGACGGCATCCCCGGCCATGACCGCGCGGTCTTGGCCGGACCTCTCCGAGTATAGTTGGCTGGCAGCCAGTCAACGCAGGAGTTTCAGCATGTCCCCGCGCAGCGCCTCGGTCAATGAAGAGTTGCGGAGGCGTTCCAAGGAGCGGCTTCTCCAAGCGGCGGTCGAACTGGTCGGCGAGCGCGGCTTCGAGGCCACGACGCTCGGCGACATCGCCGACCGGGCGGGCTCGGCCCGCGGACTGGTCTCCTACTACTTCCCGGGAAAGCGCCAGCTCGTGCAGTCCGCCGTGCACCGGCTCATGCACCGTACGCTGGAGGAGGCGCTGGAGCGCGAGCCGCGTACCGAGGACGGCCGGGAGCGGATGGCGCGGGCCATCGACGCGATCCTGGGCCTGGCCAGGGACCGGCCCGTGCTGATGCGCCAGCACATGGCCGGGCTGTTGCAGGCCGAGGGCTTCGTGCCCTGCCCGGAACAGCGGCGCCTGGCCGAACTGCTGCGGGACACCGTCTCCCGGCACGGCTCGCGGGACGTCGACAGCGACTATCCGATGCTGCGGGCCCTGCTGATGGGGGCCGTGTACGCCGCCCTGGTGCCGGGGGTGCCGATGCCGGTCCCGGTGCTGCGTGCCGAGTTGTTCGCGCGCTACCGGCTCGACTGGGAGCTGGGTGTCCCGCCGGAGACCGGAGCCTCCGGCGGGAGGGGTGACAGGGATCTGTCGCGGTTCTTCGCGACCGGAGCCGCACCGGAGTGCGACCCGCCGGGTCAGTCGAAGTAGTCCGGCTGTGTCTGCGCGTTGAACTCACGCAGGTGGACCCACCGTGCCGGGTCCGTGCGCCGGTCCTTGATCTTCAGGACGTCGAAGCCCTTGGTGATCTCGTTGGAGTAGATGTAGCCGTTGTAGTAGTACGCCGACCACGAACCGCCGAAGGTCAGTTGCTCGGTACTGGCCGGGCCGCGCTCGAAGTAGGCGATCTCCCTGGGCTTCGACGAGTCGGTGAAGTCCCAGACGGAGACACCCCCCTGGTACCAGGCCTGGACCATCAGGTCCCTGCCCTTCACCGGGATCAGCGAGCCGTTGTGGGCCACGCAGTTCTCGGTGTCCGCCTGGTGGCGGGAGATCTTGAAGTAGGTGCGGAAGACGAGCTTGCGCTTGTCGCCCTTGCCGACGATGTCGTAGATGCCGTCGGCACCGCGGTTCGGGCCGGTCGCCTCGTTGCAGGTGGGCGCGGGGCCCCCGCCCAGCTCGTCGGTGAACACGACCTTGTTCGCCTTCTGGTTGAAGGTCGCCGAGTGCCAGAAGGCGAAGTTGACGTTGTCCTGCACCCGGTCGATGACCTTCGGACGCTCAGGGTCCTTGACGGAGAACAGGATGCCGTCCCCCATGCAGGCGCCCGCGGCCAGGTCCGCCGAGGGCAGCACGGTGATGTCGTGGCAGCCGGTGGTCTTGGAGACGCCCGGGTTGGTGGGCCCGCCCGGGTTGCCGCCGCCGTCCGGGCCCTCGCCGGGGAACAGCACCGGGAAGCCCACGACCGCCGCCTTCTCGGGGGCGTTGCGCGGCACCTTGATGACGGAGATGCCGTCGTGCGGCGGCTGGCAGTCCGGGTAGGTGGCGTTCGGCGAGTACGAGGAGACGTACACGTAGACGTTCCGCCGCTCGGGCACCAGCGTGTGGGTGTGCGAGCCGCACGCGGTCTCGACGGCGGCGACGTACCTCGGGTTCCGCTTGTCGCTGATGTCGAAGACCTTCATGCCCTCCCACGAGGACTTCTCGGTCGCCGGCTGCGTGGTGCTGCTGCAACTGCTGTCGCTGCGTGAGGAGTCGGTGGACAGGAACAGCAGGTTGCCGGAGACGGAGATGTCGTTCTGAGAGCCCGGGCACAGCACCTGGGCGACCGTCTTCGGCGCCTTCGGGTTGCCGATGTCGAAGATGCGGAAGCCGTCGTAGTTGCCGGCGAAGGCGTACCTGCCCTGGAAGGCCAGGTCCGTGTTGGTGCCGGCCAGCACGTCCTTGGGGATGTTGGCGACGTGCTCGATGTTCGCGGAGTGGACGATCTCGTCCTGGCCGGGTATCTCGCCGTTCTCGATGGCCTCGCGCGCCTCGGCCTGCGCGCTCTTGGAGACCTCCTTCGGCTTGGGCGGGACGTCCCCCGGGTCGGGGGTGGCCCCTGCCGGCGCCGCCACGAGGAGCGCGGCCAGCACTCCGCCGGCGATCGCGCCGGCTCCCAGGCGTCTGCGGCGTGTTCTGCGGTCGTTTAACAGGATCACTGCTTTTCCTCCCTGGTGCCGTTCACTGCGGAACGGTTCACGCACCACGCAGTATCGTCCTCGCCATGCACATACCAACAGGCGGCAACAGGATCTTAAAGAAGTCGCTCGGTCAATGACCCGCGAGCATGCCCGAATGGCCGTAAGTATCACCAGGTGTCCACCAACACGCCTGCCACAGGAGGTCGTTGTGCCCTTCCGCCGCGCGTCTCGTACGTCCGTCGTCATGACGGGGCTGGTCGCCCTGGCCGCTCTCACGGCCGGGGGTTGCGACTCCGGTCCGGACCGGAAACCGGCCGCCGCGGACAGACCCGCCGTGATCGCCCCGGGCAAGCCCGGCGAGGAGAACCGCACCCTGTCCGCCGAGGAAGCCGCCGACCAGCACTCGGAGAACGACTCTCCCAACTCGGCGGACGTCTCCTATGCCCGCATGATGATCGAGCACCACGCCCAGGCCCTCGTGATGACCGAACTCGCCCCGGAGCGCGCCGAGTCGGCGAAGGTGAAACGGATCGCCGCCCGGATCGCCGCCGCCCAGAAGCCGGAGATCGAGGCCATGAAGGGCTGGCTGAAATCGTACGGAAAGCCGCTGAAGGCCGAGCGGCACGAGCACGCCACGATGCCCGGGATGGCGACCGCGGCACAGCTGGACAAGCTCCGCGCGGCTGACGGGAAGGCGTTCGATCAGCTCTTCCTGACGCTGATGACGACCCATCACCAGGGCGCGATCACCATG
Source organism: Streptomyces coeruleofuscus (assembly GCF_039532725.1). NCBI lineage: Bacteria > Bacillati > Actinomycetota > Actinomycetes > Kitasatosporales > Streptomycetaceae > Streptomyces > Streptomyces coeruleofuscus. The sequence goes on from NZ_BAAASE010000005.1 coordinate 385,423, forward strand.
GCCACGGACGCGAAGGGGCAGGGCAACAACATCCGGATCGAGGAGATGGCCGACGAGGTGATCGCCCAGCAGACGAGCGAGATCTCGCGCATGCGGGACATGCTCTAGGCGTGCTGATCGGTCCCGGTCGAACGCCGGGCCGGACCCCTCAGCGCCGGGCGCGGCGCGGGGTCAGGAGTCCGGCGTCCCGGGCCTGGCCGATCAGCCTGAGGGTTTTGCGGCGACTGTGTCCGGTCGCGCACATCACGGCGAGGACGGGATCGGTACCGTCCTGCTGTGCCGCGCGGTACTCCTGCGCCACCAGCCGCCGCCCCTCCGCACCGCTCGGCCAGACCGGCCGGGCGCGCCGCCCCTGGCCTCCGCCGTCCTCCGGAGCCATTCCGGCACCGGCGCAGCACGCCTCGGCCAGCGAGTCCTCGATCCAGTCGGCGAGCACCGCGAGGTCGTCGAGGGACAGCGCGGGCTGCGCGCGTACGTCCTCGACGCCGACGCGTCCCCCGGCCACGACGGCCAGTGCGTCGACGTGGGCGCCGTCCGCGAAGGCCAGCCGGACGTCGAACCACCGCGTGGCGTCCTCGTTCTCCCGCACCTCCCACGCGGGCTGCACTGACACGGCGCCGTCCGTCGGAGAGCGATCAGAAAGATTAAGGAAGGATGCTTCCAGCACACACAGAACGTAACCGAATGATCACATTCCCTATAGATCGGACACGCCCCCCGAGCGGAGCACAGCACCCTGTCAGCGGAGCCCGGCCGGTGCGATGCTGGAGGCATCAGCACCTCCTGCGATCCCTCGGGATCCCCGGGTAAGGAGTTCCGCCGTGCTGCGAGTCGCCGTCGTAGGCTCCGGGCCGAGCGGGTGCTACACCGCCCAGAGCCTCGTCCAGCAGGACCCCGAGGTGCGCGTCGACGTCCTGGACCGGCTGCCGTGCCCGTACGGCCTGGTCCGGTACGGCGTGGCTCCGGACCACGAGAAGATCAAGTCGCTCCAGAACAACCTCCGCACGATCCTGGAGCACGACCGGGTCCGGTTCGTCGGAGGCGTGCAGGCCGGCCCCGGCGGGGTGCCGGCCGCCCGGCTGCGGGAGCTCTACCACGCGGTGGTGTACTGCGTGGGCGCCGCGACCGACCGGCATCTGGGCATCCCCGGGGAGGACCTGCCGGGCAGCTGGTCGGCGACGCAGTTCGTGTCCTGGTACAGCGCCCACCCGGACGCCGTGGACGCCGGATTCCTGCGGGACGCCCGGTCGGCCGTGGTGATCGGCGTGGGGAACGTCGCCGTGGACGTCACCCGGATGCTGGCCCGCGGCCTGGCCGAGCTCAGCCCGACCGACATGCCACAGGCGGCCCTGACGACACTGGCGGCGAGCCGGGTGACCGAGATCCACATGGTGGGCCGGCGCGGCCCGTCCCAGGCCCGCTTCACCACCAAGGAGCTGCGCGAACTGGGCAGCCTGCCCGAGACCGACGTCGTCGTGGACCCGGCGGAGCTGGCCCTGGACCCCGGGTACACCGACCCGTCCGCACTGCCCGCCGCGCAGCGCCGCAATGTGGAGGTGCTGCGCGGCTGGTCCGAGACTCCGCCGAGCGGCGCCCCGCGCCGGATCCGGCTGCGCTTCTTCCTCCGCCCGGCCGAACTGCTCGCCGGGGAGGGCCACGTGGGTGCGGTGCGCTTCGAGCGGACGGCACCGGACGGGCGCGGCGGCGTGACGGGCACCGGCCGGTTCGAGGACGTCGAGGCACAGTTGGTGCTGCGCTCGGTGGGCTATCGCGGAGTGCCGCTGGAAGGGCTGCCCTTCGACCCGGACAGCGGCACGGTGCCGAACCTGGCCGGGCGTGTCCTGCGCGAGGGCGTCGTCACACCCGGCGAATACGTGGCCGGCTGGATCAAGCGGGGCCCGACGGGCGTCATCGGCTCGAACCGCCCCTGCGCGAAGGAGACGGCCACGTCCCTGCTGGAGGACGCCCCGGCCCTCGCCCGGAAGAACGTCGCGGAGGACCCGGTCACGGCACTGCGCGCGGAGGGGGCCGACCCGGTCGAGTGGACGGGCTGGCAGTCGATCGAGCAGGCGGAGGCGGTGCTGGGGGCCTCGCTCGGCAGGAACGTGGTGAAGCTCCCCGACTGGCAGTCCCTCATGACCGCCGCGCACGGTGACGCGCTCTAGCCACCACGGACAGCCTGCCGGCCCGCGGCATCGAGCAGGGCATCCATGAGCCCCGGGAACAGCTCGTCCAGATCGTCCCGCCGCAGCCCGTTCATCTTGGCCGTCCCTCGGTACACCTGCCGGATCACCCCGCTCTCGCGCAGCACCCGGAAGTGATGCGTGGTCGTGGACTTCGTGACGGGCAGGTCGAAGTGCGAACAGGACAACTCCCCGCTGGCCGCGGCGAGCTCCCGCACGATCCGCAGCCGCATCGGGTCCGAGAGCGCATGCAGCACACCCTCCAGCCGGATCTCGTCGCGCACGGGATGCGGCAGGTCGCGACTGCTGACGGCGGGAGAGGTCACGGCGGCTCCACTTCCTTCGGGGATCCCATAGTACGAGAGCCCTCGTAGTTTGGCATCCACCGTACTACGATGCCTATCGTACGAGTCGATATCGGCCCCGTGACGAATGGAGTCCGCCGTGACCGCGCTCTTCGAGCCCTGCACCCTGCGCGATGTGACGATCCCGAACCGCGTGTGGATGCCCCCGATGTGCCAGTACTCGGCCGCACCGGAGGGCCCGGAGACCGGCGCCCCCAACGACTGGCACTTCGCGCACTACGCCGCCCGCGCCACCGGCGGCACGGGCCTGATCATCGTCGAGGCCACAGCGGTGTCCCCGGAGGGGCGCATCTCGCCGTACGACCTCGGCATCTGGAACGACACCCAGGTCGAGGCGTTCCGGCGCATCACCAGCTTCCTCGCCGCACAGGGCACGGTGCCGGCGATCCAACTGGCCCACGCCGGGCGCAAGGCATCGACGGACCGCCCCTGGAAGGGCGGCGCCCCGGTCGGCCCGGACGCCCACGGCTGGGAATCCGTGGCGCCGAGCCCGATCGCCTTCGACGACCGGCACCCCGTCCCGGCCGAGCTGACCGCCGATCAGATCAAGGACATCGTCGGGCAGTTCGCCGCCGCGGCCCGCCGCGCGCTCGCCGCCGGTTTCGAGATCGCCGAGATCCACGGCGCCCACGGCTACCTGATCAACGAGTTCCTCTCCCCGCACTCCAACCACCGCACCGACGCCTACGGCGGCTCGTACGAGAACCGCACCCGTTTCGCGCTCGAAGTCGTCGACGCCGTACGGGAGGTGTGGCCGCAGGACAAGCCGCTGTTCTTCCGCGTCTCGGCGACCGAATGGCTCGACGAGGGCGGCTGGACCGCGGACGACACCGTCCGCTTCGCCGCCGACCTGCGGGCCCACGGAGTCGACCTGCTGGACGTCTCCTCCGGTGGCAACGCCTCCGGCGTGCGCATCCCCACGGGCCCCGGCTACCAGGTGCCCTTCGCCGCCCGGGTGAAGCAGGAGACGACGCTGCCGGTCGCCGCGGTCGGGCTGATCACCGATGTCGAGCAGGCCGAGAAGATCCTGGCCAACGGCGAGGCCGACGCGGTCCTGCTGGGCCGCGAGCTGCTGCGCAACCCTTCGTGGGCCCGGCTCGCGGCGCGGGAACTCGGCGGTGAGGTGCGGGTGCCGGACCAGTACCACCGGTCGGTCTGAGCCGGCACCCGAGCCGCGAGGCAAGGCGCCCCACGTCAACCGGTCGCGCACGCCGTCCCGTTGAGCGTGAACGCGGCCGGGGCGGCGCTGTTGCCGCCGTGAGTGGCCTGGTAGCCGATGCTCACGCTCGCGCCCGGCGCGATGGTGCCGTTGTAGGACACGTTGGCCGCGGTCACCGACCCGGAGGAGGGCGTGTACGTGGCACCCCAGCCGCCCGTGACCGTCTGCCCGGCGGGGAGCGTGAAGCCGAGTTTCCAGCCGTTGACCGGCGTCGTACCGGTGTTGGTGATGGTCACGGAGGCGGTCAGGCCGGTGTTCCAGGCGTTCACCGTGGCCGTCACCTTGCAGGCGCCGGGCTGGGGCTGGGGGCCCGGGCCCGACTTGTCGAGGCCGAAGAAGGTGAGCACGCGGGATGCCATGCCGTGGGCGTACAGGTTGTGGCCGACGCCCTGGAGGCTGATCGCCTCAACGGGCGCCTGGTCACCCGTGCCGCCGTAGCGGGTGCGGGTCCAGCCGGACTGGGGCGTGTCGGTGGCGGCCGGCGTCTGGCTCACACCCTGTACGTTCGTCCACTGTTTGATCTGCTCGCCGAAGTTGGGGTAGCGCAGGACGTCGTCCTCGGTGCCGTGCCAGATCTGCATCCGCGGACGGGGGCCGCCGTAGCCGGGGTACGCGTTCCGGACGAGGTCGCCCCACTCCTTCGGGGTGTGCGTGACCGTGCCGCCCGAGCAGTTGCTGTTCCACTCGGAGCCGTCGGTGGTGGCGAAGCAGGCGAACGGCACACCGGAGAAGGCGGCGCCCGCCGCGAACACGTCGGGGTAGTCGCCGAGCAGGACGTTCGTCATCATCGCGCCGGAGGAGATGCCGGTGGCGAACACCCGGCCGGTGTCGGCGTCGTAGGTGCGGGTCACCCAGTCGATCATCGACTTGATGCCGACCGGGTCGCTCCCGCCGCCGCGGCGCAGTGCCTGGGGCGAGGAGACGTCGAAGCACTTGCTGCTGCGCGTGACGGACGGGTAGAGCACGATGAACCCGTACTGGTCGGCCAGGGTGTCGTACTCGGTGCCGTTGTACATGTCCGGGCCCGAGCCGGTGCACCAGTGCACGGCGACCACGACCGCCGGGTTCGGCGTGACGCTCTCCGGCACGTACAGGTACATCCGCAGGTTGCTGGGGTTCGTACCGAAGTTCGTGACCTCGGTGAGGGTCGCGGTGGGTACGGCCTTCTCGCGGGCGGAATCACGGGCGTTCTCGCGGGCGGCGGCCGCTGGTGCGGTGAGCACGGTGGCCGCGAGCAACGGCAGCAGCGCGGCGAGGAGCGTGGCGAGGAGTGCGGCGGGCATCGACCGCAGCGGTCTCCTCGTCGTGGGGTGCGGGGTGGCAGGCACGTCCGGGTCCCTTCGGTTGTGAGGCGCGGCTCGCAGGACGTCGTACGGCGGTTCAGCAGGTGGAGTTGGTCTGGGTCAGGAGGGCCAGCCGCCAGGGCAGCCGGTAGTACTCGCCGCCGGCGGCCGGGTCCATCCCCTGGTAGAGGAACTGGAGGCGGCACGGGTCGATCGTGAGGGTCTGGTCGACGCCGGCGCGGATCATCTCGCCGTGGCTGAAATCCCTGGTCCAGGCAGGTTGTCCGGCCTGGAAATCGACGTTGGACGAGCGGGCGAAGGGGTTCGCCTCGGTGTCGGCCAGCGGTTTCCACGTGCCGCCCGGGCTGTCGGCGGTCCAAGCCCGGAAGTAGCGCCGCCAGTCGGATCCGGTCGCGAGCGCCTCGACGAGCATGAGGTAGCCGCCGCCGTCGCCGAGCCGGTAGACGTTGCCCGCCTCGAAGAGGTCGAAGCGGTTGGGTTCGGACAGCACGATGGCGGTGTCGCGGAAGCCGTTCGGGAACTCGGCGGGGGTGGTGCGCGAGCGGTACTGGTGGCCGTTGCCGTCCGAGAAGAACAGGTAACAGTCCGTCCGGTCGCAGATCGTCCAGAAGTCCAGCCAGGTGCCGTCGCCCTTGTTCTCGGTCACGATGGGCGGCTCACCGCCGAAGAAATTCCGCGGCGCGCTCCAACTGAGCGGGTCCGAGGGGTCCTTGGTCGTGGAGTAGGACGGCGGTCCGGTCTGGTGGACCATGTACCAGGTCTGCTGGGGCGCGAAGTAGAAGACCTGGGGCGCCGCCGCGTACCGGCCGCCGATGTCCGGGTTGGCGTCGAGGAACGTCTGGGGAGCCGAGGCGGACTCGGACCACCGGGCGAAGCTCGTGTACCCGAGGCTCCAGCGCCCGGCGGTGTCGGCGGTCGTGAAGTAGACGTGCCAGCGGTCCCGGTACCGGAACACCGTCGGATCCTTGACCGAGAGGATCGGGTGGCCGGCGTCCGGTTTCGGGCTGATGAGCGGGCCGCTCGAAGACCATGTGAACCGTCCTGGCAAGGAGCCCTCGCGGCCGGGCTGCTGCGTGCCCGCGACCGCCGGTCCCGGCGCCAGGGTCAGGACACCGACGGCCGACAGCATGAACACGAGTCCGCTGGCGAACGTACGCATGCGCGGAGTCCTCATCGACCCGCCCTCTCCTGAAGGGAAGCGTCCGATCGGCATGGTGGCATGGACATGGCCGCCATGGAAGCGCTCCCACACCACTTCCCGCGACGTCGGCGCTCCGACCAGGTCCGGCCGAATGTGTTCTGCGCGAGGCGTTGACTAGAAAGCGCTTGCCCCCTACGTTCCGTTCAGCAGTGTGACCCGGTAGCGCCTCCGCCAAGGCGCCCGCCGGAGCCTGCCAGGTCCAGGGATGTGCACCCCTGAGCCGTGGCAAGGCTTCCGGAGCAGTCGCACGCAGCGCGCGCGGTGAACAACATGGCGAACGTCATTCATGTACATGACCGACCTGGCACCATGAAGGCACCACGAAGGGACGCACCCCACATGCGTACTCAACCCCCACCTGCACGTGTCCGCAGAACCACCCTGGCGCTCGCCGCCGCATCCGCCCTGGCGACCGTGCCGGTCCTGGCCGTTCCCCAGCCGGCCGGGGCCGCCGAGACCTCTCCGGTCGGGTTCGGCGCGGGGACGACCGGCGGCGGCAGCGCCTCGGCGGTCACCGTCTCCACGCTGAGCGCCTTCAAGACGGCCGTGACCGGAAACTCGGCCAAGGTCGTCCGGGTCAACGGCCTGATCTCGCTGAGCGGTCAGGTCGACGTCGGGTCCAACACGACCGTCCTGGGCGTGGGTTCCGCATCCGGCTTCACCGGCGGCGGACTCCGACTGAAGAAGGTCTCGAACGTCGTCATCCGCAATCTCGACATCAGCAAGCCGGTGGCGCCCGCCGACGGCATCACCGTCGAGTCGTCCAGCAAGGTCTGGATCGACCACAACTCATTCTCGGCCGACCGCGACCACGACAAGGACCACTACGACGGTCTGCTGGACGTCAACCACGGCGCGGACAACGTCACGGTGTCCTGGAACACCTTCAAGAACCACTTCAAGGGCTCGCTCGTCGGCCACAGCGACAACAACGCGAGTGAGGACACCGGCAAGCTGAAGGTGACGTACCACCACAACCACTTCGCCAACGTGTACTCGCGCATCCCCAGTCTGCGCTTCGGCACCGGGCACTTCTACAACAACTACGTAGAGGGCGCCGACACGGCCTGCCACTCGCGCATGGGCGCCCAGATGCTGGTCGAGAACAACGTCTTCCGCTCGACGAAGGTCGCGGTCACCACGAACCGCAGCAGCGACGTCGACGGATACGCCAACCTGCGTGGAAACGACCTCGGTGGAGCCGCCACCGAGATCTCGCGGGTCGGCACCTTCACCAGCCCGCCGTACGCCTACACGGCGGAGCCGGCCTCGTCCGTCGTCGCCTCGGTGACGTCGGGTGCGGGCGCCGGAAAGCTCTGACACCCCGTCCGCCCGGACACCCCTTCCGCTCGGACACCCCTCATCCGCTCAGACGACAGAAGGAATCGGGACATGACTTCTGCGACACGTCCGCGCGCCCGCAGGCGCGCGCTGACCGGCGCGCTGGCCACCCTCGGCCTGTCGGTTGGCATGATCATGACCACCAACGCGCCGACGGCGAGCGCCGCCACCTGGCCGACCCCCAACGGCAGCCAGGGGACCTCCTCCACCATCTCCGTGTCGGGCACCAAGGACTACGGGATGAAGCGGTTCTACGGCACCGGAGCCCTGGCCGGTGACGGCCAGGAGGAGGGCCAGGACCCGATCTTCAAGCTCGCCGACGGCGCGGTGCTGAAGAACGTCATCCTCGGCGCCCCCGCGGCCGACGGCATCCACTGCCAGGGCAGCTGCACGCTCCAGAACGTCTGGTGGGAGGACGTCGGCGAGGACGCCGCCACCTTCCGCGGCGGCACCGGCGCCACGTACCACGTGATCGGCGGCGGCGCGAAGAAGGCGGCGGACAAGGTCTTCCAGCACAACGGCGGCGGCACCCTGAACATCTCCAACTTCGCGGTGCAGGAGTTCAAGACGCTCTACCGCTCCTGCGGCGACTGCTCCACGCAGTACACCCGCAAGGTCAACCTCAACACCATCGACGTGACCGGCACGGGCTCCACCGCCCGGCTCGTCGGCATCAACGTCAACCGCAACGACGTGGCGACGCTGCGCGGCATCACGATCCGCAACGACGCCGGCCGGAAGGTCGTCCCCTGCCAGAAGTACAACAACAACACCGCCGTGGGGACAGGGCCCGACAGCACGAACTGCCTCTACTCCACCTCGGACATCACCTACAGGTAGTCCCTGAGGCAGTATCCCGGACAGACAGTCCCCCCACGGTGAAGACGGCCGTGCGAAGCGTCCTGGCGGGCGCTTCGCACGGCCGTCCGCGTCATGCGCCCCGCACCCGCGCACGCACCTCGCCGATCAACTCCCGCTGGTAGTCGGTGTAGGCGGCGCGCAGCTCGGCTCCCGGCCAGTCGGCCGGCAGGAGTCCGGGCGGCAGGACGGGGTCGGCCAGCAGGTGCCGCACGACGGCGGCGAAGACGGTCAGGCGGTCGGCCGGGCGGGGTGTCCGGGCGATGTGGGCGAGCAGCGCGCGAGCCGTGGCGGACCAGGCGTCCAGCGGCCACAGGCTCCGGGCCAGGTCGCGGGCGGGCCGGTCGGGGCGGGCCGTGTAGTGCTGGGCCACCCGGTCCAGGTCGCCGGGGAGGGCGCGGGCCAGGTTGGCGGGGCGGAGCCAGACACCCTCGCGGAGTTCGGCGAGCCGGAGGGCGGTCAGCCGGGCCCGAAGGTCGGCGCGTTCGGCGGGGCCGCGTCCCGTCGCGGTGATCACGACCATCTCCCAGTCGCCGTTCCAAGCGCGCGTGCGCGGGTGCACGGCGTCGTCCTGGCGGCGCTGGCGATCCAGCAGCCGGTCGCTGAGGCGGTAGCCGGTGTCCGTGCGCCGCAGATCGCCGGCGGCCACCATCCGGCTGAGCGCCGCCCGCAGCGTGGAGCCGCCGACGCCGAAGCCCTCCACGAGCCGCACGAGCTCCCGGACCGGCAGTTCGGGGGGATGCGTTCCGAGCAGCAGGCTCAGCACGACCGACCGCGCGGACAGCGGCCGCAGATCGAGCGCGCCGGGCCGCGCCGGGACGTTCATCGGCATGGTCACGTACTGTACGCGGCGGAATTCCGTGTTGCAGGATTGCTGCGGCCGCAGAAGGAGTGCAACACTCGACGTATGGTCTCGACACTCGACGAACAGCGGGCGTACGGCGGATCCGCCACGCACGACGTCACGAACCAGGCCCCGCCACTGACCCCGTACGACGCCTCCGAGGACACGGCCCTGCTGGAGGGGCTGCGGCGGGAGGGCGCCGGGTGGGCGGAGGAGGACCTGCGGCGGCTCGGCAGGCAGGCCGGCAGCGTCCAGGCACAGGAGTGGGCCGACCTGGCCCATCGCCATCAGCCGGAGCTGCAGACGCACGACCGGTACGGCAACCGCGTCGACGAGGTCGAGTTCCACCCGAGCTGGCACCACCTGATGCGCACCGCGATCGCCGAGGGACTGGCCGCGTCGCCCTGGGCGGACGACCGGGCGGGCGCCCATGTCGCCCGGACCGCGGGCGGACTGGTGTGGGGCCACACGGAGGCCGGGCACGGCTGCCCGACGTCGATGACCTACGCGGCCGTCCCCGCGCTGCGCAGGCAGCCGGAGCTGGCGAAGGTCTACGAACCGCTGCTGACGAGCCGGGAGTACGAGCCCGGACTGCGGGTGCCCACGGAGAAGCGTGGCCTGCTGGCTGGCATGGGGATGACCGAGAAGCAGGGCGGCTCCGACGTCCGGACGAACACCACGACGGCCACGCCCACGTCGGAACCCGGGGTGTACACCCTGCGCGGGCACAAGTGGTTCACGTCGGCGCCGATGTGCGACGTGTTCCTGGTGCTGGCGCAGGCCCCGGGCGGCCTGTCCTGCTTCCTGGTGCCGCGCGTGCTGCCCGACGGCACCCGCAACACCTTCCGCATCCAGCGGCTGAAGGAGAAGCTGGGCAACCGGTCCAACGCCTCCTCCGAGCCCGAGTTCGACGGGACCGTCGCCTGGCTGGTCGGCCCCGAGGGGCAGGGCGTGAAGACCATCATCGAGATGGTCAACTGCACGCGGCTGGACTGCGTGATGATGTCGGCCGCGCTGATGCGCAAGTCGCTCGTCGAGGCCGGGCACCACGCGCGGCACCGCAGCGCGTTCGGCGCACGGCTGGTGGACCAGCCGCTGATGCGCAACGTTCTGGCCGATCTCGCGCTGGAGTCCGAGGCCGCCACGACCCTCACCCTGCGGCTGGCCGGGGCGGCCGACCGGGCGATCCGCGGGGACGCCCAGGAGACCGCCTTCCGCCGCATCGCCACCGCCGTCGGCAAGTACTGGGTGACCAAGCGGGGTCCGGCCTTCACCGCGGAGGCGCTGGAGTGCCTCGGCGGCAACGGCTACGTGGAGGACTCGGGCATGCCCCGGCACTACCGCGAGGCTCCCCTGCTGTCCATCTGGGAGGGCTCGGGGAACGTCAACGCACTCGACGTGCTGCGGGCGCTGAGCCGTGAACCGGGCACGGTCGAGGCCCTGTTCGGCGAGTTCGCCCGTGCCCGGGGGGCGGACGCGCGGCTGGACGCCGCCGTGGCGCGGCTCAGGAACCGGCTGTCCGGGGCCTCGCAGACGACGGCCCGCCGTCTCGTGGAGGAGATGGCTCTGACGCTCCAGGCCTCCCTCCTCGTCCGGTACGCCCCGCCGGCGGTCGCCGACGCGTTCTGCGCGACCCGGCTCGGGGGTGACTGGGGGTACGCGTTCGGGACGCTGCCGGAGGGGGCGGACCTCGACGCGATCGTGGACCGCGCGCTGCCCGGCGGGAACTGAGCGGCCCTCCCCCGGCGGCGACCGAGCCACTGTCGGCCAACGGGCACACGGTTCGCGGACAGTCACCTCCCGATTCCGCTTCGTTGTCAGTGCCGTGGTGCAGACTCCCCGTCAGTTGGCACTTCGCCTGGGGAGGACAACGTGTTCAGGGGGATGGACGAGGTCGACTGGGCCTCGCTGCGGCATGCCTACGGCAGCGCGGAGGACGTGCCCGGACTGCTCCGGGGGCTGGCCTCCGCCGACCAGGCCGAGCGGGAGACCGCGCTCGACCGGATGTACGGCGCCGTGCACCACCAGGGAGGCGTGTACGACTCGACGCTCGCCTGTGTTCCGTTTCTCCTCGCGCTCGCCGTCCGTGAGGAGGTGCGGGACCGGGCGGGGGTGGTGGAGCTCCTTGTCAGCATCGGAGGGGCCGATGGGAGTGGGGGTGGGGCCGGCGGGGACGGGGGCGGCCCCGACGAGGGCGGGGGCGGGTCCGATGGGGGCGGGGGTGGGTCCGATGGGGGCGGGGGCGGGTCCGATGGGGGCGGGGAAGGTGGGTCCGGCGATCTCGCCGGGAAGGCCCGTGCCGCCCTGCGCGCGGGTGCCGATGTCTTCGTACTGCTGGCCGGGGACGCGGACGCCGGAGTGCGCCAGGTGGCCCCGGCGGGGCTCGTGCGGTTCCTCGACCGGCCGGCTCGTGTGCTCGCCCTGTTACGGGAGCGGATCACCGTGGAGCGGGACGAAGGGGTCCTGCTCGCCCTGACCGAGAGCCTCGGCCTGTTCGCACGGCGGTACCTGCCGGCCGGTGACTGCCACGCCGCGGAGGCGGTGGGCCTGCTGGCGGCGCTGAGCGGGCCGCCTTACGGACCGGGGCTGCGCCTCGCCGCGCTCGGCCAGCTGGCGCAGTGCGCCCCGGAGTTGCTTCCCGCGGATCTCGTACCGGCGGTGGTCCGGCTGCTCCGGGACCGGTCCGGGCAGCGCGGCTGCGAGAGACTCGCGCAGGACGGTCCCGGCGCGGACACGCTCGCCGGGCGGCTGCGGCGCCTTCGCCCCTCTGACGAGGAGGGCTCCCGGCTGCTGCGGACCCTGCACTCCGCGCTCGGCGGCCGGGTGGCCGACCGGGTCGCCCTGCTGTGCGGGCAGTTGACCAGTCCGGATCCCCTCGACCGGTGCAACGCCGTGTGGATGTCGGCCGGGCTGTTCCGCGAGTGGCGTACGGACGTGGTGGAGCCGGTCGCCCTCATAGGTGCCCAACTGGGCGCCGAGGAGGGCCGGTTGCACGACGCGGCGGTCGGCGTCCTGGTGGAGCTCTTCGAACTGGCCCTGCCTGCCGCGGACCACCTCCACGCCCTGGTGACCCGCCGTCCCGAGCTTCGCGTACGTCACGGGGAGCGGGGGGCGCCGACGCTGGGCGGCCCGCTCAAGGCACTGGCCAGAGCCGGGGACGCGCGGGCCACGCCGGTGCTGGCCGAGGTGCTGGCAGGCCCGGTCGTACCGCACGACCTCGGGCTGGTGATACCCCATCTGGGCCGCGCTGCCGCGCCGCTCGCCCCCGCCCTGCGGCGACACCTCGCCCGCGTTCCGCTCGACGGCCCCGACACGCATGAGCGGGCCGTCCCGCTCCTGTCCGCACTCACGGCACTGGGTGACGCCGAGTCCGTGCCGTCGGTGCTGCGCCTGCTGCGTGGCATGCCGGACGGGCTGCGGCTGCGCGACGCCGTCACGGAGGCGGCGGTCCGTGCCCTGGGGGCGGTGGGCAGCGCCGCGCACGAGGCCATACCGGATCTGCGCGGGCTGCTGGAGACCGACTGCGGCGTCGCGGCCGGGGACGCGCTGTGGTCGGTCACGGGTGAGGCGGATGCCGTCGTGCCCGTACTGCTCCGCGAGCTGACGGACGGCGGGAGGGGTCGGCATCGACCGGCGGCGGCCGCCGATGTGCTCGGACGACTGGGACCGGCGGCCCGTGCGGCCCTGCCCGCACTGCGCCGGATGACCGGCTCCGGCGAAGCGTCGGAACGGGCAGCGGCGGCCTGCGCGGTGTGGCGGATCACCGGGGAGCCGGAACAGGAGCAGGTCCTTCCCGTCCTCCGTACCGCATGGGCGGAGCACCCGCACACCCGCACGGCGATCGCCGGGTGCGTGGCAGCACTGGGTCCCACGGGAGCTCCCCTGCACGACCTGCTGCGAGCGGAGCTCACGTCCTCCCGACGGCATCGGGCCGACTCCGGCGGCTGCGACAGCCACGGCATCCATGAGGACGAGGGGCTGTTGCGCATGTGTCGGGGGGCTCTGAGCCGGGAGGGTGGTGGGTAGAGCGGGCGGGATGGAACGGGTCCGACCCCGTCCGGGTAGGCGGGCCTGCCTTGTCCGGCGGGACCGGCCGGGCCCGCCGGACAGGGACCGCCCGCCCTCGGCGGTCTTGCCCCCCCGCCCCCACCGGGCCGAGACCGCCCCGCCCCCATCGGACCGCGACCAGCCGCCCCCGCCGGACGGGGACCGTCCCCGCCCCATCGACAGCGGCCGACCGCGCCCATCAGACGGGGACCAGTGGCCCTCGGCGGCTGGGACCGCCCTGCCCCGCCGGACTGCGACCAGCCGCCCGCACCGGACGGGGACCGTCCCCTCCCCATCGGACCGCGACCAGCCGCGCCCATCAGACGGGGACCAGCGGCCCTCGGCAGCCTTGGACTCCCCTGCCCTGCCGGACAGTGACCAGCCGCCCCCGCCAGACCGACCACCCCGCCGGACTGCGACCGGCCGCGCCCGTCGGACAGGGACCGCCCGCCCCGCCGGACTGCGACCGCCCCGCCTCATGGGACCGCGACCAGCCGCGCCCATCAGACGGGGACCAGCGGCCCTCGGCGGCCTTGGCCCCCCCGCCCTGCGGACAGCGACCAGCCACCCCGCCGGACCGAGACCACCCCGCCCCGCCGGACGGTGACGGCCGCGCCCATCCGATCGCGACCAGCGTTCCACCGGACCGGGACCAGCCCCTCCGGTCACCCCGTCGTGCGTCCCCACATCGGGCCGAAGCGTGACCACTCGGTGTCCCACTGGTCCATGCGGCGGCGTTCCAGGCGGCGGCGTACCGCGCGGCCGGCGGCGAGTGGTGCGAGCGCCGCGCAGACGCCCGCCACGCCGCCGATGAGCGAGGCGCGCACGCGGGCCTGGGACTCGGTGACGGGGCGGGTCACCTGGCGGCCCTCGCGGTCCGTCCACACGGTGATCGGCGAACCGGCCTGGCTGCCCGCCAGGACCCGCACCTGGCCGGACTGCGGGGACCCGTCCGCGGCGGTCCACCGTGCCTCCGCCCAGACGTGTTCGGCACGGGAGACGTCGCCGCTCTCGGAGGCCGTCCCGGGAGCCCGCTCGGCGAGCCGGGCCACGAGGGGGCGCCATTCGACGCGCTCGCGGGCCAGCCCGTCCTCCACGGACCGGCTCACCGTCAGGCCGGCGAGCACCCCGACGAACACGGTGAGCATCCACACGCCCAGCACGACCCAGGCCTCCACCCTGTCGGCGCGCCGTTTGAGCGGATTGCGCCGCCAGCGCCACAGCCACACCTTCGGACCACGTAACGCCATCGAAGGCTCCTCCTCACGAGCGCATGACCATCCCGCCGCCCTCCCCATACGGAAGAGGGCCGCTGGATGCTCACTGCACGTACCCACGAGAGGGTTCCGCGGTCGTTGGCTGCGTCTTCACGGGTGCGCCCACCGGACGCCCGCACGCGGCACCGACACGGCGCTGACCTGCGCCGGAGCCTGCTCCGGGGGTGACTGTCAGTGGTGGGGTGCAGACTGGCCCGTGTCTGAGACGAGGGCGTCGACGACGACGCCGCGGAGGTGATCGGCATGACCGAGGTACTGCTCGCCGTGGGCACGCGCAAAGGCCTGTTCATCGGGCGCCGGCGGGACGGTGGCGCCTGGGAGTTCGACCAGAGCCCCTACTTCAACGCGCAGGCCGTGTACTCGGTCGCCATCGACACCCGCACCGCGACCCCGCGGCTGCTGGCCGGCGGCGACAGCGCGCACTGGGGCCCGTCCGTGTTCCACTCCGACGACCTGGGCCGGACCTGGACGGAACCGGCCCGGCCGGCCGTCAAGTTCCCCCAGGACACGGGGGCGTCCCTGGAGCGGGTGTGGCAGCTGCACCCGGCCGCCGCCGAGCCGGACGTGGTGTACGCGGGCACGGAACCGGCCGCGCTGTACCGCTCGGAGGACCGCGGGGAGACGTTCGAGCTCGTCCGGCCCCTGTGGGAGCACCCCACGCGGTCGAAGTGGGTGCCGGGCGGCGGCGGTGAGGGCCTGCACACCGTGCTCACCGACGCACGCGACCCCAAGGCGGTGACGGTCGCCGTCTCGACCGCCGGTGTGTTCCGCACGCTGGACGGCGGGGCGAGCTGGGCGCCCTCCAACTCGGGCGTCTCCGCGGTGTTCCTGCCCGACCCGAACCCGGAGTTCGGCCAGTGCGTGCACAAGGTGACGCGGGACGCGGCGAACCCTGACCGGCTCTACCTCCAGAACCACTGGGGTGTCTACCGCAGCGACGACGCGGGAGCGCACTGGACGGACATCGGCGAGGGCCTGCCGTCCACGTTCGGCTTCGCGGCGGCCGCACATCCGCACAGAGGCGACACCGCGTACGTGTTCCCGATCAGCGCCGACGCCGACCGGGTCCCGGCCGACCGCCGGTGCCGGGTCTACCGGACGGCGGACGCGGGCAAGAGCTGGGAGCCGCTCTCGGCGGGGCTGCCCCAGGAGGACCACTACGGCACGGTGCTGCGCGACGCGATGTGCACGGACGACGCCGACCCGGCGGGCGTCTACTTCGGCAACCGCAACGGCGAGGTGTTCGCCTCGGCGGACGACGGCGACAGCTGGCAGCAGCTCGCCGCGCATCTGCCGGACGTGCTGTGCGTGCGGGCAGCGGTCGTCGGCTGAGGCGGGGTCCGGGCGGGGGATGAGGGGGGTACGAGGCGAGGGATGAGCTTACGAGCGGCCCTTGGCCACCGGTTGATCGCCGCTGCCCGTACGGCAGTAGGGTGACGCCCGTGGCACCACGACCCTTGCATGAAATCGTCGAAGCGGGCTGGGCGAAGGCCCTGGAACCGGTGGCCGAACGCGTCGCCGCGATGGGGGACTTCCTCCGCGCGGAGATCGCCGCGGGACGCACCTACCTCCCGGCCGGGCCGAACGTGTTGCGGGCCTTCCAGCAGCCCTTCGACGACGTACGGGTCCTGATCGTCGGTCAGGACCCGTATCCGACCCCGGGGCACGCGGTGGGGCTGTCGTTCTCGGTCGCGCCCGAGGTGCGGCCGCTGCCCGGCAGCCTCATCAACATCTTCCGCGAACTGAACGCCGATCTGGGACTGCCGCAGCCGTCCAGCGGTGACCTCACGCCGTGGACGCAGCAGGGCGTGCTGCTGCTCAACAGGGCGCTCACCACCGCCCCGCGCAAGCCCGGAGCCCACCGCGGCAAGGGCTGGGAGGAAGTCACCGAGCAGGCGATCCGGGCCCTGGCGGCGCGCGGCAAGCCCCTGGTGTCCGTCCTGTGGGGCCGTGACGCCCGCAACCTGCGCCCGCTGCTCGGCGACCTGCCCTCCGTGGAATCCGCCCACCCCTCCCCCATGTCGGCGGACCGGGGCTTCTTCGGCTCCCGCCCGTTCAGCCGGGCCAACGACCTGCTGATCCGTCAGGGCGGCCAACCGGTGGACTGGCGCCTGCCGTGACCGGGGCGCCGGAAGGCTCCGGCTTCCTCGCGGTGGACTCCGGCGGGTCCGGACTCCGGGTGGTGGTCGGAACCGCCGAACGCGGACCGCTCGCCCGGCGGACGTCCGACGAGCCGGTGCGCACGGGCGACCGGGGCATCGACCCTGAGCACTTCATGGCGCGACTCGTGCCGCTGGTGCGCACCCTGACCGCCGAGACCGGTCCTGTGCGACTGACCGCCGCCGTCGTCGGCGCGGCCGGGCTGGCCTCCCTCGGTGCCGGGCTGCGCGCCGAACTGCCGGGTGCCCTGGCGCGGGAGTTCGGGGTACGGAGGGTCGCGCTGGCCGCCGACGCGGTGACCGCGTACGTGGGTGCCCTCGGACCCCGGCCGGGTGCCGTGATCGCCGGTGGTACGGGACTGATCGCGATCGGCAGCGACCTGGCGGGCTGGCGTCGGGCGGACGGCTGGGGGCATCTGCTCGGCGACTGCGGCGGCGGTGCCTGGATCGGGCGGGCCGGGCTGGAGGCCGCGCTGCGGGCCCACGACGGCCGGGAGGGCGGCTCGGCCCGGCTGCTGGCCTGCGCCGAGGACGAGTTCGGGCCCGTGGCCGGACTGCCCGGCGCGCTGTATCCACGGCCGGACCGGCCCGCCGTCCTCGCCTCGTTCGCGCCCCGGGTGGCCGCCTGCGCGGAGGAGGACCCCGTGGCGGAGGGCATCCTGCGCGCGGCCGCCCGGCACATGGCCGACTCCGCGGCGGCCGTGTGCCCCGGCGGCGCCTCGCGCGTCGCCGTCACCGGCGGCCTGTTCAAGATCGGCGACCCGCTCCTCGCACCCCTCGACGAGGAGCTGGCGAAGCGGCTCCCACACACGCGACGGGTGCCGGCCGAGGGCGATCCGCTGCACGGCTCGGTGCGCATGGCGGCCGAGCTCAGCGCCGGTCCGCTCACCCTGCCGGGTGACGAGACCATGCTGAGCATGACCACCCGATCGAGTGATTGATCCGATCGCGCACCATCCGCACGTCATTCAATCCGTACGTAACTCATCAGACAAAACGGGACGGATACCGCTCACCTGACCCCTCCCCGAACAGGGGAGCCCAAGAAGCCAGTAACATGCGGCGCCATGAGTTCCCCCACTGGACCCGAGTCCGGCCTCCCAGTACGAATGCCGCGACCCCGCCAGCCCGGACGGCACCGCCGCCCGGAGCCGCTGGTGGCTCCCGAGGGCGCGCCCGCGCTCGTCCTCGCCGTGCCGGGCACGCCCAGTAGCGCCACCCGCAGCCTCGCCGAAGAGGTCGTGAGCATCGCCCGCTCCGAGCTGCCCGGCCTCGACGCCCGCATCGGGTACCTCGACGGGGACAACGCGGAGTTCCCCACGCTCCAGGCCGTGCTCACGTACGCCGCCGAGGAGCGCACCGCCCGCTTCGAGCAGGCGCGTGCCGCCGGCATGGACGTCAGGGAGCCCGACGGGCCGGTCGCCGTCGTCGTGCCGCTGCTCGCCGGCCCGGACAGCGCACTGCTGCGCCGGGTTCGCCAGGCCGTCATGGAGAGCCGGATCGCCGCCGAGCTGACCGATGTCCTCGGTCCGCACCCGCTGCTCGCCGAGGCGCTGCACGTGCGGCTCTCCGAGGCCGGTCTGGCCCGCGCGGACCGCGCCCGGCTGTTCACGGTGGCGACCGCCGCCGACGGCATCATCCTGGCGTCCGTGGGCGGTGACGAGGCCGTGCAGGCGGCCGGGATCACCGGCATGCTGCTCGCCGCGCGCCTCGCGGTGCCGGTGATGGCGGCGGCCCTGGACCAGGAGGCCTCCATCGCGTCCGTCGCCGAGCAGCTGCGCTCCTCGGGTTCGCAGCAGCTGGCCCTCGCGCCGTACCTGATCGGCCCGGAGATCGAGCCGGGGCTGGTCGAGGAGGCCGCGAAGGAGGCGGAGTGCTCCGCCGCCGAATCGCTCGGGCCGTACCCGGCGGTCGGGAAGCTGGCGCTGGCCAAGTACACGACGGCGCTGGGCATCGCGCCGCAGCAGGCTCAGGGCACGCCGGTTCGCTGACGTCCCCCGGCACGACCGAGAAGGCCCGCCCCCGGTCAGGGGCGGGCCTTCGTCGTCGGGGCGGCGGGCCCCCGTGTCCCCTTCAGCCGATGACCACGCACGACGCCGCCGTCACTCCGATCGAGCCGGCGCGTCGCGGAATGCCCGTGCGCGGGTCGGTGGCGAACCAGGTCACGTCGCCCGAGCGTTCGTTGGCGACGTAGAGGGAGCCGCCGGACGCGGTGAGGGCGCGGGGCCAGTGGCCGCCGCAGGGCACCGTGGCGATCAGCCGCAGTCGCTCGCCCTCGACGGCGAGCACGGACAGGACGTCCTCGCCGCGGGTGGCGGCCCACACGAAGCGGCCGTCGGGCGAGGTGACGATGCCCGAGGGGTAGGCGTCGCCGGCCGGTGCGCCGGGCAGGAGCGGGGTCTCGGTCAGCGGTGTCAGCACGCCTTCGGCCCCGTCCCAGTGGCAGACGGTGACGGAGGGGGTGAGTTCGTTCACGACGTACGCGTACGACCCCTCCGGGTGGAAGGCGAGGTGGCGCGGGCCCGAGCCGGGCCGCAGGGCGGTCTCCTTGTGCAGGACGAGGGCGCCGTCCGTCAGCGTGCAGACCCGCGCGGAGTCGGTCCCGAGGTCGATGCTCACGGCCCAGCGGCCGCTCGGGTCGGGCTGCACCTGGTGGGCGTGCGGACCCTGCTGGCGCGGGCCGTGCGGGCCCGAGCCGGTGTGCTGGAGCACGTGGGCGGCGGACCGGGCCAGGGTGCCGTCCGGGCGGACGGGGACCGCGCTGACGCTGCCGGAGCCGTAGTTGGCGGTCAGGACGTGTCCGGCGAACAGGCTGAGGTGGGTCGGCCCGTTCCCGCCGACCGGCACGGGCGGCCCGGCCGGCTCGGGCCTGTCCCCGTCCACGCGGTACGCGGCCACCGCGCCCTCGGCCGTCTCACTGACCGCGTACAGCGTGCGCGTGTCGGGGGACAGTGCCAGGTAGGCGGGGTCGGGGACGGCGTCGACGTTGCCCAGGGCGGTCAGCGCGCCGCTGTCGGCATCGACGGCCGCCGTCACGATCCCGGGGCCGCCGGCCGCCGTGAACGACCCGATGTACGCCCGCCCCCTGCCGCCGACCTTCACCGCTGTCCCCTCTCGTCCCTGAACGCGTCCGTCGACCATCCGGAATGCCCGCGCAGCCGATCATGCGCGGTCTAGACCAAACGGTCAAGGACGTCGTAGGGCTCGCGCCCGGCGGACGGCGGGCGGACCGACGGGCGGCAGGCGGCGAGCGGCGGACGACGGGCGGGGGCCGACGGATGGCGGACGACGGGCGGGGGCCGACGGGCAGCGGACGACGGGCGGGGGCCGACGGACGACGGACGACGGGCGGGGGCCGACGGGCAGCGAGCAGCGGACGACGGGCCAGCCGACGGGCTGCGGACGACGGGCAGCGAGCAGCGAGCAGCGAGCAGCGAGGCAAGCGTTGAGCGGCACGGCGAGGCAAGCGAAGCCGCGCACCCACGGGAGACTCAGCGGCCGAGCGGGCCCGGCCAGGGCCCCTCAGCGCGCCGTACAGCGCTCACGCCCCGGCCAGCGGCGAACCCGACGGTGTGCGGAGGGGGCGGGCGAGTTCGGCCAGGGCCCGTTCCAGGCCGTGCAGGTGGGCCAGGGCGGGTTCCGTCGCGGCGGAGGCGTCCGTCTGGACCGAGACGTCTCCGCCGTCGGTGAGCGCCTCGACCGCGGCCTGCACGCGATGGCAGGCGGCGGCCAGACGGGCGTCGTGGGAGGCCTCCGGGTCCGCCGCGACGGCGACCAGGCCCCGGACCTCCCGGGCGCAGTCGTCGAGGAGGGCGAGCACGTGCCGGGCCCGTCGCTTGCGGCCGAGCATCGGGTTCAGCGGGTGCACCAGCGGCGCGACCGAGAGCCGTACCCGCGCGAGCAGCTGCTCCAGCTCCGCCACTCGCGGAGCCGGGTCGGCGTCGGACGCGCCCGCCAGGCGCCGGGCGGTCTCGGCGGTGCAGGCGTGGACACAGCGCAGGGCCCGCTGGATCCAGGCGTCGGTGACGCTGTGGGTGGTGACGGGCAGGAGCAGGATCACGGCCAGCGCGGCACCGAGCGCTCCGACGCCGGTCTCGGCGAGCCGCAGGGCCAGCAGGCCGGGGCCGAGCACGCCGAGGAGGCCGTAGAGCAGCCCGGCGAGAAGGGTCACCCAGAGCATCATCCAGGTGTAGGACACGGCGGCCGTGTAGAAGATGCCGAAGACGCAGGCGGCGGCGAGGGCGGCCGTGACGGTCGGGTCACCGTGCACGGGCATGGCGACGACCAGTCCGAGGGCGATGCCGATGACCGTGCCGAGGAGTCGCCGGAAGCCGCGGACCAGGGTCTCGCCGCGCGAGGTGGTGTTGACGAAGATCCACCAGGTGGCGCCGACGGCCCAGTACCAGCGCTGCCCGGACACCAGCTGGCCCACGACGAGGGCGAACCCGGCACCGGCGGTCGCTTGGATCGCCTGGCGGGTGGTCACCCGGGCCAGCCCCGTACCGCCCGGCGGGGCGGGCGCGACGGCCGGGGGCAGGCGGCGCTCGTAGCACCACAGCCCGAAGCGCACCCCGGCGGCGGTGAGGACGGACAGCAGGACCGCGGCGTACAGCTCGGGCAGCTGGTCCGTGGTGGCGTGCAGGAACTGGGCCACGAAGAAGGTCATGAACGCGAACACGCCGAGGCTGTGCCCGCGGGGACCCCAGCGGCGCGCGTACACGCCCGCGCCGACCACGGCGAGGAAGGTGAGGTCGCGGGCCACCGGGTGGTCGTGCAGTCCGGCCGCGGCGGTGAGCACGGGCAGTCCGACGGCGGGCAGCAGAGCCGTGGTGACCGCCTGGCCGCGCACGGTGGCGTCGGTGACGGTGAACAGGGCGAGCAGGGCGGCGAGACCGCCGGTGACGGCCCCCGTGAGGGAGTGTCCGGCGAGGCCGCACACGGCGACCGCGAGCGCGATGCCGAGCACGGCACGCGTGGCGAACCGCAACCGCGTCCGCCCCGGATCCGGAGCCACGAACACCCTCTTCAGCACCACTTACCGCCCCCTTCGGAACGCCGGATGAGCAAGCATGAAAAAGGCGCCGCGGGGTCCGCAGCGCCATCGACGCCTCCATATCAGCATCCCGGACGCCACTGGCTCAACAGGCTCCTTCTAGACTGGGCCATTGGCACAGCCTGAGCGGCCGGAGAGCGGCCGTGGCAGGGCCAACGGACGAGGAGGGCACCGCATGGCCGTGGACGAGCTCGACACCCGCATCCTGCGACTGCTGCTGGAGCAGCCGCGCACGAGCGTGCGCGAGTACGCCCGTCTCCTCGGCATCGCCCGGGGCACGTTGCAGGCCCGGCTCGACCGCCTGGAGCGCGACGGCGTGATCACCGGCACGGCACCGGCCCTCTCCCCCGCCGCGCTCGGCCATCCGGTGCTCGCGTTCGTGCACATCGAGGTCACCCAGGGCCATCTCGACGAGGTGGGCGACTCGCTGGCGGCGGTGCCCGAGATCGTCGAGGCGTTCTCCATCACGGGCGGCGGGGATCTGCTCACCCGGGTCGCGGCGCGGGACAACGCGCACCTGGAGGATGTCGTCCAGAAGCTGATCAGCCTGCCCGGGGTCGTCCGTACCCGCACCGAGATCGCCTTGCGCGAGCGCGTCCCCCACCGGCTGCTGCCGCTGGTGGAGTCGATCGGCCGCGCGGCCCGGGCCTGACCCCGGCGACCTAGGGATCATGGTCTTTGACATGCTGGAACCATGAGCAGTCTCGGCGGCATATCGGTCATCTTCGATCTCGACGGAACGCTCGTGGACAGCGAGCCGAACTACTTCGAGGCGGGTCGGCATACCCTCGCCGAGCACGGCGTCCCCGACTTCGGCTGGACGGACCACGAGCGGTACGTCGGCATCAGCACGCAGGAGACGGTCGCGGACTGGATCGAGCGGTACGGCCTGCGGGCCTCCGTGGAAGAACTGTTCGCCGCCAAGAACCGCCGCTATCTGGAACTGGCTCGCAGTTCCACGCGCGCGTACCCCGAGATGCGCAAGTTCGTCGAGTTGCTGGCGGCCGAAGGCGTGCCCATGGCCGTGGCCTCGGGATCCTCGCCCGAGGCCATCGAGGCGGTCCTGACGGGCACGGGCCTGGACGCCCACCTGCGGACCGTCGTCTCGGCGGACGAGGTCCCGCACGGCAAGCCGGCTCCCGACGTCTTCCTGGAGGCGGCCCGCCGGCTCGGGGCGGACCCGGCGGCCTGTGTGGTGCTGGAGGACGCCGCCCCGGGCGCCGCCGCCGCGCACGCGGCGGGGATGCGCTGCATCGCCCTCCCCTACGTCGCCGCCCAGGCCGACGCACCGGAGTTCGCCACCGCGGGTCTGCTGCTGCGGGGCGGGCAGGAGGAGTTCACGGCACAAGCCGCGTACGACTGGCTCCTGAACTCGGTCGACCCTTCCTGAACTTCACCCCTCCCGCCCCGTTGACGCTCCCCCGTCCCCTCCCTAGGGTCTGGTCGATCATCCGCACAGCGTTCGATATATCGATCATGCATACCGTGGACCCGTGGAGGAGCACACATGGCACGGCCTCTCTCCAGAAGGACCCTTCTTCAGGCAGCGGTGGTCACCGCTGCCGCACCCGCGTTCTCCGAGACGACGGCCGGGCGGGCCACGGCGGCTCCCGCGGCCGCGGTCGTCGCGGCGGCAGCCATGGACGTCCCGTCCACCTGGACCGTGCGGCCCTTCGCCCTGGAGGACGTCAGCCTCGGCCGTGGCGTCTTCGCCGACAAGCGGCAGCTGATGCTGGACCACGCCCGCGGCTACGACGTGAACCGGCTGCTCCAGGTGTTCCGCGCCAACGCCGGTCTCGCCACGGGCGGCGCGGTCGCCCCCGGCGGCTGGGAGGGGCTGGACGGCGAGGCCAACGGCAATCTGCGGGGCCACTACACCGGCCACTTCCTGACCATGCTGGCGCAGGCGTACCGCGGCACGAAGGAGCGGGTGTTCGCCGACCGGATCGGCACCATGGTCGGGGCGCTGACCGAGGTGCGCACGGCGCTGCGGCGGGATCCGGCGGTGCTGAGCGTCGCCGGGAAGTTCGGGACCGCCGCGGATCAGGTGCGTGGCTCCTACCAGTACGTGGATCTGCCGGCGGCCGTGCTCGGCGGGGCCTCGGCGATCACGCTGTCCGTCTGGGTGCGGCCCACGCACGACGCGAACTGGACCCGCGTCTTCGACTTCGGGAACGACACCACCCGTTACCTGTATCTGGCCGCCCGCAACCAGGCCGGAGTGCCGCGCTTCGCCATCACCACGTCGGGTCCCGGCGGCGAGCAGGCCCTCGACGGCACGGCCGCGCTGCCGCTGAACCAGTGGAGCCATCTCGCCGTCACGATCGCGGGCGGCACCGGCACGCTCTACGTCAACGGCACCGCCGTGGCGCGGAACACCGCGATGAGCCTCACCCCGGCGGCCCTCGGCACGCTGAAGAACAACTGGCTCGGCCGCTCGAACTACTCCGCCGACCCGGTCTTCGCGGGCGCCTTCGAGGAGTTCAACGTCTTCTCGCGGGCGCTGACCGCCGCCGAGGTCACCGAGTTGCAGAGCCGCCGGGCCGCCGACGCCTCGACGGGCCGGGGCGACCTGGCGTCGTACGCCTTCGACGAGACGGCGGGCGGAACCTTCGCGGACGCCTCCGGCCGGAGCCTGACCGCCACCCTGCGCCGCACCTGGGGCGGCCCCAGCCACCCCGGGTTCCTCGCGGCGTATCCGGAGACCCAGTTCATCGAACTGGAGTCGAGGACGACCCCCGACTACACCAAGGTGTGGGCGCCGTACTACACCGCGCACAAGATCCTCAGGGGTCTGCTCGACGCGTACACCGCCACGGACGACGACCGGGCCCTCGACCTCGCGTCCGGCATGTGCGACTGGATGTACGCGCGGCTGTCCAAGCTGCCGGAGTCCACGCTCCAGCGCATGTGGGGGATCTTCTCCAGCGGCGAGTTCGGCGGCATCGTCGAGGCGATCTGCGACTTGCACACGGTCACCGGCAAGGCCGAACACCTCGCACTGGCCAAGCTGTTCGACCTCGACCGGCTGATCGACGCGTGCGCCGCGAACACCGACGTCCTCGACGGGCTGCACGCCAACCAGCACATCCCGATCTTCACCGGGTACGTGCGGCTCTACGACGAGACGGGCGAGGAGCGCTACCTCACGTCGGCGAAGAACTTCTGGGACATGGTCGTCCCGCACCGCATGTACGGCATCGGAGGCACCAGCACCCAGGAGTTCTGGAAGGCCCGGGACGTGATCGCGGGCACGATCGGCGCGACCACCGCGGAGACCTGCTGCGCGTACAACATGCTCAAGCTGAGCCGGACCCTGTTCTTCCACGATCAGGACCCGAAGTACATGGACTACTACGAGCGGGCTCTGTACAACCAGGTGCTCGGTTCGAAGCAGGACAAGCCGGACGCGGAGAAGCCGCTCGTCACGTACTTCATCGGACTGACGCCCGGTCACGTCCGGGACTACACGCCCAAGCAGGGCACGACCTGCTGCGAGGGCACCGGCATGGAGAGCGCCACGAAGTACCAGGACTCGGTGTACTTCGCGAAGTCGGACGGCAGCGCCCTGTACGTCAACCTCTACAGCCCGTCCACGCTGACCTGGGCCGAGAAGGGTGTCACGGTCACGCAGACCACCCGCTATCCGGAGGAGCCGGGCAGCACGCTGACTCTCGGGGGCCGCCGGGCTTCCTTCACGCTGCGGCTGCGGGTGCCGTCGTGGGCGAGCGCCGGGTTCCGGGTGACCGTCAACGGGCGTGCGGTGTCCGGGACTCCGAGGCCCGGAAGCTACTTCGACGTGTCGCGGACCTGGCGGGCCGGTGACACCGTCCGCATCGCCATGCCGTTCCGGACGCGGGTGGAGAAGGCCCTCGACGACCCGTCGCTGCAAACGCTGTTCCACGGCCCGGTCAACCTGGTCGCCCGCGACGCCGCGACGGAGTACCTGAAGGTCGGGCTGTACGGCCGTGCCGGACTGTCCGGCGATCTGTCGCACTCCCTCACACCGGTGCCGGGCAAGCCGCTGCACTTCACGCTGGACGGGAGGGAGTGGGCGCCGTTCGCCGAGGGGACGGAGGATCCGACGCACGCCTACTTCCGGCGCTCGGAGCCGAAGGTCGTCTTCGGCGGCCGGGACTCGGGCGTCGCCAACCCGGCGAAGCCGGACGGCACCACGCTGCTCGACGAGGTCTGGGCGGGGGCGCCGTTCCGGAACAAGGGGGCGCTGGTGGCACGGGTGCGGTCCACGGTGGACGCGTGGGTGACCGCCGGGCTGCTGAGCAGGGCGGACGGCGACAAGGTGGTGAGTACGGCGGGCGCGGCCTCGTACCGGCCCTGATCCTTTCCGGCCAGGTCCGGTGCCGTACCGCCCTCGGCACCGGACCCGGCCGGTACACAATATTTTTTTCGGCAGCGGTGATTGTTTCGCCCCTGGCATCCGTACCTCCTGCCGTTGGGCCGTTCATATCCCAGGAGGCACGATGCGCATCTCGCGCAGCACGGCAGGAACCGCGTTCGTGAGCGGTGCGTTGATCCTTACGCTCACCGCGCTCGCCTACCCGAGCATGCTGGGCGTAGAAAACGCCGCTTCCGGCCAGGACCGCATCATCGCCAACACTCAGTGGGGTCCGCTGACCGAGGCGGACCGCGACTTCGTGGTCCGCGTGCGCGCGGCCGGTCTGTGGGAGTACCCGCTGGGGCAGATGATCATGGAGCGGAGCTCGTCGAAGGAGATGCGGGAAGTCGCCGAGCATCTGCTCGTGGGTCACGGCCGGCTCGACGCGGGCTGCCGCAAGGTCTCCACGGACCTGGGAATCACCCTGCCGAACGAGCCGTCGCCGCAGCAGCAGCAGTTCGTGGCGACGGCGGAAGGCAGCACCGGCAGGGAGTTCGAGTCCACGGCCGTGACCATCATGCGTGTCGCGCACGGGGGCATCTTCCCGACGATTGCCAAGATCCGGGCGACCACCCGGAACAGCCTCGTGCGGGAACTCGCAGACACGACCAACGACACGGTTCTCGACCACATCACGGTTCTGGAAAAGACCGGCCTGATCAACCAAGAGCAGGTCAGCTTCCAGATCACCGCCCCGCCCAAGCTGCCCCAGGAGCAGACGACGCCGCCGCCGCCCCAGCAGGGTGCGCCGGTCCGCGTGCTGCCGATCCCCGAAGACCTGAAGGATCTGCAGACGGTCGCCCCCAACCCGTCCTACGGGCAGCCGCAGCCGTCCCCGCCGGCCGGGTGAACCAGGGGCGGGCCGGGGGTCGCGCTCCGGCGGCGGGCCCCCGGGCTACGAACGGCGGCGCGGTTTGCCGCGCCTGCCGCCCTTGGGGGCGCCACGCCCACTCCGGCCGGCCGACTGCCCGCCCTTGCCGGCGGCCTTCGCAGAGGCCGACCTCCCGGCCGCCGACTCCCCAGGCACCGGCTTTCGCCGGACGCCGCCCTTGGGGTTCCCCTCCGGAAGAGCCGGCCGACGGCCGCGCGTGCTGTTGACCGTGCGGCCGCGGACGATGCCGATGAAGTCCTCCACCTGGTCCGTGGTCGCGTCCTCGGGCCAGGCCAGGGCCACGCTCGACTCGGGGGCGTCCTTGAGAGGACGGTGCGCGAGGTCCTTGCGGTGGTGGATGCGGGCGAGCGACAGGGGGACGATGAGCACGCCGATCCCCGCCGCGACCAGTTCGACGGCGTCGGCCGTCGTGGCGGGGCGTTCGAAGGCGGGCCGTCCGGGGAGGTTCTCCCAGTCGAGGACGTCGTCCAGGGGGTGCAGCACGATGTCGTCGGAGAGGTCCTCCGGGGACACCTCGTCGACGGCCGTGACCAGGTGATCCTTGGGCACCACGACGACCGTCTGCTCGGTGTAGAGGGGGATCGCGCTGAGGACCGTCCGGTCGACGGGGAGGCGTACGAGGCCCGCGTCGGCGTCCCCGTCCAGCAGCCGCCCGGCCGCCGCTCCGGCGGGCACCTGCGTCAGGGCCAGCGGGACGTCGGGGTGCCGCTCGTTCCAGACGCGCACCCACTTGTCGGGCATCACCCCGGGGACGTACACGAGCCGGAACGACGATGATTCTTCCGAGCCTGTCACCCGGCCAGGTTACCGGCCGTGGTCAGCGGTCGTGGTCAGCGGTCGCGCACACGCTCGATACCCTGGGGCTCATGACGTCGCACCAGAGCACCCAGACCATGAAGCCCGCGACCGCGGCGAAGAAGCTGGGTGTGTACCTCGAGGCCACCCCCGCCGAGTTCCGGGAGGGTGTCGTCTCGCGCGCCGAGCTGAACGAGCTCCAGGCGAACCCGCCGCAGTGGCTTCAGGACCTGCGGAGCAACGGCCCGCACCCCCGCCCGGCGGTCGCGGCGAAGCTCGGCGTCTCCATCGCGGGTCTCGCCCGCGGCGGCGTCACCGAGCCGCTCACCACCGAGCAGATCGAGACGCTGAAGCAGGAGAGCCCCGAGTGGCTCGAGCGGGAGCGCGCCACCCAGGCGGAGGTCCGCAAGGAGGCGGAGCGCATCAAGAGGAAGAACGCCGAGCGCGCCGAGCGCAGCGGCTGACCTCGAACCTTCTCCCCCACGGCCCCAACCGGCCCATCCGGTTGGGGCCACTGTCGTTTTCCGGGGCCCGCCGCTGCCTCGTGTGACCTCGGTGAAATCTTTCAGCCATGTCTTGACATGGTGATGAAACGATCCGTAGCTTGGCCGATCATTTAGATTCGTGAAGCTGGTTCACGGATATGAACGGAGGCATCCATGCGGGATCGCCGACGCTGTATCGATGTGCGGCTCCGTCGCGGGCGCCGCCTGGCCGCCGCGCTCGCCGTCTCGGGGATCCTGTTCGGAACGGCCGCCTGCGGCTCCGGTTCCGGCAGCGCCCGGGCCGGCGATCCGAACACGCTGGAGGTGTGGACCCGGAGCGATCCGGACTCCGCCCAGACCTACAAACGGGTGTTCGCCGCCTTCACCGAGAAGACCGGCATCAAGATCGACTACCAGCCGGTCATGAACTTCGACCAGCAGTTGCAGAGCCGCGCGTCCACCAAGGACCTGCCGGATGTCATGATCAACGACACTGCGCTGATGGGCAGTTACCAGGCCCAGGGCCTCCTCAAGGCCATCGACCCGGCCTCGATCGCCGGACACGGCGGGATCACCGCCAAGTCCTGGTCGTCCACCGTGGGCCGCGACGGCAGGCACTACGGCATCCCGTACTCCCGCCAGGCCATGACGCTGTTCGTCCGCAAGGACTGGCGCGAGAAGCTCGGCCTGCCGCAGCCGAAGACCTGGCAGGACACGCTCGCCCTCGCCAAGGCCTTCGCCACCCGCGACCCGGACGGGGACGGCAGGAAGGACACGTACGGCATGGTCGTGCCCGGCAGCGCGCAGAACGGCTACGTCGCCTGGTGGGGCGCGAGCTGGCTGTGGCAGGGCGGCGTCCGGATCGTCGAGAAGGAGGGCACCGGCTACCGGCCCGCCATGGACTCGGCGGCCGCCCTGCGCACCGTCACCTGGATGAAGGACAACCTCTTCTGCGGTGACAACGGTGTCATCCAGCCCAGCGCCCTCACCTCCGTCACCGCGAACACGACCAACTTCCAGGACGGCAACGCCGGGATGTACCTCACCGGCCCGTACAACATCTCCACGTTCGACAAGGCACTCGGCAAGGACACGTACGAGGTCCTGCCCGCCCCCGCGGGCCCGGCCGGGAACGACGTGCTGGCCGACGGCGAGGACATCTACTTCGGCGCCAGGACCGGAAAGGCGAAGCAGGAGCAGACGCTGGCCGCGTTCCTGATCTCCCCCGAGGGCCAGACGCTCGCCATGACCGGCGACCACCAGCCCGTCGTGCGGATCCCCGTCAACTCCACGCTGGACGCGGCGAAAGTGCGGGGCGACGCGCGCTGGAGCGTCGTGCAGAAGGCGTACGAGGACGACTCACTTCAGTTCCCCAACGCGCCGGACTGGGCCCCGATCAAGCAGGACACGGCCGATTCCCTCAACGCCCTGTTCACGTACTGCGGCAGTGACGTCAAGGCCGGTCTCAAGGAACTCAACGACACCCTCGCCGGTGACCTCAAGGACCAGGACCTGTTGAAATGACAGCGACCGTGACGACACCCGGGCCGCGCAGAGCCCGGCTCCTCAGCAAGAAGGCCGTACTCGGCAAGAAGGCCGTACTGCCCTGGCTGTTCCTCGCGCCGGGTCTGCTGCTCGCCCTGGTCTTCAAGTTCCTCCCCATGGGCAAGGGCGTCTGGCTCAGCTTCTTCGACGTGCGGCCCTTCCTCGGTGACCAGTGGGTCGGCCTCGACAACTACACACGGGTCCTGACCGACCACCGCTTCCAGGACGCCATCGGCCACACACTGGTCCTCGGCATCGGCATGTCCCTCGGCGGCATCGTCGCCGGCTTCCTCCTGGCCCTGCTGCTCGAAGGCCAGCCCCGCTCCCTGAAGATCATCCGTACCGCCGTCTTCCTGCCCGTCGTCACCGCCACCGCGGTGGTCGGCGAGATGTGGCGGCTGATGTACTACCCGACCTCCGACGGCCTGATCAACAGCGGTCTGGGGCTCCTCGGTCTGGGGCCGGTGCCGTACCTCGACAACCCTGACACGGCGCTGTGGGCGACCATGGCCATGGGCATCTGGATGCTCGCCCCCTACAACATGGTGATCATCCTCGCCGGACTGGCGGGTGTGGACCGCTCGCTGTACGAGGCGGCGGCGATGGACGGGGTGTCGCTGTGGCAGCGGCTGCGGCACATCACCCTGCCCGCGATCCGCCCGGCCCTCGGCATCGTCCTCACCCTCGCCGCGATCCGCGGGCTGCGCGTCTTCACCGAGGTGTACGTCCTCACGGGCGGCGGTCCGGCAGGATCCACCGACGTCTGGATGACCCGGGCCTACACCCTCGGCTTCTCCCGCAACGACATCGGCGGCGCCTCGGCCGCCTCCGTGCTCCTGCTGTGCGTGACGCTGCTGCTCACCGTCACGGTCAACTACTTCCGCAAGAGGGGAGACGTGAGATGAGCGCGCCCGCCATCGAGCCCGTCCGGACCCCGGTGACCGCCTCCCCCGCGCGGAAGTCCGCCGGGAAGCGGCGCACCACCCCCGCCCGTTTCGACACCGCCCTCGGCTGGAGCGACCGGCCGGGCCCCGCCTGGGCGCTGCGCGTCCTGCTCTGCGCGCTCGCCCTGGGCGTCTTCGCGGCGCCGTTCCTGACGGTCTTCTCGGGTTCCTTCAGCGAGAAGGCCAGCGGTTCGACCCTGTCGTTCCTCCCCCACCACCCGAGCCTGCTGAACTTCCAGGTGGCCGGCGAGCGCGGCATCTGGGACTACTTCGGCAACTCCCTGGTCATCGCGGGCGGCGGGCTGCTGCTCCAGCTCGTCGTCTGCACACTCGCCGCGTACGCCCTCGCCCGGCACAAGTTCCGCGGGCAGGCGCTGATCCTGACCCTGTTCATGCTCACGATGATGCTCCCCGAGGAGGTCATCGCCATCCCGCTGTCCCTGGTCCTCGGCCATGTGCCCGTGGTCGGCCTCGATCTGAAGGGGACCGTCTGGGGCGTGATCCTGCCGCTCGGCGCCTGGGGCTTCTCGGTGATGGTCCTCACCGAGTTCATGAAGGACATCCCCGCCGAGATCGAGGAGGCCGCCCGCATCGACGGCGTCGGTGAGCTGCGGATGCTGTGGCAGGTCGTCCTGCCGCTGTGCAAGCCCGCGCTCGGCGTGGCCGGGGTGCTCGGCTTCATCATGATCTGGGACCAGTACCTGCTGCCCCTGATAGCCGCCAAGGACCCCACCGACTACACGGTCACCGTGGCCCTGTCCATCCTGCGCACCGACCCCGAGGTCGGTTCGGGGGTGGTGCTGGCCGGTGCGGTGATCGCCCTGGTCCCCAGCCTGATCGTCTATCTGCTCCTCCAGCGCTCGCTGGTCACCGGCATCGCCGCCGGTGCCACGAAGGGCTGACCACCCAACCCCCACGCATGAGGGAGACATGAAGTTCCACGGAGTGCTGTTCTTCCCGGTCACGCCGTTCGCGGCGGACGGTTCCCTGGACGAGGAACGGCTCGCCCAGCACATCGAGTCGGGTGTCGCGGCGGGCGCGGGAGGTGTGTTCGTCGCCTGCGGCACCGGCGAGTTCCACGCCCTGTCGGCCGATGAGATCGAGCGGGCCACGAGGGTCGCGGTGCGGACGACCGCCGGGCGGGTACCGGTCTTCGCGGCCGCCGGCGGTCCTGTACCGGTCGCCCGGGACCAGGCCGCCCGGGTCGAACGCGCCGGCGCCGACGGCATTCTGCTCCTGCCGCCCTACCTGGTCAGCGCCCCGCAGCAGGGCCTGGTGCGCTACGTCCGGGAGGTCACCGCGGCCACCGGGCTGCCCGTCGTCTTCTACCAGCGCGGCACCGCCCGGCTCACCGAGGACACGGCCGCCGAGATCGCCGCCCTGCCCGGGGTCGTCGGACTCAAGGACGGCATCGGGGACATCGAGCGGATGCACCGCGTCGTCCGCGCGGTGCGCGCCGTGCCGGGCACGGAGGACTTCCAGTTCTTCAACGGCCTGCCCACCGCCGAGATGACCGCCCCCGCCTACCAGGGCATCGGCGTCGAGCTGTACTCCTCGGCGGTGTTCGCCTTCGCCCCGGAGATCGCCCTGGCCTTCCACCGGGCCCTCGCCGAGGACGACGAGGCCCTCGTCTCCCGGCTCCTCGACGAGTTCTACGGCCCGCTGGTCGCCCTGCGCGACGAGGTCCCCGGGTACGCCGTGTCGCTCGTCAAGGCCGGGGTGACGCTGCGCGGCCTGGACGTCGGCGGCGTACGGGCGCCGCTGCTGGATCCGGCACCGGAACACATCGCCCGGCTGTCCAAACTCATCGACCGCGGTCTGGAGGTGGTCGGCGCATGAGCCAGACGCGTATCCGGGAGCTGATCGTCACCCCCATCGCCTTCGGGGACCCGCCGCTGCTCAACTCCAACGGCGTGCACGAGCCGCTCGCCCTGCGGGTCATCCTCCGACTCGTGCTGGAGGACGGCACGGTGGGCCTCGGCGAGTCCCCGGGCGGCACCGCCCGGCTGGAACGGCTTCAGGCCGCGGCGAAGGTGGTGGCCGGAATGGACGTCTTCGACACCACCGCCGTCGCCGCCGCGATCGACGGGGCGCTGCTGCCGACCGTGCCCAGCTCCCACGAGCGCGGCTGGACCACCTCGGCGGTGGAGGTGGCCTGTCTCGACGCGCAGGGCAAGCTGCTCGGCCGTCCGGTCAGCGATCTGCTGGGCGGCAGGGTCCGCGATGCGGTGCCGTTCGCGGCGTACCTCTTCTACAAGTGGGCCGAGCACCCCGCGCTCGACGGCCGTCCGGCCGTCACCGACGACTGGGGCGAGGCCCTCGACGCGGCCGGGATCGTCGAGCAGGCCAGGCTGATGCAGGAGCGGTACGGCTTCAGGTCGTTCAAGCTCAAGGGCGGGGTGTTTCCGCCCGACGAGGAGATCGCCGCGATCCGGGCGCTGGCGGAGGCCTTCCCCGGGCAGCCGCTGCGTCTGGACCCGAACGTGGCGTGGACGGTGGAGACCTCGAAGTACGTCGCACGTGAACTGGACGGCGTGCTGGAGTACTTGGAGGACCCGACCAAGAGCATTCCAGGGATGGCGGAGGTGGCGAGGGACTCGCCCATGCCGCTCGCGACCAACATGTGCGTGATCGCCTGGGAGCATCTGAAGCCGGCCGTCGAGCAGAACGCGATCCAGGTCCTGCTCACCGACCACCACTACTGGGGCGGGCTGCGCCGTACCCGGGAACTGGCCGCCGTGTGCGAGGCGTTCGGGCTCGCCCTGTCGATGCACTCCAACTCGCACCTGGGCATCAGCCTCGCCGCGATGACGCATGTCGCCGCGGCCATTCCCAACCTCGACCACTCCTGCGACACGCACTATCCGTGGAACTCGGCGGACGACGTGATCGTGCCGGGCGTGCTGGAGCTGCGCGACGGGGAGGTCCGCGTGCCGACCGGGCCGGGGCTGGGCGTCGAACTCGACCACGACAAGCTGGAGCAGCTGCACCGGCGGTACGTCGACTCCGGGATGCGCGGCCGGGACGACACCGGCTACATGCGCCGGATCCAGCCGGAGTACGAGCTGCGGCTCCCCCGCTGGTGAACAACGGGCGTGCGCCCCTCCGCGCGGAGGGGCGCACCCGGTCGCCAGGGGGTGTCCGTAAAGTCCCGTCGTCCGCCCGGAGGGCGGGCCCCGCGGCGTTCGGTGCGTGCTCTGGGGGTGCCCCCGGGGAGTGCCGGGCGGACGCCCGCGTACAGGTTGTACGCGGGCGTTCGCCCGGTGCGGCGAGTGGGGGCACCTCCCACGCCCTTGAGGCAGTGGGGGAGCGTGCCGGGCGTCGCGGGGCAGGCGGGACTCTGCGGACCCGCCCTAGGACTTGGGCACTTTCAGCCGGTCCCAGGTGAGCTTGCCGGGGATGCCGTCGGCGTCCTTGCCGGAGAAGCCCTGCTTCTGCTGCCAGAGCGCGTAGGACCGGCGGTCGGCCTCGCTCCAGTCGGGGCTCGGCCCCTCCTCGTAGCGGCTGCACCCCTCGGCGACCAGGCGGCGGCCCATCGCCGTGATGATCGGGGAGCGCTGGCCGACGTGGAAGAACGCCGCGCCGGGGAACGGCTCGTAGGACGGCTTGGGCGACGGCTTGGGGTCCGGGGCCGGCTTGCTGCCGCCTCCGGCGCCCTTCAGCCGGTCGCGTATGCGCTTACGCATGCCGTCCATGGTGAAACCGCGCGGGTCGACCTTGCCCGGCTGCCACTCCTTGTGGCCGATGACGGAGCGCTCGGACCAGCCGTGGTGGCGGCAGATCGCCGCTGACACCTTCTCGATGGCCTCCTTCTGCGCCTCGGGCCAGGGGTCCTTGCCGTTGCCGAGGTTGACGCACTCGAAGCCGTAGAAGTGCCGGTTGCCGTCCGTGTCGGCCTCGTTGTCGGCCGGCAGCGTCGACTCGTTGATCACGGCGCGCAGGACGTCGCCGTCGCCGAGGCCGGCGTGGTTGGCGCGGCCGTTGCCGACCAGGTGGACGTGGCCCTTCTTGTCGATGACGCCGTGGCACAGCGGGCCGGGCAGGCTGGAGTAGCCGTCGTAGCAGATGTCGACGGAGGCGGCGGTGCCGGAGGTGACGGTGTGGTGGATCATCACACCGTTCACCGGGCCCCAGGGGCCCTTGCTGTTGCGGTTGTGGGTGCGCCAGCTGCGGACCTCGTGGACGGTCAGGCCCTCGGCTCTGAGGATCTCCACCAGCTTGGACGCGCTCAGGGGCTTGGCCATCAGTTGTCTCCTTCCACGGCGGCTTCCGCCTCGGCTGTGGTCTGGGACCGCCCGTGGGAGGGGTCCTCGGCGGCCAGTTCCTCGCGGTGGGCCTGTTCCTCGGCCGCGAGCGCGGCCTCGTCCGCGGGCGGCATGCTGCTCGCCAGCGGGCCGAACACAAGGCGCAGGTCGACGGCGCTGCCCTCGCCCTTGATCAGGGCCAGCGGGGCGAAGTGCCGGTTGATGCCGGCCGGGCCCTGGAGCAACGGACGGCGGGCCGCGTCCACCGGCCACTCGACGCTGCCGGTGGCGGTGCGTGCGGGGACGATCCAGTGGTCGCCGGTGCGGTAGGTGCCGCCCTTGGCGAAGTACACCTCGACGCCGTCCTCCAGGGGCAGCCACTCCCGCTCCGCGACGGGGACCGCGCCGCCGCGCAGGGCGGTGGTGCGGCCCTTGCGCTTCGGGCCGCCGCGGTGGTCCCAGCGGCGCAGGTACGGGTTCAGGTGCGCGAGCCGTCCCACGCCCGGGGCGGGTTCGGCGGACAGGCGGACACGGCGGCCCGGCAGGTCCAGCTCCTCGACCCGCAGCAGCGGCAGGGGCTCCAGGCGGGAGGCGTAGGCGGTGTCGACGAACTCCACGTGGTCGCCGACGTCCAGGTCCAGCTTGTCGTCGTGGCCGAGGGAGGCCAACTGCACCCAGGTGCCGTCGAGTTCGTCGACGGGGAAGACGACGGAGCCGTTCTCGCGGGACCACTTGAAGGTGGCGTCCTTCGCCTCGCCGCCCTCGTGGACCTCCACCCGGTACAGCTGGTTCTCCGGACCGCGGTAGCGGGCGTCCGGCTTGACCAGGCACGGGTCCTCGTCGGCGTGGTCGGGCCGCTCGCTGCGGGCGGCGAGCCGGGCCGAGGGGGCCGACCGGCGCTGCGCCCAGCGGGTGAACGCGGCGCGGACGACGTCCTTGGGCGGGTCGGTCTCCTCGATCTCCAGCGCGGCGAGGGACAGCGGCAGCACCTGCCAGACGACCTTCAGGCGGGCGGCGGTGTCGGGCATGGCCGCGCCGAGGGCGACCTCGCGCAGCGCGGGATCCTCGGCCGCGGTGACCGAGCGCTCCCACACGTTCAGGTAGACGACGAACGGCGTCTGGGCGGGCGAGGGCAGCCGGTCGCCGGGCTTCTCCGGGTCGCGGAAGCCGTCGGGCTGGTCCCAGTAGGTCCAGTGCGCGGGCGGATCCGGCGCCGGCTCCTCGCTGTCCTCGTCGGTGACGGGCACGCCGGTGGCCGGGCGGTCGGCGTCGCACAGGATGCCGTCGACGTAGTAGCGGCCGCCGTGGATGAGGAGGGTGTCGATCTCGTGCTTGCCGCCGACGTACTCGATGCGGAAGCCGGCGGCGTGGCGCGGCCCGCCGTGCGGTCCGATCAGGTCGGCGGCGAGGCTGCGTGCCTGGTGGAGCTGGATCGCGGTCTGTTCGTTGAGGTCGGCGTCGAGCTGGACGCGGCCCTGTTGGGCGACGACCGCGGAGTAGTGCCGCTCCGGGCGGAACGTGGAGCGGGAGAGGTCTGCGTGCATGAAGGGTGTCCCCCTGGTTCAGAAGTGCGGGTTCACAGAGTCGGTGGCGGGTGCGCGCCTCACGTCACGAAGAAGATCCCGGCGTCGGTGCCCGCGGGCGTGTACTCGGCGAGCCGGGCCCTGAGGCCGTCCTCGCGCTGCGGCCGGTACAGGTCGTGGAAGGCACCCATCTCGGCGCCGTCGTCCGCGCCGCGCCGGATCTCCTCGGGGCAGCGGTCGGACAACAGGCCGTACCAGGGCGTCCCGTAGCGCTGGGAGGTGAACAACGGCCTGATGCCCGGGGTCTGTTCGGGTTGGCAGCGGTGGCGGCGCGGGGTGCGGGACCCGGTGGGGACGTAGGAGTGGCGCAGGCAGCCGATGCCGCGCCGGGCCACGTGGAGCCGGCCCGTGAAGACGCTGTTCTCGGCGATCCTCACCGCGTGCGTGTGGATCTCGCCGATGACGGTGGTGCGGTGCAGGTGCAGCACGGCGTGGGCGTGGCGGCAGTCCGGGGCGGACAGGGCCTCGCGGTCGTCGGCGGTGGCGTCGAGGACGCTGTCGCGGATGTGGATGTCGAGGGGGTCCTCGCTCACCTCGTCGCCGATGACCTCGATGGTGCCGAGGATGCTGTGCTCGATCTGGAGGCAGGCGGTGGTGCGGTCCAGGACGATGCTCGGCTCCTCGGGCGAGTGCGGCTCGCACTCGGGCTCCAGGGACCAGCCGGGCACGAGCGTGGTGTGCCGCAGGACGACGGCGCCCATCGCGCCCGCCACGTTGATGCCGCGTCCGGCGACGAGCAGCCCGTCGAGGACGACCCGCGGCCGCTCGTGCGGGGCGCAGTCGTCGGACACCGCGCGGATGTTGAGCGCGTCGGGGCGGTTGCTGTACCAGTCGAGCAGGCGGACGACGGGGCGGGTGCCCTCGGCGGCGCGCAGTTCGAGCCGGTCGCCCGGGTCGAGGTCGAAGTCGAGCTGCTCCTGGTAGGCGCCGCTGTGCGTGATCTCGATGATGCCGGCGGGCCCGGTGCGGTCGGCCCGGCGGTCGTGCTGCCAGGCCCGGTAGGCGTCCATGATCTGCCGGTACGTCTGGCCGGGGCCGACCCGGTACACCTCGGCGTCCGGGCGCGGTTCGCGGTCGCGCTCGTACTCGCCGCCGCCCATGTCGGCGGCGAACGCGTAGTGGTAGTCCACCCACACGCCCTGCCGGGGCGCTGAGCGCGACCCGAAGGCGATCCGGCCCAGCTCGGGGTCGACGGCCACCTGGCCACGCTTCGGCCGGTAACGCCAGTCGGACAGGTCGGCGACCACGATGTCCGAGGGCGGTACGGGGTTGTCCTCGCCGTCGAGGCGGATCACGAAGCTCTTGCCGGGGCCGTAGTAGTCGAGCAGCCGGTCGTGCAGGAGGCGGCGGGTGACGAACGCCGGCACGTTGTCGGCGGTGGCGATGTGCGCCGGGGAGGGCTCCGGGAACGGCTTGGTGACCAGCGGGGTGTCGTTGCCGAGGATCGAGAAGGTGTAGAGGTTGCGGGCCCGGTCGATGCAGTAGGCCGGGCTCCGGGTCAGCGCGTACGCCTTCAGCCGCCACACGAAGAGCGCGACGCCGGCCGGGCTCCAGCCGCCTTGCCGGTGCCGTGACTCGGCGCGGCGGACGTCGACCGTACGGGACGAATTCGCGAACGGGCCGCTGCCGAGGGCGAGTTCGGCGCCGTCGCGCAGGTCGGCGAGGCGTCCGCGCGCACCGCGCTCCCCGGTGCCGTACAGCTTCACCGGCTGGGTGTGGGCGACCTGCCGGGACAGTTCGACCGCCCGCGCGGGCCAGCCCGCCACCTGCTCGGACAGCTCCTCCAGGAGGTGCAGGGTGCCCTTGCGGCGGCGGCCCGCGACCGTGGCGGCCACGTCCCGGCGCGGGGCGATGGCCTCGGCCAGGGCCGCCCGGCCGCCGTCGTGCAGGCCGGTGGTCAGGACGCGCTCGTAGCCGGGCAGGGTGCGGTAACCGACCAGGTCGCCGAGGTACGGCAGCACCCAGGGGGCCGCCGTCTCCACGAACAGGTCGTCGTAGCCCTGCTGGACGCCGTCGCGGACGCGGTCGACCTGCTCGGCGATCACCGCGAGCAGGGCACGCAGCGGCCCGCCCTCCTCGGCGTCCCGCAGCAGGTGCCAGCGGGGCAGCAGTGCGGCGAGCCCGTCGGGTTCCCTGGGCACCACCGGGGTCGGCGTCTCCAACTGGGTGTCCGGGGACATCACTTGACCTCCGTCAGAATCAGGGTGTCCGCGGCCCGGGGCGACAGCAGCGCGAGCTGGGCCGGGCGGATGCCGCGGAAGACGTACACCGACCGGCCCCTGGGCAGGCGCCGGGTGTCGGTGATGTCAGGGTTGAGGCGCAGGAGTTCGGCCAGCGGCAGGCCGTACCGGGCGCAGATCTCCGAGAGCGTCTCGCCGTTCTCGGCACGGACCGTGTGGGTCTTCTCGTCGTACGTCGCCGGGTGCGCCGGGACGGTCGCCCGGGGTGGGCCGGGCCGGGTGAGCAGCTCGGTGAGCTCGCCGGGGGTGGCGGAGGCGGGTACGCCGGTGAAGACGTCGACGTCCATGTAGTCGACGCCGGGCACGGTGTGGGCGGTGGCCAGGACCTCGGAGAGGCGGGCGGGGCGGCCCAGCTCCCTGCCCTCGAAGCCGAGCCGGTCCAGCAGGGCCTGCCGCAGGCGCGGCTCGACGATCTGCCAGGAGTGGTCGGGGGCCACCTTCACCTTGGCGGCGATCAGCAGCAGGACCAGTTCCCGGCCGTCCACGCGGACCGGGAGGTTCGCGTCGCCGTACTCGGTGAGGGCCCCGCGCAGCGCGCGCAGGGTGTCCGAGTCGGGCGCGATGGGCACGTCGTCGGTGCCCGCGACCGTCACGTGCAGCACGCGCCGCCGCCCGTCGAAGAGTTCGCGCGCCGAGGCCCGGCCGATGCCGGCCCGGGAGCGGGCGAAGTCCTCGTAGTCGGACTCGGAGACCAGCCGGTCCAGGGCCGAGACGGCCAGCGGGACGGTACGGCGGGTCAGGCCCGGGCCGTCGGCGTCGGCGCCGCCGGTGGCGGGGCGCGGGTTGGTGACCGCGGTGACGCCCAGGGGCCGGGTGAGCGGCTGGGTGACGCGGCCCGCCGGTACGTTCGCGGCCTTGCCGGTGCCGAAGCGGTAGCGGGCGCGGACGTTCTCGTGGCCGGAGGGCAGCCGGGCGCCGTGCACACCGTCGCCGAAGGTCACCGTGGTGCGGCCGTCGGCCGTGGAGCCGGTGATGTAGACCCGCTCGGTCGGGCCGCGTCCGGCGAGGCTGTCGACCTCGTGCCACAGCACACCGTCGACCCGGATCTCCAGCACCGGCGTGGCGCCGAGCGGATTGTCGTCGGCGAGCCAGGTCAGCGGCGACTGCCAGAGCGCGAACGTCTGGTTGACGCGGTCCGAGTCGCCGCTGCCGATGGCCTCCTCGCGGCTCTCGCCGTGGGTGGCCTCGACGACGTTGCCGAGGACGCGGACCGTCTCGCGGCGGTAGCGGTGGGCGAGGTCGGCGGTGAGGGTGAGCCGGGTGTGGACGTGGTCCCCGGGGATCCGGCGGTCCGCGGCGGGGTCGGCGGCGGCGATCGTGACGACCTCGGTGGCCCGTACCCCGGCGGTGCCGGGGATGTCACTGCGTTCGCCCTCGACGATGAGCGTGCGGCCCGGGCGCAACCCGTCGTACAGCTCGGCGAGTTCGATCTCGTTGCCGTGCACGTCCTCGCCGAGCGGTTCGTCGGCGAGGCGCAGCGGCTCGCCCGCCGCGTGCACGGTGGTGTCGCGGATGTGCGACAGGAGCACGTCGAACTCGTCCAGCCAGGCATGGGCGAGGGTCAGTTCGGTGCCGCGGCCGGTGATGCCGTAGTTGGTGTACGCGGCCGTGCGCACGGCCGTCACCTGGGTGGTGACGAACGCCAGCTTCCGATCGCCGGGGACGCCCTTGTCGGCGCCCTTGGCGGGCCGCTGGATCGCCACCCAGCTGCCGACGGTGATGCCCTCGTGCACGGTGTCCAGCTGGAGCGTGCTGCGGTTGACCTGCTCCGGCTTGGTGGCGATGACGATCTCGACGTTGGGTTCGGCTGTGCCCACCGTGTACTTGAGGCTGACCTCGTGCTCGCCGTGCGTGAACTGCTCAGCGGCGCCGGGGCGGAGGGCGATCTGCTCGGACGTGCCGTTGTGGACGCCGACGTGGACCAGGCCCTCGTCGTCGGGCCGCGACACGAACAGGGTGCGCTCCGGCAGGCCGGAGTGGAGGCGGGCGGTGACGCCGGGTTCCTGGGAGTCGGCGGGCCGCCGGTTGAGCCAGCTCAGGTCGCGGTCCTGGCCGGAGCGCACGGACAGCTCGACCTGGCCGGGGCCGAGCGTGAAGGTGACCGGCTGGGTGACGGGCAGGTTCTCGGCACGCTGGTCGGAGCTGCTGCCCTCGACGTACTGGAACTCGGCCCGGACCGGGGCCTTGCCCGCCGTGTCGTACACGACGCGCATGGTCGCCAGCACCGCTCCGGTCAGCGGCCAGTCGGCGGTGCGGATGACCCGGCCGCGGTCGTCCTGGACCGGCTTGAGCGGGGCCGTGGCGCCGAAGGGGGCCGCGGTGACGCGCAGGGCGAGCAGTTCGCGCAGGAGCTGCGGGGCGCCGGGGGCGGCGGCCGTACGCCAGGCCGGGTAGAGACTGCCGAGGCCGGGGTTGAGGGCGGAGAGGAGGCGGGCGGTGTCGGTGCCGGGGAGCTGACGGACACCGGTGGCGCCCCGAGGTGGGGTGGCGCGCAGGGCGGGAAGTATGGCGCCCAGGGCATCCCAAGCGGCGGTGAGTGTGTCGTCCCTGAGGGGCGCGGGGAACTGCGCGACCAGCCCAGACGGCGCCGCAGCCGGCGGACGACCGCTGGAGGCACCCTCATCTACCGTCTGAGCGGGCGCCAACTCCAGCGCTCGCTCGGCGAGTTCGGCCAACACCGCCTCCAACCGCTCGAACCACTCCGCCACGTCCTCATACGGCTCGGCCAGCACCTGCGCCTCACCGAGACGGGCGAGAGGTTCCGCGAGACGGGCCGCGAGCCGCTCGGGGGTCTCGACGCCGTCCAGATCGTTTCGCAAGGGCTCCAGGACCTGGTCCGCGAAGTTCTCGATGAGCCGGCTGACCGGGCGCGGGTTGGGCACCTCCGGGGTCGGCGGCTCCTCCCCCGGCTCCCCCGGCTGCACCGGCGGAGCCGTCCAGCGCCGCACCTCGTCGACGAGTTCTTTCAAACTCGGCGGCGCCGACTGCGGCAGGGAGATCGCCGTGACGTCGTCGTCCCGGTCGACGCGCGTGTTCGCCACCGGCACCAGCTTGCGCTCGCCGCCGGCGCCTTCCCCGAAGACGAACAGCAACTGGTCGCCGGTCCGCAGGGAGTGCGCGGTGCCCTCGACAAACAGCTCGGAGCGCTTCTCGAGGTCCCGCGGGGTGACGAGCGAGGGACGGCGGCGGCGGACCTTCAGCTCGTTGAAGTCCCAGCGGGCCGACAGGTCGCGGCTGGTCTCGAACGTCAGCGACTCCTCGCCGGCGGACGCGGGCACGCTGTGGCTGCGCGCCCCGCGCGGGATCAGCACGTTCTGGGCCTCGGCGCGCGGGTCGCGTTCGAGGGTGTACGCCAGGTGCGTGGCGGCGGCGACGCCGGGGCGCGGCCGGTGTCCGACGAGCCGGCCGAGCAGCACCAGCGAGCGGTGCTCGTTGGCGGTGCGGACGTAGGCCTCGTCGGCGATGCGCTCGGAGTGGAAGGTGAGCAGGTCGCCGAGGACGGCGGTGGCGTCGAGCAGGCCGATCGCCGGGTCGTCCGGGGTGCGGACGGTGAGCTGGTTCAGGGCCGGGTAGGCGGGTGAGGCGAGCCGGTCGAGCAGGGCGGCCAGGAAGGAGCCGTACTCGCCGACGCGGTAGTCCAGCGCCGTGCGGCCGGGCGGGTTGTGCAGCGGGGCCGGCGCGAGGCGCTCGTCGTGGCCGCCGCGGCAGGCGCCGCCGCAGCCGCACTCGTCGGTCGCGGTGACCGGGTGCGTATCCGTCATCGGGCACCTCCCAGGGATATCGCCAGCAGGCCGTTCTCCGGCCGGTCCGGGTCGTTGTCGCAGGTGGCGATCTCCAGCGGGCCGAGCCGCAGCACGCCGTCCTCCCTCTCTCCTCGGTCCTGTCCGTGCAGCCGCCGCAGCCGGGTGACCTCGACGCTCGCCACCCCTGGTACGGCCGCGGCGACGGCGACCAGGCGGCTGAGCCGGACCGGTTCGCCGAAGGTGAGCGCGTCCGGGTGGAAGAAGCCGAGCCGTCCGCGCGGCAGCCGTCCGCTGCCGAGCGCGCGGTACAGCTCGGCCAGGATCTGCCCGTGCTGGTGGCCCGGCTCGGCGCACACGGCGAGCGCGATGTCGAGCGGCACCAGGCGGGCGGGGCCCACGACGAGGTCGTGGCCGATGCGCCGGTACTTCTCCAGCGCCTGTGCGACCGAGTCGAGCAGCTCCCGCGACGGGGCCGCGGTGCCGTACGCGTCGATCGCGATGTGCGCCTCCTGGACGCTTCCCGTCCAGCGGAGTGCGGCCGCCGCCCGCTGCACGCCCGGCAGTTCACCCGCGAGGGCCGCGTAGTCCTCGGCGGTCACGGCGCGCAGCCGGGTGCGGCGCAGGTCGAGCGGGGCCAGCTGGCGTAC
The DNA here is from genome assembly GCF_039532725.1 of Streptomyces coeruleofuscus. NCBI lineage: Bacteria > Bacillati > Actinomycetota > Actinomycetes > Kitasatosporales > Streptomycetaceae > Streptomyces > Streptomyces coeruleofuscus. The sequence goes on from NZ_BAAASE010000005.1 coordinate 428,788, forward strand.
CTGCTCTACCGGTTCGGGCCGGGTGCCGCCCACTGCGGGCAAGGGGTTGCGTACAGCGAGGGCCGGGGCTTCGCAACCGCTCTGCACGACGAGGTGGTTGATGGCCTCGGCGCCGACGTTGCCGGCGGTGCCGCCGCCGAGCCGGTAGCGCAGTGCCAGCCGGGAGCCGGGCGTGGGCTTGGCGCCGTGCCGGCCGTCGCCGAAGCGCAGGGCCATACGGCCGTCGTCCTCCAGTTCGCCCACGAAGTGCCGCTCGCGCGGACTGCTGTCGAGGAGGTCGCGGCGCGCCTCCCAGGTCTCGTCGTCGCCCTCGACGCGTACGGCGGGCAGCGCCCGGCGCGGGTCCTGGGCGAGTGCCGCGGTCGCCGGGCCGCGCAGCACCGTCTCCTCGGGGTGGAGTCCGGCCGCGTAGGCCGGGCCCCAGCTGTGGGCGATCTCCCAGGCGATGTGTCCGTCGAGGACCGTGCCCGCGCGGGCCCGGGCGCTGAGGACCTCGACACGGCGCAGTTTGGTGTCGAGCAACTGGTCGCTGCGGTAGAGCAGTTCGCGCAGGGCGCGGACCGGGTGGCGGCGCAGTTCGAAGCGTTCCAGCACGTTCAGGCCGTAGACCACGGCGAGTTCGGCGACCTCCTGCTCGCCGAGCCCGTCCCGGTCACGGGCGCTGCGCCACAGTTCGACCAGCCGCTGCCGGATGCGGCCCGGGATGGCGGCGATCCGCTCGGCCTGCCCGGCGGCGACGGTGCCGGGGTCGGGGAAGGGCACCGCCTGGGTGACGGGCGTACGGCCGAGGACGGGGCGGAAGCGGGGCGCGATGCCCGGGTAGACGGACTGGGCGAGCAGGGTGCGCAGCGCGGCGGTCTGGGCGTACGCCGTGCCGGGGACGACCTGTTCGTGCCGCTGCCCGGCGCTCTCCAGGCCGAGGCCGGCGCGGGCGGTGGCGCGCTCGCCGACGACCTCGAAGAGTTCGCGGACGTCGTCGGGGACGAGCGCCCGGCCCGACCGGGTCTTGTCCGTCAGGGCGTTGACGAGCCGCGCGGGCGCGTTGCCCTCCTCGGAGTCCCGGCAGCCGAAGGCGAGCGAAGCGAGATGGGGGTACCCCCGGCCGGAGGCTGGGGGAGGGTCGCACGGAGCGACCACAGCGGGCACGGGCGGCACGGTCACCGTCTCGGGCAGTCCGGTCAGGGTCCGGCCGTGGTCGACGAGGACGACGTTGCCGCGGGCGAGTGTGACGTCCTCGACGGGCAGGCAGTCGCGTCCGCCGCGCGTGGTGAGGCAGAGCGGGAAACGCAGCGCGTCCCCGGCGGCCCAGGTGACCTCCAGGACCGGCTGGTCCTCGATCCGGTCCAGGCCGGGTGTGACGGAGGTGAGACGGACGGCCTGGCGGTGGCTCGGGTCGGCGTCGCCGGGGGTGCCGGTGCGCGGGCCCTTGACCTCCTCCAGGACGATGACGTCGCCGGGCTTGAGGTCGAGCCGGCGCTCGCGGCAGGTCTCCGGGTCCACCCAGGCGTCCCGCAGGGTGGCGGCGGTGGCGCCCTTCGGCAGGGTGCACACCTCCCCGCCCCACGTCCACAGCCGGATCGCGTTGTGCGCGACCCTCAGCTCCAGCGGGTCGGTCGCGACGACCGGTTCGAACACCTCGACCGAGCCGCGCTCGTCGAGGTCGCCGAGCTCGCTCTCGTCGATGACGGTGCCCGGCTCGGGGCGGTCGTGCGGGTCGAGGCTGCGCACGTCGACGGAGGCGAAGCGGAAGGTGCCCGGGGCGAGCGTCCGGTCGTCCGCGGTGCGGACGGTGACGTAGGCGCGGGCGTTGCAGCCGTCGTGCATCGCGTAGTCGATGAGCCGGACGTGACGGCGTACGGAGACACGGCGGCGGGCGGTGTCGAGGTAGGCCTCGGTGGCGACCGCGTCCTGCTGGTAGCTGATCTGGTCGCCGGTGTACGCGAGGAGTTCGACGAGGGTCGTGCCCAGGTCGGCGGGGTTGCGCTCGACCCAGTCGGGGGTGGTGAGCGCGAGCCGGTCCAGGAGCAGCTTGCGGATGGTGTCGTAGTCGCGGGCCGTGTAGTCGATGACGGGTGCGGCGGGGAAGTCCGGCTCCGCCGCGTGCTGGTCCTTGCAGTCGAAGGGGGTCGGGCAGTCGGGCCGGAAGGAGAACGTGGCGCTGTGGTAGCGCTGGTCGAAGCCGCGGTACGGCTCGGTGCCGGGCCGTCCGTACGGGTCGGCCTCGACGAGGGAGAGCCGGTAGCGGGAGGTGTCGCCTGCCTTGTCGAGGGTGACGTAGAGCCGGTCGTCGAGCTCCGGGTCCTCCTCGCGTTCGACGCTCACGTCGACGGCGGTGATGCCGGTGACGCGCCGACCGCCGTCGATGCGGACGTTCTCGGGGCCGAGGCCGTGCGGGGCCTTGCCGAGGAAGGTGACGGTGAGCATCAGGCCGTCGTCGCCGGCCTCGACCGTATCGACTCCGTTGAGCTGGGCGGCCCGCACGCGGGCCCGGCGGGACGCTGTGGTGCCGGTGGTCATGCCGCCCTCCCTTCGAAGACGTCCTCGTGCCGGGTGCCGGTGGCGCGCAGGGCGTACGACAGGTACACGCGCACGACGTGGTCCTCGCTGACGACGTCGAGGGCTTCGACGTCGATGAGGTCGCCGAGCCAGCTCTGGAGCGAGGCCTGGACGGAGAGTTCGAGCGTGCTGATCAGTTCGGGGCTGTTGGGTGTGAACACCAGGTCGAGGAGCCCGCAGCCGAAGTCGGGGCGCATCACACGCTCGCCGGGGCTGGTGAACAGCAACTGCTCGATCAGGTCGTGGACGTGCTCGCCGTGGGTGGCGTGCGCGGTGCGTCCGCGGCGGTCCGCGCGGAACGGGAAGGCGATGTCGCTGCGGGGGCGTGTCCCGCGGCTCGTGGGACTCATCGGACGGTGACCTTTCGCTGCGTGCCCTGGACGACGGGCGGTCCCTGCGGGACGAAGGCCGCGGTGAAGCACTGGGCGGCGGAGATGTCGAGCAGCACGGGCGCGCCGTCGACGGTGATGCCGCTGCCGCCCGCGGTCCAGCGGACCGTGACGCAGGGCATGGGCACCCGGTCGACGGTGTGCGGGCAGCCGGTGACCACGTAGCTGTGCGCGGTGGTGGCGACGGCGGCGCCCGCGACGCGTACGCCGCCGGCCGGTGGGGTGGCCGCCGTGACGCGCCCGCCGTGCGGGCAGCCGATCACGGCAGCGGTGTCCAGCAGACTCCCGGATGTTCCGGACACGTTCTTCGTTCCCCCGTTTCTATCGCTTGGACGCGACGGTCAACTGGCCCTCGTTCACGTCCACCTGGTCACCGCGCAGGGTGATTTCCGCGCCCAGGCCGTTGGAGATCACGATGGCTTCCTTGGTGATGCGGATGTACGCCCCGCCCTGGGCCTGGAGCAGGATCCCCTGGTCGGTGCCGGGCGGATCGCTCATCACGATCTTGTGCGCCTCGGGTGTCTGGACCACGACGGGCTTGGCCTGGGACGCCGGCTGGACGAGCCGGCGGGCGTCGGGCGGCAGTTCGGCCTGTTCCCCGTACCAGCACCCCGTCCACACCGGGAAGCTGGGGTCGCCCTGCTCGAACTCGACCCACACACCGGCCCCGGGTGACGGCACCACGAACTGCCCGGCCTGCGGCCCGGTGAACGGCAGACAGGGCAGCGCCCAGGTCGACGGCTCGTCGCCCAGGACGTCCGGGACCTCGACGGTGATGCGGCCGATGTGCAGTGGATCGTTGTTGTCCACGACTCGGCCGCGGAACTTGCCGAGGTAGCGATTGCCGGGTGCCGCCATGTGTACTGCTCCTGGTCGTGGTGATCGGTTCGGGTGGATCAGGGCCCTGACGCGGACGCTGATCAGGACCTGGTGCAGGCGCTGATCAGGGCCTCACGTACGGGCTGCGTGCTTCGAGTCCCTCTCGGGAGAGCGTGAAGTTCTGCCGGAAGGAGCCCGGACGCAGGGTGTGCGTGACGGACTTGACGTAGTAGTCGCCGTCGTACGCACGGCCCGAGCCGCGCACGCCGACCAGCTGGCGCGGCTGGAGGATGTAGCCGTGCCGGTTGACGTCGAGCGAGCCGGAGCCGGAGATGACGTCGGCGGACACGGCTGCCCTTGCGAGCAGTTCGGCCTCGGCCTGCTCCCGCTGCTGTTTGGCGGTACCGGAGAGCGTCTTGCGTTTCAGGGCGGGGGTGGGCCGCTTGCCGAGGGGCGGCCGCAACGGGCTGATCGGCGGTTGCGGCAGCAAGGTCGACTGCCGGGTCCCCGGGTCCTGCCAGCGGGCCTGCGGCTCTTCCCGCGCCGTCCCGTCGTAGGCGAAGGTCAGCTGGTCGACGGTGGAGTTGGCGTCCATGTTGACGTTGAGGGCGTGCTGGCGGATGCCCAGGCGGACCTCGGGCCCCCAGCGTGCGCTGGACTGTCCGGGGGCCGGTCCGGGCTCCAGGTAGAAGGTGTAGCCGTTGGCCCGCGCGAGGTCGTTGATGTACTGGAGGTCGGTGCCCGTCTGGTAGTGGACGCGGAGGTCCTGGTGCGGGGGCTGGGTGACCTTTTCCGTGTACACGTCGGGCCGGATGCCGTAGCCGGAGTAGCGGCGCAGGATGGTCAGGACCCGCTGCGACGGCGGCATGTTGGGGTACCGGTCCGTGCGCTCCTCCAGGTCCATGACGAGGGCCAGGTCCTCGCCGGTGACGGTGAGGGTGGAATGTCCCGGCTGGTTGCTGGCCCCGACCTCCTGGCGCACGATCAGCCCGTCGAACAGCACCTCGGGCGTGCCGCGGACGGTGACGGTCACGACGAGACGCGTCTTCGGGTCGAAGAAGCCCTCGGGCAGCAGGGTGCGGTTGATGAGCCCGTTCTTGGTGAGGTCGAAGGCGAGCTGGAAACCGCTGCGCTCCCCCGCGGTGGCCGTGATCTGGGCCGACAGCAGGGCCTCGGTCACCTCGGCGGGGACGGGGCGCACCAGTTGCGGTCCCATGTGCAGGGTGACGTGAACGGGGCCGCGCCCCACCGGCAGTTCAGACACGCCGGTCCCCCCGCGGGAAGTGCCCGGCGAGCGGGATGTCGACCTCGCTGCCCGGCTCGGCGGTCAGCTCACGCGGGTCCAGTACGGGGTTGGCGTCGGCGATCTGCCACCACTGTCCGGGGTCGCCGAAGTAGCGCTGGGCGAGGAGATCGGGACGCTCGCCGGTACGCACGGTGTGCACCTGCGTGTCCTCGCTCTCGTCGAGAGGCGGCAGCAACCGGCGCTTGGTGTAACGCACTTCGGTCCCGTCGGGCTGCCGGTGCACCCCGATCTCGGCGTCGTGATAGCGGCTGGTACGCGGGTAGGGATGAGCCCCCGGTATCGCGTCAAGCGCGTTCTCGTACGGTTCGATGCCGGCCATGTCCGGTACTCAGCCCCTTCCCACCGCGATGTCACCGGGCCTGAGCCCCAGCGACCCGAGCCCCGCGGTGCGTGCCGCGCCGGCGAGGCGTTCCTTCTGCGCGAGGTGCGCGTAGTACAGCTCGGCACCGGGGTGGCCGAGCGGCAGGTCACTGACGGTCAGCACCTTGAGGCCGATGCTCAGGGAGGCCCGGATGGGATTGAGGTTGACGTCGAAGGCGGACTCGTTGATGGACAGCTCCGTCAGCCGCACGGGCATGACGCGCTTGCTGCCCCAGGTGAACAGGGTCAGCGGCATCTCGATCGGACTGATCTCGATGGTCCCCTTCTTCGACAGCCGGCTCGCTTCCCTGAGCTGCGCGGAGGTCGGCTGCACGAGCATTTCGAGCACCGCGAGCTGGGGGTGGATACCGTCGGGAGCGGCGATCTCGAACTGGTCCGTCGCGTCGATCTCGGCGGTGAACTTCCACGTTTCCTGGGCCGGCCCCTTGAGGCGGAGGGCCTCGTTCCTGTCCCCGTTCCCGTTGCCTCCTCCGCCGGAATCGCCGCTGCCTCCTGCCGACTGGGGCGAGAGGCTGCGTTCCAGGGTGTCGGGGTTGAACTGGAGGACGATGATGCGTTGGGGGGTGCCGCGTTCGGGGTCCAGGAGGACTATTCCGGAGCGGATGGGTTTGGGGATGTCGGCGTAGCGGGTCACAGGCGGGCCTCCAGGCGTTCCTGCAGAGGCGCGTAGTCGTGATCCGGGAACTGTTCCGGAAAGACGCGCAGCATGGTTCTGAGATCATCCAGGGTGCTGCCGAACTCGTCGGCGCCGAGCGAGACATCGGCGAACAGGTACTGCCAGCCGATGACGCCCTTCGTGATGATGAGGTTGTCGAGGTAGTCGCGGTAGTCCATGTCGAGTTTGACGAAGGTGTGGAACCTGTCGAGGTACCAGATCTCCGGGCTTGACACGCCTGGCAGGAACCGCATCGTGGTCAATTGCCCGCTGCCGCCCCTGGAGGCGTCGTCGAGGATGGTGAGTTGCGAGAGCAGTTCCTTGTCGCTTTCGTACCAGGCGTGGTCGTCCAGGTTGCGGAGTCCTACCCCCCTGCTGGCGCCGATGTTCATCACCCTGAAGTCACCGACCAGCGGCAGTTCGGGTTGAGTGGAAACCCAGTGCAACGCCATGAAGCGGTGCGGGAAGAGGGCTTCCTTGATCCGCTCGGTGAGCTCGATGCCGTCTTCGGCCATCAGATCGAAGACGCCCATGGGGTTCCGGCGCGCGGCGCCCGGGCCCATCTCCTCATACATGACGTCGCAGAACGGCGATTCACGTACCTCGTCGATGGCGTCGAGCAGACGTCGCTCGTATGGAAGCATCCGATCCTCACTTTTCCCTGTGGAGCTTGGTCCACTCGACCAGCCCGGCACGCTCGAGACTCGTCAGGCGGTCAATCGCGAGTTGCAGTTGTGGGAGCGATCCAGGACCGCTGGCCGCTTGCCTCCCGCGCATCTCCTGCTCGAAGTCGTCGAGATCGGCAAACTCTTTTCCAGGGGTTTGGTCGCGCTGATTCTTGATGTGTTTCGCCAGGCTCTTCGAGATCGGATTACCCGGCCCCTTGTTGAGCCAATTCTGGATCTGCGTATCGCCGTATGTATTGATATAGAGCTTATTCCCTTCACTCAGTTGCGGCGGCTCAATATCAAGCGTGTAGGACTTCGTGGTTCCTAGTCGGTTCCAGTGGTCTCGCTTTCCACCTGTTTTGCCGTCCTTCTTCTCGTGCTTGCCGTATGTGGAGGTTATCTGGGTCGGGATGTCCGCGACCGGCGCGTTGCTGCCCGCCGTAATGGCTCCGGTGTTTCCGAAGACCACCTTGGACTCGTACCAGATGGGATCCTTCTTGCAGTCGTCGTAAGCCGGCTTCTCCAGGTTGAGTTCCAGGTCCTTGTTCACTCCACGCCGAGCCGGCACGAGGTTGTTCTCGGAGTTCCACCCGCCCAGTCGGTCCGGGAGGAGGTGCGCCCTGAGCCACGCACCCCTCTCCCCCCAGAGAGAACTGTTGGCGGGATCGATGAGATAGGCCCATCCCGGCGGCATCGCACCGCCGGGCTTACGCCCTTTCGGTTTGCGCTTGAAGCTCAGGTACTGGGCCTCGATCTTGCTCGCCCTGGCATTGGTCCACTGGGGCATCTCCGGCTCCGGCAGCCCCCTGGCCGGTGCGCCGGGCGGTTGGAGGTAGACATGCGGCTGGGAGCGGGACTCCGAATAGTCGCCATCGAGCACCGGGAGCGAGTACTTCAGGGATGCGACGAGGGTGAAGGGGTCGCCACCGCCAGGCTTGAGCCCGGTGAGCCCGTAGCGGAGCTGATACGACTTCAGGAGAGCGAGGTACGTCGACAGGGGGATTCCGCGACGCATCTTCCGGCGCAGTGGCGGCCGGATCCTCGCCACGATCGCCGGCAACCGGTCGTCCTTCGAATCCTCCTCGTCCTTCCTCGTCTTGTCCTTCTCCTCCTTGGACTTGGGCCTGCCGGGTCCGTGCTTGCCAGGGCGGGGGCGTGACGGACGGTTGCCCTTGCCGTCTGTGTCCCTCTTTCCGGACCCGTCCGAGTCCTTCTTTCCGGACCCGTCCTTCCCGTCAGAATCGCTCTTGTCTTTCGTACCGGACCCGTCGGTGTCTTTCTTGCTGCTGCCGTCGGTGTTGGACTCGTCCTTCTTGGAGTCGGGTTCGGGGTGCTTGTTGTTGGGGTCCGGCCGCTTGTCCTCGTCGCCCTTGGTGTCGTCCTTCTTGCCCGGCTTCGGTGTGGTCGCCTTCGGAGACGGGGTCGGCTTCGTGTCCTGCTTGTCCTGGTCCGACGCCTGGTTCTTGTCCTTCGGCTTGCCGTTCTTGTCCTTGGACGTCGGCGGCGTCGGGGTCGTCGACCTGTCGCTCGGGGTGTCGTTCCTGTCGTCGGTCTTGGCGTTGTCCTTGTCGTTCTTTTTCGTCGGGCCCTGAGGCTTCGTGGGCTTGGGCGACGGTGCCTGCGTGTCCTTGGGCTTGGCCGGGGGAGCTTGGTCCTTGGGCCTGGCGGGAGGGGCTTGGCCCTTCGGCTTGCCCGGCGCGTCCTGATCCTTGGGCTTCCCCGGTGTGTCCGCGGACTTCTTCCCTTGCGGAGTCGTGGACGTCTGCGGCCTGGCCGGAGCAGACGAGGGCGCGCCCTTGTCCCCGTCCTTGTTGGACCCCTTGTCGTCCCCGCCCTGCCCGTCCTTGCCCTTGTCCTTGCCGCCGCCCTTGTCCTTGCCCATGTTGGCGGCGACGCCCTTCAAGCGGGTGCCGACCTTCGACACGTACTTGCCGATCCCGCTGAGGATCAGCTCGTAGGCCATCTCCAGCAGGACGACGATGCCGGCCGCTATCGCCTTGGCGAAGAGGACGCCCGCGCCACCCTGGCGTACGGACTTCAGCCAGGTGATGACGGCGCCGATGGCCTTGAGGATCTCGCCCAGTGAGCCGATCGCGGCCTGGATCGCCTCCAGGATGGCCGCGCCCCAGCCGGCGCCGGGGATCAGCTTCGCCAGCACCTTCGTGATGACGATCTCGCCGATGATGAACGGGAGTTGGGGGACGATCGCGTCCCACACCTCCTTGGCGATCTTCTCAACGGTGAAGCCGCCCTTCATGAGCTTGTTCCAGACGGCTTCGGTCAGGCCGGTGATCTCCTTGACCTTGTCGTTGAACCACTGCTTCACGGCGCTCTTCACCTCGTTGAAGAGGTGGTTCTTCGCGCCGTCGTACGCGGAGTTCTTCGCGCCGCTCAGCCAGCCGCCCGGGTCCGAGAGGATGTCGACGAGGATCATCATGAACTCGCCGAAGGCGGCGATGAACTTCGTCGCGAAGTCGAGGATCGACTTGAGCGCGTCCTTGCACGCCTTGAGAACGTCGAGAAGCATCTTCTTCAGGACGTTCAGGATGTCGCTGAGAAGCTTCGCGATGGACTCCAGCAGATCCTTCATGATCTGCTTCAGCGCGTTGGCGAGCTGGGTGACGAACGCGAGCGCCGCGTTGATCAGGTCCGTGATGAACTTGCGGATGCGGCGGGCGATTTCGATGACCGCTTCCACCAAGGACGTGACGAACTCGATCAGGTCCTCGATGAACTGCTTGATCATCTCGACGATGCCCTCGCGGGCCGCGTTGATCCAGCCCTCGACGGTCTCCTTGAAGCTCTTCAGCGCCTCGATGATCGCGTTCCGGGCGTCCTTGATGATCTGGACGACCTTGTCCCGCAACTCGATGAACTTCTCTTTGATCCAGTCGAGCGTCTTCGACAGCCAGCCCTTGGAGTCGTCGACCTTCTCGTCCTTCTTCTTCTCCGCTTCCTCCTCGGCCTTGTCCCCCTTGTCCTTGATGTCCTTGTCGCTGGTCTCCTTCTCCGTCTCGACGTCCTTGTCGGTGTCCTCCTCTTCCTTCTTGACGTCGTCGCGGATCTTCTTCTCACGGTCGGACTTCTTCGTGCCGAGCTTCTTCAGCTCCTCGTCCTGCTCCTTGGTCCAGTCGGAGCGCTGCTTGTCCACGTCCGTCAGGACGCCCTCGCGCTTGCCCGTCTGCTCCCTGGTGTTGGACTGGACTTCCTTGTCGACCTGCCGCTTGTGCTCGTCCTGGGACCTGCGGGTGTCCTGAGTCTTCTTCTCCCGGCCCTTGCCCATGTCCTGGCGGCCGTCGCTGAGAGCCTTCTTGAACTGCGGCTTGCGTTCGTGCTCGGCCACTTCCGAGGCCGCTTCGGGCGGTACGGCACCGGTGCTCGCACCGCCGCCGCCCACCTGCGACGTGCCGCCCTGCTGGGCCGGCACCTTCCCCTCGAGCCGTTCCTTCGGCGCGTCCGGGTAGACCTGGTCCTCGCCCATCCTGCGACCGGCGTCGTCGGCGCCGGTCTCGGCGGCCTCCTGGCTCTTGTCGTCGGTGTTGCCGCCCTGCTCCGTGGCCTTGTCGTCGGCCTGGCCCTGCATGTCGACGCCCGGCGCGGTGCCGTTCTGCGCCTCCTTCATGGCCTCGTCCTTGGTGGGCATCCCGGCGAACTGGGCGGCCAGGTCCTCCGCCGTCACATCGAAGCCGAGCCAGTCGCCGAGCCCACCGATGGCGTAGCCCGCCATCATCCCCAGCTGGTCGAAGAAGTCCGGCTCCTCCATCTCTTCGGCTTCGATCTTGCCTTCCGGCTTCTTCTCGCCCTTGACCTCGGCCTTCTCGCCCTTGGCGTCCCCGGCGCGCTCCGCCTTGTCCTCGTTGTACTGCGCTGCCTCCTCGGCGTCCGGCTTGCCGTGCAGCGTCCTCGGGGCGCCGGAGGGGCGCTCCATGGCGGGCGGCTTGGACGCCAGCTGCCTGTGTTCCTTGCCGACGTCCTTGTCCACGGCGCCACCGACGCTGTCCATGGCCTCGACGGCCTGGTGCGGCTTGAGGTTGGACGCGGCGGAGAGGCCCTCCTCGGGGGAGACGCCGGAGAGGTCCGGAGCCGCCTTGGACGCCTTCTTCCCCTTGGCCGCGGAACTCTTGGAGCCACCCTTCGAGCCGCCACCGCCGCCCCCACCGCGTGCTGCCGCCGGAGCGGGCCGGGAGCCGGATTCGCCACCGCCGCCGGAGTCGGCCCTGCTCTGCGGCTGCGGAGCCTGCTCCTTCGGGGCCTCGGTACGCGGTTCCTGTGCCCTCGGGCTCGGCTTCTCCGTACGGGAGGAGGAGCGGGACGCCGTTCGTGAGCCGGAACCTGCCGTGTCCGGGCCGGAGTTGTCGCTGTCCGAAGAGGGGCTGGGAGTCGAGCCGGACGACGGTGTCGTACCGGTGTCGGCCGAGTCGTCGGAGCCGGTCGTCCCGCCCCCGGACGCGGAGCTTCCCGAAGTGCCGCTCCCGCCCTGGTCCTTGGGTCCCTTCGACTCCTGCGGGCCGGGGGACTCCTCGGGCTTCGCCGCTCCCGAAGCGCCCTCGTCGGCAGCCGTCTTCTCCCCTTCGGCGCCCTTCTTGGCCGTGTCCGAAGGGGACTCGGTCGCCGAGGTGTCGGAGCGGGCCTGCGCGGAGCCCTTGTCGCCGCCCGACGCCTTGTCGCCCGGTCCGCCCGCGGTCGGCGTGCCCTTCTCCTCCTTGGCGGCCTGCTCGGCCGTCCCGCCGCCCGTCTCCTTCGAACGGTCCCTGGCCTCCTGCGCGTTGGTCTCGGCGGCGACCGGACCCGCCTTGGGGTCGTCGCCCTGTGTGGGGTCCTTGGAAGCCACGCCCGGCGCCGGCTTCGGCTCGGGCCTCTCCTCGGGACCGAGCTCGCTCTCCGTACGGCGGCTCTGCTCCGCCGCCTCCTCCTCGGCGCCCGGCACGGGCGGGGAGTCGTCGGTGCCCGGGTCGTCCTTCTCCGCCGCGGCCTCGCGCTCGGCGTCCTCCTCGTCCTCCTGCTCACGCCGTGCCTGCACCTTTTCGGCCCTGGTCGGCGGCGGGTCTGAGAAGGAGGGGGTGGGCGGGGCGGAGTTCGCGGCGGACTCGTCGATCTGGTCGGAGGTCGGAACGTTCGACACGTCGAGGTCCTGCTCGGGAAGGAAGTCCTCCGGCCTGAGTTTGATGTCCCAGGCACTCTCCTCCCCTCCGCCGACCTCCACCTCCGAGTCGCCGCCCTGGCCGGCCGATTCCTCCCGCCCCTCCTCGCCCTCCTGGTCCTGGGCGCGTGCCCCGTCCAGCGTGCCGGCGCGGCCGGGGAACCCCTCGTCCTTGCCCGCGACCTGGGGACTGCCCTCGTCGCGACCGGGCTCGTCCGTCTTGGCCGCCTCGGCCGCGGCGGCGCTCTCGCGGGCCTGGGCGGCGGCCTCGTCCTCGGCGTCGGTGCGCGGGCCCGCCGCCTCGTCCTGGCCGGCTTCCTTCTTGGCCTGCTCCTCGGCCTGCTTCGTCCCGGCCCGGTCGCCGTCCTTCCCGCCGCCCTGCTTCCCCTTGTCCCCCTTGTCCTGCTGCTGCCCCTGCTGTCCGCTCTTCTCCGCGCCGGACTTCGCGTCCTGCTTCCCGGCCGCCTGCGCTCCGGCGTTCCCGCCGGCCGCGGCATCCCGGGACCCCTGCTGCCCCGACTTCTGCCCCGACTGCGCGGCCGGCGAAGTGGGCTGCTCCCTGTCCCCCTTGGGCCTGGACGCGTCCCCACCCGTCAACGGGTCGGACTCCTTCTCGTCCTCGGCCTTCCCAGCGTCCGCGCCCGGCGTGCCGCCCTGCGGGATCGTGCCGCCCGCGTTCTCCGGCGTACTGCCCGCGGCGAGAGCGGTGTTCCCCGCCCCGTCCCCGTCCACGGCCTGCTTCTCCGGGCCGGGAGCGGGCCCCGTCCGCTCGGTGCGCTGCTTCGCCTCCTGGGCGGCCTCCTGCTCCTTCTCGCGCTCCGCCCGTACCTCCTCAGCGGTGTCCTCCTCGATCTCCGGAGCGAGGAGGCCGCGCTGCCGGGCGGTGGCCTCGCTCTCCGCCCGGCCGTCCTCGTCGATCTCCGTGACCAGGTCCACCACGAAGTCGTGTTCCGAGGTGAGCAGCCGGTGCTCCAGGCGATCCAGTACGCGCTCCTGAAGCTCCTCCGAGAGCGGTGCCAGGGAGGCGCGGACGCGCTGCGCGCTGTCCCTCGGGTCGGTGCGGAGCGACCGGATGACCGTGTTGGCGAGACGGTCGACCAGCGTGGCGGGGTCGAGGTGCTCGAGCCGATTGCGGTCGGCGTGGACGGTGGCGTAGCGCATCCACGCCGGCGTGCTGGCCTCCGGGGCGACCTCGGGCGCCTGCTCGCCACGCGCCACGGCCTGGGCGGCGTTCTCGGCGGCGCGCTCGGCCGCCTCGTGCGGTGCGCTGACCTGTCCCAGGTCACGGCCCGCCGCCAACGCGCCACTGGTGTACGGGTGCTGGATCGTGTGCAGCAGCTCATGCGCGAGCAGGGCGCGGCCCTGCTCCGTGCCCGGCTGGTACTGGCCCTCGCCGAAGAAGATGTCCTGGCCCACCGCCACCGCGTCCGCACCCAGCATGCCGGTGAGAGCACTCGCGTCACGGTCGGTGTGCAGGCGTACGGAGCCCAGGTCGTGGCCGAGCTGCTCCTCCAGCTCCCGGCGCACGCCGGCGTCCAGCGGCTGCCCGGCCCCGCTGACGATGTTCTTGGGCTCGGCCGCGCGGTTCTTCGCCGCGCGCTCCTTGCGTTTGCGGCGGCGCTCGGCGGCGGCCTGCTGGGCCGCCTGGGAGTCCTGAGCGGCGGACGCGGTCATCGCGTCACCTCCCCACGGCCCGAAAGCCCCGCGTGCACCGCGCGGGCCAGCTCCTGCCCGAGGCGGCGCGCGGACAACCCGGCGGGCATCGGGGGCAGGCCCGACAGGCCGTCCACCGACACGGCGCCGTCCGCGGCCAGCGGCACCCCGTGTTCCTGTACGAGACGGGTCAACTCCCGCTCGAACGACGCCGATACACGCCGCGGGTCCACGGACGAGCCGAAGCCGTCCAGGACCAGCTCGCCGATGTCGACGCGGATCTCGCGCGGCTCGGGGCGACCGGCCGCGCCCTCCCGATGTGGCCCGTTCACACCCATCCGCGAACCTCCGTCGGCGTCAAGGAGCGCTCCAGCTTCAGGTACTCGGTCCGGGCCGCCGCGGCCATGTGCCGCATCTGGAGCGCCTCGCCCTCCTCGGCGGCCAGGAACGCCCCGGACAGGGCGATGTTGCGGATCGAGCCGCCCGCCACGGTGAGCTGGGCGAGCAGCCGCGGATCGAGGTCCTTGACCGGTGCCTGCGGCGGCAGCACACGGCGCCAGATCTCGGCGCGCTCGTGCTCGGCCGGGAAGGGGAAGTCGACGACGAAGCGGATGCGCCGCAGGAAGGCGTTGTCCAGGGCCTTCTTCATGTTGGTGGTGAGGACGGCGAGCCCCCGGTAGGCCTCCATCCGCATGAGCAGATAGCTGACCTCGAGGTTGGCGTACCGGTCGTGGCTGTCCTTGACCTCGCTGCGCTTGCCGAACAGCGCGTCGGCCTCGTCGAACAGCAGCAGCGCGCCGCCCGCCTCGGCGGCGTCGAAGACACGGCGGAGGTTCTTCTCGGTCTCGCCGATGTACTTGCTGACGACCTGGGAGAGGTCGATGACGAACAGGTCGAGTCCGAGTTCCTTGGCCATCACCTCGGCGGCGAGCGTCTTGCCCGTGCCGGAGCCGCCGGCGAACAGCGCGGTGACACCGAGGCCGCGGCGCAGGGTCTGCGCGAAGCCCCACTCCTGGTGGACGGTGGCGCGCTGGCGCACATGCGCGACGATCTCCCGCAGGACGTTCGTCTGCCGCTCGTGCAGCACCAGGTCGTCCCAGCCGGCCTGCGGTTCGATACGGCGGCCCAGCTCGTCCATGCCCATCCGGGCCTCGTCCAGACCGGCCCGCCAGGCCAGCCGTACGGCGTCGAGCTCGTCCTCGTAGGGCAGCTCGCGCCGTACGGTGGCGGCGGCGGAGCGCACGACGTGCGGGGGCAGCTGGAACTGCGCGACCAGCGACCGCAGTTCGCCGTCCTCGAGGTCGGCAACGCCCTGGAAGGCGTCCGCCCACAGGCCGAGCTGCTCTTCGTCGTCCAGGCGCGGCACGGACACGCGGGTGCCGTGCGGTCGGTCGCTGCGGCGCGGGTCGGCGCTGGACACGACGACGGGTACGGCGGCACCGGCCAGGAACGCCTCGGTCGCCGCCTGCTGGTCCCGGTCCAGCTCTCCGGCCTCGACCAGCAGCGCGGCGGGCAGCAGGATCGCCTCGCGCTGCCACAGCCGGGCGAACCGGTCGCGCTCGGCGGGGTCGGTGGGGACGTCCTCGGCGCTCATCGTGTACAGGCCGAGTCCGGCGCGTGCGGCGCCCGCGGCGGCGATGTCGGCGCGGCTGCGCAGGTCGCCGCCGACCAGCTCGACGAGCAGCGGCGCGTCCGGCCGGGCGCCGTCCGCCCAGCCCGCCGCGACCCGGCTCGCTGCCAGGTCGTACGACGGCGGCAGCCGGTCCGGTACGGGGGTGCGGCGGGCCTGGCCGTGCAGCCGGGTGTCCAGGTAGGGCGAGCCGAGCAGGAAGTGCAGGATGCGCTCGTCGAGCCGGAGCCGGGAGGTCGTCAGCCGGGTGTCGTCGTCCAGCTCGACGATCCGCCAGCGGCGCAGCGGCGACACGGGGGTGAGGGCGCTCCAGTGGGGGTCCGCCAGGGCGGCCAGGGCGAGCGAGAAGGTCGGGTGGGCCCGCTCCGGGTCGGCACTCGCGGCGGCGCAGCGGGCGGCGGTCGTGGGGTCCAGTTCCTGAGCGGCGGTGAGCACGACGAGGTCCCGCTCGAAGGGGGTGAGACCGAAGCAGGCGACGAGGGCGTCGAGGGCGGCGGTTCCGGGACCGGCGGCGGCCACGGGAGCGGGCCCTGGGCCGCCGGCGCCATCAGCGGCTGCCGTCACCGAGGTGCCCCCGGACGCGCCACCGCCGTCACCGGCCCGGGTGGCAGGAGCGGCCCCGGCGGCCGAGACGGGCCCGGACGCCGACGCGGCCCCGGACGCCGAGACGGACCCGGACGCCGACGCGGCCCCGGACGCCGAGACGGACCCGGACGCCGACGCGGCCCCGGATGCCGAGACGGACCCGGACGCCGACGCGGCCCCTGACGGCCCACCGTCACCACCCCTGCCGCGCTGTTGCGCATGCGCGTCGACACGAGCCAGGACACGCCGGATCTCGTCGGCCAGCGTCGGCCCGCCGCCGTGTGCGGCGGCCCCCCGCGGCTCCCGCACCTCGTGCGGACCGTGCGCTCCCATGTCGTCTCCTCCCCCCGTCGTTGCCACGCGCCGCCTCAGCTCTCCGCGTCGTCGGCGCCGTCGGCCCGGCCCCCGGCGTCCTTCGTCTCCTCGGCGGAGGACTTCGCGGCGGCCTTCTTCGCGGTCGCGGTCCGGCGACCACGCGCCGGAGTCTTGGCGGCGGCCTTGGCCGGGGCCTTCGCGGCCGCCTTCACGGGTCCCTTCGCGGGCCCCTTGTCGGGAGCCTGGGCAGGAGCGGCCTTCGCGACGGGCGTGTCCGCCTCCCGCCCGGACTCGGGCGACTCGGCACCAGCTGACTCCACGGGTCGCTCCGCGCCCCCGGACCCCGGGGCCGGCCGCTCCCCCGCCTCGGGAAGCTTCGGCGGCACCGGCGCGCCGGGCGCCCCGAACGGCAGCACCCGCACCTCGTGACGCTCCACCGGCTTGCCCGGCACCGGCACCTCGCGGCCGTCGATGAACACCAGGGCGGCCTGGTAGACGACCGACAGCGTGTACGGCGTCTGGTGGAGCATCCCCCACAGCTTCGACGTCTCGTCGATGTCCATCACGGTGGGCGTGAACCGCACCCGCTGCGCCGCCTCGGCCAGGTTGCTCCCGGACAGGTGGGCGCGTTCGCCCGCCACTTCGATGATGTCCTTCGGCAGGACGGGGATCTCGTGCAGCGTGCGCACGACCGACCCGATGAGCCGCTGCCCGACCAGCTCCGCCTCCTCGCCGTAGGCGCTGATGAGGTAGTGCAGGTCGAGTGGCGCGGCAGCCCGCCGGACCAGGGTGCCGTCGGCGGCGCGGGTGGGCAGGTCGGTGTTGCGCTGTGAGGTGTTGGGCGTGACCTGGTACAGGAACACGGTGATGGTGGGCTCGGCCGGCGGGTCGGCCGGGGGCTTGCGCGGCTCGACCTTGACCGCGATGTCGATGTCCGGGGGCAGGTTGGTCTCGATGAGCAGGGCGAGGGCCTGGGTGACATGGGCGATGGCAAGTGCGTTACTCATGGCGTCGGTTCCCCGGTCCCTCTGGTCCTGTCCTCGGTGCCTGTCGTCCTGCTCGTCCCGCCGGTCGGTCGCGACATCCTGCTCGTCCCGCCGGTCGGTCGCGTCGTCCAGCTCCTCTCGCCGTCCGGTCGCGTCGTCCAGCTCGTCCCGCCGGTCGGTCGCGTCGTCCAGCTCCTCTCGCCGTCCGGTCGCGTCGTCCAGCTCGTCCCGCCAGTCGGTCGCGTCGTCCTCACTCGCGCCCCCTGGCCAGGTAGTCCGCCAGGCTGACGGCGGCCCGCGGACGCTCCGCGTCCCGTGGCCGGGCCCGGCCGCCACCGCCCTGGGGCGTCCCGCCCGCGGTCACCTCCAGGCGTCCGATCTGCACCTGCACCACCTGCTCGGCCTGACGCCCGGGCCGCCGGGCCGCCGCCTGCCGGACGGCGTCCCGTGCGGCCGCCGTGTCCGCCGCGCTGGGGAGCAACGCGGCGGACACGGCGGCGGGGGGAGCGGCGTCCGTACCAGGGGGGGTCGGCACGGACGCCGCGTTCGTGGTGGCCGCCCGCTCGGTACGGCCCCGGCCCGCCACGCGGCGCGCGGTGTCCGGGACCGGCCGCAGCGCGGGGCCCGTCGGGGTGACGGGACGCAGCAGCGGCCCCTCGGGCTCGGCCGGCGGGGCAGGACGCGGCCCGGTTTCGGCCGGTGCCGGGGATCGCTCGGTCCGTACGACCGTCCGCTCCCGTTCCGTACGGACGACCTCGCGGGCCGCCGGCCGTGCCAGGTCCGGCCGGGTGTCGGCGGCCGGTGCGGCGACGGGCCACAGCGGCTCGGCGCCGTCCGGGTCCGGTGCGGCGCCCCGTACCGCCTCCGCGCGTTCGAACGGCCCGGCCAGCCGCGGCCGTACGCGCACCACACCGGGGCGCTGCGCGGCGGGCGCCGCGTGCCGGGCGAGCAGCCGGTCGAGGAAATCGGGCTCCGCCCGCCCCTCCGCAGTGGACTCAGACATCCGCACACAGCTCCAGGTAGTAGCGGCGCCGCAGCGGGCTGAGCGCCAGGATCTCCGGCTCGCTCCACCCGTACGCGGTGGCGAGCAGATGGACGTCGAGCAGGAGGTCCCGGGCCCAGGCGTCCAGTTCGGTCCACAGGAAGGAGGCGATGTCCAGCTCGGCTCGCGTGCCCTCCCCGCACTCGGGGCAGGCGACGTTGAGCGTGACGTCGCCGCCCGGGTCCGCCGCCCGGGCCGCCTCGGCGATCCGGCGCTGCACGGCGACGGGCAGCGTGTCAGCGGACACGGGCTGCCCGTCGCGTACGGCGGTGACCACGCACCGGGACAGCAGGGCCCGGCGCGGGTCGGCGTCCCGGGCCGCCGCCGTCAGGTCGGCGACGGCGGGCACCCGGAACTCGATCTCCCAGCCGTCCTCGGCGACCCGCACCAGCGGATCGCCCCGGTCGGCCAGGGTGCGGGCGAACTCCCCGGCGTCCAGCTCGAACTCCATGTCCGCGCCGCACGCCGCGCACTCCAGGCGCACCTGCATCCGCTCGCCGAACAGGGCCCGGCGCAGGGCGAACAGGTCCGCCTCGCGCTGCCCCACCGGCAGCGACAGCAGGGCCTGCCGGTCGCCGCCCAGGTCCGGACGGGCGGCCCCGTGCAGCAGCAGGGCCCGCCCGGCCGGGGCCACGTCCAGCCCGGTCTCCCAGGTGGCCAGGAACTCGGCCGCCTGTGTGATGGCCATGCCTCCCCCCAGCCCCGCGCTACGCCGGGTTCAGGAAGGAGGGCTCCTCCGGCTCGGGCACCTCGTAGTCCCGCTCCCAGCCCTCGCACTCGAGCTTCAGCGACTGGATGGCCACCGCGTTGGCGTTGGCGTCCAGTTCGCCGAGGACCTGGTACTCGCTGGGCCAGGTCCGGTACAGCTTGTGCGAGACGGCGACCTGGCCGGCCTCGTTGAGGACCTGGATCACGATGTCCTTGCGGAAGTCCGCGAGGGACACCTCCGAGCCGAGGCCCGCGCCGACCTGCCAGACCTTGTTGGCCCAGCGGTCGAACTCGGGGTCGTGCGTGACGCCGCGCTCCAGGGTGATGCCCTCGAACTCGGAGCGGCCCGGCGACTTGCGCGGGGAGGACGGGTCGCCGCCGTGGCGGTGCTTGACGACCTCCGTCGTCCGCTTCAGCGGACTGATCTTGCTGATACCCGCGACCGTCCGACCGTCCCACAGGACCAGGAACTTGAAGTTCTTGTACGGGTCGAAACGATGGGCGTTGACCGTGAACTCTGCCATCGAAAATGTCCTCAGGGATTCCTTGGAGCGTTCCTTAGAGCGCGAACTGCCCGGACGTCTGCTGGATCTTGACGATCACGAACTCGGCCGGGCGGACCGGCGCGATGCCGACGAGGACGTTGACGACGCCGTTCTCGATGTCCTCGGTGGTCGTGGTGTCGCTGTCGCACTTGACGAAGTAGGCGTCGCGGGGCGTGCCGCCCTTGAAGGCGCCCTGGCGGAAGAGGGTGTGCAGGTACGAGGAGGCGGCGAGCCGGATCTGCTGCCACAGGTTCTCGTCGTTGGGCTCGAACACCACCCACTGGAGGCCTCGCTGGAGGCCCTCCTCGACGTGCAGGGCGAGCCGTCGCACCGGCACGTACTTCCACTCGCTGTCGAGGGCGTCGGAGCCCTCCAGCGTGCGCGCTCCCCAGACCACCGGGCCGGTCACCGGGAAGGTGCGCAGGCAGTTGACGCCGAGCGGGTTGAGCAGGCCGGTCTCGCGGTCGGTCAGGTTGACGGTGAGCGAGTGCACGCCGGCGAGCCGCGCCTCGGTGCCGGCCGGGGCCTTCCACACGCCGCGCTCGGAGTCGGTACGGGCGATGACGCCCGCGACCGCGCCGGACGGCGGGAAGGAGCGCAGCCGGCCCGTGAGGGGGTCGGTGAGCTGGAGGTGCGGGAAGTACAGGCCGGCGTGGTTGCCGCGCACGGCGTCGAAGGCGGCGAGCCCGGCCCGGGCGGTGTCGACGCTGACCCAGGTGCCCGGCGCGTCGACCAGCAGGAAGATCCGCCGTTCCTGGCACAGCCGCTGGGCGGCCGAGACGACGGTGACGGCGTCCTCGGTCTTCTCGTACGCGGCGAGTTCGGGCAGCGCGAGGAGGTTGACGTCGGCGACGCCGCGCAGTGCCTGGATGCCGGACTTGTCGGCCTCGGAGCCGATGAGGTCGCGCGGTCCGGGCGCCTCGCCGTCCTCGCCGCCCTCCAGCGGGAAGACGGGCGGGTTGACGGAGGCCTCCAGGCCGAGGTCGTTGGCGCACTCGCCGAGGAAGCGGACGACGTCCTCGGGGTCGGTGGAGCCCGCGACGACCTGGACGCGCCGGCCGAAGGCGGTGACCTCGGCGCCCGCGAAGGCGTGCTTGCCGGGCGCGTCGGGCAGGGCGCGCAGTTTGCGCTCCAGGAGCAGCGCCAGCTCGGCGACGGAGTGCGGGGCCTCGCCGTCGTGGTCGGGGTCGTGGAGCGTGAACTCCCGCTCGACGTCGCCGATCTTGACCGTGAGGTCCACGGCGAGGTCGGGCAGTTCGTGCCCGAACGGCTTGGAGACGGTGCCGGACGGGTCGGGCCGGCCCTCGCCGACGACCTCGACGCGGATCAGCCGGGAGCCGGCGTTGACGACGGTCTGTACGTACCGGCCGTGGGACGGGTCGGCGGACAGGCCGGTGAAGCTCTCGCGGGCCTCGCCCTTGGCGTCGTGGACGCGCAGGTTGAAGGTCTCGTCGGGGCAGGTCGTGTCGTAGTCGACGGCGACGCGCAGGCCGTTGCCCCACACTCCGGGTTCCTTGGCGTGCACCTTGAGGACGTCGCACTCGCTGTGGCCCTCGGTGGACTCCAGCGTGACGCCGGCGGCCTTGCCGCTGCCGGCCTTGGCGACGCGGACGATCACGGCGACGGTGCCGCCGTTGCCGAAGAACTGGTGAACGGCGTAGCCGACGGCGCTCTGGGCGCTCAACCCCCCGAAGCGGCGCTCGAACTCGGTGAAGCTGGTGACGCGGACCGGCTCGTTCAGCGGACCGCGCCGGGTGTGGCCCACGAACGCGGTCACCGAAGTGGTCAGGGTCGAGATGGTGCGGGTGCTGCTGGGAAGCTCTTCGACGTAGACGCCGGGATACGTCGGCTTGGCGGCGCTCACTGCACTCATCGGCATTCCCCCTCCTATCCCTGTCTCGGGCACCGGATGAAGGCACCAAGAGAGGAGGGAGAGACGTTGTGGCCGTGCGCGAGAACCTGGCCCCCCAACCCATCGGCGGTGGACACGCGCGCACCTCATCAGTTCCCCCGTCAGTACCCGCGCGTTCGGTCGCACGGGTCAAGCAGCTCGCTTGTGACTCCTGATGCTCAAGTGCTCAATCCACCTTGCTGTGTTCGGAGTTGACCGAACAAGACGGGTTCTGGCCAGCACGGTAGGAGGTTTTGTGAAGGCAAAAATCCGCGATCCGCACATCCCGCCCGCGCGCCCTCGTGGACTGGTCCACACCTCCCACACAGCGGCCGTGATCGCCGGGCGGAGAGCATGCCTGGGAGACCCCGCATTTCCGGCACCGGCGTCTCATCCGCCCGGCGCGCTCCCCGAGTCCTCCCCCAGTCGTCCATCCCTCGATGGCCGGTTTCAGCAGGGCGGCATGGACGCGCACGGAGTTGATCGATGCCTTACGGGATCCACCTTCGAGTGCCCCGTTTCGACCGGGACATGCCCGACCCAAACGCCAGACCGCGCCACCCCTTCCAGCGCGTAGAAATATCTACGAGCATGGCCACTGCCGGACCGGCACGCGGAGCCCCGAGGCCTCGCGGGTCACCGGCCCGTGTCCAGCGTGCGCCCGCCGGGGCGCGACCGACTGTGCCTGGGGTGGCCATGCAGAGCGTGATGTGGAAGCAAGCCGTCGAGTGGCTCGCGGCGGCCGCCCGGGACCCTCAGGAGTGCAAGCGGGAGTGGGACTACGGCACGGGGACGGTGCTCGTGGAGGCGGGGCGGTACTGGGACGTGCTCAGCGTCCCCGACCGGCTCGGGCTGCTCGCCCTGGACTGTCTGTGGCGCGACCCCTTGAAGGTGCCCGGCCCCACCCTGGTGGACTGCGCGGCACGCAGAGTGGGCTTCTTCCTGCCACCCGACCCCGTCAGCGAGTGGGTCGGTTCCGGGGTCCGGCACGTCGGCCGGGGCTCCTGGGTCGCCGTGCCGCCGCCGTACCGGCCCGCCGGGCGCCTGGAGTGGCTCGTCCCGCCGGACGGTACGGGCAGCCTGCACGCCCCGGGCACGCTGGAGTCGGCCCTGCGGGAGGCCACCGAGGCCCTCGCCGTGCTGGCGCCGGTCAGCGCGGAGCACGCGGTGGCCGACTGCTGGTGAGGCGGGTGCCGTCGGGGACGGCCGTCCCCGGGTGCCGGCCGACGGTCCATGTGGTGAGGGCGGCCCAGGTCTCGCTCGCGGAAGGAGCCGCGAAGGAGACCCACTGGCCGTCACGGTGCTCCGGGACCTCGTGGCCCCTGGCCTGCCACTCGGCGACGAGGGCCGCGTAGATGGGCGGATGACCCCCGTATCCGCTGGTGAGTTCGGCATACGACCGGGGAGCGGCGTCGTTCCCGAGAGGGCGCCGCGCCGTCTCAGTGCTGTCCATGCCCGGGCAACGCGACGGGGCGCACCGGTGGTACGCGCGCCGGGCCCCGTCCGTCGGGTCGAGTGAACCCGTCACCCGTACGGCGGCACGCGGGCACCGGACAAACATCCAGTCAGGCGGTCGCCCGTTCAGGCCGGGGGCGTTCCCTGCCCCGCGCACCCTGGCGGCTCCTACGCGATTCCGGCGGTCTCCTCGACCGCGGCCGTACGCATCCGGTAACACTGACGTCAGACCGAGGACCGGGCCGGCACCGCGCCCGGAACCGGTCCTCCCGGTACGACGGCAGGGAGAGGCCATGTCACAGCGCCCTGACCTCCGGCAGCGCAGGGCCGTGCTGGAGCACGAGTGGTCCCGCTGGGTGCCGCGGCTGAGCGTCGCGGGCGCGCGGCCGGGCGGCAGCGCGGCATTGCGCCACGAGGTGACCGAGTCCTGGGCGCGTTCGCTGAGCAGCGTGGACCCCGGGCGGGACAGCGCCCCGGTCACCGACGGCGGCCCGGTGCACCAGCGCTGGACGTCCTCACCGCTGTACCGGCCGGTCTCGGGCCTCGCCGGGGAACTGCGCAGCATCGCCGAGGACGCCGGGTTCGTCACGGCGGTCACCGACGAGTCCGGCACCATCCTGTGGACCTGCGGCGGCCCGACCATGCGCCGCCGGGCCGAGCGCGTCAACTTCGCGCCGGGCGGCCGCTGGGACGAGCAGGCCATGGGCACCAACGCCCTGTCCCTCGCCCTGCGCACCGGCCGCCCCAGCTCCGTCTTCTCGGCGGAGCATCTGGTGTCGGCCCTGCACGGCTGGGTCTGCTACTGCGCCCCCGTCCACGGCCGGGACGGCCGGGTCATCGGCGTACTGGACCTGTCCACGACCTGGGACCGCTCGCACCCCCTGGCCATGTCCACCGTCCGCACGCTGGTGTCGACGATCGAGGCCCGCCTGACAACGGAGGTGGCCCGCCCGGGCCGGCTGCGGCTCACGTGCCTGGGTTCCGAACAAGCCGCCCGGGAGGGACGGCCCCTCCCCCTGCGCCCCCGCCAGCTGGAGATCCTCACCCTCCTCGCACTCGAACCCGGCGGCTTCTCCCCGGAACGGCTGCGCGCGGCCCTGTACGGCGACCGGCCGGTCACGTCCTCCACCTTCAAGGCGGAGATCTCCCACCTGCGCCGGGCGCTGGGCGGCGCGATATCCCCCCGCCACTACGCCCTCACCGCCCCCGTGTCCTGCGACGCCGCCGACGTCCTGCGCGCGCTGGAGCAGGGCGACACGGACACTGCCCTCCTCCGCTACGGCGGCCCGCTCCTGCCCCGCTCCGAGGCACCCGGCATCGAGGAGTGGCGCACGCGCCTCGAAGTGGCGGTGCGTGAGGCCGTGCTGGCGAGCACGCACCCGGAGCACGCCCTGCGCTACGGCGAACGGGCCCCGTACGACGCGGAGGTCCACGAGCACGCGCTGCGGCTGCTCGGCCCGAAGGACACGCGCCGTGCGATCGCGGCGGGCCGGCTGACGACGGCCCTGCGCGACTGACGGGCCGTCGTCACGCGCCAACCTTGCGCCAACCTCCCGGGAGCACAGTGAGGGCCGTCCCCCGCCCCGCACCGCCCTTCACCGAGGAGAGCCGCCATGGTGTACGCGCAGCCAGGAACCGAGGGCAGTATCGTCACCTTTGCCCGCCGCTACGACAACTTCATCGACGGCGACTGGACAGCGCCCGTCGAGGGCCGCTACTTCGAGAACCCGACCCCCGTGACCGGCAAGGTCTTCTGCGAGGTCGCCCGCTCCTCCGCGGCCGACGTCGACCTGGCCCTGGACGCGGCGCACCGGGCGGCCGACCAGTGGGGCCGCACCTCCACCGCGGAACGCGCGAACATCCTCAACAGGATCGCGGACCGCATCGAGGAGCACCTGGAGAAGATCGCCGTCGCCGAGACCTGGGAGAACGGCAAGCCGGTCCGCGAGACGCTGGCCGCCGACATCCCGCTGGCGGTGGACCACTTCCGGTACTTCGCCGGCGTCGTCCGCGCCCAGGAGGGCAGCATCGCGGAGATCGACGCCGACACCGTCGCGTACCACTTCCACGAACCGCTGGGTGTGGTCGGCCAGATCATCCCGTGGAACTTCCCCATCCTCATGGCCACCTGGAAGCTGGCCCCCGCGCTGGCCGCCGGCAACTGCGTGGTCATCAAGCCGGCCGAGCAGACCCCGGTCAGCCTCCTCTACGTCATCGAGCTGATCGCCGACCTGCTCCCGCCGGGCGTCGTCAACGTGGTCAACGGCTTCGGCGTGGAGGCGGGCAAGCCCCTGGCCTCCAGCCCGCGCGTGGCGAAGGTGGCGTTCACCGGCGAGACGACGACCGGCCGCCTGATCATGCAGTACGCGAGCGAGAACATCATCCCCGTCACGCTCGAGCTGGGCGGCAAGAGCCCGAACATCTTCCTGCCCGACGTCATGGCCGCCGACGACGACTTCCTGGACAAGGCGGTCGAGGGCTTCGTGATGTTCGCCCTGAACCAGGGCGAGGTCTGCACGTGCCCGTCCCGCGCCCTGGTCCCCTCGTCGATCTACGACGACTTCATGGCCCGCTGCGTCGAGCGCACCCGTGCCATTCGCGGCGGCGACCCGCTGGATCCGGACACCATGATCGGCGCTCAGGCGAGCAACGACCAGTACGAGAAGATCCTCTCCTACCTGGACATCGGCCGGAAGGAAGGCGCCGAACTGGTCACGGGCGGCAACCCCCGCGCGGTCCCCGGCCTGGAGGGCGGCTACTACGTCGAGCCGACGATCTTCCGCGGCACCAACGACATGCGGATCTTCCAGGAGGAGATCTTCGGCCCGGTGGTCTCGGTGACGACGTACGACTCCGTCGACGAGGCCCTGAAGATCGCCAACGACACCCTGTACGGCCTCGGCGCGGGCGTCTGGACCCGCGACGGCAACACTGCCTACCGCCTGGGCCGCGAGATCAAGGCGGGCCGGGTGTGGACCAACTGCTACCACGCGTACCCGGCGCACGCGGCGTTCGGCGGCTACAAGAAGTCCGGCATCGGCCGTGAGACCCACAAGATGATGCTGGACCACTACCAGCAGACGAAGAACCTGCTGGTGAGCTACTCGCCGAAGAAGCTGGGCTTCTTCTAGACACACGGAAAAAGGCGGGAGGCAACGATCACTCCGCTGATCTGCGGCGCTGGCTGGCGTTGAAGCGTGCCTTCTTCTGACGATTCCCGCACGTGTTCATGTCGCACCACTTGCGGGTGCGACTTTGACTGGTGTCGAAGAAGGCCGCTCGGCAGCTCGGCGATGCGCACAAGGCCAGTTTTCCGTCTCGTTCGCCTGCGATGATGCTGATCGCGTCGGCGGCGATCACGCCGAGGGCGTCTTCCACGCAGGAAGCCGAGCCGAGCTGCCAGCGCCGCTTGCCCTCGGGCGTCAGGATCGCCGCGGCCCGACCCTGTGCGCTGCGGTCATTGATGACTTGGACAGCAGACGCAGGAAGAGCGTCCTGGATCGCGGCCGCTGTCGCGGCGGCGTGAATCGACTCCCTCAGTTCCCGGGCGAGTTCGAGCTGGGCGGTGGTGCAGGAGTCCACGGCGAGGCCGTTCACTGCCAGCCAGTCGACGAGTCGGTGCGGCGTGGGAATGCGCTCCACAGCGTTGCCGAAACGCTCCGACAGAGTCCCCGTGAAGCTGGTCGCCAGCACGCTGCCGAGGCGGAAGTCAGGGAATCCAGTACGCATGGAACCACCTTAGCTGGTTGCACGCTTGCATGGAGGCCTGCTAGAACCGTCTTAGCCGGTTCGCGATAGGTGTAGCCGGTTCCGCGATGGCCGGGAGGTCTCATGCCCCGTCTGACCAGCGACGTGCAAGCATTTGAAGCCCACGCAACCGACGCTGACCTCGACGATCTGCGCGCGCGACTGGACGCGGCGCGACTACCGGAGGCTGAGACGGTCTCTCGCGCCGCGCCCGGCCCTCGCCGATGGGAACAGGGCGTTCCTCTCGCCGACCTCGTCGATGTCGTGAACTACTGGCGCAACGGGTACGACTGGCGGTCGTTCGAAGAGCGCCTGAACCGTATCGGCCAGTTCCGCACGACCATTGATGATCTGGGAATCCACTTCCTGCACCGCAGGTCCGCGCGCGCAGATGCCACTCCTCTGATCCTGACGCACGGCTGGCCGGGCAGCATCGCCGAGTTCGTCGATGTGGTGGACGAGCTGGCAGATCCGAAAGATGCAGACGCGCCGGCGTTCCACGTCGTGGTCCCGTCGCTGCCAGGCTTTGGCTACAGCGACAAGCCGGCCACCACCGGGTGGGGAACCGAAAAGATCGCGGCCGCCTGGGTGGAACTGATGGGAAGGCTCGGCTACAGCAGGTTCGCAGCCCACGGCGGCGACTGGGGAGGCAATATCACCACGGTTCTCGGCGGCAGGTTCCCGGCGCACGTTCTCGGCATCCACACATTGTTCGCGGAGGCACCGCCCGGGTTGACGACGGACGGGCTGACGGCGGTCGAGCGCCGGTGGACCGAGGAAACCCGCGATTTCTGGCGCCACCGCGCGGCGTACGCGAAGCAGCAGGCGACCCGACCGCAGACCATCGGCTACTCGCTCGTCGACTCACCGGTCGGGCTTCTCGCCTGGATCCTTGACAAGTTCGCCGAGTGGTCGGACACCGAGGACAGCCCGTTCGAGACGATGTCCAGAGACAGGGTTCTTGACGACGTCACCCTGTATTGGCTGACGCGGACCGGCGCATCGGCGGCCCGCATTTACTACGAAAGCCACAACTCGCTCGATCCCGAACTTCGGGTCGACGTCCCGTCGGCAATCACCATGTATCCCCGCGACATCGAGAAGTCTCCGCGCCCCTGGGCACAGGAGCGGTACCGACAGATCGTCCGATGGAGGTCCCCCGACACAGGGGGACATTTCCCGTCACTGGAGGTTCCCGAGTTCTTCGTCAAAGATCTGCAAGAAGGCCTCGCGGCAGTGCTGGCCGCTGATCGGTGACCGCGGCTGGGTGCCGGCACTCGATCACCGCCTGATCCGGCGCCGAGCGGCAGGAAACTCCGCCTGCGGCTGATCCGAGCGGCCGGGGGCCCGCCGTCGTGCGGCTCCAGTTGCACCCGCCCGCGGGTGACGACGCCGAACGCGTCGCACCACTCCGCCGCGACCACCGCGCAGCGCGAGGGCACGCCGGGACTACTCCGTGCCGTCCGCCGGCAGGCGCTCCGGCAGCCCGAGCCGGGGGAACTGGTCGTCGTGGAACGTGACGATCTCGGTGATCGCCCCGCCGGTGACGCGCAGGACGTCGATCGTCAGCGGCAGGTACGCGCCCTCCGGCTTCCGCCAGAGGTAGAAGGCGACGGCGGGCTGCCGGTTCACGGAGGTGAGGACGGTGCGCAGGCCCTTCATGCCCTCGAAGCCGTCCTCGATCCAGCTGTTCACGACCGTGTCGCGGCCGACGTACAGGCCCGGCGTGGGCGGCATCGAGCAACGGACGTCGTCCCGCAGCATCGCGGCGAGGGCAGGGATGTCCGTGGCCACACTGGCGTCGGTGTAGCGGCGTACCAGCTCACGCGTTCCGGCGTCCCCCTCGCCTCCGGTCCAGTCCTGCCGCTCGGCGGGCAGGTGCTCCCGCATGCCGGCGCGGGCCCGCTGCAACGCGCTGTTCACGGAGTTGACGGAGTCCCCGAGGAACTGCGCGACGTCCTTCGCCGGCCAGCCGAGCACGTCCCGCAGGATCAGCGCGGCCCGCGGGCGCGGCGCGAGGTGCTGGACGGCGACCAGGTACGCCAGCTCGAGCGTCTCCCGCGCGACGGCGACGGTCTCCGGCTCGTCCGCGTCCCCCGCGGGCAGCTCGTCGAGCAGCCGGTCCGGGTAGGGCTGCAACCACAGCACCTCGCCGCCGGCCGCGGGCTCCGGGCGGCACTTGGCGAGCAGGTCCAGGCAGGCGTTCGTGGCGATCCGGTACAGCCAGGCCCGGAACGTCGACCGCCCCTCGAAGCTCTCCCGCCCCCGCCAGGCACGGAGGAACGTCTCCTGCACGGTGTCCTCGGCGTCGTCGAACGACCCGAGCATCCGGTAGCAGTGCACGTGCAGCTCCCGCCGGTGCCGCTCCGCCAGCCCCGAGAACGCCGGCTCGTCGACCTCGCCCAGACCGCTCACGCCCAGCTCCTCCAGCCGCGTGTCCGCACTCATCACGTCGTCCTTCCGCCTCGCTCGTGTCCCGTCATAGGTGTGACGGCTGCGGGCGCGAAAACTCATCACTGCGGCCGGATGCGCTGTTCTTGATCCGGGATCGACGTCGACGGAGTGGAGCCAGGATCATCCTGGCTCCACTCAGTGGTGCGGGCGTGTCACTGGAACTGTGCGAAGAACCTCCAGATCTCTGCCTTGGTCCAGGTGGTGACGCCGCTTTCGCCGGAGGAGCCGTCGACCGGACCGGGGATGTGGCCTCCGTCGAAGGCGGCCCATTGGACCGGGTATCCGGCACGGCAGCCCGAGTAGGAGGTGGTGATGTGCGTTCGGCTGCCCGGTGCGGGCTCGCGCGGGCTCTGGGGGGTGCATCCGTTGTTGCGGACGAATGTGTCGCGCAGGGACCGTCCTTGCCCGATGTTGAGGACGTTGTCGCTGATGCCGTGGATTCCCAAGTAGGCGATGGGCTGGGTGCCGCCACTGCACCCGCTGATCTGGGCGCCGGAGATGACCGCTACGGCCCTGAAGACGTTCGCCCGGCTGCATGCGAGTGCGTAGCTCATACCGCCGCCCCAGCTGAATCCCGTGGCGAAGCGCTGTGCCGGGTTGACACAGAGGCCGCTCTCGATGCGCCGGATCATGTCGTCGACGAAGGTGACGTCCTCACCGCCCGAATTGGCCCAGCCGTTGCCGAGGCCCTGAGGGGCGACGAGGATCGCGCTGTTGTTCGACTGTTCCTGTTGGCCGTAGTAGGACCAGGCGTTCCCGCTCGTGCCGCCCGAGGCGACGTCGCCGGCGGTTCCGCCCCGCCAGTGGAACGCGAAGATCAGCCGGTAGCGGTGGCTGTTGTCGTAGTTGGCGGGAACCCTGAGGATGAAGCTGCGGCTCTTGCCGCCGCTCTGAATCGTGTGCGTACCGCTCGTCAGAGTCGGGGCGCTGCCGCATCCGCCGCCGCCACCGGACGACAGCTTGACCATCTGCCATTGCTGGTTGGCGCCGCCCCAGTCGGAGTACTGGACGACGTTGCCGCCGTCGGCCGTGGAGGCGCCCTGCACCTCCACCGCCTTGCCGCTGGTGCGGTTGACCAGCCGGACGTGACCCGCGTCGGAGTCGGCCAGGCGGAACTGCTGGTTGGCCCCGTTGTGGTCGGCCCACTGCTGGATCGCGGCACCGTCCGCGGTCGAGGCGCCGGCCACGTCGAGAACCTTGCCCGAATGCCGGGCCTTGAGGCGGTAGAAGCCGCCGCCGGAGTCCACGAACTGCCACTGCTGGTTGGCTCCGTCGTTGCGCGCCCACTGGCTGACCCGCGCGCCGTCGGCGGTGGACGTGCCGGAGACGTCCAGCGCCTTGCCGCTGTTGCGATTGACCAGGACGTACCAGGCATTGGTGTCCACCGTCGCCGCCTCGGCGGGCGCCGGATTCACCGCGGCGAGCATGCCGATCGCGAGGGTCGCCGCCACCACGGCGGCGACCCGGGACCACCAGCGATGTCTGCGCGGAGGGGCGGGGGAAGCCGCACCGTAGGTCTTCATCGACTCACCCTTTCGTCTGTGGCAGGTCCCATCAGGTGCGGGTCCAGCGCTGGTTGCTGCCGTTCGAGCAGGAGTAGAGCTGGATCAGGGTGCCGTTGGCGGTGCCGGCTCCGACGGCGTCGAGGCAGAGGCCGGACTGGACGCCCACGATGGATCCGTCGGAGTTGAGGCGCCATTTCTGGTTGTCGCCGCCCCAGCAGCTGTAGATCTGGACCTTGGCGCCGTTGCCGGTGCCGGCGGCGTCCAGGCACTTGTTGCCGTAGACCCTGAGCTCCCCGGCGGCGGTGTGCGTCCACCGCTGGTTGGTGCCGTTGTTGCAGTCCCACAGCTGGAGCTGGGTGCCGTCAGTGGTGCTGGTGCCGGGCACGTCCAGGCAGCGGCCCGAACCGACGCCCTTGATCGGTCCGCCGTCCGGAGGGGGCGTGGTAGAGCCGCCGTTGAGTGCGTTGAGGACGGCGCTGTAGGCGGGCTTCTTGCTGCCGTTGTCGTTGAACAGCAGCGGTGTGTGCTCCCGTCGCCAGGAGTCGCTGTCGCGCACACCCCAGACGGTGATGCCGAGGCAGCGCGGGACGGCCAGGCAGTCGTTGGTCACGTTGGCGTAGGTCGTGGGCGAGGCGCCCTGGATGTCGAGCTCGGTGATGGCCACATCGACGCCGAGGGCGGCGAAGCTCTGCAGGGTGGTGCGGAAGTTGCTGTTGTACGGGCTGTCGTTGTTGAAGTGCGACTGGAAGCCGACGCAGTCGATCGGCACGCCGCGCTGCTTGAAGTCTCGGACCATGCGGTACATGGCCTGGGTCTTGGCCCAGGTCCAGTTCTCGACGTTGTAGTCGTTGTAGCAGAGCTTGGCGGCCGGGTCGGCGGCGCGGGCGGCGCGGAAGGCGACCTCGATCCAGTCGTTGCCGGTGCGTTGCAGGTTGGAGTCGCGCCGGGCTCCCGAATTGCCGTCCTCGAAGGCCTCGTTCACGACGTCCCACTGGGTGATCTTGCCCTTGTAGTGAGCCATCACGCCGTTGATGTGGTTGATCATCGCCTGGCGCAGCGCGCTGCCGCTGAGGCTCCGCATCCAGCCGGGCTGCTGGGAGTGCCAGGCCAGGGTGTGGCCGCGCACCTGCTTGCCGTTCTGCACCGCCCAGTTGTAGACGCGGTCACCGGCGGAGAAGTCGAACCGGCCCGGCTGCGGTTCGGTGGCGTCGATCTTCATCTCGTTCTCGGCCGTCACCGAGTTGAACTCACGGCTCGCGATCGACGTGTACGCCGAGTCGCCCAGCCTGCCCGAGGCGATGGCGGTGCCGAAGTAGCGGCCGCTCTGCGCCGCCGCGGCGCCGAGCGTGTTCTCGGCGGCGTGTGCGGCCGGCGGCGGCGCGACCAGTGCGGTGACCACACCGAGGACGCCGACGACCAGCGCCAGCAGCAGGCCACGGATCTTCCGCCGGATATCGGATCTGGGAAGGGCATACGAGCCCATGACTGTGCCTCCAAGGTAGAAATCACGGAAGGACTGAAGCGCAGGGGAAATACCTCGTCCGCTCCCAGGCATGGGGGTGCTCCATCGCGGCTCAGCCGGGGGACCGCCACGCGGCGTCGCGCACCTCTCCAAGCTGCTCTCCAACTGCGCGAAGAGCCAGGTGCGCTGGTGCGAACCTCACCGGAACGAACGGGGTGGCGCAGGTGCTCTGGTGCGCGGATCTGTCGTGCAGCTGTGCGTGAATCTGCTTGGTTCGACATCTCGGACTGAGGCCGGGTTCTCAGACAGGGATGATTGAGGTTTTGACGATGGATCGTCAATACTCCCCGCAGGAGAAGTTTCGATTTCTGCTCCGAAACATTCGGGAGCGGGCGGGCCGGACGACGAACCCCCGGCGCCCACATCGACGGATGCCGTAGGGCCGAGGCGAGGCGCTGTTTGTGGACAGATCGGCTACAGGCCTTGACCAGAGGGCTCCACATTCCTAGCTTGTGGCGTCAACGCTTCCGGGAATTCTTCGAAACGTTTCGAGATCGTCCCCGCCCCCGGCAGTCCGCTCCGCGGTTCATCGGGGTCACCTCACCCCCGCCCCCCGAAGGAGGCCCTCTGATGTGGTTTCACCACCCGTCCCCGGTCCGTCTGAGACGCTTACTCGCCGTCCTTGCGCCCTTGCTGCTCGTGGCCACCTTCCTCGGTGCCCAGCCCGCCGGCGCGGCGACCGTAGACCCCAACGCCTCGTATGTGCTGGTCAACCGCAACAGCGGCAAGGCCCTGGACGTCTACAACATGGCGACCGGCGACGGCGCCCGCATCACCCAGTGGACCAGGAACGATCAGGCCCAGCAGCAGTGGCAGTTCGTCGATTCCGGGGGCGGCTACTACCGCATCAAGTCCCGCCACTCGGGCAAGGTGCTGGACGTCCACAACTGGTCCACCGCGAACGGCGGCTCGATCGTCC
This sequence comes from Streptomyces coeruleofuscus, assembly GCF_039532725.1. Taxonomy (NCBI): domain Bacteria; kingdom Bacillati; phylum Actinomycetota; class Actinomycetes; order Kitasatosporales; family Streptomycetaceae; genus Streptomyces; species Streptomyces coeruleofuscus. Next base: position 461,659 of record NZ_BAAASE010000005.1, read on the forward strand.
AGTGGACCGACCTGAATGCCACCAACCAGCAGTGGCGGCTGGCCGACAGCTCGGACGGCTACGTGCGGCTCATCTCGCGCCACAGCAACAAGGCTCTCGAAGTACAAGGCGCCTCCACCGCCGACAACGGGAACATCGTCCAGTACGACGACTGGGGCGGCACCAACCAGCAGTGGCAGCTCGTCAGGGTCGGCGGCGGCAACCCCGGCACGTGTGATCTTCCGTCGACGTACCGCTGGACATCGACGGGCGCGCTGGCGCAGCCCAAGGCCGGGTGGGCCTCGCTCAAGGACTTCACCGTCGCCCCCTACAACGGCAAGCATCTCGTCTATGCGACGACGCACGGCGCCGCGGGAACGGGAGCGGGCTGGGGTTCGATGAACTTCGGCCTGTTCACCAACTGGCCGGAGATGGCCTCGGCCAGCCAGAACACGATGTCGACTTCCACCGTCGCGCCCACGCTCTTCTACTTCGCGCCGAAGAACATCTGGGTGCTCGCCTACCAGTGGGGAGGTGGGAGCGCCTTCTCCTACCGGACGTCGAGCGACCCCACCAACCCCAATGGCTGGTCAGCACAGAAGGTGCTCTTCTCCGGAAGCATCACCGGCTCCGACACCGGCCCCATCGACCAGACGCTCATCGCTGACGGCCAGAACATGTACCTGTTCTTCGCCGGTGACAACGGCAAGATCTACCGGGCCAGCATGCCGATCGGGAACTTCCCGAGCAGTTTCGGCTCGACCTACACGACGATCATGAGCGACACGAAGAACAACCTGTTCGAAGCCCCGCAGGTCTACAAGCTCCAGGGCCAGAACCGCTACCTCATGATCGTCGAGGCGATCGGCTCGCAGGGCCGCTACTTCCGCTCGTTCACGGCAACCAGTCTGAACGGCTCATGGACGCCCCAGGCCGCGACCGAGAGCAACCCCTTCGCCGGCAAGGCCAACAGCGGCGCCACCTGGACCAACGACATCAGCCATGGCGAACTGATCCGCACCAGCGCCGATCAGACCTTCACCGTCGATCCCTGCAACCTGCAGCTCCTCTACCAGGGACGCAACCCCAACTCCGGCGGCGAATACGGACATTGGCCCTACCGTCCGGGTCTGCTGAAACTGCGGCGCTGACGGCGTGACACGGGTCCGGCTCCGGTATGGAGCCGGCGTGGCGGGCTCGGCGGAACGCCGAGCCCGCCCTCGTCACGCGACAACGTCAGCGCTCATACGGCGACGGGGAGCGGGGTCGGGCAACGCTCACCCGACCGAGGGCCGTCCCGTAAAGCGGTGCGGTGCCGCCGCCGGTGGCGCTTGCCAACGGTCCAGGCGCACCGGGTCGCCTGGTGCGCTGCGGCGGACGAGCCAGACATTGGTGATGGGGGTGGACATCGCCTCGGCCGCACCGCTCGGGTCGTGGGCGGCGATGCGCTCGTACACGCGGCGCGGTAGCGCCCTGATCGCGGCTCATGCCGAGGGAGGTGTCTGCGGCGGAGTCCTGCCGTTTCGCGGAGAACCCTTCGCCCCGAGGAGCCCCGCCCGTGAACGCCGGTCCGGCCGCCCCGAGGGCGACCGGATACAGTGCGCGAGACGGCAGCCCGGTCAGGGAGGGGAAGCGTGACCGACACCAGCAGCACCCGATCCGCCGACAGCGAAGCGCAAGCTCCGCGGCAGAGCCGACTGCACCGCCTGATGCGCTACCTTCCCCTGATCGCCCCCGTCCTGCTGTGGACCGTGCCCTGCTGGGTGCTCCTGTACACCGGCCAGCACTGGCCGCTGCCCGTCACGCTGGCCGGCACCGCCCTGTTCGCCCTCGGCCTCGTCGGTATGCCGCTCGCGATGGCGCGCGGCCACGGCCGGCGCCAGCAGGACCGGGCGGCGATCGTCGGGGACACCCTGCTGGGCACCAGCTGGGTGCTGTTCACCTGGTCCGTTCTGATCGGCGTCCTGTTGCGGCTCGCCCTGACCGTGGCGGGCGTCGGCGAGAGTCAGGACCGGGCCCGAATGGTCACCTGGGCCGTCCTCGGCATGACCGCCGTACTACTCGCCTGGGGGTACGCCGAAGCCCGCCGCGTGCCGCGCGTGCGCCGGCTCGACGTGCAACTCCCCCGGCTGGGTGCCGGGTTGGACGGCACCCGCGTCGTCCTCATCACCGACACCCACTACGGCCCGCTCGATCGCACTCGCTGGTCGGAACGGGTGTGCGAGACGGTGAACACGCTGGAAGCCGACCTGGTCTGCCACACCGGCGACATCGCGGACGGCACGGCCGAACGCCGCCGCGCCCAGGCCCTCCCACTCGGTACCGTGCGGGCCACCCGGGCCCGGGTCTACGTCACCGGCAACCACGAGTACTACAGCGAGGCCCAGGGCTGGGTCGACCTGATGGGCGAGCTGGGCTGGGAGCCCCTGCGCAACCGCCACCTGCTGCTCGAACGCGGAGGCGACACCCTCGTGGTCGCCGGCGTGGATGACGTCACCGCCGAGTCCTCCGGCCTGGCAGGCCACCGCGCCCACCTCGCCGACGCCCTGAACGGCGCCGACCCCGACCTACCCGTCCTGCTCCTGGCACACCAGCCCAAGTTCGTCGACCGGGCGGCGGCCGACGGCGTCGACCTCCAACTCTCCGGCCACACCCACGGCGGCCAGATCTGGCCCTTCCACCACTTGGTCCGCATCGACCAGCCCGCCGTCGCCGGCCTCAGCCACCACGGCACCCGCACTCTCCTTTACACCAGCCGCGGCACCGGCTTCTGGGGCCCGCCGTTCCGCGTCTTCGCCCCCAGCGAGATCACCCTCCTCGTGCTCCGCTCCCCGTCAGGCGCCTTTCCCTCAGCCTGATACCTCGACCGAGCCCGACTCCCCGATTCGTCCCACTGGTGTACCCGTCCTGACCAGTGCTTCCGGACCAATCGCGGACCTAACTGTGCGGAGCAGTGAGCGCTGTTGCGGGCAGGTGATGGTCGGCCCTGCATGCGTACGACCTGCTGAAGCACCCAGGGGTCTGGGAGGCCACATGGATCCCGTTCACCGCCGACGAACCTGACGACCCGTTCACCGGGACCTTCATCGACGCCTCGACGGGGCTGGCCGGGTCGTGGAATCGGCAGGACTTCTCCCACCTCTACGACGACGGCAGCACCCTGGCCGGGTACCTGACTGAGGTGGCCGACGAACTTCAGGCGCTTCACTGACGGCGGTCCCCCGCGCGCAGGACTGGACCAATTCCGCACAGTCGCCCATGATGACGGTGCCATGACAACGCACGCCTCAGGGTGGTGACCGTGCGCGGATCCTTCATCAGGGCCATGACCACACTGGCCGCCGCACTCCTCGTAGTGCCCCTGGCACCCAAGGCCGAGGCAGCCGTCGGGCAACAACCCGCCCCCGAGGCCGGCGCCCGGCCCGATATCGCCGCGACCGCGTCGGACTGGACGCCGCCGCTCAGCACGCGGGGTCGCTGGATCGTCGACGCGGACGGCGACCGCTTCAAGCTGCGGTCCGGCAACTGGCACGGAGCCAGCGGCACCTGGAACGGCTCGGGAAGCCCGGACGAGGACGCCAACCACCACGCGGGGGAGAACTCCGGCCGGATACCGCTCGGCCTGGACCGTGCTCCCATGGCCGAGATCATCGCCGGCTTCCGGGAGATCGGAATCAACAGCATCCGGCTGCCCTTCTCCAACGAGATGGTCCACGACAGCCGTCCCGTCACGGACGATTCCGTGGCCGCCAATCCCTCCCTGCGCGGCAGGACCCCACTACAGGTGTACGACGTCGTGGTACGGGAACTCACCGCCGCCGGGCTCGCGGTGATCCTGAACAACCACACCAACACCACACGCTGGTGCTGCGGAGTCGACGGCAACGAACGCTGGAACGCGAGCCAGTCCGCCGAGACCTGGGAGAACGACTGGCTCTTCATGGCGCGCCGCTACCGGGACAACCGACGCGTCGTCGGCGCCGACCTCTACAACGAGGTGCGCCGCACTGTCTGGGACGATCCCAACTGGGGGCTCGGTGACAACCACGACTGGTTCGCCGCCTCCCAGCGCGTCGGTGACCGCATCCTGACGGAGGCCGACCCCGACCTCCTGATCATCGTGGAGGGCATCAACTGGACCGGTGTCCCCGTCGACGGACTCCCCCACGAGCGCCCCACGCTGGAGCCCGTACGCCGCCTCTCCCACACGCTTGTCGACTCCGGCAAGCTCGTGTATTCCGCTCACTTCTACGACTACACGGGCCCCAACCACAGCGGCGCCACCGGCACGGGCGAGACCAGTGACCCCCGCTACCGCGACCTGAGCCCCGCCGAACTGATCAAGGTGCTGGACCGCCAGGCCTTCTTCGTGACCGCGGAGACGGACCGGCACTTCACCGCGCCTGTCTGGATCAGCGAGTTCGGTGTCGGTGGCCGGGGAGAGACCGGTGACAAGCAGCGGGCCTGGTTCGGGAACTTCGTCGACCATCTGATCCGTACCGACGCCGACTTCGCGTACTGGCCGCTCGTCGGCTGGCACGAGAACCGCAAGGGCAACGGCTGGGCCCTTCTGCACTGGGACGCCGAGGGCCGCCGCATGGGCCTGTACGACGGCGACGACTGGCGGGCCGCCGTCTGGACCCGGCTCATCCGGGCCCAGGGTCGCACCGGCCCGGTGGAGCCCGTGGCGGACTGGTCGATGCTCAGCCCCGATCACGGCGACTTCGTCCAGTCGCGGCGGATACGGGCCCTGCCCGACTGGGACTCCGGCGCCCGCAAAGCGGTGTGCCCCGACGGGCAGCGGCTGGTCGGCCTCAGTCACACCGGCAGCCGGGGCCTGTGCTCGGACGTGTCCACCGGCCCCTTGTGGGACCCGGCCGGCGGACACGTCGTGGTCGTCGACGACCGGTACGTCAGGCCGGGCCACGACTGGGCGTCCGGATACACCAAACTCCAGTGCCCCGACGGCCACTTCCTGACGGGCTACAGCGTCCGCGGCTCCGCCGTCTCCGCCGCCCTGTGCGCGGCCGCTCCGGTCGGCCGGCTCGGCACGAGCGGCCGCACCGTCTGGTTCGACCGGGGCGACAACAGGGGCTCGGGCGCCAAAGGCGGCGACTTCGCGCAGGGCCGCTTCAAGGGCCAGTGCGCGGATGACGAGTACGCGGCCGGGATCGCGTACACGGGCCGGGTGGGCTCAGCACGGACTCCGGACGCGCTGTACTGCCGAAAACTGCGCTGAGCTGCTGCGTCATCAGGGCCATCGTGCCCGGGCTCCCGGAGCGGTTCGGGGCGCCGCCAGGTCCTACGGCACCCGGTCGGCTCGTCTCGTCCCCTACCCGTCGCCCGACAGGGTCCGCAGCGCCGACGTAACGGCCTCGGCCATCGCCCGCCGCGCCGCGGTAAGGGCCGGACGGGGGTCGACCGACGCGGGTGCCCCGGCGAGTGCGTCGCGGACCGCACCGGTGAAGGCGGCGTTCAGTGCCGTACCGATGTTGATCTTGACCATGCCGGACGCCACCGCCTGCCTGAGCTCTGCGTCGGGCACGCCCGTCGAGCCGTGCAGGACCAGCGGCACGGGGACCGCCTTGGCGAGGCGGGCGATGAGACCGTGGTCCAGCCGGGCGGTACGTGTGGTCATCGCGTGGGAGCTGCCGACCGCGACGGCCAGTGCGTCGACCCCGGTCGCGGACACGAAGTCGCGCGCCTGATCGGGCTCCGTACGTGCCGAGGGTGCGTGCACACCGTCCTTGCCGCCGATCTCGCCGAGTTCCGCCTCCAGCCACAGACCCTGGGCATGTGCCCACCGTGCCGCGGCGCGCGTGGCGGCGACATTCTCGGTGTGCGGCAGCGCGGACGCGTCGAACATGACGGATCCGAAGCCGCAGTCCGCGGCGCGGCGCAGCAGCGCTTCGTCGGTGACATGGTCGAGGTGCAGGGCCACGGGGACGGTGGCCGCCTCGGCGAGCGCGGCGGTGGCGCGGGCTATCGGGGCGAGCCGGCCGCCGTGGAACCGCACGGCGTTCTCGCTGATCTGGCAGATGACCGGGCGGCCCGCGGCTTCCGCCCCGGTGACCACGGCCTCGGCGTGCTCCAGCGTGATCACGTTGAACGCGCCGACGGCCCGTCCCTCGCGGCACGCGGAGCTCACCACGTCGGCGGTCGGAGTCAGCGGCACGGACGGCCTCCTGTGGAGGTACACGAGGGCCGCGACAGCCGCAGGGGCAGGGACAGCGGCAGCGGCATCGACTTGCGAAACGTGCATGGTTCTGCTCGTTTGTGGACCATAAAACACCCAATCAAGCGCTGTGGTTTCATGGAGGTGCGCACATCGGGGCGCACATCACCGACAGGGAGTTGTGAGACATGGCGGCACCACAGGCCCGGTGGAGCGCGCTGCTGGAGATGCTGACGCGCGACGGACGGATCGAAGTCGAACCGGCTGCCGAGGAGTTGGGGGTCTCCGCCGCGACGATCAGGCGCGACCTCGACGAGCTGGCCCGCCAGCAGATGGTCACCCGCACGCACGGCGGCGCCGTGATCAACGCGATCGCCTACGACCTGCCGCTGCGTTACAAGGCCGCGCGCAAGGCTCCGGAGAAGGAGCGGATCGCGGACGCGGCCGCCGGGCTGGTCAAGGCCGGCGCCGTGGTGGGGCTCAACGGCGGCACCACGACCACCGAGGTGGCGCGGGCCCTGGCCACCCGGGCCGACCTGAGTTCCGGCGGCGCGGAGACGGCGGTCACCGTGGTGACCAACGCCCTGAACATCGCCAACGAACTGGTCGTACGGCGCCACGTGAAGCTCGTGGTGACCGGCGGGGTGGCCAGGCCGGCGTCCTACGAGCTGATCGGGCCGCTGGCCACCGAACTGCTCGCGGAGATCGCACTGGACCAGGTCTTCATCGGGGTGGACGCCATCGACGTGGCCCACGGGGCGACCGCCCACCACGAGGGGGAGGCCAGCATCAACCGGGCGCTGGCCCGCCGCGCGCAGCAGGTCGTCGCGGTCGCCGACTCCTCCAAGCTGGACCGGCGGGCCTTCGCCCGCATCTGCCCGGTGGAGGACATCGACGTCCTGGTCACCGACAAGGGCGCCTCGGACGAGCTGACCGAGTCGTTCACGGCGGCCGGTGTGGAGGTCATCCGCGCCTGACACCGCACGCCGCGTCCGTGGCCTTCCCGGCCACGGCCTCGGCTCCGATGCGCATCCCGGTGTCATCCCCGGACGCCGCCCGCGGTCAGGCCCGCGACGAGGTGGCGCTCCACGAAGACGAACAGCACCACCACGGGCACGATCGCGACGAGCGACGTGGCGAACAGGTACTGCCACTGCTCGTGGTACGAGGTGACGAAGCCGGGAATCGCCTTGGTCAGGGTCATCCGGTCGCTGGACGAGGTGACGGTGAGCGCCACCACGTACTCGTTCCACGCGCTGATGAAGGTGTAGACGAGCGCGGTCACCACACCGGGCATCGCGAGGGGCAGGACGACACGGGTGAGGGAGCCGAGCCGCCCGGTGCCGTCGAGCCAGGCCGCCTCCTCCAGCTCCCGGGGGATGCTCGCGAAGTACGCGTTGAGGATCCACACGCAGAACGGCAGGTTGAACGCCGCGTTCACCAGGATGAGGCCTTCAGCGGTGTCGGTCAGGTCGAGGCTGACCATCTCCCGGTAGATGCCGACCAGCAGCGCGGTGGGAGCGAACATCTGGGTGACGAGTACGAGCAGCAGGAAGGCACCGCGCCCACGGAAGCGGTGCCGGGCGGTGTAGTACGCGGCGGGCATCCCGACGGCCAGGGCGAGCAGCGTCGAGGCCCCCGCGACGTACAGCGAGAACATCAGCGCGTCCGCGACGCGCGGGTCGGTGAGCGACCAGATGTGAGTGAAGTTCGACCACTCCCACTGGGAGGGCAGATAGGACGGCGGGGACTTCATCAGTTCGGGCGTCGGTTTGAGCGCCGTCAGCAGCATGTGCGCGTAGGGTGCGAGAAACGCCAGCGCCACCAGCCATCCGACGGCGGTGAGCAGGACGGTGCGCAACTTCATCGGTCCTCGCCGCGGTCTGCGCGGCGCGGCTTTGCGGTGTGCGGCTTTGCGGGGGATGACGGCGGTCCTGCTCACGGGGTGTCCTCCTGTCGGCGGACGACGCGCAGATAGACCAGCACCACAGCGAGGATCAGCCCGAAGTTGACGACGGCCATGGCGGCCGACTCCCCCACCGACTGGTTGTCGAAGGCGAGTTTGTACAGGTAGGTGGTGGTCGTGTCGGTGGCGAAGCCGGGGCCGCCGCGCGTCATGGCCCAGATGATGGGGAACGAGTTGAACACGTTGATGACGTTGATGATCGCGGCGACCACCAGTGCGGGCCGCAGCAGTGGCAGGGTGATGCCCAGGTAGCCGCGGAGCGGGCCGGCGCCGTCCACCCGCGCCGCCTCGTACACCTCGGCCGGAATGCTCTGCAGGCCGGCCAGCAGGACGAACGAGGTGAACGGCAGCGAGACGAACACCGCCACGCCCATCATCGCGACCAGGGCCTGCCCCGGGTTGGCCAGCCAGTTGACGGGCGCGTCCAGGACGCCGAGGTCCATGAGCAGCCGGTTGATCACGCCGTAGAAGTTGTTGAGCATCCAGCGCCAGATGAGTGCCGTCATCAGCACGGACGAGGCCCAGGGCACGATCAGCGCCCACCGCACCAGCCGGCGCCCGGGGAACTTGGAGTTCAGCAGTTGAGCCAGGCCGAGCGAGACCACCATCGTGACGGTGACGACCCCGACGACCCACACGACGGTGCGCAGCAGCACTCCGGGCAGGTCGCCCTCGGCGAACAGGTCGGTGTAGTTGCGGACTCCGGCGAACCCCTGGGACAGACCCGTGGAGCTCACCCGCGTCAGGGACGTACGGATCATCTCGACGACCGGCCAGACGACCATGGTCAGGATGAGGAGGGTGGCGGGACCGAGCCACAACAGTGGCTCCAGCGCGCGCCATGTCCTGCGGCCGCGGCGCGGCGAGGGCGGCGGCGGTGGCGCCGCCGGGGCCGGGTTCTCGGCCCCGGCGGCGCTCACGGTGACATCGTGTACGGCCACCGGGGTCAGTCGCCCTTCTGTGCGGTCTTCTGGATCTCGCCCAGGACCTTCGCCGGGTCTCCGCCCGCCACCGCCGTGCCGATGCGCTGTTTCACGGCGCCGTCGACCGCGGCCCATGCGGGGTCGTCGGTGGGGGCGAACTCGGCGCTGGAGAGGGCGTCGACGAACGGCTTGTAGTAGGCGGCGTTCTGGCTGTCGGAACTGAGCACCTCACCGGCCGACCTGGTGACCGACAGGAACCCCTCGGTGGAGACGAACTCGGCGGCGTTCTCCTTCTGGTAGAAGAAGTCGAGGAACTTCTTCACGGCAGCCTTGTTCGACCCGTCGCTCTTCTTGAACGCGACGAGGTAGTCCTGCACGCCGAGCGTCTTGTGGGTACTGCCGTCCTTGCTGGGCAGGGCCGCGACGCCGTAGTTCAGTTTCGCGTCGACCGGGTCGATGAAGCCCTTCCGCATGAAGACCGCACCGTTCAGCATGCCGATCTTGCCCTGCGCGAACTGGTTGAAGACGTCCTTGCGGTTGGTGGCCTCCGGGTTGGGCTGGGTGAGCTTGTCCTTCGTCAGTTTCCGCAGATAGGTGAGCGTGTCGACGTTGGCCTGCTGGTCGACGGCCCACTTGCCCGAGGCGTCGGTCCAGCCGCCGCCGTTGTTCATCGCCCAGATCTGGAACTCGGCCTGGGCCTCCTCGGGGCCCAGGGGCAGCCCGAGACCGATGTAACCGGCCTGCTTGATCTTCTTGGCGTCGGCCTCGACCTCGGCCCAGGTGGACGGCGGCCGGGTGATGCCCGCCTTGGCGAAGATGTCCTTGTTGTAGAAGAACAGGCGCGCGCTGGAGATGAAGGGCAGACCGTACTGGGCCCCCTTGTACTGCGCCTTCTGCCTGAACAGCGGCAGGAAGTCGGTCAGCACCTTGGGTGAGACGACGTCCTGCGCCTTGTGGACCAGGCCGTCGCGAGCGAAGTCGGAGAACTTGTTGTAGTTGAGGACGTCGGGGACCTGCTTGGTCTGGACGTACGTCTTGACCTTGGAGTCCATCTGCTCCCAGTCGACGACTTCGAGATTCACCTTGTAGCCGGGGTTGGCGGCTTCGAAGTCCTTGATCAGCGCGGTCCAGTAGGCCTGGGTGTCGTCGTCGTACTTCGCGGCGACGAATTTGATCGTCCTGCCGTCGGATCCGCCGCTGTCCGAGGAGCTGCCCTTGCCGCATCCGGTGAGGGCCAGTGCCAGGGCCAGTCCACCGGCGAGGCCTGCGAGGTGCCGTTTCACGGTGTACCTCTCCGCACGCATGGCGTGCTTCGTCCAGCGCGTGCTCGCCTGATTGCGTGCCCGCTTGCTTGTTTATGCTCGAATCTAGGTGCTATCAATCACTGAACGACATGATGCTCCAGGAAACGCACACGGTGTCAAGAGCCGCCGCATGACGCATCGGTCACGCCGTGCGCCTGAGAGGGGAGACCTCCCGATGAGTCAGACCGAGATAGAGATCGCCACCCAGCCCGACTGCTGGCGGCAGGCCGTGGCACTGGCCCGGCAGCCCGACGGCCCCGCCGCCGCGCTGCCCCGGCCCGGCGAGCGGGTGGCCGTCGTGGGCTGCGGGACGTCGTGGTTCATCGCCCAGGCCTACGCGGCACTGCGGGAATCGGGCGGCCACGGCGAGACCGACGCCTTCCCCGCCTCCGAGATACCGGCGGGGCGCGCCTACGACCGGGTGGTCGCGCTGACCCGGTCCGGCACGACGACCGAGGTGCTGGAGTTGCTCCGCCGGCTCCGCGGGCGCACCCCGACGACCGCGGTGACCGCGGTACCGGAGGCGCCGGTGAGCGAGCTGGCGGACGCCGTCGTCGCGCTCGACTTCGCCGACGAGACCTCGGTCGTCCAGACCCGGTTCGCCAGCGCGGAACTGGTCCTCCTGCGGGCGCACCTGGGCGAGGACCTGGGGCATCTGCCGCAGCAGGGGCACTCGGCGCTGGACGACCCGATGCCGGCCGGGGTGCTCGAGGCCGAGCAGTTCACCTTCCTGGGGAAGGGCTGGGCGTACGGGATCGCCCAGGAGGCGGCGCTGAAAATGCGCGAGGCCGCCTCCGCCTGGACGGAGGCCTACCCGGTGATGGAGTACCGGCACGGCCCGATCAGCGTCACCGGACCCGGCCGTGTGGCGTGGTGGTTCGGGGACCCGGCCGCCCTGCCGTCCGGTCTCGCCGACGACATCGCCCGCACCGGCGGGCAGTTGGTGGCACTCGGCCGGGACCCACTGGCGGACCTCGTCGTGGTGCAGCGACTGGCAGCCGCCCTCGCCTCGGCACGCGGTCTCGACCCGGACAATCCACGCCACCTGACCCGCTCGGTGATCCTGGCCTGACCAGGCATCCCCGGAAAGGATCCCGGGGTTCACAGAATTTACCTGTCTGTTACGAACGGTTTCCGGTCCCGCCGAGGTGTCTCGGCGGGATCCCGGAGCTACCGCCACCAGGGACAACAGCCGCTCCAGGAGAACGCTTCAAGCACCCCGGAAGCCGCATGCCCCACATGTTGACAGGTGGCGATTACCGCAAGAGCATGAGCGAAATCAGTTGGAATCTTGCATCGGCACGCAGTTTCAAGCAGATCGCAAGCCCGCCCGGCACCGCGCTTCCTCGTGACCGTGCACTGCGCACGCCACCGGCACCACGCACCGCCGCTCCTGAGTCACCGTCCTGTCCGACAGGAGGACACGAGTGCACCCCCGACTGAGCAGTCCCGGCGGCCCGTTGCTCGCAGCCGCGCTGACCGCCGCCCTGCTGACGGCGCCCGTCACCGGCTCCCCCGCCGGGGCCACGGCCGACGCCCGCCCCACCGCAAGCACCACTGACGAGCCGAAGGTGGCCCGCACCGCGGACGCCGTCACGGTCTCCGTGCCGGCCTCCGCCGGCGCCCCCGGCTACACCCTCGGCGTGGCCACCGACGAACTCGCCCTGACCACACGCCGCGCCGGGAAAACCGTGCTCGCCACCGCCTCCGGCGACACCGGCGCCCTGCGCTTCACCGCGGCCGACGGCACGTGGCAGCACGCGACCGACGTCACGGACTGGACGTGGAAGAACGGCGTCCTGACGGTCACCGCCGACAGCACGCTCGACGGCGCCACGGTGGAGGCCCGGATCACCCCCCGCGCCGACCGCTACCAACTCGACTGGGACGTCCGCGGTGGCGAACCCAAGCAACTGGGCCTCGCCTACGACCTGTCATCGGCCGGCCACTGGTACGGCCACGGCGAGGCGGAGACCCCCCAAGGCGGTCCCGGCGTCAACCAGCCCTGGCCCCTCGACGCCGGTGAGGTCGACCACGAGACCTTCGGCCCTGCCTCGTACAACATGATCGACCCGTTCTGGTACACCTCCAAGTCGACCGGTCTGCGCGTCGACACCGGGGATGTCATGGACGTGCGGCTCAACAAGGGCAAGGACGGCCTCGGCACCTTCACCGTCGAGTCGCCCGACACCTACAAGGCCACCGTGTTCGTCGAGTCGACCCCGCTGGAGGTCTACCGCGACTACATCGGCATCGTCGGCAAGCCGGCCAAGTCCGATGCCACGTACGAGCAGTACGCCAAGCCGCTGTGGAACTCGTGGGCGCAGTTCTACACCAAGATCGACCAGGAGAAACTGCTCGACTACGCCACCGACCTCCACGACAACGGTCTGGACGGGCACACCATCCAGCTCGACGACAAGTGGGAGTCGAACTACGGCAATCTGACCTGGGATCCCAAGACCTTCCCCGATCCCAAGGGCCTCTCCCAGAAGATCCACGACATGGGGTTCGACTTCGGCATCTGGGTCACCCTGTGGATCAACCTGGACTCCGACAACTACCAGTACGCGGTCGACAACGGCTATCTGCTCATGGACGCCAAGGACACGAGCAAGCCGTGTGAAGTGACCTGGTGGAACGGGCAGGCCGGGATCATCGACCTGGCGAACCCGGACGCCAAGGCCTGGTACGAGGGCAACCTCAAGAAGCTGATGGACACGTACGACATCGACGGGCTGAAGTTCGACACCCGCTTCTTCGACGAGAAGTGCGCGCCGCGCGAGGGCCACCAGGCCACGGACTACCAGAAGCTCGGCACGCAGCTCGCCGACGAGTTCGACCTCCAGGGCGCGGGCATCCGGGTGCACTGGAACCAGACGGCGCACGAGGCGGGCTTCGTCACCCGCCAGGTCGACAAGGGCACCGGCTGGGACTCCCTGCGCGCCTCCGCCACCCAGAACCTGGCCATCTCCACCATCGGCTACCCGTTCGTCGAGTCCGACATGATCGGCGGCTCCGGCGGCCAGCCCGCACCGTCGAAGGACGTGCTGGTGCGGTGGGCGCAGTCCGCCTCACTCATGCCGCTGATGTACGCCTCGACCTCCCCGGTGGACACCAACGACACCACCACCGGGCAGAAGGTGGACTACGACCAGGAGACGGTCGACCTCTACCGGCAGGCGATCAAGACGCACGAGAAGCTCGCCCCCTACATCTGGGACCAGGTGCAGAACACCCTGGAGACCGGCGATCCGATCATGCGGCCGCTGTTCTTCGACTTCCCGAAGGACGAGGCCAGTTACACGGTCACCGACGAGTGGATGCTCGGCCCGGCCGTGCTGGCCGCGCCCAAGCTGAGCACCGGCGCCACCCGCTCGATCCATCTGCCGCCGGGCACCTGGTACGACGTGAACCAGGGCACCGTGATCCGTGGCCCCAAGACCCTGAAGGGGTACGCGGCGCCGCTCGGCGTCACCCCGGCCTTCGTCGACCTCAAGGCCGAGGGAGCGGACAAGGCCATCGAGGCGCTCAAGCGCGACGACGCTCCGGCCGCCTCCGTCCTGATCACCCCGGACGCCCCGTCCACCGACGCCGGCAAGCCGTTCGAGGTGACCACCGAGGTGACCAACTGGGGCGCCCGGACCATCGAGAACACCAAGGCGGCACTGGACCTGCCCGAGGGCTGGACGGCGAAGGCGACCGGCCCGACCACAGCGGTCTCGCTCAAGAACGGCGCCACCCTCACCACCACCTGGACGGTGACCCCGGCCGACGACGCCCGATGGGGCAGCCACAACCTCACCGGCACGGCCACCTACAACGGATCGACGAAGGTGTCCGACACCGTGCAGGCGCAGGTGAAGGCCGCCCCGGGCAGCGTGCAGGAGCCGTATCTGACGGCCGACACCACCTCCGAGGATCCTCAGTACGCCCAGGCCGGCGACCAGTTCGCCATCTGGGCGGGCGGCCAGGACCTGTCCGGGTGGAAGGACGAGAAGGGCGTCATCTACCGCGACGACGCGGCCGGGGAGAAGGCCACCGTGCAGGCCCAGCTGGTCTCCCAGGACAGCGCCTCACCGGTCGGCAAGGCCGGTGTCGCCCTCGCCAACGACCTGACGGCGCCCGAGAAGGGCGGTTACGCGGTGCTGGTCATGACCCAGAGTTACGGACTGGAGTTCATGACCGACAGCGACGGCGACGGGAAGCTCGACACCTGGGCGGGCGGTGGCTCCACCTACCACCCGGCCCATCTCAAGCTGACCCGGGACGGCGCCACCTACACCGCGTACGCCAGCAAGGACGGCGAGAACTGGTCGCAGGTCGGCACCGCCCAGGTGCCGTCGGCCACCGGCACCGGTGACGCCGGGATGGTCGCCAGCGCGGCCAACGTCAACTACCCCGGCGAGAACATCGAAGCCGTCTTCAGCGGATTCTCCGTCACCTCCTGACACGCCGGTCCGGCACCACCGCCACCCCCCGCTTCCCGGCAGGCCCCCCACCACCTGGGGCCTGCCGGGGACCAGTCCCTGCACAGCCGTGAGAATTGGAACCCACCCCATGGCACGTACATCCTCAGCTGTCGCCGGCTTCGTAGCGGGCGTGGTCGTGGCCGCCAGTACCACCGCGATCGCCGTGACCGGTACGACGACCACCGGCACCGACGTCGATTCCAAGGCCACCACCACCTGGCTGACCGTCAAGGTCGCCGACGCCATGGGCACCAGGGACACCATCACCTGGGTTCCCACCGGCTCCTTCGCCGGCTCCGCGGAGGAACGCGTCCCGCGCTACCCGATGACCACCATCCAGGGCAAGGACACCAAGCAGCTCAAGCTCTCCGCCGTGCGCAACGAACAGGTCTCGGCGCAGCTGGCGATCGCCTCCGGCCAGAACCTCGACGACGTCAAGGCCGTGGTCGGCGACCTCACCGGGCCCGGCGGCGCGAAGCTGTCCGGTGCCGACACCCAGGTCCGGTTCGTCAAGTACGTGCCCGTGCAGCGCTCCAAGAGCGAGGTCGACTGGTCCGCCACCATCGACCAGGTCAGCTCCGGCAAGGAGGTGTCCGGCGACCGCAACCCCGACGTGGTCGGCGACGCGCTCGAGGAGCGGTCCTCCGTGGACGTACCGGCGTACGCGGCGCAGCCGCTGTGGTTCACCTTCCACATCCCCGACGATGCGAGACCCGGCACCTACACGGGCACGGTCAAGGTCAACGCCGACGGCCGCACCCAGGCCAGTTACCCGCTGACCATCGAGGTCGCCGACGCGAGCGTGCCCGCCCCGAAGGACTACAAGTTCTTCCTCGACGTATGGGCGCAACCGGAGACGATCGCCAAGAACCACGGCGTCAAGCTCTGGTCCGACGACCACTGGAAGCTGATCGAGAAGTACAACCGCGACCTGGCGTCGCGCGGCCAGAAGGTCATCAACACGACCATCGTCGACAACCCCTGGCACCACCAATGGTCACTCGGCACCCGGGAGTCGCAGACGGCCACGCCGTACGGCAGCATGGTGGGCTGGAGCTGGAACGGAAAGACGTTCTCCTTCGACTTCAGCCGCTGGGACAAGTACGTCCAGACCGCCAGACGCGCCGGCCTGGGGCCCGACATCGGCGCCTTCTCCATGCTGGCGTTCCAGGACCAGGAACACCTCACCTACACCGACACCAGCACCGGCAGGACCGTCTACGAGAACGTCGATCTGGGCGGCGCCCGCTGGCGGGAGGCATGGGGAGCGTTCCTTCCCGCCTTCGAGAAGCACCTGAAGGAGAAGGGCTGGCTGGAGAACACCTGGCTGTCCTTCGACGAGCGGCCCATCAACACGATGACGGTCGTCAAGGACTTCGTCCACGAGGTCGCGCCGACCTTCGACGACCGTATCTCCGTGGCCGGTTCGATCAGCACCGAAGGCGTCGCGTCCAACCTGTCCGTCGACTGGGGCGGCATCGACGCCATGACGAAGGAGAAGGTGGCGGAGCGTCGCAAGGCCGGCAAGATCACGACCTTCTACGTGTACGGCGCGCCGGCCCACCCCAACACGCTGTCGTTCTCGCCCGCCGTCGAGTCGCGGATGCTGCCGTGGATCTCCGCCCAGCGGAACCTGGACGGCTTCCTGCGCTGGTCGTACAACAGCTGGACCAGCGACCCCTTCAACCAGCCCGTGCACATCTTCACCCAGGGCGACGAGTACCTGGTCTACCCGGGCAAGGACGGCCCGATGTCCAGCATCCGCTGGGAGCAGCTGAAGGAGGGCATCGAGGACTACGAACTCATCGCCCAGCTGCGGAAGAAGGACGGCGGCGCCGACAGCGACGCCCTGACCGAGGCCCTCACCACCGCGACCCGGAACCTCGACGGCCGGACGAAGGACGTGCGCGACATCGAGACCGCGCGGGCGGCAGTCGTGAAGGGGCTGACCTCATGAAGGGCAAGTGGAGATCTCTGCTGCTCGCCGGAGCGCTGACCGTCATGCCTCTGGCCGGCGCGGGGGTAGCGGCACCGGCCGAGGCGGAGCCGAAGGCCCCGCACACCGTCACCTACGACCGGTACGCCGTCAAGGTCAACGGCAAACCCCTGTACATCTGGGGCGCCGAGTTCCACTACTTCCGGCTGCCCAGCCCGGACGCGTGGCGCGATGTCCTGCAGAAGATCAAGGCGGGCGGGTTCAACGCGGTCTCGCTCTACTTCGACTGGGGCTACCACTCCCCCAAGCCGGGCAGTTACGACTTCACCGGTACCCGTGACGTGGAGCGGCTGCTCGACGAGGCCGAGCGCGCGGGCCTGTACGTGATCGCCCGCCCGGGCCCGTACATCAACGCGGAGGTCTCCGGCGGCGGCATGCCCGCCTGGCGCAAGACGCAGGCCGGCGTGAACCGCACCTCCGAGCCGGAGTACCTGAAGGCGGCCCGGGAGTGGAT
Organism: Streptomyces coeruleofuscus; assembly: GCF_039532725.1. Classification (NCBI taxonomy): domain Bacteria; kingdom Bacillati; phylum Actinomycetota; class Actinomycetes; order Kitasatosporales; family Streptomycetaceae; genus Streptomyces; species Streptomyces coeruleofuscus. The sequence goes on from NZ_BAAASE010000005.1 coordinate 478,928, forward strand.
GAGCCGGATCAACCCGATCATCGCGCGGCACCAACTCACGCGCGGAACAGGCAACGTGATCCTCTATCAGGTCGAGAACGAGTACCAGGGCGGTCGCGAGGACGCCGACTACATGCAGACCCTCATCGACTGGGCGAAGCAGGACGGCATCGACGTCCCGACCTTCGTCAACGACGGCGGCGCCAACCAGAACTGGGTCAGCGGCAAGGGCGCCCCCGACATCTACGGCTTCGACGCCTACCCGCAGGGCTTCGACTGCAAGGACCCCGACACCTGGAGGAACCTGCCCGACTACTCGTACGTCAACGAGTGGAAGCCCGAGTCACCGCTGATCATCCCGGAGGCACAGGGCGGCGCCTTCGACCCCTGGGGCGGCACCGGATACCAGGACTGCGCGAAACTCACCGGCACCGACTTCACCCGAGTGTTCAGCAAGATGAACATCGCCGCCGGGGTGAGCGGCCAGTCCTTCTACATGACGTACGGCGGCACCAACTGGGGCTGGCTCGCCGACCCGAACGCGGTCTACACGTCGTACGACTACGGGGCCCCGATCAACGAGTCCCGCCAACTGACGGAGAAATACCAGGAGTTCAAGCGCCTGGGATACATGGTCAACTCCGTGACCCCGCTGGCGCGCACGGACAAGGCCGAGGCACCCGTCCCGTCCGACGACGCCCTGCGCATCGACCGGCGCGTCAACCCCGACGACGGCACCCAGTTCTTCACCGTGCGGCACGCCGACACCCGGGTGAAGGACAAGGATGAGACCACCCTGTCCCTCTCGGGCAAGGACGGCGACTACCCGCGCGTACCGCAGCAGGGAACGATCACCGTGGACGGCCGAGACGCGAAACTCCTCGTGGCCGGCTACGACTTGGGTGAGAAGCAGCGCCTCGTCTACTCCACCTCGGAGATCATGACGCACGCCCGGATCGCCGACCGGGACGTGGCCCTGCTGTACGGGCGTGAGGGCGAGGCCGGCGAGACCGTGCTGCGGTACGCAGAGCGGCCCGAGGTCAAGGTCCTCGACGGCGATGTCACCACCACCTGGGACGCCGAACGCGGCGACCTGCGCCTGAACTACACCCACAAGGGCCTGGCCCGGGTGCTGGTGAACGGCATGGAACTGCTGATCGCCGACACCGCCGAGACAGCCCACTGGTGGCGCCAGGACACCGCCTCGGGACCGGTCCTCGTACGCGGCCCGTCCCTCGTCCGTACGGCCGAACTGGCGGACGGCACCCTGAAGCTGACCGGCGACTCCACCAAGGCCGCGAAGATCGAGGTCATCGCGGACGCCAAGAAGGTGACCTGGAACGGCAGCGAGGTCGCCGTCACCCAGGCGCCTCGCCCGGTCCAGCTGCCGGCGCTGACGACGTGGAAGTACAAGGAGGAGGCACCGGAGTCCGCCCCCGGCTTCGACGACTCCACCTGGACCACCGCCGGCCACCTCACCGCCAACAACCCGGAGCTGGCCGGGTCGCTGCCGGTCCTCGCGATGGACGAGTACGGCTACCACCACGGAAACGTCTGGTACCGCGGCCGGTTCAAGACCACCGGTGCCGCTACCGCGCTCGCACTCGACGCCAAAACCGGTAACACCGGCCAGTACGCGGTCTGGCTCAACGGCCGCTACCTCGGCAGCTCGGGCAACGGCGCGCACACCTTCGACATCCCGGCGGACACGTTGAAGGACAGCGGGGACAACGTCCTCTCCGTCCTGGTGGAGAACGCGGGCCACAACGAGGAATGGGGTCACGACTACTCCAAGGAGCCGCGAGGTCTGCTCGGTGCCGAGGTGATCGGCGGGGCCTCCACCTTCACCTGGAAGATCCAGGGCAGCCGCGGCGGCGAGGACCCGGTCGACACCGCCCGGGGCGCGTACAACAACGGCGGGCTGTACGGGGAACGGGCCGGCTGGTCCCTCCCCGGTTACCCCGACGGCGGTTGGAAGAGCACCACCCTTTCCGGGCAGTCCGGGAGGACCGGGCCCGGCGTGCGCTGGTACCGCACCTCCGCGCGGCTCGACCTCCCCCAGGGCCAGGACAACGCGGTCGCGCTGGACCTGGCCGAGGCCGCGGGCGGCGATACCGGCTACCGCGCGCAGATCTTCGTCAACGGCTGGATGATCGGCCGCTATCTGCCGGACACCGGACCGCAGACACGGTTCGTCATCCCCAAGGGCATCCTGCGCGAGCAGGGCACCAACACCATCGCCCTGGCCGTCTGGTCCACCAAGGCCGGCGCGGGCCCGGGTTCGGCGAAGCTCGTCGACCTCGGCGCCTCGGCGGGCGGTATCAAGGTCGGTACGGTGGCCGCGCCCTCGTACAACGCCACGACGTACGCCATGCCGGTCTCCGGCGCCCGGGTCACCGTCGACGCCGAGCCGTTCCTGGGCACCGGCACCGCCGCGAAGGTCCCCGTCACCCTCGGCGTGCCGAAGGACGCGCCGACCGCCTCGAAGGTCGAGCTGGCGCTGAAGGTCCCGGACGGCTGGACCGCGACCACCGACGACACCACCCGTTTTGACCAGGTGCGGCCCGGCGACACCGTGACCGCGGACTACACCGTCACTCCACCGGCCGACCCGGTCCACTACGCCGTGCTGTCCGCGACCGCCAAGCTCACCCAGCCCGGCCACCCGGGCACCGTCACCGGTGTCCGGGCCGTGCAGGTGCCACCGCCGGGGCTGTCCGCCGACGCCTATGTGAGCGACCTGACCCTGGTCAAGGCGGTCAACGGCTGGGGTCCGGTGGAGAAGGACACCTCCAACGGGGAGAACGGCGCGGGTGACGGTCGCCCCTTGAGTATCGGCGGCACCACCTACGACAAGGGACTCGGCGTGCACGCGAACAGCCAGGTCCGGGTCTATCTCGGCGGCGGCTGCACCCGCTTCACCGCCACCGCAGGGGTGGACGACGAGGTCGGCGACGGCGGCAGCGTCTCCTTCAAGGTGATCGCCGACGGCCGCTCCCTCGCCACAACCCCGGTGGTGCGCGGCTCCGACGGCGGCACCGGCATCGACGTGGACGTGACCGGAGCACGCTGGCTGGACCTGCTGGTCGACGGGGACGGCGATGTCTCCTCGGACCACGCCGACTGGGCCGGGGCCAAGCTGACCTGTGGCGGTGCCTGATGCCCGGCCTGGGCAAGGGGCGTCACATGCACGGGAAACGCGGTTGGCTCGCGGCTCTGCTCCTGGCGGTCTCGGCCGTCGTGGCCGGAATGGTGGCGCCCGCCGAGGCCGGTCAGCAGGACGACCGGCGCGCCTGGACGGGGACCTGGGCGACGGCGGCCAGCGAGCACTACGAGGTCTCGGGGATGTCCGAGGTGACGGTGCGGATGCCGGTGCACACCAGCGTCGGCGGCTCGTCCGTACGCATCCGCCTGACCAACGCCTACGCCACCGACCCGGTGACGATCGGGCACGCGACCGTGGGCCTGCGCGACGGCGGTTCCGCCGTGGCCCGCCCGTACGACGTGCGGTTCGGCGGGAAGCGCGCGGTCACCATCCCGGCGGGCGGCCAGGCTGTCAGCGACCCGGTCGGACTCGCCGTTCCGGCCCTGGCCGACCTGGTCGTCAGTCTCCATCTGCCCGGCCAAGTCACGCACATCACCGATCACTGGTGGGCGCAGCAGACCGTGTACTGGACGGACTACGGGGCGGGCGACCACGCCGCCGACACCTCCGGCGACGCCTACACCTGGACCACCAAGAGCTGGCCGTTCCTCAGCGGCGTCGACGTGACCGCGCCGAGAACGGGGTCGGTGGTGGCGCTCGGCGACTCGATCACCGACGGGTCCTTCTCGACGGCCGACACCAACCAGCGCTGGCCCGACCTGCTGTCCGCCCGGCTGAACGCCTGCCTGCCCGGCGCCGGAGTGCTCAACGCGGGCATCACCAGCAACCGGATCACCGCCGGGACCGCGACGAACCCCTCGGCCCTGGACCGGCTCGAGCGGGACGTGCTCTCCCAGCCGGGGGCGCGGACCCTGATCCTCTTCGAGGGGATCAACGATCTCGGCGGGGCGAGTGCCGAGCAGATCATCGCCGGGATGACGGAGATCGCCGACCGGGCGCACCAGCGCGGGATGCGGGTCGTCGGCGCCACGATCACCCCGTACAAGGACTTCACCTGGGGCGGTTGGAGCGAGGAGACCGAGGCGCGGCGACAGCAGGTCAACGCGTTCGTCCGGGACTCCGGCGGGGTCTTCGACGACTACGCCGACTTCGACCGGGCGGTCCGGGATGCGGCGGACCCGCGCCGGCTGGGCGCGGCATACGACTCCGGTGACCATCTGCATCCCAACGACGCCGGGATGAAGGCGTTCGCCGACTCCATCGATCTGACCGCGCTCGGCCTCGGCCGCCCGTGCTCTTGAGGAGGACCCGTGTCCAGAACGCTTGAACACCTGCGTGGACGCCGAAGATTCGCGGCCCTGGCCACAGCCGTGGCGGCGACCCTGGCCGCGCTGCTACCGGCGGCGCCGGCCGCGGCCGCGACCACGCCGCCGGGGTGGACGGGGACTTGGGCGACCGCGCAGCACGCCTCGTACGACCCGGGCACCTCGGAGGTGACGGTGCGGATACCGGTGCGGGTGAGCGCCGGCGGGTCGAGCGTACGCATCCGCCTGACCAACGGCTTCACCACCGAGCCGGTGACGATCGGGCACGCGACCGTCGGGCTTCGTGATGGTGGTTCCGACGTCACGAAGCCGCAGCGGCTGCGGTTCGGAGGGAAGGGACAGGTGACGATTCCGGCCGGCGAGCAGGCGGCCAGCGATCAGGTCCAGCTCACCGTGCCCGCCCGCAGCGACCTGGTCGTCAGCCTGTACTTCCCGGGCCGGCTCACCCACATCAGCCAGCACTGGATGGGCCTCCAGACCGTCTACTGGACGCCCGACGGCGGCGGCGACCACGCTGCGGACGCCGACGGGGACGCCTTCACCAGAACCGATTCCACCTTCCCGTTCCTGACCGGTGTCGACGTACAGGGCAGCGACACGGCGGGCGCCGTGGTGGCGCTCGGCGACTCCATCACCGACGGGGCGTCCTCCACGGCGAACGCCAACCGGCGCTGGCCCGACTATCTGGCGGGGCGGCTGTCGGCCTGCACGTCCACCGCCGGGGTGCTGAACGAGGGCATCAGCGGCAACCGGATCACGGCCGGTGTCGACGGCAACCCGTCGGCGCTGGACCGGCTGGAACGCGATGTGCTGGCGCAGCCGGGCGCCCGGACGGTGGTCCTGTTCGAGGGCGTCAACGACCTCAGCTGGGGCGGCGCCACCGGCGACCAGGTGATCGACGGCATGAAGGAGATCGCGCGCCGTGTCCACGCCCGTGGGCTGCGTCTGATCGGCGCGACCGTCGTGCCGTATCGCGGCTGGGGCGACTGGTGGACCGAGGCCAAGGAGGCCGACCGGCAGAAGGTCAACGCGTTCGTCCGCGACTCCGGTGGCGTCTTCGACGACTACGCCGACTTCGACAAGGCGGTACGGGACCCGGACGACCCCACCCGGTACGCCGCCGCGTTCGACTCCGGTGACCATCTGCACCCCAATGACACCGGCATGAAGGCGTTCGCCGACGCGGTCGACCTCACCACCCTCGGGGCGGCCCGCGACTGCCCGTCGGCCCGCGTGCGGCTCACCCCGTACCGGCCGACCCTGCAAGCAGGGGGCGACGGCACTCAGATCACGTCGACCGTCACCAACACCGGCACCGAAGCGGTCACCGACGTCAGCACTCGCCTCGATCTCCCCGACGGCTGGTCCGCCGAACCGGCCGGCAGTGCGCGGACCCGCTCCCTCGCCCCGGGTGACAGCGCCGCGGTCACCTGGACGGTGACCCCCGCGGTCGACGCGGCCTGGGGCACCCACGAGATCGGCGTACGCACCTCCTTCGTCCAGGACGGCCGGACTCGCCGCGACTCCGACAGCGTGGACGCGACGGTGACCCCCGTTCCGTCAGAGGTGAGCCGTCCGTATCTGACGACGGCCACCACGACCGAGGAGGCCCGATACGCCCAGAACGGCGACCAGTTCGCCATCTGGGCAGGCGGCCAGGACCTGTCCGGCTGGAAGGACGAGAAGGCGGCGGTCTACCTCGCCGACGCCGCGCCGCCCTCCGGCACCGTGACCGCCCGGGTCGTCGGTCAGACGGGCAGCGGCCCGTCCGCGAAGGCCGGGATCGCCGTCGCCAACGACCTGACCGCGCCCGAGAAGGGCGGCTACGCCGTGCTCACCATGTCCGCGCAGTTCGGCCTGGAGTTCCTGACCGACAGCGACGGCGACGGCAGGCTCGACACCTGGGCCGGCGGTGGCAGCTCGTACCACCCCGCCTGGCTGAAACTCGTCCGCGACGGCTCCGCCTACACCGCGTACGCCAGCTCCGACGGCACCGCCTGGCAGCAGGTCGCGGCAGCCACCGTGCCGTCGGCGAGCGGCACCGGGGACGCCGGGATGGTCGCGAGCGCCGTCAACCTCAACTACCCCGGCCAGACCACCACCGCATTGTTCGACTCCTTCTCCACCACCCCGTAAGAGGTCTCCCCATGTCAATCAATCGCAGGCACTTCATGACCACGGCGGCCGCCGTCGGCGGCGCCGTGCTCCTCGCCCCGCCGGGGACCGCCCAGGCCTTGGCCGGCGCGGCGGTGCCGGGCGGCTCCGGCATACCCGACTACCAGCCCACCAAGGCGTCCCTCGACACCCATCCCGTGGCGCGCTGGTACAAGGACGCCAAGTTCGGCATCTTCGTCCACTGGGGCATCTACTCGGTGATCGCCGGAGCGACGCCGAGAAGCGCCTCGGAGTGGTACCTCTGGTACCAGAGCACCAAGGACACCGCCGAGTGGAAGTACCACCGCGACACCTACGGCGAGGACGTCACCTACGACGACCTCATCCCGCAGTTCAAGGCCGAGAAGTACGATCCCGACGCCTGGGTGAAGCTGTTCGAGCAGGCGGGCGCCGAGTACTTCGCGCTGACCAGCAAGCACCACGACGGATTCGCCCTCTGCCCCAGCAAGGTGACGGACCGTCACTCCGTGGCGTACGGCCCGAAGCGCGACCTCGTCGGTGAGCTGATGACCGCGGCCCGCAGACGCGGCACCGTGCGCCCGGGCCTGTACTACTCGCTCGGCGAGTACTTCAACCCGGCGATCGGCCGGCCGATGCGCAACTTCTACACCGACGAGGAGATCCCGATGACCGGCTACAAGCCGGTCGAGGACTACATCGGCGACTACGAGCTCAAGCAGCTCTACGAGATCATCGACCGCTACGACCCGGAGCTGCTGTGGGCGGACGGTCAGTGGTTCCGGCCCACCGGCAACCCGCCGTGGCGCAGCGAAGAACCCATGGCCCACTACTACAACCAGGCCAAGAACCGTGAGCGCCCCAAGGGCGTGGTGATCAACGACCGGTTCGACACCCACTTCGACTTCGCGACGTACGAGCAGCGCACCAACCCCACGATGGATCCGCAGAAGTGGGAGTGCTGCATGACCATGGGCTACTCCTGGGGCTACAACAAGCACGAGCCGGACGAGGACTACAAGACCTCCGAGTTCCTGATCCAACTGCTCGCCGACGTGGTCAGCAAGAACGGCAACCTGCTGCTCAACATCGGCCCCAGGGCGGACGGCACGATCCCCGAGATCATGCAGGAGAGGCTGAAGGACATCGGCGCCTGGCTGAAGGTCAACGGCCCCGCGATCTACGGGTCGACGCCCTGGGTGCGAGCGGAGGAGGAGGGCAGTGCGCTCGGCATCCGCTACACCGTCTCCCCGGGCAAGTTCAACATCATCGTGCTGGGCGCGCCCAGCGGCACCCTCTCGGTGCCCGGCGACATCCCCATCAGCGCCACGTCCCGGATCCAGCTGCTCGGCACGAGCGGCAGTCTGAGGTGGACCCGCCGTGACGGAAAGATCAACATCACCGTGCCGTCCTCCCTTCCCAGCCGCATCGCCAACGTCTTCACCGTCGACTGGGCGCGGTGACCGGCATGGGAATCTCTGACGGCACCCAGTTCGACGCCCTGGGGCCCACGCTCAGCGTCACCACGGAACCCGCCGAGCCGGCCGGTGGCGACACGATCACGGCCACCGCGGTCCTCACCAACGACTGCCCCTTCCCGCTCCGCAACGTCGTGCTCCACCTGATCGACCCGGGCGCCACCACGGCGGCGAAGACCATCCCGCTCGGCGACCTGCGGCTCGGCGCGAAGACGACCCGGCGCTGGGAGACGGCGATGCCGGCCGACGTGGCCGGGAACGTGTCGTTCACCGCGCACGTGGTCTTCGACGTCGACGGGCGCAGCAGCGACTGCGCGCGGTCCGCGAAGACGTTCACGGTGCCCTACGAGCCCAACGGGGTGCGGGACCCGTACCGGACGTTCGCCACCACCGACGACGCCGAGTTCGGCCAGTACGGCAGCCAGTTGGTGATCTGGGCGGGCGGCCGCGACTTCTCCGGCGGCACCGACGAGAAGGCGGGCATCCTCCTTCCCGGTTCCGCCGCCGAGTCGAGCGTGGTGCAGGTCAAGACGGTCAGCCTCACCGGCAGCGACAACCCCACCGCCAAGTACGGGATCGCCGTCGCGAACGACCTGACCGCGCCGGAGAAGGGCGGCTACGCCGTGCTCACCATGTCGAAGTCGTACGGCCTGGAGTTCATGACCGACAGCAACGGCGACGGACACCTCGACACCTGGGCCGGCGGCGGCGGTTCCACCCACCCCGCCTGGCTGCGCCTGGTCCGTGACGGCACGACGTACATCGCGTACAGCAGCACCAACAACGCTCTCTCCTGGACCGAGACCGCGCGGGCGACCGTGCCCTCCGCGAGCGGCGCCCTGGACGCCGGCGTGGTGGCGAGCGCCGTGAACCTCAACTACCCCGGCACGACGGTCCAGGCCGTGTTCGACCGCTTCACCGTGGAGGAGTCATGAACACCTACCGCCCCGAACAGGACTTCCTCCCGCCGCCCGTCTCCCTCACCGTCACCCCGGCCACCCCCGAGCCGGGCCAGACGGTGACCCTGACCGCCACCCTCAAGAACACCACCCGTATCACCCTGCGCGGCACCGTTCTCTACCTCGCCGTGGGCGACACCGCGGATTCGGACGACCTGGGCGGCATCACGCCCGGACGGTCGGTGACCCGCACCTGGAAGACCCGGATCCCCGACGACGCCGAGGGAGTGGTCCCCTGCGTCGCGCACGCGCTCTTCGACGTGCACGAGGACGGATCCGACTGCACCCGCACGACCTCGTCGCTGAAGCTGCCCTACAGGTCGCTGGCCAGTGCCTTCGACAACGCCGGCATCTCCTCCGACGACGCCACCACCACCGCCGACATCGACGGCTCGCGTTCCAGCCTGTCCGCCCAGGCGCTGGCCTCGGTCGGACTGACTCCCGGAGCTTCGGTCACCTACGGCGGGACGACGTTCACCTGGCCGGACACCGAGCCCGGGGCCAAGGACAACGTGGTGTCCTCCGGGCAGACCGTACGGCTGTCCGGCACCGGCTCGCGGCTGGCCTTCCTCTCCACCTCCACCTGGGGCGACGGCAAGGGGCCCGGGAAGGTCGTGTACGCGGACGGCACGGAGCAGGCCTTCTCGGTCGAGGTCCCCGACTGGTACTGGGCGAGCCCCGCGGCCGCGGTGGTCCTGCCGTACCGCAACACCCCCTCGGGCCAGGACAGGAACCCGATCAGCCTCTACACCTTCGGCGTCGATCTGGAGGACAAGGAACTGCACTCCGTCGTGCTGCCGAAGGTCAGCGACGGCCTGCAGAGCGGTGGTCCGGCTCTGCACATCTTCGCGATGACCGTCGCCTGATCCGAGAAGTTTCGAGAGGACAGTCATGACAGGCAACCAACCCCTCAGCCGCAGACACCTGCTGGCCGGAGCGGCCGCGTTCGGCTCAGTGGTGCTGCTGACGCCGCCGCAAGGTGCCCACGCCGCACCAGCGGCCGCGGACCAGGACGCGAAGCCGTTCGACACGACCCCCGCATCGGTCGCGCTGCAACGGCTGCTGCCCGACCACCACCGGCAGGTGACGCTGCGCGCGCTGAGCGCCGGCAGCGCCGACCGGTTCAAGGTCACCGGCCGGGCCGGCGCGATCACCGTGGAGGGCACCAGCCCGGCGGTGCTGCTCACCGGCCTCAACACCTATCTCGCGCGGGTGGCGAGGGCGGACATCTCCTGGAACGGCGACCAGCTGAACCTCCCCAGGTTGCTGCCCGCCCCCGACGGGGAGATCGCCGGATCGGCGAACGTGCCGCACCGGTTCGCCCTCAACGACACCAACGACGGCTACACCGGCCCCTACCGGCACTGGGACGCGTGGGAGCGCGAGCTGGACGTGCTCGCGCTGCACGGCATCAACCGGGTGCTTGTGTACACCGGCGGCGACGCCGTCTACTACGACACCTTCCGGCAGTTCGGCTACTCGGACGCCGAAATGCGGGCGTGGATCCCGGCACCGGCCCATCAGCCGTGGTGGCTGCTGCAGAACATGTCGGGGTTCGGCGGTCCGGTGTCCCGGCAGCTCATCGAGCGCCGGGCCGAGCTGGCGCGGAAGATCGCCGACCGGGTGCGGGACCTGGGCATGACGCCGGTGCTGCCCGGTTACTTCGGCACCGTGCCGGACGACTTCGTCGCCAAACACGGCGGGGACGCGGCGGTGGTCCCCCAGGGCCCCTGGGGCGCCTTCAAGCGACCCGACTGGCTCGACCCGCGCACCACGGCCTTCGAGGAGGTGTCCGCCGCCTTCTACCGGGCCCAGTCGGAGCGGTTCGGCGACAGCACGATGTACAAGATGGACCTGCTGCACGAGGGCGGCAACCCCGGTGACGTGCCGGTGGACGAAGCCGCGGCAGCCGTCGAAGGGGCGCTTCAGAAAGCACACCCGGGCGCGATCTGGGCCATCCTGGGCTGGCAGTCCAACCCGTCCAAGGCGCTGCTCGACGGCATCGACAAGTCCCGGATGCTGATCGTGGACGGTCTGTCCGACCGCTACACCACCGTCACCGACCGGGAGAGCGACTGGGGCGGCACCCCGTACGCCTTCGGCAGCATCTGGAACTTCGGCGGCCACACCCCGATGGGGGCCAACGCCCCTGACTGGGTGGAGCAGTACCCCAAGTGGCGTGACAAGAAGGGCAGTGCGCTCGCCGGTATCGCGGCGATGCCGGAAGCCGCCGACAACAACGCGCCCGCCCTGGCCCTCCTCACCGACCTGGCCTGGACACCCGGCACCGTCGACCTGGACGACTGGTTCGCCGCGTACGCCCTCTCCCGTTACGGCGGCCCGGACCGGCACGCCGCCGCGGCCTGGCAGACGATCCGCGACACCGCGTACAACATGACCCGCGCGGACGGCTGGAGCGAGGCACCCGACGGACTGTTCGGCGCCCGTCCCAGCCTGAACGCGAACAAGGCCGCCTCCTGGGGCCCGGAGAAGGACCGCTACGACACCACCGCCTTCGACGCCGCGCTCACCGAACTGCTCGCCGTACAAGCGGAGTTGAGGGACAGCTCGGCCTACCGGTACGACGTCGTCGATGTGGCCCGGCAGGTCCTGTCCAACCGCAGCCGGGTCCTGCTGCCGCAGATCAAGGCCGCGCACGAGGCCGGGGACAAGGCCCTGTTCGGCAAGCTGACCAAGACCTGGCTGGACTGGATGGACCTCCTCGAGGACCTGCTGGCGACCTCCGGCCCGCACCTGCTCGGGAGGTGGCTCGCCGACGCACGCTCCTGGGGCGCCGACCGGGCCGAGAAGGACCGCCTGGAATACGACGTCCGCTCCCTCATCACCACCTGGGGCGGACGCGCCAGCAGCGAGGAGGGCCTGCACGACTACGCGAACCGGGAGTGGTCCGGGCTGGTCGGCGGCCTGTACCGCACCCGCTGGACCATGTACTTCGACGCGCTCACCACGGGCAAGGACCCGTCGGCGATCGACTGGTTCGCCCTGGAGGACCGCTGGGCGCACGCGCACGAGACGCATCCGACCGAGCCCCAGGGCTCCCCGTACGCCCTGGCCCGCCGCGTGCGCGACCTGCTCGCCGCCACTCCCTACCAGGCGGTCCTCACCGCGGGAACCGACCGGGGTGCGGTGGCCGCGGGCACTCCCGCGACGGTGACGGTCATCTTCACCAACAGGAACGGGTTCGCGACGGCGCGCGACGTGGCCCTCTCCGTCACCGCCCCCGAGGGCTTGACGGTGAAGCCGCTCGATCCGGTGCGCAAGGCGTCGGTGGCGTCCGGCGACAAGTTCGCCGCTCGTTTCGAGGTCTCTCTGGCGGGTGAGCCGACGGAACTGGTCGGCCGGGTCGTCGCGACGGCGGCGCACGCGGGTGGCGGGAAGGCGGTGGCCCCCGTACGGCTGATGGCCGCGGCCGGGGTCGGTGACCCGTACCGCACGGTCTCCTTCAACGACGCGGTGTTCGGCCAGGCCGGCGACGAGATCGCCATCGAGGGCGCGGGGGCCGACCTGTGGGGCGGCACCAACGAGTTCGGGGCGGTGTACCGGGCGGGCGCGTACGGCGACAAGACGGTGGCCGAGGTCACGGTCACGTCCCAGGACATGACCGGGGGCTGGGCACGGGCGGGCCTCGTCGTCCGCAACGACCTGGGCACCCAGGGGAGCGCGGGCTATGTGAACCTGGCGGTCACGCCGTCCAACGGCTGCGTGCTGAGCTGGGACGCCGACGGCGACGGCCGTTTTGACTCCATCGCGCAGTCGGGCTCCTTCACCGCGCCGGTACGGCTGCGGCTGACCAGGTCCGGCGCCTCGTACACCGGGGAGGCCAGCAGGGACGGCGTCACCTGGACGACGGTGGGCACGGCCACGCCGGGGGGCGCGGCCGCCGCACAGGACGTCGGGGTCTTCATGACCGCGGCCAACGGCTGGAACGGCGCTCGGGGCATCGCCACGTTCGACGGCTTCACGGTGGCGTGATCTCTTTCGTTGGTTAGGGTGATGGCCAGGACCGTGGGGGGAGTTCGCGTTGGATCGCCTGGCCGGAGCGGAACCGGGCGCGGTGGGCGTGTGACCGGCCGGTCGGCGCCCGCGGTGCTGCCTTCGCCGCTGCGCGCGTGGCTCGGGCTGATCGCGGCCCTCGCCGCGCTGGTGGTCGTCGCGCTCGGGGTCCTGTACGCCGGCCATGACGAGCCCGGCAGGGTGGACAGGTGGGTCATCCGGCCGACGGCGGACAGTGTGCGACCGCCGTGGCGGCGCGTCGCTCTGGCCACGGACTTCCTGGGAGAGCCCGCCGGAGCGGCGGTGCTGGTCGTGGCCGCCGTGGCAGGCTGCCTGCTGCTTCGGCGTCCTCGCGCGGCGGTGTTCATCGTTGCCGGCGCGGCCCTGTCCGTGGGGACGACGAAAGCGCTCAAGCCCGTGGTGGGACGCACCATCCACGACGGGCACCTGTCCTACCCGAGCGGGCACACCGCCTTCCTCACCGCGCTCGCCCTCATGGTGGCGCTGCTCGCGGCCGGCCGGCTCGGCCTCGGCAGGACGGCCGGCACATCGCTCGTGCTCGCCGCCGCGCTGGTGGCCGGCGCCGTCATGGGCTGGGCCCAGGTCGCCCTGGGCGCGCACTACCCGACCGACGTCCTGGGCGGCTGGTGCACCGCGCTGGCGGTGATACCGGCGACCGCGTGGCTGGTCGACCGGACGGCCGCCGCCGGTCGAAGGGAGCGCCGTTGACGTCACGTCACGCCAAGCGGCGGAAGACGGGCTTCACCGGCCGCCCGGCGAGCCAGGGGGTGGGGTCGGCGGCGTCCAGTGCCTTCCGGTACACCGCACATGCCTGGGCCACTGCCTCGACGGTGTGATCGATGTCGGCGTCGCTGAGCGCGCTGCTCACCACGAACGACGGGGCGAGCACCCCGCCCGCGAGGAGTTGGCGCAGGAACAGGGTGCGGTACCGCTGTGACGGCTGCCCGTTCTCGTCGAGGGTGGCGTAGACCAGGTTGCTGGCCCTGCCCCGGACGACGAGGTGGTCGCCGACGCCCATGCTCGCCGCGGCGTCGCGGACACCGGCGGCCAACCGCTCGCCGAGGGCGTGCAGCCGCGCGGTGACGCCCTCCTCGACGTAGGTGGTGAGTACGGCCGTCGCGGCGGCCAGCGAGTGCGTTTCCGCACCGTGCGTGGTGGACAGCAGGAACACCCGGTCGCCGGAGTGACGCAGCCCGCCCCGCTCCATCAGCTCGCGGCGCCCGGCCAGCGCGGAGACGGCGAACCCGTTGCCCAGCGCCTTGCCGAAGGTGGAGAGGTCGGGGACGACGCCGTACAGGCCCTGGGCGCCCGCCTCGGACCAGCGGAGGCCGGTGATCATCTCGTCGAAGACCAGTACGCAGCCGTGCCGGTCGGCCAGCTCGCGCAGGCCGGTGAGATATCCGGGCGGCGGCTCGGTGTGCGTGGCGGGTTCGAGGATCAGGCAGGCGACCTCGTCCCGGTGCCGGGTGAGCAGCTCCTCCGTGGCGGCCAGGTCGCCGTACGGGAACGCCACGGTGAGTTCGTTGGTCGCCGCCGGAACACCGGCGGACATCGGCGTGGTGCCGATGAACCAGTCGTCGACGGAGAAGAACGGATGGTCGGCGCAGACGGCCACCCGCGGGCGCCCGGTGACGGCGCGGGCGAGGCGCACCGCGGCGGTCGTGGCATCGGAGCCGTTCTTCGCGAACTTCACCATCTCGGCGGTCGGCACCGTGGCGAGGAAGCGTTCCGCGGCCCCCACCTCCACGATGGAGGGCCGAACGAAGTTGCTGCCGCGGTCGAGTTCCCGCCGTACCGCCTCGGTCACGCGGGGGTGGGCGTGGCCGAGGCTGACCGACCGCAGGCCGGAGCCGTACTCGACGTAGCGGTTGCCGTCGATGTCCCACACGTGGGCGCCGCGGCCGTGGCTGATGACCGGGGCCAGGTTCTCGGGGTACTGGTCGTCGCCCTTGGCGTAGGTGTGTGCGCCCCCGGGGATCATGGCGTGCAGCCGCTCGTTCGCGTGCCGCGATCGGGGCAGCTGGAACTCTTCGGTGTCCACGCCGACCTCACTTCTCTCTCTGCTTCAGGACCTCGGCGAGGCTCGGCGCCTCCCGGTCCCGCTGGGACATCGATGTGACCGGCAGCGGCCAGGGAATGGCGAGCTCCGGATCGTTGAAGGCGATCGTCACGTCCTCGGACGGATCGTGCGGGCGGTCGATCCGGTACGAGGTGTCGGCGGTGTCGGTGAGCGCCTGGAAGCCGTGCGCGCATCCCGCCGGGATGTACAGCGTCACCTGCGTCTCGCCGGACAGCTCGAAGAAGGCCCGGCCCAGGTACGTCGGCGAGTCTGCCCGCAGGTCCACGACGACGTCGAAGATCCTGCCGTACGAGCACCGCACGAGCTTGGCCTCGCCGGCGCCGGAGCGCAGATGCAGGCCGCGCAGCACGCCCCGGACCGAGCGGGACAGGCTGTCCTGGACGAAGGCGCCCGGGTCGAGGCCCACCGAGCGGACCACGTCGGCGTCGAAGGTGCGGCAGAAGAAACCGCGCTCGTCGGCGTACGGCGTCGGCTCGAAGAGGTACGCGCCGACGATCTCCGGGACTTGGGTCGCTTTCATGGAGCCTCCCGGTACACGAGGTCGGCCGCCGGGAACAGGGCCGAGGTCAAGGCGTCGAACTGGTCCTGGAGTTGCCGGGCGGCCACCCGGTTCCGCTCGGCGAGGGTCCGCCGCAGCTCCGCCGACTTCCGCTCCAGCGCCCGGAACTGCTCCAGCAGCCGGTCGGCGTCGACCTCGCGAGCCGGGTGGCAGTAAGCGCCAAGCCCCATCCGGTCCATGAGCGCGTCGCTCTTCGCCGCATAGCTGAGTGCGAGCGTCGGTGTGCCGGTCTTCAGCGCGCAGACCAGGTTGTGGTACCGGGTCGCCACCACGGCGCCGGCAGCCGCCGTCTCCTTCATCAGGTCGGCCAGCGAGGCCGCCTCGGCGGCGGTGACCAGCGGTGAGTCCACCGCGTCGAGGATCGCGGCGACCACCGGAGCATCGCACGCGTCGCCGGTGAGCAGCCGGACCGGCCTGCCGTCCTCCGCCAGGGCGCGGACGAACCGGGTCGTCCCGTCGAGGTAGCGCCGGTGGATCTCCTCGGCCCGGGCGCGTTCGTCGTCGCCGCCGTGGAAGGCCATGACGCCGACGCAGACCGGGCCCGGGGAGCCCGAGGGCGCGCTCGCCGGCGGCGTCGGCAGGGCGAAGGCGAGGTCCGGGTAGACCTCGTCGCGCGTGGTGTCCACGCCCATCTCCCGCATCGCGTCGCGGGACTGGGTGTCCCGGTACGACCGGTACGCGGCCAGCCTCGCCGACCAGCGCACCAGGGCCCGGGTCGGCCGGTTGCCGATCGCGGCGGCGCCGACGCCGACCAGCGCGACGCGGGTGCCGAACAGCCGGCCACTCGCGCAGAGCAGGAACAGCGAGTACGGGAAACCCCACGGACGCAGCGGCAGCGTGGCCTCCAGGACGCCCATGCCCGGCACGATCACCACGTCGTGCCGGCGCACCCAGGCGGCGGTGCGGACGGCGTCGACGAGTTTGCCCAGTCCCTTCCCCGCGATCGCGCCCGCACGCGACGCGGTCCGGTACTCCCCGCGGTACCAGTGCAGCCGCGTCGCGGGGATCCCGTACCGGGCCGCGACGACCTCGGGTCCGCCGCACAGCGCGTCCACGGCCGCCTCCGGGTGCTCGGCGCGGAGGTAGCCGAGCGCGGCCTCGAGCGACCCGTCGTTGCCGAGGTTGCCGGAGCCGAGCAGGCCGAACACCCCCACCCGCACCGAGGTCATGCCCGCCTCCCCTCACGGCCGGCGACCAGGGCGTCGACGGCGGCGGTGTGCCGTCCCGGGTCGACCGGGGCGCGGTCCTCGACCCGCTCGCCGGCGCCCGGCCGGATGCGGCTGGTCATCCACGCGGCCAGGTGGCGGTGGCACGCGCGCCGTTCGGCCGGGGACAGCGGCGCCCGCCGGACCGCCGTGACGAAGCCCCAGACGTACTCGGCGAGCAGCCGGGGCGTCGGGTGCAGCGGCCCGGCCCGGCGCGGGTCCAGGTTGACGCACCGGGAGCGCTTGGAAGGGTTCGCCCGCTCGGCGCGGGTGGGGTGGTCGCGGCGGAAGTACAGCAGCTCCGGCACCTGGTGGAAGGGCCCGTGCAGGACGATCTCGGCGACGAACGTGCGGTCGGCATGGTGGTAGCTGTCGTGCGGCTTCACCCGGCGCAGCACGTCGGCCCGCATCACCCCGTAGAAGTCGTCGCCGCCGGGCTCGAACAGCAGGCTGCGGAAGCGCTCCGGCGCGTGCGGCGAGTCGGTGGCGAGCGTGTACTCGTACGGGACCTTCACCCGGCCGTCCTCGTCGATGACCGCCTGGTCGGCGTGCGCGAGGATCACGTCCGGCCGCTCGTCCAGCGCCTGAACGCAGCGCCGCAGCAGATCGCGGGCGTAGAGGTCGTCGTGCGAGGCCCACTTGAACAGCTCGCCGCGGCACTCGGTGAACACGTAGTTGTGGTTCGGCGCGGCGCCGATGTTCCGCGACAGGCGGATGTACCGGATGCGTGAGTCCTGAGCCGCGTACGTGCGGCAGATGTCCTGCGTGCCGTCGGTCGAGGCGTTGTCGGAGATGACCAGCTCGAAGTCCTCGTAGGTCTGGCCGAGCAGGGCGTCGAGCGACTCGGCGAGGTACTGCTCGCCGTTGTACACGGGCAGGCCGATGCTCAGCCTGGGTCGGGCGGTCATGAGGTCCTCACTTCGGGGATGGGGTTCTGGCGGTGTTCGCGCAGGGCGGTCCGCAGGTGCAGCCACCACACGGCCGAGCCGCAGGCGGTCGCGGCGGCGACGCCCCAGGCCGAGCCGACCGTGCCGGCCGCGACCGCCCCGCCGAGCCCGCCGCCGAGATAGCAGGCGGAGGCGAGCAGTTGGGCACGCAGGCTGCGCCGGGCCGCGCCGAGCGCGCGCAGCCCGGCCGCCGCGCCGGTGCCGAGTCCGGCGCCCGCGACGCCGAGCGTGACCGGCACGATGAGCTCCGCGGCGGAGCTCCAGACGCCGCCGAGCACGAACGCGCCGAGGCGGTCCGGCACCAGCAGCAGCGCGCCGCCCCAGAGCAGGGCGGCGACGGCCTGTCCGCCGCCCAGCAGGAGGCAGAACGGGCCGAGGCGGTGCGGGGCCCGCCGTAGCACCCGTGCCGCCTCGGCGACGGTGACCAGCGACAGCCCCATCAGCACCGCGAGGAACGGGCCGAGCAGGAGCTCCGCGCCCCGGATCACACCCACCGCGCCGACTCCGACGATCGCGCCGAGCCCGTAGGCCCGCAGCTGGCTCGCGCCGCTGTTGCTGACGTTCTCGACCAGGTACCGGTAGCCGAGGTCGCGGTGCGCGCGAAGCCACTCGCGTGCTCCGGTCGGACGGGGCCGGATGCCGGACTGGAAGCAGCCGCACACGGCGGCCACCGCGGCGGATCCGCCCCAGGCGAGCACGAATGCGGCCACACTGCCCGCGCGCGCCGCCACCACCAGGGCGGGGACCAGCGCGACGCCCCACACGAGGTCGTTGACGAACGCCTTCCGCCCGGCGCCGGCGGCGAAGAACGCGAACCGCCAGGCGTCCTGCAACAGCAGCCCCGGCAGGACGACGCCGAGGCAGGCGAACGCGGGCCCCACACGGCCGCCGACGCCGACGCCGACCACCAGACACGCCGCGCCGAGCGCGGCACCGACGCCGAGCGCGGCACCCGACGACCGGGCCACCGCCCCGCGCCAGGCCGCGTCCGGCACACCGCTGAAGCGGACCATGAGCGGGTCGGTGGCCAGTCCGCGGGAGACGTTGAGCACCACGCCGTAGGTCACCCAGGCGAGGCTGAACACGCCGAACGCGGTCACGCCCAGCGAGCGGGCCACGTAGATGCCCACCGCGAAGTTGGACAGGCTGGAGGCCGCCTGGTCGGCCAGTCCCCAGGACAGCCGGCCGGCGAGGGCCCGCCCGGCGTTCGCCGCCTTCGGTCTCGTCCTCTCCTCCTCGGTGGTCATCTCCGTCATGCCTTGATCAGCCCGGCGCCGTGCAGGGCGTCGGCCGCTGCGGCGACGGTGCCGAACGGCAGCCCGGACCGCTCGGCGACGTCCAGCAGACTGTGCTCGCCGTCGGAGAGGTTGAGCACCCAGAGCATGGCCATCTGGGCCTGCTTGGTGTCGCTGCGGCCGCCGAGCGCGTCGTACAACCCGCGCCGGCCCAACTGCGGTTCGCCGTAAGGGCTGAGGTTGACGTACCGGCGGTTGCGGTCGAGGACGGCGAACGCCTCGCGGCAGACGGCGAGCGTGTCCGTCATCGCCTCCGGGGAGACGAAGTCCAGGTCGTCCGCCGAGGTGTGGTACTCGGGGTAGCCGGCGTAGGGGGTCCGGGTGAGCGAGCCCACGCCGAGATCGAACCCGGGTGAGCAGAACTGCCGCTCGTCGTAGCCGTACGGAGTGAACTCGGTGACGCGGTGCGGGCGTTCGGAGGCGGCCAGCACGTGCCGCATCACCCGGTCGATCTCCGCGTCACCGCGTCGGCTCTGCTTGTACGTCAGCTGCCCCGGGTCACCGGCGCAGGCCAGCACCAGGCCGTGCTTGACCCGTTCCACCCGCTCCGCGTTGCGCGCGAGCCAGGTGATCGCCCCGATGGTGCCGGGCGCGAAGAGGAACCGGTAGGTGTAGTACGGCGTCTGCCGGGCCAGCGCCCGGGCCAGGAACGTCGCCACCGCGATGCCGGCGAGGTTGTCGTTGGCCAGCGACGGGTGGCAGACGTGGCAGGAGACGATCACCTCGTCGGGGACCTGCCCCGGGACCACGTGCTCGGCGTAGGTGAGGTGGCCGTCCGCGAGCGTGGAGTCGATGCGCACCTCGTACTCGCCGTCCGGCATCGCGTCCAGGGTGTCCTGGGCCAGGCAGAACCCCCATTCCGGCTTGTAGTAGCTGGTGCGGTACGGCACCCAGCCCGGGTGGTCCGGCAGGGTGTGCAGGTGTTCCCGCAGTTCGGCCAGCGGCATGGTCGCCGACACGGGCACGCTGTAGCCGAGCACGTGGAGGCTGGACTCGGCGAAGTCGACGATCCGGTGGCCGGTGGTGTCGGCGATGTACGCGTCGCGGATGTTCCACTCCTGCGGCACCGTCCAGTCGAGCACCTGGGTCCCGGTCGGTACCTCGTGCACCTGGAGCGCGATGTACTCGCCGACGATGTCCAGGGTGGCACGCACCCCGTCGCCGGTGATGCTCCGGCACAGCGGGTAGAGCCGCTCCACCAGCGCGTACATCTCCTCGCCGATCTCGGTCACGGGCGCCACCGCAGGGTGTCGTCGACGGCGCCCGCGTCGGACGCCGCGCGCAGCACGGCCAGCCGGGTGAAGCGTCGTTCGAAGTCCTCCCGGGTCAGCCCGTGTTCCCGGTAGGCGTCGGCGAGTTCCAGCGCGCCCTGCTTCACCGTCCACTCGCAGTCGAAGCCGGGCACCGCCGCGCGGAACCGGGAGAAGTCCACCCGGTACGACCGCGGATCGGCCCCGGTCTCCCCGGTGATCACCACCTTCGCGCGGGACACCGCCTCGGCGACCTGCCCGGCGATCTCGGCGACCGTGACGTTGTTGATCTCACTGCCGATGTTGAACGCCCGGTCGTGCACCGCTTCCCGTGGCGCCACCAGCGCGGCCGCGAAGGCCCGCGCGATGTCGGCGGCGTGCACCAGCGGGCGCCACGGGGTGCCGTCGGAGAGCACCAGGACCTCGCCGGACAGGAGCGCGTGGCCCACCAGGTTGTTCAGCACGATGTCGGCGCGCAGCCTGGGTGAGTAGCCGAAGGCGGTGGCGTTGCGCATGAACACGGGGGTGAAGTCGCCGTCGGCCAGCGCGTGCAGGTCGTCCTCCACCCGCACCTTGGACTCGGCGTACGGCGTCACCGGGCGCAGCGGGGCGTCCTCGCCCACCAGGTCGTCGCCGCCGGCGGCGCCGTAGACCGAGCACGTCGACGCGTAGAGGAAGCGCCGCACTCCGGCGTCGCGGGCCAGCCGGGCCAGGTGTACTGACGCGTGGTGGTTGATGTCGTAGGTGAGGTCCGGCGCCAGCGATCCCAGCGGGTCGTTGGACAGCGCGGCCAGGTGGATCACGGCGTCCACCCCGGCCACGTGGTCGGCCGTGACGTCGCGCAGGTCCACCCGATGCCCCTGCGGGTCGGCGGGCGTCGGGCCGAGGACGCAGTCGGCGAACAGGCCGGCGTCGAGGCCGACGACCTCGTGCCCGGCGGCAGCGAGGACCGGGGCCATCACGGTGCCCAGATATCCCTGGTGTCCGGTCAGCAGTACGCGCACGGTTCATCCCCCCAGATTGAGCGTGAGTTTGGTGACGGCGAACGCCTCGGCGTAGCGCGCGTGGCATTCGATGCCGCGGATCCGGGCCAGCCCGAGGAAGGCCTCCCGGTCGTACCAGGGCCGGTGCCGCTGCGAGGGGTAGTGCTCCTGCAGCAGTCGCACCTTCCGTTCGGCGATCTCCGGCGACAGGGGCTGGTAGGCCGCCGGACGGCCGAGATCGCCGTCCCACTTGACGATCTCGTAGCCGAGGACCAGGTGGTCGCGGAACGCGGTCGGTATCAGCCGCGCCAGGCCGCGGTGGTCCTGGTGCGCGTCATCGGTACGTGGGGCGAGGACCAGGTCCGGGTCGGTGCGCTCGCGCAGTTCCTCGACCGCGGCCTTGGCCTCTTCCCAGTGCGCGGGGAGCCGGCCGTCCGGCAGCTTGTGCACGGTCAGCCGCAGGTCGGCGCCCGGGCAGAAGGCGGCCAGCGCGGCCGCCTCCTCCTGCTCGCGCTCGCTGCCGCCGCCGGAGAGCACCAGCGCGTCGACACGGATACCCGGCCGCGCGAGGCACAGCGTCAGCAGCGTGCCGCCGGCGCCGATGGCGATGTCGTCGCAGTGTGCGCCCACCGCGACGATCCGGTCCAGGCGCCCGGCCCCGAGCCGGATCACGCGCTCACCCCCGCGCCGTCCCGTTCCCACACGGCCCACGGACGGTCGCCCCGGGCATAGGCGTCGTCCAGCGCGGCCCGCTCCTTCACGGTGTCGGTCGGCTTCCAGAAGCCGCGGTGCTGGTGCGCCACCAGCCGTCCGCTTTTGGCCAGTTGGGCGCATCCGTCGGCGACCAGGTCCCCGTTCTCCGGGATGTGGTCGAAGACCTCCTGGCGGAGCACGAAGTAGCCGCCGTTCTCCCACAGCGGCAGTTCGCTCACCGCGGTGATGCCCCCGACCAGGCCGTCCTCGCCCAAGTCGACGCAGTGGAAAGAGGACTGCGGCGGCACCACCATCATCGACGCGCCGGCGTCGCGCCGGGCGAACCGGTCGATCATCTCCGGCAGCGGGGCGTCGGTGAGCACGTCGGCGTAGTTGGCGAGGAACATCTCGTCGCCGTCCAGGTGGTGGCGCACCCGGCGCAGCCGCTCCCCGATCGGTGACTCGATGCCGGTCTGGGCGAACGTGATCGTCCAGTCCGCGATGTCGGTGGACAGCAGCTCGGTCCGCCCGCCCCGCAGCACGAAGTCGTTGGACGTCGTCTCCTCGTAGTTGAGGAAGAAGTCCTTGATGTGGTGGGCCCCGTACCCGAGGCACAGGATGAACTCCGTGTGCCCGAAGTGCGCGTAGTAGCGCATGACGTGCCAGATCAGCGGCCTGGGGCCGACCATCGCCATCGGCTTGGGCACGTCGTCCGCGGCACCGCTCCGCATCCGCATCCCGTAACCGCCGCAGAACAGAACGACCTTCATGCCTTGACCTCGACAATGCTCAGTTCCGGTATGGGAAAGACCAGCCGGCCGCCCCAGTCGTGGACGAAGGACAGCTGCTCGACCAACTCGGCCCGCAGGTTCCACGGCAGGACGAGGACGTAGTCCGGTCTGTCGGCGGCGATCTGCTCGGGTGGCAGGATCGGGATGCGGGTGCCGGGGGTGAACCTGCCGTGCTTGTAGGGGTTGCGGTCGACCGTGTACGGGAGCAGGTCGGGCCGGATGCCGCAGTGGTTGAGCAGGGTGTTGCCCTTGCCCGGGGCGCCGTAGCCGACGACCGTCTCGCCGCGCTCGGCCGCCTCGATGAGGAAGCGCAGCAGGTCCCGGCGCACCTTGGCCACCCGGGCGGAGAACTCGGTGTACCCGGACAGCTCTTGCAGCCCGGCGGCCTTCTCCCGGTCCAGCACGTCGGCCACCCGCCGGGTCGGCTCGCCGGCCACCTCGGCCGGGCGGGCCCACAGCCGGATGGAGCCGCCGTGCGTGGGCAGCAACTCGACGTCCACGAGCGTGAGTCCGCCGCTCGCCAGCGCCCGGGTCGCTGACGCGACCGTGTAGTACTGGAAGTGCTCGTGGTAGATCGTGTCGTACTGGTTCTCCTCGATCAGGGTCAGCAGGTGCTGCACCTCGACGGAGACCCAGCCGTCGTCGGCGACCAGGGCGCGCAGCCCCTGGGTGAACCCGACCACGTCGGGGATGTGCGCGTACACGTTGTTGGCCACGACGAGGTCGGCCGGGCCGTGTTCGGCGCGGACGGCCGAGCCGGATTCCGGGCCCAGGAACTCCGTGAGCGTGGGCACGCCCGCCTCGCGCGCCGCGGCGCCGACGTTCACCGACGGCTCGATGCCGAGGCAGCGGATCCCCCGGTCCACCACGTGCTTCAGCAGGTACCCGTCGTTGCTCGCGACCTCGACCACGAAGGCGTCGGGGCCGAGTCCCACCCGCTGTGCGGCATCGGCGACGAACGTGCGCGCGTGCTCCACCCAGGAGGTCGAGTACGAGGAGAAGTACGCGTACTCCTTGAACGTGTCCTCCGGCGTGATCAGCGGCGGGATCTGGGCGAGCCAGCAGTCGGTGCAGACCCGCAGGTGCAGCGGGTACGCCGGCTCCGGATTGTCCAGTTGGTCCGCGGCGAGAAAGCTCTCGCACGGCGGCGTCGCTCCCAGGTCGACGACGCTCGCCAGCGTCGCCGAGCCGCAGAGTCGGCATCGTGTCATCTACTGCCCCCCATTGATTCCGTCCCCCATCGATTCCGTCCGCCCCGCGATCGCGGTGCGGTACTCCTCCACCAGGCGCTCCAGCCCCACGGCCGGGCTGAACCCCTGCTCGTAGCGGCGCCGGGCCGCCTGGCCCATCTCCCGGTTGCGGGCCGGCCCGGCCGCGATCCTGCGTATGCCGGACGCGAGCGAGGCGGGCTCGCCCGGCCGGTGCAGCAACCCGGTCACACCGTCCTCGACGAGTTCGACGAAGGCGCCGTGACCGGCGGCGACGACCGGGACCCCCGCCGCCATCGCCTCCACGACCACCAGGCCGAACGCCTCCAGCCACGTCGAGGGGGCCACCACGGCGACCGACCGCTCGATGGCCTGACGGCACTGGGCCGGGTCGTACAGGCCGACGTGGCGCACGTCGTCCCGGCCCGCCGCCCAGGCGGTCACCTCCGGCTCCAGTGGCCCCGCCCCGGCGATCACGAGTGGTACGCCCACACCGCCGCT
The DNA here is from genome assembly GCF_039532725.1 of Streptomyces coeruleofuscus. Lineage (NCBI taxonomy): Bacteria > Bacillati > Actinomycetota > Actinomycetes > Kitasatosporales > Streptomycetaceae > Streptomyces > Streptomyces coeruleofuscus. The sequence goes on from NZ_BAAASE010000005.1 coordinate 503,455, forward strand.
CGCCGCGATCTCGTCCCACGCGGCCATGAGCAGCCGTACGCCCTTGGCCTCCGCGAGCCGGCCGAGGTAGAGCACATGCTCGCCGGGTCCCGTTCGGCAGGAGCCCGGGTCGGGCACGAAGTTGTGCTTCACCGCCAGCCGCTCGGCCGGCATGCCGGACCGCACCAGGACGTCGCGCTGTGCCGCGGAGATGCAGAGGAACCGCTCCACGCCGGACCACCACCGCCGCCGGTTGACCGACAGGCTGACCGCGAGCGGCACCGTCGCCAGCCGGGAGCCCCGGTAGCAGCCGTGCCGGACGGCGGGCAGCGGGGCCGACCCGACGCACTCGGTGCACGGCCGGCCGTCCCGCTGGAGCGTGCCGGGCGGGCAGACCTGGGTGTAGTTGTGCAGCGTGGCGACGGCGGGCACGCCGGCGTCGGCGCAGGCGGCCAGCACGGCGGGCGACAGGAGCGGGAAGACGTTGTGGACGTGGACCACGTCCGGTCGCTCTTGGCGGAGCCGGGCGGCGAGTTCCGCGCGGACCGCCGGGTTCCACGGCACCAGGAGCGGCACTGCGGCCTTGGCGAGGAGGGACCGGGCGGCGATGTCGTCACTGCGCCGCTCGAACACCCCGACCCGGTGGCCGGCCCCGCGCAGCAGCTCCACCTCCTGGTCGACGACCCTGTTCTCCCCGCTCGGCTGCGCCGAGGCGTAGCGGTTGTGCACCACGAGGACGTGCATGCTCAGGTCACCTCCGATCTCCGGGCCGGCACGGGGTACGTGGTCGAGGGACTTCGGGCGTCGAGAGGAGCGACCGGGGAAGGTGCCGCGAGGAGGGAGGCGGCAACGGCCAGGTGCAGCAGATACGGCGAGGCGTCGCCGAGGCCGGCCTCGGTGTACGACGCGATCGCGCAGTAGCTGATCAGGAAGATCGCGCAGGCCCTCGACAGCGACGGCGGCCGCAGCAACGCGACGCCGCCCAGCACGACGATGATCGCCGCCACCAGGGCGACTCCGGTCAGACCCTGCTCGTGGTAGACGGCCAGCCAGCTGTTGTCGATCGGCAGCCCGCCGAACGACTTGTCGCCCAGGCCCACGCCCAGCACCTGCTCCGTGGTCGTCCGAGGCGCCGCCAGCAGGGCGTCCCAGACCTTGGCCCGGCCGGTGAGGCTGGTGAAGTGCTCCTGGCTCTGTCCGCGCAGGAACCAGGCCTGGAGCGCGGAGGCGAATCCCACCGCGGCCACCGCGGCGCACAGCACCGCCCAGGTGAAGAACCGGCGGGCGGCGGCGCTGGTCAGGATGAGCGAGCCGATCGCCAGCGCCAGCCCGATGAGCAGGCCGAGCGTGGCCGTCCGGGTGTGGGTCAACGCGAGCAGGACGAGTGACGGCACGATGACCAGCGCCGCGCCGGCCCTGTCGGTCCGGCGGCCCAGCACGAGCAGCACGGTGAGCCCGGTGATCACCGCGGCGTACTGCCCGATCTGCGGCGGGGTGAGCGGCCACAACGCGCCGACCAGGCGCCCGCCGTAGAGCTCGGGCAGGGCGGCGCCCGGTGAGATGACCAGGCCGGCGGCCACCGACCCGAGCACCGCGAAGTACATCCGGATGTGGTGCCGGACGAACGTCGTGCCGCCGTCCCACCAGCGGCTGAGCAGCCACAGGGTGCCGACGAAGAGAGCCAGCCGGGCGCAGCGGAACAGCGCGCCGAACCCGGACTCCAGCTGCGCGCTGGAGATCACGCTCGGCACCAGCATCAGGGTGAGCAGGAACATGAAGGCGCCGGCTCGCAGGCGCAGCCGGAGATTGACCGCGAGCGCCAGCGTGAACGCGGCGACCAGCGCTCCCATGGTGACCATCTGGATGAGGGAGCGGGGCAGCGGGACGATGGTCTTCGCCCCGGCGGAGCCGAGCGTGTTGAGGACCAGCAGCCCCCAGACGATCCCGACGGTCTTCGGTGTGGTGGTGCGGCCATGGTCCATCTCAACCACCGGCCCGTTCCGCGAAGGTGCTGCCCGCGTCCTGCTGGTACGGCGGGCCCTGCCACTGCCCTGGGTCGAGCACCTGGCTCGGGTCCTGGACGACGAACTTCCACGGTCCGCGGTAGACGTTGTCGTGCCAGCGGTTGTGCTGCTCGTGGGTGATCGCCTCGGCCACCCGCTCCCCCTTGTACGGCGACCAGTCGGGATAGGTGCCGTAGTTGGCCAGTACCGCCATGCGGTCGCACTTCGCCGTGCACTTGACGACGGACTTGTCCAGCACGAAGCGGTTGCCGTGGATGTCCACCCGCTGGGTCTTCCACCGGCAGTCGGAGTGGAGCGGTGGCTCGGCGATCGCCGGCTTCGCGCAGCGGTCGGTGTCGCGTACCAGCAAAGTGCAGTCACCGGACGAGGTGTTGGCCGGGCTGTTGCAGAACCGGTCGGCGTTCTCCCACAGGGTTATTCCGGACCAGTTGTCCTCCAGCACGTTCCGGTAGATCTCGATCTTGTCCGTGCGGGCTCGGATCCGTGGTTCTCCGCCGGACTCGGACAGGTAGACGGTCGCGAACGGGAAGTTGTCGCCGCGGTCGGCCTGCCTGCGGCCCTCGACCCAGTTGTTCCGCCGGATCGTGTTGTTCCGGATGACGGCGTTGTAGCTGGTCTCGTAGATCAGCGCGGCGCCCTCGTTGGCCTCGACCACGTTGTTCTCGATGCGGAAGTCGTTGTTGTTGGTGTCCGCCCACAGCCCTGTTCCGCGGTTGTCGTGCACCCAGTTGCCGCGCACGTCGGCGCCGTCGACGGCCCAGAACTTCACGCCTCCGGTGCAGCCGCAGCCCTTCCGCCGCCGCTCCCAGTCGCCGGTGTTGTTGCCCGTGATCTCGTTGCCCTCGACCACCAGACCGCTGATGCGGCCTGTGGCCTTGTACGCGTTCATCCCGTACTGACCGTTGCCGCGCAGGCAGCTGGCGCGGACCCGCTGGCGGGCACCGGCCATCAGCCCGGCGCCGGAGTTGTTCTGGATCGTCGCGTGCTCGATCACCCACCCGTCGGCCGAGTCGTGGTTGACCACGCCCTCGTCATGCGGCGCGACGAAACGCTGCACGGTCAGGTGGCGGATGGTGACGTCGCGGGCGCCACCGCCGAACGCGTACTGGTTGGTCTTCCGGCCGTCGAGCACCGCGCCCGGGGCGCCGAGGTAGCGGTTGCCCTCCTTGGGGATGACCTGGGCGTAGCGGTCCGGGTCGAGCCTGTGCTCGCCGGGGCGAAGCCAGAACGTGGTGTTCGGGGGGTTGTTCTTGGTCTTCGCCGCCAGGTCACCGACCACCGCGGGGTCGACCGTCACCGCGCCCGCCGGCGCTTTCGCCGGCCCGGGCGCGGGCTTGGCGCACACCCGCGCCACGGGCGTGGACGACGGCGCGGCGGTCGGCTTCACCCGGGCGTCCGGAGTGCTGGGGCTCGTGTTCGTGCCCGTGCTCTCGCAGCCGGTCACCGCCGGCAGGGCCAGCGCCAGCGGTGCCGCCGCCCACGCCCAGTGCCGCCTCCTGATCGCCACCCGCCCCCCTAGCCGCGGAACCTGAGTACGGTGGTGAACCCTTCCGCGCCGCCGGCGAAGCCGGTGCCGACCAGCGTGGTGGTGGGTTCCTTGCGCCCGAATCCGGCGGAGTACCAGCCCAGCGGAGGGTCGGTCTCGCCGCGATGCGCCCGCCACGACAACTGCCCGGGCAGGTCGAGCACCGCGGAGCGCCCCTCGCCGTCCCGCATCCAGGTGAGTACGGCCCGGTTGCCCACCAGGTCCGCGGCGATCGCGGGGCCGAGGTGGAACGCCAGGCGTACGTCCCGGCTCGGGCCGCGCACCTCGTCGAACACCCTCAGCTCCCGGCTCGCGGCCGTCAGCTCCACCCGGCGGCGGTGCACGGAGCGCTGGTATCCGTCGTGCTCGGCACACCAGCGGGCCACTCCCTCGCCGGAGGTGTCCACGGCCAGGACGCGGCTCCTGGCATGCCGGAGCCACAGGAACGGGCCGCCGGAGACGGACTGGTCTCTGCCGTCCGACTCCAGGGTGTTGTGGCCGAGGGTGGACCGGAAGTACTGCCGCCATGCGGGCTGTCCGTGGTAGCAGTACGTCCCCGGGTCGGCGAGCACGTCGACCCCGTCGTGCCGGACCTCCACGGACAGCGCGTCCGCGTGGGCGTGCGCGGCGATGGACAGGAAGCCGTGCGGACCACCGTCGCAGCGGCACCAGATCTCCTCCGGGCCGCGCAGGACGGTGAGCCCCGCGTCCGCGAAGTGCGCCGGCCGGCTCGCCGGGCGGGTCGTGGCGGGTCGGGTGGGTTCGATGAGCGCGGCGAGCAGCGGGGTGCGCACATCGGTCCCGGTCACCTCCGGCCACCAGTCGAGACGGCCGAACACGGCGTCCCCGGTGGCCAGCAGCGAACCCCAGCGGTCGGTGCCCGCGCCGTCCACGACCAGACCGTGCCCGTCGTCCGCGTCCCCCTGGCGCGGCGGCCGCAGGTGGCTGTCCACGATGGCCGCGAGCGCGTCGGTCATCCGCAGCAGCACCAGCCGGATCGACGCGGGGACCGGCACGCCGGCGGCATCCGCCTCGGCCACCGCGGCCAGGCCGAGCTCCAGCACCAGTCCGTGATATTCGGTGGCCAGCTCGCGGTTGAGACCGGAGCCGAAGGTGTTGCCTCGCAGGTGCCGCTCCAGCGACCGCAGCGCGTCGGCCCGCCAACGCGCCGAGGAGGGGAACCATCCGAACGCGCAGGCCGCCGCCAACTGCCCGGCCGCCTCGGCGATGACATGGTTGTTCGCCGAAGACCCCCGGCTGGGGAAGGCGGCCAGCCAGCGCTGGTGGTGCCAGATCTGGTTCAGCGCCACCGGGTTGCCCTCGAACAGCCCGGCCGCGCCCGGCCAGCCGTCGAGCAGCCGGCGGATCCACACCCAGGACAGCAGCCGGATGCCCAGCTCGATGCCGCTGATCCAGTGCACCCCGCGCAGCGGCGCGTTGGCCGCCCACCACGACCGCAGGTGCTCGGCCACTCGCTCGGCGTACCGCTCGTTCCCGGTGATCGCGTAGGCGGCGGCGAGCTGGGTCAGGTACTGATGCCGGGACAGCTCCCAGATCTGCTTGATGTCCCCGACCGCGTCCTCGTCCCGGTACGGCACGTCGAAGGCGTGGCCCCACGGAGCCCGGCGCCCGGTCTTCGGGTCGTACCACCAGTCCGGATCGGCCAGGTCGTCGCGGACCACCCCGAAGTACTCGGCGTGCCCGTACATCAGCCGGTCCGCCTCGGCGATGAGACGTTTCGCGGCGTCCGGAGGTATCGCGGCGATCGTCCCGGCGGGCAGTACGGCGGTGAACCGGGCGCCGGTCACGCTCGGGCAGGCCGGCCGCGCCGACCGCCACCGCCGCCTGCGGACCGCGTCGACCGCCCGGCCGCCGATCTCCCGCGGTCCCATCCGGGACAGCCGCCGCAGGTACCAGCCCGCGCTCATGGTCATCGCGGCCTCGCCAGCGTCACCGGCGCACCGCCCGCCAGGCCGGCCTGCACGGCGAGGGTGGCCGCCGTGGTGGCGACCAGCGACTGGAGCGGCACCGGCATCGGCCCGCCGGTCCGCACGGCCTTGACGAACGCGGCCAGTTCGGCGGACTGGCCCTTGTCCCGGGCCTTGGGCAGCCGCGAACTGACCCACCGCTTCCGGCGGCCATCGTAAACAGCGGCACGGACGAAGTCGTCGAGCCGCAGCGCACGGCCGTCCGCGACCAGGTCCAGCGTCTCCTTGGGGAATCCGGCCGGGCCGGTGGTGACGTAGCTGATGGTGGCGGTGGAGCCGTCCGGGTAGCGCAGGACGAGCTGGAGGTCCTCGTTGCCGGACGTGGCGACCGCGTACACCGATTCCGGGTCGGCGTCGAGCAGCCAGCTCGCCGTGTCGATGAAGTGTCCGCCCTCGCCGGCGAACCGGGAGCCCTCGGTGCCCTGCTGGAGGTACCAGCTGCCGTGCTGGAGCCGGCCCGCGTTGACCAGGTAGCGGAGGTTCGCCGGGCCGGTCCGGGTGCCGAAGCGCTGCCGGGCCTCCCGCAGCAGTGGCGAGAACCGGCGGTTGAAGCCGACCTGCAACCGGTCGTTGCCGGACTCCTCCACCGCCGCGAGCACGCCGGCCAGTTCGTCCTCGGTGAGGGCCAGGGGCTTCTCCACGAACACGGTCTTGCCGGCGAGGAGTGCCCGCCGGGTCAGTTCGGCGTGCGAGCTGTGCCGGGTGACGACGAAGACCGCGTCGATGGACTTGTCGCCGAGCACGGCGTCGAGGTCGGTGGTCGCCTCGGTGAAGCCGAATTTGCGCTGCGCGTTGGCCGCGGACAGCGCCGTCGTGGTGACGACCGTGGACAGCTCGACGCCGTCGCGCTGTGCCAGGTGCGGCAGCAGCATCGACGTCGCGTAGTTTCCCGCGCCGACGAACGCGAGGCGCACCGGCGTCCTTGCGGCCCGGACCGGAGCCGGCTTCACGTCCACCACGGGCACGTCGACCGCAGGGGCCTGCGCAGGGAGCTCCGCTTCCCCCGCCCGTCGGGAGTACCGGAACAGCACGGCCACGGCTTTCAGTTCGCCGTCCTTCAGGCGCTGGTACGTCTCGACGGCGTCGTCGAACTCGGCGACGCGGGAGATCAAGGGCTCCACGTCGACGCTGCCGCGGGCGAGGAGATCGAGGAAGCACGCCAGGTTGCGGCGCTCGGTCCAGCGCACGTAGCCGATCGGGTAGTCCCGCCCCTCCAGCTCGTACTCCGGGTCGTAGCGCCCGGGGCCGTACGACCGGGAGAAGCGGACGTCGAGTTCCTTCTCGTAGTACGCGTTCCACGGCAGGTCCAGGCGGCACTTACCGATGTCGACGACCCGGCCGCGGTCCCGGCTCAGCTCGGCGGCCAGCTCGACGGGCTGGTTGCTGCCGCCGCCGGCGGCCAGGTACACCTGGTCCACGCCGTGCCCGCCGGTGAGTTCGGCGACGGCGGACTCCACGGCCGCGGACGCCGGATCGCCGGCGGCCGCGGCGCCCAGACGCTCGGCGAGCTCGCAGCGCGCCGGGTCGGGGTCGGCGCCGACGACGCGGACTCCCGAGGCGGCGAGCAGCTGCACCACCAGCTGCCCGATCAGCCCGAGGCCGATGACCAGCGCCACTTCACCGAGCTGCGGTTCGCCTTGGCGGACTCCCTGCAACGCGATCGACCCGACGGTGCCGAAGGCCGCGTGCCGCGGCGCGAGGCCGTCCGGCACCGGGGCGTAGAGGTTCTTCGGCACCCAGTTCAGCTCGGCGTGCAACGCGTGCTCATTGCCGGCGCAGGCCACGAGGTCGCCGACCTTCACGTCGTCGATGCCGGCGCCGACCTGCTCGACCACCCCGCACAGCGAGTAGCCCAGCGGCGTGTAGGAGTCCAGCTTGCCCATCACCTTGCGGTAGGTGGCGGGCACCCCGTTGGTGGCCACGCTCTGCATGACCTTGGCCACCTGGTCCGGACGGGAACGGGCCTTGCCCAGCATCGACATGCCGGCCTCGGACACCTTCATGAGCTCGGTTCCGGTGGAGATCAGCGAGAAGGCGCTGCGGACCAGCACACCGCCCGGCTTGCACCCCGGCACCGGTACGTCGAGCACCGCCAGCTCGCCGCTCTTGTAGTTCTGCACAACCTGTTTCACCCGAACTCCTGATTCCTAAGCCGATAACCGAGAGCTCTGACCGGACCCGGAGGTCGCGTCGCGATACCAGTACTCGAGGGTCAGTACGTGCCAGAGATGCTTGGAGAAGTCCCGCTGCCCGGCGGCGTCCTCGGCGACCATCCGCGCCAGCGCGTCGCGGCGCAGCAACCCGGAACGCACGAGCTCGCCGTCGTGCACCACCTCGCGTACCAGCGGTGCCAGATCCCGGCTCATCCAGGCGCGCAGCGGGGCGCTGAACAGGCCCTTGGGCCGGTACACGATCTCCCGGGGCAGGACCGAGGCGGCCGCCTCCTTGAGGACGGCCTTCCCCTGCCGTCCGACGATCTTGCGATCGCCGGGCACGGCGAACGCCGCCTTGACCACCTCGACGTCCACGTACGGCACCCGCACCTCGGTCGACGCGGCCATGCTCGACCGGTCCGTGTACGTGAGGTTCAGGCCCGGCAGGAACATCCGGGCGTCGGTCAGGCACATGCGGTTGACGAAGTCGTCGAGGTCGTTGTCCTGGTAGGTGTCCGCGTGCTCGGTCAGTACGTCCTCGACCGCCTGGGCGAGGTCCGGATCGACCAGGGCGAGCAGCTCGCCCCGGTCGTACATGGTGTAGCTGCGCCGGAACGCGGTCTCCTCCGGCAGGTCGGCGAAGGAGAGGAACCGTTTCGCGAAGCGCACCGACCGGTAGCCCCGGCGGGACGTGGCGACCGGCAGCCGGTCCACGGCCCCGGACAGGCCGCGACGCACGGGCCGCGGAACGCGCTGGTAGCGCAGCGCGAGCAGGTTGGCCAGGTGCTTGCGGTACCCGGCGAACAGCTCGTCGGCGCCCATCCCCGAGAGCATCACCTTGATCCCGGCCTCCCGGGCGGCCGAGCAGATCAGGTACGTGTTGATCGCGGCGGGGTCGCCGATCGGCTCGTCCAGGTGGTACGTCATCCGCGGCAGCAGGTCGAGGACGTTCGGGGCGATCTCGATCTCGTGCAGGTCGACGCCGAACCGCCGGGCCACCTGCCGGGCGTAGCGCAGGTCGTCCGGCATCGCCTCGAACTTGGCGTCCTCGGCGCGGAATCCGATGGTGTAGGCGGAGATCCCGGGGCGGTGGCGGGCCGCGAGGGCGGTCAGGTAGCTGGAGTCGAGGCCGCCGGAGAGGAACGTCGCCACGGGTACGTCGGAGAGCAGGTGGCGCCGGGTCGACTCCTCGACGATGGCGGCCAGGTCCGGCCGCTCGCCCGCCCGGGCCCGCTCCCGGCCCTCGGCGGCGACGTCCTTCAGGTTCCAGAACCGGCCGCGCTCCACCCGGCCGTCGGGCCGGCACCTCAGCCAGCTCCCCGGCGGCAGCTTCTCCGCCTCGCGGAACGCGCAGCGCGAGTCCGGCACCCAGTAGTACAGCAGCGAGGCCACCAGCGCCGCGTGGTCGACCTCCAGCTTCCCGCCGGTCGCGGCGGCGAGCGCCTTGAGCTCGGAGGCGAATGCCAGGCCCCCGCCGCGCCGGAGCAGGAACAGCGGCTTGATGCCCAACTGGTCGCGTGCGAGCACCAGTTCACCGGTGCGCTCGTCGAAGATCCCGAACGCGAACATGCCGCGCAGCCGGGGCAGACAGTCCGTGCCCCAGCGCCGCCAGGCCTCCAGCAGCACCTCGGTGTCGGAGGTGCCGCGGAAGCGCACCCCGGCGGCTGCCAGCTCGGCACGCAACTCGGGCGCGTTGTACAGCTCGCCGTTGTACGTCAGGGCGAGGCCGTCGGAGACCATCGGCTGGGCGCCGGTCTCGGACAGGTCGATGATGGCCAGCCGGCGGTGCCCGAGCTGCACTTCGCCGTCACCGACGGGGTGGCCGTAGCGGCCCGCCCCGTCCGGACCGCGGTGGGCGAGGGTGTCGGTGAGCCGGTCGGTCACGGCCTTCCCGTCCGGCCATCGGTAAGTGCCTGCGATGCCACACATGTCCTACCGCGCCTCCTGGTCGTCGTCCGGGACCCGTGCGGCCCACAGCGGCTGCCGCTCCGTCCGCGCCGGGCCCTCCCCCACTGCCTGAACGGCGTGGGAGGTACCCCCACCGTTCTGCCCGGCCGGCCGTTCGGTCCGGCCGCGCGGCGCGGTGTGCGGCCCGTCCCACAGCGTGCCGTCGGTCCGGTCACGCGGATCGGGGTCGATCAGCACCACCCCGATCACCTCGATGCGCTGGTCCGCCAGTTGTCGCGCCACGGTGTGCAGCCATGCGGCGCTGCCGTGCCCGGCACGCACGACGAGCACGGTCCGGGTGCCGAGGTACTGGAGGTCGGTCCAGGCCGTGCCGGGCGCCACCGATCCGACGCCGATCCGGCGCTCCTGAGGAGACACACCCTCGCCAGGCTCGCCGCTGACCACGGTGGGGTCTCCCGGCTTCGGGCGGCGGTGCGCGAGCTGCGGTCCTGGCAGACCGTCGATGACGGCCACCGGCCCCTCCGCCGCCATCGCCCTGGCGAGGTCCAGGGCCAGCGCGCTCGCGCTGCGGGCACAGCCCAGTTCCAGCAGTGACAGCGGTTCCGCGTGGCCGCGCACGGTGCGGGCCAGGGTCCGGGTGAGCCGTTCGCGTGCCGCTCGGGTCCGTCGGCGCTGCCACAGCCTGCCCGGCCGGCGGGGCAGCTCCGCCATGACCGAGGCGCCCAGGTTCGCCGCGATGTCCCGGCGCAGCACGGGGCGGTCCGCCACCACCGTGCCGACCGCGGCCAGCGCGAGCCCGAGGACGAGCCCGAGGACGAACCCGATCGCGGCGTTGGTGGCGGCGGCCCTGGGCAGGGAATGCCGCACCGCGCGCGGGGCGTCCACGATCTGCGTGCCGGAGATGACCCCGGGTGTACCGGTGCGTGCCTCCGCGGCGCGCTGGTCGAAATCGGCGATCCGTGAGTTGAGTTCGGCCCGGCGGGCGAAGAGCGACTCCATGCTCGCCGACGCTTTCGGGTCGCTCTCCGCCGATCGGTCTCCGATCGCCTCGTTGACCTGGGCGAGCTCCTCCCGCATGCGGTCACGCTGGTCGAGCAGGGCCTCGGACTCGGCCTTCGCGGTTTCCCGCATCCGCCGCACGTGGTCCGCGACGAACGCATCGGCCAGCGCCTTGGCCCGGGCCACCGCTTGCGCGTCGCTGTCACCAGTCACATCGATCCGCAGCAGGTTGTTGGTCAAGCCGGTACCTCGGTAGTCCCGCATGAAGTCCTCAGGGTCTTCCCGGGAGTCGAGGGCCTCCAGGGCCTTGCCGGCGATCCGCGTGGTCCCCAGCAGCTCGACGTCGGTGCGGATCAGCGTTCCGGTGTCGTTCGGCTGGTCCTCCCGATGCGCGACCAGCACCTTGGTCACCGCGGTCGGCGGCGGCGGCATCAGGACGGCCACCGTCGCGCCGGCCAGCAGTCCCAGCAGCGCCATGGCGCACCAGAGGCGGCGGCGCCTGCGCACCGAGACCACCAGCGCCTGGAGGTCGAAGAGCGGGGCGGCTGCCGACGACTCCGACGTCGTGCTCGTCGTCACACTGAGCCTCCGTTGGCGTGGCCGCGAACCGCGAGCGCGGGAGTGGCGTCATCCGGAGGCCGGCCGGCGGACCGCGTCGGGCGGACCCGGACCGTGCCGGCGACGACTACGCCGACGACCTCGTGCCTGCCGTCCGCACACGCCTCGGCGATGCCGGCGAGTTCCTCCGCGGTCCGGCTGCCCGCGGTGAGGACGATCAGGGCACCGGACTCGGTGTCGCGGTCGGGCACGGCCGGCCGGTCCACCGAGACCTCCACCACCCGCAGCAGCGGATCGCCATGGGCCTCGGCGACGAGCTGTCCGGCGGCCCGGCGGGCGATCTCGTCGCCGTCCGGTACGACGACCAGCAGCCGCCCGGGGGCCGGTGTCCGGTCCCTGAGGCGAGCGCACACCCGCCGGTAGCGGATCCGTCTGCCGGCCTCGTCGCCGGAGCTCGGCGGCGTCGGCAGGTCCCACGGGGTGTCGAGACCGAGGAGGCGGCGGACCCGGGCCCGTGGGACGCGGTCTTCCGGCCGGTGCGTGCCGCTCCGTTCCTCGGGCACGTCGACCGTGCCCAGCAGCGCCGAGCCCAGTGCCGCGGCGATCTCCGGCTCGGTGCGCAGCCGGCGATTCATCCGTGCGGCGGCGAGATGGCCGATGACCGCGAGCAGGAAGAACAGCAGCGCCCCGGCGACGATGAGCTGCGTCCTCGTCGGCGGTGCCTCGCCGGTCGGCCGGGCCGCCGGCCCCATGACGACCATGCCGGCCTTGCTGGTCGCCGGGTCGGCCTCGTCCAGCTTGGTCATGGCCTGTTCCAGCGAGGTGCGCAGCTTCTCGAGCGTGGTGCGGCCCTGCACGCTCTCCACGGTCTGCCCCGGCCCGGCCGCGTTGGCCAGGTCGGTGATGCGGCGGTTGGTCTCCTCGACCTTCTTCCGCAGCGCCTCGGGCTCCGTGGCCGCTTCGGAATCGGTGCCGCCGCCCGCGATCCGCGCGGCGAACTCGACGAACTGCCGGGCCACTTGGTCGGAGAGCCGCTGCGCTTGTTCCGGGGTGTCGGCGGTACCCGAGATCTTGATGATGTTCCCGTCGGTGGCCTCGGCGGTCACTCGATCCCGCAGCTCGGCGCCGCTGACGCCCGTCCAGCCGAGCGTGGCGGCCGCCCGGTCGACCACTGTCGAACTGGTCGCCACGTCCACCTGGGTCAGCAGTTCGCGTTCTTCCCACTGCCCCGGCAGCAGTACGGACGCCGACGTCGTGTACCGCGGCGGAACCACCAGCGAGGTGCCGTAGCCGAAGAGCGCGCCCACCACGGCGAGGACGGCGAGAAGCCGCCGGCGCCGGCGGAGAATCCGCCCGATGGTGGCCAGGCGTATGGTGTCCTCGCTCAACGACGCGGCCTCTTCCCTGTGCGGACCGGGTCGCCCGCCGACACCGGGGTGTGGTCACGGCAGGCGGCGGCGTAGGCGGCGAGCAGCGACGCTTGCGAGTTCCGCCAGGAGAGCGGCCCGCTGATCCGCTCCTGGCCGATCTTGCCCATCCGGGCGCGCTTCTCCGGATCGTCCAGGAGCAGCGCGATGAGCTTGGCGAATGCGGCCTCGTCGTTGGCGGCCGCGTAGACGGCGGCGTCACCGGCGGAGACGCGCGCCTCCCGGAGGTCGAAGGAGACGATCGGCCGGCCCATCGCCATGTACTCCAGGACCTTGTTCATGGTCGACACGTCGTTGAGCGGATTGCGCGGGTCGGGGGAAAGGCACACGTCCGCGGTGGACAGGTAGCGCACCAGGTCGGCGTCCGGAATACGCCCGGTGAACTGCACCTGCTCCGAGAGCCCGAGCCGCCGGGACAGGTCCACCATCGCGTCGAAGGCGTCACCGGAGCCGACGAACACCGCGTGCCAGTCGGTCCGCCCGAGCTCGTCGCGCAGTTTCGCGAGCGCCCGCAAGGCGTAGTCGACGCCGTCCTGGGGGCCCATGACGCCGAGGTAGCACAGCAGATGAGGCTTGCCGCGCTTCAACTCCGTTTCGGGTGGCACCGGTTGGAACCGGTCGATCTGGGGTGCGCTGCGCACCACGAAGACGACCTCCGGTCGCCGGCCACCGCGGCGGATCGCGACGTCGCGGTAGCTCTCGTTCGTGGCGAGCACGATGTCCGCGGCCCGGTAGGTCCGCCGTTCCAGCGCGCACACGGCGCGGTAGAGCAGGTCCTCGCCGCGGTCGAACCGGGAGAGGTACAGCTCGGGTACCAGGTCGTGCTGGTCGAAGACGAACCGCGCGCCGCGTCTCTTCAGCCACAGTGCGGGCAGGAACAGCAGGTCGGGCGGGTTGCAGGCGTGGACCACGTCGACCGGACCGACCTTGCGGGCCAGCCGGGCCGTGTGCCACAGCGCCGATCCGTACTCCCGCAGGTAGCCGGCCGGTCCTCCGGTCGCCGCGCGCAACGGGTAGCGGTGGATCCGCACCCCGTCGATCTCCGCCTCCGGCTCGGTGTCCCGCTTGCTCCCCTGGGGACAGATGACGTGCACCGTCCAGCCCGCGTCGCGCAGCGTCGTGCACTCCTGCCACACCCGCCGGTCGAAGGGCACCGACAGGTTCTCCACCAGGATCAGCGCGCGCCGGGCAGGCCGGTCGCCGCCGGTCATGCCGTCTGACGATGTGTCACCAAGCAAGGCCCACGTACCCCGGTTCGGCCCGGCGCGCCTCGGCGTCGGGAAGGTGGATGAGGTCGACGATCACCGGGCGGCCGCCATGGGGCAGCGCCGCCAGCACGGCGGGATCCCTGGTCCCGACCAGGCACACCTCGGCGTGTTCGAGCACCTCGTCGACGGAATCCGCGAGCAGCTGCGCGAGGTGCGGCAGCCGGGTCTCGATGTACTCGCGGTTCGCGCCGATCAGCCGGGAGAGGCTCACGTTGGCGTCGTGGATCCGCAGGTCGTAACCCTTGCCGAAGAGCCGCTCCGCCAGCTCGACGAGCGGGCTCTCGCGGAGGTCGTCGGTGCCGGGTTTGAAGGACAGCCCGAACAGGCCCACCCGGCGCTTGCCGGTGCGCTCGACCAGCTCCACCGCGCGCTGGAGATGCGCGGAGTTGGAGGGCAGCACGTGGGCGAGGATCGGCACCGAGACATCGGCCCGCTGCGCCGCGTGGACCAGGCTGCGCAGGTCCTTGGGCAGGCAGGAGCCGCCGAAGGCGAAGCCGGGCCGCAGGTAGGCGGGGCTGACGTTCAGCTTGCGGTCGGCCAGGAACACGTCCATCACCTGGTGCGAGTCCACCCCGAGCGCCTGGCACACCGCGCCCAGCTCGTTCGCGAAGCCGATCTTGAGACCGTGGAACGCGTTGTCCGCGTACTTGATCGCCTCGGCTGTCGGGACCGGCACCCGGAACACCTCGCCGGGCAAGCCGTCGTACAGGGCCATCACCGCGTCGCCGCTTGCCGTGTCGAGCTCGCCGATGACGGTCTTGGGCGGGTCGAAGAAGTCCCGCACGCTCGTGCCCTCGCGCAGGAACTCCGGGTTGACCGCGACCCCCAGGTCCACCCCGGCCGTGCCGCCGACGTACTTCTCGAGGATCGGTACCAGCAGGTTCAGGCAGGTGCCCGGGAGCATGGTGCTGCGGAACACGACGGTCTGCCGCCCACCCCGCTCGGCCAGCGCCGCGCCGATCTGCTCGGTGACCCGCTCCAAGTACGTGGTGCACAGGCTCCCGTTGGGCTCCGACGGCGTGCCCACGCAGACCAGCGACACCTCGCTGCCCATGATCGCCTCACCGACGTCGCCGGTGGCGCGTAACGCTCCGGTGCTCACGACGTCGGCGATGAGTTCGCCGATCCGCTCCTCGACCACCGGGGCCTTGCCGTCGTTGACCAGGTCGACCTTCGCCTGGTTCACGTCCACCCCGATGACCTCGTGCCCCATGCTGGCCAGGCACGCGGCCGAAACGCAGCCCACGTAGCCGAGCCCGAAAACGCTGACTCTCATGACCCGTCCCTCCCCCCAGGCAGGCCCTCGTGGCCTGCGATCCCCCCGAGCAGGCCCTTGTGGCCCGCGGTCCGCGCACCGGCCGGACGACGGCCTGCGCGCATCAGTAGGCCCCGTGCCCATGGATCACCGCACGCAGCGTCTTCCACAAGATCACTGTGTCCAGGGCGAGCGACCAGTCCTCCACGTACCGCAGGTCGAGGCGGACCGCCTCCTCCCACGGCAGGTCACTGCGTCCGCTGATCTGCCACAGGCCGGTGAGCCCGGGCTTGACCAGCAGCCGCCGCCGGATGTCCGGGTCGTACGCGGCGGACTCCTCCGGTAGCGGAGGCCGCGGGCCGACGAGCGACATCGAGCCGGTGAGCACGTTGAAGAGCTGCGGGAGCTCGTCGATCGAGTACCGGCGCAGCACCGCTCCCACCCGGGTCACCCGCGGATCCCGGCGGAGCTTGAACAGCAGCCCCGCGCCCTCGTTGCGGTCGGCCAGCTCGGCACGTGCCCCGTGAGCCCCGGCGACCATGGTGCGGAACTTGAGAATGGTGAACTCGCGGCCGTCCTTGCCGACCCGGCGCTGGCGGTAGAACACCCCGCCCCGGCTGTCCGCGATCACGAGCAGCCCGACGAGCACCATCAGCGGCGCGAACAGCACCAGCAGGATCGCCGCGCCCACCCGGTCGACCACCCCCTTGATCACCCGGCGCCCCCCGGTGAAGGCCGGCATGCTGACCCGCAGCAGCGGGATCCCGAGCACCGCGTCGACGTGCAGCCGCGGCCCGGCCACCTCCATCAGCACGGGGGCCACGACCATCTCGGTGTCGCTGCCTTCGAGGTTCCAGGCCAGCCGTTGCAGCCGGTCCGGTGACCAGTACGGGTCCGGTGTGACCGCGACGACGCGGTAGCCGTCGTGGCGGACGTGCTTGGCGACGTCCGTCAGTTGTCCGACGACCGGCACTCCGTCGAGTTGGTCACCGTCGAGCCCGCGACCGTCCGTCGTGCACACCGCCTCCACCCGCCAGCCGAGGTGCGGGAACTTGCGGGTTCGGGTGATCAGGTCGCGCAAGGTGTCCGGGCTCCCGGCAGCGAGCACCGGTCTCAGGCACCGTCCCTCCTTACGCTGTTTGTGCAGCCAGAGGCGGAGCAGATACCGCGCGGTCATGGTGACGACCGCGATCGCGGGGACCGCGACGAAGATCCAGAGCTTGATGTTGCGCGAGGTGAGGGCGATCCCGCCGAGCGCCAGTACGACGGTCGCCGCGAACAGTGAGCGTCCGAGCCGACGGAATTCCTCGGCCCCTTGGCCGAGCACGGCCGGAGACCACGACCTGCTCACCGCGAGCGCTCCCAGCACCAGCAGCTCGGTGCCGAATGCGAGGATTCCCCACTTCTCGTGCCAGTCGGCCGCGTCCCGGGCCCCGAAGAAGTTGCCGATCGCCGCCACCACCAAGGCGGTGGCCACCGTGTCGCTGGTGATCACGGTACGGCGGTACCGCTGCTCCCAGTCGATCGCGGGCCTGCTGATCGCCCCATTCGCCAGACTCCCGCGCGCCGACGATAAAGGGCCGGCTAATCCCCCCTGCCGCACAGAACCCCCCCGGTTCCCAGTGATTCGACGATGTCGCCCAACACTGTTCCTCCCCCCGGGAGACCCCCGCCCCCCGCACGCTTCCTCCCCTCGGGGGACCCCCGGCCCCCGCGCCGCGCTGTTCTCCCCCCGCGGAAGACCCCTGCCCCGCGTATGACATTCCGGCTGCTTCAGCGCTGCTTGAACGACCCGCGCCGGCGGCAGCGGACTCGCATGTCCTGCCAGACTCTCGAGGTGCGTGTGGGAGCCCGTCGAAACCTCGGATGCTCCCCGCACCCGAAGCCCCCTCCCGGGCTCCAAGGACTGATCACCTCCACGTCTGGCACCGGAGACGCAACCGCTGACCGTCCGCAGCACCGGACCTGTAGATCATCATTTGTCGCCTCGTGCCCCAGCTTGGGAAGCACGGTCAATCTAGACCATCGGGGCCTTTCTGAAGAGAGGGGTGTGTGGAATTTGTGCTCAAGATTTGAAGCCGTGTCCACGGGTCGGTGACCGCGGCTGAGGCGTCGGCGCCGAAGACGTGCCTGTGACCTGTGATGACGGGGGTTCTCCCGGCTTCCGGCACCGTCGGCTCCGGGACGTCCCGGCGCTACCGGTCGGCGTCGGCGGGGATGCGGGGCAGGGGAAAAAGAGATCATGCAGGCAGTGGATCATCACGTCCCGCTCTCCGGGTAACGTCGAGGTATGAGCCATCCGCACCCCGAACTCAAAGCCGCCCCACCCCTACCCGCCGGAGGTCTGCGGGTCGTCGCCCTGGGCGGCCTGGGTGAGATCGGCCGCAACATGACCGTCTTCGAGTACGCCGGCAAGCTGCTCATCGTCGACTGCGGCGTGCTGTTCCCCGAGGAGACACAGCCCGGCGTGGATGTGATCCTGCCGGACTTCACCTCGATCCGGGACCGGCTGGACGACATCGTGGCCGTGGTGCTCACCCACGGCCACGAGGACCACATCGGCGGCGTGCCCTATCTGCTGCGGGAGCGGAGGGACATCCCCCTCGTCGGCTCCAAGCTCACCCTCGCCTTCATCGAGGCCAAGCTCAAGGAACACGGCATCCGGCCGCGCACGGTGCGGGTGCGGGAGGGCGACCGTCGCGGCTTCGGCCCCTTCGACTGCGAGTTCGTGGCTGTCAACCACTCCATTCCGGACAGTCTCGCGGTGGCGATCCGCACCGGCGCCGGGATGGTGCTGCACACCGGCGACTTCAAGATGGACCAGTTCCCCCTCGACGACCGCATCACCGATCTGCGCGCCTTCGCCCGCCTCGCCGAGGAGGGTGTGGACCTGTTCCTCACCGACTCCACGAACGCCGAGGTCCCCGGTTTCACCACCTCCGAGCGCGAGCTGAACCCGGCGATCGAGCAGGTGATGCGCACCGCGCCGCGCCGGGTCATCGTCTCGAGCTTCGCCAGCCATGTGCACCGCATCCAGCAGGTCCTGGACGCCGCCCACGAGCACGGCCGCAAGGTCGCCTTCGTCGGCCGGTCGATGGTCCGCAACATGGGCATCGCCCGTGACCTGGGCTATCTGAAGGTCCCGTCCGGTCTGGTCGTGAGCACGAAGGAGCTGGAGAAGCTCCCGGACCACAAGATCACTCTGGTGTGCACCGGCTCCCAGGGGGAACCGATGGCCGCGCTGTCACGAATGGCCAACCGCGACCACATGATCCGCATCGGCAAGGGCGACACCGTCCTGCTCGCCAGCTCCCTGATCCCCGGCAACGAGAACGCCATCTACCGAGTGATCAACGGACTGACCCGGTGGGGCGCCCACGTGGTCCACAAGGGCAACGCCAAGGTGCACGTCTCCGGGCACGCCAGCGCCGGCGAACTCGTCTACTGCTACAACATCGTCAAGCCCCGCAACGTCATGCCCGTGCACGGCGAATGGCGCCATCTGCGGGCCAACGGCGACCTCGCCATCCGTACCGGCGTCGACCCCGACCGGGTCGTCATCGCCGAGGACGGCGTCGTCGTCGACCTCGTCGACGGGCGCGCGTCCATCACGGGCAAGGTCCCCGCGGGCAACGTCTACGTGGACGGCATGGAAGTCGGCGGCGCCACGGAAGCGTCCCTCAAGGACCGCCTCACCCTCGCCGCCGAAGGCGTGGTCACGGTGGTGGCGATCGTCGACGCGGACACCGGCGCCCTCGCCGAGGCCCCCGACTTCCTGGCCCGCGGCTTCGTCCACGACGACGCCACCTTCGAGCCGGTCATCCCCGTCATCGAGAAGACCCTGGCCACCGCGGCCGAGGAAGGCGTCGGGGACGCCCGCCAACTCGAACAGCTCCTCGCCCGCGCCGTGGCGAACTGGGCGTTCCGCACCCACCGCCGCAGGCCCCTCATCATCCCGGTCATCATCGACGCCTGAGCCCGGGTGGAGGTCTGCAAGGGGCCTCATCGGATGTGCTTCGCCGGCTTGGTGGCGGCGTTGAGCAGGTACTCCAGGGGTCCGCGGCGGAAGGAGCGGGACCAGGTCGCGGCGAACACGGTCGCCCCGAGGACGAACATGAGCAGCGGTCCCCAGGACTGCTGGCTGCTGGTCCCGCTGGGCATGGACAGCGCGGACTGTGCGACGAAGTGGCCGACGTAGGCGGTCAGGGACATGGTGCCCACGGCGATGACCGGTTTGGCCAGGCGGCGCAGTCGCGGCAGGCGGTCCATCGCCGCCGTCGCGGCCACGATCACGAGGATCGCGACTCCCACGCTGCCGATGATGTCGAACGTGGTGCCGCTGTGCGGCCCGGCTGTCAGGAGCATCGATGCCTGGGGCTCGAACGCTCCGCCGTCGGGAGGCATCGATCCGGAGCTACCGGGCATCGACCCGGAGCTACCGGACGACGGGCCGCCTTCCGCCAAGCTGTCCAGCGCGTCCTTGCCGGCCAGCAGCAAGGACATGCCGTACGCGGCCGCGGTGAGAGCGGCGCCGAGCGCGGCCAGGCGCCACTGGACGGCGGCCTGGGACAGGTCGAGGCGGGCCAGCGCCATACCGGCGATCACGAACGACATCCACGTGATCGTCGGGTAGAAGCCGGTGAACAGCAGATCGAGCACTCCCACGTCACTGAGCCGGTGCAGCGGGTCGTAGGCGTTGATGTTCCGCTGGACCGACTCGGTCCGCCATGGACTCCTTCCCCCGGCTGCGCCGCCTGTCCTGGCCCGTCATCGCGGTCGGCTCGATGTCGCTGACGGCGTACGTCTACCACATCGTCGCCATCTGGCTCCTGGGCACCGAGGAAGCGACCGTCCCGCCCCTGTACGTCCTGATCGGCTTCATCGCGTCCGTCACCGTCCTCGCCACCATCTGGTCCCGCTTCTTCCAGCGGGGGCCGCTCGAATGGCTGATGGGCATGGCGACCGCCCCGGCGTCCCGGTCTCGGGGCCGGGGAAGCCCTAAGGGACTGTAAGGACTTGGCTCCCGGCATTGAGCGACCCTGTTCGCGCCGTCGACTCTGTGTGCTCCCGAGCCGCAGACAAGGGAGTTCCGATGGCCACACAGACCACCGCCGAGCGCGCGCGGAAACCGCGCCGCGACGAACGCAGGGTCGTCAGCAACATCGTGCGCGGATCGATCGGCAACCTGATCGAGTGGTACGACTGGTACGCGTACACCGCCTTCAGCGTCTACTTCGCCTCCGTCTTCTTCCCCTCCGGCGACCAGACCGCCCAACTGCTCAACACCGCCGCGGTGTTCGCCGTCGGCTTCCTGATGCGGCCGATCGGCGGCTGGATCCTGGGCCGTTACGCCGACCGCCGTGGCCGCCGCGCGGCGCTGACGCTGTCGGTGACGCTCATGGCGGCCGGTTCGCTGATCGTCGCGCTGACCCCGTCGTACGGCTCGATCGGGGTCGCCGCGCCCATACTGCTGGTCGCCGCGCGGCTGTTGCAGGGGCTCTCGGTGGGAGGTGAGTACTCGACCTCCGCCACCTACATGTCCGAGGTGGCCTCGCCCGGCCGCCGCGGTTACTACTCCAGCTTCCAGTACGTCACCCTCATCGCCGGCCAGCTCACGGCGCTCGGCCTCCAGATCGTCCTTCAGCAGGTGCTCAGCCCCGCGCAGATGGAGTCCTGGGGCTGGCGGATCGCGTTCGTCGTCGGTGCCGCCGGAGCGGTGGTCGTGCTGTGGCTGCGGCGCGGCATGGACGAGTCCGAGAGCTTCGAGCGCGCCGCGTCGGAAGGCGAGGAGGAGCAGAGCGGCCCGGCCCGCGGCAGCCTGCGACTGCTGCTGTCCTACCCGCGGCAGTGCCTGGTCGTCGTCGGGCTGACCATGGGCGGCACGCTGTTCTTCTACACGTACACGACCTACCTGCAGAAGTTCATGGTCAACACCAGCGGCATCGCCAAGCCGACGGCGGCCTGGATCAACTTCTTCGCGCTGCTGGTGTTCGTCGTGCTCCAGCCGGTCATGGGCCTGCTCTCCGACCGGGTGGGACGGCGTCCCCTGCTGATCGCGTTCGGGGTGCTGGGCACCGTGGTGGTGGTGCCCTCGCTCACCCTGCTGTCGCACACCAGCGACCCCGTGTACGCGTTCCTGCTCATGGTCGTGCCGCTGGCCGTCAGCTCCCTGTACACCTCGATCAGCGCGGTGGTGAAGGCCGAGCTGTTCCCGACCTCCATCCGGGCGCTCGGCGTCGGCCTTCCGTACGCGCTGACCGTGGCCGTGTTCGGCGGGACCGCCGAGTACGTCGCCCTCTGGTTCAAGAACGCCGGACACGAGAACTGGTACTTCTACTACGTCACCGCCTGTGTCCTGATCTCGCTGCTCGTCTACATTCGGATGCGCGAGACCTCCGAGGCGTCGCCCCTGGACGAGGGCGTTTCCGGGTCTCGCGGCTGACGAGGCGGGAAGGAGGCGACCGTGCGGGTGCTGCTGGCCGAGGACGACGACGGTGTGGCGGGCGCGTTGACCGAGGCCCTGTACGACAACGGCCACCTGCCGGCCCGGGTGCGGCGCGGCGAGGAGGTGCTCGCCCGCCACCGTCAGGCGGACCTGCTGCTGCTCGATCTCGGCCTGCCCGACCTGGACGGTCTTGAGGTGCTGCGCAAGCTGCGCGCGGTCAGCCCCCTGCCGGTGGTGGTGCTCACCGCGCGGGGCGACGAACGGTCGGTGGTGCGTGGCCTGCGGCTGGGCGCCGACGACTACCTGGTCAAGCCGGTCCGGCTGGCCGAGTTGCTGGCCCGGATCGACGCGGTCACCCGGCGGGCCGCGGCGCTCTCGGCGCCGGCGCAGCGCACGGTGCGTGCCGGGGACGTCGAGGTCGATCTGGACGCCCGCCGGGTCCTGGTCGGGGGCGCGGAGGTGCGGCTGACCACGAAGGAGTTCGAGGTACTCGCCGCGCTGGCGGCCCGGGCCGGCACGGCGGTCAGCCGCCAGCAGCTGATGGACGAGGTGTGGGGCGACGCCTTCCTCGCCGTGTCCCGCTCGCTCGACGTGCACCTCACCCAGGTGCGGGCCAAGCTCGGCCGCCCCGAGGTGCTGACCACCATCCGCGGCTTCGGCTACCGCTTCGGCGACTGAGCCGGTTCTCACGGCAGGCCCTGTTCATGCGCACCCGCGTCCTCACCGTGGTCCTGGCCTTCGCGGTCCTGGCCGTGGCCGGCTTCGCCGTCCCGCTGCTGGCCGTCACCGCCGCACAGCGCACCCAGCAGCTCGTCGCGGCACGCACCGCCGACCTGGACCGTTTCGCCGGGCTGGCCGAGCAGGCCGCCGAGAGCGACGACACCGGCGCCCTCACCGCCGACGTGCGCCGCTACACCGAGCTGTACGGCGAGGCGGTCGTGGTCGTCGACGCCCGCCGCGCCCCGGTGGTGCAGACGGGTGGCCTGCGCGCCGCCGACCCGGCCGTCGCCCGGCTCGTCGACGCGGCGCTGCGCAACCAGCCCGTCCCGCCCGGAGGGACGCTGCGGCCCTGGTCCCGGGCCGACCGGCTGCTCGCCCGCCCCGTGGGCACCGGGACCAGGGTGTCCGGCGCCGTGGTGCTGCGGGTCTCGGTGCGGGCCGCCGCGGACGACATCGCCCTGCGCTGGGCGCTCGTCCTGGTCGGCGCCGGCCTGTTCGCCGTGGCCTGTGTGCTGCTCGCCCGCCGGGCCACGCAGTGGGTCGTACGGCCGCTGCACCGTCTCGACCGCGCGGTCGGCACGCTGGCCGCCGGTCTGCCGCCCGAGCACGCGCGGGCCGGCGGACCGCCGGAGCTGCGGCAGCTTGCCACCGGCTTCAACCGCATGGCCGACGCGGTCACCACCGCGCTGGAACAGCAGCGCCGGCTGGTCGCCGACACCTCGCACCAGCTCCGCAACCCCCTGGCCGCCCTGCGGCTGCGCATCGACTCGCTCCAGCCCCACCTGCGCACCTCCGCCACCCGCACCTACAGCGGGGTGACGGCCGAACTCGAACGCATGGAGCACCTCCTCGACGACCTGCTCACCCTGGCGAACGCCGAGCACCGCGCCGGTGAGCTGGCCGTCACGGACGCGCGGGAATCATGCTGCGACGGGACGGAGGTCGCCGCGGCCCAGGCCCGGCTGTGGCAGCCGGTGGCCGAACAGGCCTCGGTCCGCCTGGAGTTCGTCCCCGGCCCGGCCGTCCTCATGGCCTGCTCGGAGGGAGAGCTGGCCCAAGTCGCCGGCATCCTCTTCGACAACGCGATCAAGTACGCGGGGAGCGGCGCCCGCGTCGTGGCACGCTGCTTCACCGAGGGCGCGGACGCGGTGTTCGAGGTACAGGACGACGGACCGGGCCTGGACACCGGCGAACTCCCCCGGGCGGGCACCCGCTTCTGGCGCTCGGAACGCCACCGCGAGGTACGCGGCAGCGGCCTGGGCCTGGCGATCGCCGAGCGGCTGGTGGCCGGTCACGCCGGACACGTCCGGTTCACGGCGGCCGAACCGCACGGGCTGCGTGTCCGGGTCGTACTCCCGAAGGGGCACACGACATGACCGGCCCCGCCCGCCCCACGCCCCGCCGCACCGTCCTGCGCGCCGCTCTCGGCGCGGCGGGCGCCGGCCTGCTCGCAAGCTCCGCGACGGCGGACGCGCGGCGCCCGGGCAGCGGCCCGGAGGGAGACCTGCGGATCGCGACCGGCGAGCCCGACGGGTTCTACGCGGCCTTCGGCCGACTGCTCGCCGCCCAGGTCACGGCCGCCTACCCCCGGCTGTCCTGCCAGGTGGTCAACAGCGAGGGCAGCGTGGCCAACGTGCGGCTGCTCCAGGCTCGCCGGGCCGAGGTGGCGCCGGCCCTGTCGGACATCGCGTGGGCGGCGTACGGCGGCACCGCGCCGTTCGACCGCCGCGTCCCGCTGCGCGCGATCGGCAGGGTCTACGAGAACTACGTCCAGCTGGCCGTGCGCTCCGGGGCGCCCATCCGCACCGTGGCCGACCTGGCGGGCCGCACCGTCTCGCTGGGCGCGCCCGCCTCCGGCGGTGCCGTGCTCGGCGACCGTCTGCTGCGGGTCGCGGGCCTGACCCCTGGCACCGACGTACAGGTCCGGCATCTGCTGATGCCGCAGGCGGCCCGCGCGATGCGGTCCGGCGCGATCGACGCCCTGCTGGTGGCGGGGGGCGTCCCGCTGCCGGTGCTGTCCGGGCTCGACACCCGCCCCGGTATCCGCCTGCTGCCCCTGTCCGGCCTGCTGCCCCGGCTGCGCGCCGCCCTCGGCCCGGCGGGATCGGGCCTGGAGGCGGTGACGGTGCCGGCCGGGGCGTACGGGCGGAACCCCGAAGTTGCCACCATCGGCGTCGCCAACCTCCTGCTCTGCCGCCCCGACCTCCCCTCCCCCGTCGCCGCAGCCCTCACCCACGTCCTGGTCCGCCGGGCCGGCCGCCTCGTCCCCGCCCCGGCCCTCGGCACCCAGTTCCTCGACGCCCGCAGCCTGATCTCCACGGGCGCCGTGCCCCTGCATCCGGGGGCGGTCGCCGCCTATCGCGAACTGCACGGCTGACGACGCCGCTGCGCCGCACTCCGGCGCCCGGCGCTCGCGACGGCTAGGATCCCGGCCATGGCCATGACCATGAACGACGTGGACCGGTTCGAGGCGGCCAGGCCCCGCCTGGAGGCCATCGCCTACCGTCTCCTCGGTTCCGCGAGCGAGGCCGAGGACGCCGTGCAGGAGACCTTCCTGCGCTGGCAGGCCGCCGACGTCGACCACATCGAGGTGCCCGAGGCCTGGCTGACGAAGGTACTCACCAACCTGTGCCTCAACCAGCTCTCCTCGGCCCGAGCGCGGCGGGAGACCTACGTGGGCCAGTGGCTTCCCGAGCCGGTGCTCGCCGGGGACCCCATGCTGGGCCCGGCCGACACCGCCGAACAGCGCGAATCGGTCTCGTTCGCGGTCCTCGCCCTGCTGGAGCGCCTCTCCCCGAACGAGCGGGCGGTGTACGTCCTGCGGGAGGCGTTCGACTACCCGCACCGGGAGATCGCCGAGATCCTCGACATCACCGAGGCCGCCAGCCAGCAGATCCTCCACCGGGCCAAGAAGCACGTCGCGGACGGCAAGGCCCGCACCGAGGTCGACGAGGCGGCCGCCCGGCGGATCGTCGACGAGTTCCTCGCGGCCGCCACCAGTGGCCGGACCGAGCCGCTCGTGCGGCTGCTCACCCAGGACGCGATCTCGGTCGGCGACGGCGGCGGGAAGGTCCCGGCCCGTGCCAAGGCGTTCGAGGGTGCCCTCGCGGTCGCGAAGTTCATGCGGGGCCTGTTCAAACCCGGCAAGGCCAAGCGTGACCTGGTCGGTGGCTCACCCGACGTCTACGCCACGACCGCCAACGGCGACCCGGCCCTCGTCGTGGTCCTCGACGGCCGGGTCATCGGCGTCATGTGCCTGGAGGTCACGGCCGAGGGCATCGCCGGGTTCCGCAACCAGGTCAATCCCGACAAGCTCGAACGCGCGACCAGGCTGTGGGCGGCCACCGAGCACGGCGATCCCCTGCTCAGGATTTTCTGACCGGCCGACCACGATGTGAGGTGCTTCACACCGCGTTCCTGTCAGGAAACGGCGGGCTGCCCGGTTCAAGGGGCGAGTTCCGCTCAAGACAGGAGCCCGGAAATGCAGCACCGCATCGTCGTCCTCGGAGCCGGATACACCGGAGCCATCGCCGCCGGCCGCCTCGCCAGGCGGCTGTACCGCGAAGACGTCGCCATCACCCTCGTCAACGCCGAGCCCGACTTCGTCGAGCGCGTCCGGATGCACCAGCTCGCGGCCGGCCAGGACCTCAGGTCCCTGCCCCTCAGCGAGATGTTCGCGGGCACCGGCGTGGAACTGAAGCTCGCGAAGGTCACCGGCGTCGACGTCGACCGCAGGACCGTCGCCGTCGTCGACGCGGACGGCCCCGGGGATCCGGAGACCGAGGAGCTGGAGTACGACACCCTCGTGTACGCCCTCGGCAGCGGCTGGAACGACCAGGGAGTCCCCGGCGCCGCCGAGCACGCCCACCAGATCGCCGGCCGCCCCGGCGCACTGCGGCTGCGCGAGCGCCTGGCCCGCCTGGACGCCGGAGAGTCCGTGGTCGTGGTCGGCGGCGGACTCACCGGCCTGGAGGCCGCCACCGAGATCGCCGAGGCCCGCCCGGACCTCGACGTCGCCCTGGCCGCCCGCGGCGAGCTCGGCGACTGGCTCTCGCCCAAGGGCCGCCGGCACCTGCGGAAGGTCTTCGGCAAGCTCGGCATCACCGTCCACGAGCATGCCGCCGTCACCCGCGTCGAGGGCGACCGCGTCACCGCCGCCGACGGCGGGACGATCCCCGCCGCGGTCACCCTGTGGACCACCGGCTTCGCCGTCCACCCGATCGCGAAGGCCACCACCCTGGACGTCACCGACACCGGCCAGATCGTGGTCGACGGGACCATGCGCTCGGTCTCGCACCCGGACGTGTACGCCATCGGCGACGCGGCCCTGGCCATGGGCCCCGGTGACAAGCCGCTGCGGATGTCGTGCGCCTCCGGCACCCCCATGGCATGGCAGGCCGCCGACGCCATCGCGGCCCGCCTGACCGGCGGGAAGCTCCCGAACGCGCCGCTGCGCTACTTCAACCAGTGCATCTCGCTGGGCCGCAGGGAAGGCCTGATCCAGTACGTCACCGCCGACGACCGCGCCGTCCGGGCGGCCCTGACGGGCCGGTTCGCCGCCGTCTACAAGGAACTGGTCTGCAAGGGCGCGGCCTGGGGCGTCACCAACCCGACTCTCGGCCTGCCGACCCGCCGCCGCCACGTCGTACGGCAGCCGGCCCGTGCGGGCTCGCCGGTCGGGACAGCGGCCTGACTCGCACGGCGGCCGTCCCGGTCCTTCCTCAGCCCCGCATCCCGAACAGGGAACGCGTCACCCTCGTCCTGCGCACCAGCAGCTCGTACGCCGCGAGCGTCAGGGCGAGGGACTGCGTTCCCAGAGTGTTGGACGGGTGGCCGTCGAGGGCCATACCCGCGGTCGAGGACTTGGGCGAAGGCCGGCCGGTGGACGCCGAGTGATCGATCCCTTGTGGACGAACCACTCGGCGTTTCCCCGGTGACGGCCTGCGGGACGTCGTGCTCAGAACACCAGCGGCAGTTTCTTGACCCCGGTCATGCTCAGGCTGGGAAGGAACACAGGCGGGCTGTCCGGATCGCTCCGCAGGTTCGGGAAGCGGTCCAGCAGGATGTTCAGCGCCACCCTGCCCTCCAGCCTCGCCAGCGGCGCGCCGATGCAGAAGTGTGCGCCACGGCCGAACGCCATGTGCGGGTTCGGGTCCCGCGTCGGGTCGAAGGTGTGCGGATCGGTGAACACCTTCGGATCCCGGTTCGCCACGCCGAGAAAGGTCACCACCAAGGAGTCGGCGGGGATGCGCTCGCCGCCGAGTTCGACCTCGGTCGTGGTGGCCCGCGCCGTCCCCGCGAACGGGCTGTAGAACCGCAGCGCTTCCTCGATCGCCGCGGGGATCATGCTCCGGTCCTCACGAACCCTGGCGAACCACTCAGGATGGGTGTCCAGGCTCAGGATCGAGTTGCCCAGCAGCATCGTGGTGGTGATGTGCCCGGCGATCAGCAGGACGTTGGAGAAGTTCACCACTTCGTTGTCGGTGAGGTGTTCACCGTCCACTTCGGCCTGAACCAGCTTGGTGATCAGGTCTTCGCGGGGATTCCTCTTGCGGTCCTCGACGTGTTCGCGCAGGTAGTCGGAGAGTTTCCGGACCTTCAGCATCGCGTCCTGAAGCCGCTGCCGCTGTTCTTCGCTCCGGTCGGCGAACGAGAACTCCTGGGTGCTCTCCATCAGGGCGTCCCCCCATTCCCGGAACCTGTACCGGTCCGAGCTGGGCACTCCCAGAAGTTCGGCGATGACGATGACCGGAAGCGGATAGGCCAGGTCGTTGACCAGTTCCATCCGGTTACCGTCGGGCACCGCGTCGAGCAATTCGTGGGTCAGCTCGGCGATGCGTGGTTCCAGATCGGCCACCATCTTCGGGGTGAACGCATGGCTGATCAGACCGCGGAGCTTTTTGTGCTCCAGCCCGTCCATCTGAATGAGGTTTCCCTCGCTGAACTCCTCCTGGCCCTCCAGCATGTCCTTGGGTATGACGCGCTGTGTATTCGAGGAGAATGTCGCGGGGTTGGCCAGGACGTGCTGGACCTCCTTATAGCCGTAGACGCACCAGATCCCCGCCTGAGCGTCGTAGCGCACCGGGGCTTCCGGCGCCTGGCCGCGTAGCCAGAACTGCGCCTCGTGAATTCCCCAGGCGTCGGCCATGGATGTCATGTTTCGTCATCCTTTGCTAGATCGTAGGTACAGACCCGCCTGCGGCGTCCATCGCGGTGACTTCCTGCGAGCCAGACGCAGGGCTCTGGCAGAGGGCTTCGTCCCGGGCGCAATTCGCCCTGGGTTCACAAGGATTTCCCGACGAGGTGCGCCAAGGAATTGCTACGCGGCCGGCTTGCGCGCGGTGACCCGCTCGACGACGCCCAGCTTGCGCCGCTCCTGGTGCTCGATGACGAATCCGGCCTGCTGGACCAGCGGGAGAGGCCGGCGGGTCTGGTAGTCGCCGCACTGTCGCAGCATGTTCTTCTCGAGCATGCGCTGCCACCAGAAGACCAACCGGTGGTGACTGCCCACGTGGTCGAGCAGCAGCAGCCGCCCCCCAGGTCGCAGCACCCGGTACATCTCGGCGATCACGGGCCGTTCGTCGGGCACGCTGCACAGCCCGAGCGTGCAGACGACCGTGTCGAACGAGTCGTCCGCGAACGGCATCGCGTGGGCCTGTCCTTCCCGCAGCTCGATCTCCCGGCCCAGTGCGGCGGCACGGTCCCGGGCCTGGTCCAGCATGGCCGGGCTCAGGTCGAATCCGGTCAGGGACACCTCGGCCGGATAGAACTCCAGGTTCAGGCCGGTGCCGATGGCGACTTCGAGGACTTCCCCCTTTGCCTGGCCGGCCACCCAGGCACGCCCGTCGTCGAGCAGCATCTTCTCGAGACGCCCGGCGTCACGGTCGTAGCGGGGAGCGTATTCCTGCCACAGTGCGAGGAGCCGTTCGTTCTCTTTGGTCACGTCGGTCACGTCGTTCTCCCGTTGTCAATCCGCCCCGTGCCCGATCGGGCTTGACCTGTCCGCCGCGGGGAACTCCCCGCACCGTTCGCGGCATTAGGGCAGCGCGCTCATCGGATTCGGTTCGGGGTTCCAGCGACTGTGCCAGAAAAGTGTCGCCATCGGCTAGGTTCGCAAATTCAGATCCGCGACGAATCCGCCGCGAGTGCCCCTTTCGACCGCCTTCTCGCCTCTGTTACGGGCAGGCCGGGGACCATCGAAACCCGTTTCCGGGCTGTGCTCTTGAGCCACTTCGTCCGCGCCAACACCTGGACCTACCCCACGGACTCTTGCTTCAAGCACGCAGGTCCGCACCCATCGCCGCAGGTCCCGACGCTTCTCCCCGTTCCGCCGACCAGACATCGTGCCGTACATCGCCCTGGACGGCCAGTGCTTTGCCACCATCACACCCGAGCTCGCGAACTTCGTCCAGTGGCACGCATGCTGCCTACACGCAGAAAGGGCGTTCTGACCAGCAAGAATTTCAACCCGCAACTAATGTGACCGGCAGGCTATTGCTTGACAGGCCTGAGTCCCGTCGGTAACGATCAACCCACGGCGATCGACCAACCGCCGTCTGTCTAGGTTTCTCAACGGGGGAGAACTGTGGACGTCAGTACGCCTGCGTTACAGCAAATAGCGTCCTTGGTCTCGCCGTACGGCCTCGTATCCCGCACCGCGGCTCTGCCGGTGGCCGACGGCGATCCGGACTTCGCCATCCGCGTCGCCGGCATCGGCGATCCGTCGAAGGTCCTGCACAGCATGCGGGGCTGGAGCAACGACGGGGACCTGGGCAATGTCGATGGTGTCGGCAGCGCACTGGCCGGCGAGCGGGCCAGGCTGATCTCGATCGCCGAGGCGCTCGAACGGTACTCGGTCTGCGCCTGGCACGACGAGGACATCCTGGTCGCCGCCGAGGACGAGCTCACGGAGGAGTTCGTCTCGCCCACGCGCTGGCCCCAGTGCTCCGCGAGCGAGTTCGCTCGCGACGACTGCGGTCTGGTCCCGTACGACCCGGCCGTTCCGATCAGATGGGTCCGGGGCTGGTCGCTCACCCGGCGGTGCTCCGTCCTCGTCCCGGCCATCGCGGTGTACCTGCACATGGCACCGCAGTCACCGTCGGAACGTTTCACCAGGGGCATCACCACGGGAGCGGCCGTCCACTCCGATCTCCGCAGCGCGGTGCTCGGCGGGCTGCTCGAGGTCGTGGAGCGGGACGCGCTCTCGATCGCGTGGCTACAGCGCCTGCGGTTGCCGCGACTGTCGGTCGATCCGGAGCTCCTGGAACCGCTCGAACGCGCCTACCACGCGACCGGGACCGCTCGTCACCTCGACGTCCGGCTCTTCGACGCGACGACGGACTTCGGCATCCCCGTGGTCTATGCCGTGCAACTCTCGCCCCACGAAGACCGGTTGGCACAGATCGTCTGCGCCACCTGCGACGTCGACCCGCGGCGGGCCGTCGCCAAGATCTACCGTGAACTCGCCGCCGTGCGGGTGGCGTTGCGCGGCGCGGTGGACAACCGGCCGGTGGGACGGCCCGACGACGGGACCGTCAGTGTGGTCGGCTCGGCGGCGTACAACGCCTCGGCCGAACGGCGTGACGCCTTCCGGCACCTGCTGGAAGGCGAGCGCGACGTACGGCGTCTCGAAGAGCTGCCCGACCTGTCCGCCAGCGCCGACCCGCTGGCGACCGCGGTTTCCCAAGTGGCCGCGCGGGGGGCCGAGGTGCTCGTGGTCGACGTCACCACGGACGAGGCACGACAGGCCGGCATGCACGCCGTCAAGGTGCTGGTCCCCGAGGCCATGCCCCTGTCGTTCATTCACAGCGAGCGATACCTCGGCACGGAAAGGCTCTACACCGCGCCGACGGCTATGGGCCATGAGAGCCACGGCGAGGAGTCGCTGAATCCGGAACCGCAGCCTGCTGCGTAGATAGGGGACAAGGCACGTGCTGTCCGAGCAATCAGAGGAATGCCTGTACCTGGTGAGAGACGCGTTCGGGGAGCAGTACGCTGACGCGTACCAGGCGACGGCATCGAGCCGGGTGACCGGCAGTGAACTTCCCGACGACGACCGGCTGTCACACGCCGCGGTGATCGCGGCGGTGTACTCCGGGCAGGACGAGAAGCTGCGTGACGCGCTCGACCGACTCGGATTCGAGCGGGGCGTCCCGACGGTGGCGGTCGAACTGCTCCCGACCAGGATCGTGTGCGGTCCGGCCGTGATCCCCGGAGCCACGGCCTGCTACGACTGCTACCTGCGGCGCGTCGAGCAGCACCGGGACCCCGCGCAGACCGATCCCGTGGGCGAGGCGACCCGGGGCCTGCCAGAGGGCTTCGGCCGGATGCACCTCGCGATCGCGCACGGTCTGCTGACACTGGCCATGGCCGAGTTGCGCACGGGACCGGTGGGGCTCGGCGGCACGGTACGGACGTTCGACCTCGTCGCGGGGACGCTGTCGACCGCGTCGACGGTGGCGGTGGATCGCTGTCCACGTTGCGGTGCCCGATGGGGCGACCGGCGGACCGGCATCGGCGCGGTGGCTGGTCTCACGTGAGGTTTTCGCTTTGGGGGAGGAGTGCAACCGATGGGTGTTGAGCTGAGGGCGGATACCCTCGGACGGGTCGCGCGTCGGGACAAGCAGATCGCTGTCCCCGTCCGCCCCGCTCTCCGCAGGGGCGTTCGGCTGCGCCAGTCCGGCGACGCCGTGATGCTCGATGGCGCGGACAAACGGCAGGTCTTCACCGGGAAGTTCGCGCGCGGTCATCTCGGCCGGCTGGCTGCCGCTTGTGACGGTACCGCCACGCATGCCGATCTCGCCGCCGCGGTGGGACTCGACGAGGCCGTCGTCCACAAGGCCTTGGCCCTGTTGTGGGCGTCAGGGGCCTTGGAGGAGGGCACCCCGGCCGGCGAACACCCGGCGTCACCGCCCGAGCTCGCCTGCCTGTTGTCACGGCTCGGCAACTCCACCGGAGTGAACCGGTCCTGGACCGACGCCGCGGCGAGGCTCGGTCGCGCCACCGTCCATGTGGCCGGACACCGCCCCCTGGTGGAGGCCACGACGAGCTGCCTGAGCGGGGTGTGCGAGGTGGTCGACGTCATCGATCGGCTGCCGGTCGCCGACGACGCCTTCGTCGTCTTCTTCGAGACCCGGCAGTCCCAGCCGGAGCTCATCGAACTGCAGCGCCGATGTTGGCTGGAGAAGCGGTCCCTGTTGCGCGTCCGGGCCGACAGCACCTCGATGGTCATGGGACCGTACGTGGACCCCGCGTTCACCCCGTGCCTGGAGTGCGGCGTGTCGGGCGAGGACGACCTGTCGGACGATCCGCCGCAGCACGCGTACGACCTCATCGCCGGCCTCGTCGCACATCACGTGCTCGCGCTCGTCTCGCGATCGATCCGGACCTGTCTGCCGCTCGACGCAGGCATCATCGACCTGACCACCCTGTCGACGCGACACCGCCCGAGCGCGACCCGCCCCGGGTGTCCCACGTGCTCGTTCAGCGAGGGCACGACGGCGTCCGTGCCGCCGTCCAGCGCGACATACGAGGCGGCGGTGGCGTTGCCGCCGCGCAGGTTTCTGGATCCCAAAGGGCATCTGGCCCACTTCCAGTCCTCGAACATCAAGCTGCAGTTCGAGTTCCGGAACTGGCCCAGCTGCCCGCGGGTGGCGCTGCCCGAGGCGGACGTGTCGAGGTTGGCCGGGGCGCCGGTCGGAGACCGGGCGGACCTTGGCCGGCCCGATGTCGCCCTCCTGCTCGCGATGGCATTCGGCATCCGCGAGCGGACCGACGGGTGGGTACAACGATGGACCGCGGCCGGCGGGAACATCGGCTCGGCGACGGCCTATGTGGTCAGCCGTGACGAGGCCGTACTGCCCGTGGGCGGGTACGCGTACCGCGACCAGGACCACTCCCTCGCGCAACTCACCACCGACGAGCTGCCGGGCGACCGGCCGCTGCTGCTGGTCGTCACCTCCAACCTCAAGAAGATCGCCGCCAAATACGGCACGTTCGGGCTCCGGCTCTCGCTCTGCGACGCGGGCGTCGGACTGTCCACCGCCCGGAGGGTCACCGAACACCTGAACCTGGACCATTCACTCGTCACGGACTGGGACGACCACCTGCTGAGTGAGTACCTGGGTCTCTCCCCGGCCGAAGAACCCATCGCCGCAGTCATGGAAGTGGGCTGAATCAATGCGATCCGACTCGTCCATGATGCAACCGCTGCTCGACGGCTTCGCCGCTCGTGCCCGTACGAGCGACGGTCTCGCGGCACACCGGTCACCGATGCCGTTCGCGGATGCCACGCCCGTCGCCATCGATGAGCAGGAGGCGGCCCACGGGCACCCCCGCGATCTCAGCGCCACCCTCCTGACACGCCGGTCGTCCTTGCACTACGCGGACGCACCAGTGCGCACGGACCTGGTCCTGAGCCTGTTGCAGCACGCGTTGCGGCGTGATTCCGACGGCTGGGAGCTCGATGACGACGCCGGCCCACTCGAGGCATTCGTCTTCGCGCTGCGCAGCGAGGGGAAGCCCGCCGGGGTCTACCGGGTCACCGCGCGGGAGTTGTCGTTCATCGCCCCGACCTCGGTCGTGGGCGATCCAGAACTCCTGGGCGTCCAGCGCGAGTTCGCCGACGCGGGCGGGATCGTCAGCCTCTACGCCAACATCGACCGCGCGGACTCGTGGGCGGGATCGCACGGTTACCGCCTCTGCGCGGTGCGTGCCTCCATGGCCCTCTACGACTTCCACCTGAGATGCCAGTCCCACGGCCTCGTCGGCACCATGTTCGGCGGGTTCATCGGCTCGGCCGTCCGGAACCTGGTCCAGAGCGACGGTGTCACCCGGCACCCCCTGCTCGCCGCCACCTATGCCCACCCGGCGCCGTGATCAGCGGCGTCAGGCCGCGCCCATCCCCCACCCCGTCGACGGTCAGCCGGCGACGCGACATGCCGCGCGACGAAAGTGAGTGAGTTGATGTCCTACGAGGGTGCGTCGCACGCGGCGGGTGTCGTCCTCGCCCGCCCGGACGTGTCCGCGCTGCGGACGAAGCAAGGAGCATGGATCGGCGTCGGCTCCGCGTCCTTCACGATCAAGGGTGCGGGCGCCTTCGGCGTGGTCTCGACGCTGCTGGACCGGTCGGACGGCAGTCGCACCGGTGACGACCTGGTCGGTGCGTTCCCGGCCGGATCGCGGGCGGCGGTGTCGCGCGTGCTCGACGCGCTGGTGGCCCATCGGTGTGTGACCGTCCTCGGCGCGCCGATCGCCCACCAGGTCACCGTCAAGGGCCCCGCGGCGGAGTGGCTGATTCCGTTCTTCTCCCAGCTGACGGATGAACCGGTGCGCGCGCTGGACCGCGTGCTCGCCACCACCCTCCACCTGTACGGCGGCGCCGACTGGCTCGGGCGCCTGCGCCAACTGCTGGGCAGCTCGCCGCTGTTCGGGCTGCGGACCGAGTACCACACCGTCTCGGACGAGGACCCGGTACCGCGGTGGGAGCACGCGGACCTGGTCGTCATCGACGCGGACAGCCTGCCGTACGAACGCACCGTGCGACTGCAGGACGCACTCCTCGACCGCGGCGTACCGCACGGCATCGTGGGCGAGGCGGGCCGGCGCCACTGGATCCTCTGGTCCGACGACAAGTCGACCGGTTGCTGGGCCTGTCTGTGCCGATACGGTCGCACGGCGCAGCCCGATGCTCCGGCCGACACCATGTCACCGGCACCGGACGACTTCGCTGCGGCAGCCGTGATCCACGCGATCTACCAGCGCACTGCCGGGCTCGGTGAGCACACGGCAGCCGCGGTGGCCATGCCCCTCGACTCGGGCCTGCCGACGGTGAAACCGCATCCCGCGTGGTCGGCGGCGGGCTGTCGTTGCCACCGGGCGGTGGTGTCACCCGCCCCCGGCGACCAGCGCGGCGACGCGGAAGAGGCCCTGGTCCGCAGGAACATCGTCAGTCCCGACGACGACAGTCGGCTGGACGACGACCACGAGCACATCATCGACGTCCTGGCCGGCTGGACGGACGAATTCGTCGGCCCCTTCCGGTACCTGGACGGGGGCGACCTGCCCCAGGTCCCGTTCGGGCAGGCACGGGCCACCCTCCTCGTCGGACCTGCCGGGGCGCACGAGATCACCGCCGCCACGCTGTCGTCCCGGGAGGCCCTGTACCAGGCAGCGCTCAACGGCCTCGAACTCCTCGCCGCGCAGCACGGATCGCGGCCGAACCTCAGCGCCGGATGGACCCTGGACGAGGCGATCTACCGTGCCCTGCTGAGGCAGTCGATGCTGACGCCGGCGGACGACGCCGAGTGGGTGCCGGTGTCCGACGACGACCTGGGGCACGACGAGTGTGCCGCCTTCAGCCGGTACATCCAGCGGGGTGTCGAGCGCACCGATGGCTGCGAGGCGCTGCAGTGGTCCGGCACCCGCCTGCCGAACGGCCTCTACCGGGTCCTGGGGCGCGCCACCGGAAAGACAGTCACGCAGGGCGCGGGCGCCTGTTACGCGGAAGCGGTGTCGACGGCGTTGCTCCGGCTCGTCAACGACGACAGCGCCCTGGTCCCGCTCAACCCGCACTTCCGTGACTGGACTGAGGTATGGCGGCACATCGCACGGCCGCGGTGTACGGAGGTGACCGCGCACACGGTGCCCTTCGCGCGGCAACAGGTCCGACTGGTGGAGATGGCATGAGTACGCAAACGCACGTTCCACCTGCCGCGGACCTGGTCTCCGCTCTGTTGGCCGATGCCGGCGCACCCGCGCCCGCGGAGGTACTCCTGGGCCCGCTGACCGACCCCACACGGGTACACACCGACGGAGGCGGGTCGGGGCGGAGCATAGCCGTGTTGTTCTGGTGCGGCAGCGTCTACGTCCTGGCCTACGGTCCGGCGGACGAGGGCGGCGGCGGATGCCCGCGGTGCCTGGCGTGGTCTCTCACCAGGCACGTGGACTCTGCCGACATACCGTTCGAGGACGCGCCCGACGGCGATTCCGCAGGAGGCGCGCGCAGTGACGCGCTCTGGCGGCAGGCCGGTCCCGCGGTGCGCACGGTCGTCACTCGGACCGCGGCACTCTTCCTGCGGGAGAACTCGCCTGCCGGCACGCTCGCCATGGTTGACCGAGCAGGCGGCGCGGTGCGACAAGGACTCGTACCGCCGAGGACGGGATGCCCGGCATGCCAGTCGGCGACGACCACGACCACGGTCGCCTTCGGCTCCGCGCCCGAACTGCTCGAGAAGTCCGACGGTGCGCTCCGGGCCGGCCGCCCGCTGCCGCCGACACTCACGTCCGACTACCTGGGACCGCACTCGCTGTTCAGGGAACCGCTCGCCGATCTGGACGGCCCCCTCCCCACGGCGCAGGTGGGACTCCCGCTGGGCAACGGCGTGCTGGAGCCCGGGGTCGGGCGCTCCCGGAGCTTCGCCAAGAGCCGGACGACCGCGGTGCTGGAGGGCCTGGAGCGCCTCGCAGGCTTCTGCTACCAGCCGGTCGACGGCACCGTTCAGGCCTCGCTCTCGGAGCTGGGGACACGGGCCATCGATCCCCGCACCCTCGGTTACCACTCCGCCGACCAGTACGCGCGCGAGGACTTCCCCTGGTCGCCGCTGGACGCGGCCGAAACGGTGGAATGGGTCCCGGTCACGCCGCTCGGCGAAGGACCCGCCCGGTACCTTCCGGAGGTCGCGCTGTCGTGGGTGCGCCGCCCGGAGACACGTCAGCCCTTCTTCTACGACACGTCGAACGGCTTCGCGCTGGGCCAGAGTCACGAGGAAGCGACCCTGCACGGGCTCTTCGAGATCGTGGAACGGGACGCCTTCCTGCTCACGTGGTACCGCAAACTGCTCCTCCCCGAACTCACCCTGGGACCGGCCGACAGCGACATCAGGGACTTGATGGAGCGCGTCGAAGTGGTCACCGGATTCCGGGTCCGCCTGTACTGGGCGACCTTGGACATCGAGATCCCGGTCGTGCTGGCCCTCGCTCAGCGCGACGCGGACTCGGGTCCCTGCACGCTCGTGTCGACCGCGGCCAGCCTGTATCCGCGGGCGGCGGCCGAGTCGGCCATCTTCGAGGTGGCCGCGCGCGTGGCCTCCATGAGGTACGTGTACGACGACGACCCGGAGCACCGGCAGCGGCTCGCGGAGGACTACGACTCGCTGGTCACCATGGACGACCACAGCCTGCTCGGTGCGCTGCCCGCCCACCGGGAGTGGTTCGCGTTCCTGACGACGCCGGACCGGCCCGAGATCAGTCTCAGCGCGGCGGCCGCGGCAGCCCCGGTCTTCGGCACCCTCAAGGGGGACCTCGACTACGTGCGCACGCAGATCGAGGCCGTCGGCAGTCACGTCTACGCGGCCGATCTCACCACGCCGGAGCTGCGCTGGCGCGGGCTGGTGTGCACGCGCAGCTTCGTCCCCGGATGCCTGCCGATGACCTTCGGGCACCGCACACGGCGTATGGAGGGACTGCCACGCCTGCACGGCGGACGGCTCCCCCATGCCTCCCTGCTGCCCGACGACCAGACCCCGGCGGACGTCCCGCCGCACCCCTTTGCGTAGCCCGCAGGTAAGAGAAGGAGAGCCCTTTCGTGCGATCGGATGAGCATGCGGAGCCGCCGGCTGAGTCCACCGCGAGGGTCAGCCCCTACGTCCTCTTCCGGCGTAGCCGGCTGCCGGTGGCAGAACTGGCGGACCTCCGGTTCGACGAGACCTGGGCGCGGATCGAGGAGAGCCGCCGTCTCCGGGCGGAATGCGCGCGGCGTGCGGAAGAGGTGTCCGACTCCCTGGCCGGGTTCGTCCCGCACGTGGACGAGTCGGTGCGTGCCGATCTCGTCCGGCTGCGCCGTGACGTCTACAACCAGCGTGCCGAACCGGCGGCGCGGCGCATCGAGGTCGTGGAACCGCACCTGGAAAAGGACACGGTCGCCGGGCTGAGGGAGTGGTTCGACCTCGTTCAGCGGATGCGGCGCTGCGAGGACGAGGCGCAGTCGCTGTTCGACGCGAGGATGCAGTCGGCACGCGCCGGTTTCGCCCGGCTCTTCGAGCACGACTCGATGGCGAGGAGCATCCAGCTCTCGGGCGACCAGCTCTACGAGAGCCTGCGCCGGTACACCTCGGGCGAGATGGGTTCGGTCAAGCCGAGCCGGTTGCGCGTCCTTGAGTCCACGCTGGTGAACTTCGCCTATCGCGCCGCGCTGAAGCCGTCGCCCTTCGGCCGGTTCACCGAGGTCGGAGCCTTCCCCACGGATCTGTCCGAGGCCGGGCACGCCGTGTCCGAGCCCCGGACGTACTCGACGTCGACACTGAACCGGGTGCTGGTGAACTGGCTGGTCGCCGGACTGCGACGGGTCGACGGCGGCATCGACCTGTGCCAGGTGCTGCTGAACTCGTCGCTGCACGCGGACGACAAGACGATCGAGTTCATCGGGCTCGTCCCCGATGCCGGCGGCGAAGGCCTCTCGGAGACGGTCGTCAGGCTCAAGCGCGACAAGGTCGTCAACTGCATCCTGACCGTCCTGGCCTCGGGCACGGCGTCGGTGCCCGAGGTGCTCCGGGCACTGACCGAGCTGACCGGCAAAGAGGAGGTCAGCAGGAAGGCCCTGCGGGCGATGCTGCGGCTCGAGCTGCTGTACGTCAGCCCCGGCTTCGACGAACAGGACCCGGGATACTCCGAGAAGCTGGCGGGGGTCCTGCGCGCCGGGACGACCCCGCCCGTAGCCGCGATGAGCGGTCACCTCGACACCCTCGTGGAACTGGAAACGGCGCTTTCCGACGCGCCCACGGAGAAGCGCAGGCCGCTGCTGAGCGCCGCGGACAAGGCCCTCACCGGCATCGCCGAGGTCTGCGGGCTGGAAGCGCCCCCCACTGAGATCTCCAGGGCGCCGGTGTACGAGGACCTCTGGACGCCCGACCGTCCCGCCACCTGGAACCGGGAGTCCGTGGCCAAGAGCGTCCCCGCGCTGGAGAGCCTGTGGCGGCTGTCGTCGATGCTCGACTACGGCCACACGAAGCGGCTGGGCGTGTACGCCTTCGCGGCGGACACCTTCGGCGACCGCGAGACCGTGCCCTTCCTGACGTTCTTCGAGAAGCTCGTACAGCTCTCGGAAGCCGAACAGGACGCGGTGTTCTGGGGGCGTTACTCCGCGGCGGCGGAGACCTTCATCGCGCAGCGCGACCAGGCCCTGCGTGACATCGGCGGGCAGCTCGTACCCGAGGACGGCGTCGTCCGGATGACCCCCGAGGCCCTCAAGGACGCCTGCGCGGGCGTGGAGGACTGCGTCGACCCCGACTCGATCACCTTCCGGGTCCAGCTCGCGGGCGGCGCCCCGTCGCCCGACGTCGTGGTGAACGGCGTCCTGACGGGATACGGCGTCTACTTCTCGCGCTTCAGCTCGTTCATCGAGGGCTCGGCCGCCGAGGGCTGGACCCTCCGGTCGGCCGTCCGGGAACACCTCAGGAAGGCGTTCCCCGGGCAGGTGGACCTCAACATGGTCGCCGGGCTCAACTTCAACCTGCACCCGCCGCTCACCGACCGGGTGCTGAACTACCCCGGCACCTGGCCCACCTCGCCTGAGATGAAGGCCTACAGCCTCGACAAGCTGATGATCCGGATCGACCACGCCCACCGCGGGCTGCTCCTCTGGGACCCCGAGCTCGACGAGCGCGTCCACCTGACCCCCATGAACTTCCTGCTCCCCATCGTGGTGCCGGTCCTCTACAACCTCATAGAGGTCCTGAGCCCGACCATCCGGTACAACTACGCGCCGATGGACGACATCGGGCGGGCGATGGGTCACCGCGGGTACCCGGGCTCGTCCCCCCGGCTGATGGTCGGCGACGTCGTCGCCAGCCGCAGGACCTGGACGGTGCCCGCGCGCGAGATCCCCGAACTGTCCGAGCTGAGCAAGGACTCGTACCCGGCGCTGCTGCGCTTCGACCAGTGGCGCATCGAACAGGGCCTGCCCCAGCACGCGTTCGTGCTGACCCAGCGCCTGGACGAGTACAACCTGCTGTCCGGGCTGGTCGAGGAGATCCCACGGGACTGGACCGACTTCAACCACCTGCACAGGGCCAGTGTCCACAAGCCCATGTACGTCGACTTCCGCAATCCGTATCTGGTGCGCAGCTTCGCGAAGACCGCGCTGACGCGGGACGACGTCTACGTGTCCATTCGAGAGTGCATGCCGGAGACCGATGAGTACGGCGGCTCAGGACCGGCAGCGGCAGAGGAGTTTTTCGTTGAGCTCTACAGGGACTGAACCTGACGCCGAGTGGCGGCCACTCCACATCTATCTGCCGATGTCCCTCCAGCCCACCTTCCTGCGGGACGTGATCCGTCCAGTCGTGCGGGACGCCGGGATGCGGGAGCGCTTCTGGTACTTGCGGTACTGGCAGGGCGGTCCGCACATCCGGCTCAGGCTCCACCGGGCGTCGGACGAGACCGTCGAGTCGGTACGCGGCATGCTGGCCGCGGCGATGCCCACGCTCAACGCCGAGCAGGCCTCCGAGTACGAGGAGCAGTCCTCCCTCCAGCCGGGCCTGGCCGATCTCGAAGGGGCGAAGCCCGAGGAGGTCAGGGCGCCGGGCACCATCGAACCCACCCCCTACTCGCCCGAGTACGCGAAGTACGGCGGGACCACGGGACTCCGCATCGCCGAAGAGCTCTTCCGCTCCACTTCGGCCGCGGTGCTGGATCTCCTCGCCGACCGGTCGGACCGTGAACTCAAGGCGTCGCCGGCGGGTCTGGCCATTCGCATCATGGCCATGTCCCTCAAGGGCTCCGGGCTGGACATGGAGCAGAGCCAGGACTTCCTCAGCGCCTACGAGGAGGACTGGCTCAGGTGGGTGCCGCCCGGTTACGAGGAGAAATGGGCGGCCGTGTACGAGAAGACGCGGAGCAGGGTGACCAACCTGTGCAGCGCGGTCTGGCGCGACGGAGCCACGGACGTCTTCCACGACATCTATGCCACTGCGCTGAGTTCCACACTCTCGGTGCAGGAAAAACCGACGGGGAGTGACTTCGCGGAACTCGCGCTCGAAAGAACCCCGTATGCCGGCTGCCTGGCCAACTACATACACACGACCAACAACCGCCTGGGGATTCTCCCGGCTGCGGAGGCTTTCCTGGCGTATGTCATCCGGAGTTCCCTTACCGAACTGCGGGTGCCTCACAGGGCTTGACCGGAGCGCAGGAATCCGATCGTGACTGTTTGGATTTCTTGCCTCTTGTCACCACAACTACCGCTATACGGCGGTAAGATGGAATGGTTCCGAAACAGAAAAGGAGGTGTTTCAAGTGGACGCTGCAGAGCAGCTCGACCTGAACGCGCTGGAGATCTCGGATCTGATTGAGGACTCGAGCTACAGCGACGAAACGCTGTCGCAGGTCATGGCGGCCTCGTGCACGACCACGGGCTGCACGACCAGCTCGTCGTCGTCCTCGTCGTCCTGACCGGACAGCTCAACATGTGACTGTCGTCGGGCGCCATTCACAGAATGCGCGCCCGGCGGCGGTGGCTCATCCTCCTCTCTCATTCCGCGAAAGGGGGTAACTCACATGGAAATCGCCGAAGAGCTCGACCTGAACGCGCTGGAGATCTCGGATCTGATTGACGATCTGAGTCACAGCGACGAGACGCTGTCGCAGGTCATGGCATCGTCCTGCATCGGCACCGCCTGCGCGACATCATCGTCGTCTTCTTGATGAGACGACGAGGATAGTTGCTGTCGCCGGGCGCCATTCACCGAATGCGCGCCCGGCGGCAGCGACGTACCCGGAGGTACGTAATTGTGCATGTCTTTGTGACGATCCCCCTCGACGGGGGCGACAGAACGCTGCCGCAGATGGTCCGCGGTTTCGTCACCGACCTGTTCGGGCCGGCCCAGCCCGCCTGGCCGGGTGACTTCTACTTCGTGCGCACCTGGGACCAGACCACCGGACGCGACTGTCTGCAGATCAGCCTCGGGTCCGATACGGCCACCGCCGGCGAGGCGCGCGACCGGGTCCAGCGTGCGGCGGACCGCCACGGCTTGCGTCCGGCCATGGCGGAGGTCCCGTTCGAGGAGATCCCCTCCCCGCTGTGGAACTCCGGGATCGGCGGGGACGGGTTCGACGCCGCGGCGAAGCGGCTCTACCGCGCCGTGGCGCCGGTCCTCGCCCGCAGCGTGTCGGAGATCGGCGGCGACACGGCCAAGGCCTACCTGCTGGCACTGCGCCTGATGGTCGCGAATTCGGGCGCCACCCTGCTGGAGTCCGAGCAGCGGCAGATCTCGTCCCGCGACTTCGGCGATCTGCTCAGCCTCCGGATGCTCAGCTACCGCTCACACTACGAAGGCGCCAAGACCGCGCAGGCCAAGGACCCCGATGCCTTCGAGCGTCGTTGTGCCGCCTATTACGAGAAATTCGGCTCGGCTGCCCGTGAATTCATCGGCGACTGTGCGTCAGACCCGTTGCCCGCCGCCGACGACCAGCCGGCCCGCGCCTGGGTGGACATCGTCCGGCAGCACTTCGGCACCCTGCGCGACGAATGCCGCGCCGGACTCATCGCCCACGACGGGCCCACACTCGACGACTTGCACCAAACCCCCGACGCCGCGTTGTCGCGCAGCAGCTTCCACTCGAAGGAACTGTCGCACGAGATGTCGGACCTCCTGCACCGGAACCCGGATTTCCTGGCGTACCGGATTCAGACGAGCCTGCTGTACAGCTGTCTCTACACAATGGGATTCAACCTGGCTGAGCGGTTCCTTTTCTGCTACCTCCTCGCTCGCGCCAACGAGGAACTGGCAGGAAAGTCAACCGAGGAACTGGCGGAGGGACTTGACGCCGTCGCCAAGGAACTCGCGAATCAATAGCTCTACTACCGGAATCCGTCTGGATCTGGCTCCGCACGCCTCCAGCTACGCAATGGTCCGGCCGAAATCGACCTCAACGGAGGAGAATCATGCACATTGTGCTCGCTAATGTGCCGTGGAGTCCGATCGGGTTTCCATCTCTGGCACTCGGACTGCTCAAGAGTCTCACGCTCAAGGAGTTTCCCGACGCCCAGGTCGACGTGGTGTACGGAAATCTCGACTTCGTGGACTGGATCACCTCGCGCCGCCCCGATTTCAACTACGAGGACTACAGGTACTACGACCTCGAAAGCTGCTACATCGGGACCGGTGACTGGGTCTTCTCTTCGGCCCTCTACCACGACCCGAAGTGGAAGGTACCGGAGTTCCTAGAGAAGTTCGGCCCCCAGGCGACCTCCGACCCCGGGCAGGACCTCGCCCACGGGACGACCGTGGAGAGCCGGACACAGACCACGCTGTGGCTGCACGAGCACGTCGAGGAGTTCACCGACGAACTCGCCGCGCGGATCGCCGCCGGGGAACCCGATGTCGTCGGCTTCACCACCACGTTCCAGACCCTCACGGCATCCCTGGCCGTCGCCCGGCGACTCAAGGAGCTGTCGCCCCGGACGGTGACCGTGTTCGGCGGCGCCAACT
Source organism: Streptomyces coeruleofuscus (assembly GCF_039532725.1). NCBI lineage: Bacteria > Bacillati > Actinomycetota > Actinomycetes > Kitasatosporales > Streptomycetaceae > Streptomyces > Streptomyces coeruleofuscus. The sequence goes on from NZ_BAAASE010000005.1 coordinate 547,189, forward strand.
GCGAAGGGCCGATGGGCGAGGCGCTGCACCGCAACTTCGGCTTCATCGACTACGTGGTCCGCGGTGAGGGCGAGTTGGCCTGGCCGGGTCTGCTGCGCTCCCTGCGCGAGGAGCCGGCCTTCGAGGGCGTCCCGGGTCTGTGCTGGCGGGACGAGAGCGGGACCTCGGTGTTCAACGCGGTGAGCACCAAGCCACTGCCGCCGGCCGCGATGGTCCTGCCCCACTACGACGAGTACTTCGAGCAGTTCGCGAAGTCGCACGCCCGGTTCTGGCTGGAGCCCAGGCTGGTCCTCGAGAGTTCCCGCGGCTGCTGGTGGGGCGAGAAGCACCACTGCACCTTCTGCGGGCTGAACGGCGCCAGCATGATGTTCCGCAGCAAGCGGCCGGACCAGTTCATCGGCGACCTCGTGTCGCTGGTGAAGCGCCACAGGATCCTCGACGTGATGATCGTGGACAACATCCTGGACATGGCCTACCTGGACTCGCTCCTGCCTCATCTCGCCGAGGCGGAACTCGACTTGCGGCTGATGTACGAGATCAAGGCCAACCTGCGCTACGAGCAACTCGAGATCATCGCGAAGGGGGGCGTGGTCTGCATTCAGCCCGGGGTCGAGAGCCTGAGCAGCAAGGTGCTGAAGCTCATGGACAAGGGCGTCTCCGGCTGTCTGAACGTGCGCATGCTGCGGGACGCCGAGTCACTGGGGCTGACCGTCATCTGGGCCTACCTCTACGGTTTCCCCGGGGAGACGGACGAGGACTACGCCAAGATCATCAAGCAGTTCCCGAAGCTGCACCACCTGGGCCCGGCCGGCGGGGACGACCGGCTCGCGGTCCAGCGCTTCGCCCCGTACTTCGAGAACCCCTCGCTCGGCTTCCAGGAGCGGTGGGCGGCCACTCAGTACGGACTCACCTACGACCTTCCCGAGAAGGAACTGTTCGACATCGCGTACATCTTCGACGCGACACACCAGGGCATCGGGAACGACATGGCGTGGAAGCTGAGGGCCGGGCTGGACGAGTGGCGCAACCAGCACTGGCGCAGCCAGTTGTCCTACTTCGAGACCGACGAGGGCATCACGCTCACCAACACCCGGCCGGGTTTCGACTGGGACGTCGTCCAGCTCACCACCGACGTCGAGCTCGCGCTCTTCCAACTGCTCGACCAGCCGAGGACGCTCCAGTACCTCGAGCGCGAATGCTCGAAGCGGTTCGGGCAGACGGACGTCGGCGCCGTGATCGACCGATGGATGGAACTGGGCCTGATCTTCACGGACGACGGCCGCATGATCCACGTCGTCACGAAGGACCGCAACCAGAGGTTCATGCAGATTCAGGTGGGCCAGGGACTGTCGGCGTCCGACCGCCCGTCTCCGGCGCCCGTGGCAGTGTGAGGGGTGCTTGAACAGTGTCAGCGATGAACGGTGTCGCGACCGTGCCCGGTAGCGGGTTCGACGTCCGGTTCAGCCTGTGGCGCCACGGTGACCCGGCAGTGCGGGCCATGCCGAACATGCACCTCGGCGACCGCGTACTCGGCGCAGACGTCGCGGACGAGGCGCGCCAGGTCTATCGGTCCGGCGTGCGGTTCGTGTCGATCGAACCCGTGGTGGACCTCAGTGGGCGGCCCGGGACGGAACACATGATTCCCGTGCTCTCCTTCATCCGCGAACTCACCAGCTATGGCGTGGAGGTGGACTGGCGGGCGCGTCTGGCGCCGGACGGTCCCGAGTGGTGGGTGTTCGGCCACCTCTTCCCCCCGTCGGTCCTGGAGGGCCCGCGCGGTGACGAGATGCTGGCCGTCTGGAGGGCCCGGTACCACGTCGGCCGGTGCTTCCTCCGCCGGGGACCGGGGTTCGTGCAGATCCGGGACCGGCGCCACGCCGGCTTGCGCCGGCTCACGGTCTCGGACGGTGCCTTGGTTTCCGCGATCGAGTCCTTGCTGGCCGACCGCGGAGCGGATTCCGTGCCGGCGCAGGCGATGGCGGTGTTCGAGAAGCAGCACCTGGTCGTCCGGATCGGTGGCGGTGTGTGGTGGGCGCCGTACCGGCTGAAGCGCTGGGCGTTGCCGTCCTGGGAGGTGTGAGCAGCGTGTACATCCAGATCGTCATTTGGAACCTGGAGAAGTCGGACGCCACGGTCGAAAGCCTCCGCGAGTACCTTCGTGACTACGCGGTGGACGCGTTCTCCACACTCAAGGGGATGCGGATGAAGACCTGGTTCGCCGACGCCGAGAAGGGCTACTGGGGTGCGGTGTACCTCTGGGACGGTGCGAAGGTGGGGAATCCGTTGTCGGTGAGCCGGGCGATCGAACTCATCGGCTACCCACCGACGACCACGAGCGTTTTCGCGGTCGAGGCGATCGCGGAAGGCGTCAGCGTCATCGAGTCGTTCAAGGGCGTCGGCCGCGCCTTCGAGGAGGTGTCCGACACGGACGCTGTCGGTGAATCCGCGTAAGCGGTCCCGTCCGTGGTGATCGCTGCCGGAGGGGCGCCTACCGGCTGGCCGCGAGATTCCTGTCGATCCTCTCGTGCAGCGCGATTCCGAGGGAAACGGACACGTTGAGAGACTCGGTCTGGCTCATCATGGGGATGGAAACCGAGGCGGAAGACGCTTCCTCGAACAGGTCGGAAGGCCCACCCTTTTCGCTGCCGAACAGCAAGGCCAGCCGATCCGGGTTGTCCCCGAGTTGCTTCACGGAAATGTCGCCGTCCGCCTTGAGCGTCATCAGTTGCATACCGCTGTCCCGAATGAAGGCGATGGCCTCCTCGCGACCGGAGAGGACGACGGGAAGGGAGAAGACGTAACCTCGGCTGGCCCTTTGCAGACGCCGGTCCGCGATGCTGGTGATATCGCTGTCGACCAGGATGATCCCCGACGCTCCGAGCGCGAGCGACGTTCGTACGATCGCGCCGATGTTTCCGACGATCTTGACCCCGTCGAGAACGACGACGTCCCCGCTCCGGCTCGCGATGTCGCTGAACCTGGCCGGGCGAGGGACGCGGGCGATGCCGAACGTCTTGGCCTTCCGCTCCCCCTTGAACAACTGGTTGACGATCGAGGAGTCGATGAGGCGGACCGGGATGTTCTGCCGCCTGCACACATCCAGCAACTCGGACGGAAAAGGACTGCTGTCGCTGCCGTAGACCTCGATGAACTCCACCCCGGCCGCGATGCTGTGCATGAGGGGCTCGACGTCCTCGATCAACGTTGTCTTGATGTTGGATCGAGAAGGCTTGGTGACGTCGATGATCCGCTGCACCGCGGGATCGGACGGATTTGCGATGATGTCCAACTCAGTCATGGTCGTCCTACCGGCTGCTGTGTTCAGTGACGCGATTCCTGGCGTGTGACGCCCTGCGTGACGACCCGCGCGGTCGATCCCCGCACATGAAGTATTCGCCGTGATCATACATTTCTGGGTTGCGTCGAGCCAAACTGCGGGTGCCTTACTCGCCGGATCGCCTACGAATGGAAGCCCGCCTCGCCCTCGACGCGGACGCCCGTCTGCTCACCGGGGCGGACGCGGATCGGGCCCGCCACGCGGATGCCGATGGGGGTGTCGTGGCCGTCGACAGCCACGGTGACCATGGCGTCGTGGCCGAAGTACGAGACGTCGGTGACCGTTCCCCTGACCGCGCCGACGGAGTCCTCGCCGGTGAGGCGGAGTTGTTCCGGGCGGAGCAGGACCGTGCCGGCGCGCGGGCCGCCGGGCGGAGCGGCGAGGGGCACCGTGCCCAAGGCGGTCCGGGCCGTGTCGCCGGGGTCGGCGTCGACGGTGCCGGGGAGCAGGACGGCGTCGCCGACGAAGCCGGCGATCCAGGGATCCGCCGGGTGCCGGTAGAGGTCCTGGGGTGTGGCGCACTGGGCGACCCGGCCGTCCCGTACGACGGCGACGAGGTCGGCGGTGGACAGGGCCTCCTGCTGGTCGTGGGTGACGAGGACCGCCGTGGCCCCGGTCGCCCGCAGCGCGGAGCGTACGTCCGCCCGTACTCCCGCCCGCAGTGCGCTGTCGAGGGCGTTGAACGGCTCGTCGAGCAGCACGAGTCGGGGTCGCGGGGCGAGTGCGCGGGCCAGGGCGACGCGCTGTTGCTGGCCGCCGGACAGCTCGTGCGGCATGCGGTCGCCGTATCCGGTGAGGCCGACCAGTTCGAGCATCTCGTCCGTGGTACGCCGCCGTTCGCTGCGGCCGGCGCCGGTCAGGCCGAAGGCGACGTTGCGGGCCACGCTCAGGTGCGGGAAGAGGGCGCCCTCCTGGGGCACGATGCCGATGCGGCGGCGCTCCGGCGGGACGTGGACACCGGGCCCGTTCAGGACGCGGTCCCCCAGCCGGACGGTGCCCGCGTCGGCGCGCAGGAACCCGGCGACGATCCGCAGCATGGTGGTCTTGCCGCAGCCGGAAGGGCCGAGGACCGCCGCCAAGGTGCCTGCGGGGACGGTGAGTTCGAGTCCGCGCAGGACCGGCTCCCCGGCTCCGTAGGACTTGGTGAGCCCTTCGACGTGCAGTTCGTTCATGTCCGGTGCCTGCCTAGGAGATACGAGGGGACGGCGGCCAGCAGGATCAGCGCGGCGGCGTACGGGGCGGCTGCCGCGAAGGAGCCGGCGCCGGTCTCGGTCCACAGCCGGGTGGCGAGTGTGTCCATGCCGGTGGGGCGCAGCAGCAGGGTCGCGGGGAGTTCCTTCATGCACACCACGAAGGTGAGCGCGGCTCCGGCGGCCACACCGGGAGCGGCCAACGGCACGGTGACCTCGCGCAGCACCTGCCAGGGCCGTCGCCCTAGTGAGCGGGCCACGTCCTCCAGGACGGGCTGCGCCTGGAGCACGGCCGCGCGGGTGGCGGCCACCGCCACCGGCAGGAACAGCACGGCGTAGGCGCAGACGAGCAGCGGGAGTCGCTGGTACAGCGGGTAGGCGTAGCGCACGGCGAAGAACACCAGGGCGAGCGCGACCGTGATGCCGGGCAGCGCGTGCCCCGCGTACGCCGCCTGCTCCAGCAGACGGGCGCCGCGGCCCCGGTGCCGGGCGGCGATCACTCCGACCGGCAGGGCGAGGACCGTGGTGAGGCCGGCGCCCGCGGCCGCGACGGAGAACGTCGCCCAGGCCGTCTCCGCGAGGCCGCCGAGGTCCCGGCCGGCCGAACTGCCGACGGCCAGCCAGTACCCGAGGGTGCCCAGCGGGAAGGCTACGGCCACGGCAGCCACCGCCCCGCACCACAGCAGGGCGAGCGGACGCCACCGGCCGAGGGCGACCGGAAGAGCCGGGCGGGCGGTGCCCGTACCGGTCCTGGCGTGCCCGGCGCGTCCGCGCGTGCGGGCCTCGGCGGCCACCAGGACGACGGTCATCACGACCAGCACCACGCTGAGGGCGGCGGCCGGGGTCCGGTCGAAGGAGGCGCGGTACGAGGTGTGGATGGCCCGGGTGAAGGTGTCGTACCGCATCAGGGAGACCGCGCCGAAGTCGGAGAGGACGTACAGCGCGACGAGCAGTGCTCCGCCCGCGGCCGCCGGTCGCAGCTGCGGGAGCGTGACCCTGAGGAACGTCCGCAGCGGTCCGTGTCCGAGGGAGCGCGCCACCTCCTCCTGGGCCGGGTCGATGCCCCGCAGGGCGGCGGCGACCGGCAGATGGACGTACGGGAAGCTGACCAGTGTCAGGGCGAGGGCGGCGCCGCCGAATCCGGCGAGGTCCGGCTCGGCCGACAGCCAGGCGAACGCGGCGACGTAACTGGGCACGGCCAGCGGCAGCGTGGCCAGCACCGACCAGGCGCGGGCCCCGGGCAGTGCGGTGCGCACGGTCAGCCAGGCCAGCGAGATCCCCAGGACGAGGCAGGCGGCCACGACCACGACGGTCAGGCCGAGGCTGCGGCCGAGGAGGCCCAAGGTGCGTTCGTCGGAGACGACGTCCCAGGCGAAGGCCGGCCCGCGTTCCAGGGCACGGACGGCGAGGTAGCCGAGGGGCAGCAGGGCGAAGAGGGCGGCCACGCAGGCGGGGACGAGCAGGACCAGGGGTGGCCTGCGGCCGACCGTGCGCACTCGTCGTGGCGTACCGGATGGCGTACGCGCCCGTCTGGACGTGGACGGCGAGGTGGGCACGGCGGGGTCAGACCAGTCCGACGTCCTGGAGCATGGCCAGCGTCTCCTGGAGGGAGTCCAGCTTGCCGAGGTCGATGTCGGGGGACTCGAGCGACTCGAACGCGGGCAGGTCCTCCACGCTGCTGGTGACGCCCGCGGCCAGCGGATACTCCTTCGTCCTGTCCGCGAAGTAGGTCTGTGCCTCCTTCGACAGCAGGTAGTCCACGGCCTTCTGGGCGGTCTCGCTCTGTCCGCTGTCCTTGAGGATTCCCGCGCCCGCGACGTTGATGAGCGCGCCGGGGTCCTCGCCGGGCAGGAAGTGCAGCTTGGAGTTGACCTTGTCCTCGCCCTTCTCGGCGACCCGCTCGTACCAGTAGTAGTGGTTGACCAGCCCGAGGGAGACCTCGCCGGCCTCGACGGCGTCCAGGGTGGCGAGGTTGTGGGCGTACGTCTTGGCGCCGTTCGCCTTGAGCTCCTCGAGCCACTCGCGGGTGGCGTCGTCGCCCTTCAGGACGCGCATACCGGTGACGAAGGCCTGGAAGGAGGCGTTGGTCGGCGCGAAACCGACCTTGCCCTTCCACTCCGGCTTGACGACGTCGAAGACACTGTCCGGAACCTCGTCCTCGCCGACCTGGTCCGGGTTGTACGCGATGACGCGGACGCGTCCCGAGAGGCCGACCCAGTCACCGCCGGAGCCGCGGTAGGCCTCGTCCACCTCGTCGAGGGTGTCCGCGGGCAGCTTCCGCAGCACGCCCTCCTTGGACAGGGCGCCCAGAGCTCCGGCGTCCTGGGAGAAGAACAGCCCGGCCTTGGTGCGGTCGCCCTCCTCCAGGATCTGGGCGGCGAGCTCCGCGCTGTCGCCGTAGCGAACGTCGACCTCGGCGCCGACGGCCTGCTCCAACTTGTCCAGAAGTGGCTTGACGAGCTTCTCGTTGCGGCCGGAGTAGATGACGAGGGAAGAGGCGTCGCCCTCGCCCCCGCCGTCCTTCTCGCCGGAGCCGCACGCCGCGAGGGCGGGGAGCAGCAAAGTGGCCGTGACCAGTGCGGTCATCCGGCGAACCGAGGGGCGTCGCATGGTGTGTGCCTTCCTGCGGGGTTCACCTCGGTGCCGCCGCCGGCCATGTCGGTGGCGGGCGAGGGCGAAGAGGAACCTGTGATTCTTCTGTGGCTTGATTATGACCCTGCTATGAATAAGGTAAGGGTTACCTAAACGTCAAGGGTTCTGTGCTGAAAGCGGACGTTGCCGCGGAAAGGGCGCGCCCCGTGCTCCACCCCTCCGAGCCCTTCCCGGCTCCGTCCCCCGTGCGTCTGCTGCCCGTGCGGCCTGTTCGGCCCCTGCGACCGAACGGCGTGCCCTTCGCGCGCGGACTCGCCGTCTACGGCGATCGCGTCGCGCTCATCACGCCGGAGGGAGAGCTGTCGTACCGTGAGCTGGCCGAGCGGGTCGCCGACACCGCCGAACGCCTCGGGTCCGTCCGGCGGCTGGTGCTGCTGGCCGGCGCCAACCGCGTCGACGCGCTCGTCACGTACCTGGCCGCCCTGTCCGCCGGACACCCGGTCCTGCTCGTCCCCGGCGACAACGAGAGCACGATCCGCTCGCTGACGGAGGCGTACGCGCCCGACGTCGTGGCCCGCCCGGAGGCCGACGGGACATGGACCCTGGCCGAAAGGCACCGCACCGGCGTCCGCGCCCTCCACCCGGACCTCGCGCTGCTGCTGAGCACCTCCGGCTCCACCGGCTCGCCCAAGCTGGTGCGGCTCTCCCACGAGAACCTCCAGGCCAACGCCGAGTCCATCGCCACGTACCTCGGCATCGACGACACCGACCGGGCGGCCACCACGCTGCCCATGCACTACTGCTACGGCCTGTCCGTCATCCACAGCCATCTGCTGCGCGGAGCCGGGCTGATCCTCACCGAGCGGTCGGTGTCCGAGGCGGCCTTCTGGGACGAGTTCCGCGCCGGACGCGGCACCTCGCTGGCCGGCGTGCCGTACACCTTCGACCTGCTCGACCGGATCGGCTTCGCGCGCATGGAGCTGCCGCGGCTGCGCCGCATCACCCAGGCGGGGGGCCGGCTCGCTCCCGAACGCGTCGCCCATTACGCCGAGTTGGGTCGCCGCTCGGGCTGGCAGCTGTTCGTGATGTACGGCCAGACCGAGGCCACGGCCCGCATGGCCTACCTCCCGCCGCAGCTCGCCGCGGAGCGGCCCGAGGCCGTCGGCGTACCGATACCCGGCGGCTCGTTCCGGCTGCTGCCGACGGACGGCCACGGTCCGGACGTCGGTGAACTGCTCTACTCGGGACCGAACGTGATGCTCGGTTACGCCGAGAGCCCGGCCGACCTCGCTCTCGGCCGGACCGTGGAAGAACTGCACACCGGGGACCTGGCCCGGCGTGCGCCCGACGGGCTGTACGAGATCGTGGGCCGCCGCAGCCGCTTCGCGAAGATCCTGGGACTGCGGATCGACCCGCAGCGCGTCGAGTCGCTGCTGGAGGAGCACGGGGTCACCGCGTACTGCACGGGAGACGGGGAGGCGCTCGCGGTGGCCGCGCTCGGGCGTGCCGGGGAACAGGCACGGATCCGGCGGCTGGTCGCGGAGGAGTGCGGGCTCCCGTCCCGCGCCGTACGGGTCCGGGTCCTCGACCGACTCCCCCGCCTGGCCACGGGCAAGCCCGACTACGAGGCGGTACGGCGGTTGACGCGCCCCGCGCAAGAGGCACCACCCGGCACCGGCCAGGATCTCCTCGGTCTCTACGCGGAGATCCTCGACCACGCCGACGTCACCGAGGACAGCAGCTTCGTCAGCCTGGGCGGTGACTCACTGTGCTACGTCGAGATGTCGCTGCGCCTGGAGGAATCCCTGGGCCGCCTGCCCACCGACTGGCACCGGGCAACGATCCGCGAACTGCGCGCCATGGCGGCACCGGCGCCGGAGCGAACGGAAGGGCAGGAGGAGCGGCCCGAGCCGAAGCGGGCCCGCCCGGCGCCGGGACTGCGCGGGGCACTGCGCTCCTGGACCGCCCCGGGGTCCTGGCGGACCCGCCGCACCCTGGAAACCGGCATCGCCCTGCGCGCCGTCGGGATCGTCCTCATCGTCGGCTCGCACGTCCAGGTCTTCGAGATCAAGGGCTTCGCCCACATCCTCATCTGTGTCGCCGGGTACAACTTCGCCCGCTTCCAGCTGACCGGCGCCGAACGCCGCGAACGGCTGCGGCACATGGGGCGCAGCATCGCCCGCATCGCGGTACCCAGCATGGTGTGGATCACCGGCGCGGTGCTCCTGACCGACTTCTACGACCCGGCCAACGCGGTGCTGCTCAACAGCCTGCTCGACCAGGGGAACGACCGGTTCGACTGGGCCTACTGGTTCGTGGAGGCCCTGGTCTACTTCCTCGTCGTCCTCGCCGCCCTCCTGGCCGTGCCGCTGCTGGACCGGCTGGAGCGGCGGTACGCGTTCGGCGTGCCGCTGGCCCTCACAGCCGTCGGCCTGGTCGGCCGCTACGACCTGCTGGGCCTGGCGTCCGCCCGTCCGCAGCTGAGCCCCACGGTGGTCTTCTGGCTGTTCACCCTGGGGTGGGCGGCGGCGCGGGCCGACACCGTACGCCGACGTGTGCTGCTGACGGGGTTGCTGCTGCTCACCCTGCCCGGCCTGTTCCAGGACCAGCCCCTGCGCACGACCCTCGTGATCGCCGGCCTGGCACTGCTGATCTGGGTACCGACCCTGCCCAGCCTCAGGCCGCTCAACGCACTCGCCGGCGTCCTGGCGAGCGGTTCCCTCTACATCTACCTGACGCACTACCAGGTCTACCCCTACCTCCAGGAGGACTTCCCGCTCACCGCCCTGTTCGCCTCCCTCGCCGTCGGCATCGGCTACGCGGCGGTCGTGACCCGGGTGACGCGGACGGTCCGGTCGCTGTAACGGCAGCCCTCAGGCCAGGTCGGGCAGGGGGCGGAGCGGGGTCCTCTCCCCTCCCCCTGAGCTTGCCGGTGGCCGAAAAACAGTGTCAGCCCGGCCTCGTGTCCGGATCCTTCCGTAAAAGTGGGCAGCGAACGGACAAACCCGGGCCGGCAAGCGGGCAGCGCCTCCTGCGCCGCAGAGCGACCCCTCGCGTCAACCAGGGGCTCCACCCTCCAGAAGGCGGGCACATTCGGTCACGAACCGCTCTACGACGAACCTGGTCAGTACGGGCGAACGCCTTGTAGAAATTTGGCCACTGGAGGCCGAACGGGCCGGGCTCCGGACAGGTGCGGGCGCAGTCCCAACGCCCCGGAGCCGTGAAAGGAAGGTGTCGCCGTGGACGCCGAGGAGCGAAGACGGGGAATTCTGGAATCGGCCCGCCGTTCCGGATCCGTGGACGTCGGAAAGCTCGCCGCCGACCTCGGGGTCTCCAAGGAGACCGTGCGGCGGGATCTCAATCGGCTCCAGGGGCACGGGCTGGTCCGGCGTACGCACGGCGGTGCCCACGCCGTGGAGAGCGCGGGTTTCGAGACCACGCTCGCCTTCCGCACCACCATGCATGTCCCCGAGAAGTCCCGGATCGCGGCCGCCGCGGCCGAACTGCTCGGGGACGCCGAGACGGTTTTCGTCGACGAGGGCTACACACCTCAGCTCATCGCCGCCGCGCTCCCCCGTGACCGGCCGCTGACCGTGGTCACCTCCTCGCTCGCCACCGCGGGCGACCTGGCCTCCGCCGAGAACATCACCGTGCTGCTCCTCGGTGGCCGTGTCCGCGGCGGGACGCTGGCCACGGTCGCCCCATGGGCCGTCCGCATGCTGTCCTGCTTCGTCATCGACCTGGCGTACGTCGGCGCGAACGGCATCTCCCGCGAGTACGGACTCACCACCCCCGAACCCGCGGTCAGTGAAGTGAAGGCCCAGGTCATGAGGGCCGCCCGACGCCGCGTGTTCTCCGGCGTCCACACCAAGTTCGGTGCCGCGAGCTTCTGTCGCTTCGCGGACGTCGCGGAGTTCGAGGCGATCGTCACCGACGCCGGACTCCCCGCCGCCGAAGCACAGCGCTATTCACTGCTCGGCCCCGAAGTCATCCGGGCCTGAGTCCCGGTTCATCTCCCCGTCCCACCCCCGCGAGCCGGGGCCCGGGTTCCCCATGTCCTCAACCATCCCCTGGAGTCAGTCATGCGCACACGAAGAATGGTCCACGCCCTCGTCACCGCCACAGCCGCGGGCTCAGTGCTGGTCGCCTGTAGCGGGGCGGGCGGCACCTCGGCCTCCGGCGGCGGCAAGAGCATCAACGTGCTGATGGTCGGCAACCCGCAGATGGAGGACATCGCGAAGCTGACCAAGGACTCCTTCACCAAGGACACCGGCATCAAGGTGAACTTCACCGTCCTGCCCGAGAACGAGCTGCGTGACAAGGTCACCCAGGACGTCGCCACCCAGGCCGGCCAGTACGACGTCGCCACCATCGGCGCCTACGAGGTACCCATCTGGGAGAAGAACGGCTGGCTGCACGAACTCGGCTCCTACGCCGACAAGGACGCGAGCTTCGACAAGGCCGACCTTCTCAAGCCCATGGTCACGTCCCTGTCGGGTTCCGACGGCAAGCTCTACGCCCTGCCGTTCTACGGCGAGTCGTCCTTCCTCATGTACAACAAGGACGTCATGAAGGCGAAGGGCATCACGGTGCCCGAGCGTCCGACGTGGCAGCAGATCGCCGACATCGCGGCCGAGGTCGACGGCGCCGAACCGGGCATGCGGGGTATCTGTCTGCGCGGTCTGGCCGGCTGGGGCGAGCTCGGCGCACCGCTGACGACCATGGTCAACACCTTCGGCGGCACCTGGTTCACCAAGGACTGGAAAGCCCAGGTCAACAGCCCGGCATTCAAGAAGGCGACCGACTTCTACGTCGACCTGGTGCGCGAGCACGGCGAGGCGGGAGCCCCGCAGGCCGGATTCACCGAGTGCCTGAACGCCATGAGCCAGAAGAAGGTCGCGATGTGGTACGACGCGACCAGCGCCGCCGGGTCGCTGGAAGACCCCAGCTCCAGCAAGATCGCCGGCAAGGTCGGGTACGCCTACGCGCCGACCGCCGAGACCAAGTCCAGCGGCTGGCTGTGGAGTTGGGCGTGGGCCATGCCCAAGACGACGAAGAACGCCGACGCCGCTTCGCAGTTCATGCTGTGGGCCTCCAGCAAGGAGTACGAGAAGCTCGTCGGCGAGAAGCTGGGCTGGGCGCGTGTCCCGGCCGGCAAGCGGGCCAGCACGTACGAGATCCCGGAGTACAAGAAGGCCGCCGCGTCGTTCGGTGACATCACCCTGAAGTCCATCGAGGGCGCCGACCCGGCCAACCCCGGCACCCAGCCGCGGCCGACCGTGGGCGTCCAGTACGTGGCCATCCCCGAGTTCCAGGACCTGGGCACCAAGGTCACCCAGGAGATCTCCGCCGCCATCGCCGGCAGGACCAGCGTGGACAAGGCGCTCGACGACGGCCAGAAGCTCGCCGAGACGGTCGCGAAGAACTACCAGAAGTGACCTTCACGGCCCGGTCGGCGCTCCCGGCCGGCCGGGCACCACTTCCCCACCCCGGCCGTCACCGGCAGAGGAAACACCCATGACCACGCTCACCGCTCCGCCCAAGACCGCACCGCCGCCCGCCGGCCCACGGACGCCCTCCGGCGTCAGCAAGTGGCGGCGCCGCATCCCGCTGCTGCCGGCGCTGATCTTCACGATCGTCGTCACGCAACTGCCCTTCGTGGCCACGCTCGTCATCTCCACCTTCCGGTGGAACATCCTGCGGCCGGGCGACCGGCACTTCACCGGCCTGTCCAACTACACGTTCGTCTTCACCGACGAACGGTTGCGCACCGCGGTGCTCAACACCGTCGTGCTCACCGCCTCGGTGGTGCTGGTCAGCGTGCTCCTCGGTCTCGGCCTGGCCGTGCTGCTCGACCGCCGGTTCCCCGGCCGCGGACTGGCACGCACGTTGCTCATCGCCCCGTTCCTCGTCATGCCGGTCGCGGCGTCGCTGCTGTGGAAACACGCCATCTACAACCCCGACTACGGACTGCTCAACGGCACCCTGAACACCCTCTACCAGTTGTTCGGTGCCGACCACGGTCCGACGGTCGACTGGGTGTCCAGCCATCCGATGCCGGCCGTCGTGGTCTCCCTGGTCTGGCAGTGGACCCCGTTCATGATGCTCATCATCCTCGCCGGCCTCCAGGCCCAGCCCGGTGACGTGCTGGAGGCTGCCCGCGTCGACGGAGCCTCGGCCATGGCCACCTTCCGCCACATCACCCTGCCCCACCTGCGCCAGTACCTCGAACTGGGCATCCTGCTCGGCACGATCTACGTCGTGCAGACCTTCGACGCCGTCTACACCATCACCCAGGGCGGCCCCGGCTCCCAGACGACCAACCTGCCCTACGAGATCTACCTGACCATGTTCCGCAAGTACGAGTACGGCGAAGCGGCCGCCGCCGGAGTCGTCGTGGTCCTCGGCTCGATCGTCATCGCGACCTTCGCCCTGCGCACCATCGCGTCGCTGTTCCGCCAGGAGGTGTCCCGATGACCGCCCGGCTCACGCCCCTGTGGACCTTCGTCGCCTGGCTCGCCACGCTGGCGTTCTTCGCACCGGTGGCCTGGATGGTGCTCACCTCCTTCCACCAGGAGGCCGACGCCGCGACCAACCCGCCCAGCCCCCTCGCCCCGTTCACCTTCGACCAGTACGAGACACTGTTCAGCCGGGACATCACCCCCTTCCTCCTCAACTCCGCCATGGCCAGCGTCATCTCGACGCTGCTGGTGCTCGCCCTCGCGGTGCCGACGGCCTACGCCCTGTCCATCAAGCCGGTCGAGAAGTGGACCGACGTGATGTTCTTCTTCCTGTCCACCAAGTTCCTCCCCGCCATCGCGGCCCTGCTGCCGGTCTACCTGATCGTCAAGGACGCCGGGATGCTGGACAACGTCTGGACCCTGATCGTCCTCTACACCGCGATGAACCTGCCGATCGCGGTCTGGATGATGCGCTCCTTCCTCGCCGAAGTCCCCAGGGAAATCCTCGAAGCAGCCGAAGTCGACGGAGCCAACCTGCTCACGGTCCTGTGGCGGGTCGTCGCGCCGATCGCCCTGCCCGGACTCGCCGCCACCTCGCTGATCTGCTTCATCTTCAGCTGGAACGAGTTCATGTTCGCCGTCAACCTCACCGCCACCCAGGCCTCCACCGCCCCCGTCTTCCTGGTCGGCTTCATCACCAACGAAGGCCTCTTCCTCGCCCGGCTCTGCGCCGCCGCCACCCTGGTCTCCCTGCCGGTCCTCATCGCCGGCTTCGCCGCCCAGGACAAACTGGTGCGCGGCCTGTCCCTAGGAGCAGTCAAGTGAAAGCCGCTGTCATCGAAGCCCCCGGCAAGGTCACCGTCACCACAGTGCCCGACCCCACTCCCGGGCCGCGCGACGTCGTGGTCGATGTGGCGGCCTGCGGGCTGTGCGGGACCGATCTGCACATCCTTCAGGGCGAGTTCGCGCCGACCCTCCCGGTCGTGCCGGGGCACGAGTTCGCCGGAGAGGTCGTGGGCCTCGGCAGCGAGGTGACCGAACTCGCCATCGGCGACCGGGTCGCCGTGGACCCCTCGCTGTACTGCAACGAGTGCCGTTACTGCCGGGTGGGGCGCAACAACCTCTGCGACCGCTGGCAGGCGATCGGCGTGACCGTGGCCGGTGGCGCCGCCGAGTACGCCGTGGCGCCGGTCGCGAACTGCGTACGGCTGCCGGAGCACGTGGACGTCCAGGACGCGGCGCTGATCGAGCCGCTGTCCTGTGCCGTGCGCGGCTACGACGTGCTCAACAGCAGACTCGGCTCCCATGTGCTGGTCTTCGGCAGCGGGACGATGGGCCTGATGATGCTGGAGCTGGCCAAGCGCACCGGCGCCGCCTCGATCGATGTCGTCGACGTCAACCCCGAGCGGCTGGCGACGGCCGGGAAGCTGGGCTGTTCCCGCACGGCGCTGTCGGCCGACGAGTTGGGGCGGCCGGGCGGCTGGGACGTGGTGGTCGACGCGACCGGCAACGCCGCCGCCATCCAGGACGGCCTGGAGCGGGTCGCCAAGGCCGGGACATTCCTGCAGTTCGGGGTCTCCGACTACGCCACGACGGCCACCATCTCGCCGTACCGCATCTACAAGCAGGAGATCACCATCACCGGTTCCATGGCGGTACTGCACAGCTACGAACGCGCGGCGGAACTCTTCGCCGCCGGAGTACTCGATCCGCGGGTGTTCATCAGCCACCGGCTTCCGCTGGCCCAGTACCCGCAGGCACTGGAACAGTTCGCGGCCGGCCAGGGACGCAAGATCGTCGTACTGCCCTGACCCCTGACCCCGGCGCGGCGTGCGCGCCGGGGCCGGGGTGCCGGGGCAGCCGATGCGGTCGGCCCGGTCGGCCTTCAGATATGGGTCGAGCGGAAGAGGCGAGTGGAGTGGTGCGTCACCGGTCCTGGGACAGGGAGACGAGTTCCGCGAACAGACCCCCGGCGTTCGCCAGTTCCTCGTATGTGCCCTGTTCGACGACGCGGCCCTGGTCCATGACGAGGATGCGGTCGGCGAGCTTCGTGTTCTCGAGCTGGTGGGTGACGACGATCGTCATGCGCTCGGCGGCGATCCGTTTGATCTTCACGAAGACGGCGTGCTCGCCACGGGCGTCCATCTGGGAAGTCGGTTCGTCCAGGATCAGCAGCGGGGTCTGCCTGTAGAGCGCGCGGCCGCACGCGAGGCGTTGCCACTGTCCGCCCGACAACTCGGCGCCGCCCCAGAGTTCTTTGGCGAGGAGGGTGTCGAGCCGCTGGGGCAGTTTCTCGATCGCCTCGCGCATGCCGACGGCGTCGACGACGTCCCACACCGGTCCGTCGTCGTTCGTCCGCGGCTGGCCGAGGGTGATGTTCTCGCGGGCACGCAGCGGCCAGGCGGCGAAGTTCTGCGGGACGAGCGCGGTGCGTTTCCACACGGCGTCGGGGTCGGCCTGGGCCAGGTCGATGCCGTCCCACAGGACGCGGCCCTTGTCGGCGAGCAGGATGCCGGTGATGAGTCTGATCAGGGTCGACTTGCCCGAGCCGTTCTCGCCGACGACGGCCAGGATCTCGCCGCGCCGCAGCGTGAGCGATACGCCCGCGACGGCGGGTTCCTCCCTGCCGGGGTACTGGTAGACGACCTCGTCGAGGCGGATTCGATCCACTCGGTCCGGGACGGCCAGGTCCCCGCGCCTGGGTGCGCGTTCGCCTGCCATGTCGAGGAAGGACCGCATGTCGGCGAGGTAGAGCGAGGTGTGGAACATCGCGGCGCCGTGGATGACGAACTGGGAGAGCGCGGCCAGTGTGGTCTGGACGGCGACCACGGCGGTGGCGGCGACGGGCAGGGCGATGCGGCCGGTGGCGGCCAGCCAGGCGAGCGCCGCCCAGGTGCACAGCAGGAAGGCCCCGCCCAGGGCGCTGGTGCCGAGGGTGATGCGCAGCATGCGCGGGGCGGCGGTCAGGGTGCGCTGGTCGATCCGGTCGGACAGGGCGCGGTACCAGTAGGTGAGGTAGCCGGTCATGCCGTTGGCGCGGACCTCGTCGCCGAAGCGGGAGTAGGTGGCCCACCAGCGCATCATGGAGCGCACGTTGCGGTCGCCGAGGTTGAGGTAGTGGGTCTCGTAGTCGACGCGTGCCGACAGGACGGCTCCGGCGCCGGCCGGCAGGACGGCCAGCAGGAGCAGGGGAAGCAGCAGCGGGTGCAGGGTCGTGACGACCCCGCTCGCGGCGATCATGCGGATGAGGGCGGACATGAACCGCTGGGCGTCCTGCACCATCAGCCGGGTCCGGGTGACTCCGATCTCGGCGGCCTCCTGCCGGTCGGCGAATCCGTCCTCACCGTAGGCGCTCGATTCCACGCGGCACACGGCGGTCACCAGCGCGATGTCCGCTTCGGTCGTCAGTCGCGGGGTGATCCGTCCGTCGGCGTACGAGGACAGGGCGCCGCTGACCCGGCCGATGGCCGCGGCCGTCGTCAGGACGATCAGGGCGGGCAGCGCGGCGTGCAGGCGTTCGGGCACGGTGCCGGTGCCGAGGAGGTGGGTCATCGCCTGTGCGGTGAACGCGAGGACGACGGCGGCCGCGGCGCCGGTGAGCAGCTGGCAGGCGAGGAGCAGCACGACACCGGTTCTGTCGACGGCCCAGGCCATCCGGGCGGTACGCCCGAGCACGGCGGGCAGACGTCGGCACATCGCGGTGAAACCGGCGTCTGCCAGCGGGTTCTTGCCGAACTTGCCCTCGAAGGTGATGGTGGCCGGGGGTGGAGGGGGTGGTGTCTCCGCGTTGTCGGTCGAGGCGTCGGTCACGGTCACCTGTATCGCTCCTCGGGTCGTGCCGCGCCGGGTCGGCTCGGCGGTGCACGGCATAACGACGCAGCGCGGGAATCGAACGCGATCGATTCCGGACGCGTGCGACGCCAGACACAGCAAGGGCGCGAACGGGTGGCCACGGTGCTGAAGCCGCTCCCGGGCGGCTCGAGTTGGCCGAATCGCCGAGGTCTGAAACCGGAGTGACGGATGGGGTTCGCGGACCCGAGCCCGGCTTCTCGTAGGACCGCGAGCGCAACCGGCCGCCCCTGCGGATCAGCTCGCCGGGGCGGGGCCGGGCGGCAGGTGGACCGTCATGATCAGGTGGCAGGTCTCCGTGCCCGCGCCGCGATAGGTGTGCGGGGTGTCGCCGTCGAACGTGGCGGTCTGGCCCGCCTCGACGGTGTGCTCGGTGCCATCGACGATCAGGGTCATCCGGCCGGAGGTGACGCTGACGGTCTCCACGACTCCGGCCTGGTGGGGGTGGCTGGGGTACTCCTCGTCCGGTTCCAGTCGCCAGCGCCAGACCTCGACCGGCGCCGGTCCTGACGTCGTCAGCATCAGCCGGGCCTCGCCGCCCCGCTCTCCGGACCACAGGGGCGCCACGGCCTCGGCGGACACGACACGGACGCGGCCTTGGGGCGATCCCTGCATCAGGGCGGAGACCGAGATGCCGAGGGTGTCGGCCAGCCGGACCAGGGTGGCCAGATTGGGATTGCCCTGGGCTTTCTCCAGGCCCACCAGGGCGCCCTTGCTGACCTGGGCGCGCCGACTGAGTTCCTCCAGCGTGAGGCCCGCGCGGATGCGGGCCGCCCGGACGTTGTGCGCGACCGTCCGCAGGGCTGCGGCTGTCTCGGCCACCTGATCACCATCCTTGTAGCTGGAACATTCGACTGCACCGTCCGGTCGTTTGGTTGACACCGGGCGGTCGTTTTGTTGTACGGTCTGGTCGTTCCACTGAATGGTAAGGGATGTACTGTGATCGCTCGCTGGGGTGCCGCGACCGGCCGGGTGAACGTGCCGGAGACCTCGCCGTCGCCGCCGTGATCACCGCCCTCTACCCGGCCGCTACGGTCCTGCCGGCCCGCGGCGTGCTCGCCGAACGGATCCTCCGCGGCCGGCTCGTCGGGCTCGGCACTGCCGTCGCGGTCGCCGGCTCGCCCTGACGTGAGCGGCTCCGCACCCCTGTGACCTGAGCGACCCCGCACCCGTGCACCACCGAGCCAAGGCCCGCCCCGACGCGAGAAACGGAAAACCCCTCCATGCCCGCCTTCCACCTCACCCCCGCCGTCGCGGACGCCTTCCCCGACACCCTCATCGCCCTGGTCACCGCCACCGGCCTGCGCGGCCACGAAGCCTGGCCCCACACCGCCACGGCCGTGGAGGACCTGGAGCGGCAACTCGCCGACGGCACCTGGCAGCCCGCCGACGAGACCGACCCGCGCATCGAGGCCTGGCACACCGCCTACCGCGCCTTCGGCACCAACCCCCGCCGCATCCGCCCCAGCGTCGACGCGCTCGGCCGCCGCCTCGCCAAGAAGGGGACACTGCCGCGCATCAACCCGGCCGTCGACTCCTACAACGCCGTCTCCGTCCGTCACGGCCTGCCCGCCGGCGCCTTCGACCTGGACCATGTCACCGGGGACGTCGCCATCCGCTACGCGGACGGCACCGAGTCCTTCACGCCGCTGGGCGAACCCGGCACCGTCGAGCACCCCAAGTCCGGCGAGATCATCTACGCGGACACCACCGGCGTCCTGACACGCCACTGGAACCACCGCGACGCCCACCGCACCCGCGTCACCGAGGACTCCACGCACGTCGCCTTCGTCCTCGAAACCCTCCGCGCCACGCACGACGGCGGCCTCCTCAAGGTCGCGGCGGAGGAGTTGCGGGGCCTGCTCGCCCCGCATGCCGCGCAGACCGCCGTGTACTTCCTCAGCCCGACCGAGCCCCGGGCCACCGCCTGAGCTTCTGTCCAGGACCACCGCCCACGCGAAAGGCCGCCCATGTACCTCCCCAAGCACTTCGTCCCCGACGAGGCCGCGGTCCGTGACCTGCTGGCCGGCCAGGGCGCGTCCGACCTGATCACCATGACCTCCGAGGGCCTCGTGGCCACCCTGCTGCCTTTCGACTACGACCCGGACGCCGGCGAACACGGCGCCCTGATCGGTCACATGGCGCGCGGCAACGACCAGTGGCGCCGGCCGGCGCAGGGCGAGGCCATGGTGATCGTGCGCGGGCCCGAGGCGTATGTGACGCCGTCGTGGTACCCGGCCAAGGAGGAGCACCACCGGGTGGTGCCGACCTGGAACTACATCACGGCGCACGTGTACGGGCAGTTGGTCGTGCACGACGACCCGGCCTGGCTCGAGAGCCGGATACGCCGCCTGACCGACCGGCACGAGGCCGGGCGCGCCGAGCCCTGGTCGGTCGACCAGGCGCCGGCGAAGTTCGTCGAGCGGCAACTGCGCGGCATCGTCGGCGTCGAGGTGGTCATCAGCCGCGTCGAGGCCAAGTTCAAGCTCAGCCAGAACCAGCCGCGGAGCAACGTCGAGGGTGTCGCCGCGGGCCTCGAAGCGCGCGGCCGGGCCGACGACGCCGCGGTCGCGGCAGCGGTACGCGCCCACGACCCGCACGCCGCCGAGGCCGGTCGTCGAGAGCCCTGAAACGCGACGAGCTCCTCAGTCGGCGTCCGTGCCCGAGAGTCTCCTGGTGACGAGGCCGAGCGCGTGGGTGAGTTGTTCGCGGTGATCGTTCAGCACCTCGGGGGTGATGCCCCGGCCGGCCGTCTCACGGGCGAACTCGTCGGCCGCCACCTTGAGCACGGCGTTCATGGCGGCGGCCTGCACGCGCACCTCGAACGTCGCGGGCGGCATGCCCATGCGTGCGGCGAGCACCTCGGTGAACGTCTCTTCCGCGCGCTCCCGGAGCACGAGGTAGGCGGCGCGCAGCGCGGGCTCGTCATGGGTCATGCGGACCACGGCGAGAACCGCCTCGACGTCCTCGCCGGACGAGGAGTCGAGGACGGGCTGGTAGGCCGTGCGCAGGTGCTCGATCAAACCGACTCCGGGCGGCCAGGCGTGCAGGACCGTCCGGAAGGCGTCGAGCATCTTCGTCAGCAGCGGCTCGACGCAGCTCTCCTTGGTGGGGAAACAGCGCCACAGCGTGCGCTCGGAGACTCCGGCGGCCCGCGCGATCTGCTCGCCGGAGGTGGCGGCCACGCCCTGCTCGGCGAACAGCCGGACCGCGTGGCGGGAGATGTCGAGGCGCTGCCGCCCGCGTTGCTCGTCGCTCACCGGCGGCCGGCCCCGGCGGGGTGTACGACCGCTGTCCACCATGAGGTCCTCCATCAGGCGATCTAAACACGCACACGACAGGGAAGACGACTGACCGAAACTTTAATGACAGTTACTGCCAACAAACTGCTACGGTCGGGGCGGCTCGAAGATCGCATGCGGAGATCACAGGAGGAGCGCCATGAGCGTTACCGCCGAGCGACAGCAACTGCCCTTCCCGAGGCCGAACGTCCTCGACCTCGCGCCTCTGTACGACGTACTGCGCCGCGAGGCGCCGGTCACGCCGGTCACCACACCGGCCGGGGACCCCGCCTGGCTGGTCACACGCTTCGAGGAGGTGCGCGACCTGCTCGGCGACAAGCGTCTCGGCCGCTCCCACCCCGAGCCGGAGCGGGCGTCACGCCTGACGTCCGCCGCGGTCCTGGACGGCCCAACGGGCAACTACGAGACCGAGGAGGCCGACCACACGCGGATGCGCCGGCTGCTGACCCCGGCGTTCTCGGCCAAGCGGATGCGGATGCTCTCCGACCACGTCCAGCACCTGGTCGACACGTGCGTCGACCGGCTGGTCACCGAGCACGCCGCCGCCCCCGACCGAGTCGTGGACCTCCAGGCCGGACTGGCCTTCCCGCTGCCGGTCGCCGTCATCTGCCGGCTGCTCGGGGTGCCCGAGAGCGACCGTGAGCGCTTCGCCTCGCTGTCGGAGCGCATGTCCGACTGGTCCATCGGCGACGAAGCCCACCGGGCGCGGGACGAGTTCAACGAGTACATGACCTCTCTCGCCGAGACCAAGCGAGCGCGGCCGGGCGAGGACGTGATCTCCGACCTCGTGCGCGCGCAGAGCACCGACGAGGACTACGACTACGCCGACATGATCCAGCTCTGCGTCGGGCTGCTGTTCGCCGGCCACGAGACCACGGTCAACCGCATCGGCCTGGGCACGCTCTTCCTGCTCACGCGTCCCGGCCAGTGGCAGGCACTGACCGCCGACCCCGACGGCCGGGTCAATGCCACCGTCGAGGAGATCATGCGCCTGGGCGCGCCCGGCGACCTCGGGCTGCTGCGGTACGCGCACACCGACGTCGACGTCGCCGGTGTCACCATCCGGCGCGGCGACGCCGTGATCCTTTCGGTCAACTCCGCCAACCGCGACTCGTCCGTCTACACCGACGCCGAGACCTTCGACCCCGACCGGCCCGAACGCACCCACCTCGGTTTCGGCCACGGCGTGCACTTCTGCATCGGCGCGAGCCTGGCCCGGGTCGAACTGCGCATCGTGTTCGCCACGCTGGCCCGCCGCCTGCCCGGTCTGCGACTCGCCAAGGAGCTGGACGAACTGGAGGTGCGCACCACCCTCACCGGTGGCGTCACGGAGCTGCCCGTGACGTGGTGATCCCCCGAGGTGACGTGGTGTCAGTGCGACTCACGGGTCACCTCGGAGCCGCTGGAGCCGACCAGGAAGTCGAGGTCGGCTCCGGTGTCGGCCTGGAGGACGTGGTCGACGTAAAGGCGTTCCCAGCCGCGCCGGGGAGCGGCGAAGCCGGTGACGGTGGCCTGGTCGGGGGCTCGGCGGGCGAGTTCGCCGTCCGGCACGTCGACGTCGATACGGCGGGCCTCGACGTCGAGGATGACGAAGTCCCCGGTCCGTACGAGGGCGAGGGGTCCGCCGGCCGCGGCCTCGGGGGCCACGTGCAGGACGACCGTGCCGTACGCGGTGCCGCTCATCCGCCCGTCGCAGACCCGGACCATGTCCCGGACGCCCTGGGCGAGGAGCTTCTTCGGCAGGGGCATGTTGGCGACCTCGGGCATGCCCGGATAACCCTTGGGGCCGCAGCCGCGCAGCACGAGGACGGAGTCGGCGTCGACGTCGAGACCGGGGTCGTCGATACGGGCGCGGAAGTCCTCGATGCTGTCGAAGACGACGGCCCGCCCCCGGTGGCGGAGCAGGTGCGGGGATGCGGCGGCCGGTTTGACGAGGGCGCCGTCGGGTGCCAGGTTTCCGCGCAGGACGGCGATGCCGCCCTCGGCGACCAGCGGCCGGGTGCGGGGGCGGATGACCTCGCCGTCCCAGATCTCGGCCTCGTCGAGGTAGTGGGCGAGCGGCCTGCCGGTGACGGTCAGCGCGTCGGGGTCGAGCAGGTCGCGCACCTCGCGCAGGACGGCGAGCAGGCCGCCGGCACGGTGGAAGTCCTCCATGAGGAAGCGGCCGGCCGGCTGGAGGTCCACGAGGACCGGCACGCGGGAGCCGATGCGGTCGAAGTCGTCGAGCGACAGGTCGATGCCCAGCCGGCCCGCGACGGCCAGGAGATGGACGACGGCGTTGGTCGAGCCGCCGATGGCGGCCAGTGCCACGATCGCGTTGCGGAAGGACGCCTCGGTCAGGAACGTCGCGGGACGCCGGTCGGCGCCCACCATGTCCACCGCCAGGCGGCCGGTGTGGTGCGCGGCCTCCAGCAGCCGGCTGTCGGGGGCGGGGATCCCGGCCGTACCGGGGACGACCGTGCCGAGCGCCTCCGCCACCAGCGCCATCGTCGAGGCCGTGCCCATCGTGTTGCAGTGGCCGCGGCTGCGGATCATCGCCGACTCGGAGCGGGTGAACTGTTCCTGGGAGAGCGTGCCCGCGCGGACCTCCTCCGAGAGCTGCCACACACCGGTCCCGCAGCCCAGCAGGCCGCCGCGGAAGGTGCCGTTGAGCATCGGGCCGCCGGGGACCACGACCGCGGGCAGGTCCACCGAGGCCGCGGCCATGAGCAGTGACGGGATCGTCTTGTCGCAGCCGCCGAGCAGGACGACGCCGTCGATGGGATTGGCCCGCAGCATCTCCTCCGTGGCCATCGCGGCCATGTTCCGCCACAGCATGGCGGTGGGCCGCACCTGGGTCTCGCCGAGCGACACCACGGGCAGGTCCAGCGGGATGCCGCCCGCCTCGTACACGCCGTTGCGCACCGAGGCCGCTACCTCGTCAAGATGCGCGTTGCAAGGGGTCAGATCCGAGGCGGTGTTGGCGATGGCGATCTGCGGCCGGCCGCTGAAGGCGTCGCCGGGCACGCCGCGTCGCATCCATGCCCGGTGGATGTAGGCGTTGCGGTCCTGTCCTTCGTACCACTGCGCGCTGCGGAGTCTCTCCATGGAGCCCTTCCGATGGACGGTTCAGCGGTCTAGATTCCGGAACTCATGAAGCATAAGCAGACTCCGCCCGGCCGCCTGTGCGAGTCCCACCCGTGGTGAGCCGTCGCGTGATGCGCGCGTTCGTCCTGACCGGTCCCGGCGCGTACGAGGTCCAGGAGCTTCCGGCGCCGGTGGCAGGTCCCGGTGAGGTCGTCGTCGATGTCGAGCGGGTCGGTGTGTGCGGCACGGACGCGGAGTTCTTCACCGGCGCGATGGCCTATCTCCACCAAGGCCACTCCACGTACCCGATGCGGCCGGGCCACGAGTGGGCCGGGCGGGTGGCGGCGGTCGGAGACGGGGTCGATCCCGCCTGGTTCGGCCGCCGTGTCATGGGCGACACCATGCTCGGCTGCGGCTCCTGCCGTCGCTGCCTGCGCGGCCGTCAGCATGTGTGCGAGCAGCGGCGGGAGGTCGGCATACGCGGGGGTGTGCCCGGCGCGCTGGCGGAGCAACTCGCCGTACCCGCCTCCTCGTTGCACGCCCTGCCCGATTCCGTCGACGCCGTGCTCGGCGCTCTCGTCGAGCCCGGCGGCAACGCCCTGCGCGCCGCCCGGGCCGCCGCGCCGGCGCCCGGGGACCGCGCCCTTGTCCTGGGCCCGGGGACGATCGGGCTGCTGGTGGCGATGTTCCTGCGCGCGTCCGGTGCCGAGGTGCACCTCATGGGCGCCACCGAGCGCTCCCTCGCCTTCGCCCGCTCCCTGGGCTTCGAGCACGTGTGGACGGAGGGTTCCGTGCCGGACGTGCCCTTCGACGCGGCCGTCGACGCCTCGAACGCCGCCCGGCTGCCGGACTTGGCCCTGGAACTGGTCGAACCCGGGGGCCGCCTCGTGTACATCGGGCTGGCCGGCGGACCCAGCAGGATCGACACCCGCGCGCTCGTCCTCAAGGACGTGACCGCGACGGGTGTCCTGTCCGCCTCCCCCGGCCTCGACGCCACCATCCGGGCGTACGCCGCCGGATCGGTCGACCCCAGGCCGCTCGTCGCCGCCACCGTCGGCCTGGACGAGGTGGGCCCCGTCCTCGCCGGCGAGCGCCCGGTCGGTTCCGGGCCCGGCCCCAAGGTCCACGTCGAACCCTGAGGGTCCGCCGTCGGGTCACCGACCGGCGGCCGGCGCCCTGGGGACAGGTGTGCGCAGGGCAAGGAGGGCGACGTCGTCCTCGTTGTCGGCGGGGCGGACGCGGCGCAGCAGGTGGTCGGTGAAGGAGGACAGGGGGCGGTGGGCGAGGGCGGCGGCGTGCCGGCTCAGCCGTTCCAGGCCCTCGTCGAGGCTGTGGCCGGGTGCTTCGATCAGGCCGTCGGTGTACAGCACGAGGGTGGACCCGGGCGGGAGCAAGGTCGTGGCGTCGGGGCGCGGGGTGCCGGCTCCGGCGCCCAGGACGATGCCGTGCCCGCCGGTCAGGTAGCGCGCCAGGCCGTCGCGGCTGATCAGCAGGGGCGGCGGATGACCCGCGTTCGTCCAGGACAGCTGCCACCGGCCGTCGCCCTCCGCCGCGTCGATCCGGGCGAAGATCATCGTGGCCATGTCGACGTCCGTGATGTGCTGGAGCGCCTCGTCGAGCCGTGTGACGATCCGGCTGGGGGGTTCGTGCTGGGACCAGGCGTAGGCGCGGAGCATGTTGCGCACCTGCGCCATGCCGGCCGCCGCCTCCAGGTCGTGCCCCACGACGTCCCCGACGGCCAGGGCGGTGGCCCCGTCGGACATGGGGAAGGCGTCGTACCAGTCGCCGCCGACCTGCGAGGCGTCGGGTGCGGGCAGGTAGCGGACGGTCATCTGGAGGCCCGGAACTCCCGGCATCTGGGGCAGCAGATGGCTCTGCATGGTCTCGGCGACCTTGCGCTGGCGCTGGTAAAGGCGGGCGTTGTCCAGGGCGAGGCCGGCCCGGCGGGCGATGTCCTCGACCAGCGGGAGATCGGCCGGAGTGAAGGGGACCGGATCCTCGGCCCGGCCGAGGGTCAGGGCCCCGAGGACCGCGCGTGTACTGCGGATGGGCGCGATGGCCGCCGAGTGCATCCCCGTGACGTCGAACAGCCGGCGTTGCTCGACCGCGAGGCCGGAATCCGGTTCGCGCTGGTAGGTTCCGGGCCCGGCCACGGTGGAGGCCACCCCGCGCAGGGCTCTGGACAGGGGCATCGGGGACTCCTCCGGGACGGGCGGCATCGGGCCCTGGAGATCGTCCCGGCGCACCAGGGTTCCGCCGGCGGCGTGGACGACTTCGGTACGCCAGACCTCGTCGTGCTCGGTGATCAGATCCACGATCGCCCAGTCCGCCAGCCGGGGCACGACCAGGCCCACCAGGCGTTCCAGCGCCTCGTCGACGTCGAGCGTGGAGGTCAGCCGCGTGGTGGCGTCGGCCAGCAGGGCCAATCGCTCCAGCTCGGGCAGCGGCCTGCCCGTCGGCTCCGGCTGCGGGCTGCTTGCCGGTGCGTGTTCGACGGTGTGGAACAGCACGAGCGTGCCGGCTCCGTCGTCGCCGATGTCGTACGGGGTGATCAGCCAGGAGATGGGCAGCAGGGAACCGTCTCCGCGTGCGAAGTAGTCCTCATCGGCCTGGGCGGTCCGCCCGGAGTGGAAGGCCTGCCGCATTCCGCACCGGCTCCTGGGCAGCGGCTGCCCGTGTCCGTCCCGGTGCAGCAGGTCGTGCGCGTCATGACCGAGCAGGTCCTCGCTGGACCGGGCCAGTACGTCCCGGGCACGGGTGTTGACCGCGAGGATGCGGCCCTCCTCGTCGACGACGTAGGCCCCGGTCCCGATGGCGTCCAGCCTTCGGGTCAGCGAGGTGTCGAGTACGGCCACCGACCGCGGTGCGGGGGTCTCCGTATGCTCCGGCCCTGCCATGTCGTCGCCTCCTCGCTGCTCGGCCGCCCCTGTCGACTGCCGGCCCTTCCACCGTGGGATGCCCTCCTGTGTTGCATCCCCGTGTGCCCCGTGGCGTCGAAACCAGCCCCCGCGTGGCCGCCACCGCTGGGAGCGGCTCGCCGAGAACGCCTGGTGGCTGTCCTGGTATGGGTGGAGCGCACCCGGGTAAACGCAGGGCGACAGAGCAACCCCGGCAGGGGCGAACACAACGAAAGAGCATCCGTATGGTCCTCCCGCTTGGGAAGCAGGCGGCAGATCGACGGGGCGCGGACGAGCAGGCCACGCTGCGTTTCGGCGCGGCATGGGGCGACGGCGCGGCAAGCGCCGTCGCCGCGCGTCTGGCCCTGCGCGCCTTCCTCGCCCACGGCCCGAACACCGCCCCCGCCACGATTCCGGCCTCGCTGGCCGTGGACGCCGAACTCGTCGTCAGCGAACTGATCACCAACGCCATCCGGCATGCGCCGGGACCCTGCGAGCTGATCCTGCGACTGTTCCGGGGACAGCTGGCCATCACCGTGCGGGACACCTCGGCGGAGCAGCCCACGGTGCGCCAGGGTGACCGGTTCCGCGTCGGCGGCCACGGGCTGCGCCTGGTGCACACGGTCAGCGAACGGGTCGCCGTGGCACGCCGGTCCAAGGGCAAGCAGATCACCGCCTATCTGCGGCTGGCCCCGCACGACCCCGCGAGCGCCGGTGCGGGTGGCGGTGCCGGTGCCGGTGCCGGTGCCGGGAGGACCGTGCTGGCCGCCGGCTGACCCTGGTTCCGGCACGCAGCCGACGGTCTCCGTACCGCTGGGCGCCCCCCTACCCAGTCGGCGCGCCGTGCCTGGCGGGCACCCCATACCTGGCAGGCACCCCATACCTGGCGGGCACGCCGTACCAGACGGGCACGCCGTACCAGACGGGCGCCCCGTACCTGGCGGGCGCCCCGTACCTGGCGGGCACGCCGCGGAATCAGTTCTGCCGGGCGTGTATGGGGCTGTTGGCGACATCCTCCGGGCACTCCCCGTGCCGCTGGCGCGAGCGCCGGTCGCGCCTCCAGTCGGATGTCGCGAGGGCCAGGGACGCCAGCATGCCGAGGAGGGCGGCGCCCAGTGCGGTGGCGAGGGCGCCGCGGTAGTCGTCGCCGCTGCCGAGCACCAGGTAGAAGAGACCGGGCAGGGCCGCGGTGCCCACCGCGGCGCCGAGCCGCTGCCCGGTCTGAAGCGCGCCGCCCGCCGCGCCCGCCATGTGCACGGGCACGTCGCGCAGCGTCATCGTGATGTTGGGCGAGATCACACAGCCGCTGCCGACGCCGCCCAGGAACAGCATCGGCGCGGCGGCCCAGGGCGCGACGTCGAGGGGCGCGAAGCGGAGCAGCAGCGCGGTGCCGCCCAACCCGGCCATCACGGCCGTGAGACCGCCCACGGTGAGGATGCGGCCGAGCCGGTCCACCAGCCGGCCGGCGACCGCGGCCGCACAGGCCGAACCGAGGGCGAAAGGCGTCACGACGAGGCCGGAGCGGAGGGGGGAGAAGCCCAGGCCATTCTGGTAGAAGAGCGCGAAGACCAGCCAGACGCCGCTGAAGCCGATGAAGTAGAGCGTGCCGACGCCGGCGCCGACGGCGTAGCCGCGCACGGTGGTGAACAGGCGCGGATCGAGCAGCGGCTGGGTGTCCCGCTCGACGAGGCGACGCTGCCAGCGGGCGAAGCCGTAGAGGAGCGCGGCACCGGCGAGGAACAGCCACCACAGCCCGCCGAAGCCGCCGGAGCCCGCCTGGACCAGCGGGTACATCAACGCGAGGACACCGAGGCCGAGGAGCACGACGCCGGGCAGGTCCACGTGCTGCCGGCCGGACCGCCTGGTGCGGGGCAGCAGGCGACGGCCGAGGAGGACGGCGAGGATGCCGATGGGCACGTTGACGTAGAAGATCCACCGCCAGCCCTGGTCGCCGGCGGCCAGGGCGAGGATCAGCCCGCCCGCGAGGGGGCCGACGGCGGACGATATGCCGACGGTGGCGCCGAAGAAGCCGAAGGCACGTCCGCGTTCGGCACCGCGGAACATCTGCTGGATGAGCGCGGAGTTCTGGGGAGCCATGAAGCCGGCCGCCAGGCCCTGGGCGAGGCGGGCCACCACCAGCAGCGTGACGCTGGGGGCCGCCCCGCAGGCCGCGCTGAAGACCACGAAGCCGCTGAGGGCCAGCAGGAAGATGCGGCGCCGGTCCAGCGCGTCTCCGAGGCGGCCGGCGGTGACGAGCGCGAGAGCGAAGGCGAGGGCGTATCCGGACACCACCCACTGCACCTGCGCGGGAGAGGCGTCCAGGCCGCGTTGGACGGAGGGCAGGGCGACCGCCACGATCGACACGTCCAGCAGGCCCATGAATCCGGCCACCAGGGTGACCCACAGGGCCCGCCACCGGTGCGGATCCGGCTCGTACCCGGCCTCCTGCGCGCCCTGGTTCCGGTCGCCCGCCGCTGACGCTGTCACATGGGCTCCTCTCACCAGGCAGGCACCCGAGGTAGGCATCCCAGGTGTGCACCGGCGAACCAAGTTCCCCTTCCGGGGCAGGGACACACCACGGCCGGCAGGCGGGCAGTGCCGGTCCCACCGCTAGCACCGATCATTACCCTCGGTAGTCGTTCGAGTGCCGCGCGAAGGGGGTCGTTTGAGCGCGCGAGATCTGTGCAGGCGTTGTGGTTGGCACAGACGACCGGCGAAAGGAACGACGTGATGGCGGCGCCCGACAACGACGAGTCGGTGGATCCGGCAGCCGTGAGACGACACCGGGTGCTGTTCCGGGCGATCGAGAAACGACGCCGTCCCAAGCTGCGCCGCAGCGACATCACCGTGACCGACGAGGCGGCGGTCAAGCGTGCCACGAAGGCCGCCGCCCTCGGCAACGCGATGGAGTGGTACGACTTCGGCATCTACAGCTATCTGGCCTCGACCATCGGGAAGGTCTTCTTCCCCTCGGGGAACGACACCGCCC
The DNA here is from genome assembly GCF_039532725.1 of Streptomyces coeruleofuscus. Classification (NCBI taxonomy): domain Bacteria; kingdom Bacillati; phylum Actinomycetota; class Actinomycetes; order Kitasatosporales; family Streptomycetaceae; genus Streptomyces; species Streptomyces coeruleofuscus. Next base: position 576,872 of record NZ_BAAASE010000005.1, read on the forward strand.
AACTGCTCAGCTCCTTCGCGACGTTCGCGGTGGCCTTCCTGGTGCGTCCCCTCGGCGGAATGGTGTTCGGGCCGCTCGGCGACAAGGTCGGCCGCAAGCGCATCCTCTCCCTCACCATGATCATGATGGCGGTGGGGACCTTCGCCATCGGCGTCGTCCCCTCGCACGCCGTCATCGGTCTCTGGGCCCCGGCCCTGCTGATCTTCTTCCGGCTGGTGCAGGGCTTCTCGACCGGCGGGGAGTACGGGGGCGCCTCGACGTTCATCGCGGAGTACGCGCCCGACAAGCGGCGCGGCTTCTTCGGCAGCTTCCTGGAACTGGGCACGCTCGCCGGCTACGTCGGGGCCTCCGGCCTGGTCGTCGTCCTCCAGACCCTCCTCAGCGACGACCAGATGCTGGCGTGGGGCTGGCGTATCCCCTTCCTGGCGGCGGCCCCGCTCGGCCTCATCGGCCTCTACCTGCGGCTGAAGCTGGACGAGACGCCCGCCTTCCAGAAACTGGAGGGCGGCAAGGTCAAGGCGAGCGAGGCCGCCGAGGCCGTGGAGACCTCGGCCGCCGCCGACCTCGGCAAGATCTTCACCCGGTACTGGCGGCCGCTGCTGCTGTGCCTCGCGCTGGTGGCGGCGTACAACATCACGGACTACATGCTGCTGTCGTACATGCCGACGTACCTGTCCGACGAGCTGGGCTACGAGACCAACCACGGGCTGCTGATCCTGCTGCTCGTGATGGTGCTTCAGATGGGCGTCATCAACCAGGTCGGACGGCTGTCGGACCGCTTCGGGCGCAGGCCGCTGCTGATGGCGGGGATGCTCGGGTTCCTCTTCCTGTCCGTGCCGTCCTTCCTGCTCATCCGGCAGGGCAGTGTCGTCCTGATCGCCCTGGGGCTACTGCTGTTGGGGCTCTCCCTGGTGACGATGCTCGGCACGATGTCGGCGGCGCTCCCCGCGATCTTCCCCACCCACGTCCGGTACGGCTCCCTCTCGGTCGCCTACAACCTGGCCACCTCGATCTTCGGCGGTACGACTCCCCTGGTGATCACCGCTCTGATCAGCGCCTTCGACTCGACCCTCATGCCGGCCTACTACTCCACGGGTGCCGCGGTCATCGGCGTCATCGCCGTCCTGTGCATGAAGGAGACCGCCAACAAGCCCCTGGCCGGTTCCCCGCCGTCCGTCGAGACACGGGCCGAGGCCGCGGAGATCGTCGAGGCACAGGCCCCTCGGCCCAGGTTCTGACCTCCCGTCGGACGGCTGCGGTTCTTCGCGTCACAGGCCCGGGGCAGCGGCGGTCGTACAAGCCCGCCGCTGCCCTGGGGCAGTGCAACTAGGACCTGCGCCCCGTCGTCGAGGCGAAGCCCAGCCAGGTGTGCCGGTTGTTCCACCAGCACCAGCCGACCTTCGGGGCGTTGCGCCGCTCGCGGCCGTCGCGCCCGGTGCCGTTGCTGATCCAGATTGCCGGTGTGCGGGCGTCCATGCTGCCGTTGGGCTTGCGCAGCCGGGACCCGATGGTCATGAAGCAGCGGTTGCGCTCCAGGACCTCCGGCTCCTGGAGCACCCAGTGGATGCCCTCGGTGAGCAGCAGCGGGGTGCGGTCCTCCTTGGTGAGGGCGGGCAGTGCCTCGTCCGGGCTCCAGTTGGCCATGTGGTCACCGCGGTCGACGCCGGTGACGACGTAGAGCGCGGCGTCGGGCACGTCGACGTCGGAGGGTCTGAACTCGTCGACGTCGGGCATGTCGAGGACGACGAAGCCCGGTTTGCCGTCGCGGCGCAGCAGCGGCGCCAGGGCGGAGGCGGGGGCCCTGTCCGGGTGCACGGCCAGCAGGGCGCCCTCGCCGCCGGTCTCGGCGGCGAACGTACGGATCTCGTCGGCGGACAGCCCGGCGATCTCGTGCACCCCCAGTTCGATCAGCCGCTCGGCCTGCGCGCTCAGGGCCGGGAGTGCGGGGAGGACGGTGGACGTGTCGGGCGTGGCGTCGGGCACGATGCTCCCATGGTCGGTGGTGTGGACGAACTCATGTGCAACGAGCCGTTCTGCCGGGACGTTCCCGCGACGGATCACTTCTCCAGGAAGGCGAGCAGGGCCGCGTTGACCTCCTCCGCGTGGGTCCAGAGCAGTCCGTGCGGGGCGCCCTCGATCTCGACGTAGTCGGCGGCCGGGAGAGCCTTGTGGAACGGCCTGGCGGTGCCGTCCACGGGGAGAATGCGGTCGCCCGTACCGTGCAGGATCAGGGCCGGCACGTCGATCGCCGGGATGTCGGCCCGGAAGTCGGTGTACCAGGTCGACGGCGCGGCGGCCGCCGCGAAGAAGCCACCGCCCGCGGCGACGTTCCAGCTGTTGCGGACGGCCTCCTCGCTGATCCGGGTGCCGAGGTTCTCGTCGAGGTTGTAGAAGTCCTTGTAGAAGTCCGTGTAGTACGCGTAGCGGTCGGCCTTGACCGCCGCGACGATCCCGTCGAAGAACTCCTTCGGGGCGACGCCCTGCGGGTTGTCTTCGGACTTGAGCAGGCAGGGCTCCAGCGAGGCGAGGAAGGCGACCTTCGCGATCCGGCCGGAGCCGTACCGGGACACGTACCGGGCGACCTCGCCGGTGCCCATCGAGAACCCGACGAGGACGGCGTCCCGCAGGTCGAGGGTCTCCATCACGGTGTTCAGGTCGGCGGCGAAGGTGTCGTAGTCGTAGCCGGTCGTCGGCTGGGCGGACTGCCCGAAGCCGCGCCGGTCGTAGGTGATCACGCGGTAGCCGGCGTCGAGCAGCACGGCGGTCTGCCGCTCCCAGGAGTGGCCGTCGAGCGGAAACCCGTGGATGAGGACGACCGGCTGACCGGATCCGTGGTCCTCGTAGTACAGGTCTATGGCGGTGGAGTTCTCCTGGCCCACGGTGATGTACGGCATGTGGTGCTTCCTCGTTTCCGGGTGGCTGGTGAGGGACCTGGCAACGCTAGGCCCGGAGTCCTGCGGCCGGTTGCCGGGGAGCGCACCGGTTCTTGACCGGGAGCGCACAGGAGCGGTCGTTCGGCGATCGTTTAACCCGTCGCACCGCCGTGACCGGCGTGACACCATCGCCGCATGGAAGGGTTTTTGACGTCTGATCAGATCAACGCCCGTAAGTCCCGCGCTCTCGCCGCGGCCGTCGCCGCTGGTCGTGATCTGGGGCTCACGGTGACCGACGCGAGGGTGATCTACGACGTGTTCTCCGTCGTGGTGCACCTCGCTCCGTCGCCCGTGGTGGTGCGGGTGCCGACGGTCCTGCCGTCGTACTCCGGCCCCGAGTTACAGGCGGCGGGGCAGCGGCGGGAGCTCGATGTGGTGGCGTGGCTGGTGGAACAGGGACACCCGGTGATTCCGCCGAGCCCGCTCGTGCCGCGCGAGCCCGTGCAGCGGGACGGTTTCTCGATGACGTTCTGGCAGTTCGTCGAGCTGGACCAGAGCGTCGAGCCCGATTACGCGCACAACGCCGGCCTGGTCGCCGACCTGCACGCCGCGCTGCGCTCGTATCCGGGTGAGCTGCCGTTCCTGTCGGCGGCCGAACCGCGTTTTGTCTCCGAGGGACTCGCCGCGCTCGAAGGGCGGCCCGACCTGCTGGACCCGGCCGACCTCGACCGCGCGCGGCGCGAGTGGGACGTCCTGGAACCGGTCATCAGCTCACGCGCGGGATTCGAGGCGGCGTTCCCGGACATCGAGTTCCAGCCGATCCACGGCGACTCCCCCGCGGCCAACATCGTCTCCGCCAAGGACGGCGAGCTGTACTCCGACTTCGAGCTGACCACGCTCGGACCGGTCGAGTGGGACCTTGCGGCACTCGGCCCCGAATGCGAGGCCGCCTACAACGCGGCCGCCGAACGCCGGGGTCTGCGGCGGCTGGACGAGGGGGTGCTGCGCGTCGTCAACGCCGTGGGCATGTCCCGCGCGGTGGCGTGTCTCGCGCTGGCGCCCCAACTTCCCCTGCTCGTCGACGCGTTGCAGCCGGCCGTCGAACAGTGGCGGACGATGCCGTTCGCCGGTGGCCTGGAGGGCTGAGCGAAAGGCGGCCGGCTCCGCTCACTCGGGCAGGGGCCGGTCGTCCACGACGTGTTTCATGACGAGGGTGGAGTTCAGGCGCTGGACGCCGGGCAGCCGGGCGAGCTGCCGGTCGTAGAGCTGCTGGAAGGCGGCCAGGTCGGTGGTGGCGACGCGCAGGAGGTAGTCGGGGTCGCCGAACAGGCGCTGCGCCTGGAGCACGTGCGGTACGGCGGCCACGCCTTCCTCGAAGGCGGAGACGGTGTCGGCGTCCTCCCAACGCAGGGTGACGAAGACGAGCGCCTCGAAATCGAGGCCCACCGCGGCCGGGTCCACGACGGCCCGGTAGCCGCGGATCGCGCCCTCGCGTTCGAGGTCGCGCAGGCGGCGGTGGCAGGGCGAGACGCTCAGTTTGACGCGGGCGGCCAGCTCGGTGACCGTGAGACGGCCGTCCAGCTGTAGCTCGGTAAGAATTTTCCGGTCCAGGGCATCCATGGAGAAGATTCTGCCCCAGATGGCCCGATCAAGGAGTAAAGAAGGGAACACTTTCGGGCAGATCCGACCTAGCCTTCCTCTCGCGACAAGGCACGTGAGAGGGACCGATCGATGGACACGACGACGCTAGCGGCATTCCTGGCAGTGGATCTGCTGCTGGTGTTCACCCCCGGCGCTGACTGGGCCTATGCGATCACGGCGGGAGTCAGGGGCCGGTCGGTCGTCCCCGCGGTCGCCGGTCTGGTAGCCGGATACGCGGGATACACACTGCTCGCGGTCGCGGGCCTGGTGGTGATCGTGGCGAACTCGGCGGCCCTGCTCACCGCGCTGACCCTGGCCGGGGCCGGCTACCTGGTGTGGCTCGGCTGCGGCGTGCTGAGGCAGCCTGCCGTCCTGACGGCCTCCGGGGACGAGGCGGATTCCTCCCGCTTGCGGATCATGCTCAGGGGAGCCGGGATCAGCGGACTCAACCCGAAGGCGCTGCTGCTGTACTTCTCGCTGTTCCCGCAGTTCATCGACCCCGCGGGCGGCTGGCCGGTCGCCACACAGACCGGCCTGCTCGGCACGCTGCACATGACCGCCTGCGCCGTCGTCTACCTCGCCGTCGGAGTCCTGGCCCGCACCGTCCTGAGGACGAGGCCCGCCGCGGCCCGGGCGGTCACGCGTGTCTCCGGCGCCCTGATGATCGCGATCGGCGGGTTCCTGCTGGTGGAACGCCTGACCCGCTGATGATGCGCTGCTCGCGGTGACTGACCGTCAGGGCGTCTCAGGACCCGACGGGGGCGGTGGCGGAAAGCCGCGAACGGGTAGTCGGGGGTCCTCCCTGAGATGATGGCCGGGAAGCGGCAGGGGGGTCACATCCGGAGGCACCGTGCAGGGATCCGTACCGGAGGACTTGGCGGTCGTCGTCGACGCCCGCGGGGTGATCACGGTGTGGAGCGACGGCGCTCGACGGCTGCTCGGATACGAACCCGACGAGATCGTGGGCCGGGGCGCCGCGCGCCTGCTCGCCGCCGACCTGCCCGGTGCCACGCGACGTCATGTGGCCGACGGGCAGCGCTGGGCCGGTGAGGTCGCGCTGTGGCACCGGGACGGCGACCGTGTCGTGGTCCGGCTTCATGGCACTCCGATGCTGGACGCGGACCGCAGGCGGCTCTGGCTCGTCACCGGCACGACCCTCGCGCACACGGCGAGGCGGGCCGGGCACGGAGCCCTGCCCCTGTGGGACCTCACACTCGAGCAGCTCCCCGTGCCGGTGGCCGTCTACGACCGAGAGGCCCGGCTCGTAGCCGCCAACGAGATCATGACCCAGGTGATGGGCAGGTCCGAGGAGGAGATGAAGGGCCTGACGCTCTGGGAGATCGAGCCCAGGCCGCCCTTCGACACGTACGACCGCCTCCAGCGTGAGGTCCTGCGCACCGGCGAGATGGTCTTCCACGAAGAGCACGGCCAGGCCCCGGGCGAGACCGGGCCGCATGCCTGGTCGATGTTCATGGCGCCGCTGAAGGACGGGACCGGTGCGGTGCAGGGCATGTCCGCGACCGTGTTCGACACCACGGAGCAGTACTGGGCCCGCCGCCGGCTGGCCGTGCTCAACGACGCCGGGCTGCGGATCGGGAGCACCCTGGACGTGACCCGGACGGCCGAGGAGCTGGCCGAGGTGGCCGTGAGCGGATTCGCGGACTTCGTCACCGTGGACCTTCTGGAGTCCGTCGCCCTGGGCGACGAGCCGGAGCCGGTACCGCTTGACGAGCGCGTCACCGTGCGGCGCACCGCGCAGCGGTCGGTGCTGGAGGGCTGCCCGGAGTCGGTGGTCGCCTCGGGCGACGCCACGTCCTACCCCGTGGGCACGCCGCCGGTGCGGACGCTGGTCGCCGGCCGGGGCTCGCGGCACCGGGCGGGAGATCCGGGGCTGCGGGAGTGGATCAGGTCCTCCCCGGCCCGCGCCGAGTCGGTGTCCAGGCACATGATCCACTCGGTGATGATGGTGCCGCTGCGCGCCCGCGGGGTGACCCTGGGACTGGTGCACTTCCTGCGGCACCGGACGGCGGAACCGTTCAGCGAGGACGATCTGCTGCTCGCGGAGGAGATCGTCGCCAGGGCGGCGGTGAGCGTGGACAACGCCCGCCGCTACACCCGGGAACGCCGGACGGCGCTGGCACTTCAGCGCAGTCTCCTGCCCGACCGGCCGCCGGACCTGGCGGCGATGCAGGTCGCCTACCGCTATCTGCCGGCCGGTTCCGGAGCGGACATCGGGGGCGACTGGTTCGACGTGATCCCGCTGTCCGGCACGCGGGTCGCCCTGGTCGTGGGCGATGTGGTGGGACACGGCATCCAGGCCTCGGCCACGATGGGCCGGCTGCGGACCGCGGTGCGGACGCTCGCGGATGTCGATCTCGCCCCCGACGAACTGCTCACCCAGCTGGACGATCTCGTCATCCGGATCGACCGGGAAGAGGGCCCGGAGGCGCGCGGGCGGGCGGCGGAGACCTCGGGACAGGTCGGCGCCACCTGCCTGTACGCCGTGTACGACCCGGTGTCCCGCCGCTGCACGATGGCCCGGGCCGGGCATCCGCCGCCCGCCCTGGTCACGCCCGACGGCGCCGTACGGTTCCTGGATCTGCCGGCCGGGCCACCGCTGGGTGTGGGCGGTCTGCCGTTCGAAGCCGTCGAGGTGCCGCTGGAGGAGAACAGCCTGCTCGCCCTCTACACCGACGGGCTGATCAACGCCGCCGACCACGACATGGAGGCCGGCCTCGCCCTGCTCCGCGAGGCACTGGGCAACCCGGCCGGGGAGCTGGAGGAGACCTGTGAGCAGGTGCTGCGCACGGTGCTGGCCGGCCGTCCCGCCGACGACATCGTGCTGATGCTGGCCCGGACCGCCGCGCTCGACGCCGGGAAGGTGCGCACCTGGCAGTTGCCGCCCGACCCCGCTGCCGTGGCCCGGGCCCGCAAGATGGCGGGTGAGCAACTGACCGCCTGGGGGCTGGCGGAGGCGGAGTTCACCACGGAGCTCATCGTCAGTGAGCTGGTGACCAACGCGCTGCGGTACGGCGGCGCGCCCATCGAACTGCGGCTGATCCGCGACTCGGCCCTCATCTGCGAGGTGTCCGACGGCAGCAGCACCGCGCCCCACCTGCGCCGGGCCCGCGTGTTCGACGAGGGCGGACGCGGGCTGCTGCTCGTCGCCCAGCTCTCGGAACGCTGGGGCAGCCGCCAGACCCCCACGGGCAAGACCATCTGGGCTGAACAGCCACTGCCGGGACAGGCCGGCGGGGGTGGTGACTAGCGTGTGTCGACGATGCCGCCGGTCACCGCGATGACCTCGCCGACCGTGTAGCTGGAGTCGGCGTCGGAGGCGAGGTAGACGTACGTCGGTGCGATCTCCTCCGGCTGGGCCGCTCGTTCCAGCGGGGCCTCGCTGCCGATCTGGGCGAGTCCGTCCGGCGGCATGTGCTGGTCCGCCTCGTTGAGCGGCGTCCAGGTCGGGCCCGGCGCGACCACGTTCGCGCGCACGCCGCGCTTGGCCAGGTGCACGGCGACGGACTTGGTCAGGGTGATCAGCGCGGCCTTGGACGCGGCGTAGTCGATCATCGTCGTACTGCCCTTGAGCGCCTCTTCGGTGGCCGTGGCGATGACGGCGTCGCCGGGCTTCAGGTGCGGCAGCGACGCCATGAGCAGGTGGAAGTACGCGTAGACGTTCGTCTTGAACGTCCGGTCGAAGTCCTCGGCGGTCAACTGGTCGAGTTCGAGCTTGCTGTTGAGGTACGCGGCGTTGCTCACCAGGATGTTCAGCCCGCCGAGCTCCGCCACCGTCCGCTCGACGACCTCGCGGCAGAACTCCGGGTCGGTGAGGTGGCCGGGCAGGAGCAGGCAGCGCCGGCCCTGGTCCTCGACCTCGCTCCGGACGCGCTCCGCGTCCACCTGCTCCTCGGGAAGGTAGACGATGGCGACGTCGGCTCCCTCCCGCGCGTACAGCAGCGCCACCGCCCGCCCGATGCCCGAGTCGCCGCCGGTGATCAGCGCGGCCTTCCCCTCCAGTTTCCCGCTGGCCCGGTAGCGGCTCGCCCGGTAGCGCGGCGGGGTGCGCATATCGGCCTCGAGGCCGGGCCGCTGCTGCTTGTCGGAGTCGTAGGGCGGGTCGGGCTCGGACACGACCTGTGGTGCGGACCGTTCCTGCTCGGGCTGCACGGGGGTTTCCTTTCGCCGGTGTCGTCCACGGCGCGACCGTTCACCTGGGGTCACGCCGTTTCTTCCCCGCACCGCGTGCCCATATCGGCCGCAGGCATGTTCCCCGTCGTCGCCCGGCCGGCACCGCGCCGATCGGCATGGCCGCACCCGCAAGGGGTACTCAGTCGATCTTGGAAGGCCCGGCCGGAGGGCCTGCTGTCGGAAGGAGATCCGTGTCTGACGAGACGGTGAAGAACGTCTTCGTGATCGGGCTCGACGAGGCCAATCTGCCGACGCTGCGGGCGGTTCCCGGAGCTGACCGGCTGCGCTTTCACCAACTGCTGACCATCGAGGAACTCCAGTACGGCGAGGTGCACCTGCCCACGCTGTTCGACAAGGCCAGGGAGGTGCTGGACGCCTTCGACGGCAGCATCGACGCGATCGTCGGCTACTGGGACTTCCCGGTCAGCACCCTCGTGCCGATGCTGAGCGAACGCTACGGAACGCGGAGCACGAGTCTGGAGTCGGTGGTCAAGTGCGAGCACAAGTACTGGAGCCGGCTGGAGCAGCAGAAGGCGACCGACCGGCACCCGGGGTTCGACAGGGTCGACCTGTCGGCCGAGCCACCGCGACCGCCGGAGAACGTGACCTTCCCGATGTGGGTCAAGCCCGCGCTCTCCTACTCGTCCGAACTCGCCTTCGGAGTCGATGACGAAGAGGAGTTCCGCAAGGCCGTCACCGAGATCCGCGAGGGCATCTCCCGCATCGGCCGCCCCTTCGAGCACATCCTCGAACGCATCGACCTGCCTCCGGAGATGGACGGCGTCGGCGGCCGGGTCTGCCTGGCGGAGGAGGCGATGTCCGGCGTCCAGGTCGCCGTCGAGGGCTACGTCCACCGGGGCGAGGTGACGGTCTACGGAGTGCTGGACTCCATCCAGTACCCGGACTCCCCCTGCTTCCTGCGCCACCAGTACCCCTCGACGCTGCCGCCGGCGGTCATCGCGGAGCTCCACGACGTCTCGGAGCGGGTGATGCGGCAGATCGGCATGGACTCGGCCACCTTCAGCATCGAGTACTTCTACGACCCGAAGACACAGTCGATCAACCTGCTGGAGATCAACCCCCGGCACTCCCAGTCGCACGCGGAGCTGTTCCAGTACGTCGACGGCGTCCCCAACCACCACTGCATGGTGAGCCTCGCGCTCGGCGAGGACCCGCGCATGCCGCATGGCGAGGGCCCGTACGCGATGGCGGCGAAGTGGTACCACCGCTGGTTCACCGACGGCGTGGTGCGCCGGGTGCCCGGGCCCGAGGAGATCGCCCGCATCGAGCGGGAAACGCCGGGCGTGCGCATCGAGGTGGTCTCCGAGGAGGGCACCCGGCTTTCGGACCTCCCCGGACAGGACAGCTACAGCTACGAGTTGGCGCACATCTACACCGGCGGTGCGGACGAGGCGGAGCTGCGGGAGAAGTTCGACCACTGCGTGGCCGCACTGGGCCTCGCCTTCGACGAACCCCCGCCCGAGTGAAGCCCCGCCGTAGAGAACCCCCACGAGAGTAAGGAGCACGTGGGTTCCATGCGTTACGTGACCAACCTGCCCCACGCCACGAAGGAAGAAGAGCACGTCACGATCCCGATGTCCGACGGGGTCCGGCTCTCCGCGCACGTCTGGCGTCCCACCTCGTCGGACCATGAGCCGGTGCCCGCGGTGCTGGAGTACATCCCGTACCGCAAGCGCGATCTGACGGCCGTGCGCGACTCGATCCACCACCCGTATCTCGCGGGACACGGCTACGCCTGTGTCCGCGTCGACCTGCGCGGTACCGGCGACTCGGAGGGCGTGCTGCGCGACGAGTACCTGGAGCGGGAGCAGGCGGACGCTGAGGAGGTGCTGGCCTGGCTGACGGAACAGCCCTGGTGCGACGGCGGCACGGGCATGATGGGCATCTCCTGGGGCGCGTTCGCGGCGCTCCAGGTGGCTGCCCGGCAGCCGCCCGGCCTGAAGGCCATCGCCATCGCCTCCTTCACCGACGACCGGCACGCCGACGACATGCACTACATGGGCGGCGCCCTGCTGTCGGACAACCTGGCCGAGGCGGGCACGATGTTCGCCTACGGCACCTGTCCGCCGGACCCGGCCGTGGTCGGCGACCGCTGGCGGGAGATGTGGCGGGAGCGCCTGGAGCACACCGAGCCCTGGGTCCTCCAGTGGCTGCGCCACCAGCGGCGGGACGACTACTGGCGGCACGCCTCGGTGTGCGAGGACTACAGCAGCGTGCGCTGCCCGGTCCTGGCCTCCAGCGGCTGGGCGGACGGCTACTCCAACGCCGTGACCCGGCTGCTCGGCCATCTGGACGTGCCCCGCAAGGGGCTGATCGGCCCCTGGTCGCACAAGTTCCCCCACCTCGGGGAGCCCGGCCCGGCGATCGGCTACCTCCAGGAGCTCGTACGGTGGTGGGACCACTGGCTCAAGGGCGTGGACAACGGCGTCATGGACGGCCCCATGCTGCAAGCGTGGATGCAGGACAGCGTGCCGCCCTCCACCGCGTACGAGGAGCGGCCGGGACGCTGGGTCGGCGAGCCGGACTGGCCCTCCCCGCACATCCGGCAGGCCGTTCATCCGCTCACCCGGCACACGATCGGGCCTCCGCGGGAGGCGGCGGACGGGGTGAACGCCCTCGACGGCGACGCGATGACCGTGCAGTCGCCGCTGTCCGTGGGCCAGTTCGCGGGCAAGTGGGCCTCCTACAACGCGCCCCCGGACCTGCCGTACGACCAGCGTGAGGAGGACGGCGGTTCGCTCGTATTCGACAGCGAGCCGCTGACCGAGCCGGTGGAGATCCTCGGCTCGCCGACGGTGGAACTCGACCTGTCGGTCAGCGAACCGGTCGCCATGGTGGCCGCGCGGCTGTCCGACGTGAGCCCGGACGGCTCCGCGACCCGGGTCTCGTACGGCATCCTGAACCTCACCCGCCGCGACAGCACGGAGTCGCCCGAGCCGCTGGAGCCGGGCCGCCGCTACCGCGCCACCGTCCCGCTGAACGGAGTGGCCCAGGCGTTCCCGCCCGGCCACCGCATCCGGCTCTCCCTCTCCACGTCCTACTGGCCGCTGGCCTGGCCACCGCCGAAGCCCGCCCTGCTGAGCGTCCACGAGCACTCCAGCACGCTCACCCTGCCGGTGCGGCCGGTGGAGGAACCGGACGAGGTGCCGGCATCCCCCTTCGGCGAACCCGAGGGCACTCCCCCGATCGCCACGAGCCAGGTGACGCCCCCGGAGGAGCGCTGGGAGGTCAAGCGGGACCTGATCGGCTACCACTCCGAGCTGGACATCGTGAAGGACCGGGGCACGGTCCGCTTCGAGGACATCAACATGGAGGCGGGGCGCCGCGCCCGCGAGCGCTACACGGCGGTCGCCGACGACTTCACCTCGGTCAGCGGCGAGTCCACGTGGACCATGCGGTTCCAGCGGGACGACTGGGACGTACGGGTGGTGACGCAGACCCAGCTGAGCTGTGACGACACGGACTTCTTCGTGGACGCGACCCTCGACGCGTACGAGGCCGACCGCCGGGTGTTCTCCCGCACCTGGAACGAGCGGGTACCGCGCGACCTGCTGTAGCGCGCCCCGCCGACCGGCAGGATCCCCACCCCACGCGTGGAGGGCGCCGCCGGGACTACTTCTCCCCCTCCCACGAGAGCCCCGTCGACGGCCGTCCGTCGACGGGGCTCTCGGTGTGCGCGACGAAGTCGTCGAGGAGCCGGTGGAGGAACAGGGCGAGCTGCCGCAGTTCCCCGGGTGACCAGGCCGACAGCGCCATCTCCATGCCACGGCGGCGGACCTCCTGTATGCGACGGACCGCGTCCAGGCCGGCTTGCGTGAGCTGGACGCGCTGGGCGCGCCGGTCGTCCGGGTCGGGGACGCGGGTCACGTGGCCGGTCCTCTCCAGTCGCCGCAGCTGCCGGGTGACGTGGGACGCCTCCACCGACAGCCGGGCGGCCAGCACCCCGGGACGCAGCGGGTCGCCCTCGGCGATGTGCAGCAGGACCGTCGCGGCGGCCCGGTCCAGGGACAGACCCGACTCGGCCATCAGACGCTCGTGCTGCCGGGCCCTTCCGGCCAGGTACGCGATGCGGGTGAGGGCTCGCTCGATCTCGATCAGATCCGTCGAGACGGGCGCCGCCGTGGGCCGTGTGGACATGGCATGACCCTAGATGCGCTTGCCTGACTTAAGCAATATTAAAAGTTGCTTGACTTAGGCAACGCAATTCTGCTTGCCTAAGTCAAGCAATCCCGCTCCCCGCCCCACGGAGGCCTGCCATGTCCGACACCGTCGCCCGCCACGCGGAGACCGGGTCGAGCGCCCCGCCCAGACCGAACGCCGTGGTCGCGGTGCTCGCCCTCGCCGGCGTCGTGGTCTCGCTGATGCAGACCCTGGTCATCCCGATCGTCCCCGAGCTGCCGAGGTACCTGGACGCCTCGGCGTCGAACGCCGCCTGGGCGGTCACCGCCACCCTGCTCGCCGCCGCCGTCGCCACCCCGGTCGTCGGGCGCCTCGGCGACATGTTCGGCAAGCGCCGCATGCTCCTGGTCAGCATCGTGCTGCTGGTGTCCGGCTCGGTCGTCTGCGCCCTGAGCGACTCGCTCGTCCCGATGGTCGTCGGCCGGACGATGCAGGGCCTGGCGGCGGCCGTCGTCCCGCTCGGCATCAGCGTGCTCCGCGACGTCCTGCCCGCCGAGCGGCTGGCCGGCTCCACCGCCCTGATGAGCGCTTCGCTCGGCGTCGGCGGTGCCCTCGGGCTGCCCGCGGCGGCGTTCATCGCCGACCGCTACGACTGGCACGTGCTGTTCTGGACCTCCGCCGTCCTCGGTGTCGCCGCCCTGGCGCTGGTAGTGCTGGTCGTACCCGAGTCGAAGGTCCGCACCGGCGGCAGCTTCGACCTGCCCGGCTCGCTCGGACTGTCCGCCGCGCTGGTGTCCCTGCTGCTGGCCGTCTCCAAGGGCGGCGACTGGGGCTGGACCAGCGGCACGACCCTCGGTCTGTTCGGTGCCGCGGTCGTGATCTTCCTGGTCTGGGGGCGGTACGAGCTGCGCACCGCCCAGCCGCTGGTGGACCTGCGCACCACCGCGCGCCGGCAGGTGCTGTTCACCAACCTCGCCTCGGTCGCGCTCGGCTTCTCGATGTTCGCCATGTCGCTCGTCCTGCCGCAGGTCCTCCAGCTCCCCGAGCAGACCGGCTACGGGCTGGGCAAGTCGATGCTGGCCGTCGGCCTGATCCTGGCTCCGCAGGGTCTGGTGATGATGGCCATGTCGGCCGTCTCCGCCGGCATCACCAAGGCGAAGGGACCGAAGGTCACCTTGATGATCGGCGCGGTCGTCGTCGCGGCCGGCTACGGACTGAGCCTCGTGCTGATGTCCGAGGTCTGGCACATCGTCCTGGTCGCCTGCGTCATCGGCGGCGGCGTCGGCTTCGCCTACGGCGCCATGCCCGCCCTGATCATGGGCGCCGTGCCGGCCTCCGAGACGGCCGCGGCCAACAGCCTCAACACCCTGATGCGCTCCATGGGCACGTCGTTCGCCAGCGCCCTCGCCGGCGTCATCCTGGCGCAGATGACCACCGGCTTCGGCGGCCACTTGCTGCCCTCCGAGAACGGCTTCAGGACGGTCATGGCCATCGGTGCCGGAGCCGCCCTCCTGGCCTTCTTCCTCGCCTCCTTCCTCCCCCGCCGGCAGGCCGCCGCCGAACCCGCCCCGGTGGCGGAAGGCCCCGCCGAGCAGGCGGAGTTCTCCGGCGCGCGCTCCTAGTTCACACCGGTCTCGGCCACCGCTTCGCGGTCGGCCGCCCTCCCCCACCCACCTCTGAGGAGATGTCATGTCCGATGCCCTGGCCTGCCCCGTCACCGGCGCCTCCGGGCCGCTGCCCGAGTACCCGCTGCCGCGGGCGGCGGAGTGCCCGCTGGCCCCGGCCCCGGCCGCGCAGGAGCTGCGATCCGAGAAGCCGGTCACGCGGGTGCGGATCTGGAACGGCAGCACTCCCTGGCTGGTCACCCGGCACGCCGACCAGCGGGCCCTGCTGCCCGACCCGCGCGTCAGCGACGACGACCTCGACCCCGGTTTCCCGTACGTGAACGCCCACCGGGCGGCGATCGCGCCGGTCTCACCGCGGCTCATCACGAACACGGACGCCCCGGAGCACACGCGGCTGCGGCGGACCGTCAACGGGCCGTTCGTCGTCAAGCGGATCGAGAAGATGCGGGAGCCGGTCCAGAAGATCGTCGACGACCTGATCGACGAGATGCTCGCCGGCCCCAACCCGGTCGATCTGCTCACGGCGTTCGCGCTGCCGGTGCCGTCCCTGGTCATCGCCCAACTGCTCGGAGTGCCGTACGAGGACCACGACTTCTTCCAGCGCAGCAGCAGCCTGGTGCTCGACGGTTCGGTCCCGGCGGACGAGGCCAGGAGGGTCAGCGGTGAACTGGCCGCCTATCTGGACGACCTGATCACGCGGAAGACGGCCGATCCGGACGACGACGTGCTGTCGGAGATGGCCGGCCGCGTCCGGGCCGGCGAGATGACGCACACCGAGGCCGTCCACATGGGCGTGGCGATGCTGATCGCCGGTCACGAGACCACCGCGACGATGATCAGCCTCGGCACCCTCGCCCTCCTCCAGCATCCCGACCAGCTCGCCCTGCTGCGCGAGACCGACGACCCGAAGGTGGTCGCGAACGCGGTGGACGAGGTGCTGCGCTACCTGTCCATCGTCCAGACCGGCGTGCGCAGGGTCGCCAAGGACGACATCGAGATCGGTGACGTAGTCATCCGCAAGGGCGACGGCATCATCTTCGACCTGCACGCCGCGAACTGGGACCCGGAGGTCTTCCCCGGGGCGGAACGGCTGGACATCGCCCGACCGGCCCGTATCCACCAGGCGTTCGGCTACGGCCCGCACCAGTGCCTGGGCCAGAACCTGGCCCGCCTGGAGCTCCAGGTCGTCTACGGCACCCTCTACCGCCGCGTCCCGACCCTGCGGCTGGCCGCGGCGATCGAGGACCTGGAGTTCGACCACACCGGGACCACCTACGGCGTGCACAGCCTGCCCGTGGCCTGGTGACCCCCTCCCCCACCCAGAAACAACCGAGGTGACAAGCATGCGTGTGGAACTGGACGTACCGAAGTGCGTGGCGTCGGGGCAGTGCGTGATGGCCGCTCCCGACGTCTTCGACCAGCGGGACGACGACGGTGTCGCGATCCTGCTGGAGGAGCGGCCCGCCGAGGAACTGCTCGACGACGTACGCGAGGCCGTGGCGGTCTGCCCGGCCGCGGCGATCCGGCTGGTGGAGGGGTGAGGCGCGTCGTGGTGGCCGGCGCCTCGGCCGCCGGGCTCGCGGCGGCCGAGACCCTGCGCCGGGCGGGCTACGACGGCTCGCTCACCCTCGTCGGTGACGAGCCGCACGCCCCGTACGACCGTCCCCCGCTGTCCAAGCAGATCCTCTCCGGCGAGTGGACCACCGGACGGCTGCTGCTGCGTCCCCGGGCCGACCTCGACGCCCTCGGCCTGGACCTGCGGTTGGGGACGGCGGCGACCGGGCTGGACCTGACGGACCGTACGGTGTGTCTGGCCGACGGGTCTCGGCTGCCGTACGACGGGCTGATCGTGGCCACCGGGGTGCGTCCGCGGCGGCTGCCCGGCGACGGCCGCGCCCATGTGCTGCGCACCCTGGACGACGCCCTCGCGCTGCGCGAGAGGCTGAAGCCGGGCTGTCGGCTGGTCGTGGTGGGCGCCGGGTTCCTCGGCGCCGAGGCCGCCGCGGTGGCCTGGCGGCTGGGCGCCCGCGTGACCCTGCTCGAACCGGCTCCCGTGCCGCTGGCGCACGCCGTCGGCACCGAGGTCGGCCAGGTGCTCGCCCGGGCCCATCTCGACCACGGCGTGGAGCTGCGCACCGGCGTCTCCGTGACCGAGGTGACCGGCGGGGGCGTGCGGCTCGCGGACGCCGAACTGGTCGAGGCCGACGAGGTCCTGGTCGCCATCGGCTCGCTGCCCAACACCGAGTGGCTGGCGGGCAGCGGGCTGCGCGTCGGCGACGGTGTGCTCTGCGACGAGTTCTGCGAGGCCGCGCCGGGGGTGTACGCGGCCGGTGACGTGGCCCGCTGGGACAACCCGCTGTTCGGGACGTCGATGCGGATCGAGCACCGCACGAACGCCGCCGAGCAGGGCATGGCCGCCGCCCGCAACCTGCTCGCCGCGCCGGACGCGCGCAGGCCGTTCGCGCCGGTGCCGTACTTCTGGTCCGACCAGTACGACGTGAAGGTCCAGGCGTACGGCCATCTGCGCGGGCACGACGAAGTCGCCGTCGTGGAGGGCGACTTGGCGGAGGGCAGGTTCGTGGCCGCCTACCGCACGGGCGAGCGGCTGACCGGCGCCCTGACGGTCGGCATGCCGCCCAAGGCCGTTCGCGCCTGGCGGCAGGCCATCGCGGGCGGGACGGCCTGGCGCGACGCCGTACCGGCCGCCGGAACCGAGGCGGCCTGACCCTCGGTACCCCACCCCGGGCGGGAGCGGACCCCGTGCCGTTCCCGCCCTTTTCGGATTCAGCAAGGAGATCGCACATGCGGAACCGTACGGACGACCCGGGTGAGGTGGTCGTCGTCACCGGAGTGGGCGGGATGGGATCGGCGGTCGCGCGGCGCCTGGGCAGCGGACGGACACTGATCCTCGCCGACCACTCGCGCGAGCGGCTCGACCGGGTCGTGGCGGAGCTGGGCGCGCAGGGGTACGCGGCACACGGCGTGCCGACCGACGTCTCCGACCGTGCGTCGGTCGAGCGGCTCGCCCGGACAGCGGCGGAACAGGGGCGGATCACCGCCGTGGTGCACACCGCCGGTGTCGCCGCCGCGACGGCCCCGGTCCGCAGGATCCTCGACGTGGACCTGCTCGGCACGGTGTACGTGATCGAGGCGTTCGAGAAGGTGGCCGTCCAGGGCACCTCGCTGGTCTGTGTCGCCAGCCTGGCCGGACACATGGCATCGATCGACGGCGAGGACGAGGCCGCCCTGGCGACGGCTCCCGCCGAGGAGTTGCTCGGGCTGAAGGCGGTCACGGCCCTCGGCGACGACCCGACCGCCGCCTACATCCTCGCCAAACGCGCCAACCACGTACGCGTGCAGGCCGCCGCCCTGGCCTGGAACCGGCTCGGCGCCCGTATCAACACGATCAGCCCGGGTGTCATCGCCACCGCCATGGCGAAGGCGGAGGCCGACTCGGATGCCGAGGGGCACATGCTCGGCATGCTCGACGCGTGCGGCGCGGGGCGGCCGGGCACGCCCGGCGAGATCGCCGACGCCGTGGCCTTCCTCACCGGCCCCGAGGCCCGGTACATCACCGGCAGCGACCTGCTCGTCGACGGCGGGCAGGCGGCCTGGATCCGCCGGCACATGCGACGTCCGGGGTGATGGTTCCCGGGCCGTCGGCCCGGCCGGCCGGGAAGGACGCCGCGACGGGCCGGGCGGGCCACGGTCCGGCTGATCGTCGCCGCAAGCGCCCTGCCTTCGGTCTGCACTCGGCCCGTATCCGCTCAGCGTGGCGCGACAGCGGGCTGGGTCAGCCGCTCGCGGATGAGGCGGACCACGTCCGGCGCGTGGTCGACGAGGAAGAAGTGTCCGCCGGAGTACCGCTCCATCTCGAAGGCGCCCCGGGTGTGCGCGCTCCAGGCGCGTATCTCCTCCTGGCTCGTCTTGGGGTCGTCGTCTCCGCTCAGCGCGGTGACGGGGCTGCGGAGCCGGTGGTCCGTCGTGCACACGTAGGTCTCCGCGGCGCGGTAGTCGTTCCGCACGGCCGACAGCACCATGCGCATCAACTCTTCGTCACCGAAGACCTGTTGGTCCGTGCCGCTGAGCCCGCGCAGTTCGGCGATGATCCCGGCGTCGTCACGCCGGTGCACCTGCTCGTCGCGGTGGCACGACGGTGCCCGGCGCCCCGAGACGAAGACCCGCTCGGCGACCCGCCCGGCCCGCTCCAGCCGTACGGCGACCTCGAAGGCCAGTACCGCGCCCATGCTGTGCCCGAACAGGGCGAAGGGGCGGTCGACCGCGCCCGTCACGGCCCGGCACACCTGGTCCGCGAGGCCGCCGATGGTGTCGATCATGGGCTCGCGGTGCCGGTCCTGGCGCCCCGGGTACTGCACGGCGAGCACCTCGACGCCGGGGCTCAGTGCCTGGGCCACCGGCCGGAAGAAGGACGCCGAACCGCCCGCGTGCGGCAGACAGACCAGTTGCACGGGGGCGTCGGGGCTCGGGAAGAAGCGCCGTATCCAGGGATCGGTGGCGGTCATGGGGCCTTCCTGTTCGGTTGCGCGGGACCTCGGTTGCGCGGGACAGCGGACCCGCAGGCGCACGCCGTCGTGCATCTCCCATTCTGTAGGCCGGCACACAGCGCTCGGGCGGCTTTCCAGGACGGACACTTCCGGGTGACCATGGCTGGGCACCCCTACCGCAGGGAGGTACCCCATGACCGACTCACCCGCCCCCGCCCCCGGCGTGCTGCCGACGACCGCGCGCACGGGACGTGTCGAACTGACGCCCGCCGCCGAGGACCTGCTGCGGCGGCTGACCGGGACCCACGGGCCGGTGATGTTCCACCAGTCCGGCGGCTGCTGCGACGGCAGCGCTCCGATGTGCTACCCGCGCGGCGAGTTCCGGGTCGGTGCCGCGGACGTCCTGCTGGGGCACGTGGCCGGGGACACCCCGTTCTGGATGAGCGCGGACCAGTTCACCTACTGGTCGCACACCCACCTCACCGTGGACGTGGTCCCCGGCCGCGGCAGCGGCTTCTCCCTGGAGGCCCCGGAAGGCGTCCGCTTCCTGCTCCGCTCCCGCCTCCTGACCGACGAGGAGCTGCGGCGCATCGAGTCGGAACCACCGCTGCCGACGGGGGCGGACGAGGTCGCCTAGTGTGAGCCCATGTACACGACGCGGGTCTCCGGGCATGTCGGCGCGCCCCGTGCGGACGTCTACCGTGCGCTGGTGAGCGCGGAGGCGATCGCGTGCTGGCGGGTGCCGGCCGGGATGAGCTGTGAGGTGCACGAGTTCGACGCGCGGGAGGGCGGCAGGTTCCGTGTCTCGCTCACCTACGAGGCACCGGACGCCACCGGCAAGTCGGCCGCGCACACCGACACGTACCACGGCCACTTCGCACGGCTCGTGCCGGACGAGCAGGTGGTCGAGGTGCTCGCCTTCGAGGCCGTCGACCCCGCCCTGGGCGGCACGATGACCCTGACGACGACACTCACCGACGCCGACGGCGGTGGCACCGACGTCCTCATGGTCCACGAGGGGATCCCCGACGCCGTGCCCGCCGCCGACAACGAGACGGGCACGCGCATGGCCCTGGAGAATCTGGCCCGGTTCGTCGAGACCGGCCGGGACGGCTAAGGCGCGGCGCAGACGGACGGCAGCGCCCGCCCGAGCCCCTTCAGGTGCAGGCCGTCGAGCCGGTGGGTGTACGCGGACCAGCCGGCGGCCGTGACCAGGCGGGGACCGCATGACGGCAGGGTCCGGGCGCGTTCCGTGCCGTCGAGCGTGGCCAGCAGTTGTGTGGTGATGCGGTCGAGGGCCGGGCGGACCTCCTTGGCCAGGTCCGGCCGTTCGGTGGGGCGCTCGCCGGGGTTCGCGTCCCAGCGGGCGTACAGGCCGCGCTGCACCAGCTTGTTCGCCTCGATCTGGTCCCGGAACACGGCGGCCACGGCGTCCGGGTCGAGTCCGAGGCCGGCCGCCCGGGTGCGGACGTCGTCCAGGATCCGCGCCTCGCGCTCCGGATCGTCGATCGGCGTCTCCGTGCCGTACTTGGCGGCGGCGACCTTGTCGGCCAGCAGCAGCCGCTGGGCGAGCAGTTCGGTCACCGGCGTCAGGTCCGGCGTCAGGCCGTGCGCGGCGGCCGTGTGACGTGCGGGGACGGGACGCTCGGCGGCGGTGGCCGGGCCTGCCGTCCCGAGCGCCAGGGTGGCCGCGGCCGTCAGGGTGCCGAGGAGAGTGAGGACGGGCCGGAGACGTCGAGCACGCACAGGGGTGTCCTTCCGCGGGGGCGAAGCGCCGGACGACGGCGCTGTCCGCAACCTACCGATCGGTGTCAGGCGGGTGTTCGCCGAGGTCCCAGAACAGACCCGCCATGATGCGCAGCCCTTCGCGGGCCACCGACCCCAACAGGTGTTCGTCGGGGGCGTGCTGGGAGCAGGAGGGGTGGGAGTGCGGGACCCACACGGTGGGCAGGCCGAGGATGTCCGCGAAGGCGTCGTTGGGGAGGGTGCCGCCGAGGTTCGGCAGGACGGCCGGTTCCTTGCCCGTGGTGTGCCGCAGGGAGTCCACGGCCCAGCTGACCCAGGGGTCGTCCGGGCTGAGGCGGGTCGCGGGGACGGCCTGGAGGACGTCGACGTCGACCATGGACAGGCCCTGGGCGGCGAGGTGTTCGCGGACGATGCGTTCCAGGTCGTGCCAGGGCGTGCCGACGACGAAGCGGAGCTGGACGTCGGCATGGGCGGTGCCGGGGATGGCGCCGACGGGCTTGGCGGGATCCCCGGCGGCCAGGGTGAGGACCTCCAGGGTGTTCCAGCCGAAGACGCGTTCGGCCGGGCTGAGGCCCGGCTCGCCCCAGTCGGTGTCCACCTCCGGGTCGCCGTCCCCGCCGCCCACGGTGAGATCCGCCAGGGCGGCCGCGACGGGCCCGGGCAGCGCCGGCGGCCGCAGTCCCTCCACCAGGATGCGGCCCCGGGAGTCGACCAGGGTCGCCAGGGCCCCGGCGAGCACCGTGGCGGGGTTGCGCAGTGCGCCGCCCCAGTTGCCCGAGTGGTGGGCGCCCTCGCGCAGGGCCACGCGCAGGCGGAAGTTGACGGCGCCCCGGGAGCCGAGGAACAGGGTGGGGCGGCCGGCCGCGAGGCGTGGGCCGTCGGAGGCGATGAGCAGGTCGGCGGCCAGGTCGTCAGCCAGCCGGCGGCAGACCTCGTGCAGGCCCGGGGAGCCCGACTCCTCCCCCGTCTCCACAAGGACTTTCAGGTTGAAGCCCAGCCGGCCTCCCCGGGCGGCCAGGACCTGTTCGAGCGCGGCCAGGTCGACGGTGTGCTGGCCCTTGTTGTCGGCGGTGCCGCGCCCGTAGAGGCGGTCGCCCTCGACGACGAGTTCCCAGGGGGACAGGCCGGTGCGCCAGCGGCCGTCCTGGCCGGGGACGACGTCGCCGTGGCCGTAGACCAGGACGGTGGGCAGGCCGTCGGCCTCGTGCCGGTGGGCGAGCAGGAACGGGCCCGCGTCCGGCACCGGGTTGTCGACGATCCGTACGGTCGCGCCCAGGCGGCGTACGGCGGGGGCGAGTTCGTCGGCCAGGTAGGCGCGCAGCGGGCCGGTGCCGTCGGGCGGCGGGCTCTGGGTCGGGAACGCGACGCGGCGCCGCAGGTCGGCCAGGAAGCCGCCGGAGTCGTAGTAGGCCTCCGCCAGGCCGATGGCGGTCTCACGTGTCGTCATGCCGTGCACTCCCGGTGTCCGTGGGGCCGGGTACGTCGGCCAGGCGGCCGTCCTCCCGGTTGAGCCAGTGCCTCCGCAGCGCCTGGAGCACCACGGAGACGTCGAAGGAGATCACCCCGCCGAGCTCCGCCAGGTCCCCGGTGAGGAACTCCGCGAGACCCTCCTCGTCGCGGAAGACGCCCTGGTGGACGACGGAGAAGGCGCCCGCGTTGGTGGACACGTACCGGGCGGAGGGATGCCGGGCGAGTGTCCGGGCGGCCTCGCGCATCCCGCCCGGTGACACGGTCAGGGCGACCACCGCCTCCAGGGCGTAGCCGAGCAGCTCGGGCTCGATCTCCACGCGGGGGCGGACCAGTCCGCGCTGGAGCAGCGACTGGGTGACGCGGTAGGCGGTGGACTGCCCGATGCCCAGTTCCCGGGACACCTGCGCGGCGGTCGTCCGGCCGTCGGCGGCGAGCAGCCGCAGTGTGCGCAGTTCGTCACCGGTGGGGCGGGCGGGCCGGTCCGTGCCGCCCGGGTCCGTCTCGCGTTCCTCCGCGGTGTACGTGGCGAGCAGCCGGCGCTGATCCTCCGTCAGCCGGGGCAGCCGCCAGGAGTCGGACTTGGTGTCCGCCCGCAGGACGAGTTCGGTCCGGGTGGAACGTACGCCGGGGAGCGTGGCGATGCGCCGGGTGAGCAGGTCGCGGGCGTCGGCGCGGCGCGCGGGCTGCACGACGCAGTAGACGTCCGCCTGCCCGGCGGTGACCGCGACGTGGGCCGCTTCGGGCAGTTCCACGAGCCGCCGGGCGACGTCGACGGCCCGTCCCGGCGCGGTGATCCACACGTGCCAGGGAGTGCCCTCTCCGGTGACCGACAGGTCGACCTGGCCGATCACCCGCAGCAGCCGGTTCGACTCCAGCCGGGCCAGCCGCCGTCCCACGGTGCTCGCCGACACGCCCAGCGCCTGGGCCAGCAGGCTGAGCGGGGCGCGCGGCGCGCGTTGGAGAGCGGCGACCAGGTCGAGGTCGTCATCGTCCAGAGCGTTCTCCATGCGACCCATCCTCCATGGAACGAATCCGTCAACCAGCGACTTCACACGAACGATACGACCGCAACAACCTTTTTACTTGCATGATTTCGTCAAGAGGGTCGTCAATAGGGAAGTGACCACCGCCACTTCGCCCCCGCCGCCCGACGCTCCCTCGAAGCAGCTGTCCCGGCTGCTCGCCGTCCTCGGGCGCATCGAGCGCCTCGGCAACAAACTCCCCCACCCCTTCTGGCTGTTCGGTGTGCTCAGCGTCGTCCTGGCGCTGGTCAGCTGGCTTCTGTCGGCCACCGGCGCCTCCGCGCTCAACCCCGCCACCGGCAAGACGGTGGGGGTGCGCAGCCTCGTCTCGGGCGAGGGGCTGCGGATGATGATCTCCGACGCGGTGACCAACTACGCCACGTTCCCGCCACTCGGCACGATCCTCGTGGTGATGCTCGGCGTGGCCGTCGCCGACCGCTCGGGGCTGCTGCCCGCGATGCTGCGGGCGGCCGTCGCCCGGGTCCCGGCCCGGTGGCTGACGTTCACGCTCGCCTTCACGGCCATGGTCGCGCACGTCGCGTCCGACGCGGCCTACGTGGTGCTGGTGCCGCTGGGCGCGATGGCGTTCCGGGCGGTGGGGCGCAGTCCGATGCTCGGTGCCGTGGTGGCGTTCGTGTCGGTGTCCGCCGGGTACGACGCGAGCCCGCTGGTCACACCGACGGACGCGATCCTGGCCGGGCTCACGACGGCCGCCGCGCACACGGTCGACCCCTCGTACGTGGTCAACCCGCTGTCCAACTACTTCTTCTCCGTGGCCTCGTCGGTCGTCCTGGCCCTCGTCGTCACCGTCGTCACGGAGAAGGTCATCGCCCGGCGGGTGGCCGCGATGCCCGAGGAACCGGAGCCGGAGGACGCCCCCGAGGCCGCCGGTACGGAAGCCGGGGGACTGACGCTGCGCCCGGAGGAGCGCAGAGGCCTGCGCAACGCGGGTGTCGCGCTGCTGGGGTTCACCGCGCTGGTCGTGGCCGCGACGGCCCCGGCCGGGTCACCGCTGCGCGGCGAGGGCGGCAGCATCGTGGAGTCGCCGGTGCTCACCGGTATCGCGGTCGTGCTGGCGGTGGCGTTCCTGATCGTGGGCGCCGTGTACGGGCGCACGGTCGGGACCGTACGGACGGGCCGGGACATCCCCGACCAGATGGCGAAGGGCCTGCGCGAGATGGCGCCGATCCTGGTGCTGTTCTTCGCCATCTCCCAGTTCCTGGCGTACTTCAAGTGGACCGGCGTCGGCGAGGTCCTGGCGATCCGGGGCGCCGGCCTGCTGAAGTCGGCGGGCATCACGGGCCCGGTCGCGTTCCTGGGCGTCCTGCTCGTCTGCACGGTCATCAACCTGCTCGTCACCAGCGGCTCCGCCCAGTGGGCCCTGGTCTCCCCGGTGTTCGTGCCGATGTTCATGCTGCTCGACATCCCGCCCGAGGTGACACAGGCGGTGTACCGCATCGCCGACTCCTGCACCAACGCGGCGACCCCGATGAGCGCCTACTTCGTCATGACCCTGGGCGTCGTCCAGCGCTACCGGCGCTCGGCCGGCATCGGCACGCTGCTGTCGCTGACCCTGCCGCTCTGCCTGGTCATGCTGGTGGCCTGGACGCTGCTGTTCTACGCCTGGTGGGCGCTCGGCATTCCCCTGGGCCCCGGGGTGCCCGTCCGCTGACCGCCCGGCCGCTTTCGTACGTACGAGGAGGAACGCCCATGTCCCTGACCCGTGTCGAGTCGCCGGCCCGGACCGCCCTGCCGGAGATGACCGGCGACCTGCGGAGGCTGGTCGAGCTGGAGACCCCCAGCGACGACAAGGAGTTGCTGACCGCCGGCCTCGCGGCCGTCGAGGCCTGGACACACCACCGGCTCGGCCCTCCCGACGACGCGCGGAGGTACGACGGCGGCCCGCACGGCGACATGCTGGAGCTGCTCTACCGGGGCACGTCCCCGGCCGTGGTGCTGGTCCTGTGCCACTACGACACGGTGTGGCCGGCCGGCACCCTCGCCGAGTGGCCCTTCCGGGTGAGCGAGGACGGCCGGGCCACCGGACCGGGCGTGTTCGACATGAAGTGCGGCCTGGTACAGGCGGTGTGGGCGCTGCGCCTGTTGCGGGAACTGGACCTGCCGCGCCCGTCGGTACGGCTGTTCCTGAACGGCGACGAGGAGATCGGCAGCCCTGCTTCCCGGCCGCACATCGAGCGGTTGAGCGAGGACGCGGCGGCCACGCTCGTGTGCGAGGCGGCGGCCGGTCCGGAGGGGGCGCTGAAGACGTCCCGCAAGGGCGTCGGCCTCTTCGAGGTGACGGTGGAGGGCGTGGAGGCACACGCGGGCCTCGATCCGTACCGGGGCGCCAGCGCCGTGCACGCCCTCGCCGAACTGGTCACGCGCATCGCCGGGCTGGGCTCCCGGGAGCGGGGCACGACGGTCAACGTCGGGCTGATCGGCGGCGGCACCGGCCGCAACGTCGTCGCCGGCCGGGCGAGCTGCGGCATCGACGTACGCATCCCCGACCCCGCGGAAGCGGCCCGCGTCGACGCCGCACTGGCCTCCCTCACGCCCTCCGACCCCCGGGTCCGGGTCACGGTCACCGGCGGCTGGAACCGTCCCCCGATGGTGCCGACGCCCGCTTCCCGGCTCCTGTTCAAGCAGGCGCGTGCGGCAGCGGAGGAGCTGGGGTGGCCCCTGCGGGAGACGGCCGTCGGCGGGGCGAGCGACGGCAACTTCGTCTCCGCGCTCGGCCGTCCCGTCCTCGACGGCCTGGGCGCGGTGGGCGACGGCGCCCACGCGCGGCACGAGCACGTCCTGCTGGACCATCTACCGTCGCGCACGGCGCTGCTGGCGGGGCTCCTCATGGCGGGGGCGGCGTAGGCACGGAAGGCCGGGGCGCTGTGGCCGCAGGGGCCTCCCCGACCTCTGGACTCCCTCACGCGGGCTCGCCTAGGGTGCGACGGCAAGCGCTTTCTAGCCTGCCCATGCCAATCCCACGTGCGCGCAGCCCCGCCGACGGCCCGGACGAGGAACCGACGCGGGTCTGACGCGGAAAGGCAGTGCCCCGTGCCGCACAGCGAGCCCCACGGACCGTCGCACCCGTCACACCCCTCCTGGACCCGCAAGTCGTTCTTACGGGGATTGGCGGCCGTCGGCGCCGCCCCCTTGCTCCCCGCAGCAGTACTCCCCACCGCCACCGCGGAAGCCGCCCCCTCCGCCCGGCCGGACTTCCCACTGCTCCGGAACGGCACTCCCACGGACGTGTTCGTGGACGCGGCGGACGACCCCGCCGTGATCCGCGCGGCCGGTGACCTCGTGGCGGACGTGGAGCGGGTCGGCGGCGTCGGACCGCAGCTGCTGCACACCGTGCCCCGGCGGGCCGAACTCCTGGTCGTGGTGGGGACGATCGGCGCGAGCCCGGTGATCGACCGGCTCGTCCGGCACAGACGCCTGGACGTCTCCCGGGTCGAGGGCCGCTGGGAGGCGTCCGTCACCCAGGTCGTGGACCGTCCGCTGCCCGGCGTGGACCGCGCCCTGGTGATCGCGGGCAGCGACCGGCGCGGCACGGTCTACGGCGTCTACGACACCTCGGAGCGCATCGGCGTCTCGCCCTGGTACTGGTGGGCCGACGTGCCGGTGGTCCGCCGCGACACGGTGACGGTCCCGGCAGGCCCCTTCGTACGCCACGAGCCCGCCGTCCGCTACCGCGGCATCTTCATCAACGACGAGCAGAACCTCACCACCTGGTCCCACCGCACCCAGGAGCCGGACAAGAACATCGGCCCCCGCACCTACGAGCGGGTCTTCGAACTGCTGCTGCGCCTCAAGGCCAACTACCTCTGGCCCGCGATGCACCCGTACTCCGACTTCTTCAACAAGCACCGCGAGAACCCCGAACTCGCCGACCGCTACGGCATCGTGGTCGGCTCCAGTCACCCCGAGGCCATGCTCCGCAACGGTGTGCACGAGTGGGAGCCGTGGGCCGAGGAACACCGGAACCCCGACGGCACCCTTCCCCTCTACGACTACACGGTGAACCCCGCCGTCATCTCCGACTACTGGCGGGCGCGGGCCCGGCAGAACGCCGGCTACGAGAGCAGCTGGACGATCGGCATGCGCGGCCTGCACGACTCCGCGCTGGAGACGAAGTACGCCACCACGATCCCGGAGAAGGTCGCGGTGATGAACGACATCATCAACGACCAGCGCCACATCCTGGCCGAGGAGGTGGGCGAGGCGGCCCAGCCGCAGATCTTCATCCCGTACAAGGAGGTCCTGGAGCTGTACAACGCGGGCGTCCGCGTCCCCGACGACGTCACGCTGATCTGGCCGGACGACAACCACGGCAACATGCGCCAGCTCCCGAACGAGGCGGAACGGGGGCGCGCCGGCGGCAACGGCATCTACTACCACCTCTCCTACTGGGGCCGCCCCAGGAGCTATCTGTGGCTGGACACCACGCAGTTGAGCAAGGTGTGGCAGGAGCTGCGCCGGGTCCACGACCACCAGGCCGACCGGATGTGGATCTTCAACGTCGGTGACATCAAGTCGATCGAGACCGGCCTGTCGTTCTGCCTGGACATGGCGTGGGACGTGGACCGCTGGGGCCCGGGGAACGTCGGGGACTTCCTGGTGGAATGGGCGGGGCGCCAGTTCGGCCGGCGCCACGGCCCGGAGATCGCCGCCATCCGCACGGAGTACTACCGCCTGGCGGCGGAGCGGCGCCCGGAGTTCATCGACAAGGCGGTCTTCTCCACGGTGCACCACGGGGACGAAGCCGAACGCCGGTTGTCCGCCTACGAGCGGTTGCTGGACCGGGTGCGGAAGCTGGGCGCGAAGCTGCCCGAGGCCTACCGCGACGCCTTCTACGAACTGGTCGAGTACCCGGTGCACGGCGCCTACTTGATGAACCTGAAGTACTACTGGGCGGACCGGAACGCGCTCGCCGTCCGTCAGGGGCGCGGCGCGGGAACGAACCGCTTCGCGGATCTGGCCGAGGCCGCGCACGCCGAGGAACAGGCGATCACCCGCCGATACAACTCGGAGATCGCGGGCGGCAAGTGGGACGGCATCGTCAACCCCTACCCCTCCCAGATCCCGAAGGCCCCGGGCCGTCCGGCCGTCACGCGGGTGCCCCGCCAGGAGACCTCGGGCCTGGGGCTGGCCGCGGAGGGCAACGAAACGGGAGCGGGCCGGCCACTCTCCTTCTCCTCCTACACCCGCGACCGCCGCTTCGTCGACGTCTTCAACACGGGTTTCCTCCCCCTCCGGTGGCAGGCCGAGCCGAGTCACCCGTGGATCCGGCTGAGCGCGGCGGGCGGCGAACTCACCGACCAGGCACGGGTACGGGTGGAGATCGACTGGCCGCGGGCACCGGAGGGCACCCACCACCCCACGCTGACCTTCACCGGCGCCGGCACGACCGCCGAGGTGCCTCTGCGGGTGGTCAACGACGGCGAACGGGCCCGGCAGCGCGCTCGCGGTTTCGTCGAGGCCCACGGCTATGTGTCGATCGACGCCGCGCACTTCGACCGCCAGGTGGCGCGCGGCGGGGCCCGGTGGCGGGTCGTACGCGGGCTGGGTCGCCGCACGGCCGCCGTGGAGGCGGTCCCGACGACCGCACCGCCTGTCACCGAGGACCTCGCCACCCGGTCACCGGAACTGCGCTACCGGGTGCGCTTCACCAGCTCCGGCACCTTCCCGGTGACCGTCTTCCGGCTGCCCTCCCTCGACGAGCGGGGCAAGCGCCGGCTGGCGATCGCCCTCGACGACCAGCCGCCGACGCTCCTGTCCGGCCAGGCGATCGCCACCGGCAACCGGGGGGACACGTGGGCCCGCAACGTCGAGGAGGGCATCGAGAAGCTGACCACCACGGTGACCGTGACGGAGCCGGGTGAGCACGTGCTGCGGCTGTTCATGACCGACCCCGCGATCGCCGTGGACCAGATCGTCATCGACACGGGTGGCCTGCCCCCGAGTTATCTGGCGCCACCGGAGAGCTACCACCGTGTCCTCAGTCCCGGCCCCGCCGTCGCACCTGGCGTGGAAGCACCGGGACGATAGGCCAGTCACCGGCAGTCGCCCGGAGCGACTGCCGGTGTTCTTCGGGAGCACTGGCGGGGACACGGATTTCTGCGTGCACAGAAAATAAAAAAATCTGGGTGCATGCAGCCACCGTGATTCGCTCGACGCCCCTCCGTGCTTCCGTGCGCCCCTACGGAGAAAGGATTCCGCGAGCCATCGACAGATTCCACTGGGCAGGACATGAGGCGAGCATCATGTCGGTGCGACCGCACCAAAATCCCGTGTGCCAACTGAGGCAGGTGGTATTCGATGAGCGGCTCCCTTCCCGGACCGGCCCGAGATTGGACAGTGGGCACTGCTCCAGGCATATTCCCATTCATCGGCCACGGTATCGACTTGGTCCGTCGGCCGCTGGCTTTTCTGAATTCTTTGCCCGGACACGGTGATCTGGTCGAGATACGCCTGGGTCCGCAGCGTGCCTGGATGGCGTGTCACCCGGACCTGGTCCACCAGGTGCTCAGGGACCCGCGCACGTTCGACAAGGGCGGCCCGCTCTACGACAGGTTACGGATGCTGCTGGGGGACGGCGTCGGCACCTGCCGCCATCAGGATCACCGGCGCCAGCGCAGGCTGCTCCAGCCCGAGTTCCGCAAGGCCCGCGTCGCCGACCAGGTGAGCCTGATGGGCGAGGAGGTGGAGTCGGTGTGCCGCGCGTGGCGGCCCGGACAGCTGGTCGACATCAGCGCGACCATGCTGGACCTGTCCACACGCGTGGTCAGCCGCGTCCTCTTCTCCGACTCGCTCGACCCCGCGACGGCCGCCGAGATGCGCAGGTGCCTGGCCACCGTGGTCCGCGGCATGTTCGTCCGGACGGTGATGCCGGTCGACGCCCTGTTCCGTGTTCCCACGCCGTCGAACCGGCGCTACCGGCATGCTTCCGACCGCCTGCGCGCGATCGTCGGCGCGGCCATCGCCCAGCGCCGGCGAGGCACTGCCCGGGACGACCGCGACGACCTCCTCGCAACCCTGCTGGCGGCCACGCGGCCCGACCGCGGGGAGACGGCGATCACCGATCAGGAAGTCCACGGCCAGGTGCTGACGCTCATGTTCGCCGGTGCCGAGAGCACCGCCCTGTGCCTCTCTTCCGCCTTGGAGCTCCTGGGGCGGCATCCCGAGGAGGAACGCCGCCTGCACTCCGAAGTCGACGCCGTGCTCGCTTCAGGGCAGCCGCCCGGCCCCGACGAGCTGCCGCGTCTCGTCCACACCCGCTGCGTCCTCACCGAGACCCTCCGCCACCGCCCGCCGGGCTGGCTCTTCACCCGCGTCACCACCCAGGAGACAGAGCTGGCCGGGCACTCTCTCCCGCAGGGCTCCACCGTCATGTTCAGCCCGTACCTCCTGCACCACGACCCCGCCGTGTTCCCCGACCCCGATCGCTTCCTCCCCGACCGCTGGCTGCCCGGGCAGACCGTCGCGGTCCCGCCCGGAGCGATGATTCCGTTCGGTGCGGGCAGCCGGAAATGCATCGGGGAGACACTCGCGCTGGCGGAGGCCACGGTGGCCGTCGCGTTCATCGCCCGCCACTGGCGGCTGCGTCATCTGCCCGACTACACCGAACGGCTGCGCCCCGCGGCGTCGTTGGGACCGAGGGGACTGGTCATGGTCAGCGAACCGCGAACGAGGCCGCCGATGAGCACACCGCCTCCGGCGGATTCACGCGCACCCGCGACAACCGTCGTACCCGTCGTCCACAACTCCCGAACGGCAGGTGGCAACGATGTCCGCGACGCATGAGGAAATCACGCTCGCCGCGCAGAAGGAAATTCCGGTCGTCGATCTGCGGGAACTGATCGACGCGAACCTCTACATGCCCTTCCCATTCCAGCGCAATCCCCACGGGTCCGAAGCGGCCGCAGGCGTCGAGGAATGGCTGAGCACCTGGGGGCTGACCGACGACCCGGCGGTGGCGGCCATGATCTCCTATACGCGCCCCGCCGAACTCGCGGCCTACAACAGTCCGACCATGGATTCCGGGCTCCTCCAGATCACGGCCAACCAGATCGCCTACCAGTTCATCTACGACGACCGCGCGGAGGACATCGGCCGGCACACGCCCGGCCGGTTGCTCCCCATGCTGTGCGAGAGCATCGCGATCCTGCGGGACGGCCAGCCCCCCACCACCCCGCTCGGGGCGGCACTGGCCGACCTCCACCGACAGGTACAGGAGCGGTGCACACCCGCTCAGGCCGCACGATGGGCCTGGAACAGCCGTGAGTACG
Organism: Streptomyces coeruleofuscus; assembly: GCF_039532725.1. Lineage (NCBI taxonomy): Bacteria > Bacillati > Actinomycetota > Actinomycetes > Kitasatosporales > Streptomycetaceae > Streptomyces > Streptomyces coeruleofuscus. Next base: position 608,373 of record NZ_BAAASE010000005.1, read on the forward strand.
TGCACGGCCTGCTGTACGAAGCGGTGGCCCAGGCTCATCCCGTCCCGGTGGGAAGCGGGCTGTGCCGGTCCGTACGCTCCCTCATCGCGGGCGTCGAACCGTTCTACCCGCTGTGCGAGGCCGCGCAGCCGTGCGAACTGACCCCCGAGGAGATCCATCACCCCGTCATGCGACGCCTGAGCCGGCTGTCGGCCGACGCGGCGGTGTGGATACCCGACCTCTTCTCCGCGGTGAAGGAACAGCGGGCGGGCGGCGTGATCAACCTGGCCCTCGCCTACCAGCGGACCCACCGGTGCTCCCTGCCGGTGGCCGTCACGCTCGCCACACGGCACATCAACAGCACGATCCGCGAGTTCGAGGAGCTCTACGGTGAGCTCAGGCCGGAGTTGAGCCCGTCCGGCGTCGGCTACGTGGAGGGCATGGCCGGCTGGATCCGCGGTTGCTACTTCTGGTCCCGGACCGTGCCACGGTACGCGGACACGATGGCTGCACCCGTGGTGCCCTGATGCGCTGTCCGACCGGTCGTTTCCACCACAGGGGACCCGAGAAGGGCGGAAACACAGCAGACTACCCGAAAGGCCGAGACGCGAACCGCCTCCGCGGGAAATTCACTCTCTCAGTCGAGCTCCTGTTCCGGCCCGGCCACGGGGCCTGCACGAGGGCGTACGCTCGCCCCGTCCGGCGGGGAGCAACGACAGGAAGCGGTAGACCACATGGCCCATGGGCTGCGGCAACCGATCACCGAAGACCGGCCTCTTCTCGAGCGCGACGACGAACTCCAGGCCATCGACCACGCGTTGGCGGAGCTCCGTGACACCGTCGACGGCGTGCCCCAGGTACCGCGCGGCGGGTTGCTCGCCTTCACCGGCGAGGCCGGGCTGGGCAAGACGACACTCATCGCGGCGGTGCGTGCCCGCGCCGCCGCCCTCGGGTTCACGGTGTTCTCCGGCAAGGGCGGCGAGAACGAACGGGGGATGGCGTTCCGCGTCGTCCGCCAGGCCATGCAGCCCATCCTGGCCCGGATGAGCGAGACGGAGCGCCGGGATTTCCTGGGCAGTTGGTACGACATCGTCGGCGCCGCGCTCGGTCTCGAGGCGACGGACCCCGCTCGGGTGCCGGACCCGACCGGAGTACGCGACGGCCTCGACTGGGTCATGACGCGGCTGACGATGCTGAACTCGCCTGTCGTTCTGCTCCTGGACGACCTGCACTGGGCCGATGCCGAATCCCTCGACTGGCTCGCCTCCTTCGCACCCCGGGTCGCGAACCTCCCGCTGCTGATCGTCGTCGGCTACCGGCCCGACGAACTTCCGCCCGACGCGACCGGTTTCCGTACGCTCGTCGAACGCCACGAGCGACGCCCGCACCTGCTGTCTCCGCTCGGCGAGGCCGGTGTGGCGCGCATCATCAGGGATGAAGTGGGCGAGGAAGCCGAGGACGAGTTCTGCGGCGAGTGCTGGAGTGTCACCGGTGGAAGCCCCTTCGAGGCCGTCGAACTGGCCATCAGGCTCCGTGAGCGGAAGCTGAGGGGCACCCAGGACGAACTGCCCGCGATGCGGGACCTCGCCGCCGCGGTCAAGGGCCCCGGTCTGATCGAGCGTCTCAAACGGCTCGGCCCGGGCACCGTCCGCTTCGCGTGGGCCGGCGCTGTCCTGGGTGGGTCCTTCTCCCCCGAGGTCGCCGCCGACCTCGCGGTTCTCGGCAGCGAGGAGGCCCTCGAGGCGGCCGAGAAGCTGCGCGCCCGCCGCATTCTCGCGGACACCGACGAGCCCGCGGGCAGCCTGGAGTTCGTCCACCCCCAGATCGCCACGACGATCTACCGCGACATCCCCGCGGGCCTGCGGGTCGGCATGCACAACGCGGCCGCCCATGCCGCCCAGGAGGTCGGGGCCGACCCCACCGTCGCCGCCCGGCACCTGCTGGAGGTTCCCTGCGACGGCCGGCCCGAGGCGGTCGCGTGCCTGCGCGCCGCCGCGCGTGAGTACCTCCGCGCCGGGGCCCCGGAGGCCGCCCGGCGCGTGCTGACCCGAGCGCTGCGGGAACCGCCCCCTGCCGAGGACCGCGCCACCCTTCTCCACGAGCTGGCCTGCTCGACCTTCCTGATCGAGCCCACGGCCACGGTCAGCCATCTCCGGGAGGCGCTGAAGGAGCCGGGAATCGACCCCGATCTGCGCGCCTCCATCGTCTACCGGCTGACGCAGGCGCTGGCCCATACCGACCGGCTGACCGAGGCCGCGACCGTGGCCGCCGACGAGGCGCGGCGCGCCACCAACGCGCGCGTCAAACTGCGCATGCAGGCCGATCACTTCGTGTGGAGCGCGTTCCGCGCCGACGAGCCCGACTCCTCCGCCCGCTCGCGCCGGCTGGCGCGGCTGGCGGACAAGCTGCCCGGCCGGGGCCTGGAGGAACGCTGCATCCTCGGTCTGCGGGCGTGGGACGCCCTCGTGCGCGGCGAGCCGCGGCGGACCGCCCTCGTGTATGCCGAGGAGGCACTCAGCGGAGGGATGAGCTGGACCGACGAGAACCGCGGCTTCGAGGTGCCCGCCGCAGTCGCCCTGCTGTTCATGTACTGCGACCAGCCACGGCGGGCCGAAGAGCTCTTCGCCGAAGGCATGGCCGAGTGCGAGCACATGGGGTGGCGCGGCTCCCATCTGGCGCAGGGCCAGACGCTCCTGGGCTACATCCGCTACCGCCGTGGCTGCCTGCGCGAGGCGGAGGAACTCGTCCGGGCCGGGCTGCACACCGCCGAGCGCGTCGAAGGAGCGGTGCCCGCCCAGTGGTTCGCCATCGGCATTCTCATCCAGACCCTGCTGGCCCGTGGGCGCACCGGTGACGCTCGCCGGCTCGCCGACAGCTACCACTACGGCGACGTGGTCCCCAACGCCGTCATCTTCCCCGACCCCCGCACGGTGTACGCCGACCTGCTCCTGGCGGAGGGGCGCCTCCCTCAGGCGGCGCGGCTGTTGTCCAAGGTCGGGGAGTGGCTGGATGGGCGGGACTGGCGCAACCCCGCGTGGTGCCCCTGGCAGCTGGGACTGGCCTCGGCACTCGCCCGCACCGACCCCGACGAGGCGGTCCGCCATGCCCAGGACGCCGTCAAGCGGGCCCGGGACTTCGGCGCGGCGTCCGCGATCGGCCAGGCCCTGCACGCCCAGGCGGAGGTGACGGGCGGGGAGGCCGCACTCGATCTGCACGCGCAGGCCGTCGACCACCTGGAGCAGTCGCCCGCCGCGTACCAACTTGCCCGCGCCCTCGTCGGCCACGGCGCCGCGCTGGCCCGCAACGGCCATCTGCAAGACGCCGCCGACCGGCTCTACCAGGGCCTGGAAGGCGCGGTGCACTGCGGTGCCGAGGTTGTGCTGCGCCCGATGCCCCATCGACTCCCAGAACCTCCGCAGCTCCGTGATGTTCGTGCGGCGCTGCCAGGAGGCCTTGGGCCGGAACGGGGAGCGGGACAGGAGGGTGGACTGAGTGCGGCAGAAGGCCTCACCGAGTTCCGCTCGGTGGCCGTCGAGGCCCGTGGCCGGGTACGGGCACAGTTCGAAGGCGCAGTCGTCGCGGCAGTTGGAGCCCGCCTGGGAGGAGGACGTGCGGACGGTGGTGCGGCCCGGGTCGAGCGGGGTGCGGTCCAGGGTGAGGCAGGGGGGCAGGTCGGGCCGGGCGGTGTGCTGGAGGCGCCGGATGCGGTCGGTGGGCCAGTCTCCCCGTTCGGCCAGGTTCAGGAGCAGCAGCACGTCGGCCAGGAGTTGCTGCGCGGTCGGGTGCAGGGCGCTCCAGCCCGTGGACGGCGGGATCCACAGGTTGTGCTTGCGTGCCTCGCCCCGTGACGTCTGGGAGCCGACGTGCGCGGCGACGCCCGACTCGTCGATCCACAGGAACCGTTCGGGCTGCCCGGTCTCCAGGGCCCAGACGCAGAGTTTCCCGGCCTCGATCACGAACGGATGCTCCGGTTCGCCGTCCGGCCGGGCCAGCCACTGACGGACCTGCTGGGCGGGGTCGGACCCGTGACCGCGCGACGGGCGCCCGGCGGCGCCGCCGTCGGGCAGGTCCCACAGGGTCAGCGCGTGCAGCAGCGTGAGGCGGGTGAACCAGAACCGGGTGCGCTTGAGCATGTCCCACGCCTGCTCGCTCAGGTACTCGCGGGCCTCGGGCCGGGCGTGCGGGTGGCGGTGCCGGCGGTTCGCCGCGTACTTGAAGCCCTGGGCCAGCGCCACCTCCACGTTGAGGTCGAGTCCGGCGGGCCCGTCGGGACCGTCCGCCGGGATGCCGACGCGCCGCACCCAGCTCTCCAGGAACGCGTACGGGGTGTCCTGGTGCCGGTGGGTGGTGACCGAACCGACGAGCAGCGGGACCAGCCAGGCGCACAGGGTGTTGTCCCGCCACTGCCGTTCCTCGGCCTCGCGGTCCTCGCGTTCCCGTCTGCGCTCCTGGCGCCGCTCGTCCTCACGCTCCTTCAGCTCCCTCTTCATGCGCGCGACCTGGCCCTCGCCCCGCCGGCGCAGTCTGGTCTCCCGCTCCCCCACCAGCTCCGGCTGCTGGCCGCCCCACAGCTTCTCCCGCCAGTCGGGCTCCCGTTCGACCCGCATGCCCTCGACCACCTGGGGCCCGCGCAGTCTCGGCTGGAGTGCGGCGAAGGCGAGGTCGCCGCCGGCGCCGATCTCCTGCGCGATGGCCAGCCGGACCGGGTACGAGGGTTCGAGGCGTGCGATCTCGAACATCTCCAGGTAGGCGGGCCGGAGGGTCTGCCGCTGGGCGACGCCGCGCATGGCCTCGCCGAACCGGGCCACGAGCAGGGCCTTCGCGGTGCGCAGGGTGTGCGGGTCGCGGGCCCGCAGGTCCGGCCAGGACGTGCACAGCCGCATGGCGATGAGGTGCTGCTCCGGCTGGGCGTCGACGCTGTCGATCTCCAGGGCGGCCGCGTACAGCTCCAGGGCCTTGCTGTGCAGGGTGCGGCCGAAGAGGGGCCGTACGTGGTGCTTGTCGTCGTTGTCGTGTTCGGCGTTCCTGACCGTCTGTGCCTGGCAGGCGGCCTCCATCAGCAGGTCCCGCGCGGCGCTCACCGGGCACCACCGTGTCCCGTCGGAGCCCGCCGCGGCCGGCTCCTCGTGCACGCACGCGCCGTCGGGCAGCCGGGAGTGCAGCACCATGGCGATCAGCAGTTCCCGGCCCGGCCGTTGCAGGGCCGCGGGGAAGTACCAGCCCTCGGTCGGCTGTGCCGGAACGTCCGGGTGGATCACCGCGTTCAGGAAGCGGGCCCCCAACTGGGCCTGGATCACGCTGTGCTGGAAGCGGACGCGGTCGCCGCCGAGCTCGACCAGTTCCATCCGGGCGCCCCAGTGGGCGGCGAGCCTGAGGTCGATGCCGCTGTCGCCGACCCTGCGGGCCAATTCCCGGACGATCTCGGGGAAGCGGGAGCGGGCCGGGTCCTGTTCGTCGACGACGTCGGCGAACCGCACCTCGGAGGTGTCGAGGGCGAGTCCCACGCACGCCACCGCGGACATGTAGTGGACGATCGAGCGGCGCTCCTCGGGGGAGAGCGGCAGATGCGGCCCGAAGCGGCCGCTGATGAGGGCGCTGAGCCAGGTCTCGAACAGGTGGAACCTCAGGGACGCCCGGTCGCCGCCCCGCGTCTCGACGGCCTCCTCGTCGGCGGGGCCGGCGAGCGCGCGCTCCAGCAGTCCCTGCTCGTGCAGTTCGGCGGCGATCTCCAGGTAGGTGGGGGCCTCCGCGATGCCGGCCCGCTCGACGATCCAGTCGAGCCGTTGCCGGTCCTCCCCGGCGCCCCCGGACGAGATGTAGGTGAGGGCGGCCTCCTCGCTCAGCGGCTCCAGCTCGGTGAGGGACGCCTCCATGCCGCGCAGTGAGTCGTGCGGCCGGGAGGTGATGATCAGCGGCAGGCCCTCCTCGTTGGCGCGGCGGATGGCCAGCCGGATGATGGTGTCGCGTTCCTCGGTCAGGTCCTCGGCGGTCAGCGCCTCGTCCAGGCCGTCCGCGAGCACCACGATCCGCCCCTGCTGGCACAGCCGCCGCCAGACCTTCTCCGCCTCGGCGGCGGAGCGGATGTTGGCCTGCACCTCCCGGCAGAAGCGTTCGAAGGCCAGCTCACGGAAGTCGAGCCTGGTGTCGGCGGCACGCAGCCGCAGCGGCACGGGCAGTGCCCCGCGCTCCGCGAGCCGCTGCGTCAGCAGCACGACCAGCGCCGTCTTGCCGGTGCCGATACCGCCGACGACGACGTGCGTCCGGCGGAAGCGGCGGTCCCGCAGGTCCTCCATGAGGACGGAGCTGAGCTGGTCCCGGCCCACGACCCGGCCGAAGATGCCGCCCGCGGTCTCCACGAGTTCGTGGGGGTCCAGGCGCGCCTTCCGCAGGTAGGCACGGCGCACATGGCTGAACCGGAAGAACAGGTAGGTGACGGTGGCCAGGGCGAGGGTGAGGAAGGGCATGAAGAGGGACTGGAGGACGCCGCAGCTGAAGTCATCTTTTTTGCACTGTCCGCCCACCCATGTGGTGGGCGACTTGAATTTCCCTTCCTGCGACACGGTGATGATGGCCGTGACAACCAGGAACAGCAGGACCAGCGCCCCGAGGAACGTCAGCACCAGCAGCGTCACGTACCCGCCGCTCTTGCGGACCCGCCAGGTCCTGGTCCGGTCGTAGCCCTGCCGCATCAGTCGGCGCCGGTGCAGCGCGCGGCGCAGGCCGAGCCCGCCGCGGAGCGTCCGCCCGAGCAGTCGGGACAGTCCTCCTCCTTCGTGTCGCGGGGCGGCAGGACCCTGGGAAGCACGCGTACCACCGTTCACCCTGTGAGGGTTCCGCGCCGGCGTGCTCCCGGGCACCCGCGGTCGGCATATTCACCCGACCGAAGCCCTCGGGGACCCGCCACCCGGCCGTACCCGTCGCACCGACCGCGCATGCTCGCACGCTCAACTTCCGTCCACGCCGGACCACTTGACGCTGAACCGTTTCACTGGTTCCCTCGAAAAGCTGCTCATGGGAGCGCTCCCAGCCACCCCCCACGTGAAAGGGAACCCCGTGCAGACCTCCCCCCACCCCTCCCTCAGACGCGCCCTGCCCGCTCTCCTCACCACCGTGCTGCTCGCCTGCCTGCTCTCCCTGGCGGGCGGCTCGCCCGCGCGGGCCGCGGCGGGGGACGGATCGGTGTCCGATCCCCACATCGCGTACGTCGGACGCTGGGACACCTCCTCCGGCACCGCGGCCGTACCCAACTGGACCGGCGCCTACCTCCAGACCGGCTTCACCGGCACGACGGTGAAGGTCAGGGCCAGGAACGCGGTCAACTTCTACGCCAGCATCGACGGCGGTCCCGACGTCTTCCACGCCGGTGTGCGCGGCACGGTGAACCTCACTCCCCGGCCGCTCTCCCCCGGCACCCACACCCTGCGTCTGACCTACCGCTCGGGTGACACCGTCTTCCAGGGACTGGTCCTGGACTCCGGCGCGCGGACCGTCGCGGCCGGAGCCCCGTCCGGGCTGGTCGAGTTCGTCGGCGACTCCATCACCGCGGGCGCCCTCACCGACCGGCTGGCGCTGGACTCGTACGCCTGGAAGACCGGGGAGCGGCTGGGGATGCGGCACACGCAGATCGCCCGGTCCGGGTACTGCCTGGTCGCGCGGTCGGGGTGCGCCGGCCTGAGCGGGCAGTTCTTCAGGACGGCCAGCACCGGCGCCGCCGACTGGGACTTCTCGCGGTACCGGGCCGACGCGGTCGTCATCAACCTCGGCACCAACGACATCGGGCACGGCGTGTCCGGCGCCGCCTTCCAGTCGGCCTACACCACGTTCCTGCGGGACGTGCGCGCCAAGTACCCCGCGGCGCACCTCTTCGCGGTGCAGACGCTGAAGAAGCGCTACGTCACCGAGACCAGGGCCGCCGTGAGCGCCCGCAACAGTGCCGGTGACGCCCGGGTGCACTACGTCGACACCACGGGCTGGCTCACCGACGGCGCCGACTACGAGGACGGCAACGGGCATCCGAACGAGGCGGGTCACACCAAGTTCGCCGAGCGCCTGGCCCCGGTCGTCCGCGCCCGGATCGGCAGCGGCGCCACGGCGAAGGCGGCGGCTCCGGGACAGCCCGGCGACCCGAACATCAAGTTCGTCGGCCGCTGGGACACCACCAGTTCCGCGACCGCCTACACCCCCTACTGGGCGGGCGCCTACTACCGGGCCGGCTTCACCGGCAGGACGGTCAAGCTGAAGCAGCGGGGCACGATCGACCTGTGGGCGCGGATCGACAACGGGCCGGTGAAGTTCTACGACGACGTCAAGGGGACGGTGAACCTGACCCCGACGGCCCTGGCCCCCGGCAACCACACGCTCCAGGTCAACTACCAGGTGGTCGCCGGTTCCTACCGGGGCGACGCGGTGTTCCAGGGGCTGGTGCTCGACAGCGGTGCGACGACCTTCGCACCGCCGGCCCCGGCCAAGCTGGTCGAGTTCGTCGGCGACTCGATCACCGTGGGCACGACGTCCTCGCAGAACGCCCGTACCGCGTACGGCTGGCTGATCGGGGAACGGCTGGGCGTGGAGCACACGCAGATCGCGCAGGGCGGGGCGTGCCTGGTGGCCGCGGCGGACGGATGTGTGGGGCTTGAGCGGCAGTTCACCAAGCTCAACCCGAACGCTGCGACGCCCGACTGGAACTTCTCCCGCTACCGGGCCGACGCGGTCGTCATCAACCTCGGCACCAACGACGTCGGGCACGGGGTGAGTTCCGCGCAGTTCCAGTCGGCGTACGGCAGTCTGCTGCGCAAGGTCCGTGCGGCGTATCCGCAGGCGTGGATCTTCGCGCTGGAGACGTTCCGCGGTCGGTACGTCCCGCAGACCGAGGCCGCCGTGAAGGCCGCCGTCGACGGCGGTGACAGGCGGGTCTCCTTCGTCGACACGACCGGCTGGCTGGGCTCGGGCGATCTGACGGACGCGGTGCATCCCAACGACCGGGGGCACCGGGTCATCGCCGACCGGCTGGCGCCGCTCATCGCGGCGAGGATCGGTGCGTAGGGGCGATTGACCGGGCGGGCCTCACATCGGGCCGGGGCCCGCCCCTCCCTTGAGGCGTTCCAGGTCGGAGGGTCGGACCTGGATGACGATCAGGGCGATCAGCGCGGCGACGGCCGTGAAGATCGCCGCCATGATGAAGGCGGCCGACACTCCGGCGGTGAGGACCTCGTCGGACCAGGGTTTCGGCAGTTGCTCAGTGCGTTCGAAGCGCAGGCGCTCGGCAGGGGTGGCCTGCCGAAGGAAGAGCGGGACCTGCTTCTCGGCCTCGTTGGTGCTGGCCGTGCCGTACATGGTGACCAGGATGGACAGACCGAGGGAACCGCCGACCTGCTGGGTGGCGTTGAGCAGCCCGGAGGCCGCGCCGGTTTCCCGGGTGGAGACGTTGGAGAGCGCCATGAGGGTGAGCGAGACGAACTCCATGCCCATGCCCAGGCTGAAGACGAGCATCGGGCCGAGGACGCTGCCCGCGTAGGTGGAGTGCACGTCGGTCAGGGTGAGCCAGCCCAGTCCGGCCGCCGCCAGGATCGCGCCCACCACCATGAAGGGCTTGGGGCCGTACGTGGGCAGGAACCGCGAGGCCAGCCCGGCGCCGATGGCGATGACCGCGCTGACCGGCAGGAAGGCGAGCCCGGCCTGCAACGGGCTGAACTCCAGCACGTTCTGCACGAAGAGCGTCAGGAAGAAGAACATGCCGAAGATGGCGGCGGCCAGGCACAGCATGATGCCGTAAGTGCCCGCGCGGTTGCGGTCGGCGAACATGTGCAGTGGCGTGATGGGCTGTCTGGAGCGGCGCTCGATCAGGATGAAGCCCGTCAGGACGACGACCGCCGCGGCGAACGAGGCGAGGGTGAGGGCGTCGCGCCAGCCCTCCTGCGCGGCTCTGATGAACCCGTAGACGAGCAGCACCATGCCCACGGTGGAGGTCAGCGCGCCGGCGATGTCGAAGTGCCCCGGGTGCCGTTCGGACTCCCTGATCCAGCGGGGGGTGGCGAGGGCGATGAGCAGCCCGATCGGGACGTTGACGAAGAGCACCCAACGCCAGTTCAGCCACTCCACCAGGATGCCGCCCGCGAGCAGGCCGATCGCGCCGCCGCCCGCGGAGACCGCGGCGAACACCCCGAAGGCCCGGTTGCGTTCCGGTCCCTCACGGAAGGTCGTGCTGACCAGCGAGAGGGCGGTCGGGGACGCGATGGCGCCGCCGACGCCCTGGAGGGCGCGTGCGGCGAGGAGTTGGCCGGCGTTCTGGGCGAGCCCGCCGAGCAGGGAGGCGAGCACGAAGAGCAGCACGCCGAAGACGAAGACGCGCCGCCTGCCCAGGATGTCGCCGACCCGGCCGCCCAGCAGCAGCAGTCCGCCGAAGGTGAGGGTGTAGGCGTTCACCACCCAGGAGAGGCTGGTGGTGGAGAAGTCCAGGGAGCGCTGGATCTGCGGCAGCGCGATGTTCACGATCGTGATGTCGAGGACGACCATCAGCTGGCACGAGGCGATGACCAGAAGCGCCATCGCGTTTCCGCCACCACCGGGTTCGCTGGTGGTGCTCGTCTGTGGTGTAGCCGGCTGCGGGCTGCTGCCTGCGGTGTCCACCGTTCGACGGTACGCCCGGCTCCCGGACCTCACCACTCGATCAACGCCGGGTGCGGTCTCCCCGGTACGGGTGATGTGACCGTCCTCGGAGGCCGTCGCCTTCATCCGGATCTGCTCGGGCGCAGGCGCCTGTCTGTGGTGGGGCCGCGTCGTCGTGGTGGCCCTCGGTGTGGGCGACGCGTCCCCTGCCGGTGGCTCTGGCGCGGAGGCGGACCGTGCGCCCCGCCGCGGCCGGCTCGCCGGGGGCCTGGGGGGCACCGGCCCATCGCGGTGAGGACGGCGGTCGCGCCGAGCGTGGGTGATGCGACCGCCACTACGACTGCTCGATCTGCACGTCGCGGGCGTCATCAGCACCCACGCCCCGCCGGACCGGCTGGTCCACGGGGTGCGCAAGCTGGTGCGGGGGCAGCGGTTCGTCGACCCCGAGTTCGCGCTGGCCGCCCCACCCGGGAGATCGCGGAGCGGCTGTGCCTGTCCGTGGCGACGGTCCGCGACCATCTGTCGTCGATCACCAGGAAGACGGGCGGACGCCATCGGATCGATGCGATGCGGATCGCTGTGGAGTCGGGCTGGGTGTGAACCGGGCAGGTCATCGAGGTGAACCTGCCCGGTCCCGCGGGCCCTCGCGCCCTGTTCCTTCGATCTCCGACGAGCATCGCAGAGCGGGGAGCCGCGCACCAGCACCGATCGTCACACGTCCGGCGTGAGAACGTCACCGTCGGACCGGGAGGAACGGGGATACGGCATGGGCGTTCCGACCCGGTCTCGCGGTCAGCGGCCGCCGCGGATCAGGCCCGTCAGATAGCGCCACAGCGAGGAGCGCTGCCGGGCGGACCGGTCCGGCAGGACCTCCTCGGCGGCCTCCGGCGCGAGACCGTTCGCCGACGGCCGCGCGGGCGCCGAGGAGAGTTCGTACCGCACGGGCAGCGAGCGCAGGCCGCGCATGAACGGCGAGGAACGCCAGGGCAGTTGGTCGGCGGGCAGGGCCAGGTCGAGGTAGTCGAAACGCTCGAACAGGCGCCCCACACCGGCCGCCGCGACCGTGGAGGCGAGCTCCCGAGCCGGGCACTGGCGCGGCCCGGCCCCCCAGGACAGGTGCGCCCGGGTGCTGATGGTGGTGCCGGAGGCGACGTGGTCGGCGAAGAGCGGGTCGGCGTGTGCGGCGGCCGAGGAGACCCACACCGGGTCGCCGGCCCGGATCGTGTAGTTGCCGAGCCGGGTGTCCTCGGCGGCGAAGCGCGGGACGAAGTTCACCAGGGGCGGCTTGCGCATCACGGACCGGTTCATGGCCTCCCTGACCATCCCGGCGGACAGGCTGGCGCGCACGCTGCCCTCGCCCGAGATGACCTCCACGACGGTGTTGGAGATGAGGATGCCGACGTGGTCGGAGGTCATGCCGAGCAACATGAACAGTTCGCGGGCCAGATGGTCGAGCGACAGGTCCGGGTGCGCGGCCAGCAGGTAGGAGGGGAAGTCGTCGCCCGGCTTCTCCAGCTTCGTCGCGGCCAGTTCCGCCAGGGTCGCCAGCAGGCGCTCCAGTGCGGCCTCCGCGTCCGGGCCCGCGTCGAGCACGCGCCACATGTCCATCAGCGCGTCGTCGCCCTGCGAACCGGGGAAGCCCAGCAGATGACTGGCCACCATCAGCGGCAGCGGCCGGGAGAACTGTGCGGACAGGTCCGCCACGCCTGTCTTTCCGCCCTGCCCGACCAGGGTGATCAGCTCGTCGGCGTAGGCGGTGACGGCGGCCTTGAGGCGCTTGGCCTGGGGGTGGCGCGGGTCCTGGAACGGCTTGAGGGCCACGTCCCACGCGGTGCGCAACGGCCGGTATCCGGGGCCGCCCTGGATCAGGATGTGGTTGACCTCCAGGGACGGGCCGAGCGGCCAGTCGGCCGGTACCCGGCCCTCGGAGCGGGCCCGCCAGTTCTCCAGCCCCTTCGGGAAGCCGTCGTTGTCCTGGAGCACCTGGAGCGCCTCGCGGTAGCCCAGGACCAGCCAGGCGGGTACGCCGAGCAGATCGACCGGCGCGACCGGGCCGTGCTGCTGCCTCAGCCGTTCGTACACGAGCGCGGGGCGCGTCTCGTAGTCCCGGGTCAGCAGCGGTTGGGGACTCAGCTCCTCCAACCGCGTGTCGTCCAGGTCCACGGATCCGCCGTCACCCCACTGGGATTCCATCGTCTTGCCACCCTCCGACACGCCCCGTACCGGCACGCCATCAGCCGGTAACCGGAAACGGTGGGGACCCTACCCCAGGGGTGACCGGCGGGTAACGACGGGGGTGGGGTCACGGGGTGATGCCGCCCGTGCGGGGATCATGCCGCGGTGTAACCGAGTTGGCGCCGCATGTAGGGCGTCATGAGGGTCTTCGCCTTGGCCAGGGTGGTGGTGCGGCTGCCGAGGACCGCGGACTCGCCGCCCGGTACGGGCAGCACGGTCAGTCCGTCGGCGGGGCCGAACGGCACGATGAGCGGGGTGCGCTGGATCGGCCGGTAGGAGCGCGGCTCCTTGCGGTGCTTGCCCGAACTCTGAAGATAGGCACGGATGTTGTGGGCCGCGATGTCCGCCTGGGCGAGGGCGGCTGGGGTGATCTTGAATTCGCTGACGTCGTTGACGTCGCCGACGGCGAACACGTCCAGCCTGCCCTCGACCCGGAGCGTCCGGTCGACCTTGACGTGTCCGTCCCTGTTCAGCCAGTCACCGTGTCCGGCCAGGCGGAGCCAGAGCGTGTTGGGTGTGGTGCCCGTGGCCCAGAAGGACAGGTCGGCCTCGATGACGTTGCCGCGGCCGTCGCGGTAGGTGCCGAAGTCGTTGCCGGGCGACATGAACGAGTCGAGCCGCACCTCGACGTCATGGGATTCCAGCCACGCGAGGGCCTTGCGTCCCGGCCGGGTGCTGCCCGTGGAGTCGAGCAGCGCCGGTCCGGAGTGGGCGAGCGTGACCCGGGCGTCCGGCCGGGCGAGGCGGACCTCGGCGCAGAGTTCGACACCGCCGGGGCCGCCGCCGACGACGAGGACGTGCTCGGCCGTGGCAACGTTCCGCTGGTGTTCGGCGAACGACTTGGCCGCCTCCTCGACGGTGGTGCCCACGAAGCGGGCCGGCTCGGGGTAGTCGGCGCCGGTGGCGATCACGACCACGTCGTAGGGCAGCCGTTCCCCCGTGGCGAGGACGACCTGCCGCTCCGCGGTGTCGATGCGGACGGCCTTGCCCGCGACCACGCGGCCGTGGTGCAGCAACCGGTCGAACGGGATGAAGGGCGTGTGCGTCCACTCGGGGCGCACCCCCGCGCGCAGGGATGCGACGCGGTGGAAGAAGACCTCCTTGCGGTCCACCAGCGTGACCCGGGCCGTCCCGTCCAGCCGCTTCGCCAGCCGGACACCGCCATAGCCGCCGCCGATCACCACTACATCGCCGTCGTACACGCCCAGTCTCCTGTGCCTGGTGGGGGGTGCGAGTGCCGCCGCGGAACGGGCCCCGCTCGGATCAGCCCCCGGCGGCCACTCGACTGACGGCGAGATTAGCGCTTGAAACTTAAAGAGACCCCCGTGGTTCCGTGCATGTTCCGTGAAGGGATGGGCACCTGACCGGACGTCACTTCCCCCAGATCCTCCGGTACGCCTCCCGGTAGCCCGACGGGTCCCAGGTCGTGGCGCCCTCGCTGTTGCCGGCCGTGGCGATGTGGACGGGGGCCGTGTACCCGCTGGCCGGGCGGCCGGCGAAGGCGCGGTTGAACTCGTCGACGATCTGCCAGCCCTGGAGGGACAGCGGTTCGGGCACGGTGGCGGCCTGGTACTGCCTGCTGTTGACGCGCTGGAAGGCGGACGGATCGCCGTCGCCCGCGCCGATGTTGTAGGGCGGCCCCGAGCCCTTCTCCCCGGCCGCGCGGAAGGCGGGGGCGGCGTCGGCGAAGTACAGGTCGTTGATGGCCACGGAGTGGGTCCACCGGTCCTGGAACCGGGACAGCAGCGAGGAGATCTCCCGCGGGGTGCGGCTGCTCGCGTCCGGGATCGGGATGTTCTCGACGGAGAGCAGCCGCACCCCGCGGCAACTGGTGAGTTCCTCCCTGATCAGGTCGGACTTGTTCCTGGCGAAGGGAATCGACGCGTCGGTGATGAGCACGACCCCGGCGCGGCCGTTCGAGTCGGAGATGATCCACTGCGCGCTGATGCGGGCCACGTCCTGGACGCGGGTGGTGACGTTGGTGAAGAGGTCGGGCTCCCGGCTGGGGCCGGGTTCCGGGACCGCGTGCCAGCCGATGAGCGGAATGCGCTGCGCGTTGGCCCGGGCGGCCTGCTGTGCCGTCGAGTCGGGGTCGAAGCCGCCGATGACGATGCCCGAGGGCCTGAGGGCCACGGCCTCGCTCATGGCCGCCTGGATGCCGGCCGGGGTGCCTCCGCCGTCGATCACCCTGACGTCCCACCCGATGACCCGCGCGGCTTCCCGCACCCCCCTCGCGGCGCCCGCGACGCCGGGATTGGTCATCGTCTGGGCGACGTAGACGATGGTCCTGCCGGACACCGCCTCCGGGCCGGTGGTGGGTCCGCCCCAGGGGATGTCGGTCCGCTCCGCCCGGGTGACGGCGGCCTGGGCCTCGGCCTGGACGTCGGGGCAGCCGCTCGGGCCCGTCGCGGTCTCCTCGGCGCCGTCCGACGAACCGCGTTCGCAGCCGACGAGGGCGGTCGCCGTCACCAGAAGGGCGCAGCAGGCGAGCCGCGCGGTGCGGACTGCGGGGGCGGCCTTGCGGTTGCGGTGCACGGGAGCTCCTGTGAGGGGATCGGCGCGGCGGGACGTGCCGAGGGGGTTCAGGGGGGTGTGCCCGTCGTGCCGCCCTCCGGCGTCGGGGAAGACGGTGGCGGGGAAGTCGGTGGCGGAGAAGACGGTGGCGAGGAAGACGGTGGCGAGGAAGGTGGCGGGGCGGAGGACGGTGGCGGGGGTGGCGCGGCGGGTGTGTCGCGGGCCGCGGCGCCGCCGCGCAACCGGCGGCGGGCGGCGTATCCGGCCAGGCCCACGGCGATGAGCAGGGTGCCGCCGTGGAACAGCGGCACCGTCCAGAAGTCGGCGCCCAGCTGGGCGATGCCGGTGAGGCCGACGGCCAGGACGGCGACGGCGACGACTGTGCCGAGGGCGTTCGGCCGGCCGGGTTTGATCGCCGTGGATCCGAGCAGGGCGCCGACGAAGGCGGGCAGCAGGTAGTCGAGGCCGACGCTCGGGTTGCCGATCTGCTGCTGGGCCGCGAGCAGCACCCCGGCGAAGCCGACGATCAGACCCGAGGCGGCGAACGCGTAGACGGTGTAGGTGCGGGTCGGGATGCCGACGAGGTCGGCCGCGCGCGGGTTCGACCCGACGACGTACAGGTACCGGCCGAGCGGCAGTCGCTCCAGTACCAGCCAGAGGAGTCCCGCGAGGGCGAGCACGTAGAAGGCGGGGACCGGAAGGCCGAGGAACGTGGACTCGTAGAGGTCGGTGAACGCGGGCGGGAGTCCCTGCGGGCCGGGGACGATCCGGCTGCCGTCAGTGATCCAGCCGGTCACGGCGTACATCATGCTGCCGGTGCCGAGGGTGGCGATGAAGGAGTCGATCCGGCCGAACTCGACGATGACGCCGTTGAGGACGCCGACGACCAGCCCTCCGACGAGCACGGTGAGACAGGCGAGCGGCCAGGGCCAGCCCTCGTTGACGACGAGCTGCATCACCATGACGTGGGCCAGTCCGAGGCCGTAGCCGATGGAGAGGTCGAACGCGCCGGTGACGATGGGCACCATGGCGGCCAGTGCCAGGACGGCCGGGATCGACTGGTTGGAGAGGATCGAGTCGACGGTGTCCAGCGTGGGGAAGGTCTCCGGCAGGGCGAGGGAGAAGACCAGGTAGAGCAGGGCGGTGAGGGCGAGCAGGCCGTAGGCGCCGATGTGGTGCCCGCCGGGGGTGCGCAGGCGCCGGGCGCGGGGCGGTGAGGGCGAGGGCGGTTCGGTCATGGGGTCGTCGCGGGCGTGGACGGGGACATGGCCGAGGCCGCGCGGGTGAGCCCGGTGACGGTGAGGGCGCCGCCGCTCAGCTCGGCCGTCACGGATCCGCGGACGAAGACCAGGGTGCGTCCGCACACGCTCGCGACCTCCTCGAAGTCGGTGGACAGGAGCAGGACCGCGAGGCCCGCCGACAGCGCCT
Source organism: Streptomyces coeruleofuscus (assembly GCF_039532725.1). Taxonomy (NCBI): domain Bacteria; kingdom Bacillati; phylum Actinomycetota; class Actinomycetes; order Kitasatosporales; family Streptomycetaceae; genus Streptomyces; species Streptomyces coeruleofuscus. The sequence continues at coordinate 625,134 of NZ_BAAASE010000005.1, forward strand.
CGTCGAGCAGGCAGTGGATCGCCGCCTTGGCGCCGATGTCCACGCTCGCGGTCGGCTCCTCGAGGATCAGCAGCCGCAGCCCCGTCCGCAGCCAGCGGCCGATCATGACTTTCTGCTGGTTCCCGCCGGAGAGCGTGGCGATGGGGGCCTCGCTGTCGCGGGGGCGCACGGAGAACCGCTCGATCAGGGCGGCGGCGTCGGCACGTTCCCGTCGGGGACCGATCCAGCGCGGCGCCGGCCGGCCTCCCGCACGGGGATTGGCCAGGAGGTTCTCCCGCACGGTCAGTTCGGCGAGGCAGCCCTCCCGCAGCCGGTCGCCCGGCACGAAGCCCACACCGAGGGCGACGGCCTCCGCGACCGTGCGGGGGCGGTAGGGCCGCCCGTGCAGTACGGCCCGCCCGCCGAGGAGCGGCCGGGCCCCGGCCAGAGCACGCCCCAGGTCCGTGTGCCCGGCGTCCGAAAGCCCGACCAGTCCGAGAACCTCTCCAGCGGCTACTTCCAGGCTGACGGGGCCGGCCAGGGGGGTGCGTACGGAGTCGAGGGCCAGGACGGGGGGTGTGGCTGCCGGGGGCGCGGCGGGGTGGGCGGCGGCCGGGGGCCTGGCGGATTGGGCGGCGGCCGGAGTACCGGCGGATTGTGCGGCGGCCGAGGGCCGGGCGGGGCGTTCGACTGCCGGAGTCCCGGCGGGGCGTTCAGCTGCCGCCGGAGGGGCGACGGGATGGTCGGCAGCCGGAGTGCCGGCGGGGCGGTCCGCAGCCGGGGGGCTGGCTGACCGATCGCCATCCGAAGCCCCGGCAGGGCGGTCCACACCCGGAGAAGCGGCAGGGCGGTCGGCAGTCGGAGGGGTGATGGGGTGGGAGGCAGCCGGGGGCCGGGCGGGATGGTCGGCGGCCGAAGCCCCAGCACGGCGGTCCGCAGCCGGAGGGGTGGCAGGGCGGTCAGCACCCGGAGGCGTGGCAGGGCGGTCCGCAGCCGGAGTCCGTGCCGAGCGAGCAGCGGCCGGAGTGGCGGCCGGGCCGTCGGCAGGCCAGGGACGGGCCGGGCCGTCGGCAGGCGAGGGACCGGCGGGGCGGGTGGCAGGTGAGGGTCGGGCAGGGCGGGTGGTAGGTGGGGTGTCCTCCTCGCCGACGATGTCGTGGACCAGGCGGGCGGGGCTGTGGCCGGCGAGTCGGCCGTGGCTGATCAGGCGGCCGTCGCGTAGTACCGCGAAGGCGTCGGCGACCTCGTACACCTCGTCCAGGCGGTGGGTGACGTAGAGGATGGCGTGGCCGCGGTCGCGCAGGTCGTGCAGGACGCCGAAGAGCCGGGCGCTGTCCGCGGCGGGCAGGCGGGCGGTCGGCTCGTCGAGGACGATGAGCCTCGCGCGGGCCGCCAGGGCCCTGGCGATCGCGACGAGCGAGCGCTCGGCCGGCGCGAGTCCGGAGACCGGCGCGTCGGGGTCGAGGTGCCCGGCGACGATCCGCAGCGCCCCGACGCAGCGCTCGCGGGTGCGCCGCCAGGAGATCAGCCCGGTCCGGCGGGCGTATCCGTTGGTCAGGGCGATGTTCTCGGCGACCGTCATCCACTCCACGAGACCGAGGTCCTGGTGGATGAAGGACATGCTCCGGGACGCGGCAGAGCTGCCGAGGGGCTCGCCGTCCACGGTGATCTGTCCCGCGTCGGCGGGGTGCACGCCGGCGAGGACCTTGATGAGCGTGGACTTGCCGGCGCCGTTGGGTCCGAGGAGGGCGAGCACGCTGCCGGCGTGGACGTCGAGCTCGACCCCGGCCAGCGCGACGGTCCCGCCGAACCGCTTGCCGAGCCCGCGGATACGGACCAAGGGCTCCGGCCCGAAGGGTGAAGCCGCCTTCACCGGCGTGTCAGGAGCGTCGCGCACCCGATCAAATTACAGCATTTCGGGCACCTTTCGGCCGCTGAGACTCCCACGCGGGTCGGCGGACGCCTCACGCGGCGTCGAGCCCGCACTCGGCCCAGATGACCTTGCCCTCCGGCAGGTAGCGCGTGCCCCAGCTCTGCGAGAGCTGCGCGACGAGGAACAGGCCGCGCCCGCCCTCGTCGGTGCTGGCCGCCCGGCGCAGGTGGGGGGCGGTGTTGCTGGCGTCGGACACCTCGCAGATCAGGGTGCGCCCGTACAGCAGCCGGACCCGGATGGGCCCGGTGCCGTGCCGGACGGCGTTGGTGATCAGCTCGCTGAGGATCAGTTCCGCGGCGAACGCGGTCTCGTCGAGTCCCCAGTCGGACAGGCGGCGCATGGCGGAGGCCCGCACCTCGCCGACGAGCGCCGGGTCGGCGGGCAGCTCCCAGGCGGCGATCCGGCCGGGGTCCAGGGCGTGGACGCGCGCGACGAGCAGGGCGATGTCGTCGTGCGGATGCACGGGCGCCACGGTGTCCAGGACGGCCTGGCAGGTGTCCTCGGGCGCGCGCTCCGGATGGGCCAGGGCCGCGCGCAACTGCTCCAGGACCACGTCCACGTCGCGGTGCCGGTCCTCGATGAGTCCGTCGGTGTAGAGCACCAGCTGACTGCCCTCGGGGACGTCGATCTCGACCGCGTCGAAGGGCAGGCCTCCGAGACCGAGCGGGGGCCCGGCCGGGAGGTCGGGGTAGGACACGGTGCCGTCGGGGTGGACGAGTGCGGGCGGCGGGTGACCGGCGCGCGCCATGAGGCACCGCTGCGCGGTCGGGTCGTAGACGGCGTACAGACAGGTCGCGCCGATGACGCCGGCGCCCTTGCCGTCGGGATCCTCCCGGTCCAGGCGCCCCACGAGGTTGTCCAGGTGGGTGAGGACCTCGTCCGGGGAGAAGTCGAGCTCGGCGAAGCTGCGTGCCGCCGTGCGCAGCCGGCCCATGGTGGCCGCGGAGAGCATGCCGTGGCCGACGACGTCACCGACGAGGAGCCCGACGCGCGCGCCGGAGAGCGGGATGACGTCGTACCAGTCCCCGCCGACGTCGGACTCGGCGGGCAGATAGCGGTGGGCGACCTCGACGGCGTCCTGGTCGGGCAGACCGTGCGGCAGGAGCCTGCGCTGGAGGGCCAGGACCATGGTGCGTTCGTGGGTGTAGCGCCGGGCGTTGTCGATGGACAGGGCGGCTCGGGTGGCGAGTTCCTGGGCCAGCGAGCGGTCGTCGTCCCCGAAGGAGCTCCCGGTGCGGTAGAAGCTGGCGATGCCCAGGACGACACCGCGCGCGAGCAGGGGCACCGCGATGAGGGAGTGGACGTGGTCGAGCAGCCGTGCGGTGTGCTCGGGGTCCTGGGCGAGCCAGCCCGCGGCGGCCTTCAGGTCCGGCTCCAGCACCGCCTCGCCCCTGGTCAGGCAGCGCAGCTGGGGCGCGGTCGGGCCGAAGTCGATGCGCTTGCCGGGCGGCGTGAAGGGCAGGCCCTCGCGGACGCCGTGCAGGACCGTACGGCGCAGGTCGGCGAGGGGGTCGGCGGCCTCCTCGCCGCGCAGGACGGCGTCGGGCAGGTCGATGGTCACGAAGTCGGCCAGGCGCGGGACCGCCGTCTCGGCGAGTTCCTCGGCGGTGCGGCGCACGTCCAGGGTGGTACCGATGCGGGTGCTGGCCTCGGACAGCAGTTCCAGGCGCCGGCGCGCGGCCAGGGCGTAGGCCCCGACGTGCGGCTCCCCCACCATCACGAGCCCCCGGGCCGGGAACGGTGAGCCGGCGCGGTCGTCCGCCGTGCGCCCGCCGCCGACCGGGTCCCTGCCGTCGTCCGTGGCGCTCCTGCCGCCGTCGGTCGTGCCCCTGCCGCCGTCCGCCGAAGTCCCGCCGCCGTCCGCCGCGCCCCCACCACCGTCGGCCGTGACGGTGCCACCGTCCGCCGTGGCGGTGCCGTCGATCCCCGCGGGTCCCCGGTCACCGCCCCTGCCACCGCCGGCCGGGACGGTACCGCCGGCCTCCGCGGGTCCCCGGTCACCGCCGGGCGCCACCGTCGCGCCGAACGCGGCGGCGAGGTGCCCGGACGGCAGGGTGATCGGCGGTCGTGCGGGCCGTGGGGCGGTCGAGAAGGCTGCGAGGTCCGGCAGCTCGTCCGCCTGGTACGGGAGGACGAGGGCCTCCCCCACCGCGGTGCCGGGCAGCACGGCCTCGATGGCGAAGCCCCGCACCCCGGAGGAGCTCGCCATCGGGCGGCTCACGAGCGTCACCCGCCGGCCGTCGGGCAGGGTCACCTCGACGGCGGCCCGCTGCCCGCGGGAGATCAGCTCGGCGGCCTTCTCCCTCAGGATCGCCTGGTCACGGGGGTGCACTACGTCGGTCAGCGCGTCCAGGGCCACGCCATGGCGCAGGCCGCCCTCGCCCCCGGTGGCCAGGTACGTGCGCAGCAGGGCACGCTCGTGCGCGGAACTCTGCCCCAGCAGCCGCCGCTCGATGTTCTCGGCCGCCCGGCGGATCGCCGCGCTCAGCGCGGGCTGTTCGAAACCACGTGGATAGCCGAAGCACAGGACGCCCTCGATGCGTCCGCTGAGCGGGTCACGGACGGGCATGGCGACGCAGGCGCTGCCCTGGGACCGTTCCGCGAAGTGCTCGGCGCCGTAGACGCGGATGAGCTGCCGCTCCGCCAGGGCGAGGCCGATGCCGTTGGTGCCGGCGACCTGCTCGGCGAAGACGAATCCCGGGACCTGCTGGATCGCCGGGAGGCTCCTGGCCATCGCCGGGTCCCCGAACCGGCGCAGCAGGACCGTCCCGTTCGCGTCGGCGACCGAGATGTTGACCTGGCTGCCGGAGAACGCGTCCTGGAGCCGGTCGAGCACCGGCACGGCCGCGCGGACGATACGGCCCCCCGGGTCGAAGTCCTCCCGGTAGGGGAGGTCGCTCGTGTCCGGCGACAGTCCCAGGGAGCGGCAGCGCTGCCAGGAGTTCAGGATGGACGTCCGGACTCCCGCGTCGACCTGCTCGCCCTGGAGAAACCGCTCGCGAAGCCGGGCGGGCCCCGTGCCGTCAGTCGCACGTCCCGCCGGCTTGGGTTCCTCGCCGGACCGAACCACGTTTCGCCTCGCTTGCGCCCGCGATCATCCGCTGCTCGGAAGAGAATCTGGCATTGACGAGAATACGGGCATTACGGTCGGGCGTCACGGTGCGCCGGAGCCGCTCGGGCGCCGTGCCGGGGCGGCTCCGGCCGGGCGGACCGCGCTCACCCCAGGAAACTCAACCGCACCTTCCGCTCCGGGTTGTCCTTGTTGGTGTCCACGAGGCACACCGACTGCCACGTCCCGAGCTCCAGCCGGCCGCCCAGCACCGGCAAGGTCGCGTGCGGCGGGACGAGGGCCGGCAGGACGTGGTCGCGGCCGTGGCCGGGACTGCCGTGCCGGTGCTGCCAGCGGTCGTCGGCGGGCAGCAGCGTGTGCAGTGCGGCCAGGAGGTCGTCGTCGCTGCCGGCACCGGTCTCGAGAACGGCGATTCCGGCTGTCGCGTGCGGGACGAAGACATTGAGGAGGCCGTCCCGCCCGGCCGCCGCCTCCCGCAGGAAGGACTCGCAGTCGCCGGAGATGTCGACGACCCTCTCCGTGGAACCGGTGCTGATGTTCAGAACTCGGGTGGTGAAGACATCTGACATGCCCCCATCCTGACGCACGAGCCGGACTCCACCCGATCGCCCCCGCCCGGGTGGCGGTACAGGCGTCCACTGGACGAGACGCCCGTTGACCGTGCGCATGCCACCTGGCTAGGTTCAATGGCATGTTGCGTTCAGCCCTGCTCACCACGCGCGGTCACATCGACCTGCTGCGGGTGGCCTCCGCCGCGTGTCGCCGCGGCTGCTGACGCCCTCCCTCTCCTCACTTCCGGGTTCCCTCGCCCTGGTTCCGCCTGCCCGCTGAGCGCCCCCGCTCCCGTGGGTGCGGCGGCGGCGAGGCGTGCCTCCTCCCGCCCACGCTCTCCCCCGTGGAGTCCTCATGAGCATCAGTCATGCCCCACCCACGTCATCAGAACCCGATATTTCGCCTATATCGGCTCACGACCTCGACCTCCAGCCCCTCGTCCCCGCCTCCTCCCGCCGCACCCGCGTCCCGCGCTGGCTCCGCCGCACCACCGGCCCTGTCCTGCTGCTGGCCTTGTGGCAACTCCTCAGCAGCACGGGCGCGTTGCAGCCGGACGTGCTCGCCTCGCCCGGCCGTATCGCCCAGGTCGCCGGGGACATGGTGGCCGACGGCTCGCTGCCCGCGGCCATGGGCACCTCGCTCCAGCGGGTCGCGGCCGGGCTGCTGCTCGGTCTGGTCGTCGGCACCGGACTCGCCCTGCTCTCGGGCCTGTTCCGGATCGGCGAGGACCTGGTGGACGCGCCCGTGCAGATGCTGAGGACCGTGCCGTTCGTGGGTCTCATCCCGCTGTTCATCATCTGGTTCGGCATCGGCGAGGCACCCAAGGTCGCCATCATCACGCTCGGCGTGACCTTCCCGCTCTACCTCAACGTCTACGCCGGGATCCGGGGCGTGGACGCCCAGTTGATCGAGGCCGGGGAGTCCCTCGGGCTGTCGCGGTGGGGGCTCGTGCGGCACGTCGTCCTCCCCGGTGCGCTGCCGAACGCCATGACCGGTCTGCGCTACTCGCTCGGCATCGCCTGGCTCGCGCTGGTCTTCGCCGAGCAGGTCAACGCCGACTCCGGCATCGGGTTCCTCATGGTGCAGGCGCGGGACTTCCTGCGGACCGACGTGATCGTGGTCTGCCTGGTCGTCTACGCCTTCCTCGGCCTGCTCGCCGACTTCATCGTCCGCTCCCTCGAAAGGCTGCTGCTGCAATGGCGACCCACGTTCACCGGCCGGTGACCCCCCAGGCCGTCCATGTCGAGGGGCTCACGCGGGCCTTCGACGGCCGTGCCGTCATCGACGACCTGCGACTGGACGTCCGGCCGGGCGAGTTCGTGGCCCTGCTCGGCCGCAGCGGCTGCGGCAAGTCGACGCTGCTGCGCATCCTCGCCGGGCTCGACCGCGACATCGAGGGCACCGTGCTGGTGCCGCGCCGCAAGGCCGTCGCCTTCCAGGCGCCCCGGCTGATGCCGTGGAAGAAGGTCTGGCGCAACGTCCTGCTCGGCCTGCCCGGCAAGCCCGAACGCGCCGTCGCCGAGCAGGCCCTCGACGAGGTCGGCCTCGGTCACCGTTCGCACGCCTGGCCCAAGACGCTCTCCGGTGGCGAGGCCCAACGTGCTTCGCTCGCACGGGCGTTGGTGCGCGAGCCCGATCTGCTGCTGCTCGACGAGCCGTTCGGCGCGCTCGACGCCCTCACCCGTATCAAGGCCCAGCGGCTCGTGGGCGAGTTGTGGCAGCGCCGGGGCTGCGCGGTGCTCCTCGTCACCCACGACGTGGAGGAGGCCGTGCTGCTCGCAGACCGCGTCCTGGTGATGGACGGCGGCGTCATCGCCCACGAGCAGCGCATCGACCTGGACCGCCCACGTGACATCACCGACCCGCGCTTCGCCGCACTGCGCGCCGGGCTCCTCGAACGCCTCGGCGTCGAGGCGACGGCCGCCGAAGCGGCCTGACCTCTTCGCCCCCTTCTTTGCGGCCTTCTACGGCCCGCCCGAATCACGACTTACACGAACGGAACCGCCATGCGACGACGTCTCGCCCCCGCCGCCCTGCTCCTCCCCCTCGCCCTGCTGCTCACCGCCTGCGGCGGGACCTCGGCCGCCGGCACGTCGGACGGCGGCACCGACGGCCATGGCCCGGTCACGATCGACGTCGGTGACCAGAAGGGCGGATCAGAGGCGATCCTGCGAGCGGCCGGGGAACTGAAGAACCTCGACTACAAGATCAAGTGGTCCACGTTCACCTCCGGACCACCCCTGCTGGAGGCCGTCAACGCGGGAGCCGTCGACATAGGCGGCGTCGGCAACACCCCGCCGGTCTTCGCGGCCGGAGCGGGCTCGAAGATCAAGGTCGTGGCCGCCTGGCACGGCACGTCCAAGGGCGACACCGTCCTCGTCCCGAACGACTCGTCCCTGAAGGGTCCCGAGCAGCTCAAGGGCAGGTCCGTGGCGGTCGCGCAGGGCTCGTCCGCGCACTACCAGCTGGTCGCGTCCCTGAAGAAGGCCGGGCTGAAACTGAGCGACGTCAAGGTCAAGTACCTCCAGCCGGCCGACGCGCTCGCCGCCTTCACCGCCGGCAAGGTCGACGCCTGGGCGGTGTGGGATCCGTACACCTCCCAGATCCTGAAGTCCGGGCAGGGCCGGGTGCTGACCGACGGCGACGGTGTGACCAACGGGCTCACCTTCCAGGTCGCGGCACCGGACGCGCTGAAGGACAAGAAGAAGGCCGCCGCCGTCAAGGACTACCTGGAGCGGCTGAGGCGCGCCTACAGGTGGGTGTACGACCATGAGGAGGAGTGGGCGAAGGTCTGGGCGAAGGACACCGGGCTGCCCGAGGACGTGGCGCTGGCCGCGGTGAAGCGCACCTACACGACCCGGATCGCGGTCGCGGTCGACAAGCCGCTGATCGCCTCCGAGCAGGAGATCGCCGACACGTTCACGGGGTTGAAGCTCATCCCGCGCAAGGTCGACTTCGCCGGCTTCACCGACACCCGGTTCAACGGCGACCTGCCGCCGTCGACCGTGGCGACCCGGCCTTCGGAAGGCTAGGACCCGCCCTACCGGTCAGCCGGGAAGATCCACGGCCCCGGCACGGTTGGTAGAAGCGTGAACAACACACGCGAGGTCGAGGTAGTCGTCATAGGCGCGGGTCAAGCCGGTCTGGCCGGCGCCTATCACCTGCGGCGATCCGGTTTCGAGCCGGACCGCGACTTCGTCGTGCTGGACCACTCCCCCGGTCCCGGCGGCGCCTGGCAGTTCCGCTGGCCGTCGCTGACGTACGGCAAGGTGCACGGGATGCACGCGCTGCCGGGGATGGAGCTCACGGACGCGGATCCGGCCCGGCCGTCCGCCGAGGTGATCAGCGACTACTTCGACCGGTACGAGAAGGCCTTCGACCTGCGGGTGCGGCGCCCCGTGGACGTACGGGCCGTGCGCGAGGGGCCCGGCGGGCGGCTGCTGGTGGAGACCTCGCAGGGCGTGTGGTCGACGCGGGCGCTGATCAACGCGACCGGCACCTGGGACCGGCCGTTCTGGCCGCGCTATCCGGGCCAGGAGACCTTCCGGGGGCGGCAGTTGCACACCGCGCAGTACCCCGGGCCGGAGGAGTTCGCCGGGCAGCGGGTCGTCGTGGTGGGCGGTGGCGCCTCGGGCACCCAGCACCTGCTGGAGATCGCCTCGTACGCGGCCGCCACCACCTGGGTGACCCGGCGTCCGCCCGTCTTCCGTGAGGGCCCGTTCGACGAGGACGCGGGCCGGGCGGCCGTCGCGCTCGTCGAGGAACGGGTACGGCAGGGGCTGCCGCCCATGAGTGTCGTCTCGGTCACCGGGCTGCCGCTCAACGACGCGGTCCGCAGGGGCATCGAGGACGGGGTGCTCGACCGGCAGCCGATGTTCGACCGCGTCACGCCCACGGGAGTGGACTGGCAGGACGGCCGGCACGTCGACGCCGACGTCATCCTCTGGGCCACCGGCTTCCGCGCCGCCATCGACCACCTCGCCCCGCTCCGGCTGCGCGCCCCGGGCGGCGGCATCCGTATGGAGGGCACGCACGCGGCCGCCGACCCTCGCGTCCACCTCGTCGGCTACGGCCCGTCGGCCAGCACCATCGGCGCCAACCGCGCCGGCCGCGCGGCCGTCCGCGACATCAGGCGACTGCTGGCGCGGGAGCCGGTCGCCGCGTGACGCCCGGGTGGGTCATCCGGCCGCCCGCGCGCCGTCCTTCTTCTTCTGCGCGTTGAGCTCCGCGACGTTCCGCTGGTGTTCCGCGTAGTCGGCGGTGAAGCGGGTGTCGCCCGGCCTGACCGTGATGAAGTAGAGCCAGTCGCCCGGGGGCGGGTTGACGGCCGCGCGCATCGCTTCCTCGCCGGGGTTGTCGATGGGGGTGGGGGGCAGGCCCATGCGCTGGTACGAGTTGTAGGGGCTGTCGATCTCCCTGTCACTCGCCGTCGTCCGCACGGCGGAGCGGCCCAGCGCGTAGTTGATGGTGGAGTCCATCTGGAGCGGCATACCGCGTTCGAGGCGGTTGGAGACGACCCGGGCGACCTTGCCCATGTCGGCCTCGGTGGCCGCCTCCGCCTGGACGATGCTCGCGATGGTGACGGCCTGATAGACGTTCAGGGCGTTGCGCTGTGCCCCAGCGGCGATGGGCGCGCCGTTGAACTTCTCGTTCGCGGTCTCGACCATCAGCGCCAGGAGTTTCGCCGGGGTCGTCTTCTCCTGGAGGGGATAGGTCGCCGGGAAGAGGTAGCCCTCCGGGTTGCCCTCGGCGTCGTTCGGCAGTTTGAGGGCGGCCTTCGCCAGGGACTTCTTCGTGCTGCCCGGGGGCAGGGCGAGGGCCTTGTCGACGGCGGCGTAGACCTGGCTCGCCCGCCAGCCCTCCGGGATCACCAGGGTCGTGGGCCGGCCGTCCTCCACGGGCGCCAGGGTCAGCAGCGGCACCGCCACGGCGGTACCGACCACGACGGCTCCGGTCGCGACGAGGGCGATCCAGCCCCGGCGCGTCAGTCGAATCGTGCTCCGTGGCGGAGTGTTCTTCTGCATGCGGGCACGGTAACCCGCATATCGTCATAAACCCGGCATATTTTCATCTTGTCGGTTCCAGTTGGGCGTCCCGGCGTACGAGCGCCGCGTACCGGCCGTGCCGCTCCAGCAGTTCCTCGTGCGTACCGAGTTCGACCGCGCGCCCCGAGTCGAGGACCACGATCTGGTCGGCACCCCGGACGGTGGACAGCCGATGGGCGATGGTGAGCGTGGTGCGGTCGGCCGACAGCGCGTCGATGGCGTCCTGCACGGCGGCCTCGGTCCGGGTGTCCAGGGCGCTGGTGGCCTCGTCGAGGATGAGGACCGGCGGGTCGCGCAGGATGGTCCGGGCGATGGCCAGGCGCTGCTTCTCGCCGCCGGAGAAACGGTGGCCGCGCTCGCCGACGACGGTGTCGTAGCCGTCGGGCAGGGCCGCGATGTGGTCGTGGATCTGCGCCGCCTTCGCCGCCTGGTGGAGTTCCTCGTCGGTGGCGTCGGGCTTGGCGAAGCGCAGGTTGTCGGCGACCGAGGCGTGGAAGAGGTACGTCTCCTGCGAGACGACGCCGACCGCGCGCGCCAGGGTGTCGAAGTCGAGGTCGCGGACGTCGACCCCGTCGAGGGTGACGCGGCCGCCCGTCACGTCGTAGAGGCGGGGCACCAGGTAGCCGAGCGTGGACTTGCCGGCGCCGGTGGGGCCGACGATCGCGAGGCTGCCGCCGGCCGGGACGGTGAGGTCGATGCCGTCGAGGACCGGGCCGCCCTTGTCGTCGTAGCCGAAGGAGACGTTCTCGAAGCGGACCTCGCCCTTGACCCGGTCGAGGCGGACCGGTTCCGCGCGCTCGGTGATGTCGATCGGCAGGTCGAGGTACTCGAAGATGCGCTGAAAGAGGGCGAGCGAGGTCTGGATCTGCACTCCCGTCGACAGCAGGCTCACGGCCGGGCGGAACAGGCCCTGCTGGAGGGAGACGAAGGCGACGATGGTGCCGAGGGAGACCTCGGGGCCGCCCAGCTGGAGGGCCATGCCGGCGGTCCAGTAGATGACGGCGGGCAGGGCGGCCATGACGATCGTGATGACGGCCATGCGCCAGCGGCCGGCCATGTTGGACCGCACCTCCAGGTCGACGAGCTCCTCGGACTCGTCGGCGAAGGACTTCGTCAGCGAGTCGGAGCGGCCCATCGTGCGGCCGAGCAGGATGCCGCTGACGGAGAGCGACTCGGTGACCGTGGCGGCCATGGCGGCCATCTGCTTCTGGCGCTGGGTGGTGATCTTCCGGCGTTCATCGCCCACGCGGCGGCTGATCCAGACGAACACCGGCAGCAACAGCAGCGAGACGACGGTCAGGCGCCAGTCGAGGACGACCATCGCGACGATCGTGGCGACCACGCTGGTGAGGTTGGAGACCAGGGAGGTCGCGGTGGAGGTGACGGTGGCCTGCATGCCGCCGATGTCGTTGGCGATGCGGGACTGCACCTCGCCCGTGCGCGTGCGCGTGAAGAAGGCGAGGGACATGCGCTGGAGGCGGCCGTAGACGGCGGTGCGCAGGTCGTGCATGACGCGCTGGCCGACCGTGGTGGAGATGAGCGTCTGGAGGACACCGAAGACGCTGGTGAGGACGGCGCTGAGGATCATGCCGAGGGCGAGCAGGCTGAGCAGGCCCGTACGCCCCTGCGGGATCGCGACGTCGAGGATCTCCTTCAGCAGGAAGGGCGTGGCGACCGAGACCAGCGACGCGGCGCCGACCAGCAGGCCGACGATCGCGAGGCGGCCCCGGTAGGGACGGAAGAGCCTGAGGATGCGGCGGACCTGCCGGGGCTCTTCCTTCGACTCGGCGGGTGCGGTCCAGGGGGCTTCACGGTCGGGGTGCATGGGCTCCTTCGAGAGAGCGGTACGGCCGGGGCTGGGGCGGCGAATCGGATCGTAGCTCATTGTTACCTATACTCACAATGAACATCATCCTGATATTGTTCCCGCATGACCTCCCCCGACTCCGACGGCCTGCTGGCCGAGCAGTTGCTGCGGCTCACCCGCCGGGTGCACCGCATCCAGAAGCGCCATCTGGAGCATCGCGACCTCGGCATCACACCGGCCCAGTCCCGGCTGCTGCGCACTCTGGCGCACTGGGGGTCGCCGCCGCGCATGGCCGACCTGGCCGAGCGCCTGGAGGTGGTGCCCCGGGCCGTGACCACGCTGGTCGACGGGCTGGAGGCGAGCGGCAAGGTTCGCCGGGTCCCGGATCCGGCGAACCGGCGGGTGATCCGCATCGAGCTCACGGACGACGGCCGGGGTGCGCTGCGCGAGCTGCGGGCGGCGCGCAGGTCGGCCGCGGAGGAGATCCTGGCCCCCCTGACGGAGCAGCAGCGCGCGGCGCTGGGAGGGCTGCTGGACACGCTGATCGACGGGACGCCGGTGGGGTCCTGCTGACGCGCTGGAGGCGGCCCAAGGTCTCGTTCGGATCAGGCCGCAGACGCGGGGTCTGATCCGCCGGACGGACCCCTAGACTCCCGCCATGATCGCCGACCTTCAGTGCGTGGTGCTGGACTGCCCCGCTCCATCGGAACTCGCCGGCTTCTACCAGTCGCTCCTCGGCGGCGTCGTCAACCAGCCGGACCGGCGGTGGTCCCTGGACGAGGACTGGGCGACGCTGCACACGCCGTCCGGATTCGTGCTGGCCTTCCAGCGGGTGGCAGACCACCGGCCGCCGCGGTGGCCGGATCCCGCCCGGCCGCAGCAGTTCCACCTGGACTTCGGCGTGGCGGACCTGGATCACGCGCAGGAGCAGGTGCTGGCCAGGGGCGCCGAGGTGCTGGACGCCGGTGCGGACGGGCGGAGTTGGCGGGTGTACGCGGACCCGGCGGGACATCCCTTCTGCCTGGTGCGTCACTGAACACACGAAGAGCCGCGGTCGCCGCCCGATGTCCCGGGCGACGACCGCGGCTCGCTCGCCAGCCGCCGTCAACTGGCGTCGGCGACGGTCTCCTTGGTCTTCTGGGCCGGAACCTCCGCCGGAACGGGCTCGTCGCCGCCTTCCAGGTCCTCGGCCGCGGTTTCACCGTCCAGCACCTTCTTGGCCCGCTCGATGTCCAGCGCACCCTCCCAGCGGGACACCGCGAACACGGCGACGCAGTTGCCGAGCAGGTTCGTGACGACGCGCATCGAGTCCATGATGCGGTCCACGCCGAGCAGCAGGGCGACGGCTCCGGCCGGAATGGCGCCCAGGGACGAGGCCGTCGCGGACAGGGCGAGGAACGCCGAACCGGGGATGCCCGCCATGCCCTTGCTGGTCAGCATCAGCACGAGGACCACGGTGATCTGCTGACCCAAGCTCAGATCCACGCCCACGGCCTGGGCGATGAACAGCGTGCCGATGGACAGGTAGAGCGAGGCTCCGTCGAGGTTGAAGGAGTAGCCCGTGGGCAGCACCAGACCCACCGCGTCGTCGCGGGCACCGGCCCGGCGCAGCTTCTGCATCACGCGCGGCATGACCGACTCGGTGGACGCCGTGCCGAGCGCGAGCAGCATCTCCTCGCGGATGTAGCGCAGGAACTTCCAGAGGCTGAGCCCCGTCACCATCCGCAGGGCGACGGCGAGCAACGCGACGAACAGCGCGGCCGCCACGTAGCAGAGCACGATGAGCTTGGCGTACGTCTTCATCACGCCCAGCCCGTAGTTGCCGACCAGGTGGGCCATCGCGCCGAACACCGCGATCGGGGCCAGCCGCATGATGAAGCCGACGACCGTGAAGATCACTTCCTGGGCCTGGTCGATGGCGGGCAGGATCTTCGGCACCTTGGTGTGCCCGAGGTGCAGCAGGGCGGCGCCCACCAGGCAGGCCAGGATGAGGACTTGGAGCAGTTCGTTCTCGGCGAAGGCGCCGACGAAGCTCTCGGGCAGCGCGTTGAGGACGAACTCGGTCGTCGAGGGCAGCTGGCCACCGCCCGTCGTCTGGTTCACCGCGGCGGCGTCCAGCGAGGAGGGGTCGACGTTCATGCCCTTGCCGGGCCCGACGACGTTGGCGGCGACGAGGCCGATGACCAGGGCGGCGGTGGAGGCGACCTCGAACCAGATGAGGGCCTTGACCCCGATCCGGCCGAACGCCTTCAGGTCACCGGCCTTGGCGATGCCGACGACGACCACGCAGAACACCAGAGGCGAGATCACCGTCTTGATGAGCCGGGTGAAGCCGTCGCCGAGCGGCTGGAAAGCCGTGGCCGTGTCCGGCCACAGCTTCCCGACGACGATTCCCAGGACGAGCGCGCAGAGAACCTGCGCGAAGAGTGAGCTACGCAGGGTGCGTGCGACGCGCCGCGACAGGGACGGTACGGACGGTGGCACGAGGCCTCCTTGGGGGGACGGGACGCACAGAGGCCGGAGGGGACTTCTGCGATACGGAAAGCGGCTTCCGTAGCCGTACACTGTGGAGGCTGTCTTGATCGCGCACAAGACCGCAACGTTTCGGCCATGTAAAAGCGCCCCAAGTGGCACACGTCACATAGGCCACACCGGCCCCGTCAGCAGTGGTGGCGGTCCCCCGTGAGCACCCCCTGCGCGGTGGTCAGCGTGCGGTCGTAGCAACCGTGCGAGCCGTACAGCCGGTAGCGCTCGCTCGTCGTGCCGACCGCGTGCCGTTGGTCGCGGGGCACGTTCGCCGTGTACGTGGCGTCGCCCGTGTAGGAGTCGTCGAGCCGCGACCAGGCCGTACGGTGGCCGCCGCGCGTCTCGACGGCCGTGGCGCGGTCGCCGAGGGTCAGCACGGTGCGCAGCCGGTCGCCCGCGCCGAGGGTGGTCGTGCCGTCCATCGTGTAGGTCCGGTCGGTGCGGGTGGTGTGGGCCGGTCCGCGTCCGCCGACGGTCACCGACTCGTCGTCGGTCCAGGCGGCCTTGAGTGCGTCGGTCGTCTCGCCGTCCATCCAGCGGTGCTCGGAGGAGTTGGCGAGGGAACGGCTGACAGTGGTCGTGACGCGGCCGCGCGAGGTGTCGACGTATCCGGCAACGGTCAGCCGGTGGGCGCCCTCGGTGTCGACCCGGTGCTCCGAACCGGGCGTGTACGAGGAGGAGTTGGCGAGGTCGCCCGCCCTGTGCACGGTGAGCTTCCCGGGAACGTGGGCGCGCTGCTCGTCCTGCCAGACGAGGACGTTCACGGGGGTGCTCCAGCCGGTCTGCCCCTCGGGCACGCCGACGACCGAGACCTCGACGCGGTGCGGGCGGCCGTCGTTGAGGAGCCCGGCGAAGGGGGTGAGGTCGTAGGTGATCGGCTTGATGTCGAAGGCGCGCGGGCCCGGGATCACGTACCAGAGGAACGGGTTGGACCAGCCGCCGGTCCACACGGTCGGGAACGGTGCGGCGATGCCCGCGAGCCGGCCGTCCACGCGGATCTGCACCTCGCGGTAGGGGCCCTGGCCCGCCTTGCAGGAGTACGGCGCCGGGTCGGGCACCTTTCAGGTACCAGTACTCCTCGCAACCGCCGCCGGAGCCGGTGGCGTACACCTCGGCGACGACGCGTTCGCTGTTGCGGGGCGTCGTGAGGGTGGTCGCGCCGTCGGTCCCCTCGTCGAGGGTGAGGACCCGGTCGGGGCTCTTCCCGTCGGGGCGGCCCTGGTGGAACGTCAGCGTGACCTTGACGTCGAGGACACCCGTGTAGGTGTCGTCGACGACGTTCCCGATGAGCATCTCGACGTCCTGGCGGCCGCGGAAGGTGTCGCTGTAGCGGGTGACGTCCTTCTCCACCGACCACTCGATGCCGTCGGGCGAGGGCTGCGGTGTCGACGTGCGGAAGATCTCGACCCCGCCGACGTGGAGGTAGCCGAGCCGGTCGTACTGGCGCCCCTTGACCTTGCCGTGGAGCCGCAGCACCACCTTGCTCCAGCGGTCGCCGCAGTCGCCGGGCGGGGTGTACGTGCCCCGGTACGGGGTGAAGTCCCGGAACTGCGCCTGGGCGACCGTGACTTCGCAGGACCTGCCACCGGGTTTCGTGACGGGCGGGGCGGCCGTGACCGGGTCGTGCCAGTCGGTGCCGAACTCGGCGGGGACGTCGGCCGCACGGGCGGGACCGGTCCCGAGGAGGGTACTCGCCAGGAGGGTCGCCCCGGCAAGCATGGACATGACGATCCGTCTCTTCATGGGCGGTGTTCTACGGGGAGTCCGCCGCCTCCGCAATGAGCACCGGCCCGGCGGGGCAACCCTGTTCCCACCCCTGTCGGCCGGTTCCGTTCGGTGGGTCGAAAACCGGTTGCCTCCGACCACGTGGCGACGCGAACCTGTCACGGTTTGTTGCCTTCGGCCGAACCCTCAATCCCCATCCCCCCATCCCTCCATCCCCCCATTCCCCCTGACACGAGCCACTGGGACGTCATGCAGATTCAAGACCTTCCGTACCCCGACCCGGGCGTGCCGGACGCGCGTTCGGGTCCCCGATTCCTGTGGTGGCTCTTCCGGAATCAGCTGGACGGGCAGCTCAAGTCGCTGGCCTGGGGGTTGCTGCACTTCGCCTCCGTCGCCGCGCTGCCGTTCTGCGTCGGTGTCGCCGTACAGGCCGTCGTCGACCGCTCCGGCGGGCAACTCGCCCTGGCAGGCGGCCTGCTGGCGCTGGCCTGCGTCGGCAACGCGGTCGGCGACACGTTCCTGCACCGCACCGCCGTCACCAACTGGATCACGGCGGCCGCCCGCGTCCAGCAGTTGCTCGCCCGCAAGGCCGCCCAGTTGGGCTCGGCGCTGACCCGGCGCGTCGCGGCCGGAGAGGTCGTGGCGGTCTCCACGGGTGACGTCGAGAAGATCGGCTGGTTCGTGGAGGCCTGGTCGCGGTTCACCGCCGCCCTGGTCACCATCGTGCTGGTCTGCGCCGCTCTGCTCGTCTACCAGCCCGCGCTCGGTGTCGTCGTCGTCGTGGGGCTGCCCGTGCTGGCGCTCGCCGTGCTGCCCCTGCTGCCCCGCGCCACCCGGCGTGCCGACGTCCAGCGCGAGAAGGCCGGACGCGCCACCGAACTCGCCTCGGACACCGTCGCCGGTCTGCGCGTACTGCGCGGCATCGGCGGTGAGGAACTGTTCCTGGACCGCTACCGCCGTGCCTCCCAGGAGGTCCGGCACGCGGCGGTGCGCAGCGCCCGGATGTGGTCCCTGATCTCCGCGATCCAGGTCCTGCTGCCGGGACTGCTGCTGATCGCCGTCGTCTGGTACGGCGTGCACCTGGCGCGCCAGGGCCGGATCACCGTCGGCGAACTGGTCACCGTCTACAGCTCGGTGATGGTCCTCAGCTATCCGCTGCGGCACTTCGAGGAGATCGCCATGGCGTACTCCTTCTCACGGCCGTCCGCCAAACGGGCCGCGGGCGTGCTGGCGCTGGAGCGGGCCACGGACACCGCCGGGTCGCGCGAGGCCCACCTCCCCACCGGAGACCTGTACGACCCGGACACCGGGCTGCTCGCGAGCGCCGGCCTGCTCACCGCCGTGGTGTGCGGCGACCCGGACGCGGCGGGCAGGCTGGCGGAACGGCTGGGCGGGCATCCGTCGCAGGAGGGCACCTCGGTGCTGCTGGGCGGCGTGCCGCTCGACGAACTCCCGCTGGACAGTGCCCGTACGGCCGTCCTGGTCCAGGACAAGGACCCGGTGCTGCTGTCCGGCTCGCTGCGCGAACTGCTCGACGTACCCGCGTCGGGCGCCGTCGAACCGCGGGCGGCGCTGGCCGCCGCGCAGTGCGACGACGTGCTGGCGGCGCTGGTGCAGGGCTCGGTGGACGCCGCCGACCCCATGGACGCCCGGATCACCGAACGCGGCCGGTCCCTGTCCGGCGGCCAGCGCCAGCGACTCGCGCTGGCCCGGTCGCTGATCACGGATCCGGAGGTGCTCGTCCTGGACGAGCCGACCTCGGCCGTCGACTCGCACACCGAGGCACGGATCGCGCAGGGCGTGCGGGAGCTGCGCGCGGGGCGCACGACCGTGGTGTTCACCTCCTCGCCGCTGCTGCTGGACCGCGCCGACCGGGTGGTGTTCCTGCACGAGGGCGAGGTCGTGGCGGTGGGCGCCCACCACGAGCTGGTGCACACCGAGCCCCGCTACCGCGCGGTGGTCACCCGCGAGACGGACGACGAGGTCGCGCTGACCGGTTCCGTCGCCCTGAAGGACGTACTGCACGACCTGGAAGAGATCGAGGAGAAGGCATGATCGGCGTGGCGCCACCGGCGTACGACCCGGCGGCCCCGACGACGGCGAACACCCTGCCGGTCGGTGCCCCCACCACCGTCCGCGCCTACGTGACCGAACTGCTGCGCCGGCACCGCCGGGCGTTCCTGCTGCTCGTCGTCGTCAACACGGTCGCCGTCATCGCCTCGATGGCCGGCCCGTGGCTGCTGGGCGGAGTCGTGGAGCGGGTGTCCGACGGCGCACGGGACCTGCGGCTGGAACTCACCGCGGGGCTGTTCGTGGCGGCGCTGGCCGTCCAGGCCCTGTTCGTCCGCCAGGTACGGCTGCGCGGCGCGATGCTCGGCGAGCGGATGCTGGCCGACCTGCGCGAGGACTTCCTCGTCCGGTCGGTCGGGCTGCCGCCCGGCGTGCTGGAGCGGGCCGGGACCGGCGATCTGCTGTCGCGGATCACCACGGACATCGACCGGCTGGCCAACGCCATGCGCGAGGCCGTGCCGCAGCTGTCGATCGGCGTGGTGTGGGTGGTGCTGCTGATGGGCGGGCTGGTCGTCACGGCGCCGCCGCTGGCGCTCGCCGTGCTGCTCGCCCTGCCGCTGCTGATCACCGGCTGCCGCTGGTACTTCCGGCGGGCGCCGGCCGCCTACCGCTCGGAGGCCGCCGGGTACGCCGCCGTGGCCGCCGCGCTCGCCGAGACCGTGGACGCCGGGCGCACCGTCGAGGCACACCGCCTCGGCGACCGGCGCGTCGCGCTGTCCGAGCGCCGGATCCGGGAGTGGACGGCCTGGGAGCGGTACACGATGTGGCTGCGGTCGGTGCTCTTCCCGGTCATCAACGTCACCCACGTCACCGTGCTCGCCTCGGTCCTCCTGCTCGGCGGCGTGTTCGCGCTGCACGGCTGGATCGACGTCGGCCAGCTCACGACGGGCGCGCTGATCGCCCAGATGCTCGTCGACCCGGTGGGCATGATCCTGCGCTGGTACGACGAGCTCCAGGTGGCCCAGGTGTCGCTGGCCCGGCTCGTCGGAGTCCGGGACATCGAGCCGGAGGCCGGCGACCCGTCCGTGTCCCCCGACGGACGCCATGTGCACGCCGACCGGGTGCACTTCGGCTACGTGGAGGGCGTGGACGTCCTGCGCAAGGTGTCCCTGGAGGTCTCCCCCGGCACGCGGCTGGCCCTGGTCGGCCCCTCGGGCGCGGGCAAGTCGACGCTGGGCCGGCTGCTCGCCGGGATCTACGCGCCCCGGGACGGCCGGATCACCCTGGGCAGCGCCGAGCTGTCCCGGATGCCGGCGGAACGCGTCCGCTCCCACGTCGCCCTCGTCAACCAGGAGCACCACGTCTTCGTGGGCTCCCTGCGCGACAACCTCCGGCTCGCCCGGACCGGTGCCGGCGACGCCGAGCTGTGGGCGGCGCTGGGCGCGGTCGACGCGGACGGCTGGGCCCGGGCGCTCGACGACGGCCTGGACACCGAGGTCGGCTCGGGCGGCCTGACGCTCACCCCCGCCCAGGCCCAGCAGATCGCTCTTGCCCGCCTGGTGCTGGCGGACCCGCACACCCTGGTCCTGGACGAGGCGACGTCCCTGCTCGACCCACGCGCCGCCCGCCATCTGGAACGATCCCTGGCCAAGGTCCTCGACGGCCGCACGGTCGTCGCCATCGCCCACCGCCTCCACACCGCCCACGACGCGGACGTCATCGCCGTCGTCGAGAACGGCCGCATCAGTGAACTGGGCAGTCACGAGGAACTGGTGGCGGCGGACGGGGCGTACGCGGCGTTGTGGAGGTCGTGGCACGGGTGACAAGCCGGTGACGACGGTGCCGAGGCCTCGGGCGCCCGGCCGGGAGGGCACGGCGCCCCGAACGACCTGCCCTCCGAGCGGGGGCGGGACTGGTCGGGCCCGGCCCGGTCCGGCCCGGTCCGGCCCGGTCCGGGGCCCGGCCCCCGATTGGCCCGGCATCTGGGTCGGTCCCACCTTCCGGACGGTCCCTGATCCGGGGGCCCGCTCCCGGGGGGGGCCGTCCCGGGGGGCCTGCCCCGGGGATCCGCCTCCGCAGGGCCACTCCACGAAGCAACCCCCGTGGGCTACCTCCGCAGGGCCACCTCCACGAGACCGCCTGCGGGGGCTACCTCCGCAAGGCCACCTCCACGAGACCACCTGCGGGGGGGCTACCTCCGCAAGGCCACCTCCGGGGGCTGCTCCCGGGGGGCCGCTCCCGCGGGGCCACTCTCCGCAGGGCCACCTCCGGGGGCGCCGCCGCGGGCCACCTCCGGGGCGCCTCGGGAAGTGGACCCCCGGAGGTGGCCCCGGGGTCGACCCGGCCCTGGAGCGGCGCGAGCCCGGGAGCGGCACGAGCCCGGGAGCGGCACGAGCCCGGGAGCGGCACAAGCCCGGCGCCGGCACGAGCCCGGGAGCGGCACAAGCCCGGCGCCGGCACGAGCCCGGGAGCGGCACAAGCCCGGCGCCGGCACGAGCCCGGGAGCGGCGCGAGCCCGGGAGCGGCGCGAGCCCGGGAGCGGTGACCGCCGGAGGCGTTCCGTGGCGTTGCGCGGTCCCGAGGCGGAGTGGAAGGCTGGAAACAGGCACCGGCTCGGGGGATCGCCCGGGAACCGCGGCAGCGGTCCGGCGGCGGGCGGCGTCAGTGCTCCGTGTGGCGGCGGCCCGGCGCGGGCCCCGGTGTGAACGGGCCCGCCCCACCCCCTGGAGGTACCCGTGAAGAGCTCCGACGGCTGGGGAGACGACGTCTACCAGCCGGAACCATCCGAGCAGAGAGAGGACACGGGGCTGCTCGACGCCGAGGACACCCTGGAGTACGACGGCGTCGACGATCCCCTCGACCGGGGCTGGTCCCCTCCCGAGCGGCCCTGGGCCGTGGAGCACAGCGGCGTCACCGCGGCGGAGCGGCAGCGGGGCGAGACGCTGGACCAGCGGCTCGCCGAGGAGCTGCCGGAGCCCGTCGCCCCGGACGGTGACGGTCTCGGGGACTGCCAGGGCACCGACGGGGAACTCCTGGACAACGAGGTCGGCGCCGCCCGCTCCGGTCGGCTCGTGGCTCCCGACGAGGGCGCGCACGAGGACGAGGAGGGCGCGCTGGTCGCCATGGACGTGGGCATCGACGGCGCGGCGGCGTCGGCCGAGGAGGCAGCCGTGCACATCGTCGACGAGGACGTCCTGCCCGGCTGATCGCAGAACCGACCCGAGCCGCCCGAGGAGCAGCCATGCAGCAGGACAAGCACCCCGACTACCACGCCGTCGTCTTCCGCGACCGGGCCGCCGGTTACGCGTTCCTGACCCGGTCCACCGCGACCAGCGACCAGACCATCGAGTGGGACGACGGCGAGACCTACCCGGTCGTGGACGTGGAGATCTCCTCGGAGAGCCACCCCTTCTACACGGGCAAGGCCCGCACGGTGGACTCGGAGGGCCGGGTCGCCGCGTTCGAGCGCCGGTACGGCGGCCGCTGAGCCCTGTCCTCGGCTCGGCAGGGGCTCAGATGACGTTGAGCGCCGCCGCGCAGCCCACCCCGCCGAGCAGCATGAACACCGGCATCAGCACCTTGAGCTCCACCCAGCTGCCCGCCCGGAACCGCATGAACTTCGGCGGCCCGACCGGGTACCAGCGCTTGCGCCCGAGGGGAATCGGCCACAGGATCGGGCAGCCGGAGACGGTCAGCGCGTCCCCGATGTCGTGCACGATCGCGCCTAGCACGACCGGCAGCCCCAGCCACAGGTACTCCTGGCCCGGCGCCGTGAACAGCCAGTCCGCGCCGTTGCCCGGTTTGTCCAGCACACCCGCGAGGATCCACGCGGTGGCGGCGGCCAGCAGCCACACCAGGACCTCGCTGCTGGAGCCGCGCGTCGCGCGCCACAGCAGACCCTCGATGGCCAGGACCATGTGCACGAAGAGGATCGCCAGCACCCCCCAGCGGTCGCTGGTGATCGCCACGACCGAGGTACCCGCACCGATCAGCACCGCCCACAGCCAGGTGTGCGTGAGCGTCCGGTGCCCACCGGAGCGGCGCGGGTCGCCCTGCTTCTTGGTGGCCTTGTAGACGGCGTACGACAGCTTGTCGACGATCTCGCACAGCCAGCGCGACACCGGTCCGAAGGACCGCGAGATGGTCGCCGCCTTGTGGTCGAGGTCCGGGGCGAGCGCGGCACCGGCGCAGATCAGAGCGCCGACGAGGAGGACCGGCCAGGGCATCGGGTGCCCGGCCGCGGCGGCCGCCGCACCGACGCCGAGCCAGGCGGCGCCGCCCGACAGTGAGTGTGCTGGTCCCATCATGGCCGCTGCCCGCCCCATTCCTCATGTGCCGCTGTCCAGTTGACCGGGCGCGCTGACGTCCCGCCGGCGACCCAGCGTAGCGTTCGTGATCTTCGGGCCCGCAGCCGATTCCCGCATCGGGCATCGGGCCAGGCAAGATGGGGGCGTGACCCTCATCGATCAGCTGCCGCGGACCGCCGACCCCGACGCCCTGTACGAAGCCTTCGAGTCATGGGCCGGTGAGCGGGGTCTCACGCTCTATCCCCACCAGGAGGAGGCGCTGATCGAGGTGGTCTCCGGCGCGAACGTGATCGTGTCGACGCCCACCGGTTCCGGCAAGAGCATGATCGCGGCGGGTGCGCACTTCGCCGCGCTGGCCCGGGACGAGGTCACCTTCTACACCGCCCCGATCAAGGCGCTGGTGTCGGAGAAGTTCTTCGAACTGTGCAAGATCTTCGGCACGGAGAACGTCGGCATGCTGACCGGTGACGCGTCCGTCAACTCCGACGCCCCCGTGATCTGCTGCACCGCCGAGGTGCTCGCGTCGATCGCGCTGCGCGACGGCAAGGACGCGGACGTCGGCCAGGTCGTGATGGACGAGTTCCACTTCTACGCGGAGGGCGACCGCGGCTGGGCCTGGCAGATCCCGATCCTGGAGCTGCCGCAGGCGCAGTTCGTGCTGATGTCGGCGACGCTGGGCGACGTCTCCTTCTTCGAGAAGGACCTCACCCGCCGCACCGGCCGCCCGACCGCGGTGGTCCGCTCGGCGACCCGCCCTGTGCCCCTGTCGTACGAGTACCGCTACACGCCGCTCACGGAGACGCTCACCGACCTGCTGGCGGCGCGGCAGGCGCCCGTCTACATCGTGCACTTCACTCAGGCGCAGGCCGTGGAGCGGGCACAGGCGCTGATGAGCATCAACATGTGCTCGCGCGAGGAGAAGGAGCAGATCGCCGAGCTGATCGGCAACTTCCGCTTCACCACCAAGTTCGGCCGCAACCTCTCCCGTTACGTCCGGCACGGCATCGGCGTCCATCACGCCGGCATGCTGCCCAAGTACCGCCGCCTGGTGGAGAAGCTCGCGCAGGCCGGCCTGCTGAAGGTCATCTGCGGCACGGACACGCTCGGCGTGGGCGTCAACGTCCCCATCCGCACGGTGCTGTTCACGGCCCTCACCAAGTACGACGGCACGCGCGTCCGCACCCTGCGCGCCCGGGAGTTCCACCAGATCGCGGGCCGTGCCGGGCGGGCCGGTTACGACACGGAGGGCTTCGTCGTCGCGCAGGCGCCCGAGCACGTCGTCGAGAACGAGAAGGCGCTCGCCAAGGCGGGCGACGATCCGAAGAAGCGCCGCAAGGTCGTCCGCAAGAAGGCGCCCGAGGGCTTCGTCGCGTGGTCGGAGCAGACCTTCGAGAAGCTCATCACCTCGGAACCGGAGCCGCTGACCTCCCGCTTCCGGGTGACGCACACGATGCTGCTGTCGGTGATCGCCCGTCCCGGCAACGCCTTCGAGGCGATGCGCCACCTGCTGGAGGACAACCACGAGCCGCGCAAGCAGCAGCTGCGGCACATCCGCCGCGCCATCGCGATCTACCGCTCGCTGCTGGACGGCGGCATCGTCGAGAAGCTCGACGAGCCGGACGCGACCGGCCGCGTCGTCCGCCTCACCGTCGACCTCCAGCAGGACTTCGCGCTCAACCAGCCGCTGTCCACGTTCGCGCTGGCCGCGTTCGAGCTGCTGGACCCCGAATCGCCGTCGTACGCGCTCGACATGGTGTCCGTGGTCGAGTCCACCCTGGACGACCCGCGGCAGATCCTCGCCGCCCAGCAGAACAAGGCGCGCGGCGAGGCCGTGGCCGCGATGAAGGCGGACGGCGTCGAGTACGAGGAGCGCATGGAGCGGCTCCAGGACATCACGTACCCGAAGCCCCTGGAGGAGCTGCTCTTCCACGCGTACGACACGTACCGCAAGAGCCACCCCTGGGTCGGCGACCATCCGCTGTCGCCGAAGTCGGTCATCCGGGACATGTACGAACGGGCGCTGACCTTCACGGAGTTGGTGTCCCACTACGAGCTGGCGCGCACCGAGGGCATCGTGCTGCGCTACCTGGCCAGCGCCTACAAGGCCCTCGACCACACCGTCCCGGACGACCTCAAGTCCGAGGACCTCCAGGACCTGATCGAGTGGCTGGGCGAGATGGTGCGCCAGGTCGACTCCAGCCTGCTGGACGAGTGGGAGCAGCTCGCCAACCCGGAGGAGATGACCGCCGAGGAGGCCCAGGAGAAGGCCGACGAGGTCAAGCCGGTCACGGCCAACGCGCGTGCCTTCCGCGTCCTGGTCCGCAACGCCATGTTCCGCCGGGTGGAGCTGGCCGCCCTCGACCAGGTCGAGGAGTTGGGCGAGATGGACGCGGAGTCCGGCTGGGACGCCGACGCGTGGGGCGAGGCGATGGACAAGTACTGGGACGAGTACGACGACCTCGGCACCGGCCCCGACGCCCGCGGCCCCAAGCTGCTGATCATCGAGGAGGAGCCGGAGAACGCCCTGTGGCGGGTCCGGCAGATCTTCCACGACCCGAACGGCGACCACGACTGGGGCATCAGCGCGGAGGTCGACCTCACGGCCTCCGACGCGGAGGGCCGCGCGGTCGTCCGGGTCACCGACGTCGGCCAGCTCTGAACGGCCAGGCAGCAGCGAGCACAGGAGAATCCCACGCATGACGACGAACCCGGCCGAGAGACTGGTCGACCTGCTCGACCTGGAGCAGATCGAGGTCAACATCTTCCGTGGCCGCAGCCCGCAGGAGTCGCTCCAGCGGGTCTTCGGCGGCCAGGTGGCGGGCCAGGCCATGGTCGCCGCCGGCCGCACCACGGACGGCGACCGCCCCGTGCACTCGCTGCACGCGTACTTCCTGCGCCCGGGCATCCCGGGCGTGCCGATCGTCTACCAGGTCGAGCGGGTGCGCGACGGGCGGTCGTTCACGACTCGCCGGGTCACGGCCGTCCAGCAGGGCCGTACGATCTTCAATCTCACCGCCTCCTTCCACAAGCCGGAGGAGGGCAGCTTCGAGCACCAGCTGCCGCCGGCCCGGAAGGTCCCGGACCCGGAGTCACTGCCCACGGTCACGGACGAGATCCGGGAGCATTTGGGCGCGCTGCCGGAGCAGTTGGAGCGGATGGCCCGCCGCCAGCCCTTCGACATCCGCTACGTGGACCGGCTGCGCTGGGCCACCGAGGAGGTCGCGGACGCCGAGCCGCGCAGCGCCGTGTGGATGCGCGCGGTCGGGCCGCTCGGCGACGACCCGCTCGTGCACACCTGCGCCCTCACCTACGCCAGCGACATGACCCTCCTGGACGCCGTCCGCATCCCGGTCGAGCCGCTGTGGGGCCCGCGGGGCTTCGACATGGCGTCACTGGACCACGCCATGTGGTTCCACCGCCCGTTCCGCGCCGACGACTGGCTGCTGTACGACCAGGAGTCGCCCATCGCGGTCGGCGGCCGCGGTCTGGCCCGGGGCCGGATCTACGACCGTGAGGGCCGGCTGGTCGTGTCGGTCGTGCAGGAGGGGCTCTTCCGCAAGCTCGACTGACCTGGTCGTGTGCCGGTGGGGGCCGCTCCTCGGGGCTCCGATCGCGCCCATGCCCGGTTCCGGCGACCATGGCAGGAGAAGCCACTCCGCCAGCGTCACACGCCCGCCGGTCCGGGAGGTGACCACGCTGCACACCGTGCTCCCCGTCGTCTTCGCGGTCTGCGCGGCCCTCAGCAACGCCGTCGCGACGGTGTTGCAGCGCAAGGCGGCCCTCACGGTGCCGCGCTCCCAGGGGCTCAGGGCCGGGCTGATCTCCGACCTGCTGCGCCGGCCCGTCTGGCTGGCCGGCATCCTCGCCGTGATCGCCGCCGCCGTCTGCCAGGCGCTGGCGCTGGCGACCGGGCCGCTGACGATCGTGCAGCCGCTGTTCGTGCTGGAGCTGCCGCTGACCCTCGTCGTCGCGTCGCTGCTGATGCACCGGCATCTGCCGCGCACGGGCTGGCTGGCCGTGACGGTGGTGGTGGCCGGACTGGCGGTCGCGCTCGCCGCCGCGTCCCCCACCGGCAACCGCACCCATGTGGAGCTGGACCGCTGGATCCCCGCGCTCGCCGTGTGCGCCGGGGCGGTCGCCGGCCTCGCCGTCGCGGCCCTGCGCCGCCCGGAGGGCCGGACCCGGGCGGCGTGTCTGGGAGGCGCGACGGCGATCAGCTACGCGGTGACCGCGGCCCTGATGAAGGCCGCCACCCACATCCTCGACGAGCAGGGACTCGTGGGTTTCCTCACCGCGTGGCAGACCTACGCGTTCGCCGCGACGGGCGTGTGCGCGCTGTTCCTGCTGGAGAACGCGATGCAGGCCGGTCCCCTGGTCGCCTCGCAGCCCGCGCTCACCCTCGGCGACGCGATGGTGAGCCTCGCCCTCGGCATCATCCTGTACGAGGAGACGGTCCGCACCGGGTGGTGGCTGCTGCCCCAGCTGTTCGGTGTCGCACTGATCGCCGCGGGGGTGCTCGCCCTGTCGCGGATTCCGTTCACACAGTCGCTCGTGGCACCGGACGAGGAACGCCGGACGGTGGGAGTGCCATGAGGGCCAGGGGGCTCCTGAGGACCCCGGCGACTGATCGGTCCTGGCCGGACGGATCACCCCTCCGGCTGACACCGCGGGCACCACACCGTCCCGCGGCCCGCCATCCGGGACCGGCGCAGACCGTTGCCGCAGCGCGGGCACCTGGGGTCGGGGTCGTCACGATGCCCGGTGAGCCAGGAGTCCCGCGGCGGCACGCAACCGGCGCTGACGGCGGACCGCAAGGTTCTGCGCATCTCGCTGTACAGGCGACGGCGGTCGTCCTGGGTGAACTCACGCGCCAGGCGGTCGGGGCGCAGCCGGGCACGCCACAGGATCTCGTCGGCGAGCAGATTGCCGAGACCGGCCAGGGCGGACTGGTCGGTGAGCGCGGTCTTCAGGTGCCCTCGGCGCGACGAGAGCACGGCCTCGAAATCCGCGCGGGCCACCGCCATGGCGTCGGGGCCCTGCCGCCCCAGCAGGCGGTCGAGGTCGGTGTCGTCGTGGGCCAGCCACAGGCCCTGGAGCTTGCGCTGGTCCCGGAAGCGCAGCTGACGGTTGCCACTCAGGGTGAACAGCACCCGGTCGTGGGCCTCGACGGCATCGTCGGGACGACCGCAGACCAGCCGCCCGGTCATGCCGAAGTGCAGCACCAGGGTGGGACCGCCGGTGCGGGCGAGCAGCCACTTGCCGTGCCGCTCCGGGGTGCCGAACCGCCGGCCCTCCAGCGCGTCACGCAGGCCCCGGATTCCGACCCCGTGCAGGACGCCCGCGTCCCGCACCTCGACATGCCGCACGACCCGTCCCTTCGCACAGGACTCGAGCACCTGCCGGAAGCCCTCGACATCGGGCAGCTCGGGCATGACCGACGGGTCAGGATTCCTGGAGGACGGACAGCACGTTCCCCGCCGGGTCGGTGAACCAGGCGATCAGCGGGCCGCCGCCGCGGAAGATGCCCTTGTCGTCCGCCTTGAGGTGGTCGTAGCGCTCGAAACGCACCCCCCTTCTGCTCAGCTCGTCGACCGCCGCCTCGATGTCGTCGACTGGGAAGTTGAGGATGGTGTAGGTCGCCGGGGTGTGCTCCTCCTTCGGGTAGACCAGGATGTCCCGGCCGCCCGCGATGTGCAGGATCAGCATGCCGTGCTCTTCCGAGACGCGGAGTCCCAGCGTGTCGCCGTAGAACTTCCTGGCCGCCTCGATGTCGTTCACGGAGAAACCGCTGTACGCCTTCGTCGAACCGAACATGATCGCCTCCCGGTCATAGTCTCCTCACAGGTCAGCCCGGGGCGCATCCGGAAACTCATCGCTTGTCGGGCGAACGGCAGGGCGCGCCCTCCGCCCGGGCAGGGGCAGGATCACCCCGTAGGCCGCCGGCCTCTGCGGCGCAGCCAGCCCAGGAGGCCGTGGGAAGGCGTGTGGTCCTGGGGCACGGACCGGTCGTCCGCCGGAGCCGCGACCGGTTCCGGCGCCGAGGTCGGGGCCGGCACCGGTACCTGCTGCGGGGCCGGGCGTGGTGCCGGGCGTCGCCTTCGGGCCGTTTCCATCGTGTGGGCGAGATCCGCACGGAACCAGGCCACTTCGTCCGGCTCGCTCGCCGTCATGAGCTCCTGGGCCCGTTCGGCGGCGGGTGAGCCGGGCGCGCCGTGTGCCGGAAGCCGGGGTCGGCAGCGGTACAGGTGGTCGCGCTCGCACGGGTCCCCTACGACCTCCGCCACGTCGGCCGGGTCGAGGAGGCGGGCGACGGCCGCCGCGTGCGCCCACGGGTCGTCCCCCGCCTGCCGCAGCAGGAACCCGATGTACCGTCCCCGCCAGTTGCGGGGCCGCCGGTCCAGCCCCGCCTTCAGCCCTTCCCGCACCTCCGCGGGCGTGCGGCCGGTCAGCAGCCGGGCGTTGCTCTCCTCGCTCGCGAACTGCCGTAGCTCCTCGGCCAGATACAGCCATACGACGGTGCGGTAGCGGTTCAAGTAAAAGCGCACGGGTACCAGCAGGCCGAAGCGCGCGAGGCTCGTGAACCTGGTGGGTGTCACGTCCAAGAGCTCGGCGCCCTCGTTGGTTCCTGCGGTCGCGACGCGCTCGCGCAGTGCGTCCGGGAAGCCGTCTTCGGCGCGCAGCCGGTCGAGCTCGGCGCGGGCGACCCGTCGGCCTCCGCCCCCTTCGTCGGGCACGGTCCGGACGAGTCCGAGATTCACCGCCAGATCGAACTCGCCCCGCCTCAGGTCGAGTTCGCGCGCGGCCCGGCTGGCGGCGCAGGTGAGGCGGTCGGGTTTCGCGATGGTGCCTGACATGGTCGGTCTCCCCCGTGGAGTCGGCGGCTCACGCCGTGTGCGGTTGCCGTGAAAAAACCGTAGCCGCTTCGGCGCACTTCGTGGCGAGCCTGTGGATAACTCCGCGGGGGTGACGAACGTGCAGGTCAGATGCCTGTTTCCGGCTTCCGTTCGGGCTGGCGCGCATCCACGTCGAGGTGCTCGCCGACCCGGTTGACGAGAAGTGTCATCTCGTAGGCGATCTGGCCGATGTCGGCCTCCGCGCCGCTGAGGACGCACAGACAACTGCCCGTGCCCGCCGCGGTGACGAAGAGCACCGCGTCGTCGAACTCGATCATCGTCTGGCGTACGCTGCCCGCGCCGAAATGCCGTCCCGAGCCCTTGGCCAGGCTGTGCAGTCCGGACGACACGGCCGCGAGGTGCTCCGCGTCCTCGCGGCGCAGGCCGGTACTCGCCCCTGTCACCAGGCCGTCGTTGGACAGGACCAGTGCGTGCCGCACGTGGTGGACGCGCTCGGTCAGGTCGTCCAGCAGCCAGTCCAGTCCCTGGTTCTGCGCCATGTTCCGATCTCCCCGTTTTCTCCCCGTGCGATTCTCCTCCTGGCCGGAGGATCTCCACGCCAGCCTTCCCCACGACCGCTGCCGGGGCAAGGAGGATGGGAGCCATGGCAGAGAAGATGACCGACGCGCAATGGCGGGAGTTCGTTTCCCACGGCACCCGCACCGGAAAGCTCTCCACGGTCCGGGCCGACGGGAGCCCGCACGTGACCCCGATCTGGTTCGTCCTGGACGGCGACGAGCTGGTGTTCAACACCGGCAAGGACAGCGTGAAGGGGCGCAATCTCATCCGTGACGGCCGGGTCGCCCTGTGTGTGGACGACGACCGGCCGCCGTACTCCTTCGTGGTGGTGCGGGGCCGTGCCCGCGTCTCGGAGGACCTCGACGAGATACGGCACTGGGCCACCCGCATCGGCGCCCGGTACATGGGCGAGGAGCGCGCCGAGGAGTTCGGCGCCCGCAACGGCGTCCCGGGCGAACTCCTCGTCCGTGTCGCCATCGACAGGGTCCTGGCGGAGCGGGACGTCGCGGACTGACGGAGAGGGACCCCGGTCAGCCGACCGAGTCGAGAAGCCGGGCGGTGTGCATCCGCCCGGCGTACTCGACGAGCCGGATCAGCACCTCCTTTCCCGAGTCGCGGTCCCGGGCGTCGCACAACACCACGGGCGTGCCCCGGTCGAGGTCGAGGGCGCGCGAGACGTCCTGGGCGCCGTGCCGCCGGGCGCCCGTGAAGCAGTTGACGGCCACCACGAACGGGATGCGCCGGTGCTCGAAGTAGTCGACCGCGGGGAAGCAGTCCTCCAGGCGACGGGTGTCCGCCAGGACCACCGCGCCGAGCGCCCCTTGCGACAACTCGTCCCACAGGAACCAGAACCGGTCCTGGCCCGGCGTGCCGAACAGGTACAGGGAGAGGCCGGAGCGGATGGTGATGCGTCCGAAGTCCATGGCGACGGTCGTGGTGGTCTTGTGGTCCACACCGTCGGTGTCGTCCACCAGCTGGCCGGCTTCGCTCAGCAGTTCCTCGGTGCGCAGTGGCCGGATCTCGCTGACGGCGCCCACCAGGGTGGTCTTGCCCACGCCGAACCCGCCGGCGACCAGTATCTTCAACGCCAGTGCGGAGGTGTCGCCGCCGGTGGCGTCGGAGTCTTCGGAGACCATTGATCACTTCTCTCGGGAGTGCCGGCAAGGGGTGAGGTGAGTACGTGGGCGGTGTGCCGGCGTCTACAGCGCCCTCAGTCCCGCGATCACCTCGCGCAGGATGCGCTCGTCGGGCAACTGTGCCGGCGGCACGGGGCGGCTGACGGTGACGCTGCCGAGTTCCAGGAGGTCGCCGAGGAGGACCCGGACGACGCCCACGGGCAGGTCCGCGCCCGCGGCGAGTTCGGCGACCGACTGGGTCTCCGTACGGCACAGCTCGAGGAGGGTCCGGTGTTCCGGACCGAGCGGGACGTCGTCCACGCCGGGCGCGGACGGGTCCAGCGTGACCAGGGCGATCAGGTCGAACCGCACGCCGGTGGGGCCGGGCCGGGTGCGGCCGCCCGTCATGGCGTAGGGGCGGACGAGCGGGCCGGCCTCGTGGTCGTACCACTGGCTGCCCTGCTCGGGCGGGGTGCCCGTCATGTCCTCGGTCATCTGCGCGGACCGCCCTCTCGGTTCATCCGGCGGCGGGAGGCCGGGCGCCGACGCGGGGCGCGGTGCCGAGGTGCTCGCCGACGCGTTTGACCAGGCGTGCCATCTCGTACGCCACGAGCCCGATGTCGGCGGTCACGGCGGTGAGGAGGGCGAGGCAGGATCCGTCGCCCGCCGCTGCCACGAACAGGAAGCCCTCGTCCATCTCCACCATGGTCTGGCGGACACCGCCGGCACCGAAGTGCCGTCCGGCTCCCTTGGCGAGGCTGTGGAAGCCCGAGGCGACCGCGGCGAGGTGCTCGGCGTCCTCGCGGCGGAGGTCGGTCGAGGCGCCCACGGCCAGGCCGTCGTTGGACAGCACCACGGCGTGCCGTATCTCGCTCACGCGCAGCACCAGATCGTCCAGCAGCCAGTCGAGTTCGCCGGAGCTCCGGGCGGAATGCGTGCTCGGGTCCTGGATCATGCGGGGTCTCCTTCGAAGCTGTCGCTGCCCGACGGGCCGGGCGTGGTTCCGCGGCCGGGTCGCCTGCCGCCGCCGCGCGTCCAGCCGTCGCGATACGCCGCCATGCGGTCCCGGACGAGCTCGGGGGTGCGTTCGTCGTCCCGGGGTGCCGGCGAGGGCGGGGGCTCATCGGGGCGCCCCTCGCGCAGTTGGGGTGCGAGGCTGGCCTGCCGCACGCGACGCGGGAGGTCGTCGGAGCCTTCGGGCTGCTCCTGGGGCCGGTGCAGTCGCAAGGTGGCGACTCCTGGGGGTGGGGTGTGGCTCGTGGTCTCCGCGGCGGCCGGGACGGGAGCCACCAGGGCGCGCCGGTCGGCCGGGGCCGGGACGGCGTCGGGGGCGGTGTCCTGATGCGGTATGCCGTCGGGCACGCGCGCGTGGGCGCGTTCCTCGGTCTGCCGCGCCTGCGCCGCTTCGCCGTGGGGACGTTCCGCTGCACCGTGGGCACGTTCCGCCGCCCCGGTGTGCAGCAGGGCGGTGGGCACCAGGACGACCGCGGTGGTGCCGCCGTACGGCGATGTCCTCAGGTGGACCTTGATGTCGTGCCGGGCGGCGAGCCTGCTGACCACGAACAGGCCGAGCCGGTCGCTGTCGAACAGGTCGAGCGCCTCGGACTGCTCGATGCGGCGGTTGGCCTCGGCGAGGGTCTCCTTGCCCATGCCGAGGCCGCGGTCCTCGACCTCGACGGCGTAGCCGTTGCCGACGGGTTCGCCGGTCACGCGCACGCGCGTGTGGGGCGGCGAGAACTGGGCGGCGTTCTCGATGATCTCGGCGAGGAGGTGCGTGAGGTCGGCCACGGCCGCGCCCACGACGGCCGCCTCGGGGAGCTGCCGTACCTCCACGCGCGCGTAGTCCTCGACTTCGGAGACGGCCGCGCGGACCACGTTGGTCAGGGAGACCGGCCTGCGCCAGGCCCGTCCGGGGGCCGCTCCGGAGAGGATGATCAGGCTCTCCGCGTGGCGCCGCATGCGGGTGGTGAGGTGGTCGAGACGGAAGAGGTCGCTCAGTTCGTTCGGGTCGTCGGAGCGGCGTTCCATGCTGTCGAGGAGGCTCAGCTGCCGGTGGACGAGGATCTGGCTGCGGCGGGCGAGGTTGACGAAGACGCCGGAGATGCCGCTGGCGAGTTCGGCGCGCTCTACGGCGGCCCGCAGCGCGGCACGATGGACGGTGCCGAGGGCCTCGGCGACCTGTCCGGTCTCGTCGTCGGCGGACTGACCCGGTGGTGCCTCGGCACGGATGTCGATCTCCTCGCCCGCGCGCAGTCTCCGCATGGCCTCGGGGAGTTTGCGCCGGGCGATCTCCAGGGCGCCGTTGCGCAGGCTCACGAGCTCCACCACGAGGCCGCGGCCGATGCGTACGGAGATGACGAGCGAGGCGGCGACGGCGGCGAGGCCGAGCAGGACGGCCGCGCCGGCCGGGGTGAGCAGTCCCCGCGTGAACGGGTCGGCCCGCTGCGCGACGCCTCGTGCGGCGTCGTCCTCGATCGTGCGCATACCGTTCTGCACGCGCGCGTGGGCGGTGTTCCAGGTGCTCTCGGTTATCGCCTCGATCGCCTTGGCACCCGGTCCGGCGGCGAGGATGCCGTCCTCGGCGTCGCCCAGCCCGGCGTAGGCACTGCTGTCGGCGAGGGCGTTCCATGCGGAGCGTTCGGTGCCGCGCAGGTCGGTGACGGCGGACTCGGTCAGGGTGCGGCGCAGGTCGACGGCGCCGGTGAACAGCCGGAGCCGCTCCCCGGTCAGCGTCCCGGACAGGCGGGCACTCGCCAGGAGCGCGTCCTCCCGGGCCAACGCCTCGCCGGCCCGGGAGAATTCGAGCAGCACGCGCGCGTCGGAGCCGAGGTCGGCGTCCTGGATGCCGGTGAGGGCACCGCCGACGCCGAGAGCCTCGGAGATGGTCCCGGTGTAGCGGTGGTACGTCTCGGCCCAGCCCGCGCGCCGGTCCCGCACCTCGGTCCGCAGCGGACGCAGTTGCTCGGCACCGGTGACGAACGCCTCCAGCCGGCGGGCGACTCCGGCGGGCAGTTCCTCGCTGTCGGCGACGGTGCTGTTCTTGCCGAGCCGCAGTTTCGCGACGGCCCGGTCGGTGCGCCGGGCGAGTTCGTCCAGTTCGTCGGTCCGTGCGGCGGAGGGGTCCGTGGCGCGGCGTACCGCGGCGGCGCGTTCGGCCTGGAGGGCGGCGACCGCGGCGGAGACGGGGGCGCGGACCATGGCGTCCACGCGCTGGACCTGCCGCAGCCGGGAGACGTCCTGGGCGGTGGTGACGGTGGCGTGGGCCCACAGGGCCAGGAGGGAGACGACCGGCACCATCAGCAGGCAGATGATCTTGGCGCGCACGGTACGGGGTCGTATGTGCCAGCGCTCCGCGCGCGTGGGCACTCCGTCCGGTGCGGCCCCCGAGGGCGCCTCGGAGGCCTCGTCGGCCGGTGGTCCGGCATGCGCGCGGCGACCGCGCACGGGCGTGGGCGGCGCCTCGGCGCCGGTTGTGGGGGTCCTACGGGGTGTACGCATGGACTCCTCGCTCGGGGGTGGTTCGGGGCGTGTCACTCCGGCTTCAGAGCGTGCCGTCCGGGCTTGCTCTGTCTGCCGTCCGGACCGTGACCGTGGGATGTGCCACCCGAAGGGCCTGTCGCCCGCCACGCCGGGCCTCGGTCGCGGGATCGCGGCTAACGGACGACGCTCTCGACCGGCCGCTGGGCCGACGCGGACGCCTCACGCTCCCCTGCCGTCGGCGACAGCGCCACGAAGGCGGAGGTCAGGAAGAGGTAGGACCCGAGGCCGACGGCGAGGGGGAAGATGAACTGCATCGCCGTGGCCCCGGGCAGTGCCTCCCCGGAGGGCGTCACGCGCACGCTCACCGCGAACATCCCGGTGTAGTGCATGCTGCTGACGGCCGCGCCCATGATCAGGGAGGCGATGGTGACCGCGACGGGCGACTTGATGTTGAGCGCCGCCCACAGAGCCGCCGTCGCGGCGACGACGGCGATCAGGACGGAGAGCCCGACGAGCACCGGGTCGTAGGTCACGTCCCCGTGCAGGCGGACGGCCGCCATGCCCAGGTAGTGCATGCTGGCGACGCCGAGACCGGTGGTGAGCCCGCCGATCAGCAGGGCCCGGCCGCGGTCCCGGCCGTAGCCGACGGCGAAGACGCCGGCGCAGACGACGACCATGGCGACGAGCAGGCTCAGCAGGGTGAGCGGCACGTCGTAGCGGATGTCGGTGCCGGCGACGCTGAAACCGAGCATGGCCACGAAGTGCATGGTCCAGATACCGGTGCCGATCGCCGAGGCGGCCGTGACGAGCCAGTTGCGCCGCGAGCGCCCGGTGGCGGCGAGCGCGCGGACGGTGCAGCGCAGCCCGAGGGCGGCGCCTGTACAGGCCATCACGTACGACAGCGCGGGGGTCAGCCACCCCAGGGCGGCGTGGTCCAGGTGTCCCATGACCCCGGGACGCTAGACCCGGCAGGGGCGCACAAAGGGGGCGCATTTCGAAAGCTGTTGGAATATGACGCAAGGGTGTACCGGAACGATCGGGTCACGCTCGAACGTGTGCACTGAGGCGTCATCCGTGCCGGTGAGGAATCATGCCGTACATGAGCGACGACCAGACGCGTGTCCAGGAGTTCTTCACCGCCCGCGCCGCCGACTGGGACAGCCGGTTCCCCGATGACGGTCCGGCCTACGCCGCCGCGGTCGCCGAGCTCGGACTGCGCCCGGGCGACCGCGTACTCGACGCCGGGTGCGGCACCGGACGCGCCCTGCCGCCGCTGCGTGCCGCCGTGGGCCCCTCGGGAGTGGTGCTCGGGGCGGATCTGACCCCGGCCATGCTGCGGGAGGCCGTGCGGGCCGGACGAAACCGTGACGGGGCGTTGCTGCTCTCGGACGTCGCCGCGCTGCCGCTGCGTTCGCACTCGCTGGACGCCGTGTTCGGGGCGGGCCTGATCTCGCATCTGCCGAGTCCGGCCGAGAATCTGCGGGAGCTGGCGCGCGTCGTGCGTCCCGGTGGTGTGCTGGCGCTGTTCCACCCGATCGGCAGGGCCGCCCTGGCCGCGCGCCACGGCCGCCCGCTCACCCCGGACGACCTGCGCGCCGAGTCCAACCTCAGGCCGCTGCTGGCCGGTTCGGGATGGCAGCTGACGTCGTACGTCGACGAGGACTCCCGCTTCCTGGCGCTCGCCGTCCGCGAGGACTGAGCTGCCGCACCGCCCGGCCGCATCACCCGGCTCGGTCCCTCTGCTTCGTCACCCGGCTTCCGCGTCCGACGCCGCCACGTGCCGCACGGGACAGCCCCGGACGCCCGCGACCGGGCGCGTGCCCAGGTCGTCGAGCCGGTAGCCGTACGGATAGCCCTTGATCTCCCAGTTCTGGCGGGCGAAGTGCGGGGCGCTCCGGGGCGGCAGCAGACGGACGGCGCGGCCCCGCAGCCGTACCGCGCGACGCACCCACGCGCGCGTGGCGGCGCTGGGCGGGGTGTAGCGGAAGACGCGGAGCAGCGAGTCGTCGAGCAGCGCGAGGGTCGTGGTGCGCAGCAGCGGCGCGAGCGGGCGCGGGTACCAGGAGGACATCAGATCGAGCGTGGCGTCCGAGACCCGCCGGGCCTCCTCGTCCCACGCGAAGTGGGCCGCCTCGTAGCCGTCGAGGCAGCTCTCGAACTCCTCGTAGGTCTCGGGGATGTCCTTGATGCCCATGTGCCGGCCCAGCGTGCGGTAGTGGACGACGCTGGCCACGATCTCGTGGCGCGACATCCTGCGCCACCCGTAGGCGTCGATCCACCGTTTGGGCACCACGACGAACGTGCAGAGCACGTAGCGCATGTCGTCGTTGCTGATGTCGTAGCTGCGGTGCATCTGGTTGATGCGGCGGATCGCGGTCTTGCCCTCGTCGCTGCCGAAACCGTGCTCGACCACGGCGTCCAGGAGCAGCGACGTGTCGTCGTAGCGCTGCTGTGTCCGCTCCGTGAGCTCCGCCGTCTCGGCGAGCAGCCGGCCGATGCTCGGGACGGCGTACGTGCGGTACAGGGCCAGCTCCAAGGCGCGGGTGAAGTCCCAGGGAAACTCGTACGCCACGCTCAGCCGGTAGACCTCCGTGGCCTCCCGGTACGGGTCCATCCGACGTATCTGTTCCAGCCGCGCGAAGCGCTTCACAGTGCCATCCCCCTTCTGTCACCGGAGATCCAACTTTACGTTGGAGTCAGCGAGATGACCGGCAGGCGGGACATCCGCACAGGGGGAAGGTGGTCAGCATGTGGGGCAAGGTCCGGAAGGCCGGAGACAGAGTCGCTCACGCCTTGCGCACGGAGACGAAGGCCGGCGAGGGCAAACGTCCGCACAATCTCTTCGAGGCGGCCGCGGCCTACGTCACGGCGAGCGCGGAGGACGACCAGGAACGGGCCGACGAGGCGGCCGGCTGGGTCTCGCCCGAGGCGCTGTCGTTCGGGGTGAACGAGCTGGCCGGCCGGGCCGTCGTCGCGCTCGCACGGGAACGCGGCGAATCGCCCCGGACCGTGGCCCGTGAGCTGCTGGGGCTGCCGGCGGAGTGACGCGCCCCGACAGGACGGCCGATTCGCCCCGTCCGCCGGAAAAGGGCAGCCCCTGGTGCGCACGCAAGGCCGTGACAAGCGGCTTCCGCGCGCACTAGGGTGCGCGCCGGTGGACGAACCGATGGGGAGGCTGGGATGGCCGGGACGGATGAGGACACCGTCGCCGCCGCGGACGACGCGCTCTACGTGCTCACGGCGGTGCTTCTGACGCCGGCGCAGTTCCCGAGCGTGCTGGGCGACGACTATCCGGAGGCGTGCGCGGCGCTCGGCCTGGCGCCGCTCGCCGACGGGTACGGGCTGGTGCTCGGCCAGGACGGCGAGGGCGCCCGGTGGACGGTGGTCATCGACGACGTCTCCCTGGTGGCCGTCGCGATCGCGTCGTGGGACTGCGGGATGGAGTACGAGCTGTCGCCCGACGAGCGCACGGTCGTCGCGGCCCTGCCCGGCTGGCCTCTCGCGGTCGCCGTGGCGGCGCCCGGAGTGCCCGCGCCGCACGATCCCGGCCCGGAGGCCGACGACCGGCCCCCGCTGACCCCGCCGGACACCGCCGTCTGGGGTCCGGCCCAGCGGCGCCTGGGCGCGGACGAGATCGCACTTCAATGGGCGATGTGGCGGGAACAGGTCGACGACTCGGCCTTCCCGGCGCCGGGGTCCCCGGCGCCCCCGGGCGGCGGGGGCGCTGCGGCCGACGGTCCGGGCGGAGGCGGGGAGAAGGGGCGGCAGGGCCACAGCGGCATCCGGCGCGTCCTCGCGGAGGCCCGCACGTACATCGACTCGCCGCCGCCGCTGGGCCGGGTCCGTTCGTCCTTCGCGCCGGGTGACGCGCGGACCCTGAGGGCCGACGGTCCCGGCTGGTCGCTCGTGGCCAGGACCGACGACATCGCCTTCGTGCTGCTGGACGAGGAACCGGGCGAGGTCCTGCCGGTGGGCCGGGGGCCGGAACTGCCGGGTCTCCTCGAAGCCCTCGACAAGATGGCCGTACGGCCGAACTGAGCCGGTGCGGCCTTCGGCCGCGCCGGACATCAGCGCGTCAACGGCCCAGCCTTTTGCTGGTCAGCGCGTCAACGGCCCAACTCCTTGCGGGTGGCGCGGCGCAGCCTGCGCCGCTGGGAGGGGTCCAGTGTGAGATACGCGGCTGCCGGGACTCCCAGGATGATCAGGAGCGATGCCCACCAGGGCAGCCAGATCAACAGGATGAGCCCGACCGCCACACCACCTGCGGCGATCTTGGCGTTCTTGGACATGATGTCGCCTCCTTCGCGGCCACTGCCGCTCTCTGTCTCGAAAACGGGCCCGCGCTTGCGGCGGTTCCTGACCGCGACCCTGAGACATCCCTGAGGCGCTACCCCTAGGCACCCCTGAGACCTCTATCGTGACCTACTTCACAGCCAAGTCATACCCAGAGGTTGCAGGAAGTGCTGTACCCTCGGCGACTCCGACTCAACTAGTCAAATTTGAGGAATCAGTCATAGCCGAGCATCCGACTCCCCCGGCATCCTCCGACTTCTCCGAACTGGCCCACTGCCACACCGTGTTCCTGCCCGGCGACCCGGCCCGGACGGGCAGCGTCGCCTTCTGGCGGCCGGACGGCGAGACCCCGCCGGTGACGGCCTCGGCGTCCGTAGCAGACCTGACCGTCGTCGTGCCCGGTGTCGACGGAGTCGAGCCGCAGAGCGTGCCCGCCGTCCTGGTGCCGGTGCGCACCGCCCTGCCGGTCCTCGTGCGCGCGCGTGCCGGCGCGCGGGGGCACCGGTCCACCGTGTTCTGGGGCGCGGCGGCCACGCACGCCCTGCACCTCGTGGCGCGCGGGCTCCTGCTGCCGGGGCTGTCCCCCGGCGACCACGACGCGTGGCGCACGGGCCCGCTGCGCGCCCAGGACGTCGAGGCCGTACGCCGCCTCGCCGCCGCCATGCCGCCCGAGGCGCACGCCGTGCCGCTGGCGGACGCCGGGGCGCTGCGGCTGCCCGACCCGGAGCAGCTCCTGCGCGCCTTCCTCGACGCGGTCGCCGACACCCTGCCCCGCTCCCCCGCCGCGCCGCTGGTCACCGGCGGCGCCGCCTACGCGTCACCCGAGCCGGTGCGGCTGCCCGAGCAGCGCGCGTGGGCCGCCGACGTCGCCGCAGGCCACGACGCCGGGGTGCGGCTGTCGCTGCGGATCGAGGCGGACGGCCTGACAGACATGACGGACGGCCTGACGGACGCGGCGGCCGATGAGGCGGGCGTGACGTTCCGGGCCGTGCTCCAGGTGCACAGCGTCAGCGATCCGGCGCTCGTGGCGGATGCCGCGGACGTCTGGGCCGGCGCCGAGGGCGAAGCCTTCGGTCCGCGCGCGCGGATGGACGCCCTGCTCGCCCTGCGCCGCGCGGCCCGGGCCTGGGCGCCTCTCACGCCCCTGCTGTCGGCGACCGTTCCGGACGCGGTCGAGCTCGCCGACGAGGAGGTCACCGAACTGCTCGGCACGGGCACCGGGGCACTGGCGGCGGCCGGAGTCGACGTGCACTGGCCGAAGGGGCTGACCCGCGAGTTCACCACGCGCGCGGTGGTGGGGCCTTCCGACGACGAACCGGAGTCCGGCAAGGCCTTCGCCGCCATGCCGTCGTTCCTGTCCGCCGACGCGCTGCTCGCCTTCGACTGGTCCTTCGCGCTGGGCGACCGGCGACTGAGCCGCGAAGAGCTGGACCGGCTCGCCGAGGCCAAGCGCCCTGTGGTGCGGCTGCGCGACCAGTGGGTCCTGATCGACCCTCAGGAGGTACGCCTGGCCCGCTCCCGGCAGGACCGCAAGGTCACGCCGGTGGACGCGCTGGGCGCGGCCCTGACCGGCTGGGCGGAGGTGGACGGCCGCCGGGTCGAGGTGCGGCCCACCGGGTGGCTGGCGGCCCTGCGGGAGCGGCTCGCGGACCCCGAGGCACAGCAGCCCGTGGAGCAGCCGGCCGCCCTCGCGGCCACCCTGCGGGACTACCAGCGGCGGGGCCTGAACTGGCTCGCCGGTATGACCTCGCTGGGCCTCGGCTGCTGCCTCGCCGACGACATGGGGCTCGGCAAGACGATCACGCTGATCGCCCTGCATCTGCACCGGCAGACCGACGCCCGGTCCGCCGGGCCCACCCTGGTGGTCTGCCCGACGTCCCTGATGGGCAACTGGCAGCGGGAGATCGAGCGGTTCGCGCCCGGCACACCCGTGAGGCGTTTCCACGGCGCGCGCCGCGGCCTCGACGGCCTGGCCGACGGAGAGTTCGTCCTCACCACGTACGGCACGATGCGCCTGGACGCGCCCCGGCTCGCCGAGGTGCCGTGGGGGATGCTCGTGGCGGACGAGGCCCAGCACGTGAAGAACCCGCACTCCTCGACCGCGCGGGAACTGCGTTCCATCGGCGCACGCGCGCGCGTGGCGCTCACCGGCACCCCGGTGGAGAACAACCTGTCGGAGCTGTGGGCGATCCTCGACTGGACCACTCCGGGGCTGCTGGGCCGCCTCGGCACCTTCCGCCGACGGTACGCGGAGGCCGTCGAGGGCGGTCAGGATCCGGGCGCCGCGGACCGGCTGGCCCGGCTCGTACGGCCGTTCCTGCTCCGCCGCCGCAAGTCGGATCCGGGCATCGCGCCCGAGCTGCCGCCGAAGACGGAGACCGATCACGCGGTGTCGCTCACCCAGGAACAGGCAGGCCTGTACGAGGCCGTGGTGCGCGAGGCGCTCGCGGAGATCTCCGGCGCCGGCAGCATGGCGCGGCGCGGACTGATCGTGAAGCTGCTGACCGGCCTCAAGCAGGTCTGCAACCACCCGGCGCAGTACCTCAAGGAGGAGCGGCCGGTGATCGCCGGACGCTCCGGGAAGCTGGAGCTGCTGGACGAGCTGCTCGACACGATCCTCGCCGAGGAGGCGGGCGTGCTCGTCTTCACGCAGTACGTGCAGATGGCCCGCCTCCTCGAACGGCACCTGGCAGCCCGGGGCACGCCCTCGCAGTTCCTGCACGGCGGGACGCCCGTCGTCCAGCGCGAGGCCATGGTGCGGCGCTTCCAGGACGGTGAAGTGCCCGTGTTCCTGCTGTCGTTGAAGGCGGCGGGCACCGGCCTGAACCTCACCCGGGCCGAGCACGTCGTGCACTACGACCGCTGGTGGAACCCGGCCGTCGAGGCCCAGGCGACCGACCGCGCGTACCGCATCGGCCAGACCCGGCCCGTGCAGGTGCACCGGATCGTCGCCGAGGGAACCATCGAGGACCGCATCGCCGAACTGCTGGCCCGCAAGCGGGAGCTGGCGGACGCGGTCCTGGGCTCCGGCGAGGCCGCCCTCACGGAGCTGACGGACGCGGAACTGGCGGATCTGGTCGAACTGCGAGGGGGCCTGCGATGACTCGGTACGACGGTGACACGGAGCGCACGTTCGCCGCGCTGCCGCCCGCGCACGGGCGGGGCTTCGCCGAGACCTGGTGGGGCCAGGCGTGGCTGAAGGCGCTGGAGGAAACGGCACTGGACTCGAAGCAGCTCAAGACGGGCCGCCGGCTCGCGCGCGCGGGAGCGGTGGGCGCGGTGTCGGTGCGCCCGGGGCGGCTCACGGCCGTCGTCCAGGACCGCGACCGCACGGCGCACCGGGCCGACGTCCTGCTGGAGGAGCTCTCGCCGGGACAGTGGGACCGGTTCCTGGACATGACCGTGGAGCGGGCCGGTCATGTGGCTGCACTGCTGGACCGGGAGATGCCTCCGCACCTGGTCGAGGACGCGGCGGCCGCGGGCGTCGAACTGCTGCCGGGCCTGGGCGATCTGGAGCCGGAGTGCGGCTGCGGAGCCTGGGACCACTGCGGCCACACGGCGGCGCTCTGCTACCAGGTGGCGCGGCTGCTGGACCAGGACCCGTTCGTCCTGCTCCTGATGCGCGGACGCGACGAAGCCACCCTGCTGCACGACCTCCAGTCGCGCAGCGGCGCGTCCGCCACGGAGCGTTCCGTCCAGGCGGGCGTGGACGCGGCCGAGGCGTACGCGGCCGGCGACATCCTGCCTCCGCTGCCTCCCCTGCCGGAACTCCCGGCCGAGCCGGGGGTGCCGCCGTCCCTGGACACCGAGACACCGCCTGCTCCGGGCATCGACCCGGCCGCGCTGGAGTTCCTGGCCGCCCGCACCGCCGTACAGACTCACCGCCTGCTCGCGGAGTCACTCCGGGCCCCGGACGAACGGCACGTTCCCGGCACGGACTTGTCCGTCTCGGAGGACGCCGTACGACTGGCCGCCGGCGAGCCCGGGAGGGAGGTGGCGGACCGCCTCGCCGACGGGTCGGGGCGCGGCCGGGAAGGTCTGGCGGCGGCGGTCCGGGCCTGGCGTCACGGTGGTACGGCCGCGTTGTCCGTGCTCGACGAGGAGTGGAAGGTGGAGGGCGAGCCGCTCGCACGCGCGCGTGCCGCCCTGGAGTCGGCCTGGGACGCGGACGAGCGACCGGAGCTGCGGGCGCGGAGCAACCGCTGGACGGTCGTCGGCGCACCGGTCCAGCTGCGCCTCGGCCGGGACGGCCGGTGGT
This sequence comes from Streptomyces coeruleofuscus, assembly GCF_039532725.1. Classification (NCBI taxonomy): domain Bacteria; kingdom Bacillati; phylum Actinomycetota; class Actinomycetes; order Kitasatosporales; family Streptomycetaceae; genus Streptomyces; species Streptomyces coeruleofuscus. The sequence goes on from NZ_BAAASE010000005.1 coordinate 668,646, forward strand.
GGCCGTACCACAGGGAGCGCGGCCGCTGGCTGCCCGCGGGAGGCGCCGCACTGGACCCTGCGACGGCACTGGCGTCGGCGGAGCTCGCCGCCGGTGATGAGACCGCTCCGGGTTCAGGACAGTAACTCGCCGGCGTCCAGGGACGGCAGGAGCGATTCGAAGCCGCTCGGCAGATCGCTCGGCAACTGGCTCGGAAAGCCCGACGGCAGCCGGGTCGGCAGCTCGCTGGGCAACTCGGTGGGCAGTTTCGTGGAGATACCGAAGGACGGAGCGGGGCTGCTGCTCGTGCTGTCAGCGGGCGGCTCCCGGTCCGGCGAGTCGTCGCTTCCCCTGGCCATCAGCACCACGAGGGACACGGCCACGACGGCCACGAGCACGGCGAGCAGGAGGAGCAGGGGGTTCCGGCGCCGGGGAGGCCCCGGCGGGTGAGGCGGTTCGGGCGGCATGGCCATACCGACCAGCGTCGCCGCGCACCGCTCAAGGCGGGAGGGGCGCACGGAAGTTGATACGGGCTCATGGCGTGGACCGCATGATTCCGGAGCATTACGGACCGTGATTCAGGAGCATTGCGGGCTCATCGGCCGGTCACACACCCCGTGACCGGCCGACGTCCCGCACGCGCGCGTGCGCTCAGCCGCGTGCCCCCAGCAGGTGGTCCATCGCCAGCTGGTCCAGACGCTCGAAGGCCATGCCGCGGGCAGCGGCCGCCTCGACGTCGAAGGCCTCGAAGGCCGACCGGTCGGCGAGCAGGGCCTGGAGGCCGTCCGCGGCGGTGGGCTGGGCCAGTTCGTCCAGGCGGGCCGCGCTCAGGGCCTCCTGGACCTCCGGGTCGGCACGGAAGGCGGCGGCGCGCTCCTTGAGGATGAGGTAGTTGCGCATGCAGCCGGCCGCCGACGCCCACACCCCGTCGAGGTCCTCGGTCCGCGGCGGCTTGAAGTCGAAGTGCCGCGGACCGGTGTAACCGGCCGACTCCAGCAGGTCGACCAGCCAGAACGCGGACCGCAGGTCGCCGGCACCGAAGCGCAGGTCCTGGTCGTACTTGATGCCCGACTGGCCGTTGAGGTCGATGTGGAACAGCTTGCCCGCCCACAGCGCCTGCGCGATGCCGTGCGGGAAGTTCAGTCCGGCCATCTGCTCGTGGCCGACCTCGGGGTTGACCCCGTACAGCTCCGGCCGCTCCAGGCGCTCGATGAACGCCAGGGCGTGGCCGACGGTCGGCAGCAGGATGTCGCCGCGCGGCTCGTTCGGCTTGGGCTCGATGGCGAAGCGCAGGTCGTAGCCCTGGGAGGTGACGTACTCGCCGAGCAGGTCGAAGGCCTCCTTCATCCGGTCCAGGGCCGCGCGGACGTCCTTGGCGGCGCCCGACTCGGCCCCCTCCCGGCCGCCCCAGGCCACGTACACCTGGGCGCCGAGCTCGACGGCGAGGTCGATGTTGCGGATGGTCTTGCGCAGGGCGTAGCGGCGCACGTCGCGGTCGTTGGCGGTGAACGCGCCGTCCTTGAAGACCGGGTGCGTGAAGAGGTTGGTGGTGGCCATCGGGACCTTCATGCCCGTGGCGTCCAGCGCCTGCCGGAAGCGCTTGATGTGGGCTTCGCGCTCGGTGTCGCTCGAGCCGAACGGGATCAGGTCGTCGTCGTGGAAGGTGACGCCGTGGGCGCCCAGCTCGGCCAGTCGCTGCACCGTCTCGACCGGGTCGAGGGCACGCCGCGTGGCGTCGCCGAAGGGATCCCGTCCCTGCCAGCCGACGGTCCACAGTCCGAAGGTGAACCTGTCCTCGGGGGTGGGCTGGTAGCTCATGCCGCGGCTCCTTGCTCGCTGGGCTATTTCGTCATGCCGATTTACAAATTAGTATGCGAGCACCTTCCTGGGAAGAGACAAGGTGTCTCGGGACGAGAGCAGAGGGAGAAACCCGATGTCAGAAGCCGAGGGTCCGCTCGTCGTCGGCGTGGACTCGTCCACCCAGTCCACGAAGGCGCTGGTCGTCGACGCGGCCACCGGCCGGATCGTCGCCACCGGCCAGGCGCCGCACACCGTCTCCTCGGGGGCCGGGCGCGAGAGCGATCCGCGCCAGTGGTGGGACGCGTTGTGCGAGGCCCTGCGCCAGTGCGGCGAGGCGGCGCACGAGGCCGCCGCGGTGTCGGTCGGCGGACAGCAGCACGGCCTGGTCGCGCTGGACGAGAGGGGCGAGCCGGTGCGCCCGGCGCTCCTGTGGAACGACGTGCGCTCGGCGCCGCAGGCGCGCCGGCTGACCGAGGAACTGGGCGGCGCCAAGTTCTGGGCCGAACGCACCGGCAGTGTCCCCGCCGCCTCCTTCACGGTCACCAAGTGGGCGTGGCTGGCCGAGCACGAGCCCGAGGCGGCGCGCGCCACGAAGGCCGTGCGCCTCCCCCACGACTACCTCACCGGGCGGCTCACCGGGCAGGGCACGACCGACCGCGGCGACGCTTCCGGGACGGGCTGGTGGGCGTCCGGTACGGAGGCGTACGACGAGGAGATCCTGGCGCACGTGGGGCTGGACGCGGCCCTGCTGCCCCGTGTGGTCCGGCCCGGCGAGGTGGCGGGCACGGTGCGCGACAGCCACGATCTGCCGTTCTCCAAGGGCACCCTGGTCGCCCCCGGCACCGGCGACAACGCCGCCGCCGCGCTGGGCCTCGGACTGCGTCCGGGCATGCCGGTGATGAGCCTCGGCACCTCGGGCACGGTGTACGCGGTGTCGCAGCGGCGGCCCGCCGACCCGAGCGGCACGGTGGCCGGTTTCGCCGACGCCCGCGGTGACTGGCTGCCGCTGGCCTGCACCCTGAACTGCACGCTCGCCGTGGACCGCGTCGCGACGCTGCTGGGCCTGGACCGCGAGGCCGTCGAGCCCGGCACGGCCGTGACGCTGCTGCCCTTCCTGGACGGCGAACGCACCCCGAACCTGCCGAACGCCTCCGGCCTGCTGCACGGCCTGCGCCACGACACGACCGCCGGCCAGCTGCTCCAGGCCGCCTACGACGGTGCCGTCCACTCCCTGCTCGGCGCACTCGACCTGGTCCTGGACCAGGACGCGGACCCCTCGGCACCCCTGCTGCTGATCGGCGGCGGTGCCCGGGGCGCGGCCTGGCAGCAGACCGTCCTGCGGCTGTCGGGGCGTCCCGTGCAGGTGCCCGAGGCCAAGGAGCTGGTGGCCCTCGGCGCCGCCGCGCAGGCGGCCGGGGTGCTGACCGGGGAGGACCCGGCTGCGGTCGCCCGGCGCTGGAACACGGCGGCCGGACCGGTGCTCGACCCCGTCGAGCGGGACGAGGAGACGCTGGCCAGGATCGCCGGGGTACTCTCCGACGCGGCTCCGCTGCTGGAGCGGCCCACGGACACCCACTGAGGACTGGCGTCAGGCATGACCGCACCACTGCACGAGGCCCGTCCGGCGGGGCCGGGACGCGCCCTGCCGGACACCCAGCAGGGCATGCGCCGCCGCAACCTCGCCCGTGTCCTGCACGCCGTCCGTGCCGAGGGGCCGCTGTCCAGGGCCGCCGTCGCCTCCCGGATCGGCCTGACCCGGGCGGCGGTGTCGACGCTCGTCGACGAACTCATCCGCTCGGGACTGCTGGAGGAACTGGGGCCCGAACGGCCCGGCCGGGTGGGCCGCCCCGGCTCCGCGCTCGCGCTGAGCGGACGCGGCCCGGCGGGGATCGGCGCGGAGGTCGGCGTCGACCATCTCGCGGTCTGTGCCGTGGACCTGCGCGGCGCGACCCGGTCGCGGGCGATACGCCAGGGCGCGAACCGCGGCCGCTCCCCCGAGCCCGTGCTCGCCGAGCTGACCGAACTCATCCACCGGGTCGTCGCCGAGGCGGAGGGCGAGGGCCTGTGGCCGGCCGGTCTCGCCGTGGCCGTGCCGGGTCTGGTGGCGCGGGACGCCCGGACCGTCGTACGCGCCCCGAACCTCGACTGGCACGACACGGACCTCGGTGCCCTGCTGCCGGCGGACCTCCCGCTGACCGTGGACAACGAGGCCAACTTCGGCGCGCTGGCCGAGCTCTGGCTCGGCGAGGGCACGCCGCGCGACTTCCTGCACGTGTCGGCGGAGATCGGCATCGGGGCGGCGGTCGTGGTGGACGGCGGACTGCTGCGCGGAACCCGCGGCTTCGCGGGCGAGTTGGGGCACGTGCCGGTCCAGCCGGACGGGCCGGAGTGCGCGTGCGGCGGGCGCGGGTGCCTGGAGCAGTACGCCGGCGAGGAGGCGGTGCTGCGCGCGGCCGGACTGGAGCCGGACGAGGACCGGGTCGGGCTGCTGGCCGGGCGCGCCGCCGAGGGCGACGAGGACGTACGCCGTGCCCTGCGCGACGCGGGCACCGCGCTCGGAGTCGCCCTGACCGGGGCGGTCAACCTGCTCGACCCGGAGAGCGTGGTGCTGGGCGGGGAGCTGTCGGGGCTGGCGCCGTGGCTGCTGCCGTCGTTGCGGGAGGAGCTGGCGCGCCGGACGGCTGGTCCGGCCTGTCCCGTGTCCGTGTCCCGGCTCGGTCCTCAGGGGCCGCTGCTGGGGGCCGCGCACTCGGTCGTGCGGGCGGTGCTGGACGATCCGGCCACCGTTGCCGAGCGGGCCTGAGGACCAGCCCCGGCCTCCAGGCGGGGCAGGAGCGGCACGCAACTGGAGCCGACACGAAGCCCGTCAATCACCCGACCGGGTGGGCGAGTTGTCCACATCTCCGCGTCCCTCCACCGGAAATCTTCGCTGCCCTCGGGCCGACCGGCAGGCGCCGTAACTTGATCCACGCGGGCCGCGACCACCACGGCCGCCGCTCCGAGCAGTTGACCAAGTGACACCCGCCGTCGAGCCCGGAAGGCACACACTCATGGAACGGACAACCCCCTTCACCAGCAGGCGAGGCCTCCTCATGGGCGCCGCCCTCACCGCCGTCCCGTACGCCCTGTTCCCCGCCGCACGGGCCGCCGCCCGACCCCAGGCAGTCGACCACCCCGGAGCCGCGTGGCACCCGGCGAGCCGCAGCAACTACACACCGTCGAACCGCCCCCGCGCCCATCCGCTGCACTACGTGGTCATCCACGTCGCGCAGACGACCTACTCCGGCACCCTGTCCGTCTTCCGGAACCCCAGGAGGAAGGTGTCCGCGCACTACGTGGTGCGCTCGTCCGACGGGCACGTGGCGCAGTGCGTGCGCGAGGCCGACATCGCGTGGCACGCGGGGAACTGGGACTACAACACCCGCAGCATCGGCATCGAGCACGAGGGCTGGGTGAACCGGCCCAAGTACTTCACCGACGCCATGTACGAACGGTCGGCCCGGCTCACCGCGGCGATCTGCGCGAGGTACGACATCCCCAGGAACCGGGCGCACATCATCGGCCACCACGAGGTGCCGGGCAGCGACCACACCGATCCGGGCCGCCACTGGGACTGGAAGCGCTATATGAGACTGGTCGACAAGTACGCCTGAGAACACCGCACTTCTCCGCCCCGCTACCCCCCTGCCCCCCTGCCCCCACCTCACGTCCCGGTTACAAATCGCTCAACCTCTGGTTGCGGCACGGTAAGCACGCGACGATGGGACCATGACTCTGGCCCAGCGCGCCCTGGAGCGTCTGCAGGCCTGGCCCGACCTGACGGCGGGCCCGGCGAGTTGCGGTACCGGACGGGCACTCCGTTCCCTCCGTGACGAGATCGTCCACTTCCACTCGGCACGGGACGTGGACCTCCACCTCACCCGCCGGGCCATCCAGCGCTTCCACTACGACCTCGCCGGTTCGAGCGCGATACACCTGGTTCCCGGATCGTGCTGGGCGACGGTCCACCTCGACTGCGAGGCGGACATCGACCTGCTGCTGAGCCTGGTGAGCATCGCCCTCAAGGCCCACCAGACCCGGCCCGCCGGCGAGGGGCCGGGGCTCGCCGCGTGCAACTTCCACCGTGTCGCGGTCCTTCCGCGCGACGCCGTGGCGGGCGGCTGAGCCTTGGAGAGGCGACCGGAGGCCGTCAACGCGGAGGCATGGCGTGTGTACGGAGAACACCACCTGCGGCGGGGCACGGCTCTGCCCGAGGTGGCGCGGATCGACTGGGGGTTCGAGGGCGCGGGGCCGGGGATCGAGGTGCTCGGGGAGCTGACGGGCCGGCGCGTGCTGGACCTCGGGTGCGGTCCGGCCCGGCACGCCGCCCATCTGGTCCGTGCTCACGGCGCGCTGGTGGACGCGGTCGACTCATCGGCCGGGCAGCACGAACGGGCGCGTGCCCGCTACGGCTCCCTGCCCGGGCTGCGGCTGGTCCTGGCCGACGCGGTGGAGCATCTGCGCTCGGCGGAGCCGTACGACGTCATCTACTCGGTCAACGCGGTGCCGTACATCGATCCGCGCCGGCTGCTGCCCGCCCTGGCGGCGGCGCTGAGGCCGGGCGGCAGGCTCTGCTTCACCGTGCTGCACACCAACTCGCACGGTGACGGACCGTCGGACGAGGTCGTCGCCCGGCCGGAGGTCCTGCGGCTGGCCGGCGGCGGGGACGTCACCGTCCAGATGTGGGTGCTCGACCCGGAGCTCTGGACGGCCCTGCTCGCCGAGCACGGGCTGCGGGTGGAGCAGGTCGACGTCCTCGACACACCGCAGGACGGCAACCACGCGTCGTACCGGCTCTTCCGGGTGACCCGGCCCGTGCGTGTCTCCTCCCGGCCGCGCACCGCCAAGCCGCCGGTGGCCCACGCCGCACTTGGGGTCGGCGCCATCCTGCACGGGCCCCGGGGACTGCTCCTGGGCCGCCACCGGCACGGGACGTGGGAGCTGCCCGGCGGGACGGTGGAGCCCGGGGAGTCGTTGCGGGAGGCGGTCGTGCGCGAACTCGGCGAGGAGACGGGGCTCGACGCCCGGCCGGAGGACGTCCGGCTGCTGGGGACGCTCCTCGACGACGCCGGCGGTGTCGTACGGGTGACGGTTTCCGCCCGGGTCACCGCCTGGCGGGGAGAGCCCTCGGACCAGCCCGGCGAGAGCGTGGGCCGCTGGCGCTGGTTCGCCCTGGACCGGCTGCCGGAGGAGCTGTTCGTGTGCAGCGCGCAGGCCCTCACCGCCTGGCGGCCTGGCCTGCCGATCGACCACGCGCCCGCTCACTTCACGCCGTACGACACCGGAACGGGCGACAGCTGAAGCACCCAGAGGGGTGCGTTTTTTCAGCCGTTCCCGCGTAGTCGGCGCTCAGCCACCCTGCCTGCCCTCGTGGTCTGGTGCACTGCCCCTGAGGGTCCGGACGGTTGACGAGGCATCAGGGGGCACGGTGACAGGTCGTCGCAGGCGACGGGGAGCAGGCAGAGCGGTACTGGCGTTTCTCACGGCGTTCGGGGCGCTGGCCGGTGCGGCCCTGGTGGGGGCGGCACCGGCCGGCGCCGTCCAGAAGGGCGTACGGGTCGCGCCGGGTGTCACGTACGAGGAGTTCGACATCAGGGCGGCCAAGGGAGTGGCCCACGCGCACGTGCTGAAGGTGGACCTGGACCATCCGCAGGTACGGGTCGATCTGCTGTATCCCGGGGCGGTGGCCTCGCGTGCGCAGGTCTCGCGGATGGCCGACGCCCAGGGGGCCGTCGCCGGTGTCAACGGCGACTTCTTCAACATCACCGAGGCGCAGCATCCGGGCGTCGAGGTGACCGGCGCGAGCGTGGGTCCGGCGATCGCGGCCGGGCGGACGCTCAAGGCGGCCGTGCCGAACGGCCAGCGTTTCGGACCCGCGCTGCCGCCCGGCACGACCACCGAGGACGTGTTCGGCGTCGGCACCGACGGAGTGGCGCGGCTGGACCGGCTGGCCCTGGACGGCTCGGTCCGTACGGCCGAGGCGCAGATGCCGCTGGGCGGGCTCAACCAGTACGCGCTGCCGGTGGGTTCGGTCGGCGCGTTCACCTCCGACTGGGGCAGCGTCTCCCGCGTGCGCGCCACGTGCGGCACGGACACGGACCGGGCGGCACCCTGCAGTTCGGACACGTACGAGGTGACGGTCCGCGACGGCAAGGTCGTGTCGGCCGCCGACACGCCCGGCAGCGGTGCCATCGCCGCGGGGACGACCGTGCTGGTCGGCCGGGAGGCCGGGGCCCAGCAGCTGCGGAAGCTGGCCACCGGCGAAGCGGTCGAGGTCGAGCACCGTCTCGTGGCGGCCACGGACGGCGCCGCGTACCGCCTCGCCCTCGGCGGCTACCCGGTCCTCACGGGCGGGCGGCCGCTGCCGGGCCTGGACGACACGGCGTCGGCCGTCCGCACGGCCGTGGGGATCGCCGACAGCGGGCGGCGCATGTTGCTGCTCGCGCTGGACGGCGCCACCGCCTACCGCAGCGGCCTGACGATCGCCGAAGTGGCCGACACCATGCGGGAGCTGGGCTCGGACGACGCCTTCAGCCTGGACGGCGGCGGGTCGTCGACGCTGGTCGCCCGGAAGGCGGGGGCGAGCACCGTCTCCGTGCGCAACCATCCCAGTGGCGGCGCCGAACGCGCCGTTCCGAACGGCATCGGCGTGTTCTCGGGGACGTGACGTCAGGGCCGCAGACTGCTGACGATGTCCGCCGTCGCCGTGAGGCCGCTGTGGATGGTGGGGGCGACGCTGGTGCTGGCCAGGTAGAAGCCGAGCAGCAGGCAGACCAGCGCATGGGAGACCTTCAGGCCGCCGTTGCGCAGGAAGATCACCGCCAGGATCGCGAGCAGCAGCACCACAGAGATGGAAATGGCCATCGTCGACTCCTCCGCCACGCCGCTGTGTCCGGTTCACGGCGTTCGGCCGTAAGTGTGGCGTAGCGGAGGGTCTGTCCGGGCAGCTGACCTGTCCGCCGAACGTGTGGTGTCCGTGTCCGGCGTGTCCCAGGTGTCCGACGCGTCGTACGCGATCTACACCGCCCGCCGGGCGTCCAGGAACGCCTCCAGTCCGGCGAGGTCGTCGGTGTTGAGGTAGTCGACGTCCGCGGCGAGCAGTTCGGCCCACAGCGCTTCCCGGGCGGGCCCGGCCAGGTCCGGGGTCGCCCAGAACCGCACCTTCTGGCCCCGCTTGTGCGCGGCCCGGACGATGCCCCGCAGCTTCTCCCGCTCGGCGTCCGGGAAGGTGCCCACGCCCTGCCAGGTGAAGTTCAGCGTCCAGTTGTCGCTGATCAGCGGGATGAAGGAGGCCGGCGCCTGGCTGCCGAGGTCGGCGAGCCGGCCGTCGTAGAAGGCGCGCCGGACCGTTTGGGCCTCCATGGGGGCGCGGGCCGCGCGGTCGCCGGAGACGACGGCGGTGACCGGGCCGGGGAGGACACGGCCGTGGGCATAGGTGGTGAACAGGTGTCGGTAGCGCCTGAGGTGGCGGTCGAGTTCGAGGTACGTCGACGAGCCCTCGGTCTTGATGTCGACGAGCAGTTGCAGCGAGCCTCGGTGCCCCCGGTACACGCGGCCTCGGTTGGCCCGCACACGCGTCGCGAGCGGGTCGAGGTAGAGGGACTCCAGCGTACGGGCCGGGTCGAGGTCCTCCGGGTCGTGGGCGACGAGGAGTTGGTCGCCGACCAGGTAGATGTCGGCTTCGACGCTGCCGAACCGGTGGTCCAGGGCATCGAGCAGGGGACGCGGGTGCTCGTAGTCGTTGTGGGCGTGAGCGCGCCACAACGGGCGGGGCCCGTGCCGCCGTTCGCCGGCGAGGGCATGGCCGGCGGGGAGGGCGACCGAGCCCGCGAGGGCGGCGCCGAGGGTGGTGAGGGCTCTGCGACGGGTGGTGAGGTCCATGCTCTGCCTCCCTGGAAGTGCCGTACGGGAACCCTGCGAGTATGGGGTTAGGGCAGGACCAAGGAGCAGGGCCTTGCGGGGAGTTGGCCGGAGAGCCGTCGTGCGTTCACTTCCGTTCACCTCACCGGAGCGGGGCACACGAAAAAGCCCGCCCCTGGTGGGACGGGCCTTTTCGGCGGCGTCGGCTGTGCGTCAGCCTGGTGTGTCTCAGGGGGCCTGGAGGTCGACCAGTCCGGCCAGTGCCTCCCGGTGGGCACCGGCCGTGCCGTAGGCGATCGAGTCGGCCTTCGCGCGCTTCAGGTACAGATGCACCGGGTGTTCCCACGTCATGCCGATGCCGCCGTGCAGTTGCAGTGCCTCCTCGGCGGCGTGGACGGCCACGGGTGCCGCGCAGGCCTGGGCGACGGTGACCGCCACGTCGACGTCCTGGCCGGTCGACAGGGCGTCAGCGGCGTTGCGGGCGGCCGCGCGGAGGCCCGCGACCTCCAGCCACAGCTGGGCCAGCCGGTGCTTGAGCGCCTGGAAGCCGCCGACGGGCCGGTTGAACTGCTTGCGGTCCTTGAGGTAGCGAACCGTCTCCGTCAGCGTCCAGTCGGCGAGGCCGAGCTGTTCGGAGGCGAGCAGCCCGGCCCCGGCACGCAGGGCCCGGCGCACGGCGGGTTCGGCGTCGCCCAGCAGGCGGCCCGGCACCCCGTCGAGGGTGACGGTCGCAAGCGGCCGGGTCAGGTCCAGGGAGACCTGGGGTGTGACGGTCGCGGCGGTGGCGTCGACCGCGTACAGGCCGCCGTCGTCGGCGGGCACGAGCAGCACGTCGGCGACGGCCGCGTCCGCGATGCCGGTCAGTTCGCCGTGCAGCAGGCCGTTCTCGTGCTGGACGACCTTGTAGGCGGCACCCGGTGCGACGTCGAGGGCGACCGCGAGGGCTCCGATCGACGTCCCGGAGGCGAGCTCGGTGAGCAGGTCGTCGGTCCCGCAGGCCAGCAGCGCCTCGGTGGCGACGACCGCGCTCGTGAGGTACGGGACGGGCGCGACCGCACGCCCCAGTTCCTCCAGCACCACGGCGGCTTCCCGGTGCGTGGCACCCTGGCCGTCCAGCGCCTCCGGCACCAGCAGGCCCGCCAGGCCCATGCCGTCGGTGAGGGACTTCCACAGCGCCAGGTTGTGCGGCGCCTCCGACTCGATGCGGGCGATGACGCCGGGCGCGTCGCAGTGGTCGGCGAGCAGGTCGCGGACGGCGGCGCGCAGCGCCTCTTCCTCCTCCGAGTACAACAGGTCGGGCTGTGCGCTCATCGGGCCAGGTCCTTCCAGGCGACGTCCTTGTCGGTGCGCGGTTCCGAGGGCAGGCCGAGGACGCGCTCGGCGACGATGTTCAGCAGGACTTCGCTGGTCCCGCCCTCGATGCTGTTGCCCTTGGAGCGCAGGTAGCGGTAGCCGGCCTCGCGGCCGGTGAAGTCGACCAGCTCGGGGCGGCGCATGGTCCAGTCGTCGTACAACAGGCCCTCTTCGCCGAGGAGTTCCACCTCCAGGCCGCTGATCTCCTGGTTGAGGCGGGCGAAGGCGAGCTTCATGCCGGCGCCCTCGGGGCCGGGCTGGCCGGCGACGAGCTGCTGGCGCAGCCGCTCGCCGGTGAGCCGGGCGACCTCGGCCTCGACCCAGAGCTTCAGCAGGCGCTGGTGCAGGTCGTGGGTGCGCAGCTCCGGGCGCTCGCGCCAGGTCTTGGAGACCGGGCCGATCATGCCGCCCTCGCGGGGCAGCCGCATGCCGCCGATGGCGACGCGCTCGTTGTTCAGGGTGGTCTGCGCGACCCGCCAGCCGTCACCGACCTCGCCGAGCCGGCGGGAGTCCGGGATGCGGACGTCGGTGAGGAACACCTCGTTGAACTCGGCCTCGCCGGTGATCTGCCGCAGCGGCCGCACCTCGACACCGGGGTCGGTCATGTCGCAGACGAAGTACGTGATGCCCCGGTGCTTGGGCACGTCCGGGTCGGTGCGGGCGATGAGGATCGCCCAGCGGGCCACGTGGGCGCTGGACGTCCACACCTTCTGCCCGTTGACGACCCAGTCTCCCCCACTCTCGGCTTCGCTCGAGCGGGAGGTGCCCCCGTCCTCCCGCACCGCTCGTGTACGCAGCGCGGCCAGGTCGGACCCGGCACCCGGTTCGCTGAACAGCTGGCACCAGACCTCCTCGCCCACCCAGAGAGGCCTGAGGAATCGCTGCTTCTGCTCTTCGGTGCCGTACTTGAGGATCGTCGGCGCGGCCATCCCGAGGCCGATGCCGATGCGCCGCGGGTCGTTGTCGGGCGCCCCGGCCGCCTCCAGCTCGGCGTCCACGACGGTTTGGAGGGAACGGGGAGCGCCGAGTCCCCCGAGGCCCTCCGGGTAGTGCACCCAGGCCAGTCCCGCGTCGAAGCGGGCCCGGAGGAAGTCCAGGCGGTCGGTCGAGGCCGGCGGGTGGGCGGCCAGCAAGTCCTGTGTGCGACGGCGCAGTTCCTCGGCGCTGGTCATGCTGCCTCCTCCACGACGACGGCGATCCGGCCGGTGGTGAGGCCGTCCGCGACCTTCTGCACGGCGGCGGCCGCCCCACCGAGCGGAACGCGTTCACTCACCAGCGGCTTGATCGCGCCCCGGGCGGCCAGCTCGGTGAGCTGCTCGTGGCAGTGCTGGACGAGCTTCGGATTCTTGGTGTTGTACAGGCCCCAGTGCAGGCCCAGGATCGAGTAGTTCTTCACCAGGGCGTGGTTCAGCCCCGGGCTGGGGATCGTGCCGCTGGCGAAGCCGACCACCACGATGCGCCCCTCGAACGCGACGACCTTGGCGGACTGGGCGTAGGCCTCGCCGCCGACCGGGTCGTAGATCACGTCGGCGCCCCGGCCGCCGGTGGCCTCCTTGACGGCGGCGACGACGTCCTCGGAGCGCCGGTCGATCACGACGTCGCAGCCCAGCTCGCGGGCCACGGCCGCCTTCCCGGAGCCGCCGACGACACCGATGACGGTGGCGCCGGCGGCCTTCCCGAGCTGCACGGCCGCGCTGCCGACCCCTCCTGCGGCAGCGTGGACGAGCAGGGTCTCGCCGGCCTCCAGACCGGCCCGGCGGTGCAGACCGAACCAGCCGGTCTGGTAGCCGATGTGCAGGGCCGCGGCCTCCGCGTCGTCCAGCGCGGCCGGCGCGGGCAGGAGGGCGGCGGAGTCAGCGACGGCGTACTCGGCGAAGCCGCCGTACGGCAGCGCCGGGTTGGCGATCACCCGGCGGCCGTCCTCGGTCTCGCCGCAGATCTCCACGCCCGGGGTGAAGGGCAGCGGCGGCCTGACCTGGTACTGGCCCCGGCACAGCAGGGCGTCCGGGAAGTTGATGTTGGCCGCCCGTACCTTCAGCAGGACCTGGCCGTCGCCGGGAGTGGGCGGCTCCACGTCCACGAGCCGCATCACCTCACCCGGCTCGCCGTTCTCGTGCACTTGCCATGCCTGCATGCGGGGCCTCCACGGGGGACTGCTTCGTCTGACCGGGGTCGGTTCGCATACTAAGCGGTCGCTTGCCGATCAGGGAATACTCTCCGGGCGAAGAGTCCCGCCACCCGCCATCTCGTGCGTCACGACTTCTTCGGCCGCGCCCGCACGTGCATCCGCTCCCCCTGCGGCCCGAACAGGCTGAGGAACTCCACGGGCCCCTCCCCCGTCGACCCGAACCAGTGCGGCACCCGGGTGTCGAACTCCGCGGCCTCCCCCGCCGTCAGCACCACGTCATGCTCGCCCAGCACCAGGCGCAGCTTCCCGGACAGCACGTACAACCACTCGTAGCCCTCGTGGGTGCGCGGGTCCGGCTCCTGCCTGCGCTGGGGTTCCCGCACCTTGTAGGCCTGGAGTCCGCCGGGCTGGCGGGTGAGCGGCCAGTGGGTGCGGCCGAACATCTCGATCGGCTTCGACCGCACCCGCGGGTCACCGGTCGGCGGGGCTCCGACCAGCTCGTCCAGGGCCACCTGGTGCGCCCGGGCGATCGGCAGCAGCAGCTCCAGGCTGGGTTTGCGCAAGCCGGACTCCAGTCGCGACAGGGTGCTGACGGAGATGCCGGTGGTCTCGGACAGCGCCGCCAGGGTCACCTCCCGCTCCTTGCGCATCTGCCGCAGCCGGGGACCGACGCCAGCGAGTACCTCGTCCGTAGTCATGGGTCGTATTGCAGGTTCGGCAAACCGGTTTGTCAATCCCGTGGCAGTGGGGCGACTCTCGGCAGTGGAGGTGGTCACCATGACCGAGAGGTACGCAGTCGTAGTCGTCGGCGGTGGTACGGCGGGCCTGTCCGCGGCTCTGGTGCTGGGCCGGGCGCGGCACCGCACGCTGGTCGTCGACGCGGGCGAGCCGCGCAACGCGCCCGCCGCGCACATGCAGGGCTATCTGTCGCGCGACGGGATGCCACCCGCCGAGTTCCTCGCCGCCGGCCGGGAGGAGATCGCGCGCTACGGCGTGGAGCTCGTGCGGGACCGGGTGGTGCGGGTGGAGAAGGGCGAGGACTTCGCCGTGGTGCTGGCCGGCGGGCGGACCGTGCGGGCCCGGCGGCTGGTGATCGCGACCGGGCTGAAGGACGAGCTGCCGGCGGTTCCCGGGGTCGCCGAGCGGTTCGGCCGGGACGTGCTGCACTGCCCGTTCTGCCACGGCTGGGAGGTGCGCGACCAGCCCTTCGGGGTGCTGGCGTCCAGCCCGGCGAGCGTGCACCAGGCGCTGATCGTGTCCCAGTGGTCGAAGGACGTGCGGTTCTTCCTGCACACGGTCGCCGAGGAGGAGCTGTCCGACCAGGACCTGCGCCGGCTGGCCGCGGCCGGGGTGGACGTGGTGCCCGGCGAGGTCGCGGAGCTGGTGGTCGAGGACGACCGGCTCACCGGTGTCCGGCTCGCCGACCGTACGACACACGCCCGCTCCGTGCTGTTCGTCGGCCCGCGCCCCGTCCCGCAGACCGGCCTGCTGGAGCGGCTCGGCGCCGAGCTGCACGAGACGCCCTTCGGCGCGTACCCGGTGGTCGACCCGACCGGGCTGACGACCGTCCCGGGCGTGTGGGCCGCGGGCAACGCGATCGGCTTCGCCGAGCAGGTCGTGCACGCGGCGAGCGGGGGGTACCGGGCGGCGGCCGCGATCGTCGGGGATCTGCTGATGACCGATCTCGACGCGGCTGTCCCGGAGTAAAGGGGCCGCCCGGGTGTAGAGGCGGCCCCTCCGGTGCACCATGGCTGCATGCTGTTGCACCGGCTGGCCCGAGTGTCCCAGGAGGTCGCCGCCACCTCGGCGCGGTCCCGGAAGACGGCCCTGCTCGCCGAGCTGTTCCGGGACGCGGAGGCGGACGACGTGCCGATCGTCATCCCGTACCTCGCGGGCAGGCTGCCGCAGGGCCGGATCGGCGTCGGCTGGAAGGTACTGAGCCGCCCGGTCGTTCCCGCCGCCGAGCCGGGCCTGACCGTGCGGGACGTGGACGCCCGGCTGTCCGAGCTGGCCAAGGTGTCCGGGCCGGGCTCCCAGGCGGAACGGGCCCGGCTGGTCGGGGAGTTGATGGGCGCGGCCACCGAGGACGAGCAGCGGTTCCTGATCGGGCTGCTCACCGGAGAGGTGCGGCAGGGCGCGCTGGACGCGGTCGCGGTCGAGGGACTGGCCCAGGCGACCGGGGCGCCCCCGGCGGACGTACGGCGGGCCGTGATGCTCGCCGGCTCCCTCCAGACGGTCGCCGAGGCGCTGCTCGCGGACGGCCCCGCCGCCCTGGACCGCTTCCGCCTCACCGTCGGCCGCCCGGTCTGGCCGATGCTGGCGCACAGTGCCTCCTCGGTCGCCGAGGCGGTGGACAAGCTCGGCGCCTGCGCGGTCGAGGAGAAGCTGGACGGCATCCGCGTCCAGGTGCACCGGGACGGCGACACGGTACGGCTCTACACCCGCACCCTCGACGACATCACCGACCGCCTGCCCGAAGTGACGGCCGCCGCGCTGGAGTTGCGGGGCGAGCGGTTCATCCTCGACGGCGAGGTGATCTCCTTCGACGAGGGCGGCCGCCCCCGCTCGTTCCAGGAGACAGCCGGCCGCGTCGGCTCGCGCACGGACGTGGCGACGGCGGCGCGCGCGGTGCCGGTCTCCCCCGTCTTCTTCGACGCGCTGTCCGTCGACGGCCACGACCTGCTCGACCTGCCGTTCGCCGAGCGGCACGCCGAGCTGGCCCGGCTGGTCCCCGAGCCGATGCGGGTGCGCCGCACGACGGTGTCCGGCCCGGACGACCTGCGCACGGCGGAGGAGTTCCTCGCCGAGACGCTGAAGCGCGGCCACGAGGGAGTCGTGGCCAAGGCGCTGGACGCCCCTTACAGCGCGGGCCGGCGCGGCGCGTCCTGGCTCAAGGTCAAACCCGTCCACACCCTCGACCTGGTCGTCCTGGCCGCCGAGTGGGGCCACGGCCGCCGCACCGGCAAGCTCTCCAACCTCCACCTGGGCGCCCGCACCGCCGACGGCGGCCTCGCCATGCTCGGCAAGACCTTCAAGGGCATGACCGACGCGATGCTGACTTGGCAGACCGAACGGCTCCGGCAGCTCGCCCTCGACGACAACGGCCACGTCGTGACCGTACGCCCGGAACTCGTCGTCGAGATCGCCTACGACGGCCTCCAGCGATCCACCCGCTACCCGGCCGGCGTCACCCTGCGCTTCGCCCGCGTGGTCCGCTACCGGGAGGACAAGCGCCCCGAGGACGCCGACACGGTGGAGACGCTGCTGGCCGCGCACCCGGAGGTGGGCCCGTGAAGCGCAGTGCCGGCCTGCTGCTCTTCCACCACACCGACGACGGCCTCGAAGTGCTGCTCGGCCACATGGGCGGCCCGTTCTTCGCCCGGCGCGACGCCGGCGCGTGGAGCATCCCCAAGGGCGAGTACGAGCCCGACGAGTCCGCCTGGGCTGCCGCCCGGCGCGAGTTCGAGGAGGAACTGGGGCTGCCCCCGCCGGACGGCGAGGCCCTCGCTCTGGGCGAGGTCCGGCAGACCAACGGCAAGATCGTCACGGCCTGGGCGATCGAGGCGGACCTCGACCCGGCGACGATCGCGCCCGGCACCTTCCGGATGGAGTGGCCGCCGAGGTCGGGGCAGCTCCAGGAGTTCCCCGAGCTGGACCGGGTGGCGTGGTTCGGGCTCGACCGGGCCCGAGCGGTGATCGTCAAGGCGCAGGCGGCGTTTCTCGACCGCTTGGTGGAGCACTCGCCCTGAGGAGACGCTCCCGCGTTGCGGTCCCCTCCGCCACGCGGGAAGGTCGGACTACAGCCCGCACCGAGGGAGGTCAGCCATGCCCATCGCAACGGTGAACCCGGCGAACGGCGAGACGCTCAAGACGTACGAGGCCATGGGCGAGGAGGAGATCGAGCGCCGGCTCCAGCTCGCGGAGGCCACGTTCCGCACGTACCGGACGACGACGTTCGACGAGCGCGCCCGGCTGCTGAGGAAGGCCGCCGATCTACTCGAAGAGGACCAGCAGGACATCGCCCGCGTGCTGACCACCGAGATGGGCAAGCCGATCCAGCAGGCCCGGGCCGAGGCGGCGAAGTGCGCCAAGGCGATGCGCTGGTACGCCGACCACGCCGAGGAACTGCTCGCCGACGAGGAGCCCTCCGACACCGACGTGAAGGACTCCGGCGCCTCGCGCGTGCGGGTGCGCTACCGGCCGCTCGGGCCGGTGCTGGCGGTCATGCCGTGGAACTTCCCGCTGTGGCAGGTGGTCCGCTTCGCCGCGCCCGCGCTGATGGCGGGGAACGTGGGCCTGCTCAAGCACGCCTCGAACGTCCCGCAGACCGCCCTGTACCTGGAGGACCTGTTCCACCGTGCGGGCTTCACGGAGGGCTGCTTCCAGACCTTGCTGATCGGCTCCGCCGCGGTCGACGACATCCTGCGCGACGAGCGGGTCAAGGCGGCCACCCTCACCGGCAGCGAGCCCGCGGGCCGCGCGGTCGCCTCCACCGCCGGGGAGATGATCAAGAAGACGGTGCTGGAGCTGGGCGGCAGCGACCCCTTCGTCGTCATGCCCTCCGCCGACATCGACCGGGCCGCGCAGGTCGCGGTGACCGCGCGGGTGCAGAACACCGGGCAGTCCTGCATCGCCGCGAAGAGGTTCATCGTGCACACGGACGTCTACGACGCCTTCGCGGAGCGGTTCGCCGAGGGCATGAGGGCGCTGAAGGTCGGCGACCCCATGTCCGACGACACGGAGGTCGGGCCGCTCTCCAGCGAGCAGGGGCTGCGTGATCTGGAGGAGCTGGTCGACGACGCGGTGCGCGGCGGTGCCGAGGTGCTGTGCGGTGGCGAACGGCCCGACGGCCCCGGCTGGTACTACGCGCCGACCATCCTCGCCGGCATCACCCGGGAGATGCGCATCCACCGGGAGGAGGCGTTCGGACCGGTCGCCACGCTGTACCGGGCGGCCGACCTGGACGAGGCCGTGCTGATCGCGAACGACTCGCCGTTCGGACTGAGTTCGAACGTGTGGACACGGGACGAAGGCGAGGTGGACCGGTTCGTCCGGGACCTGGAGGCGGGCAGTGTGTACGTCAACGGGATGACGGCCTCCCATCCGGCGTTCCCGTTCGGCGGAGTGAAGCGGTCCGGGTACGGGCGTGAGCTGTCCGGGCATGGAATCCGGGAGTTCTGCAACATCACGACCGTTTGGCACGGTGCGTGAGTGTTGCGGGGCTACGATCCCGTCTGTGAACCGCGAAGTGACTCTGCCCCTGATCGTCGACGACCGCGGGACCTTGCAGGTGGCTGCGGCCGATGTCAGCAAGCTGTTGCGGACGGTGGGGGGTCGATGGGTGCGGCTTGTCGAGGCCGGGGAGTCGGGGCTCGACGAGGACACGGTCGCTGCGTTGACGATCGAGCTGGCGAAGTTGGCCGACCGTATTGATGTGGCTTGTATCGCGCACAGCAGTGGGGGTGCGACGTGAGCCGGACGTCTGCGGGTGGGTGGCGGCTGGTCGCGCCCACGCGGCGGAGCCGCACATCAAGCACGGCCCCGCGCTCCTAAGTCAGCTGCCCCAGCGTCGACCAGAAGCTCGCCTCGTAAGCCTGCAGTAGGCGGCCGTATTCGTGAGCTCGTGTCTCGTCGAGGCGCCCGGCGTTCAGAGCCGCCTGCACCGCCGCCGTCGCCATCTCGTCCAGCTCCGGGGACGGCTCCGCGAAGAAGTCGAAGAAGCCGCACGCCTCGTCCGTGAAGCCGTAGTGGTCCCGCAGGGCCTCGGCGATCGTCGCGCAATAGCCGCCCCACACGGAGAAGTTGGCGGTCAGGGCCAGGACGACGTCCGCCGGTGAGGCGTTGAGGGCCAGCCAGGCGACGTACGCGGGGTAGGACTGGCAGCCCGGGAGGGGCTCGTACGAAGCCGCCTCCGCCTCCTCCGCGCCGCACGCCCTCACGAAAGCGTCCAGCCGTTCACCCGCCAGCGCCTCGCCCTCGGCGAGGGTCGTGAAGTAGGCCGCCGCCTCCGGGTCGGTCGTCGCGGAGCGTTCCGCCAGGTGCAGGAACGCGCGGCGGTCCGCCGGGATGACCCAGGACTGTTCCTGCGCGAGCGCGGCGAGGGTGGAGCGGGGTGCCGTGCCGTCGGCGATCCGAGGGACCAAGGGGTTGGACCGTGGGTCCGGAGCCAGGTTCCCGGTGGTGGTCTTCAGCAGGTCCCGGGCCGGGTGCGTCATCGCGTCCTCCGTGGTGGGGGTGTCGGAACGAGCCTGGCACGGCACCCCGGGTACGGAGCAGTCCGGCGCGAGATCGGCGCCCCTGCATCGGGCGCTCGGCGACGCCGAACTGCTCACTCCCGGCACCGACGTGACCGACCATCGGTGAGTCCGGCCCGGCCACCAGGGCCGGGCCGGACTCCGCCGCGGGTCAGCTCAGCTTCCACTCCCCCGTCTCCTCGGCGAAGCCGGAGTCCATCGCGAACTGGACCGTTGCCATCTTCGACGCCTTCGGCACCTCGAAGACGACCCAGCCGAGCGCCTTCGCGCCGGGCTTCAGGCTGACGTCGGAGGACATGGAGGGTCCGGCCGTGACGTCGGCGAAGGTGGACTGGAACTGCTGCCCCTGGTCGTCGGCCACCTGGGCGCCGTTCTGCGGACTGTCCGAGTAGGCCTTGCTCCCGGTGTTGACGAGCCGGAACTGCACGGCGATCCACCGGTTGCCCGACTCGGGAGCCGTGAACTCGTCGCTGGACTTGGCGTTGTCGACGACCTTCACGACGGTGACGTCCAGCTTGCTGCCGGCCTCCATGCCCTTCAGGGCGAGAGTGTCGCCGGCCTCGGCGACCTCCGGTGCGGCGCTCGCCTTCGCGGCGGGCTTCTTCGCGGCCTTCTGCCCGCTGTCGGCCTTGGCCGAGGCCTTGGCCTTGGGCTTGTCGACGACCGTGTCGCCGGTGCCGCACGCGGTGATGGAGAGCGCACCGATCACGGCCGCCGCTGCGGCGGTGAGTCTGATGCGGCTGTAGTTGCTCATGGTCCCCCCAGGGTTCTGTGACACGTAAGTGAAGGACCCGCGAAGAAACCGCATGGTTGCACGGTTAACCAAAAAAATTTCGGGCGCGTGGGCAACCTCGGGGGGTGATATCGCGTCCGCCCGACAGCACGTCAGGACCCCCTCCACGATCAGGAGGGAGCCCTGTGCGCGCGAGAGGGACCGCCGGTTACCGGATCGTCATGCCCGACAGCGTCCGCGCGATCACCAGGCGCTGTATCTCGCTGGTGCCTTCGAAGATCGTGTAGATCGCCGCGTCCCGGTGCATCCGCTCCACCGGGTACTCCCGCGTGTAGCCGTTGCCGCCCAGGATCTGGACCGCCTGGGCCGTCACCTTCTTGGCCGTCTCGCTCGCGAACAGCTTGGACATCGAACCCTCGGCCGCCGTGAACGGCTTGCCGTTGACGGCCATCCAGGAGGCGCGCCAGACCAGAAGACGGGCCGCGTCGATGGACGTGCGCATGTCCGCGAGCTGGAACGCCACGCCCTGGTTGTCGATGATCGGCCGCCCGAACTGCTCCCGGGTCTTGGCGTACTCGAGGGCGACCTCGTACGCGGCCCGGGCGGTGCCGACCGCCATGGCGCCGACCGCCGGGCGGGACGCCTCGAACGTGGCCATCGCCGCGTTCTTCACGCGCTCCCCGCCCTGCTTGACCTTCTCCCGCGCCCGGGCGAGCCGCTCGTCCAGCTTCTCCTTGCCGCCGAGCAGGCAGGAGCCGGGGACGCGGACGTTGTCCAGGACGACCTCGGCGGTGTGCGAGGCGCGGATGCCGTGCTTCTTGAACTTCTGACCCTGGGACAGGCCCTCGGTGCCCGGCGGGATGATGAAGGAGGCGTGACCCTTGGAGCCGAGCTCCGCGTCGACCACCGCGACCACGACATGGACGTTGGCGATACCGCCGTTGGTCGCCCAGGTCTTGGTGCCGTTGATCACCCACTCGTCCTTGGCCTCGTCGTACACCGCCCGGGTGCGCATGGACGCCACGTCGGAGCCGGCGTCGGGCTCGGAGGAGCAGAAGGCGGCGACCTTGACATCGCTCGCGTCGCCGTACATCTGGGGGATCCAGGTGCCGATCTGCTCCTCGGTGCCGTTGGCGAGGACGCCGACGGCGGCGAGGCCGGTGCCGACGATGGACAGGGCGATGCCCGCGTCGCCCCAGAACAGCTCCTCCATGGCCATGGGTATGCCGAGGCCGGTGGGGTCGAAGTACTGCTGGGCGTAGAAGTCCAGGGAGTAGATGCCGACCTTGGCGGCCTCCTGGATGACCGGCCAGGGAGTCTCCTCACGCTCGTCCCATTCGGCGGCCGCGGGACGGATCACATCGGCCGCGAAGCCGTGCAACCAGTCCCGGACCTCCTTCTGTTCGTCGTTGAGCTCCATGGTGAACTCGGCCATCTCGTCCCCTCCAGCGGCACACATGCATGTTACTTGCGGTAACAGCAGTCTGTTACCCGTGGGTAGTCGAAGTCAACTCCTACCGACCGGTCGGCACCCGATCGGTGTCCGGGGCATCTTTGAGTGTTAGTTTGCGCAGGCGTCATCGAAACAGCACGGGTGGGGAGAGCACATGGACACCACGCAGCGGACCGACCAGCAACGGTCCGCCGACCGCCGACGGCGTGAGCTGCTGGAAGCCGCCGACCGAGTGGTGCTCCGCGACGGTCCGCAGGCCTCGATGAACGCGATCGCCGCGGAAGCGGGAATCACCAAGCCGATTCTGTACCGGCACTTCGGTGACAAGGGCGGACTTTACGCGGCCCTTGCCAAACGACACACCGACGCGCTGCTGGACTCGCTGCGCGCGGCGCTGGACGCGCCGGCGGAGAGACGGGAGCGGGTCGAGGCGACGCTGGACACGTACCTCGCCGCGATCGAGGCGCGGCCCCAGGTGTACCGGTTCCTGATGCATCCGGCGGAGGGGGGCCAGCCGGGGGATCAGGGGTTCGATGTCGGCAAGCACAGTGCGCCGTTGCTGCGGCGGATGGGGGAGGAACTCGCCCAGGTCATCGAGGAGCGGCTGGATCTCGGGCCGGGCGGGCAGCAGCTGGCGCGGGTGTGGGGGCACGGGATCGTCGGCATGATGCATGCCGCCGGGGACTGGTGGCTGGGGGAACGGCCCTGTTCCCGTGCGGAGCTGGTGCGGAGTCTGGCTGATCTGTTGTGGGGGCGTCTTGCGGCTGCCGGGGACAAAATGGGTGGGCCGGGATTCTGACCGTCGCCCTTCGGCTGCGGGCCGGCGGGGGCCGTTCGCGCCCACGCGGCGGAGCCGCATATCGGAACAGCCCCGCGCCCCTGAGGTCGGACACCTCACTCGCGCCATGAAGCCTTGGACACCTGGCGCATCAGCCTGCGGTGGCGCCAGCCCTTGAGGTGGTCCGCGTAGATGCGGCCCTGCAAGTGGTCGTACTCGTGCTGGAGGCAGCGGGCGAAGAAGCCCGTGCCGTGCACCGTGACCGGCTCTCCGGTCATCGTGAAGCCCTCGACCACCGCGTGGTCGTAACGTTCCGTGGCCGCTTCCAGGCCCGGTAGGGACAGGCAGCCCTCCGGGCCCCGGATCACCACTCCGTCCGCCTCGACCAGGCGCGGGTTGACCATGTGGCCGAGGTGCCGGACGTCCTCGTCGTCGGGGCAGTCGTAGACGAAGACCCGCAGCGGCTCGCCGATCTGGTTGGCGGCGAGGCCGACGCCCTGGGCGGCGTACATGGTTGCGAACAAGTCCTCCACGAGGCGGGCCAGTTCGGGGCCGAACTCGGTGACCTCCGCGCAGGGTGTGTGCAGGAGCGGGTCTCCGTGCAGGGTGAGGGGTCTCACGTGGCCGTGGGCGCCGGGGATGGGGCTGTTTCGCATGGCGGCAAGAGTAAGGTCCCTGTCATTCCGCGCGTCCCACACGAGTTCACCACAGTGCCTCGGTTCGGGAGTGCTAATGGATCTCGATAGGCTGAGGTCCACACCACGTGGCCGTCAGGCTTCAAGGCGCGGCGCGTACGCAAGGAGGATCGAGAACTGATGGCAGGCAACTCGGACCCGCTCTCGCCGCGGGCCAAGCTGGCCGTGACCGCGGGCAAGGCGGTCGCGGCGGCATCCCGCGCCGCGGGGCGCGGCAGCGGTTCGGTGATCGGCGGCCGGGTGGCACTCAAGCTCGACCCCGACCTCCTCGCCCGGCTCGCGCAGAACCTGGACGTGATCCTGGTCTCGGCGACGAACGGCAAGACCACGACCACCCGGCTCATCGCCGAGGCCCTGCGCGCGGCGGGCCCGGTCGTCTCCAACGCGCTCGGCGCCAACATGCCGGCCGGCATCACCTCGGCACTCGCGGGCAGCTCGGACGCCCGGTACGGCGTCATCGAGGTCGACGAGAAGTACCTCGCCGGCGTCGCCCGGGACACCGCGCCGAAGTGCATCGCGCTGCTCAACCTCTCCCGCGACCAGCTCGACCGCGCCGCCGAGACCCGCATGCTCGCCGAGAACTGGCGGGAGGGCCTCGCCGGATCCAAGGCCGTGGTCGTGGCCAACTGCGACGACCCGCTGGTGGTGTGGGCGGCGTCCTCCTCCCCCAACGTGATCTGGGTCGCCGCCGGGCAGATGTGGAAGGACGACGCCTGGTCCTGCCCGTCGTGCGGTGGCGTGATGCAGCGCCCGGGCGACGACTGGTACTGCGGTGAGTGCGGCTTCCGCCGTCCGACGCCGAGCTGGGCGCTCTCCGGCGACCACGTGCTGGACCCGCACGGCTCCGCGTGGCCGATCCACCTCCAGCTGCCCGGCCGCGCCAACAAGGCCAACGCCGCCTCCTCGGCCGCCGTCGCCGCCGTGTTCGGCGTGCCGCCGCAGGTCGCGCTGGAGCGCATGTACCAGGTGCAGGCGGTCGCCGGGCGGTACGACGTCGTCCAGTTCCAGGGCCGTGACCTCAGACTCCTGCTGGCGAAGAACCCAGCCGGCTGGCTGGAGACGTTCTCCCTGATCGATCCGCCGCCCGCCCCGGTCATCCTGTCCGTGAACGCGCGCTCCGCCGACGGCACCGACACCTCCTGGCTGTGGGACGTCGACTACACGCGCCTGACCGGCCACCCGATCTGCGTCGTCGGCGACCGGCGGCTGGACCTCGCGGTGCGTCTGGAAGTCGCCGACCAGCACTTCCAGGTGTACGAGAACCTCGACCAGGCCGTGGCCGCGTGCCCGCCGGGCCGGATCGAGGTCATCGCCAACTACACGGCGTTCCAGGACCTACGCCGCCGGGTCGGCAACTGAGCACGAGACGTCAGGGGACTTTTGTGAGCGACAACCAACTGCGGGTCGTCTGGATCTATCCCGACCTGCTCAGCACCTACGGCGACCAGGGCAACGTCCTCGTCGTGGAGCGCCGGGCCCGGCAGCGCGGCCTGGACGTGGCGCGGCTGGACGTGCGCAGCGACCAGGCGATCCCGACCTCCGGCGACATCTACCTGATCGGCGGCGGCGAGGACCGGCCGCAGCGGCTCGCGGCCGAGCGGCTGCGCCGGGACGGCGGGCTGACCCGGGCCGTGGAGAACGGCGCCATCGTGTTCTCCGTGTGCGCCGGCTACCAGATCCTCGGCCACGAGTTCATCAACGACCTCGGTCAGCGCGAGCCCGGCCTCGGCCTGCTGGACGTGGTGTCCGTGCGCGGCGAGGGCGCGCGGTGCGTCGGTGACGTGCTGGGCGACATCGACCCGCGCCTCGGTCTGCCCCCGCTGACCGGCTTCGAGAACCACCAGGGCGTCACCCACCTCGGCCCCACCGCCCGCCCGCTCGCCCGGGTGCGCTTCGGCAACGGCAACGGCACGGGCGACGGCACGGAGGGCGCGTTCAACGACACCGTCTTCGGCACGTACATGCACGGCCCGGTGCTCGCGCGCAACCCGCTGATCGCGGACCTGCTGCTGAAGCTGGCCCTCGACGTCAACGCGCTGCCGCCGACCGACGACCGCTGGTACGAGGCACTGCGCAACGAGCGCATCGCCGCCGCGCAGCAGCCTGCCTGACCAGCAGCGTGTGCGGAGCACGCGTCAACCTGCTGGTCAACAGCCCGTCTGACGGCACATCCGCACAGGTGAGCGGGGTCGTCCAGCAGGCGGACGCGTGCTTCGGTCCGGCCCCTCGATGCCGCTAGGGTGGCGGGGATTCGAGCCGGACAACGTGGTCCGGTCCCGGCCCACGTTGAGAAGGTTTTCGGGCTATGCGCATTGGTGTCCTCACGTCCGGCGGCGACTGCCCCGGCCTGAACGCCGTCATCCGGTCCGTCGTGCACCGCGCCGTCGTCGACCACGGCGACGAGGTCATCGGCTTCCGGGACGGCTGGAAGGGCCTTCTGGAGTGCGACTACCTCAAGCTCGACCTCGACGCGGTGGGTGGAATCCTCGCCCGCGGCGGCACGATTCTGGGGTCCTCCCGGGTCCAGCCCTCCCATCTGCGGGACGGTGTGGAGCGGGCCAAGGGCCATGTCGAGGAGCTCGGCCTCGACGCGATCATCCCGATCGGCGGCGAGGGCACGCTCAAGGCCGCGCGGCTGATGTCGGACAGCGGTCTGCCCGTCGTGGGTGTGCCGAAGACGATCGACAACGACATCGCGGTCACGGACGTCACGTTCGGCTTCGACACGGCCGTCGGGGTGGCGACCGAGGCCCTGGACCGGCTGAAGACCACCGCCGAGTCCCACCAGCGGGTTCTGGTGGTCGAGGTCATGGGGCGGCACACCGGCTGGATCGCGCTGCACTCCGGGATGGCGGCCGGTGCGCACGCCATCGTCGTACCCGAGCGGCCCTTCGACATAGAGGAACTGACCCGTCGGGTCGGCGAGCGGTTCGAGGCGGGCAAGCGCTTCGCGATCGTGGTGGCGGCGGAGGGGGCCAAGCCCCGGGCCGGGACCATGGAGTTCGACGAGGGCGGCAAGGACATCTACGGGCACGAGCGGTTCGCCGGGATCGCCCGTCAGCTGTCGGTCGAGCTGGAGGGACGGCTCGGCAAGGAGGCCAGGCCGGTGATCCTCGGACATGTGCAGCGCGGTGGCACGCCGACCGCCTACGACCGGGTGCTGGCCACGCGGTTCGGGTGGCACGCGGTGGAGGCCGTGCACCGCGGCGAGTTCGGGCAGATGACCGCGCTGCGGGGCACCGACATCGTGATGGTGCCGTTGGCCGAGGCCGTGGAGACGCTGAAGACCGTGCCGGAGGATCGGTACGCCGAGGCGGAGTGCGTTCTCTGAGTTCCCCGCGCCCCTGAGCGCGTCTTACCGCCCCCGGTCACCTGTGTGGCCGGGGGCGGTTCTACTCTTGGGGCGGACAGATTGCTGCACACCCCCACGAAACAGGAGCCGGCGGTATGGATCACAGCGGGCACGGCATGACCATGGATCTGCCGCCGTTCACGCTGGGACGAGGGCTGGAGTGGTCGGCCGACCCGTTCTTCCTCATCGCCTGCCTGGCCGGGCTGGCGCTGTACGGGTGGGGTGTCGTGCGGCTGATGCGGCGCGGGGACAAGTGGCCCCTGGGGCGGACGGTCGCCTTCGTCATCGGCGTGCTGAGCATCGTGCTGGTGATGTGCACCCAGCTGAACGACTACGGCATGGTCATGTTTAGCGTGCACATGGTGCAGCACATGGTGATCAGCATGGTCTCTCCGATCCTGATTCTGCTCGGCGCGCCGATCACGCTGGCGCTGCGCGCACTGCCGACCGCGGGGCGGGGCCGCAAGGGGCCCCGTGAGCTGCTGCTGATGTTCCTGCACAGCCACTACATGCGGATCGTCACCCACCCGGCGTTCACGATCCCGCTGTTCATCGCCAGCCTGTACGGGCTGTACTTCACACCGCTGTTCGACTTCTTGATGGGCTCCAAGCCGGGCCACATCGCGATGATGGTGCACTTCCTCGCCGTCGGCCTGGTGTTCTTCTGGCCGATCATGGGCGTGGACCCGGGCCCGCACCGGCCGGGCTATCTGATGCGGATGCTGGAGCTGTTCGCGGGCATGCCGTTCCACGCGTTCTTCGGGATCGCGCTGATGATGGCGTCCGAGCCGATGGTCGAGACGTTCAAGAACCCCCCCGCCTCGCTCGGCATCGAGGCGCTGTCCGACCAGAACGCGGCGGGCGGCATCGCCTGGGCGTTCAGCGAGATCCCGTCCGTGCTGGTGCTGGTCGCGCTGCTGTTCCAGTGGTACGCCTCGGACCAGCGGCAGGCCAGGCGCGAGGACCGGGCCGCCGACCGGAACGGGGACAAGGAACTCGAGGCGTACAACGCCTATTTGAGCTCCCTGCACGCACGCGGGAACTGACTTTTCCCCCGCCCCGGGGCACTCGCCCGTTCTCGCTCTGCTCTTTCTCCACAACGCGGCTGAATAGCTTTTTCCTTCAGTAGCATGAAACGCGTCGGGGGAACCGCAGGGGGGAGCGGTGATGCGGAGGATCGCTGTCCTGGTCGCTTTTCTGTTCGCTCTCGGGGGGTGCGATTCGGGCAGGTCCTTGTTCGAGGTGAAGGCGGTCGCCGCGGGAGTTCCGTCCCTGGCGCCCTTCTTCGCCGAGGACAGCGGGCTCGGCCGGGACGCCCAGGTGCGGTCGCGGGCCGTGCCGGGCGGCCTCCAGCAGGGCGATACGCCGGGGCTGTACGGCGGGACCGAGCAGCCGGGGATCTGTGATGTCGAGCGGCTGAAGCGGTTCCTCACCGCGCCGCGCAACGATCGCAAGGCGCGGGCGTGGGCGGCCGCCCTCCATCTGCGTACGGACGAGATTCCGGGATATCTCGACCGGCTCACACCGGTTCTCCTGCGCCACGACACCCTCGCGTTGAACCACGACTACAAAAAGGGAAGGGCTGTTCCCTTCCGGGCCTTGCTCCAGGCGGGAATCGCGATTCTCGTCGATGAGCAGGGACTTCCGTCGGTCAAATGTTCGTGCGGAAATCCGCTGCGGCCCTTCGAGGGCGACACGAGCCGGATATCCGTCACGTTCGGGGACGGCAACGAGAAGTGGCAGGGCTACGACCGTGCCGAGGTGGTGGTCGTACGGCCCGCTCCCCGGAAGCTGGAGCGCATCACCCTCGTCGACGTCCAGGACTCCGGCCGGGGCATCGAGCGGCCCGTCGGCACGACGGGTGAGGCCGACGGGGGCTTCGACGCGACGGAGCGGCGGGCCGTGCCGCCCCTCGCCGGGGCGACGTTCGGGGAGGCGAGCCGGCGGCTGGCCGATGCGGGGCTGGCGGTCGCCTTCCGGGGTGAGGAGCCGCCTCCCGACCGTGCGCGGGTCGTCGCGTCCGACCCGGGCGCGGGCACCGAGCTGCGGTTCGGGGCGTACGTGACGCTGAGCGTGACGGCGGAGTCGCGGACGGAGGGCCGCACGTCGACACCATCGCCCTCGGCGTCCTCCACTCCCCCTGCCGGCTCCATGCCTACGACGAGTACCGGGTCGCCTCCGACGAGTGCCGGGCCCGCGCCTTCTCGTCAGCCCCCGTCGAAGGCGCCGTCCGGCTCCGCGCCGCCTCCGTCGAGCGCCGCGCCCAGGAGCAGCGCACCGCCGACGGCGACCGGCTCACCGCCGCGGGTCACCAGCTCCCCTCCCCCGGCCACCGCCAGCTCCCCTCCCACCGGTGAACCGGTCACGAGCAGCGCGGCGCCGCCCGTGAGCAGCGCACCGCCGCCCGTGAGCAGCACGCCCGCGTCCAGCGCCCCCGCGACGACCACGCCTGCGACGACCGCCCCCGTTCCCACCGCTCCGGCGATCACCCCGCCCGTCCCGAGCGCCACCGTCTAGCACCGCACCCCCGCCGAACCCGGGAGTCACCGGATGCCCTCAGGATCACCGATGTCGGGAGCGGGCCGGATCGTCGCCGGTCGCTACCTGCTGCTGCGCCGCCTGGGCAGCGGCGGCATGGGGCACGTCTGGCTCGCCCACGACCAGAGACTCGCCTGCGAGGTCGCGCTGAAGGAGATCGTGTTCCGCGACCCGGCCGAGGCCGGTAACGAACGGGAGGCGCGGGTCGCCCGGGCCCGTGCGGAGGCCCGGCACGCGGCCGGGCTGCGCGGACACCCGCATGTGGTGACGGTCCACGACGTGCTGGAGCACGAGGGGCTGCCGTGGATCGTCATGGAGTACGTGACCGGTGCCGTGGACCTGCGGGAGCTGGTGACCCGGCGCGGACCGCTCGCCCCGGCCGAGTGCGCCCGCGTCGGTCTCGCCGTACTGGACGCGCTGACCTCGGGGCACGAGCGGGGCGTGATGCACCGGGACGTGAAGCCGGCGAACATCCTGCTCGCGCCGGACCGCGCGGGTTCTCCGTACGGGCGGGTGCTGCTCGCCGACTACGGCATCTCCGTGCAGCCGGACGCCGGTGAGACGCGGTACACGATGGCGTCCGCGCTGGTCGGCACGGCGGGGTATCTGGCGCCGGAGCGGGCGTCCGGCGGTGCTCCGACGCCGGGCGCCGACCTGTTCTCGCTGGGCTGCACGCTGTACTTCGGCGTCGAGGGCCGCGGCCCCTTCGAGCGGGAATCGCACCTGGCCGCACTCACCGCCGTGGTGATGGAGGACCCGCTGGCCCCGGCACGGGCCGGGGCTCTGGAGCCCGTGCTGCGCGGGCTGCTCGCCAAGGATCCGGAGCTGCGGATGACCGCGCAGGAGGCGGAGGCGGGCCTGTCGGCGCTCGTAACGCCCCAGTCGGACGCGTACGAGCGGACCCGGACCGATCCCGGATCGCCGTCACCGTGGGAGACGTCGCCCGTGCCGCCGACCGGACCGGAGGGCCCCGGGCCCGTGGTCGCCGCGTCCGGTGCTCGGCGACGGCGGCGCTCCCCCGCCCTCCGGGCCGTCGCCGCCTGCGGGCTCGGGCTGGTCCTGGCGCTCGGCGGCGTCTGGTACGCGCTGGCCGACCGGGCTGGTGGCGGGACGGCGGCACCGTACGGCGAGGCCGTCGGGCTCGGGAAGCCGCTGGCGGACGGGGACTGTGTCCTCGCCGACTGGCCGGGCGGGACCCGGTTCGCCGGCACGCCCCGGCTCACCCTGGACCCGACCTGCCGGGACAAGGTGCCCGACGGGCAGGTGGTGGCGTTCGTCGGGGCGGCCTCGGCGGAGGAGGCACGGAAGCTGGGACCGGGCCGGTGCGAGGAGCGGACCCGGGAGCTGCGGGACCGGCTCGCCGACGTCCGCAGCCACGCCGTGGTGCCGAGTGGCACCGGGTTCGATGCGGCGGGGCGGCGCACCGCCTGCCTGGTCCTCGGCGCGCACGGGCCGCTGTACGGGCCGCTCGGGGAGCGACGTAGGTTCGGTACGGCGTTCGCCGACACCGCGACCATGCAGAAGCGCGACTGCTTGGACGTCCGTTCGAACCGCGAGGCGCGGCTGGTGCCGTGTGGCGGGCGGTACGACCAGCAGGTGCTCGGGTTCACCCGACTGGGCGGCGACGTGACGCTCGCCGAGGCACGGACCTCGTCGGACGGGGCATGCGCCCGGGACGTGGCGCCGCGCGACTACGGCTTCGATCCGTCCGTCTACGAAGCCGGTTCCTGGACCAGTGACGGACCCTGGAAATCCGGTACTCATGTCGTCGTCTGCACCGTCAGGAGGCAGAACGGGGGCACCATGGGGGGAACAGAACCATGAGGAGGGTGTTGCGATGCCCGGTTCCACGAACGGTTCGAACGCGACGAAGACCATGGGAGTCGTCACCGTCGGCGGCCTCGTCCTGGTGACGGCCTACACGGTGGCGCTCGGCAGCAACGGCTGGCTGTGGTTCGGCTGGGTCGTCCTGGGCCTGATCACCCTCGGGATGGTGGTCACCACGAAGAGCACCTGAGAGCTCACTCCGGGATCAGCCGTCCGGCCGAATGCACGCCCGGCTGGTACTTCGGGAGCCGGACGGTGATCTTCATTCCCGCGCCCTTGGCGGTCTCGATGACGAGGCCGTGGTCGTCGCCGTAGACCTGGCGGAGCCGGTCGTCGACGTTGGAGAGCCCTATGCCGCCCGAGGGGCTGACCTCGCGGGCGAGGATACGGCGGAGCAGTCCGGGGTCCATTCCGGCGCCGTCGTCCTCGATGACGACCAGGGCCTCGGCGCCCGCGTCCTGGGCGGTGATCTGGATGTGGCACTTGTCGGTCTTGCCCTCCAGGCCGTGCTTGACGGCGTTCTCGACGAGCGGCTGGAGGCACAGGAAGGGCAGGGCGACGGGCAGTACCTCCGGGGCGATCTGGAGGGTGACGGAGAGGCGGTCGCCGAAGCGTGCCCGCACGAGCGCCAGGTAGTGGTCGATGGCGTGGAGTTCGTCGGCGAGGGTGGTGAAGTCACCGTGCCGGCGGAACGAGTAGCGGGTGAAGTCGGCGAATTCCAGGAGCAGTTCGCGGGCGCGCTCGGGGTCGGTGCGGACGAACGAGGCGATCACCGCGAGCGAGTTGAAGATGAAGTGCGGGGATATCTGGGCCCGCAGCGCCTTGATCTCGGCCTCGATGAGGCGGGTGCGGGACTGGTCCAGGTCCGCGAGCTCCAGTTGTACGGACACCCAGCGGGCCACCTCGCCGGCCGCCCGGACGAGGACCGCGGACTCGCGGGGCGCACAGGCGACGAGGGCGCCGTGCACGCGGTCGTCGACGGTGAGCGGGGCGACGACCGCCCAGCGCACCGGGCAGTCGAGGAGGTCGCAGGTCAGCTGGAAGGCCTCGCCGCGGCCGGTCTCCAGAGGGCCGGCGAGACGTTCCATGATCTCGGTGCGGTGGTGGGCTCCGTCACCGTCCCAGACCAGGACCTGTTTGCGGTCGGTCAGGCAGAGGGCGTCGGTGCCGAGCAGGGAGCGCAGTTTGCGGGCGGACTTGCGGGCGGTCTCCTCCGTCAGCCCGGCCCGCAGCGGGGGCGCGGCGAGGGTGGCGGTGTGCAGGGTCTCGAAGGTGGCGTGTTCGACGGGGGTGCCCAGGCCGCCGAGGCTCTGGGGCCGTGCCGTGCGCCGACCGAGCCAGACGCCCAGGGCGAGCACCGGGAGTACGGCGACACACAGGCCGGCCAGGAATCCGCTCATGCCGTCACCTCCGTGCGCAGTTCCTCGGGCAGGTGGAACCGGGCCAGGACCGCCGCCGTGCCCGGCGGCACCCGGCCGGGGGTGGCCAGGGACACCAGGATCATGGTGAGGAAGCCGAGCGGCACCGACCAGAGCGCGGGCCAGGCGAGCAGGGCGTGCAGCGCTCCCTCGCCCGGGTAGCCCGTCATGGTCGCGGCGACGGCGAGCAGGGCCGAGCCGCCACCGACCAGCATGCCGGCGGCCGCGCCGGGCGGGGTGAGCCGCCGCCACCAGATGCCGAGGACGAGCAGCGGGCAGAAGGAGGACGCGGACACGGCGAAGGCGAGCCCCACCGCGTCGGCGACCGGGAGGCTACCGACCAGGACGCTCGCCGCCAGGGGCATGGCCATCGCGAGGACGGTCCCGAGCCGGAAGTGCCGTACGCCCCGCGCGGGCAGGACGTCCTGGGTGAGCACGCCCGCCACGGCCATGGTGAGCCCCGAAGCGGTGGACAGGAACGCGGCGAAGGCGCCGCCCGCCACCAGCGCGCCCAGCAGATCGCCGCCCACTCCCCCGATGATGCGGTCGGGCAGGAGGAGGACGGCGGCGTCCGCGTCGCCGGTGAGGGTGAGTTCGGGGGCGTAGATGCGGCCGAGGGCGCCGTAGACGGGCGGCAGGAGGTAGAAGGCGCCGATCAGGCCGAGGACCACGACGGTGGTGCGGCGGGCGGCGACGCCGTGCGGGCTGGTGTAGAAGCGGACCACGACGTGCGGCAGGCCCATGGTGCCGAGGAACGTGGCGAGGATCAGCCCGTACGTGGCGTACAGCGGGCGTTCCTCGCCGCTCTCGGCCGGTGCGGGCGACAGGTCACCGCCGCCGCTGCGCTGCGCCTCGGGAACGGCCGCTCCCTCGGCGAACGTGAGCCGGGTGCCTCGTTCGACGCGGTGGGTGCCGGCGGGCAGGTCGAGGCGGGTGGCGGTGTGCGTGCGGCCGTCCACGGTGCCGGTCACGGTGACGGTGAGGGGCCGGTCCAGTTTCAGGTCGATGCTGTCGCCGACGCGGACGACGCGCTGCTCACGGAAGGTGGCCGGCTCGTCGAAGGCGTGGCGGGGGGCTCCGTCGCTCTGCCAGGCGAGGACCAGGAACAGGGCGGGGACCAACAGGGCGGTGAGCTTCAGCCAGTACTGGAAGGCCTGGACGAAGGTGATGCTGCGCATGCCGCCGGCGGCGACGGTGGCGGTCACGACGACGGCGACGATCACTCCGCCGAGCCAGTCGGGCGCCCCGGTCAGCACCGTCAGGGTCAGTCCGGCGCCCTGGAGCTGGGGCAGCAGGTACAGCCAGCCCACGCCGACGACGAAGGCACCGGCCAGCCGCCGTACGGCCTGGGAGGCGAGGCGGGCCTCGGCGAAGTCGGGGAGCGTGTAGGCACCGGAGCGGCGCAGCGGGGCGGCGACGAAGAGGAGCAGGACCAGATAGCCGGCGGTGTAGCCGACCGGGTACCAGAGCATGTCGGGGCCCTGGACCAGGACGAGGCCCGCTATGCCCAGGAAGGAGGCGGCGGAGAGGTACTCGCCGCTGATGGCGGCGGCGTTGAGGCGGGGACCGACGGTGCGGGAGGCGACGTAGAAGTCGGAGGTGGTGCGGGAGATGCGCAGGCCGAAGGCGCCCACGAGGACCGTCGCGATGACGACCAGGGCGACGGCGGGGACGGCGTAATGGGAGTTCATCGGTCTTCGACGAGGCGTACGAAGTCGCGCTCGTTGCGCTCGGCGCGGCGGACGTACCAGCGGGCGAGCAGGACCAGCGGGGCGTAGAGGCCGAAGCCGAGGACGGCCCACTCCAGGCGGCGGGCGTCGGGCATCGCCGCGAACAGCAGCGGCAGGGGGCCGACGAGCAGGCCGAGGATCGCGAAGACCGTGAGGGCGGCGCGCAGCTGGGTGCGCATCAGGGAGCGGACGTAGGTGTGACCGAGGGTGGTCTGTTCGTCGATCTCGGTGCGCGGGCGGTAGTAGCCGGAGGTGGCCCGGCCGGCCTGGCGGGGCGGGCCGGTGACGACGACGCGGCGCTCGGTGTGGTCCTGGGGCACCGTCACGGCCTCCTCATGAGCAGGTCGCGCAGTTCGCGCGTGTGGCGCCGGCTGACCTGGAGCTCCTCGGAGCCGACGATGACGCTGACGGTGCCCGCGTCGAGGCGGAGTTCGCCGATGTGGCGCAGGGCGACGAGGTGGCGGCGGTGGATGCGGACGAAGCCGCGGGAGCGCCAGCGCTCCTCCAGGGTGGACAGCGGGATGCGGACCAGGTGGCTGCCCTTGTCGGTGTGCAGGCGGGCGTAGTCGCCCTGGGCCTCGACGTGGGTGATGTCGTCGACGGCCACGAAGCGGGTCACGCCCCCGAGCTCGACGGGTATGTGGTCGGGGTCCGGCTCGCTCACGGGTATGCGGGGCGCGGTGCCGCGCAGCTCGGCCGCGCGCCGTACGGCCTCGGCCAGCCGTTCCTTGCGGACGGGCTTGAGGACGTAGTCGACGGCCTTGAGGTCGAAGGCCTGGACGGCGAAGTCCTCGTGGGCGGTGACGAACACGACGAGCGGCGGCCGGGCGAACCCGGTGAGCAGCCGGGCCAGGTCGAGCCCGTCGAGGCCGGGCATCTGGATGTCGAGGAAGACGACGTCGATCGCCTCGGGCCCGCCCGGGCCGGATTCCAGGGCGCGGTTGATGCGGCGCAGCGCCTCGGTCGCGTCGCCGGCGCCCTCCGCGCTGCCGACGCGGGGGTCCGCGTGCAGCAGGTAGAGCAGTTCCTCCAGCGAGGGGCGTTCGTCGTCGACAGCCAGGGCACGCAGCATGAATCCGGAGTGTAGGGGCGATTCGCGGGTCTTGACATGTGTCGGGGGTGGACGTCCGCGCGGGAGGAGGCGGCCGTGCCGGGCCGGGCGCGGGCCGGGGTGCCGGTGGATACAGTGCCCGCATGAACAGCAGGTCCACGCCGTTCGACGAACTCGACCGGAAGATCATCACCGCGCTGATGGCGAACGCCCGGACGTCCTTCGCCGAGATCGGCACGGCGATCGGGCTGTCGGCCACGGCGGTCAAGAGGCGGGTCGACCGGCTCCGGGAGACGGGCGTGATCACCGGGTTCACGGCCACGGTGAAGCCGTCGGCGCTGGGCTGGCGCACCGAGGCCTATGTCGAGGTGTACTGCGAGGGCGCGGCCCCGCCGCGGCGGCTGGCGGAGGTCGTGCGCGACTACCCGGAGATCACCGCGGCGATGACCGTGACGGGCGGTGCGGACGCGCTGCTGCACGTGCGGGCGCGGGACGTGGAGCACTTCGAGGAGGTGCTGGAGCGGATCCGCCAGGAGCCTTTCATCCGGAAGACGATCAGCGTGATGGTGCTGTCCCATCTGCTTCCGGAGAGTCCGGAGGCGGGTGCCAGCCAGCCCGCGCCGGAGGAGTCCCCGGGCGGCGCAGCAGGCGTGCGCTGACCGGCGTCAAGACGCAGCGTTCCTGCGTGGACGCGCAACCTTTGTTCCTTGTCGGCCACCTCCGCCAGTTCCTACCGTTGTGTCAACCCTCAGTCACACACCGTGAGGAAGCGGAGGGACCCCTCTGTGCCCGACTCCCGTGTGCCGCGCCGGCGGCGCTACCTCGTCTGCGAGCCCAGACACTTCGCCGTGCAGTACGCGATCAACCCGTGGATGCGTCCCGGCGAACCCGTCGACGTCATCCGCGCGCTGGACCAGTGGCAGGCGCTGGTCGACGCCTACCGTGCCCACGGCCATACCGTGGACACTGTGAAACCCGTGCCCGGTCTGCCCGACATGGTCTTCGCCGCGAACGCGGCGGTCGTCGTCGACGGCCGCGTCTTCGGCTCCCTCTTCCACGCGCCCGAGCGCCGTCCCGAGTCCGTGCCGTACGAGGCGTGGTTCAAGGCGGAGGGCTACGAGGTGTACCACCCCGAGTCGGTGTGCGAGGGCGAGGGCGACCTGGTGCCGGCCGGCCGCTGGATCCTGGCCGGAACGGGCTTCCGTACCACCCGTGAGGCCCACAGCGAGGCGCAGGAGTACTTCGGGATGCCGGTGATCAGTCTGACGCTGGTGGACCCGTACTTCTACCACCTGGACACGGCGCTGTTCGTCCTCGACGACGACACCATCGCCTACTACCCCGAGGCGTTCTCGCCGGGCAGCCGCGAGGTGCTGTCCCGGCTGTACCCGGACGCGGTGCTCGCCACCCGCGAGGACGCGATGGCGTTCGGGCTCAACTCCGTCTCCGACGGGCGGCACGTGTTCATCTCACCGGGGGCGACGGGCCTGGCCCGCCGGCTCGCCGGCCGTGGCTACGTCCCCGTCCCCGTCGACCTGTCCGAGTTCCAGAAGGCCGGTGGCGGCATCAAGTGCTGCACCCAGGAGATCCGGGAGATCCGCTCATGACCGCACCCGTCCGTACCCGTGGCTCTCAGGAGCTCATCCGCGCGGAGGAGCCGGTCCTCGCGCACAACTACCATCCGCTGCCCGTGGTCGTCGCCCGTGCCGAGGGGACCTGGGTGGAGGACGTGGAGGGGCGGCGCTACCTGGACATGCTGGCCGGCTACTCGGCGCTGAACTTCGGCCACCGGCACCCGGCGCTGATCGAGGCCGCCCACCGCCAGCTCGACCGGCTGACCCTCACGTCCCGCGCCTTCCACAACGACCGGCTCGCCGAGTTCGCGGAGCGGCTGGCGGCGCTGACCGGTATGGACATGGTGCTGCCCATGAACACCGGTGCGGAGGCGGTGGAGAGCGGGGTGAAGGTGGCCCGCAAGTGGGCGTACGACGTCAAGGGCGTCCCGGCCGACCGGGCGACGATCGTGGTCGCGGCGGACAACTTCCACGGCCGTACGACGACGATCGTCAGCTTCTCCACGGACGAGACGGCGCGGCAGGGGTTCGGCCCCTTCACGCCGGGCTTCCGGATCGTGCCGTACAACGACCTGGCCGCGCTGGAAGCGGCGGTCGACGAGACGACGGCGGCCGTGCTGATCGAGCCGATCCAGGGCGAGGCGGGGGTGATCATTCCGGACGACGGCTACCTGGCCGGCGTGCGCGAGCTGACCCGCCGCAAGGGGTGTCTGTTCGTCGCGGACGAGATCCAGTCCGGGCTCGGCCGTACGGGCGGCACGCTGGCGGTCGAGCACGAGTCGGTCGTGCCGGACGTGGTGCTGCTGGGCAAGGCGCTGGGCGGCGGCATCGTGCCGGTGTCCGCGGTGGTCGGGCGCCGGGAGGTGCTCGGGGTGCTGCACCCCGGGGAGCACGGGTCGACCTTCGGCGGCAACCCGCTGGCGGCCGCGGTCGGCACGGCGGTGGTCGAGCTGCTGGAGACGGGCGACTTCCAGCGCCGCGCGACCGAGCTGGGCGCGGTCCTGCGGGACGGCCTGACCGGCCTGGTCGGCAAGGGCGTCGTCGGCTTCCGCTCGCGGGGTCTGTGGGCGGGCGTCGACATCGACCCCGCGCTCGGCACGGGCCGCGAGATCAGCGAGCGCCTCATGCGTGAGGGAATCCTGGCCAAGGACACCCACGGCTCCACGATCCGCCTGGCCCCACCGCTCACCATCACGGCCGAGGAACTGGAGGGGGCACTCAGGTCGCTGGAGAAGGTGCTGCGGTAAGAGGCGCGGGCGGGCTGCGGCGGAGGCCGCCGGCTGGGGGCTGCTGGGGAGGGCGGCCTCGCGGAGCGTCGAGGTCGGAGGCAGCCTGGCGGTGGGGCGAGGTCGAAGGCAGCCCGCCACAGGGCAACGCCCAAACCCGCCCGGCGGTCGGACGAGATCGGAGGCGGCCTGGCAGGGGGCGACGCCGAAACCCGCCCGGCGGTCGGGCGGGTTGCCGAGGTCGCCCGGCAGGGCAGGGTGTCTGAGGCGCCGCCGGACAGCGGGCGACGACGCCGCAGGCCGTCGGCCTGATGGGCACCCTGCACGCCCCGAGCCGCCCCGGCCGGCCCCGCACAAGCCGCCCCCACATGCCGGAAGGGTGAAGATTGAGGCAAGAGGTGGTAGACCACTCTCAGCGACAGAGAGGTCGGCCGTGGGCGAACACGAGGAGTACGGCGTTGCCCGGCAGCGGTTCGACGTGGCCGACGCCGCGCCCCTGTTGCTCGATCCTCAGGGCGTGGTGACGGGCTGGACCGGTGAGGCCGGGCGGCTGCTGGCGTACCCGGCCGCCGAGGCGGTCGGCAGGAAGCTGGCGGACCTGCTGACGGCCGAGGACGCGCAGCGCGTGCCGGACCTGGTCGAGCGGTGCCGCAGGGACGGCGGCTGGACGGGGCTGCTGACGGCCCGCCGCCGGGACGGGCAGCCCGTGAGAGTCGCGGCCCGGATCACCCCGGCCGAGGAGGCGCACGGCGGCGCGCGCTGGCTGGCGCTGCTGTCGGAGCTGGCCGACGCACCCGGCTGGGACATGAGCCGCACGGAGCTGGAACGGATGGTGTCCGACGCCCCGGTCGGTATCGCCATCGTGGACACGGACCTGCGATTCGTGTGGTCGAACGCCGCCCTGGAGCAGTTCGGCGGAGGACCGCCGGCCCGGCGGCTCGGCCTGCGCTTCGCGGACGTCCAGCCGGGCCTGGACGCCCAGGCGGTCGAGGCGCAGATGCGGCACGTGCTGGAGACCGGCGAGCCCGTGGTCGGGTACGAGCACGTAGGCCATGTGGTGTCGGCCCCCCTGCGCGAGACCGCGCACATGCTGTCGTTCACCCGGCTCGAGGACGACCGGGGCCGCCCGATGGGCGTGTACTACACGGTCGTCGACATCACCGAGCGGCACCGCGCCCGGCAGCGGCTGGCGCTCCTGGACCGCGCCAACGAGAGCATCGGCCGCAGCCTGGACCTCAAGCGCACCGCGCAGGAACTGGCCGACGTGGCCGTGCCGGGACTGGCCGACCTCGTCACCGTGGACCTGCTGGAGACGGTGCTGCGGGGCGCCGAGCTGACGCCCGGGCCGCTCGTGGACACCGATCAGGTGGCGCTGCGCCGGGCGGGCCAGCGGTCCACGGAGGAGGGCGTCCCGGAGGCCGTCGTCGGGATCGGCGAGGTCGCGACGTACCCGGCCGAGGCGCCCCCGATCCGCTGCCTGACCACGGGACGGCCCTGGCACGCGGAGCGGCTGGATCCGCTGGACCGGGTGTGGGTCACGGACGAACGGAGCGGCCGGCGGTCCACGTTCTCGGAGCTGGGCCTGCACAGCGTGATGATCGTGCCGGTCCGGGCGCGCGGCACCACCCTGGGCATCACCACCTTCTTCCGGCGCCACGGCCGCGAGCCCTTCGACGAGGAGGACCTGCGGCTGGCCGAGGATCTCGTCTCCCGCGCGGCCGTCTGCGTGGACAACGCCCGGCGCTACACGCGCGAACGCGACGCCGCGCTCGTCCTCCAGCGCAGCCTGCTCCCCCACCGGCTCCCCGAGCAGGACGCGGTCGAGGCGGCCGCGTGCTACCGGCCGGCCGACGAGCTGACCGGCCTGGGCGGCGACTGGTACGACCTCATCCCGCTGTCCGGGGCGCGCGTCGCGCTCGTCGTGGGCGAGGTGCCCGGGCACGGCATCGACGCCGCCGCGGCCATGGGGCAGTTGCGGACGGCCGTACGGACGCTGGCCGCTCAGGATCTGCCGCCCGAGGAAGTGCTGGGGCACCTCGACGACCTGGTGGGGCGATCGGCCCGGGAAGAAGGCGCCGAACCGGGCGCGGCGGGCTCCGCGGGCACGCAGTGCGTGGGCGCCGGGTGCCTGTACGTCGTCTACGACCCGGTCGACGGCGGGTGCTCGATGGCCGCCGCGGGGCATCCCGCACCGGCCGTGGTGCTGCCCGACGGCTCGGTCACGTTCGTCGATCTTCCGCAGGGACCGCCGCTCGGCGTGGGCGGTCCGCCCTTCGAGGCGGTCGAGCTGTCCCTCGCGGAGGGCAGCACCCTCGCCCTGCACACCGACGGGCTGCTGGCCCGGGGAGAGACCTGGGCCGTCGACGCCGGCCGGGAACGCCTGCGCCGGGCACTGGAAGGGGCGGGCCCGCTGGACGCGCGCTGCCGGAACGTCGTCGACGCACTGGTCCCGGCGCGCCCGTACGACGACGTGGCCCTGCTGATGGCCCGTACGAAACGCCTCGGCACCGAGCAGGTCGCGGCCTGGGACCTGGACCCCGACCCGGCCCTCGTCGCCGACGCCCGGCGTACGGCCACCCGGCAGCTGTCCCACTGGGGGCTGGACGAACTGGCGTTCACGACGGAACTGGTGGTGAGCGAGCTGGTCACCAACGCCATACGGCACGCCACCGGGCCCATCCGGCTCCGTCTGGTCCGGGAGCGCGCCCTGGTCTGCGAGGTCCTGGACAGCGGCGCCACCGCGCCCCATCTGCGCCATCCCCGTACGACGGACGAGGGCGGGCGCGGTCTGCTGCTGGTCTCCCAGCTGACCCAGCGGTGGGGCACGCGGTTCGTCCCCGACGGGAAGATCATCTGGGCGGAGCAGTCCCTGACGGAGCTCGCCGAGCTGCCCGTGGCGGCGCTCCTGGAGTGAAGCCCGGGGCCGGTTCCCCCATACCGTGGGAAACTGGTCTGATCCCGGCAGTGGTAAGGCGGCGGCCATGACGGATTCGGCGATCGACTACACGGCGGTGTTCCGGACCCTGCCCGGCATGGTGGCGCTGCTGACGCCCGGGCTGGTGTACGCGGACGTCAACGACGAGTTCGTCCGGGTGTCCGGGCGTTCCCGCGAGCAGCTGGTCGGGCGCTACCTGTTCGACGTCTTCCCCGACAACCCGAACGACCCCGCCTCGACGGGCATGCGCAATCTGGAGGCCTCGCTGTACCGGGTCCTGGCGACCGGGGAGCGCGACGCCATGGCCCTCCAGCGTTACGACGTCGAGGATCCCGGGCGGCCCGGGGAATGGCAGGAGCGCTACTGGAGTCCGGTGAACGCGCCGCTGCTCGGCCCCGACGGCAAGGTGGCGCTGATCCTGCACCGTGTCGAGGAGGTCACGGAGCTGATCCGGGCCCGGGGCCGCTCGGGAGGGGGCCGGGGCAGCCGGTCCAGGGTCCTGGAGGCCGAGCTGTACACCCGCGCCCGTGAGCTCCAGGAACTCAACGAGCGGCTGCGTCAGGCTCACTCCCGGGAGCGCGAGGTGGC
The DNA here is from genome assembly GCF_039532725.1 of Streptomyces coeruleofuscus. Lineage (NCBI taxonomy): Bacteria > Bacillati > Actinomycetota > Actinomycetes > Kitasatosporales > Streptomycetaceae > Streptomyces > Streptomyces coeruleofuscus. The sequence continues at coordinate 709,957 of NZ_BAAASE010000005.1, forward strand.
GCTGGCCCTCCAGGAGGCGATGCTGCCCGACCGCCGTCAGGTCAGCCCCCATCACCGGGCCGCCGTCCGGTACCGGCCCGCCGTGGGCGCGCTCAACGTGTGCGGGGACTGGTACGACCTGGTCGACCTGGTCGACGGCCACCGCGTCGGCGTGTCCGTGGGCGACGTGGTCGGGCACGGGCTGGGGGCCGCCGGTGTCATGGGCCAGCTGCGCAGCGCGCTCAGCGCGGCCTCCCGGGTCGCCGAGGGCCCGGCCCAGGCCCTGGACGTACTGGGGCGCTACGCCCACGTGGTCGACGGCGCCGAGTCGGCGACCGCCGTGACGACCTTCATCGACTTCACCCGGCACACCATCACCTACAGCAGCGCCGGCCATCTGCCGCCCGTGCTGGTCCATCCCGACGGCCGCGCCGAGTTCCTCGACGGCGCCACCGACACGCCGCTCGACGCCCGCCCCGACCCGATTCCGCGACCGCAGGCCCAGACGACCTTCACTCCGGGCGCCACTCTGGTGCTCTACACCGACGGCCTGGTCGAGCGTCGCGGCGAGGACATCGACACCGGCCTGGCCCGTCTGGCGGACGCGCTGGACCGGAACCGGGACCAGGATCCCGAGACCCTCGCCGACACGGTCCTGCTGGAACTGCTGCCGCCCGGCGGCGCCACCGACGACACCGCGCTGATCGTCGTGCGGCTGTGACGGTGACCTATCGGCGGGTGTTGCCGTGGTCGAGCAGCCTGACCCGGTCCACGTTCTGCCGGTCCTCGGCGTCCGCGCTGGGCTCGCCGGCGAACCACGCGTCGAGGATCTCCTTCAGCAGCGGCTCGGACGTGAGCCGCAGGCTGAGCGCGAGGACGTTGGCGTCGTTCCAGCGGCGCGCCCCGTCGGCCGTGTAGGCGTCCGTGCACAGGGCGGCCCGGACGCCCGGCACCTTGTTCGCGGCGATCGAGGCGCCCGTGCCGGTCCAGCAGCACACCACGGCCTGGTCGGCCGTCCCGTCGGCGACCTCGCGGGCCGCGGCCTCGGAGCACACCGCCCACTGGGGGTCGTCCCCGGGACGCAGTGCGCCGTACGGGCGCACCTCGTGCCCTCGGTCGCGCAGCGCGGCCACGAGGGAGCGGGCGACGGGCTCGTCCATGTCCGAGGAAACAGAGATCCGCATGTTTCGCAGACTACTCGGGAAGGCCGCAAGAGCCAGCGGTTGGCCAGGCACCCTTCGAATCCCGCCAGGCCACCCGTTCGGCTTGCCGGTCACCCGGGTGGAGCAGCACGCTGGTCCCGCGGTCCTCCCCAGCCGCATGAGCACCATCGGATGCACCTCCCTGACTGACCGTCAGTCAATCGGTGAAGGATCCGCGCGGTCCCGTCCCACGAGGTGCCCGGTGGCCATGCCTGCACCTACACTGGCACCCCACGACATGCCGGTTGACCTGCTGGAACGCGGCGGTTGAGTCCACCGCAAGAGTCGAGGAGCGCCCGCTTTGTTCTACTACCTGCTGAAATACGTGCTGCTCGGGCCGCTGCTGAGGCTGGTCTTCCGGCCTCGGATAGAAGGCCTGGAGCACGTTCCGGCGGAGGGCGCCGCCATCATCGCCGGCAATCACCTGTCGTTCTCGGACCACTTCCTGATGCCCGCCGTCCTCAAGCGGCGCATCACCTTCCTGGCGAAGGCCGAGTACTTCACGGGCCCGGGCATCAAGGGCCGGCTGACGGCGTCGTTCTTCCGCAGCGCCGGGCAGATCCCCGTCGACCGCTCCGGCAAGGACGCCGGGCAGGCCGCGATCCGCGAGGGCCTCGGTGTGCTGAGCAAGGACGAGTTGCTCGGCATCTACCCGGAGGGCACGCGCTCGCACGACGGCCGGCTCTACAAGGGCAAGGTGGGCGTCGCGGTCATGGCCCTCAAGGCCGGTGTCCCGGTCATCCCCTGCGCGATGATCGGCACCTTCGAGGCCCAGCCGCCCGGCAAGGTCATCCCCAACGTCCACCCCGTCGTGATCCGCTTCGGCAAGCCCCTCGACTTCTCCCGCTACGAGGGCATGGAGAACGAGAAGGCCATCCTGCGCGCCGTCACCGACGAGATCATGTACGCGATCCTCTCCCTGTCCGAGCAGGAGTACGTCGACCAGTACGCGGCCGTCGTGAAGGCCGAGGAGGCCGCCGCCGCCGCGAAGGAGCGGAAGTTCCCGCGCCTGCCGCTCACTTGAGGCTCTGCTGTCGGCAGAAGCCGTCTCCCCGGCCGCCTCGCCCCTCTACGGTCGCAGCATGAGACGTGCTGTGGTGATCGGGGCCGGCGGGCAGATCGGACGGCCCGCGGTGGAGGCGCTGGCGCGGGACGGCTGGGAGGTGACGGCCGCGTCGCGCCGCGGAACCCGGGACGAGAGCTGGCCCGGCGAGGTAGTGACGCGGCGGCTGGACCGCGAGGACGACGCGGCCCTCGGCGAGCTGATCGGTGACGGCTGCGACCTCGTGGTCGACATCGTCGCCTACGGGGCCGGGCACGCGCGGCAGTTGACCGGACTGGCCGACCGCGTCGGCTCGGCCGTGGTCATGTCGACGGTGTCGGTGTACGGGGACGGCACGGGCCGCGGCTTCGACACGATGAGCGAGCCGGGCGGCTTCCCGCAGTACCCCGTGCCCGTACGGGAGGACCAGCCGACGGTCCCGCCGGGGGACGCCACGTACAGCACCGGCAAGGCCGCCCTGGAGAGGGAACTCATCGCGGCGGGCGACCGGTTGCCCACGACCCTGCTGCGCGCGGGCGCGATCCACGGTCCCCACAGCCCGCTCCCCCGCGAGCTGTACTTCGTGAAACGCAACCTCGACGGCCGGCGCAGGAGGGTGCTCGCCCACCGGGGTGAGAGCCTCTTCCACACGTCGGCTGCCCGCAACATCGCCGAACTGATCCGGCTGGCGGCCGCCCGGCCCGGATCCCGGGTGCTCAACGCCTGTGATCCGCAGCCTCTGACGGTGGCCGAGATCGGGTCGGCGGTGGACGCGGTGATGGGGGTGGAGACGGAGACCGTCCTCGTGGACGGGGCCGCACCCTCGCCGTCCGTGGGCAGCTCGCCCTGGTCGGTGGAGCTGCCGGTGGTCTTCGACATGTCCGCCGCGGAACGGGAGTTGGGCTACCGGCCGGTCGTGTTCTACCCCGAGAGCCTGCCGGAGACGGTCGACTGGCTCACCCGCCGGCTGTCCGGGCAGGACTGGCGGGAGGCGTTCCCGACTCTCGCACGGATCTACCCGGACCTGTTCGACTACGCGGCGGAGGACGCCTGGTTCGGGGCGTGAGCGGATGTCTACATCCGCACGAGTGAGGCCAGTGCCTCGTCGAGCAGCCGTCGCAGCCGCAGCGCGTCCGGCGCCACGGCGGTCACCAGGGCGGCGGGACCGGCGAGCGGGACGACCGAGGCCCCTTCCCCGAGTGCCCTGGCCGGCACCGGCTCGGCGGCGAACTCCGGTCGTACGACGATCAGTTGCCCGACCGCCCGGTGACCCGCGAGGACCGCGGGACCGTCCCAGCCGCCCGGCGCGCCGGGCCCGCAGGCGAGCTCCTGGTCGAGCACGGCCTGCCCGGCGACCCGTACGGTCAGCCGGCTCGTCAGCCGCCCGGGTTCCTCACCCGCCCGCCCGAGCACCTGCTCCTCGCGCAGCACCAGCCGGGCGGTCGCGGCGAGCTCGATGCGGGTCGTGACATACAGGTCGCTGCCCTGGACGGAGATCAACTGCTCGGGCAGCCAGTGCAGTTCGGCCCGGTCGGCGACGTCGAGCCGGACGTCGTAACGGGCCTCTCCCTTGGTCTGCCCCGGCAGGGCGATGGTGGCGGCGGCCGAGCCGACGGACAGCCGAGCTCCCTCCTCCACCCGGGCCCGCACGGTGAAGTGGTCGCCGCCGAGCGGCCCGCTCATCGCCCCGACCAGCATGACCCGTGCCTCGGCACCGCTCCCCCGGGTGCGCCGCAGCGCCAGCGGTCCGTCGCTCTCCAGCACGGGCAGGGCCGTCCCGCCCCGGCCGTCGTCCCGGGCGACGATCGTCGCGACGGACCGCACGCCGGAGCTGTTCACGCTCGTGCCGCCCACGCGGCGAGCTGCGCACGCACCCAGGCGGCGACATCCGTCACCCCGGGCTCGCTCCGCAAGGACTGGAAGACGACCGGCAGCTCGGCCCGCTGCGCCTTGGCGTCGGCCGCCATCCGCGCGAGGTCGGAGCCGACGTACGGGGCGAGGTCGGTCTTGTTGACGACGAGCAGGTCGGCGGTGGTCACGCCCGGACCGCCCTTGCGCGGAATGTCGTCGCCTCCCGCCACGTCGATCACGAAGATCTGCGCGTCGACGAGCCCCTTGGAGAAGGTCGCGGTGAGGTTGTCCCCACCGGACTCCACGAGGACCAGGTCCAGCGGCCCGACGGCGTCCTCCAGGTCCTCCACCGCTTCCAGGTTCGCGGAGATGTCGTCCCGGATCGCGGTGTGCGGGCAGGCTCCCGTCTCCACCGCCGTGATCCGCTCGGGCGGCAGCACGGCCTCGCGGAGCAGGAACTCGGCGTCCTCGCGGGTGTAGATGTCGTTGGTGACGACCGCGAGGGACAGCTCGTCCCGCAACGCGCGGCACAGCGCGGCGACGGTGGCGGTCTTCCCGGATCCGACGGGCCCGCCGAGTCCGATGCGCAGGGCCCTGCGGCCGCCGTCGGGCCGGAGGGCGTCGGCGCTCACGGCGCCGGGGCCGTCGTGTGTGTGGTCGAGGTGCATGGGGCGGCTCCTGCGTTCTTGTCCGACTGATTCAAGTGGTGGGCGGAGGTTCTGCCTAGGAGGCGAACAGCCGCACGGGCCAGCCCGCGTGTATCTCCGCCCCGATCTCCAGCAGCGGCGCCGACCCCGCAGGCAACGCGTCGACGCCCTCGTCGACCACCCTCCGCGCCGCTTCCACCGCGCGGTCCACGACGCGGTCCGCCTCCGGTGCCAGCCGGGCCAGCACCCCCGTCGCGTCGAAGGGATCCAGACTCAGCAACCGCACCGTCGCCGTGGCCGGCCCGCTGACGCTCTCGTACGCCGCGCAGTACGCCGCGTCGACCGGCCCGAGACCGGCCGCCCGCGCCGCCAGCCCGAGCACCACCGGCTGGTGGGCCCCCTTGGGGAACTCCATGGCCAGCGCGTCCAGTTCGGCGGACGGCCAGGTCGCCCGGGCGGCGCGCATCAGCTGCCGCCCCAGCTTGCGCGCGGCGACGCGCAGCGCGGGCGAGGGCGTACGGGCGTCCGCGGCGCGGTCCAGCGCGACGGGGTCGATCCCCAGCGCGGCGGCCGCCGCGAGGGCCGCCGCCACCGAGCCGGCCGTGTGCAGCCGACCCCGGCAGAAGTCCGCCAGGCTCGCCGCCCCGCTGATCCGCCCGGCCTTGACCGCCGCCTCCGCGCCGCCGGAGTGGGCGTGGCCGCCGGCGGGAAAGCGGCCGTCGGCCAGGACGAGAAGTGCCGCACGTGACATCAGGACGTCCTCAGAACAGGAAGTACCGCTGGGCCATGGGCAGTTCGGCCGCCGGCGCCGCCTCGACCAGCTCCCCGTCGATGTGCACGGCGAAGCTGTCGGGGTCGACCCGTACCTCGGGCCGGGCGTCGTTCTCCCGCATGTCGGCCTTGGTCACCCCGCGCGTCGACTCGATCGCCACGAACCGCTTCCCGAGGCCGAGCCGCTCCGGCAGCCCGTCCTCGACGGCCAGGGGGGCGACGAAGTTGAGGGAGTTCGCGGCGGGTGCCCGCCCGATCGCCCCGAACATCGGGCGCGGCAGGACCGGCTGTGGCGTGGGGATCGAGGCGTTGGCGTCGCCCATCTGCGCGTAGGCGATCTGCCCGCCCTTGAGGACCAGCTGCGGCTTGACGCCGAAGAACGCCGGCTCCCACAGCACCAGGTCGGCCAGCTTGCCGCTCTCGACGGAGCCGATCTCCCGGGCCAGGCCCTGGGCGAGTGCCGGGTTGATCGTGTACTTGGCGACGTACCGGCGCGCCCGGCGGTTGTCGGCGCGGCCGTCCCCGGGCAGCGCGCCCCGGCGCCGCTTCATCACGTGGGCGGTCTGCCAGGTCCGCATGATGACCTCGCCCACGCGCCCCATGGCCTGCGCGTCGGAGGAGATGATCGAGATCGCGCCCAGGTCGTGCAGCACGTCCTCGGCGCCGATCGTGGACGGCCGGATGCGGGACTCGGCGAAGGCCAGGTCCTCCGGCACGGCCGGGTTGAGGTGATGGCACACCATCAGCATGTCGAGGTGTTCCTCGGCGGTGTTGACGGTGAACGGCCGGGTCGGGTTCGTGGAGCTCGGCAGCACGTGCGGCTCGGAGACCACGGTCATGATGTCCGGCGCGTGCCCGCCGCCGGCGCCCTCGGTGTGGTACGCGTGGATGCCCCGCCCGGCGATCGCGGCGAGCGTGTCGCCGACGAACCCGGCCTCGTTGAGCGTGTCCGTGTGGATGGCGACCTGGATGCCGGTCTGTCCGGCGACGGTCAGCGAGGCGTCGATGACGGCCGGGGTCGAGCCCCAGTCCTCGTGCAGCTTCAGCCCGAGCGCGCCGCCCCGGATCTGCGACAGCATCGCCTCGTGGGAGACGGTGTTGCCCTTGCCGAGCAGGCCGATGTTGAGCGGATAGGCCTCCATGGCCTCCAGCATCCGCGCGAGATGCCAGGGCCCGGGGGTCACGGTGGTGGCCTTGGAGCCCTCGGCCGGGCCCGTACCGCCGCCGACGAGGGTGGTGACGCCCGAGGACAGCGCCTCGTCGGCGATCTGCGGGCAGATGAAGTGCACGTGGGCGTCGATCGCGCCCGCCGTGAGGATTCGCCCGTTACCGGCGATGATCTCGGTCTCGGGGCCGATGACCAGGTCCGGGTGGACGCCGTCCATGGTGTCGGGGTTGCCGGCCTTGCCGATCCCGGTGATCCGCCCGTCGCGGATGCCGACGTCGGCCTTGACGATGCCCCAGTGGTCGATGATCACCGCGCCGGTGATGACGGTGTCCGGCGTGCCCTCCGCACGGGTGGCACGGGCCTGGCCCATCGACTCGCGGATGACCTTGCCGCCGCCGAACACGGCCTCGTCACCGGCGAGCCCGGGTCCGCCCGAACGATCCTCCTCGATCTCGACCAGCAGATCGGTGTCGGCGAGCCGGATCCGGTCGCCGGTCGTCGGGCCGAACAGGTCGGCGTACGCGGCACGCGAGATCTCAGGCATCGAGGGCACCTCCGGTCTCCCCGCGCAGACCGGGCACGACGCGGGCGCCGGTCAGCGGAACGAGTTCGACGTCGACGGGGATCCCGGGTTCGAAGCGCACGGCCGTGCCGGCGGCGACGTTCAGCCGCTTGCCGCGCGCGGCGGCGCGGTCGAACTCCAGACCGGGGTTGGCCTCGGCGAAGTGGTAGTGGGAGCCGACCTGGACTGGGCGGTCGGCGGCGTTGAGGACGGTGAGCCGGGTGACCTCGCGGCCCTCGTTGTACGCAATCGGGTCGTCGGCGAAGAGGATCTCTCCGGGAATCATCGAGACCTCTCTCAGACGATGGGCTCGTGGACGGTGACGAGCTTGGTGCCGTCCGGGAAGGTGGCCTCGACCTGGACGTCGTGGATCATCTCCGGGACGCCTTCCATGACGTCGTCCCTGGTGAGCAGTTTGCGTCCGGAGGACATGAGTTCGGCGACGGTACGGCCGTCGCGGGCACCTTCGAGGATGTGCGACGTGATGAGGGCGACCGCCTCGGGGTGGTTGAGCTTCAGCCCGCGGGCCCGGCGCTTCTCGGCCACGTCGGCCGCCACGTGGATCAGCAGCCTCTCTTGCTCGTGCGGGGTCAGTTGCACGTCCCACCTCACAGTCCTCGCTCCGGACCGTGCGGGGCCCGGTTGCCGCGGCCACGGGGCAAAGTGCCAGGTGGCGTGGAGCGGCAGGCTAATTGGACCGCGTTTCGAGCACGTTAACCGAGCTGTGATCCACCAATTGCCGCGTCCTCGTCCCGCATGCTCATCAGTGCCCGCAGACCGTCCCGGAGGATCTCGACCGGGGCCGGCCCGACGAGGGACTGCTGTGCGATGAACCCGAGCACGGCGGCGATCATCGTGCGGGCCACATCGTCCGGCGCCACGTCCGCCCGCATCATCCCGGCCTCCTGGTAGCCCTCGACGATCCTCCCCCAGGCCGCGTGGACCGAGCCGTAGCCCTCCCGCAGAAGGGCCGCGAGCTCCTCGTTGCGCAGCGTCTCCGTCCAGACCTGGATGACGAGCCGCGGAAAGGCGGGCCGGCCGTCGACGACCAGGGACTCGCGAGCGGCGAGCGTCTTACCGAGGACGGAGGCGACGAGTTCGTCGGGCGGCGGGGGCGGACTCTGCCGGGCCGCTTCCTCGAAGGCTCCGCGGACCGACCCGAGCACCTCGGCGACGATCGCTCCGATCAGTTCCTCCTTGCCGCTGAAGTAGCGGTACACCGCACCCGCCGAAAGGTCGACCTCCTTCAGCACGTCCTGCATGGACGTGGCGTGAAAGCCGTTGCGGGCGAAGCAGAGCGCGGCGCCGTCGAGGATCTGGCGGCGGCGGGCGTCGAGATGTTCCTGGGACACGCGGGCCATGATCCCCAACGTAAAACGAATATTCCTTCTTGACAAGCCACCGCGAGCGGAGCACGGTGAGAGCAGAGCAAAACGAACGATCCTTCTTTTTAGCGCTTCAGCTCAGCTCTAGCTCAGCTCCCGCTCCGGTTCCGCTCCCTTCAGGAGACCCTCATGCCTGCCCGCAACCGCCGACTGATCGCGGTCGTCGTCCTCGTGCCCGTCCTAGCGGCCCTCGCTTTGTGGGCCTTCGCCTGGCCGGCCTCCCGTACAGCACCCCGCGACCTGCCGCTGGGCGTGGCCGGATCACCCGCCGCGGCGGCTCAGGTGGAGCGGCAGCTGGAGCGGCACGAGGGCGCCTTCGAGATCCACCGCTACGCCGACGAGGCCGCCGCCCGGGACGCCATCCAGGACCGCAGCGTCTACGGCGCCGTCGTGGTCACGCCGCAGGGGCCCGAGCTGCTCACCGCGTCCGCGGCCGGACCGACTGTCGCACAGTTCCTCCAGCAGGCCGTGGCACAGCAGGCCGCCGCCGGGGGCGCACAGGTCGAGACGGTCGACGTCGTACCCACCCCCGCCAGTGATCCACGCGGCGCGGTGCTGAACGCCGCCGTACTGCCGCTCGCCCTGGCCGGCATCGCGGCGGGTGCGGTGGTCACCCTGCTGGGACTGCGCGGCGTCCGGGCCGTGCTCGCGCTGCTCGGGGCGTCCGCCCTGGTGGGCGCGGTCGCGGCCGGGATCGCGCACAGCTGGCTCGGGGCGCTCGGCGGCGACTGGTGGGCGGAGGCAGCGGCGCTCGGCCTGTCCACGGTGGCCGTCAGCGGTGCCGTCGCCGGCCTCGCCGCCCTGTTCGGCCCCGCCGGCACGGGCATCGGCGCCGCGGTGGTGATGCTGCTGGGCAATCCCTTCTCCGGCGCCACTTCAGCCCCGCAGATGCTGCCGGAGCCGGCCGGCGCGATCGGCCAGTGGCTGCCGCCCGGCGCGGGTACGACACTGCTGCGCTCGGTGTCGTACTTCGACGGCGCGGCGGCGACCGGCCCCGCGCTGACCCTGACCTGGTGGGCGGCGCTGGGCCTGGGTGCCGTACTGCTCGGCAGCTCGCTCCGGGCACGGAAGACGGGCAGTGAGCCCGCGCCCGACCGGCGAGAGCCGTCGGCGGTCGGCTGACCACCGCCCCGCCGCGCGCCCGGGCGGCGTCCACAGAAGCGACCGTGCGTCCCCGCTGTAGCGGACGGGGATGCACGGTCTTTCGTCAGGCCGGGCCGGGCCTCCGGTGCTCCGCCGCGATGCCGAACCGCTGGGGTTCGCCAGGAGCGGACGCGACCTCGCGGACCGTGGAGACCGCGCTGATCACCTGCTCCTCCGCGGGCTCCGCGGGTCCCGCGGTCTCCTCGAGTCGCCGCAGGTCATCGGCTGAGACGAGGGCGACGAGGGGCTTGCCGTGCCGGGTGACGACGACGCGTTCACCGCCGTACACCACGCGGTTGATCAGGTCGGCGAGCTCAGCCCTGGCTTGTGTCACCGGAATCTCGTAGGCCATAAAGCCATCATAACGTCATGTACGTCCTGTACATTTTTTACAGAGAGAGCTGTCGCCGGAGACGGCTCTGCCGCGAGGAGGGGTTCACCATGACCCGACCGTCCGCCCGTTATGTGCTGCCCGAGTTCACCGAACGCACGGCGTCCGGGCAACGGACGATGGATCCGTACTCGAAGCTCCTGGAGGAGCGGATCGTCTTCCTCGGGACGGCGGTGGACGAGACCTCGGCGAACGACGTCATGGCCCAGTTCATGTACCTCGAACACCAGGCCCCCGACCGCGACATCTCGCTGTACGTCAACTCCCCCGGCGGCACCTTCCACGCCTTGTCGGCCATCTACGACACGATGCAGTACGTCTCCTGTGACGTGGAGACGATCTGCCTGGGCCAGGCCGGCGCGGCCGCCTCGGTGCTGCTGGCGGCGGGCACACCCGGCAAGCGGTTCGCGCTGCCGGACGCACGTCTGGTGCTCCATCAGCCCGCGCTGCCCGAGCCGGTCCGCGGGCAGGCCAGCGATCTGGCGATCCAGGCCGACGAGTTGATCCGCATCCGGACCCGCATGGAGGAGCTGCTCGCGCGGCACACGGGCCGTACCCGGGAGCAGGTCGGCGAGGACATCGAGCGCGACAAGGTCCTGACCGCCCAGGAGGCGGTGGCGTACGGCCTGGTGGACCGGATCGTCCCCCACCGCAAGGCCACCCTGGCCCCGCCGACCGGGGAGTGAGCACCGGTGCTCCCGCCCGAACTGCCGCCACTGCCCGCGCTGACCCGCGCCGAGGCGGAGTTGATCGACCGTTACCTGGAGGTCGTCGACCTGCTCGGCCGGATCAACCCGGCGCTGCCCGGCGACACCTACCGCGGACTGCGCGCCGCCCAGGCCCTGGTGGGCAAGGCGACGGCGCTGCGTGACGCGCTGACCCTGATGCACCAGCGGGGCGAGACGGAACTGCACGCCGGCACGCTCGGCCGGGCGCTGCGGGTGCTGGACGGCGAGCGGCGCACGGCTCGCGTCAGCCTGCCCCCGGAGTCCGTCAGTTGACGGGGATCCGTCGGTCGGACGCCCGCCCTGTCGACGGAGCGTCCGGGCCTGAGTCGAAACGGTCCGAATGACGTACCTCTGTTCGGAGTAGACGGGAGTCCTTTTTTTGGCCCTCGCAGTTGCGCAACGCGCGTAGCCGTGGGGCGGAATGGGACATTCCATGCCTGGTCCGGCCGCCCATGGACCTGTGGACGGTGGCTCAAACACAGACGTGTCCACCCGAACAGGTGAGTGGTGAGTAACAACACAAATCCCCGGTTCCGTTGGGATTTCGGGACAAGCATGAGTCAAGATCCCTGACTGACGACAAGACCCCGCCACAGCGGCGGGGCGATCCGGGCGGACGCCGAGTCCTGCCGCCGCCTGGATGACCGGTCGACAGGAGTGGATCGGCAGGAGTGGAGGACCCAAGCACGACGGGTCGCCGGGACGGTCACGCCATGACCGGGTCCGAGCAGCCCTTGGGGTGAAGCCGCGTCAGCGGCCGGGCAACTTCGCCAGCCCGAATCCGACAGGTCATCCTTCACAGGCGGCTGACGAAGGGTTGCGCATGACTGCGCTGAATCGTGTCCCGTCGCTCATGGTCCGGGCCGGTACGGCCTCGGCCCTCACCATCGCCGCGGTGGGCGGCTCGATCGTGGCCCCCGGCTTCTCCTCGGAGGCCTCGGCGGCCACCCATGGGACGAAGGCACTCCAGATAGCGGCCTCGAAGAAGGGTTCGCCCTACAAGTACGGGGCCACCGGTCCGAACAGGTTCGACTGCTCCGGGCTCACGCTCTACTCGTTCAAGAAGGTCGGCAAGAAGCTCCCCCGCACGGCCGCCCAGCAGTACAACAAGACGCGCCACATCTCCGCCAAGAACCGCAAGGCGGGAGACCTGGTGTTCTTCCACTCGGGCAGCAACGTGTACCACGTGGGTATCTACGCGGGTAAGAACAAGCTCTGGCACGCCCCGAAGAGCGGGGACGTGGTGCGGCTGCAGAAGATCTGGACCAAGAGCGTCTGGTACGGGCGCGTGAAGTGATCCGCCCGGCGTGCGGCGGCGTCCCTGGCGCGCCGCCGCACGCCGGAGCGTGACACGGTCTCAAGTGGTTACCCGTCACCCCATGGCCGAGCACCGTCCCTGCACCGCACGCGGCGAGACCCCGCTGCAACGCGCCGACCGGAACTTCGTCGAGCTGCTCCAGGAGCTCCGGGTCACCCAGACGGGCGTACAGATCCTGTTCGCGTTCCTGTTGTCGCTCGCGTTCACCTCGCGCTTCACGTCCCTCGACACGGTCCAGCGCGTCACCTACGTCATCACTCTGCTGCTGGCGGTCCTGGCGGCGGCGCTTTTCACCGCGCCGGCGGCGCTGCACCGCTCGCTCTTCCAGCAGGGCGCCAAGCCCCGCATCGTGCAGGTCTCCTCACGACTGGCCACCACCGGCCTGATCGTGCTGGTGTTCGCGTTCAGCGGTTCCGTACTGCTGGTGGTGGATGTGACGACCAGTAGGACCGGCGGCATCGCCGCCGGCGCGGCGACGTTCCTGGTCTGCGTCGGCCTGTGGGGGCTGCTCCCCCGGCTGGTGCGGCGGGCCGGGCTGCGGCAGGAGACGCACGGCGGCCCCGGGCGGCCGGAGGCCACCGTGGAGGAGCCGGTGCCCCAGGGCACCGTCCGGATCCCCGCGCCGCAGCGCGGCACCATCAGGCAGCCCTCAGCGGTTCGAGAAGGAGCAGCACACCGAGAAGCGTCAGCGCGGCGCCGGTGACCCCCTCGACGGCCCGCGCGGCCCGTGGTTCGCGCAGCCACCGGCCCAGCCGGTCCACCAGCAGCGCCACGGCCGGGAACCACAGCAGGGCGAGGACCACCACGATCAGCGCCAGCAGCAGCGTCCGGGGCAGCGCGGGACTGCCCGCGGGCACGAACTGCGGCAGCAGGCTGAGGAAGGTGATGGGTGCTTTCGGGTTCAGTGCGTTCGTGACGAAGCCCTGCCGCAGGGGGCGCGCGGTGGACGCGATGGTCCCGGTGGCCGCGACGGGCACGGCGCGGGGCCGGCGCAGCGACCACAGCGTCCGCACTCCCAGGTACAGGACATAGCCGCCGCCCAGCAGCTGGAGCGTGCGGAACAGCGCGGGCACGGCGGCCAGGACCGCGGCGACGCCCGCCACGGCCAGCGCGGTGTGCAGGAGCAGCCCGCCCGCGATGCCGAGCGCGCAGGCGACGCCGGCGCGGCGGGAGACCAGGGCGTTGCGCACGACGACCGTGAAGTCGGCGCCCGGCATGGCGACCATGCCCGCCGCCACCCCGGTGAAGGCGATGAGTTGTGCGTCCATACGGCCAGCTTGCCGGGCCGGAGCCTTCAGCAGGTATGTCGAATATCCTGGGCAGGCCTTAAGCACTGCTTTGGTCTGAGGAGGTCAGCGGCATGTACGACCCGACCCGGCTGGCGGCGCTGGTCGCCGTCGCGGAGGCCGGGTCGATCACCCGGGCCGCCGAGCGCCTCGGCTACACCCCGCCCGCGCTCTCCCAGCAACTGGCCAAGCTGGAGCGGGAGGCGGGCTCGGCACTGCTGGTCCGGCATCACCGCGGGACGCGGCTGACGGGCGCGGGCGAGCTGCTGGTGGCGCGTGCCCGGCGCGTGCTCGACGAGCTGGAACTGGCCCGCCACGAACTGGCCCGGCTGGCCGGTCTCTCGGGGGGTGTCCTGAGGCTCGGGACGTTCCAGACGGCGGGCATCCATCTGCTGCCGCCGGTGCTCAGCGCGTTCCGGCGGGCTCACCCGGATGTGGAGCTGTCCGTCGCCGACCACGAACCGCCGACCGGTGTCACGGCCGTGGCCGCCGGTGAGATCGACCTGGCCCTGACGCACACGTACGAGCCCGCCGACGCCCTGCCGCCGCCCGCCTCCGTGCGCATGGAGCCGGTCCTGGTCGAGGAGCTGGTGCTGGTGACCGCCCCGGGGCATGCCCTCGCCGACGGCACGTCCAGGCTTCCCTTGACGGAACTGGCGGGTCAGCCGCTGATCAGCATGGCGCCGGAGCATCCGTCCCGGCAGGGTGTGGAGGCGGCGCTGGCCCGGGCCGGGGCCAGTCCGTCGGTCCTGGTGTCGACGCCCGGGTATGCGCTGGTGTGCGCGCTGGTCAGCGCGGGACTCGGGGTGGGCGTCGTACCGGAGATGGTGGCGCGGACGTCGGTCACGCCGGTCGGGGTGCGCCCGCTCGGGGCGGGCGAGCTGCGCCGTACGATCTCGGTCGCCTACCGGGGCGAGGAGGCGGCGCCTGCTGTGGAGGCCTTCCGGGCCTTGTTGCGCGGGGCGTTCGGCCGCGCGCGGCACACGTCAGAGACGCGGTGAGCTCACGGCTCCTGCTGTCCCGCCGCCGTCACGGGCCGGGCCGGGACGGTCCACGGGAGTTCGATCGAGATGGTCTTTCCGCCCTCGCGGGTGGGGCGGATCCTGAGCCTGCCGCCGCACTCCGCGGTCAGCCAGCGGATGATGACGAGACCGCGGCCGTTGTCCTGCTGGACGGCGGCAGGCAGGCGTCTGGGAAATCGTGGGTGGCTGTCCGTGACGCCGATGTGCAGGTGTTCGTCGCGGTCGAGTGCGATGTCCACCGTGAAGGTGGGCGACTGTCCGAAGGTGTGCTGGACGGCGTTGGTGGCGAGTTCGGAGATGATGAGCCGGATGGAGTCGGACACTTCCGTGTCCGCCGGCAGGCCCCACTCCGCCAGCGTGCCCACCACGTAGGCGCGCGCCGCGGAGACCGAGGCGGGATCGCTCGGCAGAGTGACGGATGCTTCCAAATGGTCTGCCATGGCGACGTCGTCCCTTTCCCAACGGGACCGCAGTCCGACACGGAGCGGAATGTTCGAGTACGGTCCCGGACTGGTGCTTCGTCGCCAGAGTGCCACCAGAACACCCCTGAAGGGCGGCGATCCACCAAGATATGCATATATCTGTCGCTCAATGCGGTGAACTCTGCGACGCGAGACCGTATTTGGGTGGCTCGGAAGGAGTAAGGAGTAGCCCATGCAGCACGGTCCCGCGGTGCGCCGCCGGAAACTGGGCGCCGAACTTCGCGCGCTGCGCACGTCGGCGGGGCTCACCAGTGGTGAGGCGGCCCGGCTGGTGGGCTGGCACCAGTCGAAGGTCAGCCGTATCGAGACGGGCACGAGCGGGGTGAAACCGGCCGACGTGCGGTTACTTCTCGACGCGTACACCGTGGCGGACACACAACTGCGCGAGCTGCTCATGATGTTGGCGGGGTCCGACGACAGCGGCGGCCGGCACCACTGGTGGCACGCCTACCGCGGGGTGCTGCCGCCGACCTACCGGGACTTCATCAGCCTGGAGTCCCAGGCCGGGGCGATGCGCACGCTGGAGACCACCGTCGTCCCGGGGCTGCTCCAGACGCCCGAGTACGCCCGTGCGGTGACGAAGGCGGCGGTGGAGGGCCTGTCGGAGGACCGGCTCGACACGCTGGTCGAGGTGCGGCTGGCCCGGCAGGACGTGCTGCGCGCGGATCCGCCGCTGGAACTGAGCGCCGTCCTGGACGAGGCGGTGCTGCGGAGGGAGGTGGGCGGGCCGGGGGTCATGGCCCGGCAGCTCGAACGACTGGTCGAAGCGGCGCGGCTGCCCCAAGTGCGGCTCCAGGTGCTGCCGTTCGCCGCCGGGGCGCACATCGGCGTCACCGGCCCTTTCGTTATCTTCTCATTTTCGAACACATCTGATCTGGATGTGGTTGTTCTCGACCACTTGACGAGTAGCCTCTACCTCGAACGGAAAGAAGACCTCCAGGCCTACACGGAGGCCTTCAACGCCCTTCAGATCCACGCCCTTTCGCCCGAGGACTCGTTGGATTTCATCGCCGGGACAGCCACCGGCGCGTAAGGAGGCACCATGCGTGCACTGCCTCGTCACGTCCCCTCAAGCATCGAGCTGCACGGAGCGCGGTGGTTGCGCAGCAGCTACAGCACCGGCGCGAACAACTGCGTCGAGACCGCGTGTCCGGACGCCCCGCCCTGGGCCGGGCTGCTCGCCGTGCGCGACTCCAAGGACCCGGCCGGGCCCGCGCTGCTCTTCTCCCCGAGGAGCTGGGCGGAGTTCACGGCCGCGGTCGACCGCATCTGAACCGAATCCCGAACGCCTTCTGATCAGTCCGCCGTCGAGCGACGCACGGCCGTGTCACGCCGACTCATGGCCGCGTCTCGCCGATCAGCCGTACAGCGCGTTCGATCTGTTCGCCGGTCAGGTCCGCGCGGGCGGTCAGCCTGAGCCGTGAGATGCCGTCGGGCACGGAAGGAGGACGGAAGCAGCCCACGGCCAGGCCCGCCGCGCGGCACTCGGCCGCCCAGCGCACGGCGTCCTCGGGGGAGGGCGCCCGCACCGAGACCACCGCGGCGTCTGGACGTACCGCTTCCAGGCCCGCGGCGGTCAGGCGTGCGTACAACTCGCCCGCCACCGCACGGGCCCGCGCCGCCCGCTCCGGCTCGCGGCGCAGCAGCCGCAGTGCCGACAGGGCCGCCCCCGCCGCCGCGGGGGCGAGACCCGTGTCGAAGATGAACGTCCGTGCCGCGTTGACCAGGTGGTCGATCACCCGGGCGGGGCCGAGGACGGCTCCGCCCTGGCTGCCGAGCGACTTGGACAGCGTGACCGTCACGACCAGGTCGTCGGCGCCGGCGAGTCCCGCCGCGTGCGGGGCGCCGCGGCCGCCGTCGCCGAGGACGCCCAGGCCGTGGGCGTCGTCGACCACCAGCCCGGCGCCGTGCTCCCGGCACGCCGCGGCGAGTGCGGCGAGCGGGGCCGCGTCGCCGTCGACCGAGAAGACCGTGTCGGACACGGTGATCGCCGGGCCCTCGTGCGTGTGCAGCGCCTTGCGCACGGCGTCCGGCTCAGCGTGCGCCACCACCTGGGTCGTGCCGCGGGCCAGCCGGCAGCCGTCGATGAGCGAGGCGTGGTTGCCCGCGTCGGAGACGATGAGGGAGCCGTGCGGGGCCAGCGCGGTGACCGCCGCGAGGTTGGCCGCGTAACCGGAGGAGAAGACCAGGGCCGCCTCGGCACCGCAGAAACCGGCCAGTTCCTGTTCCAGTTCGGCGTGCAGTTCGGTGCTGCCGGTCACGAGCCGGGAGCCGGTCGAACCGCCGCCCCAGACCCGCGCGGCACGGGCCGCGCCCTCGGTGACCTCGGGGTGGTGGGCCAGTCCCAGGTAGTCGTTGCTCGCCAGGTCGAGGAGCGGTGAAACGGCCGGACGGGGGCGCAGAGTCCGTACGAGTCCGGCGTGGCGGCGCAGCCGCGCCTGCTCGTCGATCCAGCCGAACGCCATGGGTGGTCCTCCGGGGAATTTGTAGGCAGTGCACAGACACTAGCGGGACCTCCAGCAGGTCAGTGTGTGGCAATACCCACACCTCGAAGCGACTCTGTTGTACGAAGTCTCCTTGGCCCGGGGCGCCTCCGTAGGACAGGATCGGCTCCCATGGACCTGCTGAACACGCTGGTGGACAAGGGGCTTCGGCGCGAGCGGCCGACCCGACAAGAGGCACTGGCCGTCCTCGCGACGTCCGACGACGACCTGCTCGATGTGGTGGCCGCGGCCGGGAAGGTGCGCCGGCACTGGTTCGGCCGGCGGGTGAAACTCAACTATCTCGTCAATCTGAAGTCCGGCCTGTGCCCCGAGGACTGCTCGTACTGTTCGCAGCGGCTCGGCTCCCAGGCCGGGATCCTGAAGTACACCTGGCTCAAACCGGACCAGGCCTCCGACGCGGCGGCGGCCGGGGTGGCCGGGGGCGCCAAGCGGGTGTGCCTGGTGGCCAGCGGGCGCGGTCCGACCGACCGGGACGTGGACCGGGTCTCCGAGACGATCAGGACCATCAAGGAGAAGAACGAGGGCGTCGAGGTGTGCGCCTGCCTGGGGCTGCTCTCCGACGGACAGGCCGAGCGGCTGCGCGAGGCGGGCGCCGACGCCTACAACCACAACCTCAACACGTCCGAGGCGACGTACGGGGAGATCACCACCACGCACACGTACGCCGACCGCGTGGACACCGTCGAGAAGGCCCATGCGGCGGGGCTGTCCGCCTGCTCCGGGCTGATCGCCGGCATGGGCGAGTCGGACGAGGACCTGGTCGACGTCGTCTACTCGCTGCGCGAGCTGGACCCGGACTCGGTTCCGGTCAACTTCCTGATCCCGGTCGAGGGCACCCCGCTCGCCAAGGAGTGGAACCTCACCCCGCAGCGCTGCCTGCGGATCCTGGCCATGGTGCGCTTCGTGTGCCCGGACGTCGAGGTGCGCATCGCGGGCGGCCGGGAGGTCCATCTGCGCACGATGCAGCCGCTCGCCCTGCACCTGGCCAACTCGATCTTCCTCGGCGACTACCTCACCACCGAGGGCCAGGCGGGCAAGGCCGACCTGGAGATGATCGCGGACGCCGGGTTCGAGGTGGAGGGCACCGACCAGGTGACGCTGCCGGAGCACCGCACGGCCGGCGGCTGCCACGACGGCGGCGGGTGCGGCTCGGACGAGAGCGGTGGAGTTTGTGGTTCCGCATCTGCTTCGCGAGGTGACGAGCCCCGTACCGACCTGGTCGCCGTCCGCCGCCGGGGGGCCGGAACGGACCTCGCGCCCAATGCCTGAGCTGACGGTGCCCGAACTGCTGGAGCTCGACCGGCGGCACGTGTGGCATCCGTACGGCCCGATGCCCGGACGGCAGGAACCGCTCGTCGTGGAGTCGGCGAGCGGGGTGCGGCTGCGGCTCGCCGACGGCTCGGGAGAGCTGGTCGACGGCATGTCGTCCTGGTGGTCGGCGATCCACGGCTACAACCACCCGGTGCTGAACGAGGCGGCGCGCGGGCAACTGGAGCGGATGAGCCACGTGATGTTCGGCGGGCTCACCCACGAGCCCGCCGTACGGCTGGCGAAGCTCCTTGTCGACATGTCGCCCGAGGGTCTGGAGCATGTGTTCCTCGCCGACTCCGGGTCCGTGTCGGTCGAGGTCGCGGTCAAGATGTGCCTCCAGTACTGGCGCTCCCTGGGACGCCCCCGCAAGCAGCGGCTGCTGACCTGGCGCGGCGGCTACCACGGCGACACCTGGCAGCCGATGTCGGTGTGCGATCCCGAGGGCGGGATGCACGAGTTGTGGACCGGTGTGCTGCCGCGACAGGTGTTCGTCGGTCCGCCTCCGGCCGCGTACGAGGAGTCGTACGCCGAGGAGCTGCGGGCGTCGATCGAGCGCCACGCCGACGAGCTGGCCGCGGTGATCGTGGAGCCGGTGGTGCAGGGCGCGGGCGGGATGCGGTTCCACTCCCCCGCCTACCTGCGGGTGTTGCGCGAGGCGTGCGACGCGCACGACGTGCTGCTGGTGTTCGACGAGATCGCGACCGGCTTCGGCCGTACCGGCGCGCTGTTCGCGGCGGAGCACGCGGCCGTGCCCCCGGATGTGATGTGCGTGGGCAAGGCGCTGACCGGCGGATACATGACCATGGCGGCGACGCTGTGCACTTCACGGGTGGCCGACGGCATCTCGCGCGGCGAGGTGCCGGTGCTGGCGCACGGCCCGACCTTCATGGGCAATCCGCTGGCGGCTGCGGTGGCCTGCGCCTCGATCGAGCTGCTGCTCGGCCAGGACTGGCTCACGGAGGTCAAGCGGATCGAGGCGGGGCTCCGGGACGGGCTCGCGGCGGCCTCGGATCTTCCGGGCGTCGAGGAGGTGCGGGTGCTCGGCGCCATCGGCGTCGTGCAGCTGGATCACGCCGTGGACATGAAGGCGGCCTCGGAGGCGGCCGTACGCGAGGGCGTGTGGCTGCGGCCGTTCCGCGATCTGATCTACACCATGCCGCCGTACGTGACGGGCGACGCGGACGTGGCGCGCATCGCGCGGGCGGTGTGTGCGGCGGCGCGGGAGGGATGACATGTCGGTACTGGTGATCACGGGCACGGGCACGGAGGTCGGCAAGACGGTCGTGACCGCCGCGGTGGCCGCGACGGCACTGGCGGCCGGCCGTTCGGTGGCCGTGCTGAAGGCCGCGCAGACGGGCGTACGGCCGGACGAGCCGGGGGACGCCGCCGAGGTCGCGCGGCTCGCCGGTGCCGTGACGACGGCGGAACTCGCGCGTTATCCCGAGCCGTTGGCGCCCGCCACGGCCGCCCGCCGGGCCGGTCGCGCCCCCGTCCACCCGCACGCGGTCGCGGAGGCCGCCGCCAAACTGGCCACCGAGCACGACCTGGTGCTCGTCGAGGGCGCGGGCGGACTGCTCGTACGGTTCGACCCGGCCGGCGGCACCCTGGCGGACGCGGCGCGGCTGCTGTCGGCGCCGGTGCTGGTCGTGGCGTCGGCGGGGCTCGGCACCCTGAACACGACGGAGCTGACGGCGCGTGAACTCCGCTCCAGGGGGCTGGGGCCGGCGGGGATCGTGATCGGAAGCTGGCCCGCCGCGCCGGACCTCGCCTCGCGCTGCAACCTCGCGGACCTGCCGGACGTGGCCGGAGCGCCGTTGCTGGGCTCCGTTCCCGCCGGGTCGGGGGCCCTCTCCCCCGCCGCCTTCCGGGCGGCGGCACCGCACTGGCTGGCGCCGCGCCTGGACGGCACATGGGACGCGGAGGCGTTCCAGGTGCGGGAGGCACCCGGGGCGTTCTGAGCGTTCCGGCGGGCGCGCGGTGAAACCGGCGCGGATGTGATCGCGTGTTGGACTACGTACGTGATCACCTCCGAAGGGAACACCGTGCACACCACACACCCACGCCCGTCCCGTCGAACGGCCCTCGCGCTGGGCGCCGCCGCCGCTCTCTCGCTGGGCGGCGGCACGGCCCACGCCTTACCCGCCACGGGCGGGGTCACCGCACGGCTGAGGGAACTGGAGCGGGAGCACACCGCCCGGCTGGGTGTGTACGCCCGCAATCTGCGCACGGGCCGTACGGTGGCGTACCGGGCCGACGAACGCTTCCCCATGGCCTCGGTGTTCAAGACGCTCGCCGCCGCGGCCGTCCTGCGCGACCTCGACCGCGACGGCGAGTTCCTGGCCAGGCGCATCCGCTACACCCAGGACTACGTGACGAAGTCGGGGCACTCCCCCATCACCCAGGAGCACGTCTCAACCGGCATGACGATCGGCGAGCTGTGCGACGCGACCATTCGCTTCAGCGACAACACCGCGGGCAACCTGCTCCTGAAGGAGCTGGGCGGACCGACCGCCGTCACGCGCTTCGCCCGCTCGATCGGTGACGGTGTCACCCGGCTCGACCGGTGGGAACCGGAGCTCAACAGCGCGGAACCGTGGCGCGTGACCGACACGACGTCTCCCCGCGCCATCGGCCTGTCCTACGCCCGTCTCGTGCTCGGCGACGCGCTGGAGCCCCGGGACCGCGCACGGCTCACGGACTGGCTGCTGCGGAACACCACCAGCACCGAGAAGTTCCGCAAGGGCCTGCCCGCCGACTGGCTGCTCGCCGACAAGACCGGCGGCGGACGGCACGGCGGCGCCAACGACGTGGGCATCACCTGGCCGCCGGACGGCCCCCCGATCGTGTTGTCGGTCCTGACGACCCAGCCCGAGGAGGACGCCCCGGCCGACAATCCGCTGGTGGCCGGGACGGCCGCGCTGCTGGCGGCGGAACTCGGGTAGGGAGGTGCGCGTGAGAGGCGGACGGCCGTGGGACGCCTGGCTCGTCGGCGGCGGCCTCGGTGTCGCCGGTCTGCTGGCCCTGCACTCCGCCGTGCCCAACGGTGTCGGACGTCTCGGGAGCCTCCTGGAGACGTTCCTGCCGTGGCTGGGCGTGGCGGTGCCTCTCCTCGCCTGCCTCGCCGTGCTCAAGAGGTCGGTGGCGGGGCTCCTCGCCTGCCTCGTGCCCGCGGCGGTCTGGTTGTGGATGTTCGGGGGACTGTGGTTCTCCACGCCGCCGGAGTCGTACGACCTGACCGTCGTCCAGCACAACGTGGCCGACGACAACGCGGACCCGGAGGGCACCGCGCGGGCGCTGCGCGCCACCCGCGCGGGTCTGGTGGCCGTGCAGGAGCTCACGCCCGCGCGGCGGCCCGTGTTCGAGGACGTCCTGGGCACGTCCCATCCGCACCGGGCGTTCCACGGCACGGTCGGGCTCTGGTCGGCACACCCCCTCTCGGAGGTGCGGCCCGTGGACATCCGGCCCGAGGGTTTCCCTGAGAGCTGGCGGCGCGCTCTGCGGGCCACGGTGGCCGCGCCCGGCGGGGAGGTCGCGGTGTACGTGGTCCACCTGCCGTCCGTCCGGCTGGGTCCGACGGGGTTCGCCTCGGCGGCCCGTGACGAGAGCGCGGCACTGCTCGGCGCCCGGATCGCCGACGACCCGGCCGGCCGGCTCCTGGTGGTGGGCGACCTCAACGGCACCATGCAGGACCGCGGGCTCGGTCCGCTCACCTCCCGGCTCGACGCTCCGGCCTCGGGGCTCGCGTTCAGCTGGCCGGCCGCCCTGCCGGTGGCGGGGATCGACCAGGTGCTGGGGCGGGGCGTCGAGGTGACGGAGGTGTCGGCACTGGACGCGACGGGGAGTGACCATCGGCCGGTGCTGGGACGCGTACTCCTGCGGTAGACGGCAGGGTGCGCCGGGCTCGTCCGGGGGGACAATCACGGTAGGGCCCGCCTCGTCAGGGAGGTCTCCATGCCGCTCCGGTCCGCCCGCTCCGGCAAGGTGCCACGGGATGCCGTGCACCATCCGGTGTTCGCCCGTTGCTACGCCCGGATCAGTGCCACCGCCGAGACCCGGATGGGCGTGGGCAGAGCCCGCGAGAGGCTGCTCGGCGGGCTGTCGGGGCGGGTGATCGAGATCGGCGCGGGCAACGGGCTGAACTTCGCGCACTACCCGGGCACCGTCTCGGAGGTCGTGGCCATCGAGCCGGAGCGGCGGCTGCGGCAACTGGCCGTGGAGGCCGCCCGGCGCGCGGACGTGCCGGTCGACGTGGTGCCGGGTGCGGCCGAGGCGCTGCCGGTCAAGAGCGAGGGCTTCGACGCGGCCGTGGTGTCCCTGGTCCTGTGCAGTGTGCGGGACGTGCCCCGGGCGCTCGCGGAGCTCCGACGGGTGTTGCGGCCGGGCGGTGAGGTGCGGTTCTTCGAGCACGGCCGGGGCGGCGGCCGGGTGATGACCTTCAGCCAGCGCGCGCTGGACCGGACGGTGTGGCCGGTGCTGAGCGGCGGCTGCCATCTGGCGCGGGAGCCGGTGCGGGCGCTGCGGGACGCCGGTTTCGAGCTGGGCCCCTACCGGCAGGTGCTGATGCCGGAGGAGGGGCCGACGCTGCCCATCTCGTACTGCGTGCTGGGCACGGCATGGCGCCCGGTCAGTTCGTAGCCCGGGCGGTCACAGGCTCCACTGGCGCAGCTCCTGCTCGATGTCCCGCACGGACGCCTCGCCGCTCTTGACCAGCCGGGCGAGGTCGCGGACCTGCTCGGGTGAGGTGACGACCTTGGCGCCGCTCGCGACGAGGTACGCGTAGGCGACGGCGGAGGCGAACAGGGCGTTGGAGCGTTCCAGCGCGGGGACGTGGATCAGGAGCTGGAGCAGCGCGGCGGCGCGGGCGTGCGGGCTGTCGTAGACGGGGACGTCGAATATGGCGGCCTGGTGGCGTGCGACGGCGGCGACGAGGGCTCCCCAGTCGGTGACCTGGGGGTCTCCCGGGGTTTTCTGCTCGGCGAGCATCAGCAGCCAGGCGAGGTCGATCCGGAGGTTGTTCAAGGGTTCAGCGGCGACCTTCGCGCGTGCCTTCACGATCCGGGCCGAACTCCTCGGCGAAGACGGACTCGTACTGCTTCATGAAGTCGGCGGCGGCCTCCACGAACGTGTGGCCCACCTCGCCGGTGTCCTGCCTGACCAGCTCCTCGATGTAGCGGTTGACGCTCATGCCGCGGGCCAGGGCGCGTTCGCGGGCGGCTCGGGCGGTGCCTTCGTCGACTCGCACGTTCAGCTGGGTCTTCGCCATACCTCGAAGCTAGCGCGGAGGCGCTAGCACCGGCAAGGGCGGGACTCCGACCCGAGGAGGATACCGAGTGTGGGCCGCGTCACATTACCCTCGGGCAAGGCAAGGTGACGAAATCCGACGTCCACCATGAGGAGGCGGCCTTGTCCACACCTGCTGCGGAGCACGTCCCCGGCCTCGCGCCGGCCGACGGGATCGCGGCCCGGGCCCGCGGTCTGACCAAGGCGTACGGCTCGGGCGAGACGACCGTGCTCGCGCTCGACTCGGTGGACGTCGACATCGTCCGCGGCCGGTTCACCGCGGTGATGGGGCCGTCGGGCTCCGGGAAGTCCACGCTGATGCACTGCCTGGCGGGGCTCGACACCGTCTCGGCCGGGCAGGTGTGGCTCGGCGACACGGAGATCACGGGCCTGAAGGAGCGCGAGCTGACACGGCTGCGCCGCGACCGGATCGGGTTCATGTTCCAGTCGTTCAACCTCATCCCGACCCTGAACGCGCTGGAGAACATCACCCTGCCCATGGACATCGCGGCAAAGAAGCCCGACGAGAAGTGGCTGGACCAGGTGATCGACACACTCGGGCTGCGCGACCGGCTCCGGCACCGGCCGTCACAGCTCTCCGGCGGCCAGCAGCAGCGAGTGGCCTGTGCGCGGGCGCTGGCCTCCCGGCCCGAGCTGATCTTCGCGGACGAGCCGACCGGCAACCTCGACTCGCGCGCCGGCCTGGAGGTGCTCGGCTTCCTGCGCGAGGCGGTGGACCACCTCGGGCAGACCGTCGTCATGGTCACCCACGACCCGGGCGCCGCCGCCCACTCCGACCTGGTGCTCTTCCTCGGGGACGGCCGGATCGTCGACGAGATGCGGCGGCCGACGGCGGAGTCCGTGCTGGAGCGCATGAAGCGTTTCGACGTGATCCGGACCCGTTTCGACGACGCCCCGGCGGCGTCCGAGGAGAACTGATCCCGTGCTCAAGGCGACCCTGAGGAGCTTCCTGGCGCACAAGGGGCGGCTGCTGCTCTCGGCGCTCGCCGTCCTGCTGTCCGTCGCGTTCGTCACGGGCAGCCTGATCTTCTCGGACACCGTCAGCCGCACGTTCGACCGGCTGTTCGCCTCCACCGCGGCCGATGTCACCGTCAGCCCGAAGGAGGACCTCGACGAGGCGGTGCCCTCCGGCCGGACGGCCACTCTGCCGGCCGCGCTGGCCGAACGCGTGCGGCAGGTCGACGGTGTCGCGGCGGCACGCGCCGAGGTGGACGTGGACGGCCTCACCGTCGTCGACGAGGAGAACGAGCCGGTCGGCCCCACCACCGGGGCTCCCACCCTCGGCACCGCCTGGAATCCGACCGAGCGCAGCCCCGTCGAGCTGACCTCCGGTCACGCCCCGCGCGGTGACGGGCAGGCGCTGCTCGACTCGGAGACCGCCGACCGCAAGGACGTGCGCATCGGCGACACGCTCACCGTGATCGCGCCGCCCGGGTCGTTCGAGGTCCGGGTCGTCGGCATCGCCACGTTCACCACCACCAACCCCGGCGCCGCACTGGTCTTCCTCGATCCCTCCACCGCGCCGACGAAGCTGCTGGGCAGCCCGCGGGCGGCCACCGGCATCTCGGTCGACGCCGCCGACGGTGTCACCGACGAGCAGCTCAAGCAGCGCGTGGCCGCCGCGCTCGGCGCGCACACCTACGACTTCAGGACCGCCGACGAACAGGCGAAGTCGGACGTCGAGCAGCTGGGTGGATTCCTCGACGTCATCAAGTACGTCATGGTCGGCTTCGCCGGGATCGCCGTGCTGGTGGGCGTGTTCCTGATCGTCAACACCTTCTCCATGCTCATCGCCCAGCGCACCCGCGAGCTGGGGCTGCTGCGCGCGCTCGGCGCCGACCGGCGCCAGGTCCGCCGCTCGGTGCTCGCCGAGGCCCTGCTGCTCGGACTAGTCGGCTCCACGCTGGGGCTCGCCGTGGGCATCGGGCTCGCGGCCGGGCTCATCGAGCTGATGGGCCTGCTCGGCATGAACATCGCCGCCGACGAGATGGTCATCGGCTGGGTGACGCCCGTGACGGCGTACGTCGTCGGTCTCGGCGTCACCTTCGTCGCCGCGTACCTGCCCGCGCGACGGGCCTCGGGGGTCTCGCCGATGGCCGCGCTCTCGGACGCCGAGGTCGCCGGGGTGGGCCGGCCGCTGCGGGTGCGGGCGGTGGCGGGCGCGGTCGTCGGGGCGGCCGGTGCGGCGGCGCTCGTCGGGTGCGCGGTGTCGGAGCGGACGTCGTCGGCGGCGTCCCTGCTGGGGCTCGGTGTCGTGCTCTCCCTGATCGCGACCGTGATCGCCGGTCCGCTGCTGGTGCGCCCGGTGATCCGCGTGCTCGGCGCGGCCTTCCCCGCGCTGTTCGGGTCGATCGGCCGGATGAGCCAGCGCAACGCCCTGCGCAATCCCCGCCGTACCGGAGCCACCGCGGCCGCCCTCATGGTGGGCCTCGCCCTGGTCGGCGGGATGTCGGTGGCGAGCGAGTCGATGACCGCCTCGTTCGACCAGCAGATCGACAAGACGCTGGGCGCCGACTTCGTGATCCAGAACACCAACTTCCTGCCGTTCCCGAAGGAGGTCACCGACGAGGTGCGCGGCACCGAGGGCGTCGGCCTGCTCGTGCGGGGGCGGTTCACGCCGGTCGCGGTGCGGCTCCCGGACGGCGACCGCGTGGAGACGACCGCCGCGGGCTACGATCCGCGGCTCGACGAGGTCGCCAACATCACCTACGTGCAAGGGGACTCGGCCGCCGCGCTCGCGAACGGGCACCTCGCCATGGACCGGGACTTCGCACGCGACCACGACGTACGGGTGGGCGGCACGGTCCCGGTGGAGTTCCCGGGCGGGCGCAGGGCCGAGCTGACGGTCGGCGCCCTCACCGACCAGGACGCCGCCGAGGGATTCGGCACGCAGGGCGGGCTCTACTTCGGCCTCGCCACCCTGGAGCGGTACGCGCCCGGCGGGCAGGACTCCGCGCTGTACGTCAACGCCGCCCCCGGCACGAGCGACGACGACCTGCGCGCGAACCTGGAGCGGACCCTGGATCCGTACCCGCAGGTGCAGGTGCGGGACCTGGCCGACTACAAGCAGCTCGTCCACGACCAGATCGCCGTCCTGCTGTACCTCGTGTACGCGCTGCTGGGGCTGGCGATCATCATCGCGGTGCTCGGGGTGGTCAACACCCTCGCGCTGTCGGTCGTCGAGCGCACCAGGGAGATCGGGCTGCTGAGGGCGATCGGGCTGGCGCGGCGGCAGCTGCGGCGGATGATCCGGCTGGAGTCGGTGGTGATCGCGGTGTTCGGGGCCGTCCTGGGGCTCGCGCTGGGGCTGGTGTGGGGCGTGTGCACACACGAGGTGCTGGCCCTCCAGGGCATGGCGGCCCTCGCGATCCCGTGGTTCACGATCGTCGCGGTGGTGATCGGCTCGGCGGTGGTGGGAGTCGTGGCGGCGCTGCTCCCGGCGTTGCGTGCATCGCGCATGAACGTACTGGCGGCCATCGCGCACGAGTGATGGAATCGCGGTGGGTACTCAAGTCGCTCCGGTGTGAGGAGAGTTCATGTCGCGTCCGTTCCGCTTCGGGGTCAACCTGCTCGAACCCGCGTCCGCCGGGGAGTGGCGCGCCAAGTGCCGCCGGGCCGAGGACCTCGGGTACGACGTGATCCTCGTCCCCGACCATCTGGGCATGCCGGCGCCCTTCCCGGCGCTGGTGGCGGCGGCCGAGGCCACCGAGCGGCCGAGGCTCGGCACGTTCACGCTCAACGCGGGCTTCTGGAACCCGACGCTGCTGGCCCGCGAGGTGGCCACGACGGACGCGCTGACGGGCGGCCGGCTGGAGCTCGGCCTCGGCACCGGCTACGTGCGGGCTGAGCACGAGACGGCCGGGCTGCCGTTCGGCTCGCCCGGTGAGCGGGTCGACCATCTGCGGCGTACCGTCGAGGAGTTGAAGCGGCTGCTGGGCTCGGACGAGCACCAGCCGCAGGCGGCGCAGCGGCCCCGGGTGCCGCTGCTGATCGGCGGGAACGGCGACCGGATGCTGCGGCTGAGCGCCGAGCACGCCGACATCGCGGCGTTCACCGGGGCACGTACGGTGCCGGGCAGCACCACCGGGCAGTTGACGCCCATCACCGCGGACGAGCTCGACGAACGCGTGGCGCGGTACCTGAAGTTCACGGAGGACCACCGCGAGGAGCCGCCCGAGCTGAACCTGCTCCTCCAGATGGTGATAGGCACCGAGGACCGTGAGGCCGCCGCCCAGCCCTTCCTCGAAGCGTTCCCGGACCTGACGGTGGACCAGGTCCTGGAGCTGCCTGTCTCCCTGGTCGGCACCCTGGACGAGCTCACGGAACAGGTCCTGGCCCGGCGCGAGCGCTACGGCTTCACGTATCTGACCGTCCTGGAGCCCTACATGGAGGCGTTCGCGCCGGTCATGGAGCGGGTGCGTCGCGGGGACTGACGTCCGGATTCTGAAATGGTGCGCCCGGGGGCCGCCGTGCGTGATGCGATCACGGCATGACCGAGCTGCGCATCCGGGCCGCGACGCCCGAGGACCTCGACACCGTGCTGGCCTTCTGGAAGGTGGCCGCCGAGGGCACGAGCATCAGTGACGACCGCACGGGGGTGGAGCGGCTGGTCGCGCGCGACCCCGAGGCCCTGATCCTGGCGGAGCGGGGCGGCGAGCTGGCAGGCACGGTGATCGCGGGGTTCGACGGCTGGCGCTGCCACCTCTACCGGCTGGCCGTGCATCCGGACCACCGCCGCCAGGGCATCGCCTCCGCGCTGCTCGCCGCGGCCGAGGAGCGGTTCGTACGGCTCGGCGGGCGGCGTGCGGACGCGATGGTGCTCACGCGCAACGAGACCGCGCACCGGGCGTGGGGCGCGGCCGGGTACGGGCCCGAGGATCAGTGGCGGCGCTGGGTGAAGCCCCTCACGGACTAGGCGTGCCTGGCTGAGACACAGGGGACGGTTTTGCCCATCCTTTACTCTTGGGTGGCCACTCGGTCTGCATGAAAGGTTGTGAGCGTCCGCCCATGGGCGAGCCTCCCAGTACGCGACACCGCGCGTTCCGCCCCGTCCTGGAGAACCATGGAACGGGGGTGAACCGATGACTGAAGTGCTCCTCCTCCTGGCGGCGATCCTGCTCTCGATCGCCTGCGGCGCCTTCGTGGCGGCCGAGTTCTCCCTCACCACGGTCGAGCGCGCCGAGCTGGAGCAGGCGGTGGCACGCGGCGAGCGGGGCGCGCAGGGCGCACTCAAGGCCGTGCGGAACCTGACGTTCCAGCTCTCCGGCGCACAGCTCGGCATCACGGTCACGAACCTGGTCGTCGGCATGCTCGCCGAGCCGTCGATCGCCGCGCTGATCGCCGGGCCGCTGGAGGACATCGGCGTGTCACGGTCGGCGTCGCACAGCCTGGCGCTGGTGCTGGGTACCGCTCTGTCCACGGTGTTCCTGATGGTCGTCGGCGAGCTGGTGCCCAAGAACTGGGCGATCTCGTCGCCGCTGGCGGTCGCCAAGACCGTGGGCAACGCCCAGCGCTGGTTCAGCGCCGCGTTCCGGCCCTTCATCAGGCACCTCAACAACACGGCGAACCGTGTCGTGCGCCGGATCGGTGTGGAGCCCGCCGAGGAGCTGGCGTCGGCGCGCGGGCCGCAGGAGCTGGCGGCGCTCGCCCGGCACTCGGCCAGGGAAGGCGTGCTGGCGGCCGACACCGCCGAGCTGTTCGTACGGACGCTGAACCTCGCCGACCTGACCGCGGAGAACGTGATGACGCCCCGGGTGCAGGTCGTCGCCCTGGAGGTGCAGGCGACCCTGGAGGACGTGGCGAACGCGACCCGGGCGACGGGCCTGTCCCGGTTCCCCGTCTACCGCGGCACCCTCGACTCGGTCGTCGGGACGGCGCACGTCAAGGACGTGCTGGCGGTACCGGCGGAGCGCCGGACCCGCATCTTCGTCTCCGAGCTGATGCGCGAGCCGCTGCTGGTGCCGGAGACGCTCACCGTCGACCGGCTCCTGGACCGGCTCTCCGGCAAGCGCACGATGGCCGTGGTGATCGACGAGTACGGCGGCACGGCGGGCGTGGCCACCCTGGAGGACATCGTCGAGGAGGTCGTCGGCGAGGTGCGCGACGAGCACGACCCGCACGAGCTGCCCGACCTCGCGCCGGCCGGTGCGGACGAGGACGGGCACGCCCTGTACTCGGCCGACGGCTCCGCGCGCGTGGACCAGCTCGAGAACGTGGGGCTGCGCGCACCGGAGGGGCCGTACGAGACGCTCGCCGGGCTGGTGGCGACGGTGCTCGGCCGGATACCGGCCGTGGGTGACACCCTCGAGGTCGCCGGCTGGCGGATGGAGGTCCTGGACGCCACGGGCCGCCGGGCCGCGCGCGTCCGGCTGCAAGCGCCCCTCGACGACGAGAAGCCCGACGAGAAGGGAGTGGAGCTGTGACCGCCGTCCAGCTGCTGATCGGTCTGGCGACGCTCGTCGTCAACGCCTTCTTCGTCGGCGCCGAGTTCGCGTTGATCTCGGTGCGCCGCAGCCAGATCGAGCCCTACGCCGACCGGGGTGACCGGCGCGCCAAGAGCGTGCTGTGGGGCCTGGAGCACGTGTCCGCGCTGATGGCGGCCGCGCAGCTCGGCATCACGCTGTGCACGCTGGTGCTGGGCGTGGTGGCCGAGCCGGCGATCGCGCACCTGCTGGAGCCGGTGTTCCACGCGATGGGCGTGCCCGAGGGGGCGGGGCACGCGGTGTCCTTCGTGATCGCGCTGGCCCTGGCCACGTATCTGCACATGCTGCTCGGCGAGATGGTGCCGAAGAACATCGCGCTCGCCGAGCCGGTGCGCAGCGCGCTGGCACTCGGCCCGCCCCTGGTGACGCTGTCCCGGGCGCTGCGTCCGGTGATCTTCACGGTGAACGCGTTCGCCAACACCCTGCTGAAGCTGCTGCGCGTGGAGGCGCGGGAAGAGGTCGCCGCGTCCTACTCGGACGCCGAGATAGCGCAGATCGTGAAGGACTCCAGCGAGGCCGGCCTCATCGACGACCGCGCCCAGGAGCGGCTGCACGACGCGCTGGAACTGGGCCGCCGGCCGGTGCGTGACGTGGTGCTGCCGCTGGAACGCGTGGTGGTCGCGCGCGTGGGCGTCACTCCGGACGGGCTGGAGCGGCTGTCGGCGGAGTCCGGGTTCTCCCGCTTCCCGGTGGTGGACGAGGGGCGGCGGATCGTCGGCTATCTGCATGTGAAGGACGCCCTTGAGGCCGCCGGGCGGGATGTGCCGTTCCGGCTCCGGGACATGCGGCCCATCGCGCGCGTGCGGGAGCACACGCCGCTCGACGACGTCCTCACGGCGATGCGGGGCAGCCGTACGCACCTCGCGGCCGTCCTCGGGGCGGACGGCAGGCTGGCCGGTCTCGTGACCATGGAGGACGTACTGCGGGAGCTGTTCGGCCAGCGGACGTGAGGGTCCGGCTCCCCGAGGCCCGAGGACGGGGTGACCGACTGCTGGGTATGTGCACGGGATACTATTTCCGCGCCATGCACACGAACCCCACCTACAGCAGCCTCGTCGCGGTCGGCGACTCCTTCACCGAGGGCATGTCCGACCTGTTGCCCGACGGCACCTACCGGGGCTGGGCCGATCTCCTCGCCGCGCGGATGGCGGCCCGCACGCCCGGCTTCCGCTACGCCAACCTCGCGGTGCGCGGCAAGCTGATCCGGCAGATCGTCGACGAACAGGTGGACGTGGCGGCGGCCATGCAGGCCGACGTCGTCACCCTGGTCGGCGGGCTCAACGACACGCTGCGGCCGAAGTGCGACATGGGCCGGGTGCGCGGACTCCTGGAGGAGGCCGTGGAGCGGCTGGCCCCGTCGTGCAAGCAGCTCGTGCTGATGCGCAGCCCGGGCCGCCGGGGACCCGTCCTGGAACGGTTCCGGCCGCGCATGGAGGAGCTGTTCACCTGCGTCGACGACCTCGCCGCACGGCACGGCGCGATCGTCGTCGACCTGTACGGCGCCCCCTCGCTCGCCGACCCGCGGATGTGGGACGTGGACCGGCTGCACCTGACGCCCGAGGGTCACCGGCGGGTCGCGGAGGCGGTGTGGCAGGCGCTCGGCCACGAGCCCGAGGACACCGAGTGGCGCACCCCGATGCCGACGACGCTGCCGCCCGGCTGGGCCATGCGCCGCGCGGCGGACCTGCGGTTCGCCCGCCGGCACCTGCTGCCCTGGATCGGCCGCCGCCTGACGGGCCGCTCCTCGGGCGACGGTATTACGCCGTTGTCAGTTCCCCACTGGGGTGATCCGGTGTGCGCCGAGCACTGCCGTGAGATCGGCTGCTACTGGACCTGGGACGACCTCTGGCCGGACGGCCCGCCCGCGATGGCCCCGCACACCCACAGGGTGGCGGAACTCTCGGAGCCGTGCGTCGTGTGTGCCGCGCCGGCCTAGGTGATACGCCCGCACCTTCGTCAGATGCCGAGCATGGTGTTGAGATCGTCCAGGGACTTCACCGTCACGTAGTCGTAGCCGTGGGTCACCGGGTCGTAGCCGCGGTCCAGCAGGATCAGGTTGCGGAAGCCCATGTCGTGCATCGACTGGTGGTCGTAACGGGTGTGCGAGGCGACGTGCAGGAAGTCCTCGGGGGATGCGTCGAGCTGGTCGAGCATGTACTCGAACGCCGCGTACCGGGGCTTGTAGTAGCCGGCCTGTTCGGCGGTGAACACCGCGTGGAAGTCCGCCCCGAGCTTCGGCACGCTCTCCGCGAGGAAGGAGTCGTCGGCGTTGGACAGGATCACCAGCTTGTAGTGCTCGCCCATCTTCTTCAGCGGCTCCACCACGTCCGGGTGGGGCCCCCAGCTGCGCACGCCGTCGGCGAACCGCTTGCCCGCGTCGGGCGCCGCCTTCACACCCCACTTGCGGCAGACCCGCTCGAAGGAGTCCTGCAGCACCTGCTCGTAGGGGTAGTACTCGCCGCGGACCTGGTCGTAGCGGTAACCGCGGAACTCCCGCACGAACTGGTCCCACTGCTCCGCGGGGATCTGGTCGCCGACGAGTTCACGCGTGATGGGGGTGATCGGGTACTCGATCAACGTGCCGTAGCAGTCGAACGAGACGTATTTCGGCCGGAACTGCAACGAGGGAACGGCCATGAGAATGCTCCTGTCTCTGCTGAGGAAAACCGCACATGTTCGGGACTAGCTCTTCAGGAATGCCCGTGCCGGGCTTCCTTGAGGTGCGCGACTACGTCGTCCAGGCTCACGGCCAAGGAACGCTCGACATTGATCCAGTCGTCCTTGGCGTGACCGAGGAGGTACTCGCGCCGTTCGGGTGCGCGCTCCGCGCGCCAGTTCGTGATCAGCGCACGCAGTGTGAGTCGCGCCAACGCGGCAACCGGGAGCAGCGGAAGTTCCGGGGCCTGGATCGGCCGCTCCCGCTGGTAGCCGGCAGCGAAGGCGCAGGCGTCCCGCCAGGGATGATCCGGCGTCCTGCCGAGCAGGTTCGCCATGGGAACGGCGGGGTCGAAGATCACCGCACTGCGCACCGTGTCGCCGAAGTCGATGACACCGGTGACGAAGTGATCGCTCTTTGGATCCACCACGATGTTGTAAGGGCTGAAATCACCGTGGATCACTTGCGTTTCGAGATCACTCAGCCTCGGGACGACGTTGTCGCCGAAGAGCCGGAAGACCGATCGGGCCAATCGGCGGTGCTCGGGGCTCGGCGTGTGCTCGACCAGTCCGGTCAGCTGGTGGAAATGCCGGATGTCCCATGCAAGACCTCGCCGGTCCGCCGGGTGCGTGAACGGTCTGAGCGCCACGTCGATCAGCCCCAGCATCTCGCCGGCCCTGGCGAGCCGCTCCGCGTCCGGGTTGGCATCGGCCAGGACCTGGCCTTCGACGAAGTCGAACACCCGCAGGAACCGAGTCCTGCCGTCGTTCGACCTGATCGTGACATGGTCGTCTCCGCCTGCGGTCAGCCTCACCCGCTGGACGGGCAGGTGCGGAGCGGTGGTTTCGAGGAAGCGCATCGCGGCGGTCTGGAGGGCGACAACCGCCTCCGACTCGTCAGGGGGTGAGACCTTCACGAGGTAGTTGCCCGAGTCGGTGCTGAGTCTGAACGTGTCGTCCTTCTCGGTCGCCAGTCCCTCCAAGCGCCCGTTGAGGCGGTAGTGCTCCTCGAGGAATATGCTCACCAGCATCTCGCCGATGGGCTCGTGGGAGGACGTCAGGCCGCTCTCCGCGAGGAGCCGCTGAGCATAGTTCGTAGCTGCTGAGGCGTTCACGGTCAGTCCCTTCGGCCGGCCTGTCACAGACGGTTTTTCGCGACCTCGGCGAAGGTGTCCAGGAATCGCGTCACGTCGGCGGAGTCGAAGGCCAGCGGAGGGCGGATCTTCAGCGTGTTCGCCGACGTGCCCGTGCCGCTGATCAGGATGCGGCGATCGCGCATGTCATTGATGACGTCCTCGGTCAGTGCGCGGTCGGGCTCGAGGGTTTCCCGGTCCTTGACGATCTCCACGCCGACGTAGAGACCGGCTCCGCGGACTTCGGCGACGTAGGGGGAATTCTTGGTGATCTCGCGCAGACCCGCGCGCAGGACGTTGCCGTTCTCCAGGACGCGCTGCTGCACGTTCTCCTTCTCGAAGACGTCCAGCACCGCCGCACCGGCGGCCACAGGGATGGAGCTGCCGCCGAAGGTGTTGAAGTAACGGACGTTGCGTCCGAACTCCTCGCAGACCTCGGGGCGGAAGACCACACCCGAGATCGGCAGGCCGTTGCCCATCGGCTTGCCCATGGTCACGATGTCCGGCACCACACCGTGGCGGCTGAAGCCCCACATCGACTCCCCGAGCCGGGCGAATCCCGACTGGACCTCGTCCGCGATGTAGACACCGCCGGCCGTGTGCACTTCC
The DNA here is from genome assembly GCF_039532725.1 of Streptomyces coeruleofuscus. Lineage (NCBI taxonomy): Bacteria > Bacillati > Actinomycetota > Actinomycetes > Kitasatosporales > Streptomycetaceae > Streptomyces > Streptomyces coeruleofuscus. The sequence continues at coordinate 744,929 of NZ_BAAASE010000005.1, forward strand.
TCCACCACCGCCCGCATGTAGCCGGGGGGGTCGGTGAAGATGCCGTCGCTGGAGTGGGCACAGTCGGTGATCAGGGCCGCGAGTCGGTAGCCGTGGCGCTCGAGGTCGTCGATCGCGCCGCGCACCTGCTGCCGCATGTGCTCGGCGAGCGTGGATCCGGGCGCGACGAGGCGTGGGTCAGGAGCGTCGATGAGCCGGACGTTCGGGCCCAGCGGCGAGCCCGCGCCCAGGGTCGGTGAGAAGCTCGCCACCTCCCGGGTGATGCCGTGGTAGGCCCAGCGGGTGACGATGATGCCCTCGCCGCCCGTGTGGAACCGCGCCACCCGCACCGCCAGGTCGTTCGCCTCCGACCCGCTGCACGCGATGCTCAGCTTGGACAGTTCCTCGGGGAAGGTCGAAAGAAGCCGCTCCGCGTACTCGACCAGGGCTTCCTGGACATAGCGCGTGTTGGTGTTGACCACCGCCACCTGGCGGGCGACGGCCTCGGCCACGTGGGGGTGGGCGTGACCGACGCAGGGGACGTTGTTGTAGGCGTCGAGGTAGTCGTTGCCGTCGCGGTCGGTCAGGTGGGCGCCGTGACCGGCGACAAACTCGACCGGCTCCCTGTAGATCAGTGTGTAGCCAGGACCCAGCACCTCGTCTCGGCGCTGGATGGTCCTTCGGAGGTGCTCGGGCAGCTCGCTCAGTACCCCGGGGTCGAACCGGTTGGGGTAGTGGGCGATTGCCCGACTCAGCGTCGAAGTCATCGCAGGCACACCTTCAATCTTGTTCCGGGGTTGATGGCTGCGCTGGCCGGAAACATACCATCATTCGTTCCAGTTCCAATCTGAAACTAGAAACTTTTTCACCGGGCTCACCGCCCAAACCGGTCACTGCCTGATGGCGCACGGGGCTCGCTATGGTCATCACGTGACCAACCCGACCTCACGCGACTACAACAAGGCATCGGTCCTCGACGTGGTCCTCTCCCACGCGCCCTTGACGCGGAACCAGCTCATCGAGCTGACGGGCCTGAGCAAGGCCACGGTGTCCAGAGCGGTGGAGGAGCTGCGTGCCGACGGCTTCGTCGTCGACGGCGGGGTCGACGAGATCACCGGCCGCGGCCGCCGGTCCACCTATCTGGACCTGCCCGGCACGACCGGCCACGTCGCCGGTGTCAGCTTCGGCGCCCGGACCACCGGTGTGCTGGTGACCGACCTGAGAGGTCGCGAGATCCAGCACGTGACGGTCCCCACCGCCGATCACCATGAGGTCCAGGACGCCGCGCGCTGGCTGGTCGACCTGATCGGGCAGGCCGCCCGATCCGCGCAGGGTCCTCTTCGTCAGATCGTCGCCGCAGTGCCCGGCCGGGTCCGGGGCGGCACGGAGATCTTCGGCCCCGCGGAGTCGATGAAGATCTTCGCGGGCACAGGCCTCCAGCGAGCTGTCGAAGCTCTGGTCGACGCCCCTGTGCTCCTCGACAGCGATGCCAACGCGTCCCTGCTCGGGATCCTCACCGACGACGCCACCATCAGGAACGCCGCGCTCTTCAGCGTCAGCACCATACTCAACTTCGCCAGCTGCACGGATCACGAGCTCGCCCGGGGAAGTACACCCGCCTTCGGCGACATCGGTGTGCTCTCCTCCGGAGTCGACGACGAGAACCTCGACGACTTGCTGAGCACCCGAGGTCTCCTCCGGTTCGCTCGCAAGCGGGGGCTCGATCTGGAGCGCATCGAGGATCTCTGGCTGCAACCACACGCCGAGGCGCCACACGCCGAAGTGCTGGAGGCGGTCACGACCGCGATCGTGACCGCTGTCAGTGTCGTCGCGGTGACGCTGGACCCGGAGTCGGTCTACTTCGTGGGCCGGCTGCGCCCGCTCGTCGACGTCGTCCTTCCCCAGGTGCGCGAGCGGCTCGACCAGAGCCTTCCGGCGGTGCCGGAGATCAGGACGGGTCCGCATCAGATCGGTCTGTCGACGGCACAAGGAGCGGTCTACGCGTGCCTGGCGATCGCTCAGGAACGACTGCGGGACGCCGTGCTCGGCGCACGGCACCAGAACCGGCTCACGGAGCGGTCCGCACCGGCCTTCTGAGCCGACCGCCACCGCCCTGGCTACAGCACTCATCGGCCGCCGCCGGTGCACCAGCTGAAACGATGTCCTGGGTTGAAACCGGCTGACCTCGATGAACAAGCTGTGCCGCACGGCACCGCCCTGCTGGTGCGCGCCTCAACCGTGCCACGCGGACGTGCCCGAGGCCCCGGTCGAGCACCTCTCGTAGGTTCCCACGAAGGTACCCGCGACGCTGGCCTGCACGAATCGCCAGTAGAATCCGTCCACGTGACTTCCGCTCCCGCCAAGCCCCGCATCCCGAACGTCCTCGCCGGACGCTACGCCTCCGCCGAGCTCGCCACGCTCTGGTCGCCCGAGCAGAAGGTGAGGCTGGAGCGGCAGCTCTGGCTCGCCGTGCTGCGGGCCCAGAAGGACCTCGGGATCGAGGTGCCGGACGCGGCGCTCGCCGACTACGAGCGTGTGCTCGACACCGTCGACCTGGCCTCCATCGCCGAGCGCGAGAAGGTCACGCGGCACGACGTGAAGGCGCGGATCGAGGAGTTCAACGCCCTCGCCGGGCACGAGCACGTGCACAAGGGCATGACCTCCCGCGACCTCACCGAGAACGTCGAGCAGCTCCAGATCCGCCTCTCGCTGGAGCTGATGCGCGACCGCACGGTGGCGGTCCTGAACCGCCTGGGCAAGCTGGCCGGCGAGTACGGCGAGCTGGTCATGGCCGGCCGTTCGCACAACGTCGCCGCGCAGGCCACCACCCTCGGCAAGCGCTTCGCGACCGCCACCGACGAGCTGCTCGTCGCCTACGGCCGGATCGAGGAGCTGCTGGGCCGCTACCCGCTGCGCGGCATCAAGGGCCCGGTCGGCACCGCGCAGGACATGCTGGACCTGCTGGGCGGTGACGCCGCGAAGCTCGCGGAGCTGGAGCAGCGGATCGCCACGCACCTGGGCTTCTCGGAGGCGTTCACGTCGGTCGGCCAGGTCTACCCGCGCTCGCTCGACTACGAGGTCGTGACGGCGCTGGTGCAGGTGGCGGCCGCGCCGTCGTCGCTGGCGAAGACGGTCCGGCTGATGGCCGGGCACGAGCTGGTCACCGAGGGCTTCAAGCCGGGTCAGGTCGGCTCCTCGGCGATGCCGCACAAGATGAACACCCGCTCCTGCGAGCGCGTCAACGGCCTCATGGTCATCCTGCGCGGCTACGCCTCGATGACCGGCGAGCTGGCGGGCGACCAGTGGAACGAGGGCGACGTGTCCTGCTCGGTGGTGCGCCGGGTCGCGCTGCCGGACGCGTTCTTCGCGCTGGACGGTCTGCTGGAGACGTTCCTGACGGTGCTCGACGAGTTCGGCGCGTTCCCGGCGGTCGTGACGCGGGAGCTGGACCGCTACCTGCCGTTCCTGGCGACCACCAAGGTGCTGATGGGTGCCGTGCGCGCGGGTGTGGGCCGCGAGCTCGCGCACGAGGCGATCAAGGAGAACGCCGTGGCCTCCGCGCTCGCGATGCGCGAGCAGGGCGCCGAGCGCAACGAGCTGCTCGACAAGCTGGCCGCCGACGCGCGCATTCCCCTCGACCGTGCCGAGCTGGACGCGCTGATGGCCGACAAGCTGTCCTTCACGGGTGCCGCGGGCGACCAGGTCGCCGCCGTCGTCGCCCGGGTCGAGGAGATCGTGAAGCAGCACCCCCAGGCTGCGGGCTACACGCCCGGCGCGATCCTCTGACGCGCCGCGCACGATGCCCCGTTTCACACCCGAGGAGCTTGAGGCCGCCCGCGACCGTGTCGTGCCGGACGTGGTCGCGGACGGTCTGCGGGTGCTGTTCTGCGGCATAAATCCCGGTCTGATGACGGCCGCGACGGGCCATCACTTCGCCCGTCCCGGCAACCGCTTCTGGCCGGTGTTGCACCTCTCCGGGTTCACGCCGCGGCTGCTGAAGCCGTCCGAGCAGCAGGAACTGCTGTCGTACGGGCTCGGCATCACCAATGTCGTGGCGCGGCCGACCGCTCGGGCCGACGAGCTGAGCGCCGAGGAGTACCGGGAGGGCGGGCGACTGCTCGCGGTGAAGGTGGGGCGGCTGCGGCCGCGCTGGCTGGCCGTGGTCGGAGTGACCGCCTACCGCGCCGCGTTCGACGACCGGAAGGCCCGGGTCGGGCCGCAGTCGCGGATGATCGGGGACACGCGCGTGTGGGTGCTGCCCAATCCGAGCGGGCTGAACGCCCACTGGACGGCCGAGACGATGGCCGAGGAGTTCGCGCGGCTGCGGGAAGCCGCCGGGAGCTGATCTTCTACGGCGGGTCCGTCTCCGTGACCAGGGCCAGCAGTTGGACCACCTGCGATGTGTCGCGGTCGGTGACCGCCACGGCGACCCAGCGGCCGGTGCCCTCCACCTCCCACAGGTACGCGACGCTCGCGCGCTCGCTCAACTCGGCCCACGGCCGGGGTATCTCCTCCCGCTCGGTGCGCAGCAGGACGGTCCGCAGGTTGTAGGGGGGCGTGTCGCCCCAGCGTGAGGCGAGAAGTTCGTAGACGGCGTCCCGGTCCTTCTCGTACTGGTCGATCGTCACCGCGCGGAGCGCCGGGTCGTCGTCGCCCGCGGCCTCTAACACCGCGGTGTGATGACCGGGTCCGGAAGCGCCGACGTCCGACGGGCCGTGCTCCGCCGGAAAGGGGCGGTAGCACAGCTCGTCGATGAGGGCGATGTGCTGTGCGATGTTCATGGATCCAGTAAACCCGCCGCCACTGACACTTGGCGGGGCGTCAACCCTGTCCCGGCCCTTCCCCGGTCAGCTCTCCCGTCAGGCGTCCCGGCGGCGCAGGCTCCACGCCCCCGCCAGCAGGGCGGCCGCCGCCCAGAGCGCGGTCACCGCGAGCCCCGACCACGGCCCGAGGGTGCCGTCGTACGTCTCCCTCAGGACCAGCTGTCCCGCCTTGTCGGGCAAGAAGTCGGCGACGGTGCCCGTCGCGTCGCCGATCACGAACGACACGACGAGGATGAACGGGATCAGCAGGGACAGCGTCGCCACGCCGCTGCGCAGCAGGGCGGCGAGTCCGGCGGCGAACAGGGCCATCAGCATGAGGTAGACGCCGCAGCCCACGACGCCGCGCACCTGCTCGCCGGTGCCGAGCCCGTCGGCTGCCGGGCCGAGCCCCGCCCGGGCCACGAGGAGGGCGGCGAGGGCGGTCACCAGTCCCACCAGCAGGGCCGGTACGGCGATGACGGCCGCCTTGGCGGCGAACCACCGGCCGCGCCGCGGAACCGCGGCCAGGGAGAGCCGGAGCGCACCCGACTGGAACTCCGACGACACGGCCATGGCCCCGAAGGAGACGGCCGCGATCTGTCCCGGCACTACACCCGACAGGGACGTGAACAGGGGGTCGAAGCCGGGGTCCGGGGTCTCGGAGACACCCGCTATCGCGGAGAACACCGTGGTCGCGGCGAACAGGGCCAGGAGCGCTCCCGGGAGCGAGCGGAGCGTACGGATCTTCAGCCACTCGGAGCGGAGGACGGGGGTGAGTTCCATGGTCAGGCCTCCTGCGGCTGCTGTGCGGTGAACTCGGTCTCGGCCGACGTGAGGTCGAAGTACGCCTGCTCCAAGGTGCCCTCCTGTGCCGCGAGTTCGAGCACCGGGACGCCCGCGGCTGAGGCGAGGCGGCCGATGTCGTCCACGCGTGCGTGGTGCACGGTCCAGTGACCGTCCGGGTGCTCCACGGCGTCCTGGCCGTGCCGGGCCAGAGCGCTCCGGAGGGCGGCGGGGTCGGACGTGCGGATGCGCACGCTGGGCTGCACGCGCGCGTCGATGAAGTCCCGCATCGGGGTGTCGGCCAGCAGCCGGCCCCGGCCGAGGACGACGAGGTGGTCCGCGAAGGACGCGGTCTCGTTCATCAGATGACTGGAGACCAGGACCGTGCGGCCCTCCCCCGCGAGCCGGCGCAGCAACTGCCGGATCCACACGATGCCTTCGGGATCGAGACCGTTGGACGGCTCGTCCAGCATGACCACCTCGGGATCGCCCAGCAGGGCGGCGGCGACGCCCAGGCGCTGGCGCATGCCGAGGGAGTACGTCCGCACCCGGCGCCGGGCCACCGACGCCAAGCCGGTTTCCTCCAGGACCTCGTCGACCCGCCGGTCCGGGATGCGGTTGCTGGTCGCCAGGACGCGGAGGTGGTCGCGGGCGGTGCGGGAGCCGTGCGCGGCCTGCGCGTCGAGCAGGGCTCCCACCTGACGCAGGGGTTCGCGCAGCGTCGGGTAGGCGCGGCCGCCGAGGGTGGCGGTACCGGCGGTCGGCCGGTCGAGGCCGAGCACCAGCCGCATGGTGGTGGACTTCCCGGCGCCGTTGGGTCCGAGGAAGCCGGTGACGCGGCCGGGCAGGACCCGGAAGGTGAGGCCGTCCACGGCCCGTTTGCCGCCGTACTCCTTGGTGAGGTCCTGGACTTCGATGCTGGTCATGGCAGCAGCGTGGCCGGTCGGCCGGGGTGCGGGCCTCCCCCGGCGGTGGAGATCGTCTCCCCCGCGCGGGGGAGGCTCGCTGTCAGTGGCGGCTGGCACGATGGCGCAATGGTCCGCATGCTGCGCCCGTTGACGCGGGCGGTGACGTACACGCGGTGGCTGCACCTGCTGGTGGCCATCGTGTGGCCGTCCCTGTGGTTGTTCGTCCAGGAGGCGTGGTGGACCCAGGCCACGGCCGCCGTGCTGCTTGGGCTCGCAGGCCTCGTGCCCGCCACACGACTGGTGGAGGGGTTCCAGGCCCGGCTGTTGCTGACCGGCCGGCGGCATGACAGCGAGAATGCGCAGATCGTGACCACCCCGTCGGCCACCTGGGCCGATCGCGGCCGGACGGTGGTGTGGCTGGAGGCGCGGCTGGCGCTCGGCTGGATCGTGGCCCACCTCTCCGTCCAGTTGCCTCTGCTCGCCGTCGACTTGCTGACGACGGGGTTGGGTCAGGAGCCGGCCGCCGACGGCTACGTAAGCGTCGAGGAGCACCACTGGTGGCACGCCCTGCTCGCGCCCGTGCCGCTGCTGCTGTTGCCCGTGATCGTGGTCTGGTCCGGCCGCCTCATCACCGCGCTGGCCGTGAAGCTCCTCGGCCCGTCACCCGCGGAGCGGCTCGCGGCCATGGAGGAGCGCACCGAACAGCTCCTGGAACGCACGCGCATCGCCCGCGAGTTGCACGACTCCATCGGCCACGCGCTCACGGTCGCCGTCGTACAGGCGGGGGCCGCGCGGGCGGCGGGCGACCCGGCCTTCACCGACCGGGCGCTGGGCGCCATCGAGGAGACAGGCCGGGCCGCTCTGGAGGACCTGGAGCGGGTGCTCGGTGTCCTGCGCGAGTCGGAGAAGCCCGTGAGCGGCAGGCCGACCCTCGCGGACGCCGACCGGCTGCTGGAGTCCGCGCGCGCCTCCGGGGCGAAGGTCGACGCCGAGGTGACCGGTCCCGTGGACACGGTGCCCGGGCCGGTGTCCCGGGAGGGCTACCGGATCCTCCAGGAGGCGCTGACCAATGTGCTGCGGCACGCCGGAGCCGTGCCCGTACGGGTCCGGGTGCACGTCGCGGCGGACACCCTCGTCCTCGCGATACGCAACCCGCTCACGGAGCCGGTGCCCGGCCCCGGGCGCGGCAGCGGCCTGCGCGGGATACGCGAGCGCGCCGCCCTTCTCGGTGGACTGGCGCGGACCGGCCCCGACGAAGGTGACTGGCAGGTCCATGTCGAGCTGCCGTTGAGTTGATCTACGCTGGTCCGATGCCGGTCACCGTTCTCCTCGTCGACGACGAACCCCTGGTGCGCGCGGGTCTGCGGGCCGTGCTGGAGGCCCAGCCCGACATCGAGGTGGTCGGGGAGGCCGCGGACGGGGCGTCGGTGATCCCGCTCGTGCGGCGGCTGCGGCCCGACGTGGTCGCCATGGACGTGCGGATGCCGCTGCTGGACGGTATCGAGGCCACCCGGGCGCTGCTGCGGACGGTCGACGAGCCGCCGCGGATCCTCGTGGTGACGACGTTCGAGAACGACGAGTACGTGTACGAGGCGCTGCGTGCGGGCGCCGACGGGTTCCTGCTGAAGCGGGCCCGGCCGGCCGAGATCGTGCACGCGGTGCGGCTGATCGCCGAGGGCGAGTCGCTGCTGTTCCCGGCCTCGGTACGGCAACTGGCCGCCGAGTACGGCGACGACGGCGGGAACCGGGCCGCGCGGGCGGCGATGGAGCGGGCCCAGCTGACCGAGCGGGAGGGCGAGGTGCTGCGGCTGATGGCACGCGGCCTGTCCAACGCGGAGATCGCCGCCCGGCTGGTCGTGGGCACCGAGACGGTGAAGTCGCATGTGAGCGCCGTACTGGCGAAGCTGGGAGCCAGGGACCGCACGCAGGCGGTGATCGCGGCGTACGAGTCGGGGTTCGTGGCGCCGGGCTGACCGGCGGGGGCCGGTGCCTGCCCCTCGCCGGGGTCCGCCGCGCCGAGTACGATCCGGCCAACACGCGCACGAGCTGGGAGGACGGACGGTGGGGCGGCTGACCGGCGGGGATCCCTCGCTGCTGCGGAGGATCAACTCCGCGGTGGTGCTGCACGCGCTGCGTGCCACGGACTGCGCGACACTGACCGAGATCACCCGGGTGACGGGGCTGTCCCGGCCGACCGTCGAGGGCGTGGTCGAAGGGCTCATCGAGGCCGGTCTCGTCGTCGAGAAGGCGGCCGAGGAGGGTGCCGCCCGGAAGCAGGGGCGGCCGGCGCGGCGGTTCCGGTTCCGGGCGGAGGCCGGGCATCTGCTGGGGCTGGAGATCGGCGCGCACCGGGTGGCCGCGCTGCTGGCCGACCTGGACGGCCGGGTGATCGGCTCCCAGGCCAAGGACGTGCCCGAGACGGCCGCGGCCGACGAGCGGCTGGAGCGGCTGCGCGGAGCCGTCGCCGAGCTGCTGCGCCGGGCCGGTGTCGCGCGCGGCTCGCTGCGGGCCGTGGGCGTGGCCACGCCCGGGATCGTCGAGGCGGACGGCACGGTTCGGCTGAGCACCGCGCTGCCCGGGTGGACGGGGCTGCGGCTGGGCGAGCGGCTGAGCCGGTCGTTCAAGTGCCCGGTCCTGGTCGAGAACGACGCCAACGCGGCGGCCGTCGCCGAGCACTGGAAGGGCGCGGCCACCGAGTCGGACGACGTGGTGTTCGTGCTGGCGGGGCTCAGTCCGGGCGCCGGTTCACTGATCGGGGGGCGGCTGCACCGGGGCTACGGCGGGGCGGCCGGCGAGATCGGCGCGCTGCATCTGCTCGGCCGGGAGGTGACGCCGGAGACGCTGCTGTCCACCACGGACGAACCGCTGCACCCGCTCGACGAACAGGCCGTCGCCGAGGTCTTCGCGCAGGCCCGTGAGGGCGACCAGCGGGCCCGCGCGGCCGTCGACCGCTTCCTCCAGCGCCTGGTCCACGACGTGGCGGCCCTGGTCCTCGCCCTCGACCCGGAACTCGTCGTCATCGGCGGCTGGGCAGCGGGCCTGGACGGCGTCCTGGACCCCCTCCGCCGGGAACTGGCCCGCTACTGCCTGCGCCCTCCGCAGGTCGCTCTTTCCCGCCTGGGAGACGCGGCAGTGGCGACAGGCGCCTTGCGTCTCGCCCTGGACCACGTGGAGGAGCAGCTGTTCACGGTGGAGACCCCGACAACGCCCCACCGGTGACGCCCCTGAAGGGGCGCGGGGGAACTGCGCGACCAGCCACAACGCACCGGCAGTCCCCACGCACCGCACTCGGCTGGACGCGAGGTCAGGACGCCCGCCGCTCCGGCCCGGCGTGAATCTCCACGCCCCCCGCGTCACCGAAGGTCAACCGACACGTGTCAGCGCGATACGTCGCGACGGACAACGCGGCGACACGCCCCGCGGCCACGAACCGCGTCGTCACCACCAGAACGGGCGCCCCCGGCAGCCGGTCCAGTTCCTTCGCGTCGTCGGCCCCGGCGGAGCCGAGCTCCACCGCGTTCTCCTGCCGCTCCTGGTCCAGCCGCTGGAGCTCGCGCAGCACCGCACGCGCGCGTGCCGCTCCGGACGGCGCGTCGATGCCGGAGAGCTCGGGCACCGAGGACTGCGGGATGTAGAGCAGCTCGGCGGCGACGGGCCGGCCGTGCGAGACCCGGGAGCGCCGCACGATGTGCACGGACTCCTCCGGACCGGTCTCCAGCGCCTCGGCGACCGCCGCGGGCGGCACCGCCGCCGTGCAGTCGACGGGCTGCCAGGCGTCTTCGGGGCCGCCCGGCCAGGTGTGCGGGCCGGTGCCCAGGGAGACGCCCATGCGGGGCGGCGCGACGGTTGTGCCGACACCACGGCGGCGCTGGAGCCTGCCCTCCAGTTCGAGCTGCTCCAGGGCCTGTCGGAGCGTGGCGCGGGCGACGCCGAAGCGGGCCGCGAGATCGCGCTCGTTGGGCAGGATCTCCCCCACGGAGAACTCCGAGTCGAGCGCTTCGCTGAGCACGGTCTTGAGATGCCAGTACTTCGGCTCCGGCACCGATTCCAACTGCGTGGTCCCCACCCTGTCCTCCGCAATCGCCCTGGTCGGCGGCTTTTTAACGCCCTTGTTTTTTAAAGGTTGTTTCACTTCTCTGCGACCATAGGGCGGCCCTGATGCTTGGTCAATACCAATGGCCGGGAACGTTCACGGGACGTTCATGCGAAGGCGCGGCGGCGCTCCTGCGGCGCCGCCCAGTCGTGCGGCGCCGTCTAGAGGGCGGTCAGTGAGCGCAGCTTGTCGGGGTTGCGGACGATGTAGACCGCCTGGACGCGGCCGTCGGCGACATCGAGCTGGAAGACGGAGTCGGGCTTGCCGCCGGACAGGAACAGCAAGGCCGGGCCGCCGTTGAGCTCCAGGAATCGCAGGGAGAGGTCGGGGCCGCTCTTCCGCGCGGCGCCGACGAGGAACCGGCCCACCTTGTCCGCGGTCTCCAGGACCCGCAGCGGTGCCCGCGCCTTTCCGCCACTGTCGCCGACGAGCCGGACGTCCGGGGCGAGCAGTTCCATCAGCCCTTCCAGGTCACCGTCCGCCGCGGCGGCGAGGAACCGTTCGGTGAGGTCGCGCCGCTGGGCGGGGTCGACCTCGTAGCGCGGCCGCCGCTCCTCGACGTGCTTGCGCGCCCGCCCGGCCAGTTGGCGCACGGCCGGTTCGCCGCGGTCGAGCATGGTGGCGATGTCGGCGTACGGGAAGCCGAAGGCCTCGCGCAGTACGAACACCGCCCGCTCCAGCGGTGACAGGGACTCCAGCACGACGAGGACGGCGAAGGAGACGGAGTCCGCGAGCACGGCCCGCTCGGCGGTGTCCGGCACGGTGTCGCCGAAGTCGGTGAGGTACGGCTCGGGCAGCCACGGGCCCACGTACGTCTCCCCTCGGGCCTTGATCTGGCGCAGCCGGTCGATGGCGAGGCGGGTGGTGATCCGTACGAGGTAGCCGCGCGGTTCGCGCACGTCACCGCGGTCGCCGCCCGACCAGCGCAGCCAGGCCTCCTGGACCACGTCCTCCGCGTCGGCGACGCGGCCCAGCATGCGGTAGGCGACGCCCAGCAGGACGGGGCGGTGCGCTTCGAAGACGTCGGTCGCGGTCTCGGTGGTCACGGGATCCATCCCAGCCCACCGGTCCGGCCCTGTCCAGGCGGATTCGCCCCTCCTGGACAGCCGCGGCCGTGAAGTCGGCGACACCTCGGGGCTACCCGCCGGTAGCAATTGCTGACAAGCTGTCTACGGCGTCCGTCAGCGAGTACAGCCGAGGAGCACCGCATGTCCGTCACCGTCTCCTTCAAAGTCGCCTCCGCACAGGGCGAACAGAACGTGACCCTGTCCTACACGCGTCAGGGCAGCGGTGAACCGCTGCTCCTGCTGCACGGCATCGGTCACCACCGGCAGGTGTGGGACCCGGTGATACCCGCGCTGGCGGCCGAGCGGGACGTGATCGCCGTGGACCTGCCGGGGTGCGGCGAGTCGCCGGCGCTGCCGGACGGCATGGCGCACGACCTGCCGACCATGAACACCGTCCTCGCCGCGCTCTGCGAGGCGCTGGAGATCGAACGGCCGCACGTGGCGGGCAACTCGCTGGGCGGCCTGCTGGCCCTGGACCTGGCCCGGGCGCAGCTCGTCCGCTCCGTCACCGCCCTGTCCCCCGCGGGGTTCTGGAACGACCTCGAGCGCCGCTACGCCTTCACCGTGCTGATGACGATGCGGCAGATAGCCCAGCGGATGCCGCTGCCCGTCGTCGAACGGCTGGCCCGCCCGGCGATCGGCCGCACGCTGCTGACGAGCACCATCTACGCCCGCCCGGGCCGCCGTTCGCCCGAGGCCGTGGTCGCCGAGACGCTCGCGCTGGCCCGGGCCCAGGGGTTCTCCGAGACTCTCCGCTCCGGCAGGTCCGTGCAGTTCACCGACGACATCGTGGGCACACCGGTCACCGTGGCGTGGGGCAACCGGGACCGGCTGCTGATTCCCCGCCAGGGCGTGCGGGCCAAGAGCGTCATCCCCCGCGCCCGGCTGGTACGGCTGCCCGGCTGCGGCCACGTCCCGATGAACGACGACCCGGCCCTGGTCGCCCGGGTCGTCCTCGACGGCAGCCGCTGAGGGGCCGGGCGCCCGGCCCGGCCGGTCGTCGTCGCTCGGCCTACTCGGGCGCCACCCGTGCCGTCGCGGCGCGCAACAGCCGTACGTACCAGCCCCAGTCGGCCGGGCGCGCGACCGTCCCGGTCAGTGCGCGTTCGGCGCAGTCCATGCTCTGCCGGAACGCCGCGTCGTACAGGGGGCGGAAGTACAGCAGCCAGCCGAACCAGCGCACGCCCCCGGGGCGGAGCACCAGGGTGTTGCGCAGGACGGTGCGCTCCGCGCCGAGGTGCTGGACGCTGAACTCGTGGAAGCCCCGGAATCCGCGCGGGCCGGTGACACGGAACCGCACCCACTCCCCCGGCACGTAGTGACTCACCTCGTACCGCACGGAACCGTGACCGCCCGACGCGCCGACGGCCAGCGGCCCGTCGAAGCGCACCGGCGGCCAGCCGGGCGGCCACAGCCGGTCGTTGCCGGTGCCGAGGGAGTCGATCAGGGCGCCGACGGCTGCCGGTGCCGCGGGCAGCTCACGTTCGTGGACGTTCAGCACAGTGATCACGGGCGGAGGCTGCCCTGTCCTCCGGCCCGGCAACTGACCCGATCGGGGAACCGCGGCGCACGCCGGGGGCGCCCGTGGCCGGCCGCACGCCGACGCGCGCCCGTGGCCGACGGCCGCCGCCCCATGCATGGCGATGGGCGGAAGGCGCGCCCGCGGATCCGGCAGACTGACCGCATGGACCGCAACGAGCCGTCATCGCCCGCCTGGGAGCTGCTGCTCCCGGCCGCTTCGGCACCGGCACGCACGCGTGGCCGTTCCCTCCAGGCGGCGCTGCGCGAGGCGGTCCGCTCGGGCCGGCTCGCACCGGGCACCCGGCTGCCGTCGAGCCGCGACCTCGCGGCTGATCTGGGGGTGTCGCGCGGGCTGATCACGGAGGCGTACGAGCAGCTCACGGCGGAGGGCTATCTGCGCAGCGGCCGGGGCGCCGGGACGTGGGTGGGCTCGGCCGTACGGGCCGCCCGGCAGCGGGCGCGCGACCTCGCTCCGCGCTCCGCCGGGGCCCGGGCGGACTTCGTGCCCGGGACGCCGGACCTGTCGCTGTTCCCGCGCGCGGCGTGGGCCGCCGCGCAGCGCGGTGTGCTGGCGGAGATGCCGCACCAGGAGCTGGGGTATCCCGATCCGCGCGGGTTGCCGAGGCTGCGTACCGCGCTGGCCGAACTGCTCGCCCGGAGGCGGGGTGTGGTGGCCGACCCGGAGCGGATCGTGGTGGTCTCCGGGGTGGCCCAGGCGACGACGCTGCTGGGTTTCGCGCTGCACGCGCGCGGGGTGCGCACCGTGGGGGTGGAGGACCCGGGCAGTCCCCAGCACGACGCGTTGTACGCCTCGGCCGGGGTCACCGCCGTACCGCTGCCCGTGGACGGCGAGGGGATCGCCCTGGAGCCGCTGCGGGCGTCGGGCGTGCGGGCCGTGGTGACGACGCCGGCCCACCAGTTCCCCACCGGCATCGCCTACTCGCCCCGCCGTCGTGCCGAACTGCTGGACTGGGCACGGTCCGTGGACGGCATCATCCTGGAGGACGACTACGACGGCGACTTCCGCTACGACCGCGCTCCCGTCGGCGCGCTCCAGGGCCTCGCCCCGGACCACGTCGCCTACACGGGCTCGGTCAGCAAGTCCCTCGCGCCGGGCCTGCGGCTGGGCTGGCTGCTGGTGCCCGGGTCCTGGGCGGAGGAGATCGTCGAGCGCAAGCGCACTCTGGACCTCGGTCACCCGGCCCTCGACCAGGCGCTGTTCGCCCGCTTCCTGGAGCGCGGCGACTACGACCGCCAGTTGCGCCGCTGCCAGCGCGCCTACCGGGAGCGCCGTGACGCCCTGACCACCGCCCTCGACGAGCACTTCCCCGGCTCCCGGGTCTCGGGCATCGCCGCCGGCCTGCACGTGATCGCCACCCTGCCGGAGCGCTACGGCCCCGAGGAGCGCTTCCTCACCCGCGTGACTGCGGCAGGGGTGGCGGTACGCCCCCTGTCGGCCTACACACACCCGAGTCCCGCGCGGGAGGAGACAGACGGACCGAAGCGGACACGGCTCGTCCTGGGCTACGCGCACGTACCGCCCGCCCGCATCCACGAGGGCATACGTCTGATGGCGGAGGCGGCCGCGGGGTGACTCCGGGCGGAGCCCGCGTAGTCCCGCCGGTTCCCCTCCTCCCGCGGTCAGTTGTTCACTTGGGGTTCGTGTGTGCGCTGCGGCGTGCCAGTAGTTGTGGCTGTGCACACTGGCCGGATCCCGTCCCTGGAGGCGCATCCATGTCACACCGTCCGTTCCCCGCGCGCCGTAGCGTCCTGCGTGGCTCCCTCGCCGCGTCGGCGGCCCTCACCCTGCCCACCGCTCTCGGCGCGGCGCCGGCCTTCGCCCGGTCGGGGCGTCCGAAGGCGGGATGGGGTGTGCAGGCGGGAGATGTGACCCGCGACTCCGGGCTGGTGTGGGTACGGTCCGACCGGCCGGCCCGGATGATCGTCGAGACGTCGGCGACCGAGTCGTTCCGCAACCCGCGCAGATGGCACGGCCCGCTGCTGGGCCCGGGCACCGACTTCACCGGCACGACCCGGCTGCGCGGCCTGCCGTCCGGCGAGCAGATCCACTACCGGGTGCTGCTCGCCGACCCGGACGACCCGCGCCGCACCGGCGAGCCGGTCACCGGCACCTTCCGCACGGCGTCCGACAAGCGGCGTGACGGCGTGCGGTTCGTCTGGTCCGGCGACCTGGCGGGTCAGGGCTGGGGCATCAACCCGGAGCTCGGCGGCTACCGGATCTACGAGGCGATGGCCGCCCTGGACCCGGACTTCTTCATCTGCAGCGGCGACAACATCTACGCCGACGGGCCCCTCACCGAGACCGTCGCCCTGCCCGACGGGCGCACCTGGCGGAACATCACCACCGAGGAGAAGGCGAAGGTCGCCGAGACCCTGGCCGAGTTCCGCGGCAACTTCCGCTACAACCTGCTGGACGAGAACCTGCGCGCCTTCAACGCCCGGGTCCCGTCCATCATCCAGTGGGACGACCACGAGGTCACCAACAACTGGTACCCGGGCGAGATCCTCGGCGACACCCGGTACACCGAGAAGAACGTCGACGTGCTCGCCGCCCGCGCCCGCCGCGCCTTCTCCGAGTACTTCCCGATCTCCACGCTGCGCCGCCCCGACGGCCGCGTCTACCGCGTGCAGCACCACGGCCCGCTGCTGGACGTCTTCGTCCTGGACATGCGCACCTACCGCAACGCCAACTCGCCGGACGACCAGCCCACCGACCCCCAGGGCATCCTCGGCCGCGAGCAGCTCGAGTGGCTCAAGCGCGAGCTGGCCCGCTCCCGCGCGGTGTGGAAGGTGATCGCCTCCGACATGCCGATCGGCCTGGTCGTCCCGGACACCGGCGACGGCAGGCCGAACATCGAGGCCGTCGCCCAGGGCGACCCCGGGGCACCACTGGGCCGTGAGCTCCAGATCGCCGAGCTGCTGCGTTTCATCAAGCACCGCCGCATCACCGGCACGGTGTGGCTCACGGCCGACGTCCACTACACCTCGGCGCAGCACTACCAGCCGTCGCGGGCCGCGTTCACCGACTTCGAGCCGTTCTGGGAGTTCGTGTCGGGCCCGCTGAACGCCGGAGCGTTCCCGGCGAACACGCTCGACGGCACCTTCGGTCCCGACCGTGTGTTCCTGAAGGCACCGACGACCGCCAACGTCTCCCCCGCCGGGGGCTACCAGTTCTTCGGCGAGGTGGACATCGACGGCGGCAGCGGTGAGCTGACGGTGCGTCTGCGCGAGCAGGACGGCACCGTGCTGTTCACGCAGGTGCTCCAGCCGGGTCTGGTCGGCCAGTAGTACGGAGCGCAACGTTTGAAGCGTCGACAAGGGGGGCAAACTGCCCCCTTTACCCGCCGGTCACAAAGCGTTCGCGATCACGCAACACCATTCCGTCACAGTGGGTGCATGACGCGAAAAGTGACTGAAGTGACCGACCTGAAGAACGACTGCCGCTCCGCCACCTCCTGGCAGCGGGTCACGGCGGCCTTCAACACCTGGCGAACACGACGCCACGAACACGCGCCGCCGACGGGCGATACCGAGTCCCCGGCACCGGAGCCGGTGCCGGGGGCGAACACGCCCGGCTCGAACACCCTGTGGCGGATGCGGACCACGGTGAAGGACGAGCCCGGATCGCTGGCGTCCCTGTGCACGGCCCTCGCCGGGCACCGGGTCGACATCCTCAGCCTCCAGACCCATCCGCTGGCCGAGGGCACGGTGGACGAGTTCCTGCTGCGCGCCCCGGGCGAGCTGCAGGCTTCCGGCATCGCCACGGCCGTCCGGACGGCCGGCGGCACGGACACCTGGATCGAGCGGGCCGACGCCCACGACCTGGTGGACGCGCCGACCCGGGTCCTGGGACTCGCCGCCCGCACCGCCCTGGACGCCGCGGAACTGCCCCTGGCGCTGCGCCAGTTGCTGGGCCGGTGCACGATCCGTTCCCAGCCCGCCCCGGCCGGCGGCGGCCGGACGTCCGACGGTGTCCCGGTGGAGGGAGCCCTGGACGACACGGTGATGCGCCTGCGCGCCCCGGAAGGCGGAGTCATCACCGTGGAGCGGCCGTACCTGCCCTTCACACCGACCGAGTTCGCCCGGGCCAGGGCCCTCGTGGAGTTGGACGCCCGGCTCGGGCCGCGCCTCCCGCGCGGCCGGGACGTGCTCACCCTGGCCGAGGGCAGCGACATCACCGTGCGCCGGGCCGACACCCGTGATCTGGCGGCGGCCAAGGCGATGCACGAGCGGTGCTCGGACCGCACGCTCAGGTTGCGCTACCACGGGCCGGTCGGTGACGCCGACCGCTATCTCAACCACCTGCTCAGTCCGCGCTTCGGCCGTACCCTCGCCGTGCAGACGGCCTCCGGGCGGCTGGTCGGGCTCGGGCATCTGCTGTGGGACGGGGACGAGACGGAAGTCGCGGTGATCGTCGAGGACGCGTGGCAGCGGCGCGGTGTCGGCGGGGAGTTGCTGGGCCGACTGGTCGCGATGGCCGCGGAGGGGGGTTGCAGGAGTGTGTATGCCGTGACGCAGTCGTCCAACACGGGCATGGTTGCCGCGATGCGGGGGCTGGGCCTCCCCCTCGACTATCAGGTCGAGGAGGGGACCCTGGTCATCACCGCGCGGCTGGGTGAGACCGTTTCGACGGGTGCGGGTGAGGTGGGGAGCACCTCAGCGCCGTAGGGGCCGCTATCAGACGGCGGGTGCGGGTTCGTTGTGGCTTGTCGCGCAGTTCCCCGCGCCCCTGTCGGGACGCTTCAGCGCCTGGTCGAGATCGGACCACAGGTCCTCCACGTCCTCCAAGCCCACCGACATGCGCAGCAGACGGTCGCTCACCCCGGCCCCCCTGCGGTCGTCCGCGTCCACGATGCGGTGGCTGATGGAGGCCGGGTGCTGGATGAGGGTGTCCACGCTGCCGAGGCTCACCGCCGGGGTGATCAGGCGGACACCGGCGATGACCTCGTGGGGGTCGCCGTGTATCTCGAAGGAGACCATCGCGCCGCCGATGCGCGGGTAGTGCACGCGGGCTACGCGCGGGTCGGCGGCGAGGCGGTGGGCGAGTTCGGCGGCGTTGGCGGAGGCGGCCCGTACCCGGACGGGGAGGGTGGACAGGCCGCGCAGCAGCAGATAGCCGGCCAGCGGGTGCAGGACGCCGCCCGTCGCGAAGCGGACCTGCCGCAGCCGGCCGGCGAACTCCTCGTCGCAGGCGAGGACGCCCGCCAGCACGTCGCCGTGGCCGCCGAGGTACTTGGTGGCGCTGTGCAGCACCAGCCGTGCGCCCTGTTCGGCGGGGCGCTGGAGCACCGGCGTGGCGAACGTGTTGTCCACGAGCAGCGGCACCGAGCCGCAGGCGTGTGCGACGGCCCGGAGGTCGACCTCGGCGAGCGTCGGGTTGGCCGGGGACTCCACGATCACCAGGCCGGTGTCCGGACGCAGTGCCTCGGCGATTCCGGCGGGGTCGGTCCAGGTCACCTCCGAGCCCAGCAGCCCGGCGGTCAGCAAGTGGTCACTGCATCCGTAGAGGGGACGTACGGCCACCACGTGCCGCAGCCCCATGGAGGCGCGCACGAGCAGGACGGCGCTCAGGGCGGCCATGCCGCTGGCGAACGCGACCGCGGCCTCGGTGCCCTCCAGGCGGGCCAGCGCGGTCTCGAAGCGGGCGACGGTCGGGTTCCCCAGCCGCCCGTAGACGGGCGGGCCGTCCGGCTCCGCGCCGGTGGCCGCGAACGCGTCGATACGGGCCGCCTCGCCACGGCTGTCGTACGACGGGTAGGTGGTGGACAGGTCGATCGGCGGGGCGTGCAGCCCCTGCCGGGCGAGGTCGTCCCGCCCGGCGTGGACGGCCTCGGTGGCGAGTGCTCTCGGTGCGGTGCGTACGTCGGCGTGGGCGCCCATGCTCGCTGTGTCCATGACCGAAGGGTGAACACCGACCGGGCCCGAGGGCGGGAACACCGTGCTACGTTCGGCCGATGGCCGAATCTGTCGTACTGGACCCGGTGGATCTCCACCTGCTGCGGCTGTTGCAGAACGACGCCCGGACGACGTACCGGGATCTCGCCGCACAGGTCGGGGTGGCGCCGTCGACGTGTCTGGACCGGGTGACCCGGCTGCGCCGCTCGGGCGTGATCCTCGGGCACCGGCTGGAGCTGGATCCGGCCAAGCTGGGGCGAGGGCTGGAGGCCCTGCTGTCGGTGCAGGTCAGGCCGCACCGGCGGGAGCTGGTGGGACCGTTCGTGGAGCGGATCCGCGCCCTGCCGGAGTCGCGGACCGTCTTCCACCTGACCGGGCCGGACGACTACCTCGTCCATGTCGCGGTCGCCGACATGTCCGACCTCCAGCGGCTCGTGCTGGACGAGTTCACCTCGCGGCGTGAGGTGGCGCGTGTGGAGACCCGCCTGATCTTCCAGCAGTGGGAGTGCGGGCCGCTGCTGCCGCCTTCGCCCTCGGCTCAATCCACATGACGTGGGCCGCACGTCGTACCAGGATGGACCGCATGTCTGAGATCAAGAGCCCGCTGCCCCGTGAGGTCGCCGACGCGTACGTCGACGAGCTCGTCGCCCTCGACCCGATCACCGGCACGTTCCTCGGCGTCAAGGAGAGTTCGAGCAGGCTGCCCGACACCTCGCCCGCGGGCCAGGAGGCGTTCGCGGAGCTGGCGCGCCGGACGCTGGCCCGGCTGGACGAGGCGGAGCGGCTGCCCGGCGCGGACAGTGACATCGAGCGCCGGTGCGGACGGCTGCTGCGTGAACGGCTCAACGCCGAACTCGGCGTGCACGAGGCCGAGGAGAGTCTGCGTTCCGTCAGCAACCTGAGCTCCATCGCCCATGCCGTGCGGCAGGTGTTCACCGTGACGCCGGCGCAGTCGGAGGAGGACTGGGCGGCGATCGCCGAGCGGCTGCGCGCGGTCCCGGCCGCGCTGGAGGGGTATCGGGAGTCCCTGGCGCTCGGCCTGGAGCGGAAGCTGTACGGCGGGCCGCGTGCCACGGCCACGTTCGTGGAGCAGCTCGGCGAGTGGGCGGACGCCGACGGCGAGGGCCGTGGCTGGTTCGAGACCTACGCGGCCGCCGGACCCGAGGCGCTGCGGTCCGAGCTGGACACGGCGGCCCGCTCGGCCACCGAGGCGGTCGTACGGCTGCGCGACTGGATGCGGGACGTGTACGCACCGGCGGTCGAGGGCGCGCCGGACGTGGTGGGCCGCGAGCGGTACGCGCGCTGGGTGCGGTACTACAACGGCACGGACCTCGACCTGGACGAGGCGTACGCGTACGGCTGGTCCGAGTACCACCGCCTCCTCGGCGAGATGAAGGCGGAGGCCGGGAAGATCCTGCCCGGTGCCGCCACGCCGTGGGTGGCGCTGGCGCACCTGGACGAGCACGGCACGCACATCGAGGGCGTCGACGAGGTCCGCGACTGGTTGCAGTCCCTGATGGACGAGGCGATCGAAGCGCTCGACGGCACCCACTTCGACCTGGCCGAGCGGGTGCGCCGGGTGGAGTCGCGCATCGCCCCTCCGGGCAGCGCCGCGGCCCCCTACTACACGCCGCCCTCGGACGACTTCACGCGCCCGGGCTGCACCTGGCTGCCGACCATGGGCGAGACGAGCTTCCCCGTCTACGACCTGGTGTCGACCTGGTACCACGAGGGCGTGCCCGGCCATCACCTCCAGCTCGCCCAGTGGAAGCACGTGGCGGAGAACCTCTCCCGCTACCAGGCGAGTGTCGGCATGGTGAGCGCCAACGCCGAGGGCTGGGCCCTGTACGCCGAGCGCCTGATGGACGAACTGGGCTTCCTGACGGACCCGGAGCGCCGGCTCGGTTACCTGGACGCGCAGATGATGCGTGCCGTACGCGTCATCATCGACATCGGCATGCACCTGGAGCTGAAGATCCCGGACGACTCCCCGTTCCGCCCGGGCGAGCGCTGGACGCCCGAGCTGGCTCAGGAGTTCTTCGGCTCGCACAGCAGCCGGCCCGCGGACTTCGTGGAGAGCGAGCTGACCCGCTATCTGTCCATGCCGGGCCAGGCCATCGGCTACAAGCTCGGCGAGCGGGCCTGGCTGCTGGGCCGCGAGAAGGCCCGCGCCCGGCGCGGTGACGCCTTCGACCCGAAAGCCTGGCACATGGCGGCCCTCTCGCAGGGCTCGCTGGGCCTGGACGACCTGGTCGACGAACTGTCCCGGCTCTAGGGGAAGTCAACGGCGGAAGCCGCCCTCGGAGTCGATGACCTGCCCGGTGACCCACTCCGCCTCGTCCGTGGCGAGCCATGCGATGAGGCGGGCCGGGTCGTCGGGCATGCCCCACCTTCCGGCCGGGAAGCGCTCCGCGACGGCCTCGTAGTCCTCGCCGGTCATGTAGTCCGTGTCGACCGGTCCCGGGTTGACGGTGTTCACGGTGACCGCGTGGTCGGCGAGAGCCGTCGCCAGGGAGCGGGTGACGGAGGCGAGGGCCCCCTTCTGGAGGGCGTAGGCGAGCTCCCGGGGCATGCCGCCCGCGATGTCCTGGCCGGAGGTCATCATGATCACGCGTCCGCCCGGGCTGCGCGGCGGCAGTGCGGACCGCAGCCGCGCATAGGCCTGGATCAGCAGGATGACGGAGCGGGTGCCGACCTCCCAGTGCCGGTCGAGCATCGCCGTGTCGATCTCGTCCAGGGAGCCGTCGAACCCGCTCTGCGCGTGGTTGGCGACGAGGATGTCGAGCCGCCCGCCCAGCGCTTCGGCGGCCCTGCCGACGAGTTCACCGGGGACGGCCGGATCGCCCAGATCACCGGGTCCGTCGACGACCCGGGCCTCGGGATCCCCGAGCGCCTCGCGCACGGACGCGACGACGTCCTCGGGACGATCGGCGCCCCAGGGCTGACCTGCATCGTGCGGCACATGGTGATGCAGATAGACACTCGCCCCGTAGGCGGCAAGGCGCCGGGCCACGGCGTGCCCGATGCCGCCGCGCCGGCTGGCACCGGTGACGAGGGCTGTGCGGCCGCTCAGGGGCAGGGGGTCGCGGCGGAGTTCTTCGGGGGTGGGGTGGGGAAGTCGAGGCATACCGCTCAGGGTGGCCCGGGCTTCTTGACCGACGCACGCGAATATCGCCCTCCAGGGGCGCGGGGAACTGCGCGACCAGCCACAGACGACCCGCACACGCCGGACAACCGCCCCCAACGGCTACCTCGGCGCAAGCAACCGCAACTGAACCAAGCCCAACCACGTTTCAGGCCCGGGCTGAACCCGAGCCGCCCGAACCGCGTAGCGCCCCCGCTCCAGAACCACCCGAACCCCCTCGCTCCCCGAAGGATCCGCCCCAGGCCACGCCGCGTCGAAAAGCAGCACGGCCCCGGGCACGTCCCAGTGCACGTCCGGCTCCCACTCCGCCGTATCGACAGCCAACGGCACGCTCGCCAGCAGCTCGTCCTCGGAGTTGCCCGCGCACCACCGGACGAACATCCCGTGGCCGGGCAGGTAGGCCGTCGAGGCAGGCTCGTCGCCCAGAACCAGCGCCGTGCAGTCGCCGACCGGCAGGAGCCCGACGTGCCCGTCCACCTCGCAGGCCCGGTCGTAATCGGACGCCGTCTCCTCGCCGTCGGCACCCGCCCAGAACGGCAGAACCGTCTCCGGCACCGCTATCAGCGGCCCGCCGCCCGACTCCACCCATTCCACGACGCCCGGCTCCGCGTATCGCACCATGGCGCAAGAACCTACATGGTCAACTCCCTCCAAAACTTCGGGGGTCAGCAGCCGCAGTCACCGGCGTCCGCGGGTGCCGTCAGGGGATCCGGGGCACGGCGTTCACGGCCCTGCCAGGTCTCGAACTCCAGGCCCTCGCGCACCCAGTACTCGAAGCCGCCGAGCATCTCCTTGACGGGGTAGCCGAGTTCGGCGAGGGCCAGGGCGGCACGGGCGGCGCCGTTGCAGCCGGGGCCCCAGCAGTACGTCACGACCGGCACCGACCTGTCGAGGAGGTGCGCGGCCTGCTCGCGGACGAGCGCGGTCGGCAGGTGGACGGCGCCGGGGACGTGGCCCTGGTCCCAGGCCTCGGTGGAGCGGGAGTCGACGATGACGAAGCCGGGGTCGCCGCCGGCCGCGAGCGCGGCGGCGACGTCGGAGACATCGGTGTGGAAGGCGAGACTGGCGCGGAAGTGGGCGGCGGCCTCGGCCGGGGCGGCGGGGGCCACGCGCAGGACGGGATTCACGGTGATGACGGTCATGCCGAAAAGCTACGGCCGCTGATCCGCGCCCTGAAGCGATGATCCCCGGCATTTCGCTTGATGCGCCGGGGATTACGCTGCTATTCCTCGGTGATGACCGCGTATTCCCCGGACGCCACCGACTGGCGCATCCTCGACGTCCTCCAGCGGGAGGGCCGGGCGAGTTTCACCGAGCTGGCCCGTGCCGTCTCCATGTCCGCGAGCGCGGTCACCGAACGGGTGCGCCGGATGGAGGAGGCCGGAGTCATCCAGGGCTACGCGGCGGTGGTCGATCCGGAGAAGCTGGGAATGCCGATCCTGGAGTTCGTGCGTCTGCGGTACCCCACCGGTAACTACAAGCCCTTCCACGACCTCGTCGCCGCCACGCCCGAGATCCTGGAGGCACACCACGTCACCGGCGACGACTGCTTCGTCATCAAGGTCACGGCCCGCTCGATGCGCCACCTGGAGGAGGTGTCGGGGCGGATCGGGGCGCTGGGCTCCGTGACCACGAGCGTCGTGTACTCCTCGCCCCTGCCCCGGCGCCCCCTCGGCCGCTGACCTCAGCCCACGCCGCGCTGCCGCAGCACCGACCCGGATCTGCCCTTGACGACCTCCAGTTGGGCGTGGATCCGCCGCCGCAGGTCGGGCACGTGGCTGACGATCCCGACGCTGCGGTCGCGTTCGCGCAGGGAGTCGAGGACGTCGAGGACCTCGTCGAGGGTCTGGTCGTCGAGGCTGCCGAAGCCCTCGTCGATGAAGAGAGTGTCCAGCCGCACCCCGCCGGCCTCGTCCGTGACGACGTCCGCGAGGCCGAGGGCGAGGGCGAGCGAGGCGAAGAACGTCTCGCCGCCCGACAGCGTCGCCGTGTCCCGCTCGCGGCCGGTCCAGGCGTCGACGACGTGCAGTCCGAGTCCGCTGCGGCCGCGTCCGGTGCGGTCGTCGGAGTGGACGAGGGTGTAGCGGCCGGACGACATGCGCCGCAGCCGTACGGTCGCGGCGGCGGCGACCTGTTCCAGCCGGGCAGCCAGCACGTACGACTCCAGGCGCATCCGGCGTTCGTTGTCCGCCGAGGTGCCGGCGGTGAGGCCGGCCATGCGTGCGACCCGGTCGTACTCCTCGCGCAGCGGCGCCAGCCGGCGGACGGAGGCGGTCGCCCGGGCGGAGAGCCGGTCGAGTTCGGCGCAGCGCCGGGCGGCGGCGTCGTGGGCGGAGGCGGCGTCGCGCAGCCTGCGGGCCGCGGTGTCGGCGGCGAGCTGCGCCGACGCGAGGTCGGCGGGCTGCTGCCGGGCGGCGGCCGCGGTGTCGGCCTCGGCGAGGACGGCCCGTACGGCGGACTCCTCGTTCTGCCAGGCGTCCAGGCGGCGTTGCAGTTCGCGGTGGGCGGCGTCGTCGAGGAGGGCGGCGGCCGCGTCGCGAGGGGTGTCGAAGCCGGCGCGGAAGGCGGCGTCGGCGAGACGGGCGTCGGCGTCCTTGAGCCGCTGGGCGGTGTCCTCGGCGGCGCGGGCGGCGTCGGCGGCGTCCGTGAGCAGTCCGGTCCGGCGCTCCAGTTGCGCGGCCCGGGCGGCGACGCTGTCCAGGGCGCCCCGCGCCCGGTCCAGTTCCTCCTCCAGGGCGGCGCGTTCGCTCTCCAGCCGCTCCCGGTGGCCGACCCGGGCGGCGCTGCGCACGGCGGCCTCCTGCCGGGCGGCGACGCGCCGCTCGTGCTCGTGCCCGGCCTGCCGCAGCCGCTCCTGCGCGGCGTGCAGCCCGGCGGCGCCCCGGCGGGCCTGGGCGTACTGTTCCTCCAGCTCCTCGGCCTCGCGGGCGAGTTGTTCGGTGGGGCTGTCACCGGCCTCGGCGGTGGCGGCGGCCAGCGCCTCGCGTACGACGCCGAGGTTCCGCTCGTTGTCGGCGCGCTGTTCGTCGGCGCGCTGGTAGACGGCCAGGGCGTGTTCCTCGGCCTCGCGGCCGACGTGCCCGGCGACCTTGCGGGCGGGGGCGGGGTGTTCGGTGGCGCCGCAGACTGCGCAGGGCTCGCCGTCGGTGAGGTTCGCGGCCAGTTCGGCGGCGATGCCGGTCAGGCGCTGTTCCTTGAGGTCCAGCCAGTGCTGCTTGGCGCGCAGCGCCTCCTCCTGTGCGGTGCGGACCCGCTCGACGGCCTTGTTCGTGTCCTCGGCGAGCTGGTCGCGCAGCCGGGCCGCCTTCAGCCTCTGCTGGGCGGGCTCGCGCCGTACGGCGAGCTGTTCGGCGAGGGAGGCGGCCTGCTGCGCGGAGTCGACGCCGGCCTGGAGGGCGGTGCGCGTCTCCTCCCAGCCGTCGAGCCAGGCCTCCGCCTCCTGAAGGACGTCGGCGTCGGCACGTTCCTGGCGGTCCAGGCCGGCGCGTTCGTCGAGGAGTTCGGCCAGCCGCCGCTCGGCGCGACGGGCCGAGTCCAGTCCGCCCAGTTCCTCGGCGGCCCGGCGGGCGGCGGCCGCGAGCCCGGCCGCGCCCGCGTCGGTGAAGGTATCGGGCAGCAGGGCACGCGCGCGTGCCTCGGCGGCGGCCGCCCGGCGGTGTTCGGCGTCGGCGGTCTCCCGCAGGTCCAGGGCGGGTGCGACCGCCTCGGCCTTGCGGGCGCGCTCCATGCGCTTCTGTGCCTCCCGGTACGCCTCCGTCCGCTCCTCCAGGAGCGCCGCCCGTTCCCGTGCCTCCGCGAACCGCCGCTGGAGACGGGCGAGTTCGCGTACATCGTCGAGAGTGCGGCCGGCGGCCGCCTGCGCGGACTCGGCGGCGGCGAGCCCGCACTCGGCGACGGTGAGCTGTTCGCGGGCGGTGCTGCGGGCGACGGCGGCGGCGCCCAGCACGGCCTCGGCGAGTCCCGGTTCGCCGGGGGCCAGGTCCGGCAGCCACATGGCGTCGCCCGCGGCCTGCTGCATGCGGTGGGCGTCGGCCAGCAGTGCGGCGTCCCCGTCCCGGACCTGGGCCTCGGTGGCGCGGCGGCGCTCGGCGAGGCGCTTCTCGACGTCGGCGAAGCGGCGGGTGTCGAACAGGCGGCCCAGCAGCTTGCCGCGGGCCTCGGCGTCGGCGCGCAGGAACCGCGCGAAGTCGCCCTGCGGCAACAGCACGACCTGGCAGAACTGCTCCCGGCTCATGCCGAGCAGCTGGGTGATCTCCTCGCCGATCTCCTGGTGGGAGCGGCTGAGGTCCTTCCAGGTCCCGGCCGTGGTGTCGTACGCGCGGAGCCAGGTCTGGGCCTTGTCGAGGGTCGTGCCGGTGCCGCGTTTCTTGGGGCGTTCCCAGGGCGGCTGCCGGGTGATCTCCAGGCGGCGTCCGGCCACGGTGAGTTCGAGGGTGACCTCCGTGCGGGTCGCGGGCGCGGCGTGGTCGCTGCGCAGGGCCGTGCCCTGTCCGCCGCCCTGCCGGGCGCCCGGCACCGAGCCGTACAGGGCGTAGCACACGGCGTCGAGGACGGAGGTCTTGCCCGCGCCGGTGGGTCCGTGCAGCAGGAACAGTCCGGCCGCCGACAGCTCGTCGAAGTCGACGGTCTGCGTGCCGCCGAAGGGTCCGAAGGCGGTGACCGTCAGCCGGTGGAGCCTCACCGGGCGACCTCCCGTACGGTGTCGTCGGCCCGCACCGCGTCGAACGCGTCCCGCAGTACGTCCTGTTCGTGCGCGTCGGGTCCGGCGCCGCGCACGTGGGCGACGAAGTCCTCCGCGATCTGCTGGTCGCTGCGGCCGGCCAGGCGCCGGGCGTACGACACCTCGGGGTCGTCCCCGGCCCGGTCGGGGTCGAAGACGAGGCTGAGGGTGTGCGGGAAGCGCTCGGTGAGCCGGGCCATGGGGTCGGCCGGGCGGACCGGGTCGGTGAGCGTCGCCTCGACCCAGGCCTCCTCGTGCCGTGCCAGCTCCGGGTCGGCGAGCAGGTCCTCCAGCGTGCCCCGGATCCGGGCCAGGGCGCGCGGCACCGGGCAGTCGAGGCGCTCGGCGTCGACGGTGCCGTCGGCGGCCAGGTCGACGAGCCACATGCTCTTGCGGTGGGCGGCCTCCGAGAAGGAGTAGGGCAGCGGGGAGCCGGAGTAGCGGACGCGGTCGGTGAGGGTCTGGCAGCCGTGCAGATGTCCGAGCGCCACATAGTCGACGCCGTCGAAGACGCCGGCGGGCACCGCGGCCACGCCGCCGACGGTGATGTCCCGTTCGCTGTCGCTGGGTTCGCCGCCGGTGACGAAGGCGTGCGCGAGGACGACGGAGCGCGTGCCGGGCGCCCGTGCGGCGAGGTCGGCACGGACCCGGTCCATGGCGGCGGCGAGCACGGCCTCGTGTCCGGCCTTGTCCACGCCGAACTCGTCCTTGACCAGGGCCGGTTCGAGGTAGGGCAGCCCGTAGAAGGCGACGTCCCCGTGGGCGTCGGCCAGCACCACCGGCGTGCCGGCCGCCGACGGCTCGGTCCGCAGATGGATGCCGGCCCGCCCGATGAGGCCCGCTCCGACGCCCAGACGGCGGGCCGAGTCGTGGTTCCCGGAGATCATCACCGTCGGCACGCCGAGGTCGGCGAGGCGGTGCAGGGCGTCGTCGAACAGCTCGACGGCGGCGAGCGGGGGCACGGCCCGGTCGTACACGTCCCCGGACACGAGCACCGCGTCCACGGCACGCTCCCGCACGGTAGTGACGAGGTGGCCGATGAACTCGGCCTGGGCGGCGAGCATGTTCACGCGGTGGAACGACCGGCCCAGGTGCCAGTCGGACGTGTGCAGCAGTCTCACGACGCCGCTCCGACCTGCATGACTCCCCCTGCTACCGCTCCACGACCCGCACGAGCCGGCACGGCTCGCTGTCAGCACCCACCACGCTAACCCGTGCGGGCACCTGGTCCATCACGAACCTCGGGATGCCCCACCCATCAGGCGTCGATTCAGGGGAGATATCCGCATGTATACCGTGGAACAGGTCACTCCGGCGCGAGGTCGTACTCCCGCATCCACCGGTCCAGGTACAGCGCGGTCTCCAGCCCGTTGCGGTGCAGCTGCGTGTGGTAGTGCCCCTGCGGGACGTCGAGCATGCGGGCGAGCCGGCCGGCGTCGACGACGTCGAAGGCGGGCGAGGAGCGGTCGGCGAGCAGCGCCTGGGTCCGGGCCCGCAGGTCCTTTTCGTAGAGCTGGTCGGCGGTGGTCGGGTAGGGGCTCTTCCGCCGCTCCAGCACGGACCTGGGCACGATGTCGCGGGTGGCCCGCTTGAGGAGGCCCTTGGGGTCCCCGCCGGGTGTCTTGAGGTCCCAGGGCGTGTTGTGCACGTACTCGACGAGCCGGTGGTCGCAGAAGGGCACGCGGACCTCGAGGCCGGCGGCCATGCTGAGCCGGTCCTTGCGGTCGAGCAGGGCGGGCAGCCAGCGGGTCAGGTGCAGGTGGCCGATCTCGCGCATGCGGCGTTCCCGCGGGGAGTCGCCGGGCAGGTGCTCGACCTCGCGGAGGGCCTCCTGGTAGCGGTCCGCGCGGTACTGCTCGAAGCGGGTGGCCGTGCGGAAGGCCGGGGAGAGCAGTTCGGGCGCGATGAGCTGCATACGGCTGAGCCAGGGGAACGCCGCCGCCTCGACGACGGCCGGGTCGTGGAACCAGGCGTAGCCGCCGAACACCTCGTCGGCCGACTCCCCGGACAGGGCGACCGTGGAGTGCTCGCGTATCCCGCGGAACAGCAGGTGCAGCGAGGTGTCCACGTCGCCGAAGGTGTACGGCAGGTCGTGGGCGCGCAGGACCGCGTCGCGGTTGGCGTCCCGGGTGAGCTCGTCGGCGGAGAGTTCGATGAGCCGGTGGTCCGTGCCGATGTGCCGGGCGGCTTCGAGGGCGTAGGGGGAGTCGCGCTCCGGCCGGAAGTCGCTGGCCTCGAAGTCGGCTTCGCTGCCGGTGAAGTCCACCGCGAACGACCGCACGGGGGGTTCGCCGGCGCGGGCCTGGACCCGGGCGGCGAGCGCGGTGAGCACAGTGGAGTCCAGCCCGCCGGAGAGCAGGGTGCACAGCGGTACGTCGGTGACCATCTGGCGGGACACGGTGTCCTCCAGCAGGGCCCGCACGGTGTCCGCCGTGGTGCCGGCGTCGTCCTCGTGCGGCTGCCGCCCGAGGCTCCAGTACCGCTCGATCCGCAGCCCGTCGCGGTCGTAGGCGGCGACGCAGCCCGGCGGCACCTCCTCGACGTCCCGGTAGGGGGTGACGCCCGGCGACTTCATGAGGCCGAGGAGGTCGGCGAGTCCCTGGCTGTCGAGCCGGGCCCGGAAGCGCGGGTGGGCGAGGATCGCCTTGGGTTCGGAGCCGAACAGGACGCCGCCCGCGAGCCGTGCGACGTAGAGGGGCTTGATGCCGAGACGGTCGCGGACCAGGAGGAGGCGCTGGGCGCGCTCGTCCCACAGGGCGAAGGCGAACATGCCGTTGAGGCGCCCGACGAAGTCCTGGCCCCACTGGAGGTACGCGCGCAGGACGACCTCGGTGTCCGAGCGGGTGCGGAAGGTGTGACCCAACCCGCGCAGTTCTTCGCGGAGTTCGGGGAAGTTGTACACCTCTCCGCTGTAGCTGAGCACGACGGCGGGCCCTGTCCCGGCGGGCCGGTCCGGTTCCGCGGGGGCCGCCATCGGCTGCCCGCCGCCTTCGAGATCGATGATCGCCAGCCGGCGGTGTCCGAGGACCGCGTGCGTACCGGCGTGGATTCCGGCGGCGTCGGGGCCGCGGCAGGCCATGGTCCGCACCATCGGTTCGACGCCGTCCACCTCCTGTGTGAGGTCCTGGCCGACGTCGGCCCAGCCTGCGATTCCGCACATGAGAAAGCTCCAACCGGATTCGGATGAGGGTTGCGGACTGCCGGGGAAAACGGCGTGCGGTATGCGCTCCAACAGGGCACGAAACCCGCTGTTCGGGTTCGATTAACCGCGACTTCAAAACGCTGCCGGATTCACATCGGCGCTCGTCGAGACTAGGCCGGAAAATCAACTCCGGCAACGTACCGAGTAGTAGGCGATTCACGTCACCACCGAGGTCGTCGATTTTCAGTCGCATATGGCTAGTTGAGGCCCCCAGGGGCGGTTGCACGGCCCACCTTTAGTGCTATACGTTCGCTGTGGGTCGGGCTCCTGAGCCCCGCCCACACGCCCTGAACTGTGGCTTCCCGACCGCCCGCAGGGCCGCCCGCCGAGACTCACGTCACGGGCGCGCACAGCCCCTTGCTCGTCCTGGCTGTGCGCAAGCGATAAGCGATTCATGAGCGAGGTTCGTGTGATCCTGCACACCGACAAACGCCAGGCATTACTCCGTGAGGCACAGGCCGAGATACGGGAGAACCAAGGCCGCATCCCGGCCGAGGACTTCTACGCGGGAAAGCTCTCCGCAGCCTGGCGACGCGCGCGCGGAACGAGGGCATACGGGCCCGGTGAGGGCCGCGAAGATATCGGGGAGTTCTCCCTGGATCGTTTCCGGGACCTGCCCGTGACCCCGCGAGAGTCGCTCAAGGCGCAGCCCCTGCGCTATGCGGCCGTGACGCCCACCGAGGCCTCGAAGTACTACGAGACCACCGGCACCACGGGACAGCCCACGCCCACCCCGCGCCTGGCCGAGGACACCATCTGGAACACGGTCTCGGTCGCCGAGGCCTGGCGTCCGCTGCTCGGAGCCGACGAACGCGTGGTGATCCTCCTGCCGTCCGACGTCGTTCCGGTGGCGGATCTGGTCTCCGGGGTCTGCGAGTACCTGGACCTCGCGCACATCCGGGCCTATCCGTTCGCCACCGGCATCACCGGCTGGGACCGGCTGGAGGCGATGTGGCGGACGTTCCGCCCCACCACCGTCTTCGTCGCCCCCGGCGTGGCCCTCCAGTTCACCCGGCTGCTGGCGCAGCGCGGGCAACTGGACGAGCTCAGCTCCTCGGTCGACCGGCTGATGCTGCTCGGCGAGGTCAACACCGCGCCCTTCCGCAGCCGGCTGGGCCGGTGGTGGAACGCCGAGGCCCACGACGCCAGTTACGGCAGCACGGAGACCGGCACGCTGGCCGCCGCCTGCGCGCACGGCCACCAGCATCTGCTGCCGGCCGCCACCTACTTCGAACTCGCCACCCCCGAGGGCGTCGTACCGCTGCACGACCGGGGCGGGCACGACCGGGGACGGCTCGTCGTCACCCCCCTCAACGCACACGCCAGGCCCCTGCTGCGCCTCGACACCGGCGACGAGGTCTCCGTCGGGACGGACTGCCCGTGCGGCAGCGCGGCGCCCCGCATCACCGTCCACGGACGCGCCAGCGACGGGCTCCGCGTGCGGGGCACACCGCTGTCGGTGCGCGCCGTGGAGGAGGTCGTCTACGGCGTCACCGACGCCACCGGCTACCTGCTGGAGGTGGACAGCGAGGGCACCTACGCCCGGCTGCTCCTGGAGCGCGGAGTCGGCACCGGGCGCGACCGCGAGCCCGAGGAGTGCCGACGCGTCCAGGCCAGGTCCGAGGAGCTGCTCGGACTGCGCTGGGACGGGGTGGTGTTCGTCAACTCCCTGCCCGCCAACACCAAGAGCGGCGCCTCGCAGAAGAGCTGGAAGCGGTCCAACATCCGGGAAGTGGAGGCCGTGCGATGACCGCCATCGTGACGACCGCCCCGCGCGCCCCACAGGGCGAGGGCGTGTCCGGCGGGGAACCCGACCTGTGGTGCACCTACGCCGCCGTGCGGACCCTGGCCTGGCTGGACCGCACCGGCACCGTCGCCGACCCGGACGGCACGGCCGCCTACCTGAGCGGCCGGCGCAACGCCGACGGCGGGTACGCCTGGAGCCGGGGCATGCTCTCCGACGCGTGGGCCACCTTCTACTGCACCCAGGCGCTGCGCGACATGGGCCGCCCGGTGCCCGGCACGGAGGCCACGGCCCGCTGGCTGGAGCGCACCTGGTCCGGTGAGGCGTACGCGATGCTCCCGGGGCAGGCCCCGGACGTGTGGGCCACCCACTTCTCCGCCCGCACGGCCGTCGAGCTGTGCGGCGGCCCGGTGCCCGACCGCGCCCGCCTGCTGGACTGGCTGAGCCGGCTCCAGTGCGCCGAGGGCGGCCTGAGCTGGTCCCCGGAGGACGCGCGGCGCGGCAAGGCCGACGTACGGGCCTGCTACTACGGGGTGATGGCCTGGCGGGCCGCCACGGACAACGGCTCCTCGGGAGCACCGCCGTGGGACGTGGAGGCGCTCGCCGCCTGGCTGCGCGACCGCCAGGGCGAGGAGGGCGGCTTCCGTTTCGCGCCCGCCGCCGAGGTGCCCTGTCTGTGGGCCACGTACCGGGCCGTGGGCGCGCTCGCGGCACTCGGCCGCGCACCGCGTGACCCCGAGGGCTGCCACAGGTGGGTCATGGGCCTGCGCGGTCCCTCCGGTGCCTTCGTCCGCTGGGAGGGGTACGACGTCGAGGACGTGTGGGCCTCCTTCTGTGCCGTGGGCACGCTCAAGGCACTCGGCGCGCCGCTCGCCCCGGTCGCCGACGCCGTCACCGCCCGCATCGCCGAACTGGCCTGTCCCGGGGGCGGCTACACCTACCGGGAGCCCAGGGACGCGGCGGACGCCCTGACCACCGCCGCCGCCGTGCTCTCGGCCGATCCCACCCTCCCGCGCCCGGAAGGGGTGCGGTGGCTGGAGGGCTGCCAACTGCCCAACGAGGGCGGCGTGATGTACATGCCGGGCCGGGGCAGCGAGGTCCGCTGCACCCTGTGGGCCCTCGCGGCCGGGGCGTTCGCCGGTGACCGTGCCGCCCGGCACCGGATCGCCGACTGGCTGACCGGACTACAGAACGGTGACGGCGGGTTCGGCTACTGGGAGGGGCGCGGGTCCGACATGGTGTCCACGGCCGCGGCGGTGGAGACGGCGGCCCTCCTCGCCGGACCCGACGAGGCCGGCCTAGACGAGGCCGGGCTCGACGGGCTCGGTCTGGACCTCACCGGCGTCCTCTCCTTCGTCGACTCCTGCCGCACCACCGGGGGCGAGGCGTTCGCGCACGGCAACGTGCCGGGCGCCGAGCCGGGGCTGCGCCCGGCGCTCCAGGCCCAGCGCGTCCGGCTGCTGCTCGGCCCCGGCTTCGCCCCGCCCTCCGCGGCTCGCGAGGCCGTCGGCGCCCTGCTCGACCGGCATCGCGTGCGCGGCGGCGGCTACGCGGGCGAGGGAAACCGGATCCCCGACCTGCTGTCCACCTACGAGGCGGTGCTGGCGGCCGACCGGGCCGGACTCGCCCTGGACACCGGGCACCTCTCCGCGTTCGTCGACCGGGTGCGCGGCGCCGACGGCACCGCCTGGAGCCCGCTGGCCCCCGGCAGTGGCGGACCGCTCGCCGACTGTCTCGGCAGCCTGCTGGCCCGGCGCCTGACCGCGGGCCCCGGCGCGCTGCCGGCCCTCGCCCTGTCCTGAACGCCGAACCGCCGATCCGCTGAACCGCCGAACCGCCGAACCGGAGGCCTCGTGCCCACGATCACCATCCGTACCCCCGAACTCCCCGTCCCCCGCCGCCGCGCCGTGGCGCTACGCCTGACCCGCTGGCTCACCGACCGGGGCGTCGAGGCCGGTCACGTCGTCGTGCGCTTCGAGCCCACCGAGGACGGCACCGTCTTCTCCGGCGGGATGCCGGTCGAGGCCCTGCCGTACGAGACGGACGGCACCGGCCCGCGCCACGCGTCCGTGACGGTCTGTGTGGGCCCCGACCGCGACGACGCCTTCCGCGACGGGCTCGCCCGGTGCATCACCGAGGCGCTCGGTGCCGACGCCCGGACTCCCTTCTGCTACCTGGAGTTCCGCCCCACCTCCCCCTCCGACGTCTACCTCGGCGCCGGCGAACGGATGCGCCGGGCCGACGGCACCGCCGTGGAGCCCGCACCGGCCGCCGCCGTCTGACCACCCCGGCGCCGGCACCGCACCGCCCCCTGTACCACCGGCAAGGAGCACGACCATGACCACGACCGTCCCCTCCCCCGAAGAGATCCACGACCGCACGCGTTCCGTCCTGGCCACCCGCATCGGTGACGCCTTCACCGACGTGCCCTCCGACACCGACCTCCAGCAGGCGCTCGGCGAGCGCTACGACAGCCTCACCGCCATGGAGTGCATCTCCGCCGTGGAGGGCGAGTTCGGCATCGAGGTGGACTTCGTCGCCGACGACGTCCGCTTCTGGTTCTCCAGCGTGGAGCGGATGGTGCGCTTCACCCACGAGCGGCTGGAGGACACGGCGGCACTCGGGCTGGGGAGCTGACGTGCCGGACATCGCCTTCGCCACCTCCGGCAGCACCGGCCCGCCGGTGACCTGGCTGCGTACCGAGGAGCGGTTACACGCCGAGGTGACCCTCGTGCACGAGGCGGTGCTGGGCTCCGCCCGGTTCGGCCGCATCGTCTCGTACGCGCCCCCCGGCCACCTCTACGGCCGGCTGTACGGGCGCGAGCTGCCCCGGCTCGCGGGCATCCCGGTGACCGGCCTCTGGGACGAGCCGCTCACCCTGCCCCCGCTCGACGACGGCGTCCCGACCCTGCTGGTCTGCCTGCCCTCCACCTGGCAGTTGCTCGCCCGGCACGTCCCGGCACTGGCGCGGCACGGCCGGGTGACGGCCCTGCACAGCACGGCACCGGCCACACCGGCCGCCCACCACGTCGCCGGACGCCTCGCGGACACCGGCTTCCGGGCGCATGAACTCCTCGGCTCCACCGAGACCGGGGCCGTCGCCCACCGCCCCGTCAACGGCGACCAGACGGCCGGCCTCCCCTGGCGCCTGTTGCCCGACGTGGAGATGCTGCCCGGATCCGTCCCGGACAGCGACGCACCGGCCCGGCACCTGCGGGTCGGCAGTCCACGGCTGGCCCGCCGGGCCGGTACCGAAGCGCCCCCTGAAGACTGGGAGTTGCCCGATCTCGTCACACCCGTGGGCCGGCGCGCCTTCCACCACCTGGGGCGGGCGTCCCGGCTGGTCAAGGTGAACGGCGTGCGCTGCGACCTGGCGCGCGTGGAGGACCTGGCCCGTGCCCGCTGCCCCGGCCTGGACCTCGTCTGCGCGCCCGTCGGCGACCCCGTACGGGGAGAGCACTACGAGGTGTTCTACGCCGCGCCCGGACCGGTCGATCCAACGGCCGTGCGCCGGAGCCTCGGCCGGCTCCCCTCGGGGCTGCCCGCGCCGCGCGCCGTGCACCGCGTTCCCCGCATCCCCCGCAGCTCCACCGGCAAGGTCCGCACCGCCGAGCTCACCGCCGCACGCCCCGCCCAGGAGGCCGAGCATGTCTGACGCCCCCGCCCCGCAGGACGCGATCACCAGCTACGCGCGGCAGGCGCGCTGGACCGCCGTGCCCCCGGCGCCGCGGCCCGGCGCACCGATGTCGCTGCCGTTGCCGGAGCGGGTGACGGCCCGCGCCCGGGACACGCTGACCGCCGAGGAGTGGCGCACCGAGGAGGCCGCCTGGTCGGACCCGGCGGACGCCCGCTACCGGGCGTGCGTCCACCGCGCCCCGCTCGGCGCGGACGCCGCGCCGGTGCGCGTGGGGGTGAAGGACACCGTGGACGTGGCCGGCTTCCCCACCCGGCTGGGCCTGCGCGGCCACCGCCACCACGCCCGGGTCTCGAACCCCGCGATCGCCTCCCTGCCGTCACGACTCGCGGCCGTGACCGCCAAGGTCGTCACCACCGAACTCAACATCGGGGTGGGGTCGGAGTGCGTCAACCCCTACGTTCCGCGGATCGACCCCGGCGGCTCCAGCACCGGTACGGCCGTGTCGGTGGCCGCGGGGATCTGCGACATCGGCCTCGGCACGGACGTACTGGGCTCGGTGCGCTGGCCGGCCGGGCAGTGCGGCACGGTGGGACTGCGGATGACGCAGCGCACCTCACTGCTGGAGGGGGTCTTCCCGCTCTCCCCGCCCATGGACGCCCTCGGCTGGGCCACCCGCAGCGCGGCGGACCTGGCGTACCTGTGGCCGCTCCTCGGACTCGACCGGCTCGGGGCTCAGCGCCCGGCGGCCGAAGGCCCGTACCGCGTCGGCGTCGTCGCCGACGTCGACGGGCCGGAGGGCACCTGCGGCCCCGTCATGCGCCGGGCGCTGGAGACGGCCTGCGGGCGGCTGGAAGCGAGCGGCCAGAGGCTCGACGCGGTCCGGCTCGACGACCTGTGGGCGCTGCGCGGACCCGCCTGGGAGCTGTGCGCGCGCCAGGCCTGGGACGCCTACCAGGTGTGGCGGCCCTGGGTGCCCGCCGACCTGCACGAAACCACCCGCGGTGCCCTGGAGGTGGGTGCGAAGGTCCAGGACGACCGCTACGCCTGGATCCTGGAGCGGCTGGCGCACACCCGGGCCACGGTCGAGGGCGACTTCGACGCCGCGGGCGTGGACGCCTGGCTGCTGCCCCTGGACCCGGCCGCGCCCCCGGACCTCGCCACCGCCGACGCCCGGGTGTCGACCATCCCCGCCCCGGGGGACCCCGACTACGACCTGCGCGTGGCCTACACCCCGCTGGCCAGCTTCGCCGGGCTGCCCGCGCTCACCATGCCGGTCGCCCGGGACGAGCGCGGCGCGCCGCTGTGCGTCCAGCTGATCGCCCGCCGCGACCACGAACCGCTGCTGATCCGGCTGGCCGCACTGCTGGAGGAGGCGGTCGGCCCGCTCGGCTTCCGACCCAGCTGAAGCCGCCCGCCCGCCGACGCCAGGACGACGGAAGGCACTCATGCCCCTCCCCCGCTCATCCGACGACCGCCGGTCACCCGACACCTTGGTGCGTGACCTGCCGGACCTCAGCACCGCCCCGCTGGAAGCGACGGCCGCCGAGCAGGACCGCACGGCAGCGGCCCACCGCACGCCGGCCGGCCTCGACGGCTCCCGGCGCGTCTACGGGGTGACCCATGGCTTCGGTCCGCTGGTGGACCATGCCGTCGACCCGGACCCGGCCCGCACGACCAGGATCAGTGACCGCTCGCCCTCAACAGGCCGTCGCCGTCGCCGAGATGACCGAACGGGCCTGGTGGATCCTCGGCTCGCTGCTCCTCGCGGTCAACCAGCTCGCTCACCTGACCGGGCACCGGGACCGTACGGAAGCGCGGCTGTGGCGGGAGCTGCGGGAGGAGTTCCCGCCCGTAGACCAGGACCGGCCGCTCGCGGCGGAGATCACCCGGGCGGCCGGGCCGGCCCAGAGCCGCTTCGGGCCGCTCGCCGCCACCGACCCTGACACCACCCTCACGCACACCCGCCACGCCGTCGCCGTGTGACGCCGGCGACCGCCGAAGCAAGTCCAGGGGCGCCGGGCTCGCCCTGCCCCCAGCTCCGCACCACCCGCTACTTCGGCCGGCTCCTGAGCCGGACGCCGCCCCGCCCGATGGAGGAAGACCATGACCGCCACGCGCCTGCTGCTGCCGGCCCGGGCCCTTCAGCAGCCCGAATGGGCCTCGCTCGACGAACTCAAGGACGTCCTGCTCTCCCTGGAGGCGAAACCTCCCCTGGTGGACGCCACCGCCTGCGCCGATCTCACCGCCGAACTCGGACGTGCCGCCCGGGGCGAGGCCTTCGTACTCCAGGCCGGGGAGTGCGCCGAGCGGTTCGCCGACGCCACCCCCGAGACCGTTCTCGCCAAGGCGGACCAACTGCACCGACTGGCCGACGAGTTCACGGATTCCTGCGGTCTGCCCACCGTCCGGATGGGGCGGATCGCCGGGCAGTACGCCAAACCGCGCTCGAAGCCGACCGAAACCCTCTCCGACGGCACGGTGCTGCCCGTCTACCGCGGGGACGCGGTCAACGCCCCCGAGCCCACGCTGGCGGCGCGCATCGCACTGCCGTCCCGGCTGCTGCTGGCGTACCGGAACGCCGGCAACACCCTCAGCACCCTGCTCGAACGGGACCTGGGCCTGGCCGGGCGGACCGCGCCGCAGCGCACGTACGCCGGACACGAGGCGCTGCTCCTGGAGTACGAGCAGGCCCTGGTGCGCCCCGACGCGGACGGGGGCCGCTACGGCTCCTCCGGCCACTTCCTGTGGGTCGGCGACCGGACGCGTCAACCGGACCACCAGCACGTGCAGTTCGCCGCGTCGATCGGAAACCCGGTCGGCGTCAAGATCGGCCCCAAGGCATCGCCCGAGGACGTCCGCACGCTGGTGCGGATGCTCGGCGACCGGCGCCGTCCCGGCAGGCTCTCCCTGATCGTGCGCATGGGCCGGGAGCACGTCGTCCCGCGACTGACCTCCGTACTGAGGGCGCTCGGCGACGAGGCCGCCGGTGTCGCCTGGATCTGCGATCCGATGCACGGCAACACCAGGACCAACGGCGCCGGTCAGAAGAGCCGTGCGGTCGACGACGTCATGGCGGAGATCGAGGGCTTTGTGTCGGCCCTGCACACACACGGCCTGCGTCCGGCCGGCCTGATGCTGGAGACGGCCCATCGCCCGGTCACCGAGTGCGTCGACACGGCGGCGGAACTGGCCTCGCCCACGCCGCTGCCCCACTACGAGTCGGCCTGTGACCCACGGCTGAGCCCCCGCCAGGCCCGCCAGGTGATGGCCCGCACGGCGGCACTGCTGTGAGGCGGCGCAGCGGTCGTCCCGTCGTACCCGCACGCGCACCGCCGGAACGCGCCGCGGCACCCCGGAAAACCCGAGAGAAGTCCCAGAGAAGAACCCCGGAGAAGAGGACACAGCACATGGAGTTCCGCCGGCTCGGCCAGAGCGGCCTCGTGATCAGCGAGATCGCCTACGGCAACTGGATCACCCACGGTGCCCAGATCGACGAGGAGGCGGCGCACGCCTGCGTGCGGGCCGCGCTCGACGCGGGCATCACCACCTTCGACACGGCCGACGTGTATTCCGAGACCCGCGCCGAGACCGTGCTCGGCAAGGCGCTCGCCGGTCAGCGGCGCGAGGGCCTCGTGCTCTCCACCAAGGTCTGCCACCCGGTGGGCCCCGGGCCCAACGACCGCGGTCTGTCCCGCAAGCACGTCATCGAGGGCTGCGAGGGGTCGCTGCGCCGGCTCGGCACCGACTACGTCGACGTCTACTACGCGCACCGCTACGATCCGGCCGTTCCGCTGGAGGAGACCATGCTCGCCTTCGCGGACCTGGTCCGCTCCGGCAAGGTCCTCTACGTCGGGGTGAGCGAGTGGACCGCCGAACAGATCAGCCGCGCGGCCGGCCTCGCCCGGGAGCTGCGCGTCCCGCTGGTCGCCAGCCAGCCGCAGTACTCGATGCTGTGGCGGGTCATCGAGTCGCAGGTCGTGCCCGCCTGCGAGCGGGAGGGACTGGGGCAGGTCGTCTGGTCGCCCCTGGCCCAGGGCATCCTGAGCGGCAAGTACCTGCCGGGCACCGCGGCGCCCTCGGACTCCCGGGCGGGCACCGAGGCCGGCAAGGGCTTCGTCGACATGCTGGTCGGCCACTGGATGAACGACGAGGAAGCACTGCGGGCCGTCCAGGAGCTGGGCCCGGTCGCCTCGGACCTCGGCCTGACGATGAGCCAGCTCGCGATCGCGTGGGTCCTTCAGAACCCGTCCGTCTCCGCGGCCATCATCGGCGCGAGCCGCCCCGAGCAGGTCAAGGAGAACGCCGCGGCCTCCGGCGTGCGCCTGGAGCAGGCGGTGCTGGACCGCGTCGACGAGATCCTCTCGGCGTACATCGTGCGCGACCCGGCGAGGACGGGCTGAACACGGCGCCCGCGACGGGGAGACGAGAAGGGAGCCGGACGAACGAGGAGAGGAGCAGCACGGCTTGAACGACACGGATCACGCGGACCGAACAGGAGACGTCGGCGACACGGTCGACTTGGGCGGCACGGGGGACACACCTGGCGCGGCCGGCACGGTCGGCGGAACAGGCGGCCACCGGCCATCTGCCCGCCGCGCTACGGCGGGCATGACCGGCACGACCGGCACAACCGGCACAACAACCGGCACGACCGGCATGAGCCGCACAGCCGCCGAAGACAGCGTGCAGGAGTCCCGCGCGCCGGAGTCGGCCGGGCCGGCGGTGATCGTGACCGGCGGCAGCCGCGGGCTGGGGCGGGAAACCACCCTCCGGCTCGCCGCGCAGGGCTGCGATCTCGCCGTGTGCGGCCGTGACGCCGCCTCGCTGGAGGCGGTGGCCGAGGAGGTGCGCGCCCGGTACGGGCGCACCCCGCACACCGCGCGGCTGGACGTGCTCGACGAGTCCGCCCTCACGGCGTTCGTGCGGGAGTCGGCCGCCCGGCTCGGCCGGGTGGACGGCCTGGTGACCGTCGCGGGCGGCGCGCGCGGCACGGACCTGCGCGACACGGAGCCGTCCGACTGGGACCTGACGTGCCGGCTCAACGTCACCCATCCGGCGATCGCGCTGCGCGAAGCCGCCGATCACCTGGCCGGGACCGGGGGCAGCGCCGTGCTGGTCTCCTCCGTCTCCGGCTGGAAGCCCGCCCCGCCCGCCCAGTACGCGGCGGCCAAGGCAGCGCAGATCCACATGGCCTCGTCCCTGGCCCGCGAGCTGGGACCGCGAGGTGTCCGGGTCAACTGCGTCTCGCCCGGTTCGATGCTGATCGAGGGCAAGGGCTGGGCCAGGCTCCGGGACGAGGACCCGCGGGGCTACCGGGAGTTCGAGAAGGAGTTTCCCGGCGGCCGCCTGGTCGACCCACGGGATGTCGCCGAGGTGATCGCGTTCCTGCTCTCGGACCGGGCGCGGGCCGTCAACGGCGCGAACGTCCCGGTGGACGGCGGCCAGAACGCGCCCGGTGCCTACGGGTACTGATCCGTACTCAGCCGGCACCGACCGGTACTGAGCCGGTACTGAGCCGGTCCCGCCGCCGCGGGACCGGGGAGCGGCACGGTCACCCCGGGGGGACGCCCCTGGGGAGCCGTGCCGGCGACGGTCAGGCTCAGCCCTGCCCCGCGGGGTCCAGGCCCTCGTGCCCGACATGGGACACACCCCGCACGTTCAACTCGTCCTGCACGTCGTCGAGCAGTTCGCGCAGCAACTCGGCGAGCGCCTCGCGCCGCTCCGTGCCCAGGCGTTCCAGCAGCTGCGCCTCGCGGGCGAGCACCCGGTCGACCGTACGCTCCACCAACTCGTGCCCGGCCGGGGTCA
Source organism: Streptomyces coeruleofuscus (assembly GCF_039532725.1). Classification (NCBI taxonomy): domain Bacteria; kingdom Bacillati; phylum Actinomycetota; class Actinomycetes; order Kitasatosporales; family Streptomycetaceae; genus Streptomyces; species Streptomyces coeruleofuscus. The sequence continues at coordinate 786,254 of NZ_BAAASE010000005.1, forward strand.
GTTCGACCAGAACCGCGCGGCTGCGGCCGGGTGCGGGGCGGCGCGTGACCAGGTTGTCGCGCTCGGCGCGTGCGACCCGCTGGGAGATGGCGCCCGCGGTCACCAGGGAGTGCCCGGCGAGGTCCCTGGTGCTCAGTGTGTAGGGCGGCCCGCTGCGGCGCAGCACGCTGAGCAGATCGAGCGTGGCCGGATCGACTCCCGCCTCGGCGAGGACCCGCCGGCGGTCGTCGCCGAAGTGCTTGGCGAGCTGCCAGATCCTCGTGACCACGCCGATGGAGCTCACCGGAGTCTGGGGCCGCTCACGGCTCCAGGCAGCCGCGATGGCGTCCACCGGGTCCTCCCCCGCCGGCCGGCGATCGCTTTCCTCTGATGCCGTCATGGGCTCACCCTTCACACTGACCTGCTACATTTAGATCTGAATTTAGCACTAAACGAGCGCACTCCAGCGCACGTCCGAACCGAGTGGTGATATGCGCACAGAGACACGGAAAGCGAGCCCGAAGGCGGGAGCCGAGGCCGGGGCCGCCACCGCGACCGGCCCTCCCCGGGCCACCGGCCGGGACTGGGCGGGACTCACCGTGGTCCTGCTCGCGATGTTCATGAGCCAGATCGACATGTTCATCGTGAACGTCGCGGCTCCGGGGATCCAGGCGGACCTGGACGCCGGGTTCGGCCAACTCCAGTTCGTGATCGACGGTTACGTGATCGCCTACGCAGCGGGCATGGTAACCGGCGGCCGGCTCGGCGACCGGATCGGCCGCAAGCGCACCTTCCAGTACGGCGTGGCCGCCTTCACCCTGACGTCCCTGTTGTGCGCGCTCGCGCCCAGCCCGGCCACGCTGATCGCGGCCCGGGTGCTCCAGGGCCTGTCGGCCGCGGTGATGACACCCCAGGTGCTCTCGCTCATCCGGGCCGTCTTCGTCCACGAACGCGACCGCGCACGTGCCGTCGGCGCCTACGGTGCCTCCATCGGCGCGGGCGTCATCGCCGGCCTCGTCGGCGGCGGCCTGCTGCTCGACCTCGACGTGGCCGGTCTGGGCTGGCGCATGATCTTCCTGATCAACGTGCCCATCGGCGCGGCGATCCTGTGCGCGGCCGTGCCCGCCGTCGCCGAGAGCCGCAGCACCGATCTGCCGCGGCTCGACATCGTCGGCGCCGTCTTCACCGCCGTGCTGCTGCCTCTCGTGCTCATCCCGCTGATCCTCGGCGGTGAGCACGGCTGGCCCTGGTGGACGTACCTCTGCTTCGCCCTCGGCGCTGCGGGCACCATGGCCTTCCTGCGGTGGGAGCGCCGGACGGAATCCCGGGGCAACGACCCGCTGCTGCCGAGCCGGCTGCTGCGGGCCAAGGGCTTCCCGCTCAGCATGGGCACCGTCCTGCTGTTCTTCTCCGGCAACGCCGGGCTGTTCCTGGTTCTCACCTACCACCTCCAGTCGGGCCTCCGGCTGACACCGCTGGCCGCGAGCATGGTCTTCGTGCCGCTCGGCCTCGGATTCATCGCCGCCTCCGCGGCCTGCCGCAGGCTCGCCGCCCGGTTCGGCATCGGGGTGTCGGTGGCGGGCGGCCTGGTCATGGCGGCCTCTCTCGCCGCCGTGCCCGCCGTCACCGGCCTGGAGGGCACGAGCCAGGCGATCGGCCTCGCGGCGGTGATGGGGGTCTCCGGATTCGGGCAGGGCCTGGTCGTCGCGCCCTTGGTGGACACCGTCCTCTCCCGGGTCCACCCGGACGACGCGGGCGCCGGATCGGGTGTGCTGAACACCGTCACCCAGGCGGGCATGGCCTTCGGGGTAGCCGTCATCGGGGCCCTGTACCGCGGCTTCCTGGGTACCAATCCCCAGGCACCGGGACCGGACACCGGCACGGCCGACTTCGCGGAGGCCTTCGACGTCACCGCCTACGTCCTCGCGGCACTCGCCGTCGGCACGGCACTGCTCGCCGTCCGGCTGGGCCGCGTTCCCGGGAGCGCGGAAGCGGCGGGGGATGCGCGGGCCGAGGTCGGCCAAGGCACCATCGACGCCACCGGCCACCTGGAGGAGCCCGCCGCCACCGACACCGGCCGGTAGCCACTCTCCGCGGCGGCCGGTCCGGCGCCCGCCGCTCCGTCCCTTCGCAGCTCCGCCCCTTCGCCGGTCCGGCCGAGGGGCGGAGCGCGTACGACTACGCGACGGCCTCGGTGGCGCGCCGCGGTCCGCCGTCCCACTCCACCGCCCGTGACGCCCGACGGGCCGGCTCCCGGCCGCCGCACAGGGGGCTGACCGCGTGTCAGGCGTCGCCGTACGCCTCCCCGCCCGGTTCGAAGCCGGCCGTTCCGGCGGTCGCGTCGGCGAGCCACGCCCGGAAGGCTTCCACGTCGGCGTCCGGCAGCGCGATGTCGATCGTGACCGCCTCCCCGTAGCGCACGTCCCGCACCTCGCGCCCGCCGGTACGCAGGTCGTTCTCGAGCTTCCCGGCCCGCTGGTGGTCGACGGTGACCGTGGCCAGCCGGTACCGGCGGCGGGTGCGCGTGCCGAGGGTGTCCAGGGCCTCGCCGACCGCTCCGCCGTACGCCCGGATGAGCCCGCCCGCGCCGAGCTTGACCCCGCCGAAGTAGCGGGTGACGACGGCGACGACGTACCGCATGTCGCGGCGCAGCAGCATTTGGAGCATGGGGACACCGGCGGTGCCGCCGGGTTCGCCGTCGTCGCTCGCCTTCTGGACGGAGGCGTCGGCGCCGATGACGTAGGCCCAGCAGTTGTGGGACGCGTCGGCGTGCTCCTTGCGGACCGTGGCGATGAAGTCCTGCGCCTCCTGCTCGGTGGCCGCCGGGGCGAGGGCGCACAGGAAGCGGGAGCGGTTGACCTCGGTCTCGTGCACGCCGGCACGGGCGACCGTGCGGTATTCGTCCTGCATCCGGCCACCCTATGCGCGGGCCCGGGGCTACTTCTTCGCGCCCCGGGGCACGGTCAGGGAGGTGAGCAGCGCGGTGCCGGGCGTGAGGGCCCGCCAGGTCGTGCCGTACCAGGACAGTACAGCGATGGCCGACGTCGGGAACTTCGTCCGGACCCGCTCCAGGCTGTCGTCGAGGCCGTCACCGGCGAGCGCGAGAACCAGTTCCTCCAGGCCAGGGTTGTGCCCGATCAGCAGCAGCGTCTCCACCTCGGCCGACACCTCGTGCACGACGGTCAGCAGACCGGCGGGGCTCGCGGCGTACAGGCGCCGGTCGTACCGGACCGGCGGGGGCGTGTCCCACTCGGCTGCGGCCAGCTCCCAGGTCCGGCGGGCGCGTACGGCGGTGGAGCACAGCGCGAGGTCCGGCAGGCAGTCGGCCTCGGCCAGGGCCTGCCCGGCCGCGGGGGCGTCCCGGCGGCCGCGCGGGGCGAGCGGGCGCTCGTGGTCGGCGACGTCCAGGGGCCAGGCGGACTTGGCGTGCCGCAGCACGACCAGTCGGCGCGGCGGGCCCGCTCCGGTGCGCTCGATCATGACGGGGCTCCCAGGTCGCGGGTGAGTTCGAGGCCGAGCAGCCGGTCGGCGTAGGCGTATGTCTCGAAACGGGCCCCGTCCGGCAGCTCCGGCTCGTTCTCCACCCGCCGCAGTTCGTCGAGCACCCGGGGCACGTCCAGATCGTCCTCCCAGGCCTCGCGCAACCGCCCGCGCACCTCGTCGGGGACGGGGCGCGAGGGACTTCGGGCCCAGCGGGCGACCGCGCCGCGCCAGCGGGCGAGGGTGGCGCCGGCCTCCTCCAGGGCGGCCTCCTCCAGCCGGACGGGGGCGTGGTGGTGCCGGGTGAGCAGCGCGAGGCGCAGGACGGTGGGGTCGGCACCGCCCAGCGTGCCGGATGCCATCGGCCGGCCGTTCGACGGATCCGACGCCGATGCCTGGTCGGCCCGCGGATCCTCCTCCGCCGGCCGGCCGCTCGGTGGGCTCGGCTCCGAGGACCTGTCGGCCGGCGGGCCCGGTTCCGCGGCCGCACCGACCGGCAGGCCCGAGCCCACCGGCCCACCACCTCGCAGACCCGGCTCCGCCGCTTGCCCGCTCGGCCGATCCGAGCCCACCGCCTCACCGACCGGTACCCCCGGCTCCGCCGGCCGGCCGCTCGGCCCACCCGACTCGGCGGCCCCGCCGACCGGCGGGCCCGGCTCCGCCGAAACGTCGTCCGCCGTCCCGGCGTCCCGCCGCTCCCCGCCCGACGTGCCCGGCACCGTCTCCTCCACAGGCGCGACAGCGATCCGCACCCCCTCGGGGGCCGTCCCGCCCTCGGCGGCGACATGGACGACCTGGGCCTCGCCCAGTCCGGCGCTGACGTCGGGGCTGTCCTCGAAGGGGCGGATGCCGAGGGCCGCGGCGTCCGCGCGCAGCTCCGCCTGCCGGCTCCCGCCGGTCAGCAGGGCCCAGACGGGTGTGCCGCCGATCTCCAGCGCCCGCACGAGCAGGTCCGCCACGAGCAGCACCCGCAGATTCGTCGCGTCGGAGCCGGGCGCGTGCACCTCGACACGGGTCAGGCCCCGGCGGGCCGGAGCGGCGTGGACCGGCTCGCCGGTACGGGCGTCGATGATGCGCAGCACGAGGCGAGCGTAGGCCGGGTGGGCGGACACTCGCAGGCACGTGCGGCCTTTTCCGGCCATCGTGGCGGGAACACCCCACCAATGGCGTGCCGGACGGACCATGTCACAGGGCGGAGACCGTCCATCAACGAGACACCGGTCGGTCAGGCCCCGTGGCGCGAATGCCCACGGCCCGCTCAGCCCAGCGTCCCCAGGAACCGCACATGGGGCCGCCGCTCGGGGCCTTCACAGCTGACGGCGGCCCGCACCCCGTACACCTCGGCGATGAGGTCCTCCGTCAGGACATCACCCGGAGCGCCACCCGCCACGACCCGCCCCGCGCTCAGGACGACGACCTGGTCGCAGTACATCGCCGCGAGGTTGAGGTCGTGCAGGGCGACGACGGTGGTGACCGGCAGGCCGGTGACCAGGGCGAGCAGGTCGAGCTGGTGGTGGATGTCGAGGTGGTTCGTCGGCTCGTCCAGGAGGAGTTCGCGGGGTTCCTGGGCGAGCGCGCGGGCGATCTGCACCCGTTGGCGTTCGCCGCCCGAGAGGGTGTGCCAGGGCTGGTCGGCGCGGTCGGCGAGGCCGGTGCGCTCCAGGGCGCCGCGCACCGCGCGCTCGTCGTCCGGCGACGCCGGCGTCCAGGCCCGGCGGTGCGGCACGCGGCCCAGCCGTACGACGTCGGCGACCGTCAATTCGACCTGTGTGTCGGCCTGCTGCTCGACCACGGCGAGGCGGCGGGCGACCGTACGCCGGGGCAGGTCGCCCAGTGGAGTGCCGTCGAGGGTGACGACTCCGGCGGTCGGTGTGAGCAACCCGGCCAGCAGCCGCAGCAGCGTGGACTTGCCGGAGCCGTTGGGGCCGAGGACGCCGACGGTGGAGCCGGTCTCCGGCGCGAGGACGACCCCGTCGAGGACGAGGCGGCCGCCGGCCCGGCGGCCGACCCGCTCGGCCCGCAGCCCGGCACCGCTCACCGCCGCCTCCCCGCTCACCGCCCCCTCCGTGTCCGGTACAGCACCGCCACGAACGCCGGCACCCCGATCAGCGACGTCACGACTCCCACCGGCACCTCCTGCGGATCCAGGACCGTACGGGCGAGCGTGTCCACCCACACCAGGAACACCGCACCGGCGAGTGCGGTGACCGGAAGCAGCCGGACGTGACCGGGACCGGCCAGGGCCCGCGCGGCGTGCGGCAGGACCAGCCCGACGAAGCCGATCGCCCCGGCCGAACTGACCAGCGCGGCCGTGAGCAGGGCCGTGACGCACAGCAGCACCAGGCGGGTGCGGGCCACCGACACCCCGAGGGCGGCCGCCGCGTCCTGCCCGAAGGAGAAGGCGTCGAGGGTACGGGCGAAGGACAGGCACACCACCAGCGTCACGGCCAGGACGGCCAGGCACAGCCACACATCGGTCCAGCCCGCGCCGCCGAGCGAGCCGAGGAGCCAGAACAGCACGCCCCGGGTCGTCTCGGCGTCGGCGGCGGTCATCACGATGAAGGAGGTGAGCGCGGAGAAGAGCTGCATGGCGGCGACGCCCGCGAGGACGACCCGGTCGGTGGTGCCGCCGAGGGTGTGGCTGAGCAGCAGCACCAGCGCGAAGGAGACCAGGGCGCCGAGGAACGCGCCCGCGGACACCGAGACGGCACCGCCGCCCACGCCCAGGACGACGACCAGGACAGCGCCGGTGGAGGCGCCGGAGGAAACCCCGAGCACGAACGGGTCGGCGAGCGGATTGCGCAGCAGCGACTGCATCACCGCCCCGCACACGGCCAGTCCGGCCCCGCACACGGCCGCGAGCAGGGTGCGCGGCAGTCGCAGCTGCCAGACGATCCCGTCGCGGATCGGCGTCAGGTCCGAGCTGCCGAGACCCAGGTGGGCCGCGACGACGGACCAGACGTCCGCGACCCGGATGTCGGCCGGGCCGACGGTGATCGCCAGGGCCAGGGAGACCACCAGCAGCAAGGCGCCCGCGACACCGAGCGCGGGTCCGCGGACCGTCACTTCACGAGCCCGAACTCGCGCAGTCCGGCGGCGACCTTCTCCACTCCCTCGACCGTGCGGATGGTCGGGTTCATGGCCTGCCCGCTGAGCAGCACGTACCGCCTGTGCTTGACCGCGTCCATGTTCCTGGTGGCCGGGTTGGACTCCAGGAAGGCGATCTTCTTCGCGGCCGACTCGGCGGTCTGCGACTTGCGGGTGAGGTCGCCGATGACCAGGACGTCGGGGTCGCGTTCGGCGACCGTCTCCCAGTTGATCTGCGGCCACTCCTCGTGCGTGTCGTCGAAGACGTTCTTCGCGCCGAGGGCCCGCGTGATGATGCCGGGCGCTCCGCAACAGCCCGCCATGTAGGGCGACTCGGAGTTGGCGAACCAGTACAGGAGGGTGACGTCGGAGGCGTCGACGCCCCGCGTGGCCTTGGCCATGCGCCGCTGGAGGGAGGCCACGAGCTCGTCGCCCCGATCCTGCACGCCGAACACGGTGGCCAGGTCGCGTACTTCGCCGTAGACGGTGTCGATGCCCAGCGCCTTGGCGCGCGCGCCGTCGCCGCCCCCGGAGTTGTCCTTGCCGGCGCAGTCCGACGGGGAGACGTACGTGGGCACGCCGAGCTTCTCGAACTGCTCGCGGGTGGCGACGCCGCCCTTGCCGAGGGTGGAGACGAAGGAGGCGGCGACGAAGTCGGGGTCGGCGTCCAGGACCCGCTCGAAGGACGGGTTGTTGTCGGAGATGCGCGGCACCTTCGCGTTGGCCTTCGCCAGCCCCTTCATCACGGGGTCGGTCCAGGTGGCCGTGCCCGCGAGGCGGTCGGCGAGGCCGAGGGAGAGCAGGATCTCGGTGGTGCCCTGGTTGAGGGAGACGGCGTGCTGCGGCGCGGCCTCGACGCGCACCTCGTGGCCGCAGTTGCCGAGGGTGACGGCGGCCTTCGTGGCGGTGGCCTTGGAGTCGCCGCAGCCGGCCAGGAGCAGGGAGCCGGCCGCGAGCAGGACGGCGGCACGAGCGGGTCGGGCGAGGGGCACGGGAACCAGTCCTCAGTCGTCGAGGGCTCGATCGCGGAGCCCGGTCGTACGGTGCTCCCCCGCCGCGGACCGCCGCGAGGGCCGCCAGCAGGTCTTCGGACTCGGGTTCGTCCGGTACGGGGCGCCTTCCCGGACGTCACACACGCCGTCCAGTGGCCGAGGCCCCGCCCGTCCCCCTCACCGCTGCGCGTCAGTTCCGGATTCGCACCGGATTCCCTGACCCACGTACATGGGTTCGACTGGCCCCGGCAAGCTATCACGGAGGGCGCCGGGGAATCACCGCGCACCCCGCGCCGTTGTAGAGGCAGCAGTTCGACAGCAGTTCTTCCGTGACTTTCGAGGAGGCCGCCGGTGTACGGCGACGAGGCAACGGTCCGCAGGATCCTCACCGAGCTCGGCGACACCTGGGCCGTGGTGGGCCTGTCGTCGAACGAGCAGCGCGCGGCGTACGGCGTCGCCGCCGTGCTCCAGCGCTACGGCAAGCGCGTCGTGCCCGTGCATCCGAAGGCGGAGACGGTGCACGGCGAGCAGGGGTACGCCAGTCTGGCGGACATCCCCTTCGACGTGGACGTCGTGGACGTGTTCGTGAACAGCGATCTCGCCGGAGCGGTCGCGGACGAGGCGGTCGCCAAGGGCGCGAAGGCGGTCTGGTTCCAGCTCGGCGTCATCGACGAGGCGGCGTACGACCGGACCCGCGCCGCGGGACTGGAGATGGTGATGGACCGCTGCCCGGCGATCGAGATCCCACGACTTCCTCATCGCCGCGTACAGAATTCCTGAAGCGATTTCCAGGAAACACCCGCGCCCGGTCAAGGCTGCACAACTCGTCTTCTACCGCTGGATATTCGATTCCTAATCTGAGGCCTCTTGCTCGCCGAACTCCTCGAGTTCATTTATGAGAGGCCCCTGAATTCATGGTAAGAGACGGCCTCCGCCGGGACGTAGGACTGATCGGCCTCATGTGGGCGTCGGTCGGCTCCATCATCGGCTCCGGCTGGTTGTACGGTGCCGAGAAGGCAGTCGTGGCGGCCGGCCCCGCGGCGATCCTGTCCTGGCTGATCGGCGCGGTCGCGATCGTGCTGCTGGCACTGGTGCACGCGGAACTCGGCGGCATGTTCCCGGTCGCGGGCGGCACGGCGCGCTATCCGCACTACGCGTTCGGCGGTCTCGCCGGCATGTCCTTCGGCTGGTTCTCCTGGCTCCAGGCGGCGACCGTGGCCCCGATCGAGGTCGAGGCCATGATCGGCTACGCCGGGCACTGGCACTGGGCGCAGGGCTTCCAGCACGCCGGGGACGGGACGCTGACGACGAGCGGGTTCGTCGTCGCCGTGGTCCTCATGGCCGTGTTCGTCGTCGTCAACTTCCTCGGCGTGCGGATCCTGGCGCACACCAACAGCGCCGCCACCTGGTGGAAGGTGGCCGTGCCGCTGGCCGCGATCTTCATCATCGCGGCCGGAAACTTCCACCCGGGCAACTTCACCGAGCACGGCTTCGCGCCGTTCGGCGCCCACGGCGTGCTGAGCGCCGTGAGTTCCAGCGGCATCATCTTCGCCCTGCTGGGCTTCGAGCAGGCGATCCAGCTCGCGGGCGAGAGCCGCGACCCGGCCCGTGACCTGCCCCGCGCGACGCTCGGCTCGGTCGCCATCGGAGCCGCGATCTACGTCCTGCTCCAGATCGTCTTCATCGCCGCCCTGCCGCTGACCGCCTTCGCGCACGGCTGGTCCAAGCTCGACTACCCCGGCCTCAGCGGCCCTTGGGCCGGACTGGCCACCCTGCTGGGGCTCGGCTGGCTGAGCGTGGTGCTGTACCTGGACGCGGTCGTCTCCCCCGGCGGCACCGGCCTGATCTACACCACCGCCACCTCCCGCGTCTCCTACGGTCTGGCCCGCAACGGCTACGCGCCGAAGATCTTCACGCGCACCGACGCGCGCGGCGTGCCCTGGTTCGGGCTGATCGTCTCCTTCGTGACCGGCGTGGTCTGCTTCCTGCCGTTCCCGAGCTGGCAGCAGCTGGTCGGCTTCATCACCTCGGCGAGCGTGCTGATGTACGCGGGCGCCCCGCTGGCGTACGGCGTCTTCGCCGACCGCCTGCCGCACCGCGAGCGGCCCTACCGCCTGCCCGGCGGGAACGTCGTCTCCCCGCTGTCGTTCGTGGTGGCCGACCTCATCATCTACTGGTCGACCTGGGACACGCTGTGGCGGCTCGGGGTGGCCATCGTCCTCGGTTACGTCCTGCTCGGCGGATACGCCTGGTACGCCACCCGCAAGGGCCTGCCCGACGCACCCCGGCTCGACTGGAGGGCCGCCCGGTGGCTGCCCGTCTACCTGCTGGGCATGGGCGTCATCTCCTGGCAGGGCGGCTTCGGCGGTCAGGGACACATCGCGTTGTGGTGGGACATCGCGGTCGTCACGGTGTTCTCCCTGGCGATCTACTACTGGGCCCGGGCGTCGGCGTCCCGCCCGGAGGAGATCGAGCGGAGCATCGGGGAGGTGGCCGTCACCGGGACGCCCGCCCACTGACACCGGCCAGTCGTGGCCGGCGCCTCCATAATGAGCGCATGACCCAGGCCTCTCCGCCCCCGAACTCCGGTGCCCCGCAACGCTTTCCGGTCGTCGTCGTGGGCGCCGGTCCGGCGGGGCTGACCGTCGGGAACATCCTGCGGGCCGGGTCCGTGGACTGCCTGGTGCTGGAGACGGAGACCCGGGAGTTCATCGAGCAGCGGCCCCGGGCCGGAGTCATCGAGGAATGGGCCGTTCGGGGCCTGGAGAAGCGGGGCCTCGCCCGGAACCTGCTGGACCGCGCGGAGTTGCACACCGCGTGCGAGTTCCGCTTCGGCGGCGAGCGGTACCGGTTCCCCTACGGCGAGCTGACCGGCAGCCACCACTTCGTCTACCCACAGCCGTTGCTGGTGACGGACCTGGTGCGCGAGTACGCCGACGTACGCGGCGGACAGATCCGCTTCGGGGTCAAGGACGTGCGGGTGCACGACGTCGACACCGGCCGGCCGTCGGTGTCGTACACCTGCCCGGATACGGGTGAACACCGGGTCGTTCACTGCGACTTCGTGGCCGGCTGCGACGGGGCGCGCGGGGTGTCGCGGGCCTCCCTGCCGCCGGAGCGGGTCCGTGGCGCGCGGCACGACTACGGCATCGGCTGGCTGGCCCTGCTCGCCGAGGCGCCGCCGTCCTCCGACTGCGTGCTGTTCGGCTGCCACGCCAAGGGCTTCGCCGGGCAGATGCCCCGCAGCCCGGAGGTGACCCGCTACTACCTCCAGTGCCCGCCGGGCGACGACCCGGAGAACTGGCCGCCCGAACGCGTCTGGGCGGAGCTCCGGGAGCGGCTCGGGGCGTCCGGTGTGCCGCCGCTGGCCGAGGGGCGGCTGATCGAGAAGCGCGTGCTGGACATGCACGACTACGTGGTCGAGCCGATGGTGTTCGGCCGGCTCTTCCTCGCGGGTGACGCGGCCCACCTGGTCGCCCCCATCGCCGCCAAGGGCATGAACCTCGCCCTGCACGACGCCTTCCTGCTCGGCGACGCCCTGGTGGCCCACCTGACCGGCGGGGACGACAGCGGCCTCGGCGGCTATGCGCAGGCGTGCCTGCGGCGGGTGTGGGACTACCAGGAGTTCTCGCAGTGGCTGTCCGAGGTGTACCACGGCACGGCGGCGGGCGACCCGTTCCGCGCGGGCACCACCCTCGCCCGGCTGCGCCGCCTGTTCACGTCGCCCGCGGCGGCCGCCGCCTTCGCCGAGCAGTACCTGGGGACGGCCGCGCGGTACTGACTCAGTCGTGGACGGGCCGGTCGCTGAGCCGGTGGTCGGCCACGTTCAGCGCCTCGTCCACGAGCCGGCGCAGATGGCCGTCGCGGAGCGAGTAGATCACCCGGCGGCCCTCCTTGCGCGTGTTCACCAGGCCCGCGAGGCGCAGTCGCGCCAGGTGCTGGCTGACGGCGGGCCGGGCCGCCCCGCACCTCTCCGTGAGGGTCGTGACGTCGGCTTCTCCCTCGGCCAGCGCGTGCAGCAGGGTGAGCCGGGTGCGGTCACCGAGCAGGGCGAGGATCTCGGCCGCGAGCGCGAACTGTTCCTCGCCGGGGCTGCGCGGATGCGCATCGTGCGCAGATGATAGGTGCATGCGTGCGCTCATACGCACATAATGGCACCATGGGCGTGAGCACGTCCACTCGCACGCACCGGAAGGGGACTCACGTGAGCGACCGGCACGAGCATCCGCACCACCACCACCACTCCACCGGCCTCCGCCACCGCCTCTCCCACCTCCTCACCCCGCACTCCCACGAGACGGCCGACAAGGTCGACCCGGCACTGGAGTCCTCGGCCCGCGGGATGCGGGCGCTGTGGGTCTCGCTCGCGGTGCTCGGGGTGACGGCGCTGGCGCAGGCGGTCGTGGTGGCCGCCTCCGGCTCGGTCGCGCTGCTCGGGGACACCGTGCACAACGCCGCGGACGCGCTGACCGCCGTGCCGCTCGGGATCGCCTTCGTACTGGGGCGGCGCGCGGCCACCCGGCGCTTCACCTACGGCTACGGGCGGGCCGAGGACCTGGCGGGCCTGGTGATCGTGCTGACGATCGCCGCGTCGGCGGCCTTCGCCGGATGGACCGCGATCGACCGCCTCCTCGACCCGCGCCCGGTCCAGCACGTCCCGGCGGTCGCCGTGGCGGCCCTCGTCGGTTTCGCGGGCAACGAGTGGGTGGCCCGCTACCGCATCCGCGTCGGCCGTGCGATCGGCTCGGCCGCGCTGGTCGCCGACGGACTGCACGCCCGCACCGACGGTTTCACCTCACTGGCCGTGCTGCTGGGCGCCGGGGGGTCGGCCCTGGGCTGGCAACTGGCCGACCCGATCGTCGGGCTGGCGATCACGGCGGCGATCGCGCTGGTGCTGCGGGACGCCGCGCGGGAGGTGTTCCGCCGGGTGATGGACGCGGTCGACCCGGCTCTGGTGGACCGGGCCGAGCGGGCGCTGACCGAGGTCCCCGGGGTGCGCGGGGTCGGCGAGCTGCGACTGCGCTGGATCGGTCACCGGCTGCGCGCCGAGGTCGCGGTCGTGGTGGACGGCGACGTGACCGTACGCCAGGCCCACCGCATCGCCGTCGACGCCGAGCACGCGCTGCTGCACGCCGTGCCCCGCCTCACCGCGGCCCTGGTCCACGCCGACCCGGAACCGGCCCCGGGCGAGGCCGACCCGCATCTGCCGCTGGCCCACCACGCGGCGGCCTAGGGTCTGCCCCTCAGGCGACCCCGAGACCCTCCAGCACCACCGCGCCCGGCAGTTCCGCGAACGCCTTGCCCGGCACCAGCAGCTTGCCGCGCCGCCGGCCGCTGCCGACCAGCACGTACGGCAGGTCGACGACGGCCGCGTCCACCAGCACGGGCCAGCCGCCGGGCAGTCCGAGCGGGGTGATGCCGCCGTACTCCATGCCGGTCTCCCCGGTCGCCGTGTCCATCGCGGCGAACGAGGCCTTGCGGGCGCCGAGTTGGCGGCGTACGACGCCGTTGACGTCGACCCGGGTGGTGGACAGCACGACACTCGCGGCGAGCGTGGACTCGCCACCGCGCTTGCCCGCGACGACCACGCAGTTCGCGGACTGCTCCAGCAGGTCGCGGCCGTAGTGCTCCACGAAGGTGGCCGTGTCGGCCCACTCCGGGTCGGTGTCGACGTAGAGGATCTGGTCGGCGGGGACGCTGCCCTGCCAGTGGCGTACGGCGTCGGCGACCGGGCCGGTGAGCTCGTCGAGGCAGGCGGGGGCCGGACGGGCGTCGTCGAAGTGTCCGATGGGTGCGCGCATGGTCGCACGCTAACAACACCGGACGCCCTCCGACCGGGCGTCTCAGGTCACGGGCGGAACCGAGACGGCCATCATCATCTCCATCGGCACCTCGCCGGTGTTGCCGTACGTGTGCGGCAGGTTGGCCTCGAAGGACACGCTCGCACCGGCGGGGACGCGGTGCTCCACGCCGTCGACGGTGAGCGTCAGTTCCCCGGCCGTGACGTGGAGCAGCTCCATCGTGCCGGCGGGGTGCGGGTCCGACGCGCTGCTCTCGCCGGGCATGAGCCGCCAGTCCCACATCTCCAGCGGGCCGGGGGCCTCGGTGCCCGCGAGCAGCCGGTTGTAGCTGCCGGCCTCGGTGTGCCACAGCCGTACGGCCTGCTCCGCGGGGACGATGCGGACCTTCGGGCCCTGCTCGTAGTCGAGGAGGGTGGTGATGCTGACGCCGAGCGCGTCGCCGATCTTGACGACGGTGCCGAGGCTGGGGTTGGTGCGGGCCTGCTCGATCTGGATGAGCATGCCGCGGCTGACACCCGCCCGGGCGGCGAGCACGTCCAGGGTGAAGCCGCGCACCGCGCGCCAGTGCTTGACGCTGCGCGCCAGGGACTGGGTCAGCAGGTCGAGGTCCGACACATTCCGTCCAATATTCTGTATGACATAGTGCAACACACTGCACTACGGTGTGGTTGACCCGATCGTTCACCGAACTGTACTGCGAGGCATCCGTCCCATGACAGCGCTCTTCGCCCTGGCCACCAGCCTGCTGTGGGGACTGGCCGACTTCGGCGGCGGACTGCTGACCCGGCGCACGCCCGCGCTGACGGTGGTCGTGGTCTCGCAGTCGATCGCGGTGGTCGTCCTGGGCGTGGTCGTGGTGGCGACGGGCGGCTGGAGCGAGGCGGGGCCGCAGCTGTGGTTCGCCGTGGCCGCCGGTCTGGTCGGGCCGGTGGCGATGCTCGCCTTCTACAAGGCGCTCGCGCTGGGCCCCATGGGTGTGGTCTCGCCGCTGGGCTCGATCGGGGTGGCCGTGCCGGTCGGCGTGGGCCTGGTGCTGGGCGAGCGCCCCGGCGTGCTCCAGTTCGTCGGCATCCTGGTCGCCGTCACCGGTGTCTGCCTGGCCGGCGGTCCCCAGTTCCGCGGCGCCCCCGTGCAGCGCCAGGCCATCGCCCTGACCCTCCTCGCGGCCTTCGGCTTCGGCGCGGTGATGGCCCTGATCGCCGAGGCGTCGACCACGCTGACCGGACTGTTCCTGGCGCTGTTCGTGCAGCGGGTGACGAACGTCGCCGCCGGCGGACTGGCGCTGTACGTGTCGGTGCGTCGCGGGGCGCCCGCCCTTCCGGCGGAGGGCTTCCCGTGGCGCTCCCTGCCGGCGCTGGCCTTCGTCGGCCTCGCGGACGTCGCCGCGAACGGCACGTACTCGATCGCCGCGCAGCACGGCCCGGTCACCGTCGCCGCCGTGCTCGCCTCGCTCTACCCGGTGGTGACCGCCGTGGCCGCGCGCGGTGTGCTCCGCGAACGGCTGCGGGCGGTACAGGCCGCGGGTGCGGGGCTGGCCCTGGTGGGGACGGTTCTGCTGGCCTCGGGCTGAGCCGGCCGGGGCCGTTCAGGACTCCGGTTCCAGCTCGGCCAGTCCGGCCGCCGCCTCCTCGTCCAGCTCGGCGAGCCGGGCCGCCGTCTCCTCGTCCAGGCCCGACAGGGCGCACAGCTGCTCGGGGGTGACGCCCTCCGGAATCGGCACGGGCGGCGGGGTGCGCAGCGGCGGCTGCCAGCCGTCGGCCGGTGTCCAGCGCCGTACGACACGCGCCGGCGCGCCCGCCACCACGGCGTGGTCGGGCACCGCGCCCCGGACGACCGCGCCCGCGGCCACCACCACGTTCCGCCCGATCCGGGCACCCGGCAGGATCACCGCGCCCGTGCCGATCCAGCAGCCGGGCCCGATCTCCACCGGCTCCATCCGCGGCCACTGCTTGCCGATGGGCTCGTGCGGATCGTCGTAGGAGTGGTTCGTGGACGTGACGTAGACGTACGGACCGAAGTAGCAGTCGCTGCCGATGGTGACCGTCGTGTCCGCGATGACGTGGCTGCCGCGGCCCAGGACGACGCCGTCGCCGATGCGCAGGATCGGGTCGGGCCCGAGGTCGAGGTCGGGCATCAGGCCCGCGGTGAGCGTGACCTGCTCGCCGATGATGCAGTGGGCGCCCAGGTGGATCCAGGGTTCGCCGAAGACCGTGCCGAGCGGGAAGGCGAGTCTGGTACCTGTTCCCATCGCGCCGAATCGGTAGCGCCCGGGATGTTCGGCGGTCACGGAGCCCGTGCGCTGCACCCAGGCCCAGCCCGTGTGGACGGCGCGCTGCGCGAGGCCCCGCCGCCAGGATGAGAACGTGTTCTTGCGCTTCGGCACGAGGTCACCGTACTCAGCGGACGGAGCCCCCACGGCGCCGAGGGCCTGTGATCTTCGCCCTACCAGGTGGCGTACGGTGCGGGTTGTCTACGACGTTTCCGGGAGGCGGACATGGGACAGCGGGCGATGATCACGGGCATCGGGGGCAGGGAGCCGGAGATCGACGAGACGGCGTTCGTGGCGCCGACGGCGTCGGTGATCGGGGGCGTGACGCTGGGGGTGGGCGCGAGTGTCTGGTACGGGGCCGTCCTGCGCGGTGACGTCGAGACCATCTCCGTCGGTGCGAGCAGCAACGTCCAGGACAACTGCACCCTCCATGCCGACCCGGGGTTTCCCGTCACGGTGGGTGAGCGGGTGTCCATCGGGCACAACGCGGTGGTGCACGGGGCGACCGTCGAGGACGACTGCCTGATCGGTATGGGGGCGACGGTCCTGAACGGGGCGGTGATCGGGGCCGGGTCGCTCGTCGCCGCGCAGGCGCTGGTGCCGCAGGGCATGGTCGTGCCGCCCGGGTCGCTGGTCGCGGGGGTGCCCGCGAAGGTCCGGCGGGAGCTGTCGGAGGAGGAGCGGCAGGGAGTCACCCTCAACGGCACGATGTACGCCGAGTTGGCGAAGGCGCATCGTGAGGTGCACGCGTAGCAGCAGGGCGTCTCACTCAGCAGCGGTTACGGGCTGGGCCTTCTTCGCCTTGCGCTTGAGCACCAGCATCGACGTGAGGCCGACGAGGACCGCCGCCACCAGGCCCAGCCACGAGAAGCGCTTCAGCCAGGACTCGGCGACGATGCCGACGTAGTAGATGACCGCCGTCGTGCCGCCTGCCCAGAGGACGCCGCCGAAGACGTTGGCGATGGCGAACTTCCAGTACGGCATGCGCAGCACGCCCGCGAGGGGGCCCGCGAAGATGCGGAGGAGGGCGACGAAACGGCCGAAGAAGACGGCCCACATGCCCCACTTCTCGAAGGACCGCTCGGCGGTGGCGATGTGCCCCTCGCTGAAGTGCTTGGGGAACTTCTTGCCCAGCCAGGCCAGCAGGGGGCGGCCGCCCTTGCGGCCGATGGCGTAGCCGATGGAGTCGCCGATGATCGCGCCGGCCGTGGCGCTGGCGCCGAGGACGACGGGGTCGATGTCACCGTGCTGGGAGGCGAGCAGCGCGGAGGAGACCAGGATGATCTCGCCCGGCAGCGGGATGCCCAGGCTCTCCAGGCCGATGACCACTCCCACCAGTGCGTAGACGGCCACCGCGGGTACGGTTTCGAGCCACTCCTGGACGTGCAACGCCTGATCCTTTCCCTGTGCTTCCCTATGAGCACGGGAAGCCTACCGGGTGACCAGACGTCCCCCGTGGCTCAGGCGTTCCAGTTCCACTCGGCGACCTCCGGCAGGTCGGTGCCGTGCTCACGGATCCAGGCGTGGTGGCGGGTGCGGGCGTCGGCCATGCGCTGGCGTACGGCCGTGGCGCGCACCGCGAGGCCGGGGACGCGGTCGATGACGTCCATGACGAGGCGGTAGCGGTCGAGATCGTTGCGGACGACCATGTCGAAGGGCGTGGTGGTGGTGCCGGCCTCCTTGTAGCCGCGCACGTGCAGGTGCTGGTGGCCGGCGCGGCGGTAGGCCAGGCGGTGGATCAGCCACGGGTAGCCGTGGTAGGCGAAGATCACCGGCTTGTCGGTGGTGAAGAGACCGTCGTACTCGAAGTCGTTCATGCCGTGCGGGTGTTCCTCCCGGGGCAGCAGCCGGGCGAGGTCGACGACGTTCACCACGCGGACCGACAGGTCGGGCAGGTGCCGGCGCAGCAGGTGCGCGGCGGCCAGGGTCTCCTGGGTGGGGACGTCACCGGCGCAGGCCAGCACGACGTCGGGTTCGCGGGAGCCGTCCTCGGTGCCGGCCCACTCCCAGATGCCGGCGCCGCGGGCGCAGTGGACCCGGGCCTCGTCCATCGACAGCCAGTCGAAGCAGGGCTGCTTGCCGGCCACGACGACGTTGACGTAGTCGCGGCTGCGCAGGGCGTGGTCCGCGACGGACAGCAGGGTGTTGGCGTCCGGCGGCAGGTAGACCCGCACCACCTCGGGGCTCTTGTTGAGGACGTGGTCGACGAAGCCGGGGTCCTGGTGGGAGAAGCCGTTGTGGTCCTGCCGCCACACGTGCGAGGTCAGCAGGTAGTTGAGGGAGGCGATGGGAGGGCGCCACGGCAGTCGCCGGGAGGTGCGCAGCCACTTGATGTGCTGGTTGACCATCGAGTCGACGATGTGCACGAACGCCTCGTAGCAGGAGAACAGCCCGTGCCGGCCGGTGAGCAGATAGCCCTCCAGCCAGCCCTGGCAGAGGTGTTCGGAAAGGACCTCCATCACCCGGCCGTGCCGGTCGAGGTGCTCGTCGACGTCGAGGGTCCCGGCCTGCCAGGCCTTGCCACTGGCGTCGAAGACGGCCTGGAGCCGGTTGGAGGCGGTCTCGTCCGGGCCGACCAGACGGAAGTCCCGGCGGTCGGCGGTGTCCCGCATGACCTGGGCAAGGAGGTCGCCGAGGACGCGCGTGGGCTCGTGCAGGGTCGTGCCCGGCTTGTCGACGGGGACGGCGAAGTCGTCCAGGGACGGGATCGGCAGGTCGCGGACGAGCAGCCCGCCGTTGGCGTACGGGGTGGCGCCGAGCCGCCTGCCGCCCTCGGGGACGCAGGCCAGGACGTCCGCGACCGGCCGGCCCTCGGCGTCGAAGAGTTCCTCGGGCCGGTAGGAGCGCAGCCAGGCCTCCAGTTGCCGCAGGTGGTCCGGGTTGTCACGGACACCGGCCAGCGGCACCTGGTGGGAACGCCAGGTGCCCTCGACCGGCTCGCCGTCCACCTCGGCCGGGCCTGTCCAGCCCTTCGGGGTGCGCAGCACGATCACCGGCCAGTGCGGGCGCTCGGTCACGCCCTCCTCGCGGGCGGCGCGCTGGGCCTCGGCGATGCGGTCCAGCGCGGTGTCCATCGCCTGGGCCATCGCGCGGTGCACGGCCATCGGGTCGTCGCCTGTGACGTGGATCGGCTCGTGGCCGTAGCCGCGCAGGAGCGCGTCGAGCTCGTCCTGGGGCAGACGGGACAGCACGGTCGGATTGGCGATCTTGTAGCCGTTGAGGTGCAGGATCGGCAGGACGGCACCGTCGTGGACGGGGTCGAGGAACTTGTTGGCGTGCCAGGACCCGGCCAGCGGGCCGGTCTCCGCCTCGCCGTCGCCGATCACGCAGGCGACCAGCAGGCCGGGGTGGTCCAGGGCGGCGCCGTAGGCGTGAGCGAGGGAGTAGCCGAGTTCGCCGCCCTCGTGGATCGAGCCGGGCACCTCCGGTGCGACGTGGCTGGGCACGCCGCCGGGGAACGAGAACTGCCGCATCAGCAGCTCCATGCCCTGCGCGTCCCGCGTCACGTCCGGGTACTTCTCGCTGTAGCTGCCCTCCAGCCAGGAGTTGGCGAGCACCGACGGTCCACCGTGGCCCGGGCCCCAGATGCACAGCGCGTCCAGCGCGCGGCTCCTGATCACCCGGTTGAGGTGCGTGTGGACGAGGTTGAGTCCGGGCGAGGTGCCCCAGTGGCCCAGCAGCCGCGGCTTGATGTGCTCGGGCCGCAGCGGCTCGGTCAGCAGGGGGTTCGCGAGCAGGTAGATCTGACCGGCCGCCAGGTAGTTGGCGGCCCGCCAGTGGGCATCCAGCGTGCGCAGTTCCTCGTCGGTCGGTTGCGTGCTGCTGTCCTGGCGCGGGGCCTCGGGCATGAGTGACTCCCTGGGTTCTGCGACGGCCTCAGGAGGAGTACCAGTTTGTTCCGGTTCGATGCCAGGCGCCTCCCGGCCATGTGTCGCAGGGGGTGCGGTGCGCGCCGCGTCAGCCGCCCACGCGTGCGCTCGCCCGCAGCCGCAGGTCCCCTGACCACGCCCCGATCCACCCGCCGCGTGGGTGAGCAGGCCGCCCGAGAAGTACTCGCTCCAGCCGGGCGCCGGCGGGAACAGATCCTCTCCGTCGAGGAGGACCTTCGGGCGGGGCGGGGGCGGGCCGGAGTAGTGCAGGACGAGGGCCCGGTCCTCGGATGCGGCTGGCCGGACCCGACCTCGGGACAGGTGCGGCGTGACGCTGCGCACGCGGCCCGGAGCCCCGCTCTACGGAAGCCCGACGGAGTGGGGTGTCGTCGGCACGGCCGTGGTCACGGTGGCCGGCGCGGAACCGAGGACATCGGCATGGGGCGCCGGACCGAGTACGTCGGTGTCGGGCGCGCCGGTGTCGTCGGGGGCCCGTCCCGGCTCGGCTGCGTCGCAGCAGTCCGCCTGGGCGAACCGCGTCTCGTACCGCTCCTGCGGCAGTTCCCCGGACTCGCTCCGCGGGGGTTCGGGCAGACGCCCGGGCGGGGCACCGTCGTACGGCACGCTCTCCCGGCGGCTCTCCTCCTGACGGCTCTCCCTCTGGCCACTCTCCTGGCCGCTCTCTTTCTGGCCGCTCTCCCGAGGCGCGTCCCGCCCCAGCCGCTCCCCCGGCTCCCCCGCGTCACCCCCGAGGCCAACCTCCGGCTCCAGCACCCATCGCTGCGCCTCTGATCCGTCGCGCCGGGCGACGATCACGTTCCGTCCCTTGCCGTGGGCGACGGCCAGTCCCCTGCCGCCGCGCGGCAGGAGCTCGCCGCGCACGGTGAGGTCGTAGCGCACCACTCCGGCGTGTACGACGCAGCCGGCCAGGACGACCGAGCCCTCCGCGGTGTCGGAGCCGAGGCAGAGGGTGGGGTCGTCGGCGCTGCGCAGCATGCCGTCGTCCTGGTACGACCACTGGAGGGGCCCGGCGGCGGAGCAGGAGGTCAGGACGGCGCGGGCGTCGGCCCGGGCCCGGTCGCCCCGGGCGTCGAGGCACAGGCCGGTGTCGAGGTTGCGCAGCCGCCCGCGGGCCACTTCCACAGCGCGGCCCGCTGATACGGCCGACGGGAGGCCGGCCGAGGGGGTTCCCGCGGAATCCGGGGCGACGGAGTGGCCGCTGACCGCTCCCCAGGTGGCCTGGGGGGCCACGGTGCCGCCTTCCTCCGTCCAGCCCCTGGCGGCGAGCAGCGTCGCGAGCAGTACGAGGGAGGTCACCGTGACCGCGGCGGCCAGCGCCTTCGTTTGTCTCCTCGAAGGCCCGAGCCGGCCGCCCGCCGGCAGGGCATGGGCCGGGAGCCGGTGACGGCCACCGGCCGGGACCGCGGGCAGGGCGCTCCGGCCGCCGTCGCGGCCCGGCCGTGATTCGAGGTAGCGGCGGGCGCCCCAGCCGAGCACGGTCTCGACGAGCAGCTCCCCCAGTCCGCCCTCGAAATGACTGAGTTGCTCGGCGGCGTGCCGGCAGTAGCGGCAGGCCATCAGATGCCGTTGCACATCCGGCAGCAGGGCCCCGCCGCGGCGCATCGGAATGTCCAGCAGACGGTTGTAGAAACGGCATTCCTGCGTCGGCGCCAGTTCCCGGTGGGCCCGGACGCAACCCGCCCGGAATTGCTCGCGCGCCTGCTCCAGCGCGGTCGACGCGGTGCGGACGTCCACTCCCAGCAGACCGGCTGGTACGGATATGTGCTCGGCCTCGACCTCCGTGTGCCAGAGCAGGCATTGGGAAGCTCCCGGAAGTGTTCGGAATGCGCGCTCGGCGAGTCGCCGCCTTTCAGGCGTCGTGGGCCGCGCGGCACGCAGACCGCGGGCGCCGACGGGTTTGCGGAGTTCCGGCAGTATTCCCGAAATGCCGTCGTCGGAGGCCCACTCCCCGACTGTGTCCCGCACGGCGGCGAGCAGTCGCGGGCGCAGAGCGCCGCCGCCCGGCCGGGCGAGTTCCCGGCGGAACGCGGCGGCGGCGGCCATCGACGCCGAGTCCTGCGAGGTGGCCAGGCAGATCACGGCGTACTCGTACGCCGCCCGCCAGTGCCGGGCCAGCAACAGGGCGGCGGCGCGCGGGCCTTCACCGGGATCACCGGCCCGGGCGAGCAGATCGCGATCGGAATCCGCGGACCCCGTTCCGGGGCGCGGCGGGTACGGCGGGCGTGGGGGGTAAGGGGATTGCACTGAACCATTTCCTTCCAGCCGCAGGACGGCACGCGAATTGCGCGCGTCCGTCGGAAAGCAGGTGCGTGATTGGTGCATACCTATGCCGCGTCAACTGCGGACTTGACTGTGAGGCGGCTCACTTTCGCACAGGCGACTGACAAGTAACAAGGAGTTCGGATGCCCCGAGCTCAAAACGAGGCGAATTCAGAAATGTTACCGGCGGTATCCGCACCGGCTTTCGAAAGCACCGCTCCGATGGATCTCAAGTTGTGCGCGCCCAAAGGCGATTCGCACACGAAATCTCCAACTCCCTGGCCGGAGATGGCGCCGATCGTCGACGAGACTGACATGCGAGAGCCCCGGCACTCGGCCGGGGCCCCGCTCGCACGACAGTCGGATCATCCGTTGGGACGCAGCGTCCACACAACGGTCATCTCTCCGGTCACCGCACCATCGGCCCGCTGGATGGCGATGGCGACCGGGAACTCGGGACGCTCACCGGCATCCAGTTCCGCGACGACCTCGGCGGCAGGACGACCGAGGGTCGCGGTGGCGGTGACCGCCCCCATCGCCAGCTTCTTGTAGGAGATCTCGGCGCTGACGGCCAGTGGCACGGCGCGCGAGAGCTGGTCCCCGAACGCGGCCAGCACGATCGCCCCGCTCGCGGACTCGCCGAGCGTGAACATCGCCCCGGCGTGCGGCCCGCCCACGTGGTTGTGATAGTCGCCCTGGTCCGGCAGGGACACCACCGCCCGCTCCGGCGTCGTCTCGAGGAACTCGAGGTTCAGGGTCCGGGCCATGGGCACCGTGGCGGCGAGCATCTCGCCGATGGACATCTGGTCTGCGCTCATGGCCGCATGTTACTCACGAGTAGAGACGGGTGACCAGGCCCGTGTGACGACCGCCGCACCGGTTCCCGCCCCCACCGTCCGCGCCGGCCCGTTCCCGGGTTGCTACGTCTCCGTCCACGGGCGGTGACCGAATCGTGTCCGGAGCGCGGCTAGGGTGGCTGCCCATGTGGCCAGGACAGCAGCCGCCCGGGGGCGAGCAGAACCCGCAGGCGAACAACCCGTACCAGCAGCCGGGATACCAGCAGCCGAATCCGTATCAGCAGCCGGGCTATCAGCAGCAGCCCAACCCCTACGGACAGCAGCCGCAGTGGGGTGCCCCCGGGCAGGCCGGCGCGCCGCAGCCCCCGCAGGGCGGTGGCGGCGGCAACCGGACCAAGCTGGTCGCGATCATCGCCGCCACGGCGGTCGTCGTGGCGGCCGGTGTCACCGGCTTCCTGGTGCTGGGCGGCGACAAGGACGACACCGCGGACGGCGGCAAGGGCGGAAGCAAGAAGAACACGGCGCCGGCGAGCCCGTCCGCGGAGCCGAGCGCACCCGCCACGGGCGACAACCCCCGCGGCGGCGAAGAGGAGCAGCCCACGGTCAAGGGCTGGAAGGTCGTCATCAACCCCAAGTGGGGCACGGCCTTCGACGTCCCCGCGGACTGGGAGGTGGCGTCACCGACGTCGTCCGTCTTCTTCGAGGACGAGAAGTCCGACGACGGCAAGCCGCTCATCACCATGTCGGCTCCGGCGTTCTACAAGTCCGAGTGGTGCACGAGCGACGAGAACAAGGACGGCAGGACCGAGACCACGTCCCTGGCCGGAGCGGGCACCAAGGGTGCGGACGGCGCCAAGAACACCGACGAGGTCGCGGTCAACCAGGTGGCCTGGTGGGTGTTCGGCGGTTACACGCAGCCTGACAAGAAGAGCGTCAAGACCGAGGACAAGGCCAAGCCCTACACCACCGCCGCGGGCGTGAAGGGCAGCGTCGCCTGGGCATGGTCGGAGAACACGCCCGAGAAGGGCAAGTGCGCGAGCGACGGCAAGGCGGTCACGTTCGGCTTCAAGAACTCGGTGGGCGACTTCGTCGCGTGGAGTTTCTACGGGGCCAAGGGCGTCAAGGGCGAGGTGCCCAAGGAGACCATCATGAAGATCCTCAGCACGGTCCGGCTGCACGGGGAACCGACCGGAGGCTGACCCGGAAGCCGAACGGGCCCGCCCCGGCAGGAGGCGGGCCCGGCTCACCGGACTCTCGGGACGCCGCGCAAACGGTTCGGCGGGACGGGCTCCCGGCGGCGATGGCCGGCCGGCGACATCCCCGCCATCCCGGACCGCCTCCGCCCGGAGCCTCCGCCGGCACGTGTCGTCCCCCGCCACACCGGTGGCCCGGGGCGGCACGGAACACGCGTCAGCCGATACCGAACGCCCCGTCGGGGGGCACCGGTGACGGCACGGCGTCCTCGTCCCGCACCGCCCGCGCGTCCCCGATGAACTCCCGCAGAGCGGCGCCGTGTTCGACCCGGGCCGGGAACGCGTCGGCGGCCGTGAGCCGGGCCAGGGCGGCCACGTCCACCGGCTCGTGCCCGGCCACGAGCACCGCGTTCCCGAAGCGCCGCCCACGCAGTACGCCCGGTTCGGCGATCAGCACGAGTTCCTCGAAGGCGGTGGCCAGCGTGGCGAGTTGCGACCGCAGGAAGTCGAACGGCGCCGCATCGGGGAGATTGACGAGGTAGGCCCCACTCCCCCGCAGGACCCGCGCGGCCTCCCGCACACAGGTGACGGACGTGAGATGCGCCGGAACCCGCGAACCGCCGAACACATCGGCGACGATCACCTCGGCCGACCCCGTGGCGGCGTTCTCCAGCCACTTCCTCGCATCCGCCGCGTGCAGCGCGACCCGGGCCCCCTCCGGCAACGGCAGATGCTCGGCCACCAGCTCCAGCAGCCCCCGATCGGCCTCGACGACGTCCTGCCGGGACCCCGGCCGGGTCACGGCCACGTACCGGGGCAGCGTGAGCGCCCCACCCCCGAGATGCACGACATCCAGCGCACGCCCCGGCTCACCCACGACGTCCAGCACGTGCCCGAGCCGCCGCGCGTACTCGAACTCCAGGTGCGTGGGATCGTCCAGATCGACGTACGACTGCGGCGCCCCGTCGACGGTGAGCAACCAGGCCCGCTCCCGGTCGATGTCGGGCATGAGCTTGGCTGTGCCGTGATCGACGGTGCGGGTCACGGGAATGGCGTCCTTCACCCCTCAATTGTGCCGAGGAAGACGCCGAGAAGGGGTGCGGGGCCGTGCCGACATGCGGCTCCGCCGCGCGGGCGCGACCAGCCACGACGACCCCGCAGTCCTCCACCACCTCAACCCACCACGGTCACGGTCCCCGCCCCAACCGTCCTGCCACCTTCACGAATGGCGAACCCGAGCCCCGGCTCCAACGGCACCTCCCGACCCAGCTCCACGGTCATAACAACCGTGTCACCGGGCCGTGCCACCGCCACCTCACCGAGGTCGACCACCCCCACCACATCCGCGGTCCGGATGTAGAACTGCGGCCGGTACCCGCTGGAGACAGCCGTCGTACGCCCACCCTCGCGCGCGGACAGCACATACACCCGCGCCGTGAAGCGACGACTGGGCACCACACTCCCCGGCGCGGCCACCACGTGCCCCCGCCGGACGGCATCCCGGGGAACTCCCCGCAGCAGCAGTGCCACGTTGTCCCCGGCCTGCGCCTCCTCCATCGGCTTGCCGAAGGTCTCCAGCCCCGTGACCACCGTCTCGACCGAAGCCCCGAGCACCTCGACCTTGTCCCCGACCCGCACCGTGCCCCGCTCCACGGCACCGGTCACCACGGTCCCCCGCCCCGTGATGGTGAGCACGTTCTCCACCGGCAGCAGGAACGGCGCGTCCAGGTACCGCTCCGGCATCGGCACGTACGTGTCCACCGCGTCGAGCAGCGCCTCGATCGAGGCCGTCCAGCGCGGGTCCCCCGCCAGCGCCTTCAGTCCCGAGACGCGCACCACGGGTACGGAGTCACCGCCGTAGCCGTGCGCGGTGAGCAGGTCGCGCACCTCCAGTTCGACCAGGTCGGTCAGCTCCTCGTCCCCCGCGTCGGCCTTGTTGAGGGCGACCACGATGTGGTCGACGCCCACCTGCCGGGCGAGCAGCACGTGTTCGGCGGTCTGCGGCATGATCCCGTCGAGCGCGGAGACGACGAGGATCGCCCCGTCGAGCTGCGCGGCACCGGTCACCATGTTCTTGACGTAGTCGGCGTGGCCCGGCATGTCGACGTGCGCGTAGTGCCGCGTGTCGGTCTCGTACTCGACGTGCGCGATGTTGATGGTGATGCCGCGCGCCGCCTCCTCGGGCGCCCGGTCGATCCGGTCGAACGGCACGAACGTGCCGGAGCCGCGCTCGGCGAGGACCTTGGTGATGGCGGCCGTGAGGGTGGTCTTGCCGTGGTCGACATGACCCATCGTGCCGATGTTGAGATGCGGTTTCGTGCGGACGTAGGCCGTCTTGGACATGGCTGAACCTCGAAGCGTCTAGT
Source organism: Streptomyces coeruleofuscus (assembly GCF_039532725.1). NCBI lineage: Bacteria > Bacillati > Actinomycetota > Actinomycetes > Kitasatosporales > Streptomycetaceae > Streptomyces > Streptomyces coeruleofuscus. Next base: position 812,367 of record NZ_BAAASE010000005.1, read on the forward strand.
CATGAAGTGGGACCCCGAGGACTGCCCGACCCTCCCCTTGCGGGGTCCGCCGGAGGAACCGGAGAGGGTCAGCTTCGGGCGCCGTCGGCAACGGCCGTGAGAACGGCGACGGCAGCCTTCGGGGCATCCGTGACCACGGATGCTGCGAGGGTGAAGGCGTGCCGGAACATGGGACAGATCATTGCCGACGCTTAACCGCACGTCGAATGGTTTTCGGGCCGCCCGGTGGGCCCGCCCCGTGGGTCCGCGCCGGGGGTTGCGCCCGGGCACCTGTGACGCTCGTGAGACGAACCATACGGCGATCACACACATTTGTCGGTTAGTGTCACCGGATGCTCGATGCCACCACCCGCTCTGGGGGCACCGCCACGGCCTCTCCCCGGGCCACCACCGCGGAGCTCGCCGTCGCCGCCCCCTCGGCAACGACCGCCTCGCCCGTCCCGCCCACCGGTTTCGCCGCTCGCTGCACCAGAGTTCTGCTCTCTCCGTGGTCGCGGCTGTCCCTGCTCGTCGCACTGCTCGCCGCCGGTGCCTGCGGGGTCCTGTTGTTCGAGCCGCAGCGGCTGCTGACGCAGGGCTGGCCGCCACAGCTCGGCGGAGCCATGGCGGCTGTGGTGTTCGCGGTGGCGTACGGCGTGTGCACCGTGGCGTTCGTGCCGAGGCCGCTGCTGAACCTCGCGGCGGGAGCCCTGTTCGGTTCGCAGGTGGGCACCGGCGTGGCGCTGGCGGGCACGGTGCTCGGTGCCGGGATCGCCTTCTGCCTGGGGCGGGCGCTGGGCCAGGACGCCCTGCGGCCGCTGCTGCGCGGGCGCTGGCTGAAGGCCGCGGACGGCCAGCTCAGCCGGCACGGCTTCCGCTCGATGCTGGTGGTGCGGCTGTTCCCCGGTGTGCCGTTCTGGGCGTCGAACTACTGCGCCTCGGTCTCCCGCATGGGCCTGCTGCCGTTCCTGCTGGCGACGGGCCTCGGCTCGATCCCGAACACCGCCGCCTACGTCGTCGCCGGCGCCCGCGCCTCCACCCCGACGTCCCCCGCCTTCCTGGTCGCCCTGGCCTGCATCGCCCTGCCCGCGCTGGCGGGCGTGGTGGTGGCCTGGCGCAAGCGGCACCGCCTGCGCCAGCTCTGACGAACCGTTACACCGGCCCGGCTCACACCCGTTCCAGCACCATGGCGTTGGCGAGCCCGCCCGCCTCGCACATGGTCTGGAGCGCGTACCGGGCGCCCCGTTCGCGCATCGCGTGCACCAGGGTCGTCGTCAGCCGGGTGCCGCTCGCGCCGAGCGGGTGGCCGAGCGCGATGGCGCCGCCGTGCACGTTGACCCGGGCGAGGTCGGCGCCGGTCTCCTGCTGCCAGGCCAGTACGACGGCCGCGAACGCCTCGTTGACTTCGAACAGGTCGATGTCGTCCAGGGTCAGCGACGCCCTGCGCAGCACCTTCTCGGTAGCCGGGACGACGCCCGTCAGCATCAGCAGCGGGTCGGATCCGGTGACGGCGAAGCTGTGCAGCCGGGCGAGCGGGCGCAGGCCGAGACGGGCCGCCGTCTCGCTGGAAGTGATGAGAACCGCGGAGGCCCCGTCGTTGATCGGGCTCGCGTTGCCCGCCGTGACGTTCCACTCGATCTGCGGGAAGCGTTCGGCGAAGCCGGGGTCGTGGTAGGCGGGCTTGAGGCCGGCGAGGATCTCGGTGGTGCTCCCGGGCCGTACGCACTCGTCGCGCGCGACGCCCTCCAGGGGTGCGACCTCGGCGTCGAAGAGCCCGCCGTCCCAGGCGGCCGCGGCCTTCCGGTGCGACGAGACGGCGAAATCGTCCATCTGCTCGCGGCCGATCGACCACTTGGCGGCGATGAGCTCGGCACTGATGCCCTGCGGGACGAGCCCCTCGGGGTAGCGCTCGGCGATCCCGGGCCCGAAGGGGTCCTTACCCGCGGGCACGTTCGACCACATCGGCACCCGGCTCATCGACTCGACCCCGCAGGCCACGACGAGGTCGTACGCGCCCGAGAGGACGCCCTGCGCAGCGAAGTGCACGGCCTGCTGGGAGGAGCCGCACTGGCGGTCCACGGTGGTCGCGGGCACCGACTCCGGGAAGCCCGCGGACAGGGCGGCGTAGCGGGTGGTGTTCATGGCCTGCTCGCCGACCTGGTCGACGGTGCCGCCGATGACGTCGTCGATCAGCACCGGGTCGACACCGGAGCGTTCGACGAGGGCGCGCAGGGTGTGGGCGAGGAGCTCCACCGGGTGGACGTGCGCGAGGGCGCCGTTCGGCTTGCCCTTGCCGATCGGGGTGCGTACGGCTTCGACGATGACTGCGTCACGCATGTGCGGGCCTCCACGACTACCAGCGAGTAGGAAATCCAAACTCACCGTAGCCCGCCGGGTTGGAAATTCCAACCCTCTCCTAGACTGAGCTTCATGGCCGCCAGCAAAGACCCGCGCCCCTGCTCCATCGCCGACACCCTGGCCCTCGTGGGCGAGAAGTACTCCCTGCTCGTGCTGCGGGAGGTGTGCCTCGGCAACGGCCGGTTCGACCAGCTGGTGCGCAACATCGGCGCTCCTCGCGACATCCTCGCCGCGCGGCTGCGCCGGCTCGTCGACGCCGGGATCCTGGTCAAGCAGCTCTACAGCGAGCGCCCGCAGCGCTTCGAGTACCGGCCGACCCGGGCCGGGCTGGAACTGGAGCCGGTGCTGATGACCCTCATGGCCTGGGGCGACCGCCATCTGCGGACGGACGGCGACCGCCCGATGGTCGTGGAGCACTCCTGCGGCCGGGCGCTCACCCCGGTCGTCACCTGCCGGGCCTGCGGCGACGAGGTGCGCCACGAGGACCTCAGGGCCCACCCCCAGGCGCCGGGCTGGACGGTGACCGGGCCGACGGCGGCCTGATCCCGCCCTGCCGCGGGGGCACCTGCCAAACCCCTGTGTCGGAGCGGTCATCCAGGGGCGCTACGCTTCCCCCTCGGCACACCTGATCCCCCGGTCCTCGCACCCGGCGGCCCGGCGTGCCCGTCGTCCGTTCCACGATCGGCACTTGGACTCCGCTACCTCATGTCTTGGTTCGAATCACTCATCCTCGGACTCGTCCAGGGGCTGACCGAGTTCCTCCCCGTCTCCTCCAGCGCGCACCTGCGGCTGACGGCGGCCTTCTCGGGCTGGGAGGACCCGGGCGCGGCCTTCACGGCGATCACCCAGATCGGCACCGAGGCCGCCGTGCTGATCTACTTCCGCAAGGACATCGGGCGGATCATCTCGGCGTGGACGCGCTCGCTCACGAACAAGGAGCTGCGCAGCGACCCCGACGCGCGGATGGGCTGGCTGGTCATCGTCGGCTCGATCCCGATCGGTGTGCTCGGCGTGACGCTGAAGGACCAGATCGAGGGGCCGTTCCGCGACCTGCGGATCACCGCGACGATGCTGATCGGCATGGGCATCGTCCTGGGCGTCGCCGACCGGCTCGCGGCACGGGACGAGAAAAGCGGCCGGCACCGCGCTCCCAAGCAGCGCAAGGCCCTGGAGGACCTGGGCGTACGGGACGGCCTGATCTACGGCGTCTGCCAGGCCATGGCGCTCGTCCCGGGCGTCTCCCGCTCCGGCGCCACCATCAGCGGCGGCCTGTTCATGGGCTACAAGCGCGAGGCCGCGGCCCGCTACTCCTTCCTGCTCGCGATCCCCGCCGTGCTCGCCTCCGGCCTGTTCGAGCTCAAGGACGCGACGGAGGGCGGCCACGTCTCGTGGGGGCCGACGATCTTCGCGACGGTCATCGCCTTCGCGGTCGGCTACGCGGTGATCGCCTGGTTCATGAAGTTCATCTCGACCAAGAGCTTCATGCCGTTCGTCTACTACCGCATCGCGCTCGGCATCGTCATCATCGCCCTGGTGACGATGGGGGAGCTGAGCCCGCACGCCGCCGAGTCGGCGGGCTGACCCGGCGGGTCTGTGACCCGCGTCTCGTGACCAACCGCATAGGGCCGGGACAGCCGTCCGGTGGCGGCCTGTCAGTGGCTGCCCCTAGGCTTGTCCGCATGTCCCCCGATTCCCTGACCCCTGGTTCCGTGCGGTCCGCTGCCGAGGTCAACGAGGAGATCCGTGCGCTCTGGCGGCGCACGGGCGGCACCCTGTCGGCCGAGGAGCGCGCGGAGTACGAGCTGCTGGTCGTCGAGTGGGCGGCCGCGATCCGCGGCGCCGTCGTCCAGGCGGCCTGACCCGCCCCGGCCCCACACTCCCTAGGCGCGCAGACGCGCAAGCACCTCTTCCTCGACGGGGTACGGCCGCTCCTCGGGCAACAGCCCGGCGGCCTCATCGAGTCGACCCGCCCGCACCAGCGCATGGACCTCCGTGGCGAGCGGCGTGACGTCCTCGATCCCCACGATCCACTCGTCGGCGTACCGCGCCGCCGCCTCCCCCGCGAGCCCCAGCTGGAGCGAACGGTGCGGCAGCGCGTTGAGATGCAGATCCCGCTCCGGATCCCACTGCACCCGCGCCGGCGCCTGCCTCAACTGCCGCTTCCAGTCGGCCCGGTCGCCGTGCAGGGCGGGGACGTGATGGGACAGGCAGGCGTTGCGCAGGGCCCACAGGAAGCCCTCGCTGCTGATCTCGACCGCCAGGACCGTCTCCTGGCCCTCCTTCGTGCCCCAGCCGCAGCGGTACATCATCCACAGGAACGACGGCTTGATCCATGTCATGCGGTCGCGCTTCCAGGACGACGGGAACCGGCCGTGGCGGACGGCGGGGCGGCCGATCTCCGGGCGGTAGGCCTGGTAGACGGTGATCGTGGACTCGGTGTGGCGGGCGCGTATCCGGAATCTCGGTTCGTTCTGATCGTTCGGTTCGTTCTGATCGTTCACGAAGGACAGGCTGGGCCCCGGCGCCCCTCCCCGGCCACCGAATATCCCGCACACCCCTTGGCTCGGCACCTCCGATGCCCAACACTGAGCCGATGACGCAGCGTGTGGAGCTCGCCACCGTGAGGGACCGGCTGGCCGTCGACGAAGTGATCACCGACTACGCGGTGGCGGTCGACGACGGTGACTGGGAGGCGTACCGGGGACTGTTCGCCCCTCGGGGCCGGGCGGACTACCGCTCGGCCGGCGGCATCGAGGGGGAGGCCACGGCGGTCGCCGCGTGGCTCGCGGAGAGCATGCGGCTGTTCCCGGTGCGACAGCACCTGATCGTCAACCGGCGGGTGCGCTTCGGCGTCTGGGAGCAGGACACCGGCGACACGGCCCGGGTCCAGGCCGACTACGTCAACCCCATGGCCACCGAAGGGCCCGCGCCCGACTTCGTGTGCGGCGGCCGGTACGCCTTCGCGCTGCGGCGCACGATCGACGGCTGGCGGCTGAGCGAGGTGGTCGTACGGGAGAAGTGGCGGCGCCTTCCCGAGCGGCGGACGGCACCTGTGGTCAACTGACCCGGCGTCCTCCCCTAGATCGTCCGCAGGGCGCACACTGGAGGCACCACGGGGTAGGAGGCGCCTATGAAGACGCTCGGCCACTGGCTCGCCTCTCCCTGGCGGCGCTCGGTCGCCGCCGTGATCGCGGGCGCCCTTCCCGTACTCGCCTATCCCGCCCCGTCCCTGTGGTGGTGCGCCTACGTCGCCCTGGTCCCCTGGATCCTGCTGGTGCGCACCGCGCCGACCGGGAAACGGGCGGCGTACGACGGCTGGTGCGGCGGCTTCGGCTTCATGCTGGCCATGCACCACTGGCTGCTGCCCTTCCTGCACGTGTTCACGTTCGTCCTCGCCGCGCTGCTCGGCGCCCTGTGGGCCCTGTGGGGATGGCTCGTCCACCGGCTGCTGGCAGGCGTGCCCTCCCGGCGGCGGATCGCGGCCGCTCTCCTCGTCCTGCCGTCCGGCTGGCTGGCCGTCGAACTGGTCCGCTCCTGGCAGGGCCTCGGCGGCCCCTGGGGCATGCTCGGCTCCAGTCAGTGGCAGGTCGAGCCAGCGCTGCGGCTGGCCTCGGTCGGCGGGGTGTGGCTGCTCAGCTTCCTGGTCGTGGCCCTCAACGTCGCGGTCGCCGTCCTCGTCGCGGTCCGTCAGGCCCGCGTGCCCGCCGTGGCCGGTCTCGTCGCCACGGCCGCCGCCACCTCCGCCGCCTGGACCCTCTCGCCCCGCCCCGCCGTCGACGGCCAGGTGAGGATCGCCGTGGTCCAGCCGGGCGTCGTCGGCGGCCCGGACAGCGCGGACCGCCGGTTCGCCCACGAGGAACAGCTCACCCGGCGGCTCGCCGGACAGGACGTCGACCTGATCGTCTGGGGCGAGAGCAGCGTCGGCTTCGACCTCGGGGACCGGCCCGACCTCGCCCGGCGGCTCGCCGGCCTGTCCCGCGCGGCGGGCGCCGACATCCTGGTCAACGTGGACGCCCGGCGCTCCGACATGCCCGGCATCTACAAGAGCTCCGTCCTCGCCGGGCCCGACGGTCTCACCGGCGAGCGCTACGACAAGATGCGGCTCGTCCCCTTCGGCGAGTACATCCCGGCCCGCTCCCTGCTCGGCTGGGCCTCCTCCGTCGGCAAGGCGGCGGGCGAGGACCGCAGGCGCGGCTCCCAGCCGGTCGTGATGAACGTGGGGGACGACCTGCGCGTCGGCCCGATGGTGTGCTTCGAGACGGCCTTCCCCGACATGACCCGCCACCTCACCCGGGAGGGCGTCGACGTGCTGATCGGCCAGTCGTCGACGTCCACGTTCCAGCAGAGCTGGGCGCCCGAGCAGCACGCCTCACTGGCCGCGCTGCGCGCCGCCGAGACCGGCCGCCCGATGGTGCACGCGACGCTGACGGGTGTCTCCGCCGTCTACGGCCCGAGCGGGCAGCGCGTCGGCTCGTGGCTCGGCACGGACGCGTCCGCCACGCAGATCTACGAGATCCCCCTGGCCCACGGCACCACGCCGTACGTGCGCCTCGGCGACTGGACCGTGCACGCGGCCATGCTGATCCTCGCCGCCTGGGCCGCCGGCGAGGGCGTACGGACGCTGCGGCTCAGGCGCTCTGCTCCTGAACCGCGCGTACCACCCGTTCGCACAGCTCATGGGTCTCCAGCGCGTCCCGGGCGCTGAGCACCTTGCCCGCCCGCACCGCGTCCAGGAACGCCAGCACCGCCTGCTCGATGCCGCGCTGCCGGGCCACCGGCACCCAGTCGCCGCGCCGCCGCACAGTCGGCTGCCCCTTGTGGTCGACGACCTCGGCGAGGTTGATCACCTGACGCTTGGTGTCCTGCCCGGACACCTCCAGGATCTCCTCGGCCGAACCGCTGAGCCGGTTCATCACGCCGAGCGCGGTGAAGCCGTCCCCGGCGAGCTGGAGCACGACGTGGTGCAGCAGGCCGTCCCGGACACGGGCGCGCACGGTGACGTCGTCGATCTCGCCGGGCACCAGGAACCGCAGGGTGTCGACGACGTGGATGAAGTCGTCGAGGATCATCGTGCGCGGTTCCTCCGGGAGCCCGATGCGGTTCTTCTGCATCAGGATCAGCTCGCGCGGATGGTCGGCGCACTGCGTGTAGCCGGGTGCGTGACGCCGGTTGAAGCCGACGGCGAGGCTCACGTCCCGCTCCTCGGCGAGCGCCACCAGCCGCGCGGACCGGTCGAGTTCGTAGGCGAGCGGCTTGTCGACGTACGTCGGTACGCCCGCCTCCAGCAGCCGGGTCACGATCTCCGGGTGCACGATCGTGGGCGCGTGCACGAAGGCGGCGTCGAGGCCTTGCGCGAGGAGCGAGTCGAGGGTGGTGTGCCGCCGCTCCGGCGGGAGGTGGAGGGCGTCGGCGACCCGGGCGAGCGTGGCGGGCGTGCGGGTCTGGAGGTGCAGTTCCACGCCGGGCTGGAAGGCGAGGACCGGAAGGTAGGCCTTCTGCGCGATGTCACCGAGTCCGATGCAGCCGACCTTCACGGGGTGTTCTCCTCTAGCGGTTGCCTGCCGGGGTCTGCTCGGAGCATACGGCGTCCCCCACTCTCGGCTTCGCTCGAGCGGGCGGTGCCCCCAGGGGGCCGCCAGTCGGCGATGCCGTCGAAGCCCCGCAGGAACAGGGCGGGCCCGGCCGTCGAGAGCGCGGCCATGGCGGTGTCGCGTACGGCGATCCCCGCGCGGCTGGTCATGAGGTTGAGGCGGGCGACCCGCACGGCCTGGCGGGCGATGGCGGTCGTACGGTGCAGCCGGGCGGCGGTGTAGGCCGGGAGGTCGTCGCAGTGGTGGGCGAGGACGACGGCGTCCTCGATGGCCTGGTTGCCGCCCTGGCCGAGGGTCGGGGGCATGGCGTGCGCGGCGTCGCCGACCAGGGCGGCCCGGCCGCGGTGGTAGGCGGGCAGGGGTTCGGCGATGTGGTGGACGTCGTGCCGCAGTACGTCCTCGGGGCGGGCGGCGGCGAGCACGGCGGGGACCGGGTCGTGCCAGTCGCCGAAGCGGCGCAGCAACTCCGCCTTCTCGTCGTCGGGCGCGCGGCCTCCGGCGGGTGTCACGGCGGCGGCGTAGGCGTAGACGCGGCCGTCCTTGAGCGGGTGCGTGCCCCAGATGCGGCCCCGGCCCCAGGTCTCGTGCGAGGCGAAGTCGACGCCGGGGACGGGGATCACGACCCGCCAGGTGGTGAACCCGGAGTAGACGGGCCCCGGGTGGCCGGGGAAGAGCGCGCGGCGTACGGCGGACCGGATGCCGTCGGCGCCCACCACCAGGTCGGCCTCCAGCTCGCCGTCCGCGGTCGTGACGCGGGCGGGCCGGTCGGGGCCGCCGCTGTCGGCGAGGGTCGCGGCGGCGGCCGTGCGGACGGCGTCCGGGGGGAGCTGTGCGGCCAGGTGCTCGACGAGGGTGGCGCGGTGCAGGAGCACCAGCGGGCCGCCGAAGCGCTCGGCGGCGGCGTCGGCTGAGGAGCGGGCCAGCCACCGTCCGGAGGGCGTGCGCAGTCCGCCGTCCCCCGCCCAGGCGGCGAGGTCCCGGATCTCGTCGCCGAGGCCGATGACGTCCAGTGCGCGCAGGGAGTTGGGAGCGAGGGAGATGGCGGCGCCGACCGGTTCCAGTGAGCCGGCGCGCTCCAGCACGGTGACCTGCCAGCCGCGCCGGTGCAGCGCGGCCGCCGCGGTCAGGCCCCCGATTCCGCCGCCGATCACGACAGCTCGCCTCGCCTGTGTCATGGCTCCTCCTCGAACCGGCGACCGGACCTGCTGTCCAGTCTGGTAACTACATCTGTAGTCCACCTTCGACGTTACTACAGCTGTAGTGAGACGGGTAGCGTGAGCTCCATGTCCGTACGCACCGCCGGCCCCTCCCGCTCCGACCTCGTCGCCGACACCGCCCTCGCCCTGCTCGCCGAGCGGGGGATGCGGGGCCTCACACACCGGGCCGTCGACGAGGCGGCCGGACTCCCCCAGGGCTCCACGTCGAACCTCACCCGGACCCGCCAGGCCCTGCTGGAACTGACGGTGCGGCGCCTGGCCGACCGCGAGGCGCGGGTGCTGGCGCTGCACGAGATGCCGGATCCCCGGGCCGGGGCCGCCTCCCTGGCGGACGCGCTGGCCCTGGCCACGCACCGCGCCCTGACCCGCAACCGCGAACTGACCGTCGCCCGCTACGAACTGGCCCTGGAAGCCACGCGCCGCCCCGAACTGCGGGCCTACTTCGACGCGACGGGCGCCCGCTTCCGGGACCAGCTCGCCACCCTCGTCACGGGAATGGGCTCGACGGATCCCGCCAGGCACACACTGTCGCTCATCGCCTGGGCGGACGGGCTGATGTTCAGCTGCGTGGCGGGGTCGTTCGGTGCCGAAACGCCGAGCCTGGAGGAGGTGCGGGCCGGGCTGCGGGAACTGCTGGACGGGATGCTCGCCTGAAAATGCCGTGGTGCGGCAGGGAGCGCCGGGAAAGGATGTGGGCATGACGACCGAACGCCGTATGCCTGCCACGACCGCCGACGAACGCACCATGCTGGAGGGCTGGTTGGAGTTCCACCGGCAGACCCTCGCGTGGAAGTGCGAGGGCCTGAGCGACGAGCAGCTCAGGTCGCCCGCCGTGGAGCCCTCCGAGCTGTCCCTGCTGGGGCTGGTGCGGCACATGGCGGACGTGGAGCGGAGCTGGTTCCGCCGGGTGCTGGCGAACGAGGACGCGGCACCGATGTACTTCAGCGACGAGGACCTGGACGGCGAGTTCCATCTGACCGAGGCGGACACCTACGCGGAGGCGCACGCCGCCTGGCAGGCCGAGATCGAGACCGCCCGGAGCATCGCCGCCCGCTTCGGCCTGGACGACATCTCCGAGGGCAAGCACCGCCGCACCGGCGAGCGGTTCAACCTGCGGTGGATCTACACCCACATGATCGAGGAGTACGCGCGGCACAACGGCCACGCCGACCTGATCCGCGAGCGCATCGACGGCTCGACCGGCGACTGACGTCACCCCGGACGGGCCGACTGCCCCCGTACGGGGCGCGAGATCACCCGTGCGGGGCATCCTGCCACTGTCCGCTGCCCTGCCACGGGCCGGACACACCAGAGTGGCGCGGGTGCATCGAACGACGACCACAGCGACGCTCCTGGTGACCGTGGCTGTCTCGGCCCTCACCGGCTGTACGACGGTCCGGCATCCCCCCGTTCCCGGGCCGCCGGCGGCCCCGTCCCGGCCGTCGGCGCCGCAGCCGGAGGAACGGACGGAGACACAGATCGTGCAGGCACCGGCCCGCGAGGCCCTGCAACTCATCGAGGAGTCCCGCCGCCCGGAGCCGACAGCCCCCGCCTCCCGCCCGGCCACGCCCCCGGCGGCCTCGCCGGAGCGGCTGCGGCCGCCGCCCGGCACCCGCGACGTCCGCCCGCGCCCCGCCCGCCCGGAACGCCCGGAGCCGGCCCCGCGCAGCCCACGACGTCCCCACACCGACCTGCCCGACGTCCCGGAGTCGGTACGCCAGGACGTCCGCGAGAACCTCCCGAAGAGCACGGACGTGTGCGCGCTGGGCAGGCGGTACGGGGGGTGGCGGGCGGACAGCCCGGAGGCGACCATCTGCCGCGACACCTACGGGCGTTGAACCGCGTCCGGCCCGGCGCAGGCGGGACACCGACCCGGGCCGGCACGACGAGGGCGGCCACGAGCGCCGCCGTGCACCACTGGCGGGCGCTACGGTCGCTGCCTCGGCGGTGTCCACATCCCCCCGCCGCCCTCGCCCAGCCGGGACTCCAGCCGTCTGATGGCCGCCCGGACGCCCTCGCCGTAGGGGTCGTCGGTGAGGGCGGTGGCCGCTCCCCGGGCCCGCCGCAGATGTGCGCGGGCGGCATCGCGGTGGCCGAGTCTGTCGTAGTCGGCGGCCAGGTTCAGGTGCAGGGAGGGGTAGAACGCGCGCACCGCGAGCACCCCCTCCCCCGAGGTGGTCCCGGCGTCCGTGATCTCCTCCGCCGCCGTCAACGCGCGCAGGTCCCAGGCCAGTTCGTCGGCGGGATCGTCCTGCGTGTCGGCCAGGTAGTGGGCGAGGGTGCAGCGGTGCAGCGGGTCGCCGTGCTCCCCGATCTCCGCCCACAGGTCCAGGAAGCGCTGCCGGGCCTCCTCCCGGTCCCCGGCGTGGTGCAGCATGACGACCTGCCCGATCCGCGTCGGCACGGCATCCGGCGCCGCCTGTCCCTGTCGCTCCACGACCACGCCCTCCGCACCACTCGCCCGCTGTTCCCCCCGACGCTAACCGCAGGCCGGGAGGATCCAGCTGAGGCCGCTCCGTACGTCGCCGGAGCGTCGGCCGCCGTCAGCCCAGGTTCGGAATCGTCCAGTCGACGGGCTCGTGCCCCTGCGCCGCCACCGCCGCGTTGATCTGCGTGAACGGACGCGAGCCGAAGAACTTCTTCGCCGACAGCGGCGACGGGTGCGCGCCCTTGACCACGACATGCCGCGACTCGTCGATCAGCGGGAGCTTCTTCTGCGCGTAGTTCCCCCACAGCACGAACACCGCCGGGTCGGGCCGGCCGGCCACCGCGCGGATGACCGCGTCGGTGAACCTCTCCCAGCCCCGGCCCTTGTGCGAGTTGGCCTCGCCGCCGCGGACCGTGAGCACCGCGTTGAGCAGCAGGACGCCCTGCTCGGCCCACGGCATCAGATAGCCGTTGTCCGGGATCGGGGTGCCCAGCTCCGCGTGCATCTCCTTGTAGATGTTCCGGAGAGACGGCGGAATGCGCACACCGGGCCGGACCGAGAAGCACAGCCCGTGCCCCTGCCCCTCGCCGTGGTAGGGGTCCTGACCCAGGACCAGGACCTTGACCCGCTCGTACGGCGTGGCGTCCAGCGCGGCGAAGACCTCCTCGCGCGGCGGATGGACGGGACCCCTCGCCCGCTCCTCCTCGACGAACTCCGTCAGCTCCTTGAAGTAGGGCTGCTGAAGCTCGTCACCCAGAACCCCGCGCCAGGACTCGGGCAGCATGGAGATGTCGGTCACGTCAACGTCCTCACGATGTGCGGTCACTTCCAGGCCACAGAACCTACAGGCGACCACTGACAACGTGCCGGGAAAGCCCGGTGCCCGACCCGCCTACCAGGCGGTCTTGCGGTGCAGCTCCCACATCATCATGATCGTCGACGGGTCCATGGCCCGCTCCGCGCCCGAGATGTCCCGGCTCGCCGCCACGTACTGCCTGCCCTGCCACAGGGGCAGCAGCCGCGCGTCGTCCACGAGGATCCGCTGGGCCTCCTCGAACTCCTTCTCCACGTTCGCGCGGTCGCTCTCGCGGCGCGACCGGGGCAGCAGATCGCCGGTGATCTCGGGCGCCGGGTAGGGCGTACCGAGGGCGTTCTGCTCGCCGACGAACGGCGCGATGAAGTTCTCGGCGTCCGGGAAGTCGGGGAACCAGCCACGCCCGAACACCGGGTACTCGCCCTTCTGGTAGCCCTCGACGTACGTCTTCCACGGGCGGCTCTTGAGGGTGATCGCGAACAGGCCGGAGTCCTCGAGCTGGCGCTCCAGCTCCTTGAACTCCGCGGCCGTCTCGGAGCCGTAGCGGTCGCTCGTGTACCAGAGGGTGAGCGGGACCCGCTGGTTGATGCCCGCCTTGGTGAGGATCTTGCGGGCCTTGCCGACGTCCGGGTCGCCGTAGTCGTCGAAGAAGCCCGTCGTGTGACCGGTGAGGCCCTTGGGGACCATCGAGTAGAGCGGGTCGACGGTGTCCTTGTAGACCTTGTGGGCGATCGCCGCCCGGTCGACGACCTGCGCGATGGCCTGGCGTACGGCCTTGCGGTTCGCCCAGGAGTCCTTCGGGTTGAACACCAGGTAGTTGATGTCGGTGCCGGTGCCCTCGACGAGCTGGATCTCCTCCTCGTTGGAGGTCTTGCTCTGGAGATCGACGACGTCACCGGCCGCCAGACCGCGGTAGGTCACGTCGATCTGCTCGTCCCGAAGGGCCTTGACCATGGCGCCGGAGTCCTGGAAGTAGCGGATGGTCACCGCGTCGTTCCGGCGCTCGGCGAAGCCCTTGTAGCCGGCGTTGCGGACGAGGACGGCTTCCTTGCCGTCGTCGTACGAGTCGAGGGTGTACGGCCCGGAGCCGACGACGTCGCCGCCCTTGCGCAGGGAACTCTCCGGATAGGCGGCCGGGGAGACGATCGACATGGCGGGGGTGGCGAGCACGAAGGGGAAGGTCGCGTCGGGCTTGTTGAGGTGGAAGATCACCTCGCGGTCGTTCGGCGCCTGGACCCGTTCGAGGCTGCCGAGCAGACCCGCGGGGCCGCCATTGACGTTGATCTTGCGAATCCGGTCGAACGAGTGCTTCACGGCCCGTGCGTCGAGCGCGTCGCCGTTGGAGAACTTCAGGCCCTCGCGCAGTTCGCAGCGGTACACCTGGTTCGAGGAGTCGCTGAAGCCGCACTGCTCGGCGGCGTCCGGCTGGGGCTCGCTCGCGCCCGTCTGATAGCTCAGGAGCGTCTGGTAGACGTTCCTGAACAGCTCCCAGGAGCTGTCCCACGACGCGGCAGGGTCGAGCGTGCTGGGGGCACTGGTGGTGCCCACGACGATCGGCCCTTCGTCCTCCGGAGTGTCGGACGACAGCACGCCGCATCCGGCGACCAGGGACGATATGGACGCGATGGCCGCCACCCGCCGCAGGCATCGGTTCCGGTTGAACACGCGCACGCTCCTCGATCTGCCATACCAAGGGTCGGCAGACCATACCGCAGTGCCGCGCCCGCTGACCCACCCCGGTACATGACTCCTTGATCGATAAACCTTTGACTACGTTGTCACCACCGTTTGCCGTGCCTTTACACACGCACGGGCGCCCCCTGCGCGAAGGGGCGCCCGTGTCGAACCGCCTACGCTCCGGCGTCAGCCCGTGCCGGCGTTGAGGAAGATTCCGCCGTCCACGACGAGCGTCTGGCCGGTGACCCAGTCGGACTGCCCGGACGTGAGGAACGCGGCCGCGCCGCCGATGTCGGAGGGCACGCCGAGCCGGCCGAGCGGGTAGGCAGCCGCGGCCTCCTCCTCCCGGCCCTCGTACAGGGCCGTGGCGAACTTGGTCTTCACGACGGCCGGGGCGATCGCGTTGACCCGGACCTTGGGCGCGAACTCGTGCGCGAGCTGCACGGTCAGGTTGATCATCGCCGCCTTGCTGACGCCGTACGCGCCGATGAACGGCGAGGGCGAGAGGCCGGCGACGGAGGCGATGTTGACGATCGCGCCGCCGTTGTCCTTCTGCCAGGCGTGCCAGGTCCTCTGGGCGAAGCCCAGCGCCGAGACCACGTTGGTCTCGAAGACCTTGCGGGCGACGTTCAGGTCCAGATCGGCGATCGGGCCGAACACCGGGTTCGTGCCGGCGTTGTTGACCAGGTAGTCGACGCGGCCGAAGGCCTCCATCGTGCGCTCGACGGCGGCGGCCTGGTGGGCCTCGTCGTGCGCCTTGCCCACCGCGTAGATCACGCGGTCGGAGCCGAGCCGCTCGACGGCCTCCTTGAGGGCGTCCTCGTTGCGGCCGGTGATGCACACACGGTCGCCGCGGGCGACGAACGCCTCCGCGACGCCGTAGCCGATGCCGCGGCTGGCGCCCGTGACGAGGGCGGCCTTGCCGGAGAGTTCCACGGAAGTCATGTCTGTCGTCCCCTAGTCGAGCGGTCCGCCGGCCACGTACAGCACCTGGCCGGAGACAAACCCGGCCGCCTCGCCCGTGAAGAAGGCGATGGCGTTGGCGATGTCCTCGGGCTCACCGACGCGCGCCACCGGGATCTGGGTGGCGGCGGCGGCCTTGAAGTCCTCGAAGCCCATGCCGACGCGGTCGGCGGTGGCCTTGGTCATCTCGGTGGCGATGAAGCCGGGGGCGACGGAGTTGGCGGTGACGCCGAACTTGCCGAGCTCCTTGGCGAGGGTCTTGGTGAAGCCCTGGAGGCCCGCCTTGGCGGCCGAGTAGTTCACCTGGCCGCGGTTGCCCAGCGCCGAGGACGACGACAGGTTGACGATCCGGCCGAAGCCCGCGTCCACCATGTGCTTCTGGCAGGCCTTGGACATCAGGAAGGCGCCGCGCAGGTGCACGTTCATGACCGTGTCCCAGTCGGAGACGCTCATCTTGAACAGCAGGTTGTCGCGCAGCACGCCGGCGTTGTTGACCAGGATCGTCGGCGCGCCGAGCTCCTCGGCGATCCGCGCGACGGCCGCCTCGACCTGCGCCTCGTCCGAGACGTCACAGCCCACCGCGATGGCCTTGCCGCCGGCGGCGGTGATCTTCTCGACGGTGTCCTTGCAGGCCGCCTCGTCGAGGTCGAGCACGGCGACCGCGCGACCCTCGGCGGCCAGTCGTACGGCGGTGGCGGCGCCGATCCCGCGCGCGGCACCGGTGACGACGGCGACCCGCTGCTCAGTGGTGGACATGGCTGCTTCTCCTCAGATGAGCGACCGCTTAGTACCTTCAGTGGAGGTGACGCTAGAAGCCCTGGCACGCGGTGTCAACGGCCAGGCGGGGCATGTGATCCATCACCCTGCGCCACCATGCCCCGCGCGGCTCGCACGGACACCCGATCGGCCTACGGCTTCGCGCCGCCGCCGTCCGGCGCACCTAGCGTCGAAGGGCGGGCCACTCGTGGCCGGAAAGGAGGCGCCCCCATGCGCCGTTGTACCGGTGTCATAGGCGCGATCGCCGCGATCGCCGCGATCGTGCCGTTGGCCGACCCCGCTCTTGCCCAGCCCGACCGCGACTGCCGCGACTTCGCCTTCCAGGAGGACGCGCAGGCCGTCTTCGACGCGGACCCGAGTGACCCGAACCGTCTGGACGAGGACCAGGGCCCGGACGACGGCATCGCATGCGAGGTACTGCCCCGCCGCGGCACCGGTGTCATCTCCCCCACCGGTCCGGCGAGCACACCTTCCCCGGTCACCCCCACGCCCACCACCGCTCCGTCCCGGGGCGTGAGGGGCGGGCTCGGGGGCGCGGTCGCCTCGGGGCCGAGCGCCTGGGACGTCGGTGTCGGTCTGGCCTTCGTCGGCGGCGCAACGCTCGCTGCCGGCTATGTCGTGAAGCGCAGCCGGAGCTGACGCCCGGGCGCGACGGGTGTCACTTCACCAGCACGTCCAGCAACCGCTCCGTCTCCGCCGCCGGGTCGGTGGTCAGGCCCGTGTGGACGGGGCCGGGCTGGACGATCGTCGAGCGGGGGGCGACGAGCCAGCGGAAGCGGCGGCCGGCGGTGTCGTCCGCTGCCTGGCCGGCCGCGGGGCCGCCCGCGCACATGCCCTCCACGGCCCGCAGGGCGGCGCGGACCCCGGCCACGTCGGCCTCGGGGTCGAGAGCCAGCAGTCGGGCTTCGTCGAGGTGAGTGCGGGCGCCGACGTAGGACTCGGCTCGGCAGTAGACGAGCACCCCGGCGTTGATGCACTCGCCGCGCTCGACGCGCGGGACGACGCGCAGGACGGCGTACTCGTAGATCTGGCGGTCGCGCGTCCCGCCCTTGATGATGTGCCGGTCGCTCACTTGATCCCCTGGATGCGGTCGTGGATGACGGCGGCCCGTGCGAGCAGCGGTCGCGCGTAGGCCCGCCTCAGATCGTCCGGGGTGTCGAAGCCGGGCTCGCCCGTCAGCCAGACGTCCGGGATCTGCGCGGTGACGTCGGCGAGCAGCTCTTCGGTCACCCGGGGCGCCAACTCGGCCGCCGCGGCGGCGACATCGGGCGCGAAGGGCGCCAGGGCATGGTCGGAGGCGTCGTACGGGCGGGCCGCGGAGGCCTCCGCACCGGGCCAGTTGTGGTGCCAGATCATGGTCGCCCCGTGGTCGACGAGCCACGGCTCGCCCCGCCACATCAGCAGGTTGGGGTTGCGCCAGGACCGGTCGACGTTGTTGACCAGCGCGTCGAACCAGACGATCCGCCCGGCCTCCTCGGGAGCCACCGCGAAGGCGAGCGGGTCGAAGCCGAGCGCGCCGGAGAGGAAGTCCATGCCGAGGTTGGTGCCGCCGCTGGACCTGAGCAGGCTCTGCACCTCCTGGTCGGGTTCGCCGAGCCCCAGCTCCGCGTCGAGCTCGACCGTGACCAGGCGTGGCACCCGCAGCCCCAGCCGGCGGGCGAGTTCCCCGCAGACCACCTCGGCGACGAGCGTCTTGCGCCCCTGTCCCGCGCCGGTGAACTTCAGGACGTACGTCCCGAAGTCGTCGGCCTCGACGAGTCCCGGCAGCGAACCGCCCTCACGCAGGGGCGTGATGTAGCGGGTCGCGGTGACCTCTTTCAGCATTTCCCAGGCCACCCATCTCTTCAACCTTGCAATCCACGACCGCCATGGGAGGGGCGTAGCAGCGGGAATCGCCCGTCGACTTGCTTCCGGCCTCTGGCACGAAGTGAGCATAGTAACCAAGGGTGATCGCGGGCGAAGGGAGCGAGCCACGTCGCTGACCCAGGCGAGGTCCGACGACCGCAGGTGTCCCGGCCCGGAGCGTGGGCACCCGGCGGCCATGGACTTACGGAGGTCGCCCGTGATCGATCGTTCTCTCCCGGCTCTCGTCCAGGGCTACTCCTGGCTGCCCGGCCTGCTCGGCGAGCATCCCGACGGCGTGGCACGCACCCGTGTGATGGGTAAACCCGCGCTAGCCGTGCGGGGACCGGAGGCGGTGCGGTTCTTCTACGACGAACACAACGTGCAGCGCGGCGGCGCCCTCCCCGGCCCCGTCCTGAGCACCCTGTTCGGCCACGACGCCGTCCACACGCTCGACGGTGACGCCCACCGCGCCCGCAAGGAGTTCTTCCTGCCGCTGCTGCAGGCCGACCGGATCGCCGGTCTCGTCGAGCACGTCATCCCCGTCTGGGACGACGCGGTACGGGAGTGGAGCACGGCCGGACAGGTCGTGCTGTTCGACGCGGCGAGCGTGGTGCTCACCCGCGGTGTGTGCCGCTGGGCGGGCGTCCCGCTCGACGAGGGCGCCGGGGAGACGGAGCATCTCGCACGTGACCTGGTCGCCATGGTCGACGGTTTCGCGACCGCCGGGCCACGGCACTGGCGGGCCCGGCGTGCCCGCGGCCGGCAGGAGGAGCGCTTCACCCGCCTGGTCGAGGATGTCCGCTCGGGCAGGGCCGCAGCGCCCGAGGGGTCGGTGCTCGCCGCCGTGTGCCGCCACCGCGAGGCGAACGGTGAACTGCTTGACCCGCACACGGCGGCCGTCGAGCTGCTGAACGTCATCCGGCCCACTGTCGCCGTCTGCTGGTTCGTCGCCTACACGGCGCACGCGCTGCATCTCCAGCCGAACCAGCGCGAACGGTTGCGCGGTGGCGACTCCGCCTACACCGCCGCGTTCGTGCACGAGGTGCGCCGCTTCTACCCCTTCGCGCCGTTCCTCGGCGGCCTCGCCGTACGGGACCTGTCCTGGCGGGGCGTCTCGGTGCCGGCCGGGGGGATGGTGCTGCTCGATGTCTTCGGACAGAACCACGACGAGGAGCTGTGGGGCGATCCGTACGTCTTCCGCCCGGAGCGGTTCCTCGAACACGCGGTCGAGCGTGACGAACTCATCCCGCAGGGCGGTGGCGAACCGCGCACCGGCCACCGCTGCCCCGGCGAGGGCCTCACCATCGGGCTCCTCGAAGCCCTGGCGCTCCGCTTGGCCGGCCTCGACTACACCGTCCCCGACCAAGACCTGCGCATCTCCCTGCGGCGCATACCGGCGCGGGTGCGCAGCGGCTTCGCCGTACGGGACGTGCGGGTGCCGAGCGAGCGCACGCTGACGGCCGTGTGACGCCCGCGCGAACCGTGCGCGAGTGTGATCTCGCTCGTCCGGCCATCGGGGATGCGGCCCCGCCACGGCAGAATCACGCGAACGGCTCCGCCGGCTGAGGGCGGTGGAGCCGTCCGCAGCCGCGTCCTCCGGCTGCACCGGGCACCGGCCAGAATGCCGATGGGCCCCGCCGGGGTCACGCGCCGTAGGCGTGCCTGCGGGGCAGGGGGCCGACGTGGGCGTGGCGGCCGGGGCGGACGGCGGCGTGGCGCTGTCCGGGGCCGGGGCCGCTGCGGGCGGCGAGGGCGTCGGCGACGGCGCCGGTGGTGAAGGCGTAGACGGCCTTGTGCAGGACGTCCACGACGAGCTCCGTGCGGGGCCAGGTCGGCGGTGGGGCGCCGACGCCGGTCGCGTTCTCCAGGATCTGGTCGTTGGTGAGGCGGACGACGGTGAACTTGGCGGAGGCGACCGGTCCGCGCAGTCCGGCCTGGGCCATGACCGAGCGCAGCACTCCGAGGAGGGCGGCCTGGCCGTAGTGCATGGCCCAGTTGACCGGCAGTGGCTGTGTGCCGGGCCGTTCGGGCATGCCGGTCAGCCGCTGCAACACGCGCGCGGGCACATGGGAGCCGGGCCGGCCGGTGACGGCCTGCTCGATCTTCTCGCCGAGGGTCATCACGACCCCTCCGGCGGTACCGGCGATCAGTCCCTGCCACAGTGCGCGCTTGAGCATGGTCTGGCGGGTACCCGGTACGTCCGCCCCGACCCATTCCGTACGGCACGACTCCGAGGTGCCGGCACCGGTCGCCGGTCCTCTCACCTACGCCGATCCGCGCCGCCGCACGTCCCTGGACCGGGGCCACGCGTCCGCCCGGCTCGGCATCCGAGTCGCCGACAGGCGGATCGGCGGGAGCTGCCGGGAGCTGTCAGCTGTCCTTGCCCATCGCCTTCCGGACGGCGTCGCGGGTCCGGTCGACCACCGCTGCCATGGGGCCGACGGCGATGTTCTCGGCCGGGGTCTCGGCTCCCGGATGCGGGCGAGTGGGTGCCATGGCCTCGGCGGCCCGGACCGCCGTGGCCAGCATGGCGAGCTGCTGCGCCCCGGCGTTCTCGCGGAGCCGGGGGAACTCGTACTGTTCCTCGGAGGCCGCGTGCTGGAGCACGTCCGCGCGCAGCTCCCGAAAGGCGGGCAGGAACTCGGGGTCGTCGGGGTTCATGTCGTCGAGCCGGCTCAGCTTCTCCTTCGCGGCCCGCTCCTCCTGGAGACGGTCGTCGACCACCCGCTCACCGTCCTGGAAGAGACGGCCGGCCGCGGGGTGGACCACCTCTTCCTCGGCCGTCTCGTGGACGGCCAGCATGCGGACGAGTCTGCGGAACGGCTCCGCCCGGTCGCCGGCTGAGGCATTCTCGACCTCGGCGAAGAGGTCACGGATGTGGTTGTGCTGTTGCGTCAGCAGTGCCACGACGTCGTCGTTCTCGCCTGCTTCGTCCATGTGCGGCATGGCGTCGGTCAAGGGATCCTCCTGGGTTCGGTGCCGCAGCGCGTCGGCCCGGTGCATCGGCTCGGCCGGCCCTTCTCCAGGTTGTCCGTGGGTGCCGTGCGGCCGCGACCGCACGGGGCCGAACGGCGGGGGGCCTCACGTATCGCGGCAGCCACCGCGGGGTACCCGGGCCGCGCTCGCGAGAGGGTCTCGGGGCCGTGAAGGAGGCTTCGTGCCATGACCCGGCGCACGGGGAGCCCGAAAGCCCGGGCGGACGCGGGCGGGGACGACCGGATCGCGGAGCTGCGCCGCGTCGCGCGGGAGCGCTTCGGGTGGAGCGAGCTGGCGCCCGAGCAGACGGAGGCGATGAGGGCCCTGCTCGATGGCCGTGACGTGCTGGTCGTCATGCCCACCGGCTCCGGCAAGTCGGCGATCTACCAGGTACCGACCGTTGTGCTCGGCGGCCCCGCGGTCGTGGTGTCGCCGCTGATCGCATTGCAGCGCGACCAGGTCACCGGACTGCGGGAGAGCGCGGCACCGGACGCCGTGGCCGTGAACTCCGCGCAGCCCGAGTCGGCCACCGACAGAGGCTGGCGGGCCGTCCGCGAGGGCGATGCCGAGTACCTGTTCCTTTCCCCGGAGCAGCTGGCCAAGGACAGTGTGCTGAAGCGGCTGCGTGAGCTGGGCCCCTCGCTGTTCGTCGTCGACGAGGCCCACTGCGTCTCCGCGTGGGGACATGACTTCCGCCCCGACTACCTGGGCCTGGGCGAGGTCGCCGAACGCCTGGGCCGTCCGCCGGTGCTCGCTCTGACGGCGACGGCCGCGGCCCCGGTGCGGGCCGACATCGTCGAGGCCCTGCACATGCGCGACGCCCACGTCGTGACAGCCGGAACCGACCGGCCCAACATCCACCTGGCGGTGCGCACGTTCACCGACGACGCCGCCAAACGGGAGGCCGTCTCACGCTGGTCGGCCGGAGCAAGCACCCCGGGCATCCTCTATACGGCCACCCGCAAGGACGCCGAGACCCATGCGGCGCGACTGCGGCAGGACGGCGTGGACGCCGAGGCGTACCACGCGGGGATGAAGGCGGCGGAGCGGCGCCGGATCCACGACGGCTTCATGGCCGGCTCGCCCGCCGTGGTGGTGGCCACCTCCGCGTTCGGGATGGGCATCGACAAGCCCGACGTACGGTTCGCCGCCCACGCGTCCGTCCCGGAGTCACTGGACTCCTACTACCAGGAGATCGGACGCGCCGGCCGGGACGGGGAGCCGGCTGATGCGGTGCTGTTCTACCGCCCCGAGGACCTGGGACTCCAGAAGTTCCTCACCGCCCGGTCCCTGGACCTCGACGGACTGCGCCGGATCATGACCACTCTGCTCGGTCGGGACGCCCCGCACAGCCGCAGCCGGGTGGCTCGGCAGTGTGACCTGTCACGCCGGAAAACCGCAGATCTGCTGAACCTCCTGGAAGAGGCCGGAGCCGTGACTGTCGAGGGCAGGCACCGCGCGGTCCGGGCCCTTCCCGGCCGTACGGCGAACGAGGCCGCCGAAAGGGCGGAGGAGGTGTTCGAGCGGCAGCGCCGGATGGACCGGTCGCGTATCGAGATGATGCGCGGCTACGCGGAAACGCCGTCCTGCCGCCGTCAGTTCCTCCTGGGCTACTTCGGCGAGCAGCTCGACGAGCCGTGCGGACGGTGCGACGTGTGCGAGCGGGACGATGACCGGCACGCCGGGGCCGGGCAGCGGGAATCCTCCACCGCGCCCCGGCACCGCGCGCCCTACGAGCCCAACGACAGGGTCCGCCATACCGAATGGGGCACGGGCATGGTCATGCGCGTGGAGGAGGACCGCCTCGTCGTGCTGTTCGAACAGGTCGGCTACAAGACACTGTCCGTGGCAGCGGTACAGGAGGGCGACCTGCTGGCCGGCGCATGAGCCGCACCGGCCGACAGGGTCCGTCGCAGGGCGCCCATAAGGCACGTTTTTGACGGGAGCGCATCCCGAAGATGTCGGGGTGCGTCTCAGCCGCCCGGCCGGATGACCGCGCGTACGCAGCCGTCGGTCTTGTGCTTGAACAGGTCGTACGCGCGCGGCGCCTCGTCCAATGTGACGGAGTGGGTCGCCAGGTGGGCCGTGCTCAGCTCTCCGGCCGCCATGCGGTCCAGGAGCATCGGGATGTAGCGCTGGCCGTGCATCTGGGCGCCGCGCACGGTCAGGCCCTTGTTGATCACCGCGCCCAAGGGGAACTTGTCGACGGCTCCGGCGAAGACGCCCAGGATGAAGACCGTGCCGCCCTTGCGGCAGGCGTGGATGGCCTGCCGGACGGCGGTGGGACGGTCCGTCTGGAGCCGCAACTGCTGCTTGGCCTGGTCGTACAGGTGCACCGGGCTGTCGCTGTGCGCCTCCATGCCGACCGCCTCGATGCACACGTCCGGGCCGCGGCCGCCGGTGCGTTCGCGCAGTTCCGCCCCGACGTCGGTGGCCGTGTAGTCGATGACCTCGCTGCCGATGTGACGCTCGGTCATCTCCAGCCGCTCGGGGATCCGGTCGATGGAGATCACCCGCTCCGCGCCGAGCAGGATCGCGGCGCGCGCCGCCATCTGGCCGACGGCCCCGCAGCCCCAGACGGCGACGACGTCGCCGGGCTTGACGCCCGCCAGGTCGGCGCCCATCCAGCCCGTCGGCACCGAGTCGGACACGAACAGGGCGCTGGTGTCGTCGATGCCCTCCGGGACGGGAAAGGCGCCGTAGTCCGCGAAAGGCACGCGCACGTACTCGGCGTGGCTGCCGCGCAGCCCGCCCATGGCGTGCGAGTAGCCGAAGATCCCCCCGGTGTCGGCGCCGAACAGGGCCTGCCCGATGCCGGGGTTGGTGTTGGTGTTGTCGCACAGCGACCAAAGATCATGGGCGCAGTACCAGCAGCGGCCGCAGCCGACGAACGAGCAGACCACCACCCGGTCGCCCACCCTGTGCCGGTGTACGGCGGCACCGACCTCGACGACCTCGCCGAGGAACTCGTGCCCGATGACGTCCCCGGACCGCATGAAGGGGATGTAGCCGCCGATGAGGTGGAGGTCGGAGCCGCAGGTGGTGCCCGCGATCAACCGTACGATCACGTCCTGCTCGTTGCGCAGGACAGGGTCGGGCACCTGCTCCACGCCGAGCTTGTTGACGCCTTCCCAGCACAGCGCCTTCACAGCACTCCCTCCCCGCCCGCGCGCCTGGACAGCAGCCCGACGAGCTTCCCGCCGGGGGTCTCGTGCGTGGTGGGCGGTGTGTCGGGTCGCATGACCTCGCCCGCCTCCAGCAGCGCCTTCGCCTCGCGCAGGGCGCGGCGCAGATCCTGGCGCTCGTCCTGGCCGGCGAGCCGTGCGGGCAGGGAGCCCGCGGCGCCCTGGGATTCCTTCAGGCGTACGGCCAGTTCGGTGCCCCGGTCGCCGGGTGCGGCGGTGATCCGGGTCTCGATCCGGTCGCCGTACTCCCCCAGCGGCGACGGCAGCTTGTCGGGCTGGATGTCACCCGGCGCACGGTTGATCGTCACGGTCAGCCAGCGGTCGGCGGCGCCCGGGTCGTCCGGACGTGCCGTCGAGCGCCGTAGGGCGACGACGGCTCCGGCGGTGAGCCCCGCAGCCGCGGCTGCCAGTGATTTCCAAGGGGTCATGCGCGGTCACGTCCTTCGTGAGGCAGAGGGGCGGGTAATGATCGGGGTACGTGCGTGCGTGGCATCGTGGCTGTGCCCTTCCTGTGCGCACCGATGAGTGCCGGTGCGACGAGTAACCCTCCGTGTGCGCTGCAACCTCGTCGGAGTGCCGCCGCGCCCTGCGTGCGCACACCGCCCGTGGAGGCGCAGTGGCCGAGGACGGGCATCGAGGTCGAGGCGATCATGTTCAGCCACCACGCAGGCACGGTCGGCGTCGTCACGGCCAGGTGGGGTACTCCGCCGGCATGGCTCCTCATCGGCAGACGGTGAATCGGCGCACGGCGGATGGGCACACGGTGAATCGGCCCACGGCGAATCGGCACACGGCGAAGACACCTCCCCGGCAGGGCCCGCGGGTCACCGGGTTCCGCGTGTGCGCAGCCGGCCGTCCGCCCGCCCTCCCCTCCGTGCCGGATCGATGGAGGGCCGGATGACGGCCGACGCCGTCAAGGCGGCGCGGCTGGTCGCGGAGGCCGCAGCGAAGGCACCCGCCGAGGAGGTTCCACGGCGGGTGTGCGGGGCGGTGCGCGACGGGCTCGGGGTGGACGGCACCACTCTGTCGCTGCTCACCGACACCCCTTCCCGCCAGTTGCTCGCCGCCTCGGACGACGCGGCGCTCCTGCTGGAGGAGATCCAGTTCACGGTGCTGGAAGGACCCTGCATCAGCGCCGCGCACTCCGGTGAACCGGTGGCGGTGAACGACCTGCGTGAGGAGCTGACGCCTTGGCCCCTCTTCGGTGCGACCATGCGCGAGAAGCTGCCGCAGGTGGGGTCGGTGTACGCGCTCCCCGTCTTCTTCGGCGACTACGTCCTGGGAACGGTCGACCTGCTGGCGCTTCGTCCCCAGGCTCTGAGCAAGGAGGCTCTGGAGGAGGCGTCCCAGGTGGCCGACGCCGTGGCGGCCGCCCTCCTGCCGACCCGCGACATGATCATCACCGGGGACCGGGCACCGACCTGGGAGCCCGAAGAGGTCGTCCGCGCCCACTGGTTCGACACCGCGCGTGCCGTCGGCGCCCTGTCGACCCGGCGGAGGCTCACCCCCGAGAACGCCCTTGCCCTCATGCGCGCCGAAGCCTTCCGCACCGGCAGGTCACTGTCGGACATCACCAGGGACATCCTGCGCGGCCCGTGAGCCCGGCAACGGCCGGTGCGAGGTCATGACTCCTGTCCTGGACCCGCCGGGGCCGCGACGGTCCTTCCGGCAGCGCCTCGCGGCGACGCCCCGGAACCCGACAGCGAACCGACAGCTCCGCTTTACCCATGTCCTCCCGCGGGCCAGTCAGGATTTCGGCATCGTGTGAACAGCCGGTCCCCAGGGGCCGTACCTCTCGGCAGATCACGAATCCCCGGAAGGAACGTCAGCATGACCAGCGAATCAGTTCAGCCGAAGTCGGGACCGAGCCGCCGCACCCTCGTGGCGGCGGTGGGCGCGGCAGGGCTCACCGTGGCGCTGACGGCGTGCGGATCGGAGGAGGAGCCGTCCGATCCGTCCACCGAACAGGGTGCCGGCGGCGGCGCGACGAACGAGGGGGGCGGCTCGTCCACCGGAGCGGGAGCCGGCGGTGCGGCCCTCGCGAAGACCGCCGACATCCCCGAGGGAAGCGGCAAGATCTTCAAGGACGAGAAGGTCGTGGTCTCACAGCCGACGGCGGGCGAGTTCAAGGCGTTCTCGACGATCTGCACCCACCAGAACTGCCCGATGGTCGACCTCAAGGACGACATCATCTCCTGCACCTGCCACGGCAGTCAGTTCTCCGTCCTCGACGGCAGCGTGAAGAAGGCTCCCGCGGTCAAACCTCTGGAGGAAAAGCAGATCAGCGTGAACGGCGACTCCATCACGCTCGCCTGACCCCACGCGGACGTCGCAGACACGCCAGCACCTCGTCCGTGGTCGCGACCGTGGCGACCAACGCGAGGGTGTGGCGGATCATCGCGGGGGTGTAGTCCGAGGGCACTCCCGCGATGGCGTCCGCCGGGACGACGGCGGTGTAGCCGCGGTTCACGGCGTCGAACACTGCATTGGGAACGGCCACGTTGGCCGAGACCCCGGTGACGATCAGCGTGTGGCAGCCGAGGTTGCGCAGCAGCGGGTCGACATCGGTGCCCTGGAGGGGCGACAGCCCGTGCAGGCGCCGTACGACGAGGTCCTCGTCGGCGACCTCGATCGGGGCCGCGACCCGCACCGCCGGCGTGCCGGACAACTGCTGGACGGGCAGGCGTCCGGCGGCCCGGAACAGGCGGGCGTTGCGGCTGGCCCCGCGGCCGTCGGGGCGGCGCTCGGCGATGGCGTGGACGACCTGGACGCCGCTTTCGTGGGCGGCGGCCACCAGCCGGGCGACGTTGGCGAGCACCCCGCCGGCGCGGGCCTCCTCGGCGAGTAGGGGCAGAGCGCTGTCCGCTCCGACGACGCCCTCCTGGCACTCGACGGTGAGCAGCACGGTGGTCCGCGGATCGAGGAGTTCGCTGAGCTCTGCGTGCGCGGGCACGGTTCCCCCTGGGCGCCGGCGGCTGGGCGCGTGAGCGTAACCACCATTGCGCATGGACGGAAGAGAACCCATCCTTTTCTGACGTGATGTCAGAGGATCTCCTCTGACACGACGTGAGAGAAGAAAGAGGGGGAGCATGACCGTCACTCAGCAGCGCCGGGGCCGGAAGATCATGATGACGCCGGGCGAGCTGGACGATTTCCTCACCACCCAGCGCACCTGCCGGGTCGCCACGGTGTCGGCCGACGGCGCCCCGCACGTGAGCACGCTGTGGTTCGCCTGGGACGGCACCTCGATGTGGCTGTACTCGGTCGTGCGCAGCAAACGGTGGACCGACCTGCGGCGCGACCCGCGGGTGGCGATCGTGGTCGACACCGGCGAGGAGTACGACGAGCTGCGCGGCGTCGAACTGTCGGGCACCGTCGAGTTCGTGGGCGAGATCCCGCGCACGGGCGAGCTGCGCGCCGAACTCGACGTCCCGGAGACGCTGTTCGCCCGGAAGAACTTCGGCCTGGAGGAGATGCCGCACGACGGCCGGCACGCCTGGATGCGGCTGACGCCGCAGAAGATCGTCTCCTGGGACTTCCGCAAGCTGGGGGCGCGGTAGCACCGGGGTCCGGGCTCAGCCGAGGCTCTCCCCCGCCGCCCGGAGGGCCTTCACCGCGGCCCGGATCGACGGGCGGCGGTCGGCGTCCGCGCGCCAGACCACGTACACGTGCCGCCGGACCCGCTGTCTGACGGGGACGGTCACGACCCCCGCGGGCACGGGGCGGCGGCCGAGCAGCGGGGCGACGCACACGCCGAGCCCCGCGGCGACCAGCGCGAGCTGGGTGTGGGTCTCGGCGGCACGGTGGCCCACGAGCGGCTCGATGCCCTGAGAGCGGAGCGTGTACATCAGCCACTCGTGGCAGAACTCGCCCTCGCCCCAGGTGATCCACTCGTCGTCGGCGAACTCCGCGAGGTCCACCTCGTCCCGCCCTGCGAGCCGGTGGTCCGCGGGCATGGCCACATCGGCGGGGTCGTCCATGATCGGCGCCTTGACCAGACCGTCGGGCAGCGCCATCGGCTTGTTGTACCAGTCGAGGACCACGGCGAGGTCGAGGTCGCCGCGCACGACCCCGGCGAGGGCGGCCTCCGGTTCCAGCTCGCAGGAGCGCAGCCGGAGCGCGGGATGCCGCTCGCGCAGGGCGGACAGCGCGAGCGGGAACAGGCCGCGGGCGGCCGTCGGGAACGCCGAGAGTCTCAGCTCGCCGACGACCTGTCCGCGCTGCGCCTCCAGGTCGGACTGGGCCAGCTCGACCTGGGACAGGATGCGCGCGGCGTGCTCGGCGAGCAGCCGGCCCGCGTCGGTGAGCCGCACGCCCCGGCCGTTCTTGGCGAGGAGCTGCTGCCCGACCTCCCGCTCCAGCTTGGACATCTGCTGGGAGACGGCGGACGTCGTGATGTGCAGCCCCTCGGCCGCGCCGCTGACCGAGCCGTGCCGGGCGAGGGCGTCGAGGGTGCGCAGGCGCTCCAGGTTCAACATGTAAGTGATGCTACGCAATACCGGTTGCGAAATCTCGATTGTGCTACGAGGTTCTTGACCGCCATCGTGGTTCCATGAGCACCGTCACCACCCCCGGCCGGGTCGCCACCCCCTCGGGCGACCGCCCCCGTCGCCGCCTCGACTGGCGTCTCCGCTTCGCCGCCCTGTCCCTGATCTGGGGCTTCAGCTTCCTCCTCATCAAGGTGGGCACCGAGGGGTACGCGCCGTTCCAGGTCACGCTCGGACGGCTGGTGTTCGGTACGGCGGTGCTGGCCGCGGCGATGGCGGTGCGCCGCGAGCGGCTGCCGCGCGGGGCCCGCACCTGGGGGCATCTGACGGTCGCCGCGTTCCTGCTCAACGCCCTGCCGTTCTCGCTGTTCGCGTACGCCGAGCTGACCATCCCGTCCACGCTGGCGGGCATCTGCAACGCGACGTCGCCGCTGTGGGGCATGGCGCTGTCCCTGGTCGCCCTGTCGGAGGACCGCCCGACCCGGGTGCGGGTCGCCGGTCTCGGGCTCGGCTTCCTCGGGGTGCTCACGGTGCTGGGCGCCTGGCAGGGCTTCCACGGCCTGGACGCCACCGGCACGGCACTGGCCCTGCTGGCCTCCCTCAGCTATCCGATCGGCTGGATCTACGTCCGCCGCACCCTGGCCGGCACCAGCCACTCGCACCTGTCGATGACCGGCGCGCAGCTGCTGCTCGCCACGATCCAACTGGCCGTCGTCACCCCGCTGTTCACCACCCTGCCCACCAGCCTGTCCGTCGGGCCGCTGCTGGCGATCGCCGCCCTGGGCGCACTCGGCACGGGCCTCGCCGTCCTCCTCCAGTACGGCCTGGTCGCCGAGGTCGGGCCGACGACCGCCCAGATGGTCACGTACTTCATTCCGGTCATCGCCACGGCCGCGGGCGTCGCGCTCCTGGGCGAGTCGCTTTCCTGGTCGACGCCGGTCGGGGCGGTGATCGTCCTGATCGGCGCGGCACTTACGCAGGTCCGGCCGAAGGTCAGGGCGTAGGGGGCGGGCCGGGGCGTCCGGCGTACGCGTGGCCGG
Source organism: Streptomyces coeruleofuscus (assembly GCF_039532725.1). Classification (NCBI taxonomy): domain Bacteria; kingdom Bacillati; phylum Actinomycetota; class Actinomycetes; order Kitasatosporales; family Streptomycetaceae; genus Streptomyces; species Streptomyces coeruleofuscus. The sequence continues at coordinate 841,704 of NZ_BAAASE010000005.1, forward strand.
TTCGGCGGACGCCTCACATGCGTGACCGGCTCGGGACGCCTCAGATGCGACCGGCTCGGGACGCCTCGGACGAAGCGGCTCCGGCAGCCACCTCAGAGGCCGGGGGGGCGATTCGCTGACGCGGCAGACGTGGCCGACCCACCGGACGCCACCGGCCCGGCGGGTTCACGGACACCGCCGACCCGGCCGGTTCCGGGACACCGCGGACGAAGCCGGTTCACGAGCGCCCCACACCCAGCCGGTCCACGAACGCGCCACACCCAGCCGGTCCAAGGACATCCAGCCCGGAGCCTCAGACGTAACTCCGCGCCGGCGCCGGCCCCAGGGCCGAGGCGATCGCGTCCGCCAGCGCCTCGGTCTCGTCCTCGGTGAGCGTCGAGACGGTGACCCGGATCCCGGGCGGCGCGCTCAGCCGGAAGCGCGCACCGGGGGTGACGGCCCAGCCCGCGTGCAGCAGCCGGGCGACGGCGCCGGTCTCGTCCGGCACGGGCACCCACACGTTCATGCCGCTGCGCCCCTGCGCCGCGACACCGCGCCGGCCGAGCGCGCCGATCAGCGCGTCCCGGCGCCTCCCGTACGCCGCCGCCACCGCGCACGTGTCCACCGCCCCATCGGCCCACAGCCGCACCAGCGCCCGCTGCATCAGCCGGCTCACCCAGCCGGGCCCGAGCCGCTGCCGGCCGTGCACCCGGTCCACGGTGACGGCGTCCCCGGTGAGCAGGGCGAGGCGCAGATCGGGTCCGTAGGCCTTGGCGGCCGAGCGCACGAACGCCCAGTGCCGGGTGGCCCCGGCCAGCGGGTGGAGGGGCACGTCGACGATGCCGTGCCCGTGGTCGTCCTCGATGAGCAGGGTCTCCGGGTGTTCCCGGAGCACGGACCGCAGGGCACGCGCGCGTGCGGCGCTCACCGCGGCGCCGGTCGGGTTCTGCGCCCGGTCCGTGACGATCAGGGCACGCGCCCCGCCCTTGAGCGCCCGCCGTACGTCATCGACGTACGGCCCCTCGTCGTCGAGGCCGACGGGGACTATCCGCAGCCCGAGCGCCGGGACCAGGTCCAGGGTCCGGCTCCAGCCGGGATCCTCGACGGCGACGGTGTCGCCGGGCTTGAGGTGGGCCGCCAGGACCCGCTCCACGGCGTCGAGCGCTCCGGAGACCACGGCGAGCGGCCCTTCCGGCACCCCGTCGGCGTCGAACGCGTCCCGGGCGATCCGGGCCAGCTCGGGATCCACGGGCCCTTCGCCGTACAGGACCGGAGCGCGGTCGCCCTCGGCGGCCGCCGCCGCGAACGCCGCCGCGAGGGCCGGCAGCAGCGCCGGATCCGGATTGCCGCTGGACACGTCGCGCACGCCTTCGGGGACGTCGACCCTGATGTGGTCCCGCCCGGTCGTGGCCGGCGCGGGCCGCACGCGGCTGCCGCGCCGGCCCGCGGTCTCGATGACCCCGCGCTCGCGCAGGGTCCGGTACGCGGCCGCGACCGTGTTGGGATTCACTCCCAGCCGCTCCGCCAACTCCCGCATGGGCGGCAGCAGTTGACCGGGCCGCAGCTCACCGCTCCCCACCGCCCGCTCGATGCTCGCCGAGATGTCCGCTGCACGACGCCCACTGATCCGATACTCTCCTAGCACAAACCCAATTATGCACTAGTGCAATGGAGAGCGCCATGCAGGGGACCACGCCGACGCCGTCGCAACCCGCCGCCTACGCCCCCACCGACCGCACCGTCCCCACCCGCGCGCCGGACCGGGCCTCGTACGACAGGGACCTGGTGCACTCGATACTCGACGAGGCCTACGTCTGCCATCTGGGCTTCGTCCGCGACGGCGCCCCGGTCGTGCTGCCCACGCTGTACGCCCGGGTCGGCGAGCGGGTCTACGTGCACGGTTCGACGGGCTCGCGTCCGCTGCGGGCGGCCGGCCAGGCCGACCCGGGTCTCCCGGTCTGCCTGACCGTCACGCACGTCGACGGGCTGGTCCTCGCCCGCTCGGCCTTCCACCACTCGATCAACTACCGCTCCGTAGTGGTGCACGGCGTCGCGCACGACGTGACGGACCCCGAGGAGAAGCGGCAGGCCCTGGACGCCCTGGTCGACCACGTCGTGCCGGGCCGTTCCGCCGACTCGCGACCGGCCAACAAGAAGGAGCTGGCCGCCACAGCGGTGCTCCGCCTCGACCTGGACGAGGTCTCCGCCAAGCTCCGCACCGGCGGCGTGAACGACGAACCGGAGGACCTCGACCTGCCGCACTGGGCCGGTGTGGTCCCGGTGCGGAAGACCTACGGCACTCCGATCGCCGACCCCGACCTCGCCGCCGGCACCGAGCTGCCCGACTACTTGAGGGCACGGTAGGGGGCGCGGGGAGCCGCGCAACCGGCCGCAGCTCCCCGCCCGGTGGTCACACGAGCATCACCGGCTCCTTGGCCCTTGCGCCGCGCGCTTCCCCCACCGCGAGCCCCGCGACCGAACCCAGCATCAGCAGAGTCCCGGCCAGCGTCGCCGCCGTGAGCTGCTCACCGAGCAGTACGACGGCGAGCACCGCCGCGCTCACCGGCTCCAGCAGCATGATCACCGAGACGGTGGCCGACCGTACGACGGCCGCGCCCGCGAAGTAGAGGCCGTAGGCGAGGGCCGTGGGGACGGCGGCGACGTACACCAGCAGGACCAGGACCCGGCCGGGGTCCTCGGTGTGCGGCAGCAGCCCCTCGGACAGGGCGAACGGCAACAGGCACAGGCTCGTGACGGCGAAGGCCCCGACGGTCGTCCGGGAGGCGTCGGCCTCGCCGCCGCGGCCCCACCGGCGGATGAGCAGCGTCATCACGCTGTACCCGGCCGCGGACAGCAGCGCGAGCAGCACACCCCACGGGCGCACGGTCGTGCCCCCGCCGCCGAGGACGAGGACCGCGAGCCCGGTGAGCGCGCCCGCGACGGCGGCGGTTCCGCCCCGGCCGAGGCGCTCGGCGAGCGTCAGCCGGGCGCCGAGCGCGATGAACACCGGTCCGGCGCCCAGGGTGACGACCGTGGCGACGGCGAGGCCGGTGGCGGAGACGGCGGCGAAGTAGGCCGTCTGGAACACCGCGAGCCCGATCCCGGTGACGCCGGCTCGCAGCGTCCGGCGGCCCAGCGGCTCCCGCACGGCGACCCGGGCGCGCGGCCGGACGAGGCGGACGGCGAGCAGCAGCACGAGTCCGGCGGCGCAGCGCCAGAAGGAGAGGGCGACGGGGCCCATGTCACTGGCCTGGTAGACCAGTGAGGCGGCCGCGCCCGCGGTGCCCCAGGCGGCACCGGCGACGATCAGATAGAGGAGGCCTCGCCCTACGGGCAGGCCGGAGGCAGTGTTCGACACGTGTTCTCTCCGCAGACGCGCACGGCGCGCCGCGTAGCGGCGGCGGCTGGTGCGCGGAAGTTCGGGAAGGGCCCCGGATCACGTCGGATCAGCGGGGTCCGCGGACTTCGTCTGCGGGCAGCACCGTTCGGCCCGGCGGTGACACGCCGGGCGCGGTTTCCGGAGGGCCCGCCTCAGGCGGCCGGAGGCGGAAGAACGAGTGCGTTCGAAGGCATGATCGGCACCTTATGCGGCCCTGCCGGGCCGGGACAACTTCCTTTCCGGGCCGCCGCTCGCCACCGGTTGTCCGGAGCCCTTCGAGGGCGTCGACGACTGTGCGATGAACGCGCCCACCAGCACGATCACGCCACCGGCGAGCTGCGGCGCCGACAGGTGCTCGCCCAGCAGGATCCAGGCCAGGACGGTGGCGATGACCGCTTCGAGACAGGCCACGACACCGGCGACCTGCGGGGAGAGCCGCCGCACGGCGAGCACGCCGGTGACGTACGCGACGACCGTGGCGACGAGGACGATCCAGGCCAGCAGGGCGATCGCGGCGACGGGCGTGCCGTCCATGCGCGCGGTGCCCGTGAGCACGGACCAGTCCATGTTCCAGGGCCGGGCGACGACGGTCAGCACGGCCGCGCCGACGAGCAGGCCGTAGGCGATGACGCCGAGCGGGTCGGGCGCCTCGTCCCCGGCGTCGCTGCCCTGGTCGGAGAGGACGAAGTAGCCGACCTGGCAGCAGGCCGCGCCGAGTGCGAGCAGCAGTCCCAGTGCATCGAAGCCGAGCCCCGACCACACCTCGACGACGCACGCGAGCCCGCCGACGGCGAGGACGACACCGACCGCCGCGGCACGCGTCACGGGCCGCCGCTGCACGAACCGCACCCAGCCCAGGACGAGGGCGGGCGCCAGGTACTCGATGAGCAGCGCCACCCCGACGGGGATACGGGAGAGCGCCGCGAAGTAGCAGGCCTGGACACCGGCGACGGCCAGCAGCCCGAACCCGACGAGCAGTCCGGGCCGGCGGCGCAGCAGCGCGCGGTGGCGCACGGCGAGCGGCAGCATGACCAGGGCCGCCCCGGCCACGCGCAGCCACACCACGTGCAGCGGGTCCAGGCCCGCCTCGATCAGCGGCTTGGCCGCGACACCGGATCCGCCGAAGGCGACCGCGGACAGGAGCGCGAGGCCGAGGCCCACACCCTTGCCGTGCCTGGGGCTGCTGGGGCTGCTGTCAGACGTACGCACCGGCACATGATGACAGGCCATGACAGGAGCGTCACCCCTTATGGCACCTGTCCCACTGTCCGGACACGAAAGGCGGCTCCGCGATGGACCGGTCAGTGAGCGCCTTCGCCACCACTCACGCACTCCTGAGACCGGTCGGCGCGCTCCTCGGACCGGTCGACACCTTCCCGAGACGCCTCGGACCAGCCGTCGAGCCGGGCGAGCACCGCGTGCGGGTCGACCCCGGCGCGTCGGAGCACCTCGACCGCGCGCGACTGCGAGTCCACGACGATCGCCGCGAGCAGGTCGACACCGCGGGCCGGTCCCCCGTGCCGCTCGGCACGTTCGCAGGCGTACTCCATCGAGGCCGCGGCCAGCGGCGAGAAGCCCGCGCTCTCCGTCACGACGGGGACCGCGCCGGAGTCCTCGACGCCGCTCTGCCAGCGCAGGCCGTATCCGATGCTGCGCTGGACGAGGTAGCCGAGCAGCCGCGCGATCTGCGGCCCCTCGCCGACGACGGCACGCGCCTCGGGGTCGGACTCCAGCAGCGAGTGGAGCAGATGGGCGGTGTCGATCTGCCGGTCCGCGTCCCTGACCGCCCTGCGGCGGGCACCGGTGACCACCGATGCCAGCTCGTCACTGAGCCTGGCATCGTTCTCCGCGCGGTGGATGCCGTGCTCATGCGCCGACTGGCGGGGGATACGGGGTTGCACACCCCTACCCCATCAGTCCCGAGGGCCCGGGTCATCCCCGGAGCGGAGCATCTTCGCGTCCCACAGAAAGTGGACACCGCAGGCCGGAATCTCCTCCTTACGGAGGACATCAGGCTGTTTCACCGGGCACCCCGGAACGGCTGACGGTTCATCAGTATTGAACATTGCGGTCGCCGCGGCTACGTTCCGCGACATCCCAGCCGGACGTGAAGAGGTGGTCGCATGGCCGAAGTCAGTGCGGAGTCACGCATCGGAGCGCCTGCCGAGAAGGTGTGGGCCAGGCTCACGGACTGGTCCGCGTACGGCGAGTGGAACGCGACCCACACGAGCTTCCCGTCGGGCGGCCCCGAGCCCCTCGAAGTGGGCGCCGCGTTCCAGGAGAACATGCGGCTCATGAACTTCCCGGCCGAGGTGGAGTGGACCGTCGAGGCACTGGAACCGGCCCGGGTGCTCGCCATCCGCGGCAAGGGCCCGATGGGTGTGACCGTCGCGACGCGCTACACCCTCACACCCGACGGCGACGCGACGACGGTGCGCATCGACGGCGAGTTCACGGGCGCGACGGTGTCGCTGATGGCGGGCAAACTCAAGGACTCGGCCACGGCCGCCCTCAACGAGTCGCTGCGCAAGCTGGACGGCCTGGTGACCTGACACCCCGGGCACCGGCGACCCACTCCCGGCACAGGCCGAGGCGCCCCGTGGATCACTCCACGGGGCGCCTGCCCAGCACCGTACTTGGACGACGCTCGATCCTTCGGGCTTCGTCGGCCCTCGTCAGTCCGCGTCGGCGCTCGTCAGTCCTCGTCGGCGAGGATCAGATACAGCTTCTTGCGGGCTTCGTTGATGACGCCGAGGGCCTTCTCCCGCTGCTCCTTGCTGCCGGTCTTCCAGACCTGGCTGAAGGCCTCCATGAGACCGAAGCCGGCCTGGCGGATCTCACCGAGAGCCTCCCAGTCGACCCCGCGGGAGGCCTCTTCCCAGGGTGCCTCGGGCCCCTCTTCGGCCGCGGCGCGGCCCGCCTCGGTGAGCGAGAACAGCTTCTTGCCGCCCTCGGACTCACTCGCGATCAGGCCCTCGTCCTCCAGCAGCTGGAGGGTGGGGTACACCGAGCCGGGACTGGGCTTCCACGCCCCGCCGCTGCGCTCGGCGATCTCCTGGATCATCTCGTAGCCGTGCATCGGCCGGTCCTTCAGCAGGGCCAGGATCGAGGCCCGTACGTCACCGCGCCGCGCCCGTCCCCTCGGCCCGCCGCGCCCTCGTCCGCCCCAGGGTCCGGGACCGAAGCCCGGGCCACCGGGCCCGCCCCAGCCGGGACCGCCCGGCCCGAACGGCCCGAAGGCCGCACGCAGCCCCTCGAAACCGCCCCGGCCGCCGTGACGCTGTCCGCCGCGGCCATGTCCGTGCTCGAATCCGTGAGTATGCATCGCAAACACTCTCCATTCCATCGTTGATCTGTCGCGATGCCTCAACGATATATCGGTACCGTTCGGATGGCAAGGCCCGGATCGGGGCCCACACTCGCCATGTGAACGGGGAGAACCGGGCCAGTACTCGCGAATTGGCCTTGGCCTGCCGCTTCGGCGAACCTCTAACGTCCGGGCATGCGGATTCGAATCGTCGACGCCTTCACCGATCGCCCCTTCTCCGGCAACCCGGCCGGGGTCGTTCTCCTGAACGACGCGGACGCCTTCCAGGACGACACCCGGCTCCAGAACATCGCCCTGGAGGTCAACCACTCCGAGACGGCCTTCGCCCGTCCCCTCCCCGAGGGCGGCGAGGCCGACTGGGCGCTGCGCTGGTTCACGCCGGCCGCGGAGGTCGCGATGTGCGGTCACGCGACCCTGGCCACCGCCCACGTCCTGCACACCACCGGCACCCACGAGGGCCCGGTACGGTTCGCCACCCGCAGCGGCGTCCTCGTCGCCACGCCCGCCGAAGACGGCTCCGTCACGCTGGACTTCCCGACGGCTCCCCTCACCCTGGTCGACCCGCCGGACGGCCTCGCCGAAGCCCTGGGCACCGAGCCGCTCACGGTCCTCGACACCGGCCCGAACGTCGGCGACCTGCTGGTCGAGGTCGCCGACGAGAAGACGGTGCACGGCCTCCGCCCCGACCTCAAGGCCCTCGCCGCCCACTCCGAGCGCGGCGTCATCGCCACGGCCCGCGCGGACGACCCCGACCGGGGCTACGTCTTCGTCTCGCGCTGTTTCTTCCCGAACGTCGGCATCGACGAGGACCCGGTGACCGGCAGCGCCCACACCGCGCTCGCCCCGTTCTGGTCCGCGCGCCTCGGCAGCCCCCGCCTCACCGGCCTCCAGGCCTCACCCCGCTCCGGCCGCGTCCGCACGGAGCTGCGCGGCGACCGCACACTGCTGACCGGCCGGGCTGTCACCGTCATCGAGGGCGAGCTGCTGGCCTGAGACGCCCCCTTCCCAGATCCCTCACGCCGTCGGCAGCCAGCCGACCTTGCCCGCCAGCAGGGCGTATCCCACGAAGGCACCGATGTCGAGCAGCGAGTGGGCCACCACCAGGGGGCCCACTCGCCCCCAGCGGCGGTACAGGTAGACGAACACCACGCCCATGACCATGTTGCCGATGAAGCCGCCGATGCCCTGGTAGAGGTGGTACGAGCCGCGCAGGACCGAGCTGCCCACCAGCGCGGCCATCGGTGTCCACCCCAGCCGGTCGAGGCGGCGCAGCAGGTAGCCGACGACGATGACTTCCTCCAGCACCGCGTTCTGGATCGCCGAGAGGATCAGCACGGGGTACTTCCACCACACGTCGGGCAGCGCCTCGGGCACCACGGTGAGGTTGAAGCCGAAGCCCCGGGCGGCCAGGTAGAAGGCGATTCCGGTGCTGCCGATGACCGCAGCGATCGCCGCCCCGCGGCCGAGGTCGGACCAGGGCCGGGTGCGGTCGAAGCCGAGGCTGCGCAGGCCCGCGCCCTCGCGCAGCAGGAAGTGCGCGACGAGTGCGACGGGCACGAGCGCGGTGGTGATCCCGAAGAGCTGCCAGGCCAGGTCGAGCCAGGGACGGCCGGGCGCGGCCGAGGCGTTCAGGGTGGCCGCCTGGTCCTTCAGCCCGCCGGGCTTCGTGACCGAGCCGATGAAGCTGATCAGGGCGGAGACTCCGCTCGCACCGAGCGAGAGCGCCAGCACGAGCAGCGTCTCGTTGCGGAGCATCCGCCGCGAGAGCCGCTGCTGGGGAATGGAATCGTCGGCCCCCGGGCCCGCCTCCGCCTGCACACCTGCCTCCACTTCTCCGACCTGTCGGATCAGTATGAGGGCAGCAGGAGATCGGCCCGGCGGCGCATCAGCCCAACGGCACCGGCTCCGGCGACCCCACGGGCCAGGTGTGCACCGGCTCCCCCTTGTGCATGAGCTCCCGGTAGCGCCGGGTCGTGGCCGCCAGGGCGGCGTCCCTCGGGTGGCCCGCGTCCAGCGCCTTGTGGAAGGTCGCGGCCTGCCAGCTCGCCCCGTTCACCCTGCGCCGGCACCGCTCCTCGATGACACCCAGGTACAAATCGCGGTCGGCCGGCTCCACGCCCCACGCGTCCAGCCCGGCCTCGGCGAGCGGCAGCAGCTCGTCGCGGACCAGGCTCACGGCGTCGACCTGCGTGGTCCCGCCGTAGCGGCCGCGCCGGGGCCAGGTGAAGCGGGCGTCGATGCCGTCCTTGCAGGCGGCGTCGAAGTTGGCGGCGGCCGCCTCGAACGGCAGCCGGGACCACACCGGCCGGGCCTCCTCGGCCAGGGCGCGGACGAGGCCGTAGTAGAAGGCGGCGTTGGCCACGACGTCGATGACGGTGGGACCGGCGGGCAGGACGCGGTTCTCCACGCGCAGGTGGGGGACACCGTCGGCGATGCCGTAGACCGGGCGGTTCCAGCGGTAGACCGTCCCGTTGTGCAGGACGAGCTCGGCGAGGCTCGGGACGCCGCCCTGGTCGAGCACCTCCAGCGGATCCTCGTCGTCGCAGATCGGCAGCAGCGCCGGGTAGTAGCGCAGGTTCTCCTCGAACAGGTCGTACGCCGAGCTGATCCAGCGCTCCCCGAACCAGGTCCTCGGCCGGACGCCCTGGGCCTGGAGTTCGGGCGGGCGGGTGTCGGTGGACTGCTGGAACAGCGGGGGCCGGGACTCGCGCCACAGCTCACGGCCGAAGAGGAAGGGCGAGTTGGCGCCTACGGCGATCTGCGCGGCGGCGACCGCCTGGGCCGCGTTCCACACGTCGGCGAAGCGGGGTGGCGTGACCTGGAGGTGCAGTTGCACGGAGGTGCAGGCGGCCTCCGGCGCGATGGACTTGGACGTGCAGCTCAGGTGCTCCACGCCCGCGATGTCGAGGGTGAACTCCTCTCCGCGGGCGGCCACGATCTGGTCGTTGAGGAGGGTGTAGCGGTCGACGTCGGAGAGGTTCGACGACACCAGGTCGTCCCGGTCGAGGGTCGGCAGAATACCGATCATCACGATTCCCGCGTCGACCTCGCCGGCCTTCCGGTCAGCATATGCCAGCGACGTACGGAGTTCCTCGGCGAGCCGATCGAATACCCGGTCACCCAAGCGGTGTGGGGGAATGTTGACTTCCAGGTTGAACATGGCGAGTTCTGTTTGGAAATCACGGCTCGCGATACGTTCGAGGACTTGCGCGTTCAACATTTTCGGCATGCCGTCGGTGCCCGCGAGATTCAACTCGATCTCCAGCCCCATGAGGTTCTTGGGGCGATCGAACCGCTTCTCCGCCAGGAGTCGCTCCAAGCCCGTCAGACACCGACGGAGCTTGTCACGGTAGCGCTGGCGATCGGACAGGTCGAACCGGCCTGCCACGACCTTCTCCCCCATCGAAGTGTCCCTCCTCGGATGATGCGGGGCCGAAGATCCGGCCGCCGGGGTCCCGGTCAGGTGGAGGATGCCCAGCGAAAGCGATCGATAACGTCCCGGGCGGGCCCGCCGACCGCTACGCTGGTCACGTATGACCGGTGGCACATTCACTCGGCATGACACACAGGCCGGGGTTTTCGGGTAGTGCGAACTCGTGAAAAACGCCAACGAGAATGGGCCGACCGCCGCGGGGGCATTCGCCGAGGTCATCGCCGCGCACCCCGCGTGGAATCGGGATATTTCTCGCGTATCGCCGACCGAATGTACCCTTGTTCTACTCACCGGAAACGGCTAGACGAAACACAGTCTGAACCCGTGTCGTATAAACTCCGCGAACAAGGCAGAAGGTTGGCGCCCACGGTCGATGGGTCATGTCGTCGAGGCGATGTTCGGCGGACCCCACCCCCTCTCGTTCTTGAGACCCTGGCCCCTGCCTCTCTGACCCTCGTGAGCTGACAGCGCCGTCCGCCCCCGCCCTCGTGCCGCCGTGCCTTTGAATGAGAGGCGACCCACCATGCCGCTGCATGTCCCGCCGGCTCCCGCGCCCGCACTCCGTTCCGTCCTCACTGCGCTCTCCTCTCCCACCGCGGTTCGCGAGGCCCGAACTCCCTCCCTGCTCCGCGCCCAGGGACCCGCCACTCCCGAGCTCCCTCTGCCCGTCCACGTCCTCGAGCGGGTCACGGCAGAGGGCGTGGCGGCCACCCGGCTGGCCGGGTGGCGCTTCCTGATCCGCATCGGCGACCGCGCGGTGGCCGCGGCGGAGACCATGCTGACTCCCGACGGCTGGGCCTTCTCCCGCTTCTTCGAGGGCCCGTACATCACCTCCACCGAGCGCGCCCTGCGCCAGGCCGAGACGATGCCGCAGCCGTACCAGCCCCGACTGCTGTCCGTACCCGGCCTGTACATGCTGACGCTCTGGCTGCACGAGGACTGCGCCGCCGACGGCGCCACCGGCCATCCCGCCGCCACCGACCTGCTCGTCCCGCTGGCCCCCGCACCTCCCGGCATCGCGGCCCATCGCCCGCACCGCGTCGCCGAACTGCTTCCGGTGCTGACCCACCGGGTGACTCCCACGCGACTGCTCGGCTCACCCGCCTGAAGCGCCGCGCCCCGAAGCTCTCCGCGCCCCGTCGCCGAATTCCCGGCGGCGGGGTCGCCCCTTTTTGCCGATGAACGAGCACACTGTGAGTTCGCTCGTGCGAGCACACTATGAGTTCGCCCGGAGGCGTGCACCCACAAGTCCGCTCGTACGAGCACCGAATAGCTCGTACGAGCCGGAATGGACCACCTGCTCGATCGGACTAGCCCCATTCGGCCACCACGAACCATCCGAAGTGACAGTCCAGTTGGGGTGAACCGTCCGCGCGGGTGATGCGTCATGAACCTGTGAGAAGCCGTGCCGCGAAATGCCTGCGGATCGACGCCCGTGGGGCAACACTGGGTTCCGACGATTTACACAACGGGGGGCGGCCATGAACGACACTTCTAGCCGCGGAACAGACACGACAGCCGACTCAGCCATCCCATCCATCACGACACAGCGAGAGATCCCACCCATGTGCCAGCACCAGACTCCGTGCCCGTCAGCCGAATCCGCCGACCGGGAATCCGCCCGTCTCGTGGCGCACCACCCGGAGCAGGGTTGGAGCCTGCTGTGCAACGGCGTGGTGCTCTTCGAGGACACCGGCGAGCTCCTGCCGGACGGCCGGGTCATCGACCCGCACCGTCCGCTGGCCTCCAGCCAGGTGATGACGGCCGCCTGAGGCCGCCGGGCGGTGTGACATACCGCCCGCAGACATGAGGGGCCGGCCGCAGGACACCCTGCGAACCGGCCCCGACGCGTGTCCGGGAGCTGTCACTCACCGTCACCTCCCGCGACGTCCCGTTCATGCCTCGCACAGCCTTCCCACGGATGCCCGTTTTCCGGAAGACTCCTGGAAGTTTCGGGATCACCCGTCGACGGAGGTGGGGCAAGTGGCAGCAGGTGAGGCCGAGTCCGCGAGCAAGGTCACGATCACGGAGATCGCCCGGCAGGCCGGCGTGTCCGTGCCGACCGTGTCCCGGGTCGTCAACGGCCGGTCCGACGTGTCGCCGCAGACCCGGGCCCGCGTCGAGGAGCTGCTGCGCCGCCACGGCTACCGCAAGCGCCCCGCGGCCCCGGGCACCCGTGCCGCCCTGCTCGACCTGGTCTTCAACAACCTCGACAGCCCCTGGGCCGTGGAGATCATCCGCGGGGTCGAGGAGGTCGCGCACGCGGCCGGGGTCGGCACGGTGGTGTCGGCCATCCACGGGCGTTCGGGCGACGCCCGCGAGTGGATGCGCAACCTCCGGGCCCGAGCCTCCGACGGCGTCATCCTCGTCACCTCGGCCCTGGAGCCGACGCTCCACGAGGAACTGCGCATTCTCGGCGTCCCGCTCGTCATCGTCGACCCGGCCGGCTCGCCCGCCCTGGAGGTACCCACCATCGGCGCCGCCAACTGGTCGGGCGGCATGGCGGCCACCGAGCACCTGCTGTCCCTCGGCCACCGCCGGATCGGCTTGATCGCCGGGCCGCCGCGGCTGCTGTGCTCCCGGGCCCGGCTGGACGGCTACCGAGCGGCGCTGGAGGGCGCCGGCATCGCGATGGACGAGTCCCTCGTCGTCCCCGGCGACTTCCGCCCCGAGTCCGGCTTCGCCGCCTGCGACACCCTGCTCGGCCTGCCCGAGCCGCCGACCGCCGTGTTCGCGGCCAGCGACCAGATGGCGCTCGGCGCGATCGAGGCATTGCGCCGACGCGGGCTGCGGGTACCGCAGGACATGAGCGTGGTCGGTTTCGACGACCTTCCGGAAGTCCGCTGGTCGGCTCCGCCGCTGACCACGGTCCGGCAACCCCTGGCCGACATGGGCAAACTGGCCGCCCGCACGGTCCTCCGACTCACCCGAGACCAACAGCCCGACTCACCCCGGGTGGAACTGGGCACGGACCTGGTGATCCGGTCCAGCACGGCCCCTCCGGCGGCGAAAACCTGACGACCCCGCCCGACGGAGGCGCAAACCGGCCGGGGCGCCGGAGCCCGTCACTGACGGGTACGCGGGCCCGGCCTCGACGAGGTGCGTGGCCCAGTACCGACGGAAGCCCGCACGGCGCCAACGAAAGCGCACCCCAGCACCGACCGGATCACGGGCCCACCCCCGACGGGAGCGGAGGACCGGCCCCGGCGGGAACGCGGGACCGGCACCGACGAGAGCGCAGCCCAGCGTGGACGGGGATCCGCACCCCGGCACGGAAGAGAGCACCGTCCAGCGTCGGCGGGAGCTCGGACCCAGCACCGACGAAAACCGCCCAGCCAGCACCGACCGGATCGCGGACCCAACCCGACGGGAACGCAGGACCGGCGCCTTCGGGAACACGGGACCGTCACTGACGGGTACGCGGGCCCGGCCTCGACGAGGTGCGTGCCGAGTACCGGCGGAAGCCCGCACGGCTCCAACGAAACCGCACCCCAGCACCGACCGGATCACGGGCCCACCCCCGACGGGAGCGGAGGACCGGCCCGGCGGGAACGCGGGACCGACGCCGACGAGAGCGCAGCCCAGCGTCGGCGAGGACCCGGACCCAGCACCGACGAAAACCTCCCAGCCAGCACGACCGGGTCACGGACCCAACCCCGACGGGAACGCGGGACCGGCACCGACGAGAGCGCATCCCAGCCTGGACGGGGACCCGAACCCAGCACCGACGAAAACCGCCATGCCAGCGCCGACACGGGCCCGCACCCCGCACCCCGCACCCCGCACCCACGAAATCCCCCAGCCCAGCGGCGACGAAATCCCAGGCCCAGCACCCGCGAAAGCCGCCCAGCCCCACCCGCCGGACCAAACCGGGCGCGACCCACCGCCCGCCAGAGCCGACTCGCCCCGGCACACCCGCAAAGCGCCCAGCGCCCAGCGCTCCCTGCGGCAGGTCGCTCCCGCCCCGCTACCTCCCCCCGAGCGCCTCACGGAGCGCGAAGTACGCCGGCTTCGGGGCCAGTTGCTCGTCCCACGGCAGGGCCGCACCCTCGCCAGGGAAGAACGCCGGGATCCACGAGTACTTGTCCGTGTAGTCCCAGAGGGTGATGCCGACGCAGCGGCGCACCGCCAGGCAGGCCTCGGTCAGATCCCGGTACCACTCGGCCTGCTGGGCCAGCTTCTCCTCGGTCGCGGGCAGCTGCATCCGTATGTCGACCTCGGTGAGCGATGTGTCGAGGCCGAGCCGGGAAAAGCGACGGAGGTTGTCCTCCAGGGTCGTCGGATAGCCGTACTGGAGGGCCAGATGGGCCTGGAGGCCGATGCCGTGCAGCGGGACGCCCTTGGCCTTCAGTTCCTTGGCCAGCTTGTAGTACGCGTCGCTCTTCGGGCCGATCGCTTCGATGTTGTAGTCGTTGAGGTACAGCTTGACGCGCGGATCGGCCTGGTGCGCCCAGCGCAGCGCGTCGGCGATGTAGCCGGGCCCGAGCGTCTTGTAGAAGACCGACTCGCGGTACGTACCGTCCTCGTTGAACGCCTCGTTGACGACGTCCCAGGCGAACACCTTGCCCCGGTAGTGCCGTACCTCGGCCTGGACGTGCTTCTTCAGCACGGCCCGCAGCTCCCGGGCCGTCCACTCCCGCTCCGTGAGCCACCCGGGCAGCTGGCTGTGCCAGACGAGGGTGTGGCCGCGCACCTTCTGCCGGTTGGCACGGGCGAGGTTCACGATCTCGTCGCCCTGGGAGAAGTCGAACACGCCCTGCTGGGGCTCGGTCGCGTACCACTTCATGCCGTTGCCGGGCGTGATCTGGTCGAACTCGCTGCCGAGCAGGGCCTTGTACGGCTCGTCGACGAGCTCGGGGTTGTCGGTGGCGCTGCCGAAGTAGCGGCCGTGCCGCTGGGCGAGGTCGGCGAGGGTCGGTTCCTTCCCGTGCCGCTCGTCCGCCTGTGCCGTCGGCCCGGTGGCGATGCCGCCGAGCATCAGCGCGGCGGCGAGCGCCCCGGCGAGTCTGAGCCGTGGAGCGGTCTTGCGCATGGTGCGACTCCTCACGATCGATGGGTGGGTGAGCCGTACGTCCGCGGCGCGCGTCAGCCCTTCGTCGCGCCGGCGGTGAGGCCGCCGACGAGCTGACGCTCGGCGACCGAGTAGAAGGCGAGAGCGGGAACCATGGCCAGCACCAGATAGGCGAAGACCTTGGCGTACTCCGCGGAGTACTGCCCCTGGAACTGCTGCACACCGATCGGCAGCGTCCACCACTGCGCCTCGGTGAACACCAGCAGCGGAAGGAAGAAGTTGTTCCAGCTGGTGACGACGGCCAGTACGGAGACGGTGCCGAGCGCGGGCCGCGCCATGGGCAGCAGCACCCGCCAGAAGAACCCGAACGAGCTGCATCCGTCGAGCGTCGCCGCCTCCTCCAGCTCGCCGGGGATCTGCCGGAAGAAGCCGCGCAGGATGATGATGGTCATCGGCAGTCCGAAGGCCGCCTGCGGGAGGATCACGCCGAGCGGATTGTCCAGCAGGCCCAGGGAGCGCAGCAGCAGGAACAGCGGCAGGGCCGCCACCGCGAACGGGAACATCAGCCCCATCGTGAACAGCGTGAACAGCACCTCCCGGCCGCGGAAGGCGAACCGCGCGAAGGAGAAGGCCGACAGCGCGGAGACCGCCACGACCAGGACGGTCGTGCCCACCGCGATCAGCGTGCTGTTGCCGATCAGCCGCCAGAAGTCCCCCGAGCCGAGGATCTGGGTGTAGTTGGAGGTCACCCACGACTCGGGCAGACCGACCGGGTTGCGGGAGAGCTCGTCGGTGGACTTGAAACCGGAGAGCGCGGCGTAGACCAGGGGGACGGCCATGACCGCGCCGACGAGGACCAGGACGAGGTGCAGAGGGAGATTCCGGCCCCTGCGGGATGTCCGACTGTGCGTCACTTTCCGTCTCCCCGCATGGTCGTGGTGGCCCCCTCCAGGTCGCGCCGGAGCACGAACCGCTGGTAGGCGAGGGCGAAGACGAGACTGATGCCGAACATGACCACGCTGATCGCGCTGGCGTAGCCGACCTGGTAGCGCTTGAACCCGTACTGGAACATGGTCACGGCCATGGTCTCGGAGTGGTGGTCCGGTCCGCCGGCGGTGGTCACCCACACCAGGTCGAAGAGCTGGATGGCACCGATGACCGACAGGAAGACGCTGATGCGCAGGGTGGGCGCGAGCAGCGGCAACGTCACGTTGCGGAAGCGCTGCCAGGGTCCGGCCCCGTCGATGAGGGCCGCCTCCGTCAGCTCCCTGGGGACGGCCTGGAGCCCGGCCAGGTACAGCATCATGTGGAAGCCGAAGTACTTCCAGGTCATGACGAGGAACAGGGTCGCCATGACGGTGGACGGATCGGCGAACCACTCCCCGCCCAGTCCGTCCAGTCCGACCTTGCCGAGGACCTGGTCGGCGAAGCCGTCGTCCGGGGCGAAGATCATGCCGAAGAGGATTCCGGTGATGGCCTCGGACAGGACGTACGGAGCGAAGAACAGCATCCGGTAGACCGCCCGGCCGCGCATCCGCTGGTTGAGCAGGACGGCCATGGCGAGCGCGAACGGCAGTTGGACGACGAGCGACAGCACGACGAGGCCCAGGCAGCGCCACAGGTCGCCCAGGAAGACCTCGTCCTGGAAGAGCCGGGTGAAGTTCTCGCCGCCGATGTAGTCGGTGGGCATGCCGAAGCCGCCCCAGCGGAAGAACGCGGCGTACAGCGCGAACAGCATCGGCAGCAGCACGAGCCCCATGAACAGCACCAGGGCGGGCAGTTGGAAGCCCGTCGCGGTCAGCCAGTTCAGCGTCCGCCGCCGGGCCCGGCTCCGGGCCCGGTCCTTGGCCGGGGGCGGCGGGCCGGCGTCGCGGCCGGTCCGTTTGTCCGGCAGGTACGTGGAGGTCATCGCCGGTTACTGCTCTTCCTTCGCGGTCTTCGTGATCGACTGGGCGACCTGCCCGGGCGACTTCGACCCGGCGATGAGCGCGGCGACGCTGTCGTTGACCTCCTGGCCGACGGCGGGCGCGTACGCCTGGTCGAGGTAGAGCTGGAAGCCGGTGGCCTTCTTCAACTGCTCCTGTACGGCCTTGATGTTGGGGTCGGCGATGGCGCTCTCGGCCCCCGGTACCACGGGCAGGGTGCCGGTCTTCTTGACCAGTTCCAGGTCGGTGGCCTCGGACGCGAAGAACTTCAGGAAGTCGACGGCCTCCTGCGGGGCGCCCCGGCGCAGAGCGTGCCCGCCGCCTCCGCCGAACACCTCGGTGAGGGCGCCCTTGCCGCCCTCGACCGCGGGGAACGGGAAGAACCCGAGGTCCTTGCCGAGGCCCTTGCCCGCGTCGGCCTGCACCACGGGGGCCCACTGGCCCATGAGTTCCATGGCCGCCTTGCCGTTGCCGACGGCGGCGGCCTGGCCGGTGGGGCTGGAGTAGGCGGCGCCGAGGTAGCCCTTCTGGAACGGCTGGAGGCCGACGAGTTCCTTGAGGTGCTCTCCCGCCTCGAGGAAGGGGGCGCCGGTGAAGTCCTTGTCGGCGTAGGCCTTCTCCAGGGCCCCGGCGCCGGCGGTGCGCATCGCCAGGTAGGCCCAGTAGTACATGCCGGGCCACTTCTCCTTGCCGGCCAGCGCCAGGGGCGTGACACCGGCGGACTTCAGCTTGCGCACGGCGTCGAGGAAACCGCTCCAGGTGGTCGGGGGCGCGCTGATGCCGGCCTTCGCGAAGAGCGCCTTGTTGTACCAGAAGCCGATCATGCCGATGTCGAACGGGATGCCGTAAACCTTGTCGTCGATCAGGTACGGCTCCTTGGCGACCGGGAGCAGGGCGTCGCCCCAAGGCTTGGTCCGGTCCGTGAGGTCCTCGACGAGTCCGGCGTCGACCTGTTGCTTGAGCACGCCGCCGCCCCAGGTGTGGAAGATGTCGGGGAGCTTCCCGGAGGAAGTCAGGGCCGTCATCTTCGACTTGAAGGCGTCGTTCTCCATCTGGACGATTTTTATCTTGACCTTGGGGTTCTGCGCCTCGAACTTCCGGGCGAGGGCGGCCCAGACGGTCTTGGCCGGCTCGGTGGTGGAGATGTTCCACCACTCGATCGTGGTCGTCCCCGACGACCCTCCGTCCGAGTCCCCGCCGCATGCGCTCAGTGTCGTCATTCCGAGACCGGCTGCGGCGGAGGCCGCCAGGAAGCCGCGGCGGGACAGTGCCGGGTCGCCCATCATGCGCTCCTTGGGTACGGGACGGCGCTCCCGCGTCCGTCCACTGGATCGAAAGTTTCGGAAGAGATCCAGAAAGCTTCGTTGATGCCGCACCCTAGAGACAGGCGCCAAACGGTGGCAACCCCTTGTGCACGGTGAATCTGCCGCCGACGCACGGGTCCTGGGGGACGCTCGGCCGAACTGCGGGTCTCCGCCGCCTTCCGGACGGTGCTGTCGGAGGAGGCGGGGGCGCACTCGAAGCTGCGAAGGCCGCGCCTCCGGGGACCTCTGCGGACCGGTAACGGCCGCGAGTTCGGCGATCGCGTCGCCGTATCGCCGAGCGAGAAGACGGGAGTGTCCGGTCCGCCGGCTTGGATGCCGGTAGCCTCCTGGCCCGCGGGTGACGGCGGACGGTACGACTGACTCCGTGCCCGCCCTCCGGATCGCAGCGGGCGCCTCAGGGTCGAGGCGGGCCGCACCCCGGCAGTCGGGGTGCCATGCGCCGACGCCGTCCGGCCAAGGTGACGAAACATTCGGATCATCTGGCGAACGTTACGAAGCCGTGCTGTGGATGTCACCGGACTTCGGCCACAGGAAGCCAGTGCCCCGCCGCCGACGCTGCACGATCACGCAGGGTGTTCAGCTCTCGGTGGGCGCACACCACTGCCCGCACGCAGGGGATGCGCGACTCCGCGACCGACCAACAGCCTCTCAACTCGCGCTTTGACGCACCACGCCTGCCTTCCGAACGCCCCCGCGCCCAGTCTTAACGGAAGCTTGACGCGCTCAGCACCCTCATCCACAGGCCATCGCATCACGCTCCGCTTACGCTGATGCGGCCGTCCAGTGATGGCCGGAACCACGCTGAACCGCACATCGGGAGCACGTCGATGGCCACCACTGAGCACCCGCCACCGAGCCGTACGGAGCCCGCTCCACCCAGCCGCGTGCGCGCCTGGATGCTTCAGGGCCTGTCCGACATGGGCAAGGGCGGCGGCCACACCGGCCCCCATGCCGAACCGGAGCCCCCGCACAAGGGGCAGCCCTGGTGGCGCGTGATGTGCCTGACCGGTGTCGACTACTTCTCCACCCTCGGCTACCAGCCGGGCATCGCGGCTCTCGCCGCCGGACTGCTCTCACCGGTCGCGACGATCGTGCTGGTGATCGTCACCCTGGCGGGCGCCCTGCCGGTCTACCGCCGGGTGGCCGAGGAGAGCCCGCACGGCGAGGGCTCGATCGCGATGCTGGAGCGGCTGCTCTCCTTCTGGCAGGGCAAGCTGTTCGTGCTGACCCTGCTGGGCTTCGCCGCAACCGACTTCCTGATCACCATCACCCTGTCGGCAGCCGACGCCTCCACCCACCTCGTGGAGAACCCGCATCTGACCGGCGTCCTGCACGACAAGCAGCTGCTGATCACGCTCGTCCTGGTGGCGCTGCTCGGCGCGGTGTTCCTCAAGGGCTTCCTGGAGGCGATCGGCGTCGCGGTCGCCCTGGTGGGCGCCTACCTCGCGCTCAACGTGGTCGTGGTGGCCGTCGGCCTCTACCACGTGGTCACCGCGGGCCATGTCGTCACCGACTGGGCCGGTGCCCTCACCACCCAGCACGGCAATGTCTTCGTCATGGTCGGTGTGGCCCTGCTCGTCTTCCCGAAACTGGCGCTCGGGCTGTCCGGGTTCGAGACCGGCGTCGCCGTGATGCCGCACGTCAAGGGCGACCCGGACGACACGGAGGAACGGCCGACCGGCCGCATCCGCGACACGAAGAAGCTGCTCACCACGGCCGCCCTCATCATGAGCGGCTTTCTGATCACCACCAGCTTCATCACCACCCTCCTCATCCCCGAGAAGGAGTTCGAGGCGGGCGGCCAGGCCAACGGACGCGCGCTGGCCTATCTGGCGCACGACTACCTGGGCAACGCCTTCGGCACCGTCTACGACATCTCGACGATCGCCATCCTGTGGTTCGCGGCGCCTCCGCGATGGCAGGTCTGCTCAATCTGATGCCGCGCTACCTGCCCCGCTACGGCATGGCCCCGCACTGGGCCAGGGCCGTCCGCCCCATGGTCATCGTCTTCACCCTGATCGCCTTCCTGGTCACCTGGATCTTCGACGCCGACGTCAACGCGCAGGGCGGCGCCTACGCCACCGGTGTGCTGGTCCTCATCAGCTCCGCCGCGATCGCGGTGACCATCGCCGCCCACAAGGCCGGGCAGCGGAACTGGACCATCGCCTTCGCGGTCATCTCCGCGGTGTTCCTCTACACGACCGTGGCGAACGTCATCGAGCGCCCGGACGGCGTGAAGATCGGCGCCTGCTTCATCGCCGGCATCATCCTCGTCTCCCTGCTGTCACGGCTGGCCCGGTCGTTCGAGCTCCGCGTGACCAGCGTGACGCTCGACCCCATGGCGGAACGTTTCGTCCGGGACATGGCCAGCCGCAGGATGCGGTTCATCGCCAATGAGCCCGACCGGCGCGACATCCGGGAGTACCGCGACAAGATCGAGCAGATCCGGCACGACAACGACGTGCCCGGACAGGAGGACTTCGTCTTCGTCGAGGTGACGGTCACCGACCCGTCCGATTTCGAGGCGGGCCTGGCCGTACGCGGCGAGGTGCTCCACGGCCGCTACCGCGTCCTGACCCTGGAGTCCGCCTCCGTCCCCAACGCCCTCGCCGCGCTCCTCCTGTACGTCCGCGACCTGACCGGCCGCACCCCGCACATCTACTTCGAGTGGACCGAAGGCGGCCCCTTCGCCAACCTCCTGCGCTTCTTCCTGTTCGGCCAGGGCGAGGTCGCCCCCGTGACCCGCGAGGTCCTGCGCGAGGCGGAACCGGACCGCAAGCGACGGCCGAAGGTGCACGTGGGCTGAGTCAGGCCGTCGGTCTGCGCCGGCCGAAGCCCCTTCGGGGCGGACGGACCACGATCTGCCCGTAATCGATCTCGCCGGTGATCCGCACGCGCAGCACGACCGGGGCGTCGGCGGCCCGACGCGCCTTGATCTGGGAGTAGTTCGTCACCAGCGCGCCGGTGTCCACCACGACCCCCGGCCGGGTCAGCAGCTTCAGGGCGCCGGCCCGCATGTCCAGGTCGATGTGCAGTGTGTCCCGCGTGATCACCGCGTCGGTGAAGTCGAGCGTCACCTCGCCCCAGGCCGATCGGATCTCCAGGCGCCGGGGCACCACCCAGCCGTCACCACGCCGGGTCGAGGACCCCTCCTGCTCGATCCGGACGACCTCCTGGTCCTCGACGGGAATCTCGCCCACCACCTCGGGCAGATCCACGGTCAGCACGGCCAGCTCGCCCACCGTACGGGCGGACAGCGCGGCCTCCAGCCGCTCGTCGAGCTCCTCCGAGGTCAGCCGGCCATCACCCGCGGCGACGCGCAGCACGTCCACGATCCGGTCCCGGTCCGCGTGCGAGGCCCTCATCTCGAGCGCTCCGCCGGTACGCGAGAGGTCCCCCGCCATCACATGTCCCCGATCTCCCCGGGCGCGGCACACGGCCCACCCACTCGACGACTAACGCTATATCGCGTTATACCCAACGGCCAACCCCGCATCCGCCGTTCCCGCCCCGCGCCCCTATCGTGACCGGCATGCAGTCCTACACGATCGGCCAGGCAGCACGACTGCTCGGAGTGAGCCCGGACACCGCCCGGCGCTGGGCGGACGCGGGCCGCATCACCACCCATCGCGACGAGGCCGGACGGCGGCTCGTCGACGGACGGGACCTGGCCGCCTTCTCGGTCGAACTCGCCAGGTCCGGCACCGTCGAGGAGGACACCCCGTACACCTCGGCCCGCAACGCCTTCCCCGGCATCGTCACCGCGATCAAGCTCGGTGACGTCGCCGCCCAGGTGGAGATCCAAGCCGGCCCGCACCGGCTGGTCTCCCTGCTCACCCGCGAGGCCGTCGAGGAACTGGGCCTGGAGGTCGGTATGGAGGCGACGGCCCGTGTGAAGTCGACGAACGTCCACATCGACCGTACCTGAGGCCCGTAGGAACGCACATACGCACCCAGAGGCCCCTTCATCCTGGCTCATGCGATGCCACAGCAGACTTCCACCTCGCAGATGCGCCAGTATGATCGGCGTACTGGAGGGTCCCTGCGGGCTCTTCCACCGCGCACAGAGGGAGTGGCCCCGAGATGACCCGTTCCGCGCACCGGACACGCCGGATCCTCCAGGTCGCCGGTGCGTCCGCGGCCGCGCTGCTGACTCTGAGCGCCTGCTCCTCGTCCGACCCGGGCACGGACGCGGGCTCCTCCTCGGCGAAACCCTCCGGCACGGTCACGGTCTTCGCCGCGGCCTCCCTGGAGGAGAGCTTCAAGACCCTGGGCGAGCGGTTCGAGAAGGAGCACCCGGGCACGAAGGTCACCTTCAACTTCGGCGGCAGCGACACCCTCGCCGCCAGCATCACCGGCGGCGCCCCGGCCGATGTCTTCGCCGCCGCCAGCACCAAGACCATGGAGATCGTGACGGACAGGCAGGACGCGGCGGGCTCGCCGGCCACCTTCGTCCGCAACCGGCTGGAGATCGCCACGCTGCCGGGCAACCCCGCCCGGATCTCCTCCCTCAAAGACCTCACCAAGCCCGGCCTGAAGGTCGTCCTGTGCGACGAGAGCGTGCCGTGCGGTACCGCCGCCCGGAAGGCGCTGGACGCCGGCGGTGTGAAGCTCACCCCCGTCTCGTACGAGCAGGACGTCAAGAGCGCCCTGACCAAGGTGGAGCTGAAGGAGGCCGACGCCGCCGTCGTCTACAAGACCGACGTGCGGGCGGCGGGTGACAAGGTGGAGGGCGTGGACTTCCCCGAGTCGGCCCAGGCCGTCAACGACTATCCGATAGCCCTGCTCAAGAACGCCCCCAACCCCGGGACGGCGAAGGCGTTCATGGCACTGGTGAGGTCCGCCGAGGGCCAGAAGGTGCTGTCCCGGGCCGGGTTCCTCGAGCCGTGACCGACACCCTGGAGAGCCGACCCCGCCGCGATCGCCACCGCGGTCGGAGCCGGCCGGTGCCGATTCCCCTGCTGGTGCCCGCCCTGGTCGGCCTGGCGTTCCTGCTCCTTCCCCTGATCGCCCTGCTCGTACGGGCGCCCTGGCGCAGCCTCCCCGAGCAGTTGACGAGCGCCGAGGTGTGGGATGCACTCCGGCTGTCACTCCTGTGCGCCACGGCGGCGACGGTGCTGAGCCTCGTCGTCGGCGTGCCCCTGGCCTGGCTGCTGGCCCGCACGCGGTTCCCCGGCCGGGGCTTCGTACGGGCCCTGGTGACACTGCCGTTGGTACTGCCGCCGGTGGTGGGCGGCGTGGCCCTGCTGCTCGCCTTCGGACGCAACGGCGTCATCGGACAGTGGCTCGACTCCTGGTTCGGGATCACCCTGCCCTTCACCACGACGGGTGTCGTCCTCGCCGAGACGTTCGTGGCGATGCCGTTCCTCGTCATCAGCGTGGAGGGCACCCTGCGCGCCGCCGACCCGCGCTACGAGGAGGCGGCCGCCACCCTGGGCGCCTCCCGCTTCACCGCGTTCCGCCGGGTCACCCTGCCGCTGATCGCACCCGGCATCGCGGCCGGTGCCGTACTGGCCTGGGCCCGGGCCCTGGGCGAGTTCGGCGCGACGATCACCTTCGCGGGCAACTTCCCGGGCCGCACCCAGACCATGCCCCTGGCGGTCTACCTGGCCCTCCAGAACGACCCGGCAGCGGCGATCGCCCTCAGCCTGGTCCTGCTGGCGGTGTCCATCGCCGTACTGGCAGCGCTGCGAGACCGCTGGATGACGGCCTCCTGACCCCTGGACGAACCCTCATGACCGACCTCGACGGCACCACGACCGGCGTCCTCACCGAAGGCCTCGACGCCCACCTCGTCGTCGACCGCGGCACCTTCCGCCTGGACGTCGCACTCACCGCCGCCCCCGGGGACGTCGTCGCCCTGCTCGGCCCGAACGGCGCCGGCAAGACGACGGCCCTGCGCGCCCTCGCGGGGCTCACGCCCCTCACGTCGGGTCACCTACGGCTGGACGGCACCCGGCTGGACGCCATGCCGCCCGAGTCCCGCCCCGTCGGCGTCGTCTTCCAGGACTACCTGCTCTTCCCCCATCTGACCGCCCTGGACAACGTCGCCTTCGGTCCGCGCTGCCGGGGCGCGAGCAAGGCCGAGGCCCGTGCCCGGGCCGCCGTATGGCTGGACCGTATGGGCCTGGCCGACCACGCCGGCGCCAAGCCCCGCCGTCTCTCCGGTGGTCAGGCCCAGCGCGTGGCCGTGGCCCGGGCCCTGGCCACCCGGCCCCGGCTGCTGCTCCTGGACGAACCCCTCGCCGCGCTCGACGCCCGCACCCGTCTGGAGGTGCGTGCTCAGCTCCGGCGCCACCTCGCCGAGTTCGAGGCCGTGGCCGTCCTCGTCACGCACGACCCGCTGGACGCCATGGTGCTGGCCGACCGCCTGGTCGTCGTCGAGCACGGCCACGTCGTCCAGGAGGGCGCGCCCTCCCACATCGCCCGCCACCCCCGCACGGACTACATCGCCCGGCTCGTCGGCCTCAACCTCTACCGGGGACTGGCCGAGGGCCACGCCGTCCGGCTCGACGCGGGCCCGGCCATCACGACCACGGAAGAGCTCTCCGGCCCGGTCTTCGTGGCGTTCCCGCCCGGGGCGGTGACCCTGTACCGCGACCGTCCCACGGGCTCCAGCGCCCGCAACCTCTGGCACTGCGAGGTCACCGGACTGGAGACGCACGGCGACCAGATCCGAGCGGACCTCACCGGCGAACTCCCTCTGACCGCCGACCTCACCACGGTCGCCGCGGCCGAACTCGACCTGCATCCCGGCGCCCCGGTCTGGGCGACGGTCAAGGCGACGCAAACGCACGCATACCCGGCATAAGGTACTCGCCGGGCTACCGTGCCCCCATGAGCCTGAGCATCCGCAACCAGCTGCCCGGCACCGTCACCGCCGTCACGCCGGGCGAGGTCATGGCGACGGTCAGGGTCCGCCTCACCGGCGGCCAGGCCCTCACCGCGGCGATCACCCGCGAGGCGGCGGACGACCTCGGTCTCGCGCCGGGCGCCGCCGTGCGCGCCCTGGTGAAGTCGACGGAGGTCTCGCTGGCCACCGCCCCCGTCGAGGGCCTGTCCATCCGCAACCGGCTCCCCGGCACGGTCACGGACATCGCGACCGGCGACGCCATGGCGTCCGTCCGGGTCACCGTCGAGGGCGGCGAGCTGACCGCCGCGATCACCAGGGACGCCGCCGACGACCTCGCCCTGTCGGCGGGGACCCCCGTCGTCGCCCTGATCAAGTCGACCGAGGTGTCCCTCGCCGCCGAATGACGGGAGGGGCCCCGCACCGCGGAGCCCCTCCCCTGCGACCGATCCGGCAGGTCAGTCCTCGTACGCGTCCAGCGGCGGGCAGGAGCAGACCAGGTTCCGGTCACCGAAGGCCTGGTCGATCCGGCGCACCGGCGGCCAGTACTTGTCGGCGACCGAGACCCCGGCCGGGAAGACGGCCTCCTCACGGCTGTAGGCGTGCTCCCAGTCCCCGGCGAGCGTCCCGGCGGTGTGCGGGGCGCCCCGCAGCGGGTTGTCGTCAGCGGGCCACGCTCCGGAGCCGACCTTCTCGATCTCCGCCCGGATGGCGATCATCGCCTCGCAGAACCGGTCCAGCTCGGCCAGGTCCTCCGACTCGGTCGGCTCGATCATCAGCGTCCCGGCCACCGGGAACGACATCGTCGGCGCGTGGAAGCCGTAGTCGATCAGCCGCTTGGCGACGTCGTCGACGCTCACACCGGTCGCCTTGGTCAGCGGCCGCAGGTCGATGATGCACTCGTGCGCGACGAGCCCGCCGGGACCGGTGTAGAGCACGGGGTAGTGCGGCTCCAGCCGCTTGGCGATGTAGTTGGCGCTGAGCACCGCGACCTGCGTGGCCCGCTTCAGCCCCTCGCCGCCCATGAGCCGGACGTACGCCCAGGAGATCGGCAGGATCCCGGCGGAACCCCACGGTGCCGCGGAGATGGGGCCGACCCCCGTCTCCGGGCCCGCCTCGGGCTGGAGCGGGTGGTTGGGCAGGTACGGCGCGAGGTGCTCACGCACCGCCACCGGACCGACGCCGGGACCACCGCCGCCGTGCGGGATGCAGAAGGTCTTGTGCAGGTTCAGGTGCGAGACGTCACCGCCGAAGTGCCCCGGCTTGGCGAGCCCCACGAGCGCGTTGAGGTTGGCCCCGTCGACGTAGACCTGCCCGCCCGCCTCGTGCACCTGCGCGCAGATGTCGGCGACGTGCTCCTCGAACACACCGTGGGTGGACGGGTAGGTGATCATCAGCACCGACAGCTCGTCGCGGTACTGCTCGATCTTCGCCCGCAGGTCCTCGACGTCGATCTCGCCGTCCTCGGCGGTCTTCACGACTACGACCTTCATGCCCGCCATCACCGCGCTGGCGGCGTTGGTCCCGTGCGCGGACGACGGGATCAGGCACACCGTGCGCTGCTCGTCCCCGTTGGCCCGGTGGTACCCGCGTACGGCGAGCAGACCGGCCAGCTCGCCCTGCGACCCGGCGTTCGGCTGGAGGGACACCTTGTCGTACCCGGTGACCTCGGCGAGACGGTCCTCCAGCTCGTGGATGAGCGTGAGGTAGCCCCCGGCCTGCTCGGCGGGCGCGAAGGGGTGCAGCTGCCCGAACTCGGGCCAGGTGACCGGCTCCATCTCCGTGGTCGCGTTGAGCTTCATGGTGCAGGAGCCCAGCGGGATCATGCCCCGGTCGAGCGCGTAGTCGCGGTCGGCCAGCCGGCGCAGGTAGCGCAGCATGGCCGTCTCGGAGCGGTGCTGGTGGAAGACGGGGTGCGTCAGGTACTCGTCGGTCCGCAGCAGCGCGCCGGGAAGCCCGTCCTCGGTGGCCGCGTCCAGCGCCTCGATGACCCCCTCGACACCGAAGGCGGCCCATACGGCACGCAGCTGGGCCCGCGTGGTGGTCTCGTCGCAGGCGATCGAGACGTGGTCGGCGTCGACGAGACGGAGGTTGACTCCGTTCTCCCGCGCGGCGGCCACGACGTCGGCGGCCCGGCCCTCGACGCGCACGGTCAGCGTGTCGAAGTAGGAGCCGTGCACGACCTCGACCCCGCCGTTCGCGAGTCCGGCGGCGAGAACCGTGGCGTACCGGTGGGTGCGCCGCGCGATGCCCTTCAGGCCCTCCGGGCCGTGGTAGACGGCGTACATGCCGGCCATGACGGCGAGCAGCACCTGGGCTGTGCAGATGTTGCTGGTGGCCTTCTCGCGGCGAATGTGCTGCTCACGCGTCTGGAGAGCCAGCCGGTACGCCCTGTTCCCGTCGGCGTCCACGGACACGCCGACGAGCCGCCCGGGCAGGCTGCGCGCCATCTTCTCCTGGACCGCCATGTAGCCGGCGTGGGGACCGCCGAAGCCCATCGGCACACCGAAGCGCTGCGTCGTCCCGACGGCGATGTCCGCGCCGAGCTCACCGGGCGACTTCAGCAGCGTCAGCGCGAGCAGATCGGCGGCGACGGTGACGAGCGCCCCGAGCTCGTGCGCCTGGTCGATGACCGGCTTGATGTCCCGTACGGCTCCGGAGGCGCCCGGGTACTGGATCAGCACGCCGTTGATCTCGCGGTCGGCGATTCCGGCGGGGATGCCCTCGCCGAGGTCGGCGACGACTACCTCGACGCCGGCCGGCTCGGCCCGGGTCTGGATGACGGCGATGGTCTGCGGCAGCGCGTCCGCGTCGACCAGGAACAGGCCCCTCTTGTTCTTGCCGAGCCGCCGCGACAACGCCATGGCCTCGGCGGCCGCGGTGCCCTCGTCGAGCAGCGAGGCACCGGATGTCGGCAGTCCGGTCAGGTCGGCGACCATGGTCTGGAAGTTGAGCAGCGCCTCGAGCCGTCCCTGCGAGATCTCCGGCTGGTACGGCGTGTAGGCCGTGTACCAGGCCGGGTTCTCCATGACGTTGCGCATGATGACCGGCGGCGTGAAGGTGCCGTGGTACCCGATCCCGATCATGGAGTCGAGGACCTGGTTGCGGTCGGCGAGGGAGCGCAGCTCGGCGATCACCTCGGCCTCGCTGCGGGCACCCGGCAGGTCCAGCGCCTCGGCGCTCTTGATCACGGCCGGGACCGCTGCGGCCGTGAGCTCGTCCAGCGAGCCGTAGCCGACCTGCGCGAGCATCTTGGCGCGGGCCTCGTGGTCGGGGCCGATGTGGCGCTGCTCGAAGGGAACTGCCTCTTCGAGCTCGGAGAGCGGAATGCGGTGGGCGGTCATTACGGAGGCCTCCTGGTCGACACGACCTTCGAGGGGCACCACGGCACGGGTACCCGAACGGCCTCCCCCTCTGTCATCTCGACCTGAGAGCTTCACCGGATCGCCCGAAGGCCTCCGGCTTTCACCGTCGGTGAGAGCGGAAGCCGTCGACACCCGCTCTGCTTTCCAGAGTGACCTCGTCCGTGCGGTACGTGAGCCTGAGAGATTCCGGGGAGGATTTGCTCCTTCGGCGCCTCCGATGGTGTCTGGAGGACTCTCCCGCACGGGGTCAGCAGCCGCTGCCAGCGTACCAGCGCGGCCAACGCACGTACCTTCGAGTGGCCGCCTCCCCGATTGTGCCGTTTTGTGGTGTTTACGGATGAGTTGCGACCACGTGGAGGGCCCGTGCGAACCGATATCGATCCGCGCAACCTGATCGGCCGCAAGGCGTTCGACCGCAACGGAACCAGGATCGGCACGATCGACGAGGTCTACCTCGACGACGCCACCGGCGAACCGGAGTGGGCGGCCATACGGACCGGCTTGTTCAGCCGGGACGCTTTCGTCCCACTCGAGCCGAGTGAGCTGATCGACGGCGCCCTTCACGTGCCCTTCGAGCGCGCCCTGATCAAGGACGCCCCCGATTTCGGCGTGGGCCGCCACCTGTCCCCGGAACAGGAACTCCAGCTCTACCACCACTACGGCCTGGACGTCGCCGCACCTACCCCGCTCGCGGACCACGACTTCGGCAAACTGGCAGGCACGGACGAGACGGCTTGAAGCACCGCCAAGCCCTCCAGCCAAGCCGCCCGGCCGTCCAGCCGTCTAAGGAGCGGCGGACCGCAGCCCCACAGCTCCGGACCCGCCCTCCGGCCCGCGGCCGCCCTCCGGTCTCGATAAAACCAACGGCAATGGATCCGCGGGCTCCAGATCCGGATCGTCGACCCGGAAGGTGCGCACCCGCCCGGGCTCCGAGCCGGGCGTCTCGAACCGCACGGTGACCCGCCCCAGACCGCTGCCCTGCACCCACCCGTGCCCGAACGCGGCGTGCCGCACGTCGTGCCCGGCGGGCCACCGCCGCTCGGCGAGCGCCGGCTGCTCCTCGGCCGGCGCCGCGGCAGGCTCCTCGACGGGCCCCCGCGCCTCCGTCCGCTCCCCCGCCGCCTGCGCGAAGAGATCCTCCTGGGTGTAGTCGGCGAGCCCGCTGACACCCACTCCGAGCAGCCGCACACCGCCCGTCGTGTCGACCGAGTCGAGCAACCGGGCCGCCGCCTCGCGGATCACCGCGGGATCGTCCGTCGGACCGCGCAGCGTCTCGGACCGGGTGAGCGTCGAGAAGTCGTACCGCCGCACCTTCAGCACGATCGTTCGCCCGGACAGGCCGGCCCCGCGCAGCCGCCGCACGCACCGGTCGGCGAGCCGCTGCACCTCGAGACCGACCCGCACCCGGTCGTGGATGTCCACGTCGTAGGTGTCCTCGACCGACACCGACTTCGCCTCCCGCTCCGCCACCACCGGCCGGTCGTCCCGCGCGAGCGCCATGGCGTACAGGCCGTGCCCGTGCGACTTCCCCAGCAGCCGGACCAGTTCGTCCTCGCCCGCCTCGACGATCTCCTCGATCGTGGTGATCCCGGCCCGGCGCAGATGGTCGCCCGTCGCCGGCCCGACCCCCGGCAGTGTCCGCACCGACATGGGCCCCAGCATCGCCCGCTCGGTCCCCGGCTCGATCACCACCAGCCCGTCGGGCTTGGCCTGCTCCGAGGCGATCTTCGCCAGCATCTTGGAGGCGGCGAGCCCGACCGAGCCCGTGAGCCCCGTGACGGCGCGTATGTCCGCGCGCAGCCGCGCCCCGACCAGCCGCGCCGACTGCTCGTCCCAGGCCGCTCCCCCGGCCTCCAGGTCCACGAACGCCTCGTCCAGGCTCAGCGGCTCCACCAGCGGCGACAACACCCGCAGCAGCTCCATCACCCGCTCGCTGATCGCCTTGTAGAAGCCGAAGCGCGGCACGAGATACGCGGCGTTGGGCGCGAGTCGCCTGGCCTGCCCCATAGGCATCGCCGAATGCACACCGAAGACCCTGGCCTCGTACGACGCCGTGGCCACGACGCCCCGCGGCCCCAGCCCGCCCACGACGACGGCCTTCCCGCGCAGACTCGGCTTGGACGCCTGCTCCACCGAGGCGAAGAAGGCATCCATGTCGAGATGCAGGATCGTGGGCGCGGTTCTCACATCTCCGATGCTGCCCTACGCCACTGACAACGCCCGGACAACCGCCCCGACGCCTCCGGGGAAACCGCTTTCAGTCCGGCGCGGAAGCGTCCCGCTCGCAACGACCGCAGGGGCACCGCACCGCCGGACGCTCAGACGGCCCGGTTCCGCCGCCGCGCCAGCTCGTCCCCCGGGTTGGACCCGACCAGCGTCTCGCCGGTGTCGATCCGCTCCCCGTGCAGCTGGGACAGTGCGCTCTCGACATCCCGCCACACCACGCCCACGGCGATCCCGAAGACGCCCTGGCCCCCTTGGAGCAGGGCGTGGACCTCGTCCGGCGAGGTGCACTCGTAGACCGTCGCCCCGTCGCTCATCAGCGTCATCCGCTCCAGGTCGCGGAAACCGCGTTCTCGGAGATGCTGGACGGCCGTGCGGATGTTCTGGAGCGAGACCCCGGTGTCGAGGAACCGCTTGACGATCTTCAGGACGACGACGTCCCGGAAGCTGTACAGCCGCTGCGTCCCCGACCCGTAGGCGGGACGCACGCTCGGCTCGACGAGGCCCGTGCGGGCCCAGTAGTCCAGCTGCCGGTAGGTGATGCCGGCGGCCGCGCAGGCCGTGGGCCCGCGATAGCCGATCTGCTCGGACGCCATGGACGTCGTCCCTCCGCTGCTCGGCACGGCCGTCGGTCGCTGCGGAGCGTGATCAGCCACGCCGCCGGGCTGGGGACACCCCCCGCTCGGGCGGAGCCGTGAGCCCGGGGGAGGGTACGGACCGCTCGCCCTGAGACTGCGCTCGGGGCCGCCCCCAGCCGTACCGTCGCCGCTGCTTCTCACGCCGACCTCCGTCCTTGACCTGCCTTCTCGACGGTAGGCAGTCACCAGGGGTGCGTCAACGATCGCCACACTCGCCACGCCGAGTGATAATCACCCTAAGAGTGGTTTCCCGTGCCCCACCGCGGGGAAAGGCTAGCCGAATGCCTCCGATACGGGCCGTGTGACGCTCTCACTCGCCTGCGGCACATGCGGGCAATTCGCCCGCCCGCCGTACATGCGGCGGGCGGCCCCGCCGCGGACCACATCGTCCGCCGGGCCGCCCAGACGTCTCACCGACCACTGATACTCCTCGCCATCCGGCTCTTACCGGAATGCGGAGCTCACTGGCTACTGCTGCCGAAGTCCTCCGGGGAGATCTGGTCGAGGAACTCGCGGAACTTCTCCACTTCGTCCTCCTGCTCGTCCGGGATCGCGATACCGGCGTCGTCGAGCACCGTGTCACTGCCGTAGATCGGCGTACCGGTGCGCAGGGCCAGCGCTATGGCGTCGGACGGGCGGGCGCTCACCTCGACGCCGCTGGCGAAGACCAGCTCCGCGTAGAAGACGCCCTCACGCAGGTCCGTGATGCGCACTTCAGTGAGCTCCTGGCCGACGGCTTCCAGCACGTCCTTGAACAGGTCGTGGGTCAGCGGCCGCGCAGGAGCCATGCCCTGCTGGGCGAAGGCGATCGCCGTCGCCTCCCCCGGTCCGATCCAGATGGGGAGGTAACGGTCGCCTCCCACTTCACGCAGCAGCACGATCGGTTGGTTGGAGGGCATTTCCACCCGGACACCTACGACATCGAGCTCGTTCACACAGTAACCCTAGGCCGTGCTCGGGATGTTTGGGTAGTCGGGCCGGGAACGGGTGCCTGATCCGGCCCTCCGCGACCAGCCGTCTCAGGGCAGCCGGACCCCGAGCGCCGTCTGCACCAGAGCGGCGTGCAGCTTCACCGTGAGCCCCGCCAGCTCCCTGGTGCGGTCCTCCGCATGAGCCCTGGTCTGCGGATTCCGGTGCCGCTTCAACGGGGCCACCACCTGGTCCACGAGCCCGGCCTCGCGGTCGGCGGCGGCCTTCATCACCCGCAGGTGCCGCGGCTCGATCCCGAAGCGCCCCAACTCGGCGATCAGCGAGGCCACCGTGGCCGCCTCGGCGTCGTACACGCCGTTCTCCAGCGGGGTGACGAGCCCGTACGACTCCCACTCCCTGAGCTCCTCCTCGCCGACACCGGCGGCGGCGAGCAGCTCCTCGCGCCCGATCCTGGCCGCCGTGGGCGCCTCGGAAGTCTCGGGCACCGTGTCGCCGTCACGCTGACGCCCCAGCGCCGGCAGCTGGACGGCCTCACCGCGCTCCATGGCCTCCAGGTGCTCGCGGATCACCTTCAGGGGCAGATAGTGGTCCCGCTGCATCCTCAGGACGTGCCCGAGACGCTCGACGTCGTGTGCGCTGAACTTGCGATATCCCGACGGAGTCCGCTGCGGCTCGATGAGCCCCTCAGCCTCCAGGAAACGGATCTTGGAGATGGTGACTTCGGGAAACTCGTCGCGCAGCACGTTCAGCACCGTGCCGATGCTCATCAGCCTGTCCGTGGCGGCGGCGCCGTGCCCGGCACCGCCGCTCGGTGTTTGAAGCATGGACCTTCCCTGACGGACGGACCTTCGCGGGGTTCCCCGGACGGAATCCGGTCAGTAGCCCCGCTGGCTGGCGTAGAAGACCAGCCGGTACTTGCCGATCTGCACCTCGTCGCCGTTGTTCAGGGCGACCTGGTCGATCCGCTCGCGGTTCACGTACGTGCCGTTCAGGCTGCCCACGTCGGCCACCGTGAAGGAACCGTCCTGACCTCGGCGGAACTCCACATGACGCCGGGAGACGGTCACGTCGTCCAGGAAGATGTCGCTCTGCGGATGGCGCCCGGCCGTGGTCAGATCGCCGTCCAGCAGGAAGCGGCTGCCCGAGTTCGGCCCGCGGCGCACGACCAGGAGCGCGGACCCCAGCGGCAGCGCGTCGACGGCCGCCTGCGCCTCGGGGGACAGCGTCGGCATCGGCGTCTGTCCGGTCGTCTCGCTGTCGTAGGCCTCGAGACCGGAGATGGAGATCGTGGAGGTCGTCTCGGACGGACGCTCCGGCGTCGCCCCCGCCCGCAGCGGCGCGCCGCAGTTCGAGCAGAAGCGGCTGTTCTCCGCGTTGCGGTTACCGCACCTCGTACACACCAGGGCCGACATCGGATCCTCCTGCCGCGGCTGCCCACCGGGGGCATTGGACGCATACGGGTCGGAAAACCCACCACCCGTACCTGAGGTTGACGGTTGCCCGAAACCTATGCCGCCGGGCTGCGCAGGGTCAACCGACGGCGCGCCCTGACCTCCGGAAACGTCACCGCCCGGGCCACCGACCTGGTCCCGGAACAGCGGCCGCTGGCCCTCCGCGTCAGGCTGTGCGCGATGGCGGGCGGTCGCGTTGTCGCTGCCTTCTCGCGCGCTCTTGCCGAACAACTTCGCAAACAACTTCACGGGCGATTCCCCTTGACCGAAACAGACCCGCCCGTGGGGCAGGACGAACCCTGACTGAACACTCTGACCGACCCGGACATCCTGACAACGTCCGTCTGCACCAGACAGTTTCCACCACGCACCACCCAATCGGTGCGCCGACCCCCCGCAACCTCATGCCCTCGCCCGACGTCGCCCATGCACCCCCGCTTCACTGGGAGGACGACCGAGCGTAGTCAGGCCGCTTCACCGCCCGCAAGGCGTCCACGACGATCTTGGTCGACCGCTCGATGGTGACCGTGGCCTGTTCCTTCTCGAGAGTCTGCACCACGCCTCCGGGGATGTTGAGCGCCGGCTCGAGGTCCTGCGGCTTGCCGATGACCTTGAAACGATAGGGCGCGTTGATCTTGTTCCCGTCGACGCTCACACCCTTGCCGGAGTCCGTCAGATACGTGCCCGCGACGACCCGCACGCCGTTCACCTGGATCGCCTCGGCACCCGCCGCGCGCAGCTCCTGGACCGCGTCGAGCAGCATGTCCGCTTCGACCGTCCCCTTCGTGTCCTCGATGGTCATGGTGATGCCGGGCCCCTGCGCGGCCACCGTGCCCGCCAGGATGCCGAGTTGCCTCTCCTTCTCGATGGTCTGCTTCCGGGCCTCCTCGGCCTGGTCCGAGCTGTTCTCCAGCTCGTCACGCTGCTTCTCGAGGCCCTGCTTCTCGTCCTCAAGACGCTGCGTACGGTCATCCAGTTCATCGAGGATGCGGACAAGATCTTCCTGACGCGCCCCGCGCAGCGCGCTGTCACTGTCGCTGTTCGAGGCCACCTGCACGGCCAGCCCGAACCCCAGGCCGAACAGCAGCACCGCGACGATGAACTGGGCCCGTGAGACCCGCGGCGGCCACAGCCCCTTCACCAGCCGCTGCCGTCCGGTCAGCTGCGGCTCGGAGTCGGGCTCGGGCTCGGGGACCACCTCCGGTTCGGGCACCGGTACCGCTCCCGATTCAGGGTGGTGCTGGTCCGAGGCGTCCTGGTCCGGGGCGTCCTTGTCCGGGGCGTCCCGGGCAGCGGGCACCGACGCGGACACCTCTTGGGGCAGTTCCCTGCGCAGCCGGTTCCCGGACTCGCCGTTCCCGCCGCGCTGGTCCGCGCGCGTGTCGCCGTTCTCCTCGGGGCGCTTGTCGTCGTGCTCGCTCATCGGCCTCACGCCCGGAACACGTGCCGGCGGATCGCCGCGGCGTTGGAGAAGATCCGGATACCGAGGACGACCACCACACCGGTGGACAGCTGGGCGCCCACGCCCAGCTTGTCCCCCAGGAACACGATCAACGCGGCCACCACCACGTTCGACAGGAACGACACCACGAAGACCTTGTCGTCGAAGATGCCGTCGAGCATGGCCCGCAGGCCGCCGAAGACGGCGTCGAGCGCCGCCACGACAGCGATCGGCAGATAAGGCTCGACCACCGCCGGAACCTCAGGCCGGACCAACAGGCCGGCCACGACTCCCACGACGAGGCCCAGTACGGCGATCACGATGTGCCCTTCTCGCTCTTCTCAATGCTCGGCTGTGCTGTACGTACGATCACACTCGGCGCGGCAGGCAGCCGCAGGTCGTCCTCCACGGAGATGCCTGTCCTGATGCCGTAACTCTCCTGGAGCGCGTTCAGATACAGCCCGTCCGCGCTGTCCTGGAACCGAGTGCTCAGCCGCTGCCCGTCCCCCACCGCGAGCACCGTGTACGGCGGCACCAGCGGCTTGTTGTCGACCAGTATCGCGTCCCCCGCGGCCCTGATCGCGGACAGGGCCGTCAGCCGCTGCCCGTTGATGGAGACGGCCTCGGCGCCCGACTCCCACAGTCCGTTGACCACGCGCTGCATGTCCCGGTCGCGCACCCGGCCGGTGTCGGAGAACCCGGTGGTCTCGCGCGGGTCGCCGTCACCGCCCGAACCGGCGTCCTTGGCGTCGTTCACGACCAGCTTCACACCGGGGCCGTGCACCGCCGTGGCGCCCGACAGGATGCTCACGATCTCAGACTCGGCGCTGCCACCGCTGTGCTTCAGCGCCTCCCGCTGTCGCGCGCTCACGTCCGCGCGCAGCCGGTCGACGGAGTCCTCCAGCTTGTCCGCCGCCTCGGTCTCCCGATCGATCCGGTCGACCAGTTCCTCGCGCTCCTTGGCGACGACCGGAGCGGCGACCCGTGCCTGCGCCGCTCCCACGGTCACGACGAGGGCCGCGAGCACCAGACCGGCGGCCAGCCCCAGCTTCGCCCTGAGCGTCTTCGGCATGCCGGCGTCGCCCGCGGCCTTCTTCCGCGCGGCCGCCTCGGCATATCCGTCGTCGAGGCTGTGGTCCATGACGTTGGTGAGCAACGACATGGACGCGTCCGGGCGCCCGGGCCGCGTCGGTGTGCTCCGAATGGGGGGTTGCTGCGGCATGCCGCACATCGTCGCACGTCGCGGCCACTACCTCCGAACGGCCCCACCGGCGTGCCGGACAGGCCCCGTTGAGGACACTTGTCCGGCACGCACGCGTGCAGGCCGTTCTACCGGCCGGCGCTGTCCACGACGGCCGACCACTCGTCCAGCAGGGCCTGCGCGGAGGCGTCGTCCGGCCCCTCGGCCCACAGGTGGGTGACGGCTTCGGCCGGGTCGGGCAGCACCATCACCCAACGGCCGTCCGTCTCCACCACACGCACGCCGTCCGTGGTGTCCACGAACCGGTCTCCGGCCGCCTCGACGACCCGCCGCATCACGAGCCCCTTGACTGCCCACGGAGTCGCCAGGTCTCGCTTCAGGACGTGCGCCCGCGGGATCCGCGCGTCGATCTGGCTCAGCGTGAGCTGCGTCCGCGCCACGAGCCCGATGAGCCGTACGAAGGCCGCTGTGGCGTCGTACACGCTGCTGAACTCGGGGACGATGAAGCCGCCCTTGCCGTCACCACCGAAGATCGTCCCTTCCTCACCACCGACGCGCGTGAGGTCGTCGGGGGACGTGGTCGTCCACTCGACCTGGGTCCCGTGGTACGCCGCCACCTGCTCGGCGATCCGGGTCGTGGTCACCGGCAGCGCGACCCTGCCGCTGCGCCGCTCGGCCGCGATGAGGTCGAGCATCACGAGCAGCGCCCGGTCGTCCTCGATGATGCGCCCCTTCTCGTCGACGAGGGACAGCCGCTCACCGACGGGATCGAACCGCACCCCGAAGGCGGCACCCGAGGACGCCACGATCTCCCCGAGACGCACCATCCCCGACCGCCGCATGTCGGCCGTCTCCGTCGGCCTGGACTCGTCGAGACCGGGATTGATCGTCAGCGAGTCGACACCGAGCTTCCCGAGCAGGCTCGGCAGCACCAGTCCCGCACTTCCGTTGGACGCGTCCACGACCACCTTCAGGCCGGAGTCCGCGATCCCGGTCGTGTCGACGTTCCGCAGCAGCGACCCGGTGTACGAGTCGAAGACACTCGCCGGGAAGTGCAGGTCACCGATCTCCCCGGGGAACGCACGCCGGTACTCCTGCCGCGCGAACACCCGGTCCAGCTTCCGCTGGCTGCCCTGCGACAGGTCCGCGCCCTGCCCGTCGAAAAACATGATGTCGACGGAATCCTGCACCCCGGGCGTGGTCCGGATCATGATCCCGCCCGCACTGCCCCGGGCCGTCTGCTGCCGGGCCACCGGCAGCGGCACGTTCTCCAGGTCCCGTACGTCGATGGCACTGGCCTGCAACGCCGAGATCACCGCCCGCTTCAGCGCACGGGCACCACGCGAGTGGTCGCGCGCCGTGGTGACGGTCGAGCCCTTCTTCAGCGTCGTCGCATAGGCGCCGGCGAGCCGTACCGCCAGCTCCGGCGTGATCTCCACGTTGAGGATCCCGGACACGCCCCGGGCGCCGAAGAGGTGTGCCTGTCCCCTGGATTCCCAGATGACTGACGTATTGACGAAGGCACCGGCTTCGATGGTCTTGAACGGATAGACCCGCACATTGCCCTGAACGATCGATTCTTCACCGATCAGGCACTCATCACCGATGACCGCCCCGTCCTCGATCCGCGCCGCGCGCATGATGTCGGTGTTCTTTCCGACCACACAGCCACGGAGATTGCTGTGCGGCCCCACGTAGACGTTGTCGTGAACGACGGACTTGTGCAGAAAAGCGCCGCTCTTGACGACCACGTTGGAGCCCACGACGGTGTGCTCACGGATTTCGGCTCCGGCCTCGACCTTCGCGTAGTCCCCGATGTAAAGGGGCCCGCGGAGCACGGCGTCAGGATGTACCTCGGCACCCTCGGCGACCCACACCCCGGCGGAGATCTCGAACCCGTCGATGTCGACGTCGACCTTGCCCTCCAGGACGTCGGCCTGCGCCTTCACATAGCTCTCGTGGGTGCCGACATCCTCCCAGTACCCCTCCGCCACGTAGCCGTAGATCGGCTTGCCTTCCTTCATCAACTGCGGGAAGACATCGCCGGACCAGTCGACGGGCACATCGGGCTCGACGTAGTCGAAGACCTCGGGCTCCATCACATAGATGCCGGTGTTCACGGTGTCGGAGAAGACCTGGCCCCAGGTGGGCTTCTCGAGGAAGCGCTCCACCTTGCCTTCCTCGTCGACAATGGTGATGCCGAATTCCAGCGGATTGGGCACACGCGTCAGACAGACCGTGACGAGCGCACCCTTCTCCTTGTGGAAATTGATGAGCTCGGTGAGATCGAAATCCGTCAGCGCATCGCCTGAGATGACGAGGAAGGCATCGTCCTTCAACGCCTCTTCGGCATTCTTGACGCTTCCGGCGGTACCGAGTGGCTTCTCCTCATTGGCATAGGTGAGCTCCATACCGAGCTCTTCGCCGTCACCGAAGTAGTTCTTGACGAGCGAGGCCAGGAACTGGACAGTTACGACTGTTTCGTTGAGCCCATGCCTTTTGAGCAGCCGCAGCACATGCTCCATGATCGGGCGGTTGGCCACGGGCAGGAGCGGCTTGGGCATGCTTGAGGTCATGGGGCGAAGGCGCGTGCCTTCGCCTCCGGCCATCACGACGGCCTTCATGTCGGAAGCGTCCTCCTCTAAGAGACGACGGTCTAGCCGACTTCCCCCGCGAGGATTGTCCCGCACTTTTGCACCACGGGCCAACGCACCGCTTCGGTGGGAGCAATCCGCGAGTTCAATCGGGCATGGCGTCCGCACGGACCAGGCGGCGGACTTGTACTACGTAGAGGACTCCTGCCCACCAGTACAGCGTTGTACCCCATCCGGCGAACGCCCATCCGAAAATAGCAGCCAGTGACGAGATCCAACCACTTCCGTCACTGAGCAGGAGCAGCGGGAAGGCATACATCAAGTTGAAGGTGGCGGCCTTGCCCAGGAAGTTCACCTGGGGCGGCGGATAGCCGTGCCGGCGGAGGATGCCCACCATCACCAGCAGCACCAGCTCCCGCGCCAGAAGTGCAGCGGTCAACCAGAGGGGCAGAATCTCTCGCCAGGTGAGGCCGACCAAAGTCGAAAGGATATAGAGCCGGTCAGCCGCGGGATCGAGAAGCCGGCCGAGGCTGCTGATCTGGTTCCAGCGCCGGGCGAGCTTGCCGTCCAGGTAGTCACTGACGCCGCTGAGGGCCAGTACCAGAAGGGCCCAACCGTCACTCTGGGGCCCACCGAACTCAGGACGCAGAATCAACCACAGGAAGAGGGGCACGCCGACGAGACGCGCCATGCTGAGGATGTTCGGGATGGTGAGCACACGGTCCGTCTGGACGCGAGTCTCCTGAACCTCCACCCGGGGGCCTCCTGTGGGAAACGAGCCAACGATGCTCCCTGACCTTACCTCAACGCAAAAAAGCTCTGGCTCTTGGGCTGTGCGCCCAAGAGCCAGAGCTCTAAAAGGAGTTCGGCGGCGTCCTACTCTCCCACAGGGTCCCCCCTGCAGTACCATCGGCGCTGTAAGGCTTAGCTTCCGGGTTCGGAATGTAACCGGGCGTTTCCCCTACGCTATAACCACCGAAACACTATGAA
>NZ_BAAASE010000006.1:0-583353 GCF_039532725.1 Streptomyces coeruleofuscus
GTGGCGTCACCACCGTCGTCCAGGATCATGTTCGGACCGCCGGTGGGGCTGTCCGGCCACGTCAGCGCCTGCTCCGTGCACCACCAGTACTCCTCCAGCGTCTCGCCCTTCCAGGCGAACACCGGGATGCCGGCTGCGGCGATGGCGGCGGCCGCGTGGTCCTGGGTGGAGTAGATGTTGCAGGAGGCCCAGCGGACCTTCGCCCCCAGGGCGACCAGGGTCTCGATGAGTACGGCCGTCTGCACGGTCATGTGCAGGGAGCCCGTGATGCGGGCGCCCTTGAGCGGCTGGGCCTCGGCGTACTCCTCGCGGATCGCCATCAGGCCCGGCATCTCGTGCTCGGCGAGGGTGATCTCCTTGCGGCCGAACTCGGCCAGGGACAGGTCGGCGACCTTGAAGTCCTGGGACTGGGTGTGGCGGTCAGCGGGCACTGAGGCTCCTTGAGGCTTGGACGGTGCGGTGGATGTCGAGGGCCGCGGTGGAACGGTTGAGGGTGATGTAGTGCAGGCCGGGGGCGCCTTCGGCGAGGAGCCGCTCGGCCATGGCGACGGCGTGGTCGACGCCGATGCGGTATGCGGTACCGGGGTCGTCCCGGGCGGCTTCGAGCCGGTGGGCCAGGTCTTCGGGGAAGGCGGCGTCGCTGAGCTCGGCGAAGCGGCGGATCTGCCGTACGTCGGTGGCGGGCATGATCTCCGGGATGATCGGGGTGTCGCAGCCGGCGGCCGCCACGCGGTCCCGGAGCCGGAGATAGTCCTCGACGTGGAAGAACATCTGCGTGATGGCGTAGTCCGCGCCGGCCTTGCACTTGGCCACGAAGTGACGGAGGTCGGACTCCGGATCCGGTGACCGGGGATGCCCTTCCGGAAAGGCGGCCACACCGATGGTGAAGTCACCGAGCGAGCGGACCAGTTCGACCAGTTGGCAGGCGTGGGCGAAGCCGTCCGGGTGCGGGATCCACTCACCCCGGGGGTCGCCGGGCGGATCGCCGCGCAGGACGAGGACGTCGCGGATGCCGGCGTCCGCGTAAGCGCCGATGATGTGCCGCAGCTCGGCGACCGAGTGGCCGACAGCGGTGAGGTGGGCGACCGGACGCAGGGTGGTCTCCGCGGCGATGCGCCGGGTGACGGCGACGGTGCGGTCGCGGGAGGAACCTCCGGCGCCGTACGTCACGGACACGAAGTCGGGCCGCAGCGCCTCCACCCGGCGGATCGCTTCCCAGAGGGTGCGCTCTCCGTTCGCGGTCTTCGGAGGGAAGAACTCGAAGGAGAACGTGGTCCTGCCGGTCGTCATGGGCGGCCTCCCGCGCTGAAGTAGCTCGCCTCGGGGTGGTGGACGACGATCGCGTCCGTGGACTGCTCCGGGTGGAGCTGGAACTCCTCGGAGAGCTCCACGCCGATCCGCTCCGGCCGCAGCAGGCCGGCGATCTTGGCGCGGTCCCCGAGAGCGGGGCAGGCCGGGTAGCCGAGCGAGTAGCGGCAGCCCTGGTACTGGGTCCGGAGCATGCCGTCCAGGCCGGCCGGGTCGTGCGCGCCGATGCCGAGTTCCGCGCGGACACGGCCGTGCCAGTACTCGGCGAGGGCCTCGGCCAACTGCACGGACAGACCGTGCAGTTCCAGGTAGTCCCGGTAGGCGTCGGTCTCGAAGAGTTCGGCCGTGGCCTCTCCGATCCGCGAGCCGACGGTGACGATCTGGAGCCCCACGACGTCGACCTGGCCGCTCTCCTCCGAGCGGAAGAAGTCGGCCAGGCAGAGGCGCCGGCCGCGGTCCTGACGGGGGAAGGTGAAGCGGGTGCGCTCGGTGCCGTACTCGTCGAGGATGACCAGGTCGTCGTCCTTCGACACGCACGGGAAGTAGCCGTACACCACCGCGGCTTCGAGAAGGTTCTCGGTCCGCA
Organism: Streptomyces coeruleofuscus; assembly: GCF_039532725.1. NCBI lineage: Bacteria > Bacillati > Actinomycetota > Actinomycetes > Kitasatosporales > Streptomycetaceae > Streptomyces > Streptomyces coeruleofuscus. Next base: position 1,895 of record NZ_BAAASE010000006.1, read on the forward strand.
GCCGGTCCAGCCACATCCGCAGCCGGGGCCGCCCCACGGGTTCGATCATGTCCTGCTTGAGGCCCCACTGCCCCTTGAACAGGGCGCCCTCGTCCAGCCAGGACGCGTACTCCTTCAACGGGATGCCCTTGACGACGCGGGTTCCGGAGAACGGCGGTGTCGGCACGGGGTTGTCGGTGGCCACGTCCGAGCGCCGCGGGCTCTCCGGCGGCCGTTGCTCCGTGTTCCGCACCGCTGCGGCGGCCTTGACGCGGCGCTGTCTGAGTTCGGGGAGAGCCGCTCCCGGGATCCCCCGCTTCACCGCCATCAGGGCGTCCATCAGGCGCAGTCCCTCGAAGGCGTCGCGGGCGTAGCGGACCTCGCCCCGGTAGATCTCGTGCAGATCCTGCTCGACGTAGGCGCGGGTGAGGGCGGCGCCGCCGAGGATCACAGGGAAGCGGGCGGCGAGTCCCCGGGTGTTGAGCTCCTCCAGGTTCTCCTTCATGATCACCGTGGACTTGACCAGCAGCCCGGACATGCCGATGACGTCGGCCCGGTGCTCCTCGGCGGCCTCCAGGATCGCCGAGACCGGCTGCTTGATCCCGAGGTTGACGACGTTGTAGCCGTTGTTGGTCAGGATGATGTCGACCAGGTTCTTGCCGATGTCGTGCACGTCACCGCGCACGGTGGCCAGCACGATCGTGCCCTTGCCCGCCTCGTCACCCTCGACCTTCTCCATGTGCGGTTCCAGATGGGCCACGGCCGTCTTCATCACCTCGGCCGACTGGAGCACGAACGGCAACTGCATCTGCCCCGAACCGAACAGCTCACCGACGACCTTCATGCCCTCCAGCAGCGTCTCGTTGACGATGTCCAGGGCCGGGCGGGACTCAAGCGCCTCATCCAGATCGGCTTCCAGGCCATTGCGCTCACCGTCGATGATGCGCCGCTTCAACCGCTCGTCCAGCGGCAGCGCGGCCAGCTCCTCCGCCTTGCCCGCCTTCAGCGACTTGGCCGTCGCGCCCTCGAACAGCTGCATCAGCTTCTGGAGCGGGTCGTAGCCCTCGGCGCGCCGGTCGTAGACCAGGTCCAGAGCCGTCCGGACCTCCTCCTCGCTGAACCGGGCGATCGGCAGGATCTTCGACGCGTGCACGATCGCCGAGTCCAGGCCCGCCTTCACACACTCGTCCAGGAACACCGAGTTCAGCAGCATGCGGGCGGCCGGGTTCAGACCAAAGGAGATGTTCGACAGGCCCAGCGTGGTCTGCACCCTCGGACGGCGCCGCTTCAGCTCACGGATGCCCTCGATCGTCGCGATGCCGTCCTTGCGGGACTCCTCCTGACCGGTGCAGATGGTGAACGTCAGACAGTCGACGAGGATGTCCTCCTCGTGAATGCCCCAGTTCCCGGTCAGGTCCTCGATCAGCCGCTCGGCGATCTCGACCTTCTTCTCCGCCGTGCGGGCCTGGCCCTCCTCGTCGATCGTCAGCGCGATCAGCGCGGCACCATGCTCCCGCGCCAGCTGCGTGACCTTCGCGAAACGCGACTCCGGACCGTCGCCGTCCTCGTAGTTCACCGAGTTGATCACCGCCCGGCCGCCGAGCTTCTCCAGACCGGCCCGGATCACCTCCACCTCGGTGGAGTCCAGCACGATCGGCAGCGTCGAAGCGGTGGCGAAACGCCCGGCCAACTCCTCCATGTCGGCCACACCGTCCCGGCCGACATAGTCCACGCACAGGTCGAGCATGTGCGCGCCCTCACGGATCTGCTCCCGGGCCATCTCCACACAGTCGTCCCAGCGGCCCTCCAGCATGGCCTCACGGAACTTCTTCGACCCGTTGGCGTTCGTCCGCTCACCGATCGCCAGGTACGCGGTGTCCTGCCGGAACGGCACCGACTGGTACAACGACGCCGCACCCGGCTCGGGCTGCGGATCTCGGGGCGGCACCTCAAGGCCCCGCACCCGTTCCACGACCCGCCGCAGGTGCTCGGGCGTCGTGCCGCAGCAGCCGCCGACCAGGGACAGGCCGTAGTCGCGGACGAACGTCTCCTGCGCATCCGCCAGCTCCACAGCGGTCAGGGGGTAGTGCGCCCCGTCCTTGGTGAGCACCGGAAGCCCCGCATTGGGCATGCAGGACAGCGGCACGCGGGAGTGGCGGGACAGGTGGCGCAGGTGCTCGCTCATCTCCGCTGGGCCGGTCGCGCAGTTCAGACCGATCATGTCGATGCCGAGCGGCTCCAGGGCGGTCAGCGCCGCGCCGATCTCGGAGCCGAGCAGCATCGTGCCGGTCGTCTCGACGGTGACCGACACGATCAGAGGTACGGCGTGGCCGGTGGCTTCCATGGCCCGGCGGGCGGCGATGACGGAGGCCTTGGTCTGAAGCAGGTCCTGCGTCGTCTCCACGAGAAGCGCGTCCGCGCCGCCGGCGAGCAGGCCCTCGGCGTTCTGCTGGTAGGCGTCCCGGATCGCGTGGAAGGCGATGTGGCCCAGCGTGGGCAGCTTCGTACCGGGCCCCATCGAGCCCAGCACCCAGCGCGGTCGCCCGTCACGGGCGGCGTACTCGTCGGCCGTCTCGCGGGCGATCCGGGCGCCGGCCTCCGACAGTTCGGAGGTCCGCTCGGCGATCCCGTACTCCCCCAGGGCGGCGAGGTTCGCGCCGAACGTGTTGGTCTCCACGCAGTCGACGCCCACGGCGAAGTACGCGTCGTGGACCGACCGGACGATGTCCGGCCGCGTCACGTTCAGGATCTCGTTGCAGCCCTCCAAGCCCTGGAAGTCTTCCAGGGTGGGGTCCTGGGCCTGGAGCATGGTGCCCATCGCCCCGTCCGCCACCACCACACGGGTGGCGAGCGCCGTCCTCAGATCTTCGCCGCGCGTTCCCGTCACGACAGCCCCCGCAGATGAGCCACGAGGTGCGCGGCGCACCCCACTCCGTAGGTGGACCGCAGCCGCGCGAGCAGCGCATCGCGGTACAGGCGGTACTCCTGCGTCCCGACGTAGTCCAGGACCGTGGCGGCCAGGACGCAGCCGAGTTGGGCGGCGCACTTCTCCGGCACGCCCCACGCCGCACCCGCGAGGAAGCCCGCGCGGAAGGCGTCACCGACTCCTGTGGGATCCACGACGCCCGCCACCTCGACCGCGGGAACGGCCAGGGCCTGGCGCCCCTCCCTCCGGATCCGGACGCCCGCTGCTCCGTGCGTGGTGACCCAGCAGCCGACGCGGCGCAGGATCTCCGGCGCGGTCAGACCCGTACGGTCCTGGAGGAGCGCGGCCTCGTACTCGTTGGTGAACAGCCAGCGTGCGCCGTCGATCAGTTCGAGGACGTCGTTCCTGCTCAGGCGTGCAAGCTGCTGGGAGGGGTCGGAGGCGAAGGGGATGCCCAGGGAGCGGCACGCCCGGGTGTGCCGGAGCATGGCCGCGGGGTCGTCGGGCGAGACCATCACCAGCCCGAGCCGGCCGACCCGCTCCACGACCGTCCGCAGGTCGATCCGGCGGGCTTCCGCCATGGCGCCGGCGTAGAAGGTCGCGATCTGGTTCTGCATCCGGTCGGTCGTGCACACGAAGCGTGCCGTGTGCTGCTCCGCGCTGACCAGCACGGAGTCGGTGTCGACCCCGTGCTGCTTCAGCCATATCCGGTAGGGCTCGAAGTCGCCGCCGACCGCGCCGACGAGTACCGGCCGCATGCCGAGCAGCCCGAGGCCGAAGGAGATGTTCGCTGCCACGCCGCCGCGACGGATCTCCAACCGGTCGGCGAGGAAGGACAGGGAGACACGGTCCAGGCGGTCGGCCAGAAGCTGGTCGGTGAAACTCCCCGGGAACGACATCAGATGGTCGGTGGCGATGGAGCCCGTGACAGCGATGCGCATCTCAGCCCCCCACAGCCCTGAGCAGGGCGTCGACCCGGTCCGTGGCCTCCCATGAGAACTCCGGGAGTTCACGCCCGAAGTGGCCGTACGCCGAGGTCCGGGCGTAGATCGGCCGCAACAGGTCCAGGTCGCGGATGATCGCGGCGGGCCGCAGGTCGAACACTTCGGTGATGGCGGCCTGGATGCGGTCCACCGGCACGGCTTCGGTGCCGAAGGTCTCGACGAACAGGCCTACGGGCTCGGCCTTGCCGATGGCGTAGGCGACCTGGACCTCGCAGCGGGAGGCGAGGCCCGCGGCGACGACGTTCTTGGCGACCCAGCGCATCGCGTACGCCGCCGAGCGGTCCACCTTGGAGGGGTCCTTGCCGGAGAAGGCGCCGCCTCCGTGGCGGGCCATGCCGCCGTAGGTGTCGATGATGATCTTGCGGCCGGTCAGGCCGGCGTCGCCCATGGGCCCGCCGATCTCGAACCGCCCGGTGGGGTTGACCAGCAGCCGGTAACCGTCGCTCTCCAGACTCAGGCCCTGTTCGGCCAGCGCCTTGAGCGTGGGCTCGACGACGAGGTCCCGGATGTCCGGGGCCAGGAGACCGTCCAGGTTGATGTCGGGGGCGTGCTGGGAGGAGACGACGACGGTGTCCAGACGGACCGGCCAGTCGCCGTCGTACTCGATGGTGACCTGTGTCTTGCCGTCCGGTCGCAGGTAGGGGCACGTTCCGTTCTTGCGGACCTCGGTCAGCCGCTGCGCCAGCCGGTGCGCGAGGTGGATCGGCAGCGGCATGAACTCGGGGGTGTCGTCACAGGCGTACCCGAACATCAGGCCCTGGTCGCCGGCGCCCTGCCGGGACAGCTCGTCCCCGCCGCCTTCGGTCCGGGCCTCGTACGCGGAGTCCACCCCCCGCGCGATGTCCGGGGACTGGGATCCGATCGACACCGACACACCACAGGACGCCCCGTCGAAGCCCTTCGCGGAGGAGTCGTAGCCGATCTCGAGGATCGCGTCGCGCACGAGCTGGGCGACGGGGGCGTAGGCGGTCGTGGTGACCTCGCCCGCGATGTGCACCTGCCCCGTGGTGATCAGGGTCTCGACGGCGACGCGCGCGGCCGGGTCCTGGGCGAGCAGCGCGTCCAGGACGGTGTCGCTGATCCGGTCCGCGATCTTGTCGGGATGGCCCTCGGTGACCGATTCGGAGGTGAAGAGCCTCCGGCCCATCTCACTTCACCCCCGCACGGAAGAAGTTGGCGTCGATCGCGTCGAGGGTGCGGATGGCGTCGACCTCCAGGGTCTCCATCTCGATGGGGCGGCCGCTGTGCTGCTCCAGCAGGAAGACGAACTCGACGAAGGACAGCGAGTCGATGAGGCGGTTCTCGATCAGGTCCAGGTCGCCCGGGATGTCCTCGCGGTCCGGGTGGCGCTTGAGGATCCAGTCCTTGACCTGCTGCAGTGCCTCGCTCATGGGTGTGCTCCTCACATTGCTGTGTACACGTGGGTGGGCAGGCGTCTCACGGCCTCGGGCCGGAGGGATCGCCGAGGATGGGGGCGGCCACGGCCACCGCGTAGTCCACGTCGTGGCTGATGCTCACCGTGATGTCCGTGATGCCGGACTGTGCCGCCATGTCGGCGGCGCCGCGCCGCAGTTCGACGAGCGGCCAGCCGCCGTCCGAGCGGCGCACCACGATGTCCCGCCACGGCAGGAACCGGCCCCGGACCCGCAGTGTCTTGAACGCCGCCTCCTTGGCCGCGATCCGGCCGCAGAGACTGAGCAGATCAAGCCCGCCGGACGTGCGGCAGTCGGCGAGTTCTCCGGGGTCCAGCATCCGCTCGAAGAACCCCTCGCCGTGGTCGTCGAGGAGCCGACGGACGCGCTTGACGGACACGATGTCCATGCCGAGGTTCGCCCAGCCCGGGCCGCCGCCTGCGGCGGTGGGGTGGGCCGGCACGTCACACCCCCGGTCCGACCGGGGAGAGACGGTCCCTGGCCGCGTGGACGGCCTCCGTGGCGGCGGCCCAGCTGCCGTGCCGCCGGGTGAGTGCGGACAGCCAGCGCTCGAGACCGAAGGCGACGCAGCTGGTGAAGGCCGGTCCGCCGGTGCCGGCGAGGGTGATGGAGCAGCGGTCGCCGAAGAAGTTGCGGTGGGTGTTGACGGAGGCGATCGCCAGGTCCTCGTAGAGGAACTCGTGTTTGACGGGTGACAGCCGCTGGAGCACCGCTTTGGAGCCGCCCTTGTCGTAGAAGGGGTCGCAGGCGGCTTCCTTGCGCAGCGGCAGGTCCAGCGCCCGGGCGAAGGCGGTGATGCGGTCGCTGGAGTCGCACAGGTGGTTCTCGGCGTGCTCGCGGCTGCCGAGGGCCACGATCTCCCGCATGCGGAAGCCGAGTTGGCGCCTGAGCCCCTCGTAACGCTCCTCCTTGCGGAAGCACCAGCCGACGACGGTGACGAGGGTGTCGTCCGCCACCTCGCGGCCTTCGTGGTCGAGGTAGACCGCGTAGCAGGACGCGGAGGGCAGGCCGAGGTCGGCGGGTTGCAGAGTGGAGCAGGGAAAGCATCCGGTCTCGGCACAGAACTCACCGCGCCGGTCCACCTCGATCGCGGTGGCGACGACGGCCTGGTGCGGGAAGTTCTCGTAGTAGTCCAGGCGCCGCAGATCCGCGGCCGGCAGCAGCGGGGGCATGGTCATGGGGCGTGCTCCGGCAGCCACTCCCCACCTTTCGAAGGTGTCGTCGAGCAGCCGCAGCAGGGCGGTGCCCTCCGGTCCGAGGGAGGGCAGGCCGCGGGCTTCCCGGGGTGAACCCGGTGAAGACCGCGGGGCTGTGAACGTGGTGTGGGACACGGTGGTTGACCACCTCTCGGGTCAGATGACCGGCAGCGTGTCGTCGGAGAAGATCCCGGTCTTGAGGAAGAAGGCGAGCGGCTTGCGGATGGCCTTGCGCTCGTGCGCGCGCCGGCGCTCGTCGGCGACGAGGGCGTTGCGCAGACCGAGCGGGTCGGCGACGCCGGCGTCGCGGTAGACGTGCGGGTTGTAGAGGGAGTTGACGCTGAAGACGACGTACCGCTTGAGGTAGCTCTCCACCTCGCGCAGCCGCTCCTCGCCCACCGCGTCGCGCATCCGGGTGAACAGCAGCGAGACCAGCTCGCGCCCGAAGGCGATGTGCCGGGACTCGTCCTGGTGGTGGATGCGGTTGACCTGGCGGATGGTGTCGCAGAGCGTCCCGTCCTGCGCCATCCGCGCGTTGTAGTGGTCGACCAGCTCCTCGAAGAACAGGATGCGGGCGAAGACGAGGAAGTTCTCGACCTCGGGTTCCCACGCCGAGTCGGCGCGCATGGCGGTCGAGGCGTAGATCTTGCCGCCGTAGCGGCGGCAGAACTCGGCGAAGAACCACATGTGTTCGTTCTCCTCGCCGATGAAGTGGTGGAAGAAGTCGGACGGCACCTCGAAGCCGGGCATGTGGATGCGGCCCACGACCTCGATGAGCAGTTCGCGGATGCCGTGCACGTTCAGGCTGTAGAAGTTGATGGACTCCCACTTGGACAGCCGGTGCAGGGTCTCCTCGCCGAGCTCGTCGAAGTACGGGGTGCCGTAGGGGGTGAGCAGCTCGGGGCTCATCCACAGGCGGTTCTCGTCGAGCTTCTCGGGCCACTCGAACTGCTGGTACGGGTTGTAGTAGTCCTCGATGGACTTCTCGCTGAGCCGTTCGAGGACTTCGAGGAAGCGGTCGGTGACGGGCAGGGCCGTGGCGGCCATGGTCTCTCCTTACGCGGGCGGGTCGGGACCGGACGCGGTGAGCTGCTCAGGGCCGGACTTCGTACACGGCGTTGACCGGGGTCTCGGTCGCGCGCCGCCAGCGGGTGAAGCCGGCCTCTTCCGCGATGGCGCGGAACGCCTTCTCGCCGGAGTGGTTGCCGAGGGCGTGCGGGCCGCGCTGGGCGACGGCGACGGGCAGGCACATCACGGCGGACAGCGACATGAACATGCGGGCCGCCGGTGTGCGGGTGTCGATGTCGGCGGGCGAGACGTTGGACTCGACGAGCATCCAGGTGCCGTCCTGGTCCAGGGACTTGTGGACGTGCTGGGCGGCGGCGACCGGATCGCCCATGTCGTGCAGGCAGTTGAAGAAGGTGACCAGGTCGTAGCCGCTGCCCGGGTAGTCGTCGGCGGACGCGGTCTCGAAGACGACGCGCTCGGACAGGCCCGCGTCGTCGGCGAGCTGCCGGGCGATGGCGACGGCCTCCTCCGAGTAGTCGAAGCCGTACACCCTGGCCCGCGGGTAGGCCTTGGCGATGAGCAGGGTGGTGTGTCCCACGCCGCAGCCGATGTCGGCGACGCTGCCGCCGTTCGCCAGCTTCTCGGTGACGCCTTCCAGCGCGGGCAGCCAGTCGGGCAGCAGCCGGTGCCGGTAGGTGGGCTGGAAGAAGCTGCCCATGCCGGTGTCGAGCGCCGGGTCGTGCTCGGCCCAGCCCACGCCCTCGCCGGTGCGGTAGGCGTCGACCAGCAGGTCCTCGGTGGCGTAGAGCGCCTTCAGCGCGGTGAAGAATCCCGCGGCGTACGTGGCGGACCCGGCGTCGGCGAGGACGGAGGCGTGCGCCTCGGGCAGGGTGTACTTGTCGGACGACGGGTGGCGTTCCACGTAGTCGGCGCTGAGCTGGGCGTGCAGCCACTCCTGCGCGTACCGCGCGGTGACGCCGGCGTGCTCGGCCAACTCAGCGGGGGTGAGCGGGCCGTGCTCGGCGAGGGCGCGGTACAGGCCGAGCCGCTCGCCGAGGGAGACGGTCAGGCCGCGGACGGCGGCTGCGGCGTCGTCGATGAGGCGCTGGTGGAAAGCGGTGGTGGGGTCGGCGCTCGGGGCACCGGTCGGGTCGGTCATGACGTGGCCTCGTCTCGGGTCGCGGTGAACAGGAAGGACCGCGGCACGCGGGGTACCTCACGCGGGGGCACGGGGTAGGGCCAGCGGCCGAAGTCGGCGCCGTCCTCCCCCGGCTGCCTGACCTCGCGCACCGTCCAGCCGCAGGAGGTGAGCAGCCGCTCGGGCTCCTCGGTGCCGAACAGCCAGGGGTTGCCGTCCTCTTCGAGCACCTTCATGAAGGGCCGCGAGAGCGGGTTCTCCAGGGCCGCCTTGCTGATGACGTCGCCGAGGAGGACGGAGCCCGGCGCGCTGTGCTGCCACAGGCTCGTGATCAGGGTGCGCACGGCGTCCTCGGGCAGGAAGAAGAGCAGGCCCTCGACCACCCACAGCGTGGGCTGCTCCGAGCGCCAGCCCGCTTCCTTCAGCGGGCCGGTCCAGTCCTGGGTGAGGTCGACGGCGACGGTGCGGCGTTGGCGGCCGGCCGGCTCCGGCTCGTCGGCGAGCATGGCCGCCTTGGTCTCGAGCAGTGCGGGCCGGTCGAGTTCGTAGACGGTGACGCCCGTGGGCCAGTCGAGCCGGTAGTAGCGGGTGTCCATACCGGCCGCGAGGAACACGACCTGGCGGATCGCCCGCTCCCGCATCGCGCGGCCGATGGCGCGGTCCAGGTAGGTGGTGCGGATGGCGAGGAACGGCACGGTGCCTGCGCCCGCGTAGCGCTCGAGCAGCTCGAAGCCGACGGTGCCGGCGACCGTGCGGGCGTAGGGATCGGCGAACAGCCGGTCCTCACGCTCGGTCTCCAGTGCCCGCGCGGCGGCGGTCCACTGGGCAGTGCGGGATACGGCCTCCACAGGAGGTCTCCCTTCGGGAAGCGCTTGGGAAGCGGAGGTGGAGCGGGGTGTGTGCGGACGGCCGTGTTCAGCGCTCTCGTGCACAGGGGACCGGGTCCTCCGCCGCGGACATCGACGCGGGGGATTCGGCGGAGGAGTCGGCAGGGCGCCGCCGGAAGATGCTGTGCAGGACCATGCTGAACACGGCCGTCCCGTCGGGGGCCACCAGCTCGCAGCGCGGCTGGACGATGCCGGTGGCGGGATTGCCGAACGAGGGGCGCGATCCCAGGATCCGGATACGCGCGGTGAGGACGTCGCCCGGACGCACGGGCCGGTGGTAGCGGACCTCGTCGATGCCCGGTGATCCGACGCAGGCGCTGTAGGCGAGGAGCCCGTCGACGTAGCGCCGCATGAAGAGCGCCGAGGTGTGGAAGCCGCTGGCGATCAGCCCTCCGAAGGGCGACTGCTTCGCGAGCTCCGGGTCGGTGTGGAAGGGCTGCGGGTCGTAGCGCCTCGCGAACTCCAGCACCTCCTCCTCGGTGACGGTGACAGTGCCGAGCTCGTGGATGTCACCGGTGCGGAAGTCCTCGAAGTAGCGCATGACGCCCCCCTGGATCCGGAGAGAAGATTCTCTTTACGTACTCCAATCTACGAATGAGCCGTTTATTTTGTCAATCCAAATCTACGACCGAACCAAACTGCCCGCCAAGGCTTGTTCGACGTCTCTCCACAGGTCGTCCGGGTGCTCGATGCCCACCGACATCCGCACCGTCCCGGCGCCGATACCGGCCGCCGCCAGGGCCTCCTCGCCGAGCTCCCGGTGCGATGTCGACGCCGGGTGGGCGACCAGCGTCTCCACTCCGCCCAGCGAGAGCGCGAGCCGGGCGAGGCGCACCCGCTCGATGAACGCGCGGCCGGCCGCCCGACCGCCGGCGAGCTCGAACGAGACCATGCCGCCGCCTCCGGACAGCACCTTGCGCGCCAGGTCGTACGAGGGGTGTCCGGGCAGCCAGGGCCAGTGCACGGCGGTGACCTGCTCGTGCTCCGCGAGGCGGCCGGCCAGGAGCTGTGCGCCCGCGCAGTGCTGCCGCATCCGCAGCGGCAGCGACGGCAGCCCGCGCAGGGTCAGCCAGGCCGCGAACGGGTCGGCGCAGGCGCCTAGTTCGACCGTGCGCGGCCACACCCGGTCGCGCAGCTCCACGTCGGCGAAGACGGCGACCCCGCCCAGTACGTCGGAGTGACCCGCCAGGTATTTGGTCGTCGAGTGCACCACCACGTCGGCGCCGTGCTCCACGGGACGGCACAGCACGGGCGACGCGAGGGAGTTGTCCACCACGCTCACGACACCGTGCCGCCGGGCGGCCGACAGCAGGCCGGGGAGGTCGGGCACCAGCCCGGTCGGATTGGCGATGGTCTCGAGGTGCAGCACGCGAGTGGTGGGCCGCACGAGCCGCTCGAACTCGGCCGTGTCGTCGCCTCGTACGTACTCCACCTCGATGCCGTAGCGCGCCGCGAGGTCCGCGAGCACGGCGTACGTTCCGCCGTACAGGCAGCGCTGCGCGACCACGTGGTCCCCTGGCCGCAGAAGCGAGAGCAGCACCCCGCTGATCGCCCCCATTCCAGACGCGAAGGCGATGGCGGCGGCTCCTCCCTCCAGCGCGGCGAGCGTGCGCTCCAGGGACCGCACGGTCGGATTGCCGCGCCGCGAGTAGACGTACGGGCCGTCCGGCCCGGCCATGGCGTCGGCCAGCGCGTCTGCGGAGTCGAAGGCGAACGCCGAGGACTGGACGATGGGCACGCTCAAGGGCCGGCTGCCGCTCGGCGCGGGCTCGTTCAGGATGTGCACGGCACGGGTCTGCATGTCCAAGACTGGTACTCCTCTCCAGACAGGGCTCAGGGCCGCCCGATGCCCCGGTTGCCCGGTGCCGGACGGCCCTTCGGAGGTTCTCTGGTCCTGGTGGACGGCGGCGTTGTGCGACTCCTCCACCTGCCCACTGGCCGGCCGCTAGACGCCGGCCCGCTCGCCCCGCGCCGCGGGGGCGGCGTCGGCCTGCGGTGCGGCGGCCGCCTTGTCGCCGCGCATCACCAGCAGGGTGATCAGCCCGCCCACTGCCGCGATGACGGCGGCCCAGACGAACGCGGCACTGAAGCCGTCCGTCAGCGCGGGCAGGTTGCCCAACTGGCCGGCGCCCTGCGACGTGGCCACCGCGGTCAGCGCCGCGAGGCCCAGTGCGGAGCCCACCTGGTAGGTGGTGTTGACGATGCCGGACGCCAGGCCCGCCTGCTCCTGCGGAGCCCCGGACATGGCGGTCATCATCGCCGGGATGTAGGCGAGCGACATGCCGAGCGCGGCGACCAGCGAGGCGGGCAGGACGTCCACCGCGAAGGTGCCGGTGGGCTCGACGGCGGACAGCCACAGCAGCCCGGCGGCGAGGACCAGCAGACCGCCGCCGATCAGCGGCTTGGCGCCGACCTTGGCCATCAGCTTCGCCGTGATCGCCGTCATGAAGATCATCAGCAGACCGGTCATCGGCAGCAGCGCGGCTCCGGAGGCGAACGCCCCGTAGCCGAGGACCTGCTGGAGGTACAGGTTGAGGAAGTACCACATCGGGATCCACGCGGCACCGAGCAGGGTCATCGCGAGGTTGGCCGAGCCGAGCCGCGGGACGCGCCAGATGCCGAGCGGCATCAGCGGCTCGCGCACCGTCTTCTGGATCACGAAGAACAGCACGAGCAGCGCGGCGGCACCGGCCAGCTGAAGCACGGTCCCGGTGGAGGTCCAGCCGGCCTCCGGCGCGCGGACGATGGCGAAGACCGCGAGCGCCAGGCCTGCGGTGACCGCGGCGGCTCCGAGCACGTCGACGGCACCGCGACGGCTGCCGACGGCGGGCAGGAGCCGGGTGGCCGCCAGGGTGGCGACGCCGATCGGTACGTAGATGATGAAGATCCACGGCCAGCTCAGCCACTCGGTGAACACTCCGCCGAGGAACACACCGGCCGTGCCGCCCGCGGGCGCGGCGGCGCCGTAGAGCGCCATGGCCTTGCCGAGCTCCTTCGGGTCGTGCGCGAAGAGCATCATCAGCAGCGTCATGGCCGACGGTGCGATCAGCGCGCCGCCCACGCCCTGAACGGCACGGCCGACGACCTCCACCCACGCCGTCTGCGCGGCGGCCGCGACGACCGAGCCGGCGATCAGCACGACCCAGCCGGTGTTGAAGATCTTGCGGGCACCGAGCAGGTCGGAGAGGCGGCCGCCGAGCAGCAGCAGTCCGCCGAAGGCGATGACGTAGGCGTTGAAGACCCACTGCAACTCACCCTGCGAGAAGCCGAGGTCCTTCTGCATCTCGGGGAGCGCCACCCCGATGATTGACGTGTCCATGATGACCATGAACTGAGCGGCAGCGAGCACGACCAGTGCCCACCAGCGCCGGGGATTGACGGCAGACATGGGTTCGTCCCTTCTCTGATATACCCCTGGGGGGTACCTTGAGTGGGACCGTAACATACCCGTGGGGGGTATGTAAGAGGGTGAAGGGAGACTCCGGATCCGACCCATCGGAAACGCGCCGCTGACGCCGCCCGTCAGCGCGCCCGGCAGGCCCCCGCCCGGAGAGGGGGGCTAACCCCAGTGCGTCCGGCGCCCCGGCTTTCTACGGTGAGTGGCATGACCGGAATGGACGCGCGGGACACCGACCTGAAGAAGGAACTCGACGCCACCCTGCACGCGCGCAGGGATCTGGGCGAGGATTACGAGTCCGCGCTGGTCGACTCGTTCCTGGAGAAGGTCGACCAGCGGATCGACGGCGCGGTGGAGCGCCGGGTGCGCCGGCAGCTCGCCGAGCAGCAGATGCAGACGACCCGGGACTCCCGGTCGCCGGGGGCCACGGACTCCTGGGGCGAACGCTTCGGCTTCGGCATCGTCTCCCTGGTCCTGGCGGTGCCGCTGTCCGCGATCGGCGGGGGCCTGGCCCATCTCCCCGGCCTGCTCGCCGCCTGGGCGGGCATCGTCGGCGTCAACGTCGTACAGGCCGCCCGCACCAACCCGGGCCTGTTCGGCGGCCGCCGCCAGTCCTCCCGGAACAGCGACTGGGAGGACTGAGCGGGCACACGCCGTTCAGACCTGGCGGGTCGGCAGCGCGACGATCTGCCGCAGGTTGACCCGGCGCGGGCGGCTGGTCACGTAGGCCACCAGGTCGGCGAGCTCCTCGGCGGACAGCGCGCCCACCTCGTCCACCATGCCCGCCACCTGCCGTGCCAGTTCCGCGTCCTCGATGTGCGTCCGCAGCTCGCTCTCGACGATCCCGGGCTCGATGTTGGTGACCCGGACGTCCCGCGGCCCGAACTCGGAGCGCAGGGCCTGCGACAGATGGGTGACGGCGGCCTTGGTCGCGCCGTACACCGCGTAGTTCGGGAAGCTGACGTGCGCGGCGACGGACGAGATGTTCACGATGTCGGCCGTACGGCCGTCCGCGGCCGCGCCCACCAGGTCACCGGTGAAGGCGCCGGTGATCCGCAGCACTCCGGCGACGTTGGTGTCGAGCATCCGCTGCCACTCGTCGGCGCGCCGGGCGTCGACGGGGTGCGGCAGCATGACGCCGGCGGAGTTGACGACCAGGTCGACGGGCCCGTACTCGGCGTGGATCCGGTCGGCGGCGTCGGTCACGGACGCCTCGTCGGTGACGTCCGCGACGACGGCCAGGGCCTGCCCGCCGTCGGCGCGGATCTTCCCGGCGAGCGCCGCCAGCCGTTCCTCACGCCGGGCGAGCAGCGCCACCCGTGCGCCCTGCGCGGCCAGCAGCACGGCGACGGCCTCACCGATCCCGCTCGCGGCACCGGTGACGACGGCGGTACGGCCGGCCAGGTTCTCGTACGGCATGGAGTGTCCCCTCGGTGGTGGCCGGGGCGTCTCCCCGGCCTCGTCCACCACCCTCGGCTCCCCCGGCGGCCGTACCCAGGGCGCCGCTTTTCCTGGGTCCGGCAGTACCAGGCTCGCCGGCCCCGGGCCGCCTAGGCTCGGACCCATGGACGGAGAACTGGGAGACTTCCTGCGCTCGCGCCGCGCCCGTATCCAGCCGGAGGAGGTGGGGCTGACCTCGTACGGCCGCCGCCGTGTCCCGGGTCTGCGCCGTGAGGAGGTGGCGCAGCTCGCCGGGGTGAGCGTCGACTACTACATCCGTCTCGAGCAGGGCAGGGGGCCTGGGGGCCCCTCCCGGACGAAGTCCGGGGGAGTCTCGGACGCCGTGCTGGACGCGGTCGCGCGGGTGCTGCGGCTGGACGAGGCGGAGCACGAGTACCTGCGGGCGGTGGCCCGGCCCCGTCGGCGGGCCGAGGGCGGTCCGGCCGCGTCCCGGGAGTCCGCGCCGCGGGAGGCCCCGGCCGCCTCCCGGGTACGTCCGGGTGTCCAGCTGATCCTGGACGGCATGGACCGCAACCCGGCCTACGTCCTGGACCACCGCATGAACGTTCTCGCCTGGAACGCCCTCGGTGACGCCGTGGTCGGCTTCAGTGACAGGTCCCTGGGCGACCTCAACCTGCCCCGCCGCGTCTTCCTCGACCCCGCCGCCCGCGACCTCCACCCGGACTGGCCGGCGATCGCCTCCCAGACGGTCGCCCACCTCCGCCTCAGCGCGGGCCACCACCCGGACGACCCCGCCATGGGCGACCTCGTCGGTGAACTCTCCCGCGCCAGCGCCGACTTCCGCCGCCTGTGGGCCGACCACCTGGTCAAGCCCTGCGACCACGGCGTGAAGCAGGTCCGGCACCCGGTCGCGGGTCTGCTGACCCTCCCGTTCGAGACCCTCAGGATCCCGGCCGCCCCGGACCAGACGATCGTGGCGTACGCGCCGCAGCCCGGCTCGGAGACGGCGGAGCGCCTGGCCCTGCTGGGGAGTTGGACCTCAGCCGTCCCCTGATCCCCCGGAACGTGCCTGAGGCGTCGGCGTAGTCGGCGAAGCCCAGGTCGGCGATGCTCAGGTCGGCGCACACGCCGGGACAGGCCGTCCTGCCGAGGCAGGGGCATGCGGGGGTCCTGCCACCCGCCGCAGCCGGCGCTCTCACGGGCACCGGGAGAAGATGTGCGCGGGGACCGCCGCACCCCCTTGACGGGGGGCGGGACGACGGCGGTCCCCGCGAGAGACGCGGGCCTGGTCAGGCCGGGCTTGCGCGTCTGTGACGTCGGTGGAGGTCCGGGAGCCGCTCCGGAGGTCCTTGACGCCAACGGCGCCGGCCGGGGCGGGGAGCCGCTCCCGCCCTGCCGACACCCACCAATGTGCAGGACTCGTGTTAAGCGGGTGCTGCGCGAACGTGACGCGCTCGTACCACTTCCGCGAAGTCCGCGAAGATCGCGGACGAACGGCAAGTACGCACGGTCAACGGGTGGTTCACCTGCCGTTCGCCGTCACTTCGCGGAGCGGGCGAGGAAGGACAGCAGGTCCTGCCGGCTGACCACACCTGTCGGCTTGCCCTCGACGAGGACGATCGCCGCGTCCGCCTTGCCGAGGACGGCCATCAGGTCGGCGACGGGTTCGCCGGAGCCGACCTGGGGCAGCGGGCCGGACATGTGCTTCTCCAGCGGGTCCTCCAGCGAGGCGCTCTTGCTGAACAGCGCGTCCAGCAGCTCGCGCTCCACGACCGAGCCGACGACCTCGGCCGCCATCACGTCGGGGTGGCCCGCGCCCGGCTTGACGACCGGCATCTGCGAGACGCCGTACTCGCGCAGCACGTCGATGGCCTGGCCGACGGTCTCCTCCGGGTGCATGTGGACGAGGGACGGCATGCGGTCGCCCTCCTTGTCGGCGAGCACGTCACCGACGCGGGCGCTCGGACCCGTGTCCTCCAGGAAGCCGTAGTCGGCCATCCACTCGTCGTTGAAGATCTTGCTGAGGTAGCCGCGGCCGCTGTCCGGCAGCAGGACCACGACGACGTCGTCCGGGCCGAGCCGCTCGGCGACCTCCAGCGCGGCGACGACCGCCATGCCGCAGGAGCCGCCCACCAGCAGGCCCTCCTCCTTGGCCAGGCGGCGGGTCATCTGGAAGGAGTCCTTGTCGGACACGGCGACGATCTCGTCCGCGACGGTGCGGTCGTAGGCGGTGGGCCAGAAGTCCTCACCGACGCCCTCGACGAGGTACGGCCGCCCGGAGCCGCCGGAGTAGACGGACCCCTCGGGGTCGGCGCCGATGACCTTCACCTTGCCGTCGCTGACCTCCTTCAGGTAGCGCCCGGTCCCGGAGATGGTGCCGCCGGTGCCCACGCCCGTCACGAAGTGGGTGATCTTCCCCTCCGTCTGCTCCCACAGCTCGGGGCCGGTGGAGTGGTAGTGGGAGAGGGGGTTGTTCGGGTTGGAGTACTGGTCGGGCTTCCAGGCCCCGGGCGTCTCACGGACCAGCCGGTCGGAGACGTTGTAGTAGGAGTCCGGGTGCTCGGGGTCCACGGCGGTCGGGCAGACGACGACCTCGGCGCCGTACGCGCGCAGCACATTGATCTTGTCGGTGCTCACCTTGTCGGGGCACACGAAGATGCACTTGTACCCCTTCTGCTGCGCCACGATGGCGAGACCCACGCCGGTGTTCCCGCTGGTCGGCTCGACGATCGTGCCGCCCGGCTGGAGCGCGCCGCTCTCCTCGGCCGCCTCGATCATGCGCAGGGCGATGCGGTCCTTCACGGACCCGCCGGGGTTGAAGTACTCCACCTTGGCCAGGACGGTCGCCCTGATGCCCTGGGTCACGCTGTTGAGCCTCACCAGCGGGGTGTTGCCGACGAGACTGATCATCGAGTCGTGGAACTGCACCGTTGTCTCCGGTTGCCGCAGAAATGGTCTTGGTTGGTGCCGCCAGCCTATGGCCTGCCGGTCATCCATGACGGTCGTTCACTCGCTGTTGAGATTGGGCGACGGTCCGTACGGGGCAAGCACTGGGTGTACGGGTTCGAGGAGGTGGCGGCGACGCATGACGAGCATGTCGAGGGCGCGGGTGGCCCGGCGGATCGCGGCGGGTGCCGCGTACGGCGGTGGCGGGATCGGGCTGGCCGGGGCGGCCGCCGTGGGACTGGTGCTGGCGGAGGTGCAGCTGGCGCGGCGCCGGGTGGGCAACGGCATGTCGCCCCATGTGCCGAACGCCGACGGCCGGTACGGCCGTACGTACGACGTCCCCGGTGAAGCGCCGCTGCGGCTGACGATGCTGGGTGACTCCACGGCCGCAGGCCAGGGTGTGCACCGGGCCGGGCAGACCCCGGGAGCGCTGCTGGCCTCGGGCCTCGCGGCGCTGGCGGAACGCCCGGTGGAGCTGCGCACGGTGGCGACACCCGGGGCCCGCTCGGACGACCTGGACCGCCAGGTGGCCCTGGTGCTGGCCGACCCCGATCCCGTCCCCGACATCTGCGTGATCATGGTCGGCGCGAACGACGTCACCCACCGCATGCCCCCGACCCGCTCGGTCCGCCACCTGTCCTCGGCGGTGCGGCGGCTGCGCACGGCCGGTGCCGAGGTCGTGGTCGGCACCTGCCCCGACCTGGGCACGATCGAGCCGGTCCAGCAACCCCTGCGCTGGCTGGCCCGACGGGCCTCGCGCCAGCTGGCGGCCGCCCAGACGATCGGAGCCGTCGAACAGGGCGGCCGCACCGTGTCCCTGGGCGACCTGCTCGGCCCCGAGTTCGCCGCGAACCCGCGCGAGCTGTTCGGCCCGGACAGCTACCACCCCTCCGCCGAGGGCTACGCGACGGCGGCGATGGCGGTCCTGCCGACCGTCTGCGCCTCCCTCGGCCTGTGGCCGGCCGAGGAGGAGCGCCCGGACGCCTCCCGCCGCGAGGGCTTCCTGCCGGTCGCCCGGGCGGCGGCGGAGGCCGCGTCCGAGGCGGGTACGGAGGTCACGGCCGCCATGCCGAGCGGCCCGAGGGGGCCGTGGGCGCTGCTGAAGCGCCGCAGGCGCCGGCGGGTACCCGAGCAGGAACCGGCTCCCGCCGCACCGTCGAGCTGAGGAAAGGAAAGCCCCGGAGCCGGAAAAGCAAGCGCTTAGAAAACTGCGGTCAGGGTCACACCGCCACACCCGTGACCCGGGCCATACGTACGGGTAACTTCCCAGACAGCCCAGCCAGACCACCCGGTACGTCAATGGAGCCGTGATGCCCGAAGCCGTGATCGTCTCAGCCGCCCGCTCCCCCATCGGCCGCGCCGTCAAGGGCTCCCTCAAGGACCTCCGCCCGGACGACCTCACCGCCACGATCGTCCAGGCCGCCCTGGCCAAGGTCCCCGAGCTGGACCCGAAGGACATCGACGACCTGATGCTCGGCTGCGGCCTGCCCGGCGGCGAGCAGGGCCACAACCTCGGCCGCATCGTCGCCGTGCAGATGGGGATGGACCACCTGCCGGGCTGCACCGTCACCCGGTACTGCTCCTCCTCCCTCCAGACCTCCCGCATGGCCCTGCACGCCATCAAGGCCGGCGAGGGCGACGTCTTCATCTCGGCCGGCGTCGAGATGGTCTCCCGCTACGCGTTCGGCAGCTCCGACACCCCGGACACGCACAACCCGCTCTTCGCCGAGGCCGAGGCCCGCACCGCCGCGACCGCCCAGTCCGAGGGCTCCACCTGGCACGACCCGCGCGAGGACGGCCTGCTGCCCGACCCGTACATCGCGATGGGCCAGACCGCCGAGAACCTGGCCCGCGCCAAGGGCGTCACGCGCCAGGACATGGACGAGTTCGGCGTCCGCTCGCAGAACCTCGCCGAAGAGGCCATCAAGAACGGCTTCTGGGAGCGCGAGATCACCCCGGTGACCCTCCCCGACGGCACGGTCGTCTCCAAGGACGACGGCCCCCGCGCCGGCGTCACGCTGGACGGCGTCCAGGGCCTCAAGCCGGTCTTCCGCCCCGACGGCCTGGTCACGGCCGCCAACTGCTGCCCGCTGAACGACGGCGCCGCCGCGCTCGTGATCATGTCCGACACCAAGGCCCGCGAGCTGGGCCTCACCCCGCTCGCCCGCATCGTGTCGACCGGCGTCTCCGGCCTCTCGCCCGAGATCATGGGCCTCGGTCCGGTCGAGGCGAGCAACCAGGCCCTGAAGCGGGCCGGTCTGACCATCGACGACATCGACCTGGTCGAGATCAACGAGGCGTTCGCCGCCCAGGTGATCCCCTCCTACCGCGACCTGGGCATCCCGCTGGAGAAGCTGAACGTCAACGGCGGCGCCATCGCCGTCGGCCACCCCTTCGGCATGACCGGCGCCCGCATCACCACCACGCTCATCAACTCCCTCCAGTTCCACGACAAGCAGTTCGGGCTGGAGACGATGTGCGTCGGCGGCGGCCAGGGCATGGCCATGGTCATCGAGCGCCTCAGCTGAGCACCGCACCGTAGCCGCCATAGCACGCGCTGTGAGGCCCCGTCCCAGAACCCCGGAAACCCCGGGGTTCTGGGCTGTTTTGTGATCCAATCTCCCCCAGGATGTGACCTATCTCCCTCTACGCGGAGAGAAGCCCAGGTCACAGCAGCCCCACCCACGCCCCCGACGCCGAAGCCCTGTCCGTTTCGTGACCTTACGCACTGACAGCTGGTTAGTCCGCCCTTCAAGCTGATGTAGGAAGTCGGGGGTCGACTTTGAACCGGGAGTACGTCAGTGAGCGCCTTGCCGATCGCGTTGCTGGTCACCACGGCCGCCACGGGCGCCGTGGGTGTCGCCGTCCTGCGCACCGTGCTGCAGCTGCGCCGACAGGTCGCGGCCCTGCACACCGCGCTGGCCGAGAACCGCGCCGCCACCACCCGTGCACTGCTGCCCGCCGCCCGCACGCATGCCGACACCGACGAGATACGGGCCGCGGTGGCGGCGGCGCTGGCGGAGGAACGCGAGCGGGAGCTCGCCGAGGCGCGGGCGTTCTGGGCCGCCCAGGAGGCCCGTGACGCCTCCGACGCGCCGCCCCTGCTGGGTCTGCCCGACACCGACCTGTTCCTGCCCCGGCAGGCCGATTTCGCGGGTCTGGAGCCGGTGTCCGAACCCGGCGCGGACACCGAGGAGCCGGCCGCCGAGTCCCCGGAGCTTGCCGCGGCCCGCCGCCGGCACCCCTCCCACCCGGACTTCGTGCCGACGCAGTCGCCGGTGGCGAACGACCACGAGCGCACGGTCGCCACGCTGGAGGAGCTGGCCGCCTCGCGCGTGGAACTGACGGACGTCCGCCCGGGCCCGCTGGGCACCCTCGACGTCTACGTCTTTGCCGACGGCACGACCCTGTGCATGACCCCGGGCCACCGGGAGACGGCGGAGCACCTCGCTGCGGCCCTGCGCGCAGGCGAAACCCCGGTCCTCCTGGGCGGCTCCGGCATCTCGGGTGCGTACACCCTGACCTTCGAGTGCGGCAAGGAGAACGTGTACATCCTGGCCGACAGGGTCATCGCGTCCCTTTAAGGGGCGCGGGAACTGCGCGACCAGCCACGAACCACCGCCACTCGCGAACGGCGCTAAACCCCCGCCCGCTTCTGCGCCTCCTCAACCAACCGCACCGCGTCATCGACGTCGGCACCACTGGGAATCACCACCGCCAGATCATGCGCGGCAACGGTGATCTGATCTGCTGCCGCAAACATCCCCGCATCCGGCATCTCCCGAGGCTCCACGCCCGGCTCCTCCAACTCCTGGGCCCAACGAGCGAGCTGCCGGGCCAGCCCGAGAGCCTCAGCGGCAGCGCCCCGCTGCAACCGACTCTGGGGCGCAGCCCTCAAACGATCGGCGAAGTGATCCACCGCACGGGTCAGAGGCGTCGTATCAACCACGCCGCGAGCGTACGCGTCGCACCGGGACTGTTGCCAACGGGCGAACACTCAGGCACGGTGACCTGAAGGACCGGCTTACATCCCAGCGTCCGGAGGCGCCGATGTCCCAAGTCTTCTCCGAAGAGACCCATCGCAACATGCTCGCCCGCATCCCCCACTGCACCGGTCGTGAGATCTCCGACTGGCTTCGCACCGTCGAAGAAGGCCCGGCACTCTTCCGCTTCGAGGAAAAGGTCAGCTGGCTCCGGCACGAACACGACCTCGCGTACGGCCACGCCAAGGCGATCATCCATGAGTACGACCTGAGGAGGGCCGCGCGCAAACTGCTCTAGGCGCGGACACGTCTCGACGACGGAGCCGCCCGGCAGACGCCGAAGGGCCCCGGCCGGAGCCGGGGCCCTTCGCGCACGACGCGTCGCAGACTAGTCGTTGCTGTTGAGGATCGAGATGAGCCTCAGGAACTCCAGGTAGATCCACACCAGCGTCAGCGTGAGGCCGAAGGCCGCGAGCCACGCCTCCTCACGCGGGGCGCCGTAGGCGACGCCGTCCTCGACCTGCTTGAAGTCCAGGGCGAGGAAGCAGGCGCCGAGGATGATGCCGATGATGCCGAAGACGACACCGAGGGCACCGCTGCGGAAGCCGAGGCCGTCACCGCCGCCGAACACCGCGAACAGCAGGTTCACCATCATCAGCATGATGAAGCCGAGCGCGGCCGCCATCACGAAGCCGTAGAAGCGGCGGTTGACGCGGATCCAGCCGGCCTTGTAGGCGATCAGCACACCGGCGAAGACCGCCATGGTGCCGATCACGGCCTGCATGGCCGCGCCGTCGGCGATGCGGCTGTCGACGATGTTGGACACGACGCCGAGGAAGACACCCTCGAACGCGGCGTACGTCAGGATCAGCGCAGGCGAGGCCTTGCGCTTGAAGGACTGGACGAACGCCAGGACCATGCCGATCAGCGCGGCGCCGATACCGATGCCGTAGCTACGGCTGATGTTGGCGTCGTCGACCGGCAGCAGGGCCCAGGAGAGCGCCGCGGTGAGGATGAGCACACCGAGCGTGCTCGCCGTGCGCAGGACGACGTCGTCGATGGTCATCCGGCCGGTGGTGGCCGGGGCCTGCGGCGGCGCGCCGTGCTGCACGTCCTGCTGGGCGTAAGGGTTCTGCGCGTACGGGTTCTGCGCGTAGGGGTTGCCCGTCGGCTGCGCGTACGGGTTGCCCTGGGTGGCGACAGCGGGACCCCCGGCCTGCGGCGCGGTGTTGAAGCCCGCGTAGCCGTTGTCGCGGCTGAACCCCCGTCGCGAGAAGACCGGGTTTCTGCTCCTCATTTCACTCCTCCATGGCCAACACTGCGTGACCTTGGCTCAAGAGTAATAGGTAGGCAAAGGAATGACCCTAGTGCTTGGGGAGGATCTTTCCCTCGTCGTGCTGCGCAACACGCTACGCGGCTTCGTGATTCCCCTCATCGGAGGGGGTCATTCATCACCAAGCTGCGACACGTCCGGAACCATCCCGTGAGTACCCGCTGACGCCACCCTTACATCACCCGAACGGGAACCCCGTGTACGCCTCCGCCAGATCGGTCTCGGCGGCGCGGGAGGAGGCGATGCGGTCCAGCCGGGCGAGCTGGAGCCGGTCCTCGAAGCCGGTCGCGCCGGGGGCCCGGTGCAGGAGGGTCGTCATGTCGTAGGAGAACCGCTCGGCCTGCCAGATCCGGCGCAGGCAGGTCTCCGAGTAGGCGTCGAGCAGCTCCGGTGAGCCGGTCTCCTGCCGGTGGGCCAGGGCCCGAGCGAACGTCACGACGTCACCGACGGCGAGGTTCAGCCCCTTGGCGCCGGTGGGGGGCACGATGTGGGCCGCGTCGCCGGCGAGGAAGAGGCGGCCGTGGCGCATCGGCTCGTGGACGTAGGAGCGCATGGGCGTGACCGACTTCTGGGTGATCGGGCCGCGCTCCAGGCGCCAGTCGTCGGCGGTCTCGAAGCGGCGCTCCAGCTCGTCCCAGATCGCCTCGTCGCTCCACGCCTCGGCGTCGGTGCCGTCGGGCACCTGGAGGTAGAGGCGGGAGACGGACGGCGAGCGCATGGAGAGGAGCGCGAAGCCGCGGTCGTGGCGGGCGTAGACGAGTTCGTCGTGCGAGGGCGGCACGTCGGCGAGGATGCCGAGCCAGCCGAAGGGGTACGTCCGTTCGAAGACCTGGACCAGTTCGGCCGGGATCGCTTTGCGGGCCACGCCCCAGAAGCCGTCGCAGCCGACGACGTACTCGCACTCCAGGACGTCCTCGCGGCCCTCGTGCCGGAAGCGGACGCGCGGGGCGTCGGTGCCGGCGTCCTCCACGGCCAGCGCCTCCGCCTCGAACAGCAGCGGGCCGCCCTCGTCGAGCTGGAGGGCGATGAGGTCCTTGCAGACCTCGGTCTGGGCGTAGACCATCACGGAGCGTCCGCCGGTGAGGGCGGGGAAGTCGACGCGGTGGCGCCTGCGGTCGAAGCGCAGTTCGATGCCGTCGTGGCGCAGCCCCTCGCGGTCCATCCGCGCCCCGGCGCCGGCCGCGCGCAGCACGTCCGCGGTGCCCTGCTCCAGGATGCCGGCGCGCTGCCGCCGCTCGACGTAGGCGCGGTCGCGGCCCTCCAGGACGACCGAGTCGATGCCGGCGTTGCGGAGCAGCCGGGCGAGGAGGAGGCCGGCGGGGCCGGCTCCGATGATGCCGACGGTGGTGCGCATCGGACGCCCTCTTCTCATCCGTTCGTATAGTGAAATTTTTTTCACCATTATTGGATGTGAGTCTCTGACGGCATGCGACCGCTGTCAACGGGTACGCCGCGAACTTCTCAATGGACCACACAGGGATCGGAAGGTGCCCGGAGCCGGACTCGAACCGGCACGCCCGCGAAAGGGCAGCGAGGTTTAAGCTCGCCGTGTCTGCATTCCACCATCCGGGCAGGCCATGGGCTCCGCATCGAGGTTCCGAGACTATCGGGACGGGTCCCCCGAACAGCGGAAGGGCGGACCGATGTTGTCTTATTTTATTGACGTCTGAGGGTGCATCAGCACATGGAACGCGCCATCCGCACTTGCCAGTAGCCTTGCGTGCGGCTGTCGGCGGCGCATGCGGAATGACGGAATTTCACCGTCTGAACAAGGGCACTCCACCTGTTCTTGACACGAGGTCACTCGGTTCTTGACACGGGGTCACTCGGTTCTTGACACCGGGTCACCCGGTTTCCCGGCGCGTTGAGCACTCGCTCCTCCGACACCGGTTCCCCTCAGGGGCGTTCGTCATCCCCAGGTATGACACCGCCCCTCGCGGTCAGACCGCAGTCGGCCCCCGGAACCGGAACAACGGCTGACTACACGGCGGCGGGGGACCCGGACGATGGAACGAGTCCGTCCCAGAACACCGCCGTCCGACAGGAGTGCCATCCCGTGACCACCGCACCGCTCACCGACCGGGCCACCGCCGTGGCCGCGCGCGCCACGGATCTGTCGAAGATCTACGGACAGGGTGAGACCCAGGTGGTCGCCCTCGACCGGGTGTCCGTCGACTTCCGGCAGGCCGAGTTCACCGCGATCATGGGCCCCTCCGGCTCCGGCAAGTCGACGCTGATGCACTGTGTGGCCGGTCTCGACACCTTCTCCTCCGGGTCGGTGCGCATCGGCGACACCGAGCTCGGCTCCCTGAAGGACAAGCAGCTGACCAAGCTGCGCCGGGACAAGATCGGCTTCATCTTCCAGGCGTTCAACCTGCTGCCGACCCTGACGGCCCTGGAGAACATCACCCTCCCGATGGACATCGCGGGCCGCAAGCCGGACAAGCAGTGGCTGGACTCCGTCATCCGGATGGTGGGTCTGGCGGACCGGCTCGGCCACCGCCCCGCACAGTTGTCGGGCGGTCAGCAGCAGCGCGTCGCCGTGGCGCGGGCGCTGGCTTCCAGGCCCGAGATCACCTTCGGTGACGAGCCCACCGGAAACCTCGACTCGCGTTCCGGCGCCGAGGTGCTGGGCTTCCTGCGCAACTCCGTTCGGGAGCTGGGCCAGACGGTGGTGATGGTGACTCACGACCCGGTGGCCGCGGCCTACGCGGACCGGGTGATCTTCCTCGCCGACGGACGGATCGTCGACGAGATGTACCGGCCGACGGCCGAGTCGGTCCTGGACCGCATGAAGGCGTTCGACGCCAAGGGCCGCACCAGCTGATCCCCCGTCAGGACCGACAGGACTGAGAAGAAGAACCCATGTTCCGTACCGCCTTGCGCAACGTGCTCGCGCACAAGGCCCGGCTCCTGATGACCGTCCTCGCCGTGATGCTCGGCGTGGCCTTCGTGTCGGGGACCCTGGTCTTCACCAACACCATCTCCGACGCCTTCCAGAAGAGTTCGGCCAAGGGCTTCGACCAGGTCGACGTCGCCATGACGGCGGACTACCAGGACGCCGAGGGCGACCGGGTCGGCAAACTCCACGACCTGACCCAGGCCACGCTCGACAAGAGCGAGCGCGTCCCCGGCGCCGCGTCCGCCATCGGGGTCGTGCAGGGCTTCACCGCCATCGCCGACAAGGACGGCAAGCTGATCGGCGAGGGCTTCCAGTCGCAGGGCGGCAACTACTGGGGCACCAAGGACCCCCGCTACCCCCTGGTCAGCGGGCACGCCCCCAAGGGCCGGGGCGAGGTCCTCATCGACTCCGAGACGGCCGAACGCGCCGGCTACAAGGTCGGCGACACCGTACGCATGTCGGTCGACGGGCCGGTCCTGACCCCGAAGATCACCGGCATCTTCACCACCGACGACGGCAACGTCGCGGCCGGCGGCAGCCTCACCCTGTTCGACACGGCGACCGCCCAGAAGCTGTTCGGCAAGGCGGGCGTGTACGACCAGATCGACGTCACGGCGAAGCCGGGCATCACCCAGGCCGCGCTGAAGGCGGAGCTGGACGAGTCACTGCCCGAGGGCACCGTCGCGACCACCACGGGCAAGCAGCTCGCCGACGACCAGGCGGAGACGATCGCCCGGTCGATGAGCGGCATGCAGACGGCCCTGCTGGTCTTCGCCGGTATCGCCCTGTTCGTCGGCACGTTCATCATCGCCAACACCTTCACGATGCTGGTCGCCCAGCGCACCAAGGAGCTGGCGCTGATGCGGGCGGTCGGCGCCTCGCGGCGGCAGGTGACGCGGTCGGTGCTCATCGAGGCGTTCGTGGTCGGCGCGGTCGCCGCAGTGGCCGGGCTGGTCGCGGGCATCGGCATCGGGGCCGGACTGCGCTCCCTGATGGGGACGTTCGACGCGACCGTGCCGGACGGGCCGCTGATCATCAAGCCCGCCACGATCCTCACCGCGCTCGCGGTCGGCATCCTGGTGACCATGCTGGCGGCGTGGCTGCCGGGCCGCCGGGCCGCGAAGATCCCGCCGGTGGCGGCCATGAACAGCGTGCACGCCAAGGCCACGACCAAGTCGCTGGTGCTGCGCAACACGCTGGGCGCCCTGGTCTCCGCCGCGGGCATCGCCGTCATCCTGGTGGCCACGACGATGGACGGCTCGGACGGCCAGGTGCCCATGGGCTTCGGCGCGGCGCTGCTGATCATCGGCGTGTTCATCCTGACCCCGTTGCTGTCCCGCCCGCTGATCGCCGCCGCGGCGCCCGTGCTGCGCGCCTTCGGCATCTCCGGCAAGCTGGCCCGGCAGAACTCGGTGCGCAACCCGCGCCGCACGGCCGCCACCGCCTCGGCGCTGATGATCGGCCTGACCCTGATCACCGGTATGACGGTGATGGCGGGCAGCCTCCAGCAGGCCATCGAGAAGATGGCGTCGTCGTCGATCAAGGCCGACTACGTGGTGTCCATGGCGAACGGCAACCCGCTGTCGCCGGACGTCGAGAAGAAGCTGGAGCGGACCGACGGCGTCACCGCCACCAGCCCGATGCTCAACGCCGTCTCCCGGATCGACGGCCGGACCGAGTACCTGACCGGCGTCAACGGCGCGGCGATCGGCGAGCTGGCCGGCCCGAAGGTCGACACCGGTTCCTTCAAGGTCGGCGGCACCCGGATCGTCGTGGACAGCGAGACCGCCAAGTCCTACGGCTGGAAGGCCGGGTCCGCCTTCACGGTCTCCTTCGAGGACGGCAAGAAGCAGAAGCTGACGGTCGCCGGGACCTACGAGAGCAACGACTTCCTGAGCGGCATCCTGCTCGACCAGGCGACCCTCGCGCCGCACGAGTCGGACCCGTACAACATGAAGGTCATGGTGAAGACCTCCGGCGGCACGTCCGGCGCGACGCAGGACAAGCTGGAGAAGGCCCTCGGCACCAACCCGGCGATCAAGGTCCAGGACAAGCAGGCCATCTCCAACGAGATCGCACAGATGTTCACACTGATGCTGAACATGGTCTACGGCCTGCTCGCCATGGCGGTGATCGTGGCGGTCCTCGGGGTCATCAACACCCTGGCGATGTCGGTCTTCGAACGCTCCCAGGAGATCGGCATGCTCCGGGCAATCGGCCTGGACCGCAAGGGCATCAAGCGCATGGTCCGCCTGGAGTCCCTGGTGATCTCCCTGTTCGGCGGGGTGCTGGGCATCGGCCTGGGCGTGTTCTTCGGCTGGGCGGCCGGTGAACTGCTGGCCACCAGGATGGCGACCTACGAACTCGTCCTGCCCTGGGCCCGGATGGGCATCTTCCTGCTGCTGGCCGCGACGGTGGGCGTCCTCGCCGCGCTGTGGCCGGCCCGGCGTGCGGCCCGGCTGAACATGCTGGAGGCGATCAAGGCGGAGTAGCCGAGACCTCGAAGGGCCCCTCTCCCACGCTGGGAAAGGGGCCCTTCGCCGTTTCGGCTCCAGGCGCGGGCGGAATCCCGACGTTTCCGGTCAGGGGGGCCGGGTGGCGGGTGCGGTAGCGGTCTCGGGTTTCCCTCCCCGGGCCACCACACCGAAAGGCCCCGGTTCCCGCCGGCGGGAACCGGGCCCCCCGCGTTCAGTTCCAGGTACGGGCGCGCAGCGGCATGCCCGATTCCCCCGATTCGGGGGTGCGTACGGCCAGGACCTGGTTGACGCCGATGCGGTTGTGCTCGAAGGCGAGCGCGGAGGCGGCCATGTACAGACGCCAGACGCGGGCGCGGCCGGGGCTGGTGAGCTGGACGGCACGCTGCCATTCGGCCTCCAGGCGGGCGACCCACCGGCGCAGGGTGAGGGCGTAGTGCTCGCGGATCGACTCGACGTCGCGCACCTCGAACCCGGCGCGCTCCAACTGGGCGACGGTGACGCCGATGGGCTGGAGCTCGCCGTCGGGGAAGACGTAGGAGTCGATGAACGCGTCGACGTCGTACGCCGTCTCGTCCCGCTGCGGGCGGCGGGCGATCTGGTGGTTGAGGAGCCGCCCGCCGGGCTTCAGCAGCCCGTGCAGGTCGGTGGCGTAGTCCAGGTACCGTTCGGCGCCGACGTGTTCGGCCATGCCGATGGAGGAGATCGCGTCGTAGGGCCCGTCGCGGACGTCGCGGTAGTCCTGGACGCGGATCTCGACCTTGTCGGTGAGGCCCTCGTCGGCGACGCGCTTGCGGGCGTACGCGGCCTGCTCCTGGGAGAGCGTGATGCCGACGACGCTCACGCCGTGCTCCCGGGCCGCGTGGACGGCCATCGAGCCCCAGCCGCAGCCGACGTCGAGCAGCCGCTGACCGGAGCCCAGGCCGAGCTTGCGGCAGACCAGTTCGAGCTTGTCGTGCTGGGCCTGTTCGAGGGTGCTCTCGGGGCTGGGCCAGTAGGCGCAGGAGTACACCATGGACGGGCCGAGGACGATCTCGTAGAAGTCGTTGCCGACGTCGTAGTGGTGGCTGATGGCGCGTCTGTCGGTGCGCTTGGTGTGCAGGTTGCGGCGCGGCCGGCGGGCCTCCTCGCGGGGCGGGGCGGGCGGCAGCGGGGTTCCGGCGAGCTTGACGAGCCCGCGTACGGCGGCGCGGACCTCGGGGTCGCGCAGGGCCTGGGCGAGGGTGCGGGCGTCCTCGTCGCGCTCCCAGATGTGACCGGCCAGCAGGTCGAGGGTGGTGTAGAGGTCGCCGTCGATGTCGAGATCACCGGCCACCCAGGCCCGCGCCAGGCCGAGTTCGCCCGGCTTCCACAGCAGGCGGCGCAGGGCGCGGCGGTCGCGTACGACCAGGGTCGGCGCGCCCGGCGGGCCCGCCTGCGAACCGTCCCAAGCGCGGATGCGCACGGGTAGCGGTGCTCCCAGCAACTGTGCGAAGAGGCCCTGGAGCCGCGGCGCGGCGTCTGCCATGGTGTACACCTCCGTGACGGGGAATCCCGGAATGTCCGACACCACGTAAACACCTGCGGGGCCTCGCCGCAGTCCCCGGCACGCGTCACGTCTGGGCAAAACCACTATTACGAACGAACGCCGCGGGAACGCCGAAGGACCTCCCGCACCACGGATGGCGGGAGGTCCTTCGTCGGAGTCCGGCGGCGGAGGTCCTGCGCGCAGGTCCTTCCGTCAGGACGGGAAGGGGCCGGAGGTCAGGAGGCCTTGGCCTTCTCCTCGGTCTTCTCCTTGGCCTTCGCCTCGGTCTTCTCCTTCGGCGCGGAGGCGACCGGGGCCGGCTTGGCGGCCTCGTAGAACTCCTCGCGCGGCGTCTCGATCGCGCCGAGCGAGACGACCTCGCGCTTGAGGAACATGCCGAGCGTCCAGTCGGCGAAGACGCGGATCTTGCGGTTCCAGGTCGGCATCGCCATGCCGTGGTAGCCACGGTGCATGTACCAGGCGAGACGGCCCTTGAGCTTGATCTTCATCTTGCCCATGACGATCATCGCGACGCCCTTGTGGAGGCCGAGACCGGCCACCGCTCCCTTGTTGGCGTGGGAGTAGTCCTTCTGCGGGAAGCCCCGCATGCCGGACAGGACGTTGTCGCCGAGGACCCGGGCCTGACGCAGCGCGTGCTGCGCGTTCGGCGGGCACCAGGCGTTCTCGTTGCCCGCCTTGCGGCCGACGAGGTCCGGAACCTGGGCGTTGTCGCCCGCGGCCCAGATGTAGTCGGTGCCCTTGACCTGGAGGGTGGTCTCGCAGTCGACGTGGCCGCGCGGCCCGAGGGGCAGGCCGTAGCGGGAGAGGACCGGGTTGGGCTTGACGCCGGCGGTCCAGACGATGGTGTTGGAGTCGACCTCGAGGCCGTTCTTCAGCACCACGTGGCCGTCGACGCAGGAGTCCATGGAGGTGGACAGGTAGACCTCGACGCCGCGGCCCTCGAGGTGCTCCTTGCCGTACTTGCCGAGCTTGGGACCGACCTCGGGGAGGATCTTGTCGGCGGCGTCGACCAGGATGAACCGCATGTCCTCACGGGACACGTTCTTGTAGTACTTCGCCGCGTCGCGGGCCAGGTCCTCGACCTCGCCGATGGTCTCCGCACCGGCGAAACCGCCGCCCACGAAGACGAAGGTCAGCGCCTTGCGGCGGATCTCCTCGTCGTTGGTGGAGTCGGCCTTGTCGAGCTGCTCGAGGACGTGGTTACGCAGGCCGATGGCCTCCTCGATGCCCTTCATGCCGATGCCCTGCTCGGCGAGGCCGGGGATCGGGAAGGTGCGGGAGACCGCGCCGAGCGCGACGACCAGGTAGTCGAAGGGCAGCTCGTACGCCTCGCCGACCAGCGGCGCGATCGTGGCGACCTTGCGGTCCTGGTCGATGGTGGTGACCCGGCCGGTGAGGACCTCCGCCTTCGGCAGCACGCGTCGCAGCGGGACGACGACGTGGCGCGGGGAGATGTTGCCGGCGGCGGCTTCGGGGAGGAAGGGCTGGTAGGTCATGTACGACCGGGGGTCGACGACCGTGACGGTCGCCTCGCCGTAGCGCATCTTCTTGAGAATGCGCCGAGCTGCGTACAGGCCTACGTACCCACCGCCTACTACGAGGATCCTGGGACGCTCCGTGGTGCTCATGCCATCGAGTATCCACCCGCCTCAGGGGGGTAGCTCGTGCGCCCCTTCACAAGCTCTTCCGGGGGGTGTGTTATCCTCCGCGGCTCCCGTGATCCACGTCATGGTGACAACCGGGTCCCTTTGTGCACTACGGACCGTTGTCAATGCCGCGTGAGCTGCCTCTCTGGCCCGCGGACCCCCCTGTGAGCGTCCCGCCTGACCCTCCTCCGGCAACCTCTCCGAGCACGCCCATATCATGCTTCTGAACATGTTCAAAGGGCCATCGGGCCCCCAGAAGGGTCAACGCGGCCCTTCCAGTCGCCCTGGAGTGCCGAATTCCTTGTGAAGAACTTCACGAACTTTTCCGCGGGCCCGGCCCCGAGGGGCTCACGCGCGCCCCTCGGACCCGCTCAAACGTGATCCTTGCCTGCTCAGAAGCGGCCTGGAGCCTGTCCTAGGCGACGGACCACGCGATGCCGTCGAGGATGTCGTGCTCGCTGACCACGACCTCCTCCGCGCCGATCCGCTCCATGATCGACAGCAGTACCAGGGCCCCCGCCCCGATCACATCCACCCGGCCCGGGTGCATGGAGGGCACGGCCGCGCGCTCGGCGTGCGTGGAGCGCAGCAGCCAGTCGGTGATCTCGCGGACCTTCTCGCGGGAGACACGGGAGTGGTGGATGGCGGCCGAGTCGTACTCGGGCAGCTCCTGGGCGATCGCCGACACGGTCGTCACGGACCCGGCCAGGCCGACCAGGGTGCGAGCCTCGCGCAGCGGGACCGTCTCCTCGGCGAGGTCGAGGGCGGCGTCGATGTCCGCCCGCATCGCCGCGATCTGCTCCTCGGACGGCGGGTCGGTCACGGCCCCGTCCCGGACCAGGTGCCGCTCGGTCATGCGGACACAGCCGATGTCCACCGAGCGTGCCGCACGGACGTGGTCGTCGCCGACGACGAACTCGGTCGAGCCGCCGCCGATGTCCACCACCAGGTAGGGCTTGGCCAGGTGGTCCCGCCCGGCGAGCTCCTTGGTGGCGCCGGTGAAGGAGAACTCGGCCTCCTGGTCCCCGGAGATCACCTCGGGCTCGACGCCCAGGATGTCCAGCACGCCGCGCACGAACTCGTCCCGGTTCTCGGCGTCCCGGGAGGCGGAGGTCGCCACGAACCGCAGCCGCTGCGCGCCGTGCTCCTTGATGATCCCGGCGTACTCGCGGCAGGCCGCGAAGGTGCGCTGGAGCGCCTCGGGGGCGAGCCGGCCGGTGCGGTCGACGCCCTGCCCGAGCCGCACGATCGTCATACGGCGGTCCAGGTCGACCAGTTCGCCGGTGGCAGGGTCGGCATCGGCGACGAGAAGCCGGATGGAGTTCGTACCGCAGTCCACGGCGGCGACACGGGTCACTGGGCGTCCTCCTCGGCGGCCGTCACGCACGGGCCCTTGAGCCACCACTCCGGCAGCATCCCGATGGCCTCGTCCCCGAGCGGGTTCACCCCGGGCCCCGCGGCGAGCGAGTGCGCCACCAGCACGTGCAGGCACTTCACCCGGTCCGGCATGCCGCCCGCGCTCGGGAAGTTCTTCAGCTCCTCGATCTCGTCACGGCGCCTGACGTAGTCCTCGTGCGCCGCTCGGTACGCCGCCGCCAGCTCCGGGTCCGAGGCAAGCCGCTCGGTCATCTCCTTCATCACGCCGTTCGCCTCCAGCGTGCCGATCGCCGAGGCGGCGCGCGGGCACGTCAGGTAGTACAGCGTGGGGAACGGCGTCCCGTCCGGCAGCCGCGGGGCCGTCTCGACGACGTCGGGCTGCCCGCACGGGCACCGGTGCGCGATCGCGCGCAGGCCGCGCGGGGGCCGGCCGAGCTGCTGCTTGAAGGCCTCGACGTCCGCGTCGGTGGGCTCGGTGCGCGGAGTGGTCGGCGGGGGCGTTTCCATGACTGTGTTCAGGCTGTCTTTCTCTGGGTGTTCTCTCGGGTCACTTCACTGGTCGGAGGCGTCGGCCTTGTCGACCCCGTCCCAGACGTTCGAGTACCAGGGGCGGTCGGCCGCCCCCAGGTCGGCGCGCGACTGCCGCGCCGCGTGCGGGTCGACGACGATGAACCCCGTCTCCCCCGGCATGACGTAGTGCAACCGCTTCCGGATCTGCTGCTCGGCGTACGCGTCGTCCTGCCAGCGCGCCTTCAGGTCGCGCAGCCGTTCGACGCGCTGCCGGGCCTGCTGCTGTTCGCGCTGGAGGTCGTCGATCTCGGCGCGCTGCGAGACGTACTCCCGCATCGGGTAGGCCAGGGCCACGATCAGCGAGCACATCACCAGGGCGAGCAGCGCGGCCCGGCCGGTCAGCCGGGAGCGGCGCGCCTGGCGCTTGGTCTGGGAGCGGTAGACCCGGGCCGCGGTCTGCTCGCCGAGCAGCCGGATCCTGGTCGCGGTGGAGAACCGGTCCCGGTCCTTCACGGCCATGTCTGTCCGCCTCCCGCTCCACCGTCATACGCGCGTACGTCCCCGGACACGGTACGGGACCGAGTACGGGGACGTACGTACGACGCTGCTACTTACGGGCCAGGTCAGCCCTTGAAGCGCGGGAAGGCCGAGCGGCCGGCGTACACCGCCGCGTCGTCGAGGATCTCCTCGATGCGCAGGAGCTGGTTGTACTTGGCGACGCGCTCGGAGCGGGCCGGGGCGCCGGTCTTGATCTGGCCGCAGTTGGTGGCGACGGCCAGGTCGGCGATGGTGACGTCCTCGGTCTCGCCGGAGCGGTGGGACATCATGCACTTGAAGCCGCTGCGCTGGGCCAGCTCGACGGCGTCCAGGGTCTCGGTGAGCGAACCGATCTGGTTGACCTTGACCAGGAGCGCGTTGGCCGCGCCCTCCTCGATGCCGCGGGCCAGGCGCTCGGGGTTGGTGACGAACAGGTCGTCGCCGACGAGCTGGACCTTGTCACCGAGCTTGTCGGTGATGGTCTTCCAGCCCTCCCAGTCGTCCTCGAACAGCGGGTCCTCGATGGAGACGAGCGGGTACGCGTCGACGAGCTCCGCGTAGTACTCGGTCATCTCGGCCGCCGAGCGCTCCTTGCCCTCGAAGGTGTAGACGCCGTCCTTGTAGAACTCGGACGCGGCCACGTCGAGGGCCAGGGCGATCTGCTCGCCGGGGGTGTAGCCGGCCTCGTTGATCGCCTCGAGGATGAGGTCGAGGGCCTCGCGGTTGGAGCCGAGGTTCGGGGCGAAGCCGCCCTCGTCGCCGAGGCCGGTGGCCAGGCCCTTCGACTTCAGGACCTTCTTCAGCGTGTGGTAGACCTCGGCGCCCCAGCGCAGGGCCTCGGAGAAGGACTCCGCGCCGATCGGAGCGATCATGAACTCCTGGATGTCCACGTTGGAGTCGGCGTGCGAGCCGCCGTTCAGGATGTTCATCATCGGCACGGGCAGCAGGTGCGCGTTCGGGCCGCCCAGGTAGCGGAACAGCGGAAGGTCGCTGGCCTCGGAGGCGGCGTGGGCGACGGCGAGGGAGACGCCGAGGATGGCGTTGGCGCCGAGGGAGCCCTTGTTGTCGGTGGCGTCCAGGTCGAACATGGCCTGGTCGATCAGGCGCTGCTCGGTGGCGTCGTAGCCGACCAGCTCCGGGCCGATCTGCTCGATGACCGCGAGGACGGCCTTCTCCACACCCTTGCCGAGGTAGCGGTTCGAGTCGCCGTCGCGCAGCTCGATGGCCTCGAAGGCGCCCGTGGAGGCGCCGGACGGGACGGCGGCACGACCGGTGCTGCCGTCGTCGAGGCCGACCTCGACCTCGACCGTGGGGTTGCCTCGGGAGTCCAGGATTTCCCGGGCTACGACGACGTCGATGGACGGCACGAGCATCTCCTTCTTGATGTGACGCGGGTACGCGGGCCGCTCGGGCCCTGCGCGGTGCGGGCCGTGGTGGCTCGCGACATGAGCCTAACCGGCTCCGAGCGATCGGCCACCGGGTCGCCCACCCCATGGACAGAACCGAGAGTAAATTGTTTCCGAACGGAACAAAGCCGGATCGCAAAGACCGGCAGAAAAAACCCCGCCCCGGTGCGTACGGGGGAAGACGCACCGGAGCGGGGAGCCCGTGGGGACGGGGGCGGGCCGCTGCTTACTTCAGGTGCAGCTGCTGGCCCGGGTAGATGAGGTTGGCGTCCTGGACGATGTCCTTGTTCAGCTCGAACAGCTTCTCCCAGCCGCCCTCGACCTTGCGCTCGGTCGCGATGGAGCTGAGGGTGTCGCCCTTGACCACCTTGTACTCGCCGTCGCCCTTCTTGACCTTCTTGCCGGTCGGGGTGGTGACGGTCTTCTGGGTCTTCTGGGTCTGGGCCGGGCGCTCGTCGGAGCGGGAGGCCGGCTGCTGCTCGGTCTGGCGGGTCTCGGTGGAGCCGCTGCTCTGCTCGGCGCCGCCGCTGTAGCCGGCGCTCGACAGGCCCTTGCCGCAGACCGGCCAGGCGCCCTTGCCCTGGCCCGCGAGGACCTTCTCGGCGATCTCGATCTGCTGCTCCTTGGTCGCCTGGTCGGCGGTGGAGGCGTACTTGGTGCCGCCGTAGCCGGACCAGGTGGAGGCGGAGAACTGCAGACCGCCGTAGTAGCCGTTGCCGGTGTTGATGGACCAGTTGCCGCCGGACTCGCACTGGGCGACGGCGTCCCACTCGGAGGCGGTGGCGGCGGAGGCGTTGCCGGCCGCCATCAGCGGGGCGGCGACGGCGGCACCGGTGACACCGGCGATGGCGATGACCCGAGAGGCCTTGGACGGACGGCGGTGCGTGCCCTTGCCGGAAAACAGCATGGAGAGATCCCCTCACCGACGCCTGCGAGGTGAGCTGTCGGGTTCGGGCCGGTTGAGTTGCCCGGCCGCGTCCCTCCCGGGACGCGGCTTCACCCCAAGCCGGACCTGCCGTCGAGTTGCCTCAACCGCCGGGCCCGGCACTTACCTTGGGTCCCCCGCTCCTGCCTACGGCGCTTGACGCGACGACTGTTCCCGTGCGGCCGCTGGCAGGATTCGGCGTTGCGGCAGCCGGAGCTCGTGGTGACGAGCGGTCATGACCGTAGACATGCGAGTCGCGGAATTTCAAAGACGATCAGGGCTTCTGAGATCTATCTCTCACCGGGCTTATACGGGACATTCGGTGCGAACCGCAGCGTGAACTCGCACGGTTTAGGGGTGACTTCCGCCGCCGTTTCCGTACTGCCCCACCAGCTACTCGTCGTCCGCTTCGACCCGTACCGCCAGCTTCTGACCGGGGCGGATGAGGTTCGGGTCGACGCCGACGGCCGCCTCGTTGCCGACGTAGAGCGCGTGCCATCCGCCGCTGAGGTCAAGGGAGTCGGCGATGGACCAGAGGCTGTCGCCGGGACGGACGACGTAGGAGCCGTCCGTCGCCTCGCGCGAGGCTTCGTCGCCGCGCGAGGCGTGCCGGCCCGCGGCCCCGGACGGACGGCCGTCCTCGGCCGCGGTGTCCTCGTCGGCACTGGGGCCGCGATGACGGCCGGAGCCGGTGTCGGTGAGGCCCGAAGAGTCGTCGTTCTGCGGCGATTTGTCAGACTTGTCACTCTCGGGTTCGGCCGAGGGAGAGCTGTCGGACTCCTGGTCCTGTGACTGGTCCTGCGTCGAGGAATCGGCGGAATCAGACGACTTGTCGGACTTGGCGGTTTCGTCCTCCGAGGTCGACGGCGCGTCAGGCGACGGCGACGCGGACGGAGAGGACGAAGGAGACGACTCGGAGGAGTCGAGCAGCCCGGGCGAGTCCGTTGCGGCGGACGAGCCGGACGTGTCCGAGTCCTTGTCCTGCTGGAGACCCGAGAGCAGCCCGCAGGTGCGCCACGCGCCGACCCCCTGGTCGGCGAGGATTCTCTCGGCCACGGCTATCTGCTGGGAACGGCTGGCCAGGTCGGCACTCGGGGCGTAGTCGAGGCCGCCGTGGTTCTCCCAGTCCTCCTGGGACAACTGGAGGCCGCCGAAGTATCCGTTGCCGGTGTTCTGGCTCCAGGCGCCGCCGGTCTCGCAGTCCGCGACCCGGTCCCAGGTCGTGCCGTCGGCCGCGCTGGCGCCGGAGGCTCCGAGGAGCGGGATCGCGATGGCGGAGCCGGTCACTCCTGCCGCGACGAGGAGAGCCGGAGCCTGGCGGGGGCGACGGTGCCGACCGTTCCCGGAGAGCATACGGAGACCTTTCGCGAGACAGCAGTGACCGGCGCGGCGCAGGGTCCCCCGGGCCGCGCTGATGATGGGTGAACGTATCGGCAGACGATCACTTGTCACAAGTTCATGCCGCGCAGATCACGTGAAGATCACATTCCTGACGGCGTGTCACCTTGGGGTCGGCGTGAACTCCACCGGCAGGGTGCGCAGCCCGCGCATGATGAGGCCGCCGCGCCATCTCAGCTCGGCCGGGTCCGCGGCGAGCCGCAGGTCCGGGAGGCGGGTGAGGAGCGCGGCGAGGGCGGCCTGGCCCTCCAGGCGGGCGAGCGGGGCGCCGAGACAGTAGTGGATGCCGTGGCCGTAACCGAGGTGCTGGTTGTCGCGGCGGGCGAGGTCGAGCACGTCCGGATCGTCGAACCGCTCCGGGTCCCGGTCCGCGGCGGCCAGGACGACGAGGACCGGGTCTCCGGGCGCGATCCGCTGCCCGCCGATGGTGAGCGGCTGCGTGGCGAACCGCCAGGTGGCGAGTTCGACGGGCCCGTCGTAGCGCAGGAGCTCCTCGACGCCGGTCTCCAGGAGGCCGGTCTCCCCGGCGGCGAGGGACGCCTGGAGTCGCGCGCGCTGCTCGGGGTGGGTGAGCAGGGCGTAGGTGCCGTTGCCGATCAGGTTCACGGTCGTCTCGAAGCCGGCGAACAGCAGGATGAAGGCCATGGCCGCGGCCTCGTTCTCGGTGAGGTGCTCACCGTGGTCGGAGGCGCGGATGAGCCCGGAGATGAGGTCCTCTCCGGGGGCGGGCTCGGTGGGCAGCGCCTCCCGCTTGCGGTGGATGAGGTCGGCGAGGTAGCCGCGCATCTTCTTCACGGACCGCGCCACGCCGCCCCTGGGCCCGCCCTGGTGACGGATCATCATCCCCGCCCAGTCGCGGAAGTCGTCCTGGTCCTCGCGGGGGACGCCGAGCAGGTCGCAGATGGCGTAGATGGGGAGCGGGAACGCGAACTCGTGGATGAGGTCGGCGGACCCCTTCTCCGCGAACCCGTCGATGAGCCCGTCCGTGAGCTCCTGCACCCGCGGCGCGAACTCAGCGACCCGTCGGGGCGTGAACGCCTTGGACACGAGCCGCCGCAGCCGGGTGTGGTCCGGCGGGTCGATGTTGAGCAGATGCGTCATCAGCTCGGCCTTGCGCTCGCCGGGGATGCCGGTCTTGCCCTTGGCGTGCGCGGGTTCGGCGTGATGCGCGGGGTTCTTGGAGAGCCGGTGGTCGGCGAGCGTCTGCTTGGCATCGGCGTACCGCGTGACCAGCCAGGCCTCCACGCCGCTGGGCAGTTCGGTGCGGTGCACGGGGGCGTGCTCGCGGAGCCAGGCGTAGGCGGGATAGGGGTCGGTGGCGAACTCCCACGAAAACAGTTCGGGCACCCCGGGCACTTCACGTCGCATGCCACGACCCTACGCAGCGCCCGGGGCACCGCCGGCCGCCACTGTCAGAGGTCATCGCTGCTCTCACCGCGTCGGGATCGAGGAGGACCAGGTGCTCGAAGGCGTGTTGATCGCGGAGAGCCTGCGGGTGGGGGCCGAGTTGGCCGGTGTCCCGCTGCGCGTCACGAAGATCGCCAGGGTGGAAGTGGAGGGCGCGGCGGCCGGGCAGCCGCAGCGGTGGACGCTCCTGGACTTCACCGGGGAGGAGGCCGACGCGGAACCGCCGGCCGAGCGGCCGGCCGCTTGCCTGGACCCGACCGGGAGCTGGTACGTCAACTACAACACCACCCCCGAGGCGTTCGTGGTCTTCCTCAGCGCGGTCTTCCGCTATCCGCGCGGCCAGGATCCACACGGGCGCGCGGAGGGCCGTCGGCGGGCACAGGGCCACGCCCGTTCCCTCGGGATCCCGGAAGCGCAGCTGGACTGGCGGGACTGACCCGCCGGG
The DNA here is from genome assembly GCF_039532725.1 of Streptomyces coeruleofuscus. Taxonomy (NCBI): domain Bacteria; kingdom Bacillati; phylum Actinomycetota; class Actinomycetes; order Kitasatosporales; family Streptomycetaceae; genus Streptomyces; species Streptomyces coeruleofuscus. Next base: position 41,081 of record NZ_BAAASE010000006.1, read on the forward strand.
CACCGCGTCACGGCCGTCGCTCTCGGCCCTCGGCCTCCCTGATCGCGTCCCGGTACGCGCGGGCCGCCGCTCTCAGGGCCGCCTCCGGGTCGACGCCCTCCGACTCCGCGCGGACCGCCAGGGCCAGCAGCTCGTAGCCGATGCCCTCGACGGGCGGGAGCGGTATGTCCAGGTGCGCCGTGCGGGCCCGGGACGCCAGCTTGGCGGCGAGGGCCAGGCCGGGCTGGCCGAGGGGGATGCCCTCGGTGATCGAGGCGCGCTGCTTCTCGACCGCCTTGGTGCGCAGCCAGTGTGCCTTGACCTCCTCCGGCGTGGTGGCCGTCTCGTCGCCGAAGACGTGCGGGTGGCGGTGGATCAGCTTGTCGACGATGCCGGCGGCGACGTCATCGACGGAGAAGGGACTCTCCAGGTCGTCCTCGGCGATCCGGGCGTGGAAGACGACCTGGAGGAGGACGTCACCGAGCTCCTCGCGCAGTTCGTCACGGTCGCCCTCCTCGATCGCCTCGACGAGTTCGTACGCCTCTTCGATGCCGTATTTGGCCAGGCCCTTGTGGGTCTGCTGGGACGACCACGGGCACTCGGCGCGGATGCGGTCCATGACCTGGACGAGATCGAGCAGGCGGGCGCCCGGCAGGTCGTAGGAGGCGGGGAGCAGCTCCAGCTCGGGCATGGCGACGCGGCCGGTGCCGGCGAGGCGGGCCAGGCCGTCCGTCAGGGCCGGCTCGCCCTCGCCCGTCGCCACGACGACCACCGTGCGGCCGCCGGCGCAGGCGTCGACCAGCTCCTGGGCCGTCGGGGACGCCTCGTCGACGGCTGTCCCCGCCTCGCGCAGATACGGCAGCTGCGGGTGCGCGCCGTCCGCGCACAGCACCTGGTCGGCCGCGTGCAGTGCCTGCCAGGCGGGCCAGGACAGCAGGCCGGGGGCGACGCGGTGGCTGGTGGTGAGCAGGACGATGCGGCCGGGGACGGCGGTGCCGGCCGTGCCGGGGGCGGCCTGCTCGGGTCGCGGGGTGGCTTCGGGGCTGTTGGCGTTCACGATTCGAAGCTATCCCACGCCGCCGACAGCCCCCGAAGTTATCCACAGGCCCCGGTTTCCACAGGCCCCGGTTTCCGCAGGCCCCGGTTTCCAGGCCCCGTGCCCGGGGTGCCTCCGCGTGCTCCGCTGCTACATGCTCTGCTGCGCCTGGGCCGCCGACACGTCCCGCACCCACGGCGTCTTCGCGTCGGCCCGGCTGCTCTTCTGGACGTCCCAGGTGCCGTAGCGCGGGTTGAGGTCGACGTTCAGGTCCTTGGAGGCCTCGGACAGGGCCTTCCAGAACTCGGGACGGTTGGTGTCGGTGCCGAGCTTCTCGGCGAGCTTCTGGGCCTCCAGCTGGAGGCGGAGGTTCTCTTCGAGGCGCTGTGGCGGGACGCCGTACTGCTGGAGCCAGGTCGTCTCCAGCTGCTTGGCGCCGCCGGCCTGCTCCTCCAGCCCGGACCGCATTGCCTGGATCTCCCTGCGGGTGACGGTCACACCGGCGTCCTCGGCGGCGCGGTGCAGCACCCGGTCGAGGATCATGGTCTGCAGGGTGTCGCGGGTGAGCGCGCCGGTCCCGGCGATGGCCTGCTGGTACTGGGCGTCGCTCTGCACGGCCGCCCGCTGGGCCGCGCGTACCTCGCCGACCCGTTCCTCCAGCTGGGAGACGGTGATCCGCTGGCCGCCCACCACGGCCGCCGCGCCGGGATGCGCGTCGTTGCCGCAGGCGGTGAGCAGGGGCGCCGCGGCGGCGATCGCGGCGGTGAGGACGAGCGCGGTGCGACGGCGGCGGTGCAAGGGGACCTCCCGAGGAGATTGTGCGACGGTGCACAAGGTCTTGCGGTGATCGATGGTAGGCAGTGGCCAAGCTCTGGCCAACCCATTCGACCAACGATTCACCAGGACTTCCGGCACCGCCGCGCGGACCGGGCCGGGAGGGGAGCCGCGTCCGGGGGGTGGGCGCGGCTCCCCTCCCGGGGTTTCCGGGTCTCCGGTGCGGTCAGGGTTCCCTGCGCTCCTGCAGCCGGATCGCCGCCGTCAGCAGGCCGGCGGCGAGGGCGGTGACGTAGAGACCCGCGGCGTAGGGACCGCCGGGGAACGGCGTTCCGCCGGGCTGTCCCTGGAAGTCGCTGAGCGCGATGAAGGGCAGCCAGGCACCGATGTCGACGCGGAGCAGCCATTCGCCCGCGGCGCCCAGCGCCGGCTCGGCCACCAGGGACCACACCAGCACGACCGCCACGGTCGCGCCTCCGCTCTTGAGCAGCAGCCCGACCGCGAGACCGATCACCGCGGTGATCGCGAACGCCACGGGGACGGAGAGGAGCTGGCGCCAGTCGAGTCCGGAGTCCGGGGTGAGCCGCGCGGTGGGCTCCGCCAGTGCCGCCACGGCGAGGCCACCGGCCATGAGGACCGCCCCGGCGAGTGCGGCGAGCCCGGCGACGACCGCCGCCTTGCCCGTCAGCAGCCGGTGCCAGGACGGCACGGCCAGGCGGGAGGCCCAGATCGTGCCCGTGCGGAACTCCATGGTGGCCGAACGGGCGGCGAAGACCATGATGAGCAACTGGGCGAAGGCCGGTCCCGTCAGGACGTCGGCGATGCCCGGCTCCTGTCCTGCCGCCGTCTCCCGCACCCCGAAGCCGCTCAGGGCCAGCGACACCGCGGCCGTGATGCCGAGGAACCACCACGTCGAGGTCAGCGACCGCAGCTTGTCGACTTCCGTCCGCAGTACGGCCGTGGTCATGCCCGGCTCCCTTCCATCGGCTGCTGCACGGAGCCCCGGTACTCGACCGAATCGGCCGTGAGCTTCAGATAGGCGTCCTCGACCGTGCGGCGGCGCGGCGCGAGTTCGAACAGGACCAGTCCGGCCCGGGCCGCCGCCCTGCCGATGTCCTCGCTGCTCATCCCGGAGACGAGCAGCGCCCCGGCGCGCTCGGGTGCCTCTACGACGGTCGCGCCGCGCTCCACGACCAGGTCGCGCAGCCGCTCGGGCTCCTCGGCGCGTACCAGCACCTCCTCGGTGGAGCTGAGGGAGGTGAGGTCCGTGACGGAGCCCTGGGTGATCAGTTTCCCGCGCCCGATCATCACCACGTCGTCCGCCAACTGCGCCATCTCGGCGAGCAGATGGCTGGAGACGAAGACGGTGCGTCCTTCGGCCGCCAGTGCGCGCAGCAGTCCACGCATCCAGGCGATGCCCTCGGGATCGAGGCCGTTGGCGGGTTCGTCGAGGACGAGGACGCCCGGGTCGCCCAGCAGTGCGCCCGCCAGCCCGAGGCGCTGCGCCATGCCGAGCGAGAATCCGCCGACCCGCTTTCCCGCCACGTCGGTGAGCCCGACCTGCGCGAGCACCTCGTCCACCCGTTGCACGGGGATCCGGTTGCTGCGGGCCAGCCAGGTCAGATGAGCGCGGGCGGAGCGCTTGGGGTGGGTCCAGCGGGCGTCCATCAACGCGCCGACGACCCTGAGGGGTTCGGGATGCTCGTGGTAGCCGCGCCCCCCGATGAGCGCGGTGCCGGCGTCGGGCCGGGTGAGCCCGAGCAGCATGCGCAGGGTGGTGGACTTGCCGGCCCCGTTCGGGCCGAGGAACCCCGTGACGGTTCCGGGGTTCACGGTGAAGGACAGGCCGTCGACGACGCGCTTCTTCGCATACGTCCTGACCAGCCCCGACACTTCGATCGTCGCCTTGGTCATCTTCCGAACCCGCCTCAGGCCACGATCAGTTGCTGCACCACGCCGAAGCTCGCGAGCAACAGGACGACGACGACCCAGACGACCTTGCCGGGCGCGAGTCCGCGGCGGACGGCCTTGACGCACTCGGTGAGTCCGATCAGCGCCGCCAGCAGCCCGATGCCGCCGATCACGGCCGCGGTGACGTACGCCCAGGTCTGGTCTCCCTGCCAGCGGAGCAGCAGCAGGGCCACTGCGAGCGGGACTACGGGCCAGGCGTCGCCGCGGACGGACTCCGGGGCTTGCTGCCCCCGTGCCGAGAAGGATCCGTTGCTCATGTCTTCCTTGGTTTTCCCTCGAGGGCTTGTCAAAGGGTCGGGTGTCGGGAAGGGGTGTGCGGCCCGCGGAACCGGCTGGTTCCGCGGGCCGCACAGCCGGCCGGGTGACCGGCCGGAACCCTGACCGGTGGTGACGGCCGAGCGGAGCCCCCGCTCCCGCGGCCGACAAGGTCACCGAGAGCCGGACGGGAGTCCGGGCGCTGCGACGGTGGCTTCCCGACAAGCGTCCGAACGGGGAATCGCCCTGCTCGGCCCCTCGGTCAGCACGGTCGTCAGCTGACGAAGTCCTTCACGATGGTGTAGACCTCGTAGACCGTGTAGCCGACCTCGATCGCCTTGCGGACCAGCCACGGCACGTACTTCTCGTACGCCTTCTTGAACGCGTTGTAGCCGCTCTTGGCCGCGGCCTTCAGCTTGTTCCAAGCGGTCGAGCCGAGGCCCTTCAGCTTGCCGATGAGCCAGCTGATGCGGCCCTTGGCGGCGACCTCGCCCGTCTCCGCCGCGGCCGAGGCGGTGGCGGAGCCCGTGGCGGCGTTGGTGGAGGCGGCCGGCGTCGCGACCTTCACCTCGGCGGCCGAGGAGACCGCGCGGTGGGTGTCGACCGTCTGCACCTGGGCGACGGAGCGGGCCGGGGTCGCGGCGTTGGCGGCCGGTGCGCCGACACCGATGAGAGCACCGACGAGCACGGTGCTCGCGATGACGCGGTTCTTGTTCACGGAGTCCTCCATGAGTCAACTGGCAAACCGTTGAAGCCGGTTGGCCAACGGCTCGCACAGGCTCACAAGGCCCCGTCTCCGCGCTCACCCTGTCGCGCCCCCTGACGATCTCGGACATGAGCACATCATGCAGCGTCGGTGTCTCCCGGGTGTCTCCGCGCTGTTCACGGGCCAGGTCAGGGCCTGCGGGCCACTCGACGGCCGGACGCGCCGGGAAATCACTTTCGGTCACCGCTGTCCCACGAGCGGTGCCCATATGGCTTGTTCCGTTCGGCGGCCCGGTGTTAACTGTCTGGCGCGTGATCCGCACAGCTGACCTCTGTCGCATCACGCGCGGCCCGGTACTTACGAGGACACGGGCCGCATACGGGGAAAACCAGGGGGAACCTTTGCCATACGTATCTCCGTCCGGAGTGGCCTCCACGCACCCGGACAAGAGCGGGACCGAACCCACCGTGCTGCTCCGTCTGCTGGGTGACGACGGCATCCACCTCGCAGAGCACGAATCCCACCGACTGCCGCCGCAGACCGCCGAACTGCTCGCCTATCTGGAACTGCGCGGTGGACGCAGAGCCCGAAGACCCGCCCTCGTCGGAGCGCTCTGGCCCGACCTGCCGGAGAGCGTCGGGCGGCGCAGGCTCAGCCGCCTGTTGTGGCGGACGAACCGGAGCCTTCCCTGGGAACTGACGTACACCGAAGGCGAGACGGTGCACCTCACCGACGCGCTGGCCAGCGACTGGAGGCTGGCGGAGGAGGCCCTGGAACGCGTCACCCGGCCCGGCGTACCGCCCCGCGCCCGGGACCTGGAGATGCTGCGGCAGCCGTTGATGTCCGACGTGCGGTCGGCATGGGCGGAGATGCACCAGGCCGGCTGGGACGAGCGCAGGTTCCACGCGCTGCGGGAGGCCGGTCACAGCCTCCTGGCCGGCGGCCTGCCCCACGAGGCGGCGGAGACGGCGACGTTCCTGGTGTCCTGGGAACCGCTCGACGAGCCGAGCCATCTGCTGCTCATGCGGGCGTTCGTGGAGATCGGAGCACCCAGCAGGGCCGCCGAGCTGTTCCGGGACCTGCGGCGACGGCTGCGCAGAGAGCTGGGCGTCGAGCCCGCTCCCGAACTCGCCGTGCTGGCGGGCCGGCCGGCCTACGGGTCGTAAGGGAGCTGTGTCGTAAGGGAGCTTCACGGCAGGGCCCGCCGCGTCACACGGCGTGCCGCGGTCACAAGGCGTACCGCGGTCACAAGGGGTGCCGCATCCACACGTTGGGCTCGACGTACACGGCGTATCCGCGCTCGGGCTCGCAGCGCACCGGCACCAGGGCGCCGGGCACCTCGATGTCGCCCCGGGTGTCGAAGGGCAGCCCCGTCCAGCGGCGCCAGTCCGCCAGCGAGGCGGACACCGTCATGGAGGCCGGTGCCACGCAGTCGATGGTGGCGCCGGCCCGGGCGTGGACCCGCAGCCACGGGTCCTGGGGCAGGCCGTCGGGGCGCACGCGGTGGGCGTACTCCTCGATGGGCGTGTGCGGTTCCAGGTGCTTGGCGTTGGGGCGGACGGGGGCGACGACCTCCTGGAAGCCGTGCGCCCGGGCGTTGTCGCGCATGGCCGAGAGCATCAGCGCGGACAGGCCGCGGCCCTGGGCGTGCGGGGCGATCGAGACCGAGATCGCGCTGACGGTGTCGGGGCGGACCCCGCGACGCAGGTCGGAGAACGCCCACACCAGCACCGTGTCCCAGCCGTTCCCGGGCAGTTGGCCACGGCCCTCGGCATTCAGGGCGAAGGGCACGCTGTAGGCGTTCGCGACGACCTCGCCCTGCTCGTCCTCGGCGAACAGGACGTACTCCGGGAGTTCGGCGGCGATCCGGGGGAAGTGGGCGGCGCCCACGAGGTCCTGGATCGTGAACTCGGGCCAGGTGTCGGCCATCCCGACGACCCGCTCCAGCATGTCCGGGCGGTCGGCGAGGCTCGATATCTTCGGCTGCATGCGATCACGGTAGGCATGAGGGCGCACGGCCGGAACCGGATTACGACGTGGGGGCACGGTCCACCACTCGGGGAGTCCTGGCTCGGCGGGCGGCGATCACCATGACCACCGTGGACAACAGGGCGATGCCGGCGCCGACGTAGAGCGGTGAGGCGTAGCCGAGGCCCGCGGTGATGGCCAGGCCTCCGAGCCAGGCGCCGAGGGCGTTGCCGACGTTGGACGCGGACACGTTGGCGCTGGCGGCCAGTGCCGCTCCGTGCGCGTAGTCGGTGACACGCGTGATCATCCCGGGCACACTGGCGAACCCGGTCACGCCCATCACGAACACGAGGACGACCGAGGCGGTCGCGCTGCCGGCCAGCAGCCCGAACAGGGCCAGGGTGAGGGTGAGTCCGGACAGCGCGAGGACCAGTGCACGGTCACGGTCGCGGTCGGCCGCGCGCCCGCCGACCAGGTTCCCGACGACCAGCCCGACGCCGTACACCATCAGCAGCCAGGCGACGTCCGCCGGGGCGAATCCGCTGACCTCGGTGAAGGTGTAGGCGATGTAGCTGAACGCGCCGAACATCCCGCCGTAGCTGAGTGCGGTGGCCGTCAGCGTCAGCCAGACCTGCCAGGACCGGAACGCCCGCAGCTGCGCCCGCAGGCCGCTGGGGGGCGCTGGGTCCGACTCGTCTGCCTCTGCGGACGGCCGACCCTGTAGGGGATCCGTTCCTGTTGCCGGCCGCGCTCGGCCCGCCCACGCGGGCACCAGCGCGGCGATTCCCGCGAGCGCGAGCACGCCGATCGCGGTGACGGCCCAGAACGCCGCCCTCCAGCCCCAGCGCTCGCCGACCAGCGCGCCGAACGGCACGCCCAGCACATTCGCGACCGTCAGCCCGGCGAACATGATCGCCACGGCCTGGGACTTCTTCTCCGGCGCGACCAGACTGCGCGCGACCAGCGAACCGATGCCGAAGAACGAACCGTGGCACAGCGCCGCGACGATCCGCCCGAGGAGCATCACCGGGTAGTTCGGCGCGATGGCGGAGAGCAGGTTGCCGACGACGAACAACGCCACCAGCCCGAGCAGTACCTGCTTGCGGGGCAGCGGTGCCGTCGCCGCGGTCAGCGCGATCGCTCCCACCGCGACGCTCAGCGCGTACCCCGAGATCAGCCAGCCCGCGGCCGCCTCGGACACCGTGAAACTGGACGCCACCTGCGGCAGCAGCCCCGCTATGAGGAACTCGGTCAGACCGATGCCGAAGCCGCCGAGCGCCAGCGCGACGAGTCCGCTCGGCATCCGTCACTCTCCGTTCGAGTCCCCGTCACCCGTCCGGTGACATCACGGGTCACCCCAGCACATCGAGTCGGAGTTGGAAAGTGCTTTCTGGCGGAGGAGCAGCCGCACCGGCAGCCCGTGCCGCTTCAGCCGCCGCACTGCTCCAGCATCATCCGCTTGTCCGCCGCCGTGACGGGAAGCTCGTACTTCAGCGACACCTGGGCGAAGCGCACCGAATAGGCGCAGCGGATCCTTTTGTTCGGCGGCAGCCAGGACGCCGGACCGGAGTCGCCCTTGGAGCTGTTGGTCCGCCCGTCCACCGGGACGAGGTTGAGCGGGTCGTTGGCGATGGCCTCCCGCTTGTCCTCCGTCCAGCGCGAGGCGCCCATCTGCCAGTCGTAGGACAGCGGCATGACGTGGTCTATCTGGACCTCCGTCGCGCGGGACTTGGTCCACTCGATGACCTTCCCGGTGTACGGGTCGTGCAACGTCAGTGCCATGACGACGCAGTCCGAGCCCGACCGGAAGCGGAGATCTTCCCCGTCGCGTTTGAGGAGGTCGTTGCGCGAGTCGCAGCCGTTGCGGGCGAAGGGGACGTCGGCCGGTGCCGAGTCCATCCAGGCGTAGCCGAACTTGTCCCGTTCGTAGCCCGTCCTGGGCCCGCGTCCCTTCGTCTCCACCTTCCCGATGAGGGCACGGGCCCGCGCCTTGTCCTCCGTGGACGTGATCGCCGCCAGCCCCGGCTTCGTGCCGTCCGGGTTGTCCAGCGGGTTCACGGCTCGTCCGTCACCGGCCGTCGGGACGCCCGAACCCGAGGGTCCGCCGCCGTCCGCGGGCGGGGTCAGGCCTTCACAGCCGGCCAGCACAGCGCACATCATCGCGACAGCCGGTGCCGCCCCGCCCTTCAGACGCCTCACTGTGCGCCCCTCCCCTGCTCGCCTGTTCCGCCACCGCGCGGGCGGTCTGTGCCTCCCCCACCGTAGCGAGGGAGAGGTACAGACCACACCGGGCCTGAACGGGCATTCCTCGCATGCCGCGCGTATCGTCGGTTCTGAGTCAACTCCGGAAGGAGCTCTGAATGGGCATCTTCGACAAGTTCAAGAGCCAGGCGCGGAACAAGGGCAAGCAAGGCTCCGACTCCGCGGAACAGAAGATGAACGAGAGGACCGGCGGCAAGTACGAGGACCAGATGGACGCCGGGCAGCAGCGGGTCGAGGGACAGCTCGGCATGGACCGGGACCGCGAACGGCCCGACCAGCAGTAAGGCCTCCGAACCTCAGAGGCCGTCCGCGGGGAGGCAATAACCAAGACGCACCTCCTGCGGGCGGCTTCGCATGCCCGACGGCGCGTCCTGGGGGGGGAGGCGGAAGGGCCGCGGGTCGAGCGGGCCTCGCACCTCCCCGCCGGATCAGACCTTGCCTATCCCCAACGTCGTCTCCTGGGGCAGCAGTCCCGACGCCAGGACCGCGACCCAGAAGTCGCCCAGCAGTCCGGCGAGACGGTCGACGTCGTCCAGTCCGAGCAATCGCCAGGGTGCGGCAGCCAGTTGGTCGGTGTGCTGCTCAACGCGCAGGCGCAGCTCACGGCCCGCCTCCGTGGCCGCACCGGCCACGTCGACCAGACCTCTGGCGGCCAGGCGGTCACGTCCGGCCGCCCATTCCTCGGAGCTCCAGCCACGACTCTCGAAACGCTCCGTCGACGCGGCGCCTATCGCTGCGAAGGAGACGAGTGACTCCACTGGGCCCAGGCCGGCCATGAGAAGGGCCGCGAGGTGGCCGTCGCCGCGGTGTTCGCGCAGGATCGTCGCCGCGTGCCACAACTGAAGGTGCGGGGCGTCCGGCCAGTCGAGCGCCGCGTTGGCCGCGGCGAGCGGACGGGCCGCCAGGTCCGCCGCCTCTGCCGCGCGCCGGGCGAGTGCGGCCGCCTCCACCAGCTCGGGGCTGTGCACCTGGTCGCCGAATAGGGCGCGGTAAGCCCGGTCGACCGCCCGCACCCTCGCCTCGAGCACCGCTTCCGGGCTCGCGACCCGCCACGCCGGCTCGACATGCTCGGCGACCATGCGAGGACTGAAGCTGTAGAAGGCCGAGGCCACCTGCTCCGGGCCGGCCTCCCCCAACGGGGCGGCACGGTACGGGAAGTAGCTCGGCCAGCGCTCCTTCGTGTCGTACCTGAGGGCGGCCGCCTCTTCGAACGCCTCCGGTGCGTAGTACAGCACCGCGTGCAGGGGCTCCAGCAGGTGCCACATCTGACGCACGCGAGCAGGCTCCACGCCGCCGTCCCGCGTCACCGCGTCTCCGTCGATCTCACCGACATGTTCCGGCATGACACACCTCCACGCACTCGCGTCCGGTCCCGTCGCACCTGACCGCCACCACTCCCACCGCGTCACGGTCGGCTCCCCGGGCACTCAACTTGACACTGACAAGATTGCCCCGGCGACCCCGAACTTGTCAATGCCTAGATACGGCGTACGCTCCTGACATGAGCTCCAGCAAGCCATCAGCGACCGAGAAGGGCCCCAGCGGCCGCCCGTACCACCACGGAGACCTGCGCCGTGCCATCCTCACCGCCGCCCTCGACGCCATCGCGGCGGACGGTCCGTCCGGGCTGAGCCTGCGCGACCTCGCCCGCCGCGCGGGCGTCTCGCACGCCGCGCCCGCCCACCACTTCAAGGACCGCGCCGGACTGCTCACGGCGATCGCCGCCGAGGGCTTCGGGCTGCTCGCGACCATGCTCAGGGCGGCGACAGACCTGGAGGAGGCGGGTGTGCGCTACGTACGTTTCGCGCGTGAGCATCCGGCGCACTTCCAGGTGATGTTCGCGCCCGAACTGCTGCGCACCGGCGACCTGGAACTGACCACGGCGCGCGCCCTCGCCTCCGACGCCCTGCGCGAGGCCGTCACGGCGGTGCCCCCGGAAGGCCGGGGCACGGACGCCCGACTCGCCGGCGTCGCCGCCTGGTCCCTGGCCCACGGCTTCGCCACGCTGCTGCTCAGTCACAACCTGGAGGACCCGGTGAGCGGCCAGGACCCCGAGGAGGTGTTCCGCAAGCTGGCGGGGATGCTGTTCCGCCACGTCGGGTAGCCGTCGCTCGCCGCCGTCGTACCAGGCGGGCGTGACCTCGGCACCCGTGCTTGACCTTGACACTGACGTCAGGGTCCGACGATCCCCGCATGGCATCCCATTCGAAGACCTCACGCACCGTGCTCGTCACCGGCGCCGGTTCCGGCATCGGCCGTGCCACCGCCCAGGCGTTCGCCGACGCGGGCGCACACGTCGTGGCGGTGGGCCGACGCGAGGCGCCCCTCGCCGAGACCTCAGCTCACGACCCGGCCCGCATCAGCCCGCTCGTCGCCGACATCACGGCCGAAGACGGCCCCGAGAGCATCGTCCGTACGGCACTCGACCGGCACGGCAGCATCGACGTGCTCGTGAACAACGCGGGCATCGTCAGCACCCAGTCCCTGCGCACGTACACGCGTGCCGCCGTGGAGCCCCAGCTCGCGACGAACCTCCTCGCTCCCGTCCTGCTCGTGCAGGCCGCACTCCCGGCTCTCGAGGACAGCCGGGGCGTGATCGTGAACGTGACGACGTCCGTCGGGCAGCGCGCCTGGCCGGGCAACTCCCTGTACGCGGCCGGGAAGGCGGCCCTGGAGGTGCTCACGCGCAGCTGGGCGGTCGAGTTCGCCCCGCTGGGGATCCGGGTCGCCGCCGTGGCGCCGGGAGCGATCGACACACCGATCGGCGAGCACTCGGGCCACACACCCGAGCAGCAGGCCGCGATCCGCGCGTGGCAGCTCGCGCACACGCCGCTCGGCCGGGTCGGACGCCCCGAGGAGGTGGCGTGGGCGATCACCCAACTGGCCTCCCCCCAGGCATCGTTCGTCACCGGCGTGATCCTTCCGGTGGACGGCGGCGCGGTCGTCGCATGAGACTGACGCTCATGGCGGAACGACGCATGCGGATCGGTGAACTCGCCGAGGCGACCGGCACGACACCGCGCGCCCTGCGCCACTACGAGCAGGCGGGGCTCATCACCTCGGCACGCGCCGCGAACGGCTATCGCCTGTACGACGCCGGCACGGCCGTCCGCGTCCGCAACGTCCGCCGGCTGCTGGACGTGGGCCTGACGCTCGACGACGTACGGGTGTTCCTGCCGTGCCTGGACGGCGACGTCACCGCCGGGCCCGCCTCCGAGGAGGCGCTCCGGGTCGCCGCCGGCCGTCTCGCGGTGCTGGACGAGCGCATCGCCGCGCAGGTCGCGGTCCGCGACCGGCTGGCGGCGGCACTGCGCCAGGCCACCGGGGCGCACGTACGCCCGGTGGCCTGACCGGGTGCCGGCGGGCCCGGGCCGTCAGGAGCCCAGCACCGACGTCAGGAACTCCCCGACCCACGCCAGCAGATCCCGCCCGACCAGCGGCTTCCCGCCGACCTTCGCGGTCTTCGGGCGCGGCACCAGCACCTGGTGCGCGGCCGGCTTGATGACGACCCCGGGGTACAGCCGCTTGACCCGCAGCTCCTGCGACTCGCGCAACTCCACCGGCGCGAAGCGGATGTTGGTGCCCTGGAGCACGATCTCGCCGACGCCGCACGCCCGCGCGAGCATCCGCAGACCGGCCACGAACAGCAGGTTCTCCACGGGTTCGGGCAGCTTGCCGTAGCGGTCGACGAGTTCCTCGCGTACGGCCTTGACGTCCTCCTCCGTGTTGGCGGAGGCGATGGCGCGGTACGCCTGGAGCCTGAGCCGCTCGCCCGGCGCGTAGTCGTGCGGGACGTGCGCGTCGACGGGCAGCTCGATCTTGACCTCGAGCGGCGGCTCCTCCTCGATCTCGCCGGTCTCCAGCTGGCGGCGGTAGTCGGCGACGGCCTCGCCGACCATCCGTACGTACAGGTCGAAGCCGACGCCCGCGATGTGGCCGGACTGCTCGCCGCCGAGCAGGTTGCCCGCGCCGCGGATCTCCAGGTCCTTCATCGCCACGTACATGCCGGCGCCCATCTCCGTGTGCTGGGCGATGGTCGCGAGCCGCTCGTGCGCGGTCTCGGTCAGCGGCTTCTCCGGCGGGTAGAGGAAGTACGCGTAGCCGCGCTCGCGGCCACGGCCCACCCGGCCGCGCAGCTGGTGCAGCTGGGACAGGCCGAAGGTGTCGCCGCGCTCCACGATGAGGGTGTTGGCGTTGGAGATGTCGATGCCGGACTCCACGATGGTCGTGGACACCAGCACGTCGAACTTCTTCTCCCAGAAGTCGACGACGACCTGTTCCAGCGCCTGCTCGGACATCTGGCCGTGGGCGGTGGCGATGCGCGCCTCGGGGACGATCTCCCGCAGCCGGGCGGCGGCCCGGTCGATCGACTCGACGCGGTTGTGGATGTAGAAGACCTGGCCCTCGCGCAGCAGCTCGCGGCGGATGGCGGCGCCGATCTGCTTCTCCTCGTAGGGGCCGACGAAGGTCAGCACCGGGTGCCGTTCCTCCGGAGGGGTCGTGATCGTGGACATCTCGCGGATGCCGGTCACCGCCATCTCCAGCGTCCTGGGGATCGGGGTGGCGGACATGGTCAGCACGTCGACGTTGGCGCGGAGCTTCTTCAGCTGCTCCTTGTGCTCGACGCCGAAGCGCTGTTCCTCGTCGACGATGACCAGGCCCAGGTCCTTGAACTTGGTCTCCGACGAGAACAGGCGGTGGGTGCCGATGACGATGTCCACCGAGCCCTCGCGCAGGCCTTCCAGCACGGCCTTGGCCTCGGTGTCGGTCTGGAAGCGGGACAGCGCCTTCACTTTCACGGGGAACTGCGCGTACCGCTCGCTGAACGTCCCGAAGTGCTGCTGCACCAGCAGGGTCGTGGGCACCAGGACGGCCACCTGCTTGCCGTCCTGGACGGCCTTGAAGGCGGCCCGGACCGCGATCTCGGTCTTGCCGTAGCCGACGTCGCCGCAGACCAGGCGGTCCATCGGGACCGACTTCTCCATGTCCTCCTTGACCTCGGCGATGGTGGTGAGCTGGTCGGGCGTCTCCGCGTAGGGGAAGGCGTCCTCCAGCTCGCGCTGCCAGGGGGTGTCCGACCCGAAGGCGTGGCCGGGGGCCGCCATGCGGGCGCTGTAGAGCTTGATGAGGTCGGCCGCGATCTCCTTGACGGCCTTCTTCGCGCGGGCCTTCGTCTTCGTCCAGTCGGCGCCGCCGAGGCGGTGCAGGGTGGGCGCCTCGCCGCCGACGTACTTGGTGATCTGCTCCAGCTGGTCGGTGGGGATGTACAGGCGGTCGCCGGGCTGGCCGCGCTTGGCGGGCGCGTACTCGACGACCAGGTACTCGCGGGTCGCGCCCTGCACGGTGCGCTGCACCATCTCGATGTAGCGGCCGACGCCGTGCTGCTCGTGGACGATGTAGTCGCCCGGCTCCAGGGTGAGCGGGTCGATGGTCTTGCGGCGGCGGGCCGGCATCCGGGCGCCGTCGCGGCCCGCCGCCCGCTGGCCCGTCAGGTCCGTCTCGGTCAGTACGGCGAGTCTGAGGGCCGGGTCGACGAAGCCGTGCTCGATCGAGCCGCACGCCACGTGCACGACCGACGGGGAGATCTCGGCCAGGTCGGCGTCGTGACGGGCGGCGATGCCCTCGCCGCCCAGCACCTCGACCGTACGGGCCGCCGGGCCGTGCGCCTCGGTGACGAACACCGTGCGCCAGCCGTCGGCGAGCCAGCCCTTGGTGTCGGCGAGGGCCTTGGCGGTGTCCCCGCGGTAGGTCTCCGGGGCGTGCATCCCCAGCTTCAGGGTGTCCCCCGCCGCGTCAGCGGCATATGTCTCCGTCAGCTCCTCGTCCGCGGCGAACGGCGACACCGACCACCACATCATGTCCAGCTCGCGGGCCCGGTCCCGGACGTCGGCGATGGACCACAGGGAGGCCGCGCCGACGTCGATGGGCGCCTCGCCGCCGCCGGCGGTGGCCGCCCAGGAGGCCTGGAGGAACTCCTGCGACGTGGCCACCAGGTCCGACGCGCGCGTACGGACCCGCTCCGGGTCGCACACGACGGCCATGGAGCCCTTGGGCAGCACGTCGAGCAGCAGCTCCATGTCGTCGACCAGGACCGGCGCGAGGGACTCCATGCCCTCCACCGCGATCCCCTCGGCGATCTTGCCGAGCAGTTCACCGAGCTCGGGGTGCTCCTCGGCGAGGGCACGCGCACGCGCGCGGACGTCCTCGGTGAGCAGCAGCTCGCGGCACGGCGGCGCCCACAGGCCGTGCTCGGCGACTTCCAGGGAGCGCTGGTCGGCGACCTTGAAGTAGCGGATCTCCTCGACGTCGTCGCCCCAGAACTCGATGCGCAGGGGGTGTTCCTCGGTGGGCGGGAACACGTCGAGGATGCCGCCGCGGACGGCGAACTCGCCGCGCTTCTCCACGAGCTCCACGCGCGCGTACGCGGCGGCCGCGAGGGCCTCGACGATTTCGCCGAGGTCGGCGGTCTGGCCCGTCCTCAGGGCGACCGGCTCCAGGTCTCCGAGACCCTTGACCTGCGGCTGGAGCACGGACCGGACGGGCGCCACGACGACGGAGACCGGGCCGGTCTCGGGGTCGTCGGGGCGGGGGTGGGCCAGGCGGCGCAGCACGGCCAGGCGGCGGCCGACGGTGTCGCTGCGGGGGCTGAGCCGCTCGTGCGGGAGCGTCTCCCAGGACGGGTACTCCACGATCCCCTCCGGCGGAAGGAGGGAGCGCAGGGCCGCGGCCAGGTCCTCCGCCTCACGGCCGGTCGCCGTCACGGCCAGCACCGGGCGGCCCGTGTCACGGGCCAGGGCGGCGACCGCGAAGGGGCGGGCCGCAGGGGGGCCGACCAGGTCGACGTGCATGCGGTTGCCGTCTGCGGCCGCGTTGATCGCTTCCGCGAGGGCGGCGTCCTTACTTACGGCGTCGAGCAGACCGTGCAGGCTCATTCGGGGTGTTTTCCGTCCAGGGTGGGCAACACGACGGGCCCGACGCGCGTCGCGGGCCGGGGGTCTCCAGCGTACGACGACGCGCGCCCGCGCGCCGGGGCTGTGGATGACGCCCGTTCTCCGCGAGGCCCGCCCGGTCGCCTGCCCCCATGTGCGGCTGGACGAGAGAGTTGCGCCGCCGGACAAGATCGGAACCAGCCGCCCAATCTTCACAAGTTCACCTCCACCCGTTGATTTCGCCACGGCATGATCGATCCGGTCCCCCGAGCGGTACCCCCCACCCGTAAGGCCCGGCCATGCCTGCCCCCGCCCTCCCGGTCGTCTCGAAGGCCCGCATACCGACGCCGGTCGCCCCTTCCGGCGGCGACCGGCACCCGGATCGCGCGCGGTGGGACCCCTGGGTCCTGGCCGCGGCCCTCTTCGCCGCCTACACGGCCGTCTCCGTCGGCCGCTACCGGCACATGACGACCCTCTCCTGGGACCTGGGCATCTTCGAGCAGGCCGTGCGGGCGTACGCGCATCTGCGGGCGCCGGTGTCCGACCTCAAGGGGCCCGGTTTCGCCATCCTGGGTGACCACTTCAGCCCGGTGACGGCGCTGCTCGCGCCGGCGTACCGGCTGTTTCCCTCACCGGTCACACTGCTGGTCGCCCAGGCCGCGCTCTTCGCCCTGTCCGCCGTGCCCGTCACCCGCGCCGCAGCCCGGCTCCTCGGCCGTCGCCGCGGCCTGGCGCTCGGCCTCGCCTACGGCCTGTCCTGGGGTGTCCAGCGCGCCGTCGACTTCGACTTCCACGAGATCTGCTTCGCCGTCCCGCTGATCGCCTTCTCCCTGGAGGCGCTGCTCGCGGACCGCCGCCGCGCGGCCCTGTGCTGGGCGCTTCCCCTGGTGCTGGTGAAGGAGGACCTGGGGCTGACGCTGGCCGCGATCGCGCTCGTGGTCGCCTGGAGGGCGCGCGGGGCGTCACCCCGGACGGTTCCGTACGCGCTCGGTGCCGCTGTGTTCGGCATGGCGGCGGCACTGCTCGTCCTCACGGTGGTCATCCCGTCGTTCAACACCGCCGGTACCTACGACTACTGGAACAAGGTCAGCGAGTCGGGCAGCCCCGTCGACGGCCTCGGCACCAAGCTCCGCACCCTCGCCTGGCTGCTGATCCCCACCACCGGACTGCTCGCCCTGCGTTCCCCGCTGCTGCTGGTGGCCCTGCCGACGCTCGGCTGGCGCTTCCTGTCCGGCGACGACCACTACTGGGGCACCGACTGGCACTACAGCGCGGTCCTGATGCCGGTCGTCTTCCTCGCCCTCGCCGACGCCCTCACGACCGCGCGCCACAGCCCGCGCGCGTGGCTGAGCTCGTACGCCGCCCAGTTGCCGGCCGCCGTCGCCGCGGCGGCCCTGGCGCTGACCACCTCGCTGCCGCTGGCGCAGCTCACGGAGGCCGGGATCTACCGGAAGCCCGCCGCGGTGTCCGGCGTCGAACGGCTCCTGGCGCGGATCCCCGACGGTGCCACCGTCGAGGCCAACATCGGCCCGATCAGCCGTCTGACCTCACGCTGCCGGGTCTTCTGGCTCGGCAACACCCGGGGCATCACCCCCGAGTACATCGCGCTGGAGAACATCGACGGCGAGTACCGCGACCCCGTGGGCTACGCCGGGGACCTGCATCCCGGCGCCGCGTACGCCGTCGCGGGCAAGGCCAACGGGTACGTGGTCCTGGAGCGGCGCACGCCGAGCTGATACCGGGGCACGGCCCCTGCCGTGCAAAGGGCCCGCCCCGGAGGTGGAAACCTCCGGGGCGGGCCCGTCCTCCGCAACCCCCGTGTGCGGTGGTCCTTGCCCCGCTACTCGGTCGCGATGGCGTTCAGGACGTTCATGCGGCCCGCCCGGAAGGCCGGGATGAGTGCCGCGAACAGCCCCACGAACGCAGAGGCGATGAAGACGCCGGTGATCGTCGGCCAGGGGATCTCCAGGACCTCCAGGCCCTCCAGGGCGAGGAGCTGCTGCGCGGTGGCGCCCCAGCCCATGCCCAGTCCGAGGCCCAGGAGGGCGCCGAAGAGGGCGATGACGACCGACTCCATGCGGATCATGCGGCGCAGCTGGCGGCGGGACAGACCGATCGCCCGCATCAGGCCGATCTCCCGGGTGCGCTCCACCACCGACAGGGCCAGGGTGTTCACCACGCCCAGGATGGCGACGATGATCGCCAGGGCCAGCAGGCCGTAGATCATGTTGAGCAGCTGGCCGATCTGGTCCTTCAGGGCCTCCTTGTAGTCGGTCTGGTCGCGCACGGTGTACTGCGGGTAGTCGTGCAGCGCCGACTTCAGGGACTTGTAGGCGGCGTCCTGCTGCCCGTCCTTGGCGCTGGCGAAGAGCATCATGTCCAGCGGCATCTTGTCGGCGGGGACGTACTTGGCCATCGTGGCGATGGACGTGTACATCGCGCCCGCGTCGATCACGACGTCACTGCTGGTGATCGCCCGGACCGTCAGGTCGGCCGTGGCGCCGTCCTTGAAGGCGACCTTGATCTTGGAGCCGAGGCTGACGCCGTGGTCCTTGGCGAACTTCTCGTGCACCGACATCGAGTCGGGCTTGTAGGCGTCGGGGAGCTTGCCGGCGACCGTCTCGGTGCGCAGGTCGGTCGCGTACGACGGGTCCGCCGCCGTGATCGCCGTGTCCTTGAGCGTCTTGCCGTCGGGGGTGGTGAAGTCGGCCTTGCTCCACTTGTACTCGGTGACCCGCTCCACGTCCGGCGCCGCCTTCGCGGCCTTGACCGCCTGCGGGGTGATGAGCTGGCCGCTGTCGGACTGGACTATGAAGTCCGTGCCGACGGTCTTGTCGAGCTGGTCGGTGGCGGACGCCACCATGGAGGAGCCCACCACGGACAGGCACGCCACCAGCGCGAGGCCGATCATCAGCGCGGCGCCCGTGGCGCCGGTGCGGCGCGGGTTGCGCAGGGCGTTGCGCTCGGCCATGCGGCCGACGGGGCCGAACATGCGCAGCAGGACGGCGCCGAGGACGCGGACCACACCGCCGGCGAGCAGCGGGCCGATGACGACGAAGCCGATCAGCGACAGCACCACGCCGAGGCCGAGCCACAGCGAGCCCTCCTGGGCCTTGTCGGCCTCCGTCGCCAGGTAGAGGCCGAAGGCGCCGGCGCCGGTGAGGACCGTGCCGATGACGCCGCGGATCCAGCCGGCGCGAGCGTCCGCGGGGGCCCCCGCGTCGCGCAGTGCGGCCATCGGGGAGATCTTGCCGGCGCGCCGGGCGGGCAGGTAGGCGGCGAGGACGGTGACGACCACGCCGAGGACGAGGCCGACCACCGGGGTCGTCCAGGCCACCGTCAGGTCGTCGGTGGACAGTTCCATGCCCATCTGGCCCATGAGCTTCATCAGGCCGACCGCGAGGCCGACGCCCCCGGCCACGCCGAGCACCGATCCGACGACGCCGAGCAGCAGCGCCTCGGCCAGCACGGAGCGGTTGACCTGCTTGCGGGAGGAGCCGATCGCCCGCATCAGGCCGATCTCCCGGGTGCGCTGGGCGACCAGCATGGAGAAGGTGTTGATGATCAGGAAGATGCCGACGAGGAAGGCGATCCCGGCGAAGCCGAGCATCGCGTACTTCATGACGTTCATGAAGCCCGCGACGTCCTTCTGGTTGGCGTCGGCGGTCTCCTTCGCGGTCTTCACCTGGAAGTCGCCGCCGAGTGCGGCCGTGACGTTCTTCTTCAACTGCGCGTCACTGACGCCGGAGGCCGCGGTGACGTTGACGTTGGTGTAGACGCCGGTCTCGCCGACCAGGGTCTGCTGGGCGGTCTTCGTGTCGAGGTAGAAGATCGCGGCGCCGGGGTTGGTGACGGTGAAGTCGGCGATGCCGGAGATCTTCGCCTTGTGGGTGCCGACCGCGCTGAGCACGCCGATCTCGTCACCGAGCTTCAGGTCGTGCTTGTCGGCGGTGTCGGCGTCGACCATGATCTGGTCGGCGCTCTTGGGAGCCGCACCCGAGGTGATCTTCATGGTGCGGGCTTCGTTGCTGTTCCAGCTTCCGACGATGGTCGGGGCGCCGCTGGAGGGCGACAGGCTGTCCTTGTCGGCGTCCACGACGGTCACGGAGGTGGAGAACACCGCGCCCTCGGCGGACTTCACGCCCTGCGCCTTGCGGACCTCGCCGAGCGCGGAGGCCGGCATGACCGGCGGCTTGCCGTTGTCGGCGGTCGTCTCGCCGCTGTCGGAGGCGCCCTTGGCGCTCACCGTCACGTCCGAGGAGGTGGCCGCGAAGAGCTTGTCGAACGTCGTGGACATGGTGTCCGTGAAGACGAGCGTGCCGCAGACGAAGGCCACCGACAGCAGGACGGCGATCGCGGAGAGCGCCATCCGCCCCTTGTGCGCGAAGAAGTTGCGCAGGGAGGTCTTCATGACGGTCATGACGTACGCCCCCGGGCGTCGAAGTCCTTCATGCGGTCGAGGACGGCCTCCGCGGTCGGCTTGAACATCTCGTCGACGATGCGGCCGTCGGCGAGGTACAGCACACGGTCCGCGTAGCTGGCGGCGACCGGGTCGTGGGTGACCATCACGATGGTCTGGCCCAGCTCGTCCACGGACCGGCGCAGGAAGCCGAGCACCTCGGCGCCGGCGCGCGAGTCGAGGTTTCCGGTCGGCTCGTCCCCGAAGATGATTTCGGGCTGGGCGGCGAGGGCCCGCGCCACGGCGACGCGCTGCTGCTGGCCGCCGGACAGCTGGGTGGGCCGGTGCTTGAGACGGTCGGCGAGCCCGACGGTCTCCACGACGCGCGTCAGCCACTGCTTGTCCGGCTTGCGGCCCGCGATGTCCATGGGCAGCGTGATGTTCTCTATGGCGTTGAGCGTCGGCAGCAGGTTGAACGCCTGGAAGATGAACCCGATCCGGTCCCGGCGCAGCTGCGTGAGCTTCTTGTCCTTCAGGCCGGTGATCTCGGTCTCGTCGAGGTAGATCTGCCCGCCGGTGACGGTGTCGAGCCCGGCGAGGCAGTGCATGAGCGTGGATTTGCCGGACCCCGAGGGGCCCATGATCGCGGTGAACTGGCCGCGTGCGATGTCCACGTCGACGTGGTCGAGGGCGACGACGCGGGTCTCACCGGTCCCGTAGGCCTTCACGACCTGCCGCGCCCGCGCGGCAACGGCCGTACGCCCTCCAGTGCCCCCGTGCCTGGGAATGGTCACAGCCGAAGTCACGGTATGTCTCCTATATCGGTCAGCAGATGGTGAAGGCGGTCGCCTGGTCGACAGCCGCGGTATGCGTTGCCGGACCATTGGGTCCGTCCGACGCGTCTCAGTCTCCCGGCGGGGAGGGGTCCCGCGCCCTGGTGCTCAGCGCAGTCTTTTCCTGTGGAAAACCCCACCCCCGCCGGTGTGCGTAACCGCCCCCCGGCGGCGTAAAGCCAGGTTAAGGACCGGCCCCTGCGCGTCTCGTCCTCCGCCGGTACGAACCCTCCCCAGGTCGTAGTACGGAGGTACCCCTAGGGGCAGTCCACCGAAGGGTGGAGACCGTCTCAGGGTTCGCTCCTCCCCTCGGCCCGGTCAGGCTCCACCCTCCCGCTGCCTGAATCAGACAAGGGTCGCCCGAAGCGCGTCGTTGAGGGGTGGAGGTCGGGTGACGGGCGGGCCAGGTGGGAAGCTGTCCGGCGGCAGGTAGGTGCAAGGGGCAGACAAAGCGACGGTACCCGTGGCGCGGACGCGGCCGGGCGAGGGGGAGGAAACCCGGGGTGGGCAGCACCAGTTCCGCGGCACGCGAGTCCGCACGTCCCGCCACGACAGACCGGCGGGGCGCTGTCGTGGCCGCCCTGATGCTCTCGATGGCACTGGCGGCGCTCGACGCCACCATCGTCTCGACCGCCGTCCCGCAGATCGTCGGGGACCTCGGCGGTTTCTCCGTCTTCTCGTGGCTGTTCTCCGGCTATCTGCTGGCCGTGACCGTCACCCTGCCCGTCTACGGCAAGCTCTCCGACACCTTCGGCCGCAAACCGGTCCTCGTCGTGGGCTCGGTGGTCTTCCTCATCGGCTCGCTGCTGTGCGCGCTGGCCTGGAACATGGGGGCGCTCATCGCGTTCCGCGTCGTGCAGGGCCTGGGCGGCGGCGCTCTCCAGGGCACCGTCCAGACGCTCGCCGCCGACCTCTACCCGCTGAAGGACCGTCCCAGGATCCAGTCGAAGCTGTCCACGGTGTGGGCGGTCTCGGCGGTCGCCGGCCCGGGCCTCGGCGGTGTCCTCGCCGCCTACGCGGACTGGCGCTGGATCTTCCTGGTCAACCTGCCCGTCGGCGCGGTCGCGTTGTGGCTGATCGTCCGTCACCTCCACGAGCCGGAGCGGGAGACCGGCCCGCACGCGCGCGTGGACTGGGCCGGCGCCCTCGCGGTGTTCGCCTGCGGCGGTGTGCTGCTCACGGCCCTGGTGCAGGGCGGGGTGGCGTGGCCGTGGCTGTCGGCGCCCTCACTCGCCCTGTTCGCCGCGGGACTCGCCCTGGTCGTGGTCGTGGTGCTGGTGGAGCGCCGGGCGGCGGAGCCGATCATCCCGGGCTGGGTGTGGCGGCGGCGTACGATCGCCGCGGTCAATCTGGCCCTGGGCGCGCTGGGCCTGCTGATGGTGGCGCCGGCGGTGTTCCTGCCCACCTACGCCCAGTCGGTGCTGGGCCTCGCGCCCGTGGCCGCCGGATTCGTGCTGTCCGTATGGACGTTGAGCTGGCCGGTGTCGGCGGCGCTGAGCCAGCACGTGTACCGCAGGATCGGCTTCCGCAACACGGCGATGCTGGGTATCGGAGCCGCCGCGCTGATCCTGTTCGCCTTCCCGTTCCTGCCGTACCCCGGCCAGGCCTGGCAGCCGACCCTGCTGATGCTGCTGCTCGGGGCCGCCCTGGGCCTGTTCCAGTTGCCGCTGATCGTCGGGGTGCAGTCGACGGTGGGGTGGGCGGAGCGCGGTACGACCACCGCGTCCGTGCTGTTCTGCCGCCAGACCGGCCAGACGATCGGTGCGGCGGTCTTCGGCGCGGTCGCCAACGGCGTGCTGGCCGCCCGGCTCGGCGGCGCGAGCGACCTCGACTCGGTGACCCGGGCCCTCAACTCGGGCACCGCCCCGGAGGCGACCCGGCGGGCGATCGCCGACGCGGTGCACGCGGTCTACCTGGGCGCCGCTTGCGCGGCGGCACTGGCGTTCCTGGTGCTGCTGGTCCTCGCGCCCCGGAAATTCCCGGTGCTCAAGGACTGACCGTACGTATCCTCCCGCCCATGCTGACCTTGGAACCGCTCCGGGCCGACCACGCGGACGCGCTACTGGCCTTCGAGCGGGAGAACCGCGCGTACTTCGCCCGGTCCATACCGGACCGCGGGGACGCCTACTTCACGGCGGCGGGGTTCGCCGAACGCCACCGGGCGCTCCTCGCGGAGCAGCACGCGCGCGTGTGCCGCTTCCATGTCGTCCTGGACGAGGAGGGGAACCTGATCGGCCGGGTGAACCTGATCGACGTGACGGACGGCCGCGCCGAACTCGGCTACCGGGTGGGCGAACGGGCCGCGGGCCGGGGCGTGGCGACGGCGGCCGTGGCTCAGGTGTGCCGCCTGGCCGCCACCGACTACGGGCTGATGTCCCTCACCGCGGTCACGACCCTGGACAACCCGGCCTCCATGACCGTCCTGGCCCGCAGCGGCTTCGCACGCGTCGAGGACACCACCGTGGCCGGCCGCCCCGGAGTCCGCTACGCACGCCGCCTCGGACGACTGGACGTCCCGGAAACAGGCTCAAGCGGGTAACACCCGAGGTCAGCTCAGCAAGCGCGTACCGACCAATCAGTCTGCCCAAAGGCTCGCGTCCACCCGGTACCGCGAAGTAACGTGCGTGGCTCCCACCCCCCACCTCCCTGCGGTCCGCCGCACCGGATCCGACCCGCGCAAGGAGCACCGGGATGTCCTACGACCCGCCGCCACCGTCCTACCCGTACCGGCCGCCGGATTCCTCACCCTCCTACGACACCTATCCCTGGCAGCCGCAGCAGCCCCCCGGGCCACCCGAACCGGCCGGGCGGCGCCCCCAGCACCACGCCGCCCTCGGGCACCACAGCGACCTGCGGGTGCTGCGCAGCGCCTACCGCTGGCAGCGGCGCGTGGCCACGCTCACGGCGCTCGGCTACTTCGTCCTGTTCCTGATCCTGTCGGCGTTCGCACCGTCGTTCATGACGAGCACCGTCACCGACGGCCTGCCCACCGGCCTGCTGCTGGCGCTCGTCCAGGTCCCCGTGACCTGGCTGGCGATCGCCCTGTACGAGCAGACGGCCCGCCGCCGCGTCGACCCCCTCGCGGACCGGATACGCAAGCAGGCCGAACTGGACGCCAGGCGGGAGGAGACGCGGTGACGACCGAGTTCAGCGGCAACGCCCAGTCGATGTCGCTCGTGGGCTTCACGGCTGTGGCCACGATCACCCTGCTGCTGTGCGTGATGACGGGCCCCGACCGGGACGACCTCGACGAGTTCTACACCGGCTACAGCTCGCTGTCCCCCATGCGCAACGGCCTGGCGATCGCCGGCGACTACATCTCCGCCGCGACCGTCCTCGGCACCGGCGGCGTGATCGCCCTGTTCGGCTACGACGGGACCGTACTGGCCCTCAGTACGGCGCTGTCGCTGATGCTGCTGATGTTCCTGCTGGCCGAACCGCTGCGCAACGCGGGCCGGTTCACCATGGGCGACGCGCTGACCCGCCGCATGCCGGGACGCGGTGTCCGGATCGCGGCCTGTGCGGTGACCCTGGCGGCGCTGGTGCCGCTGATGGTGGTGCAGCTGGCGGGCACCGGGCAGCTGATGGCGTTCGTCCTCGGCTTCTCCGGCGAGTCGTTGCAGACGGGCTGCATCATCGGCGTGGGCGCGCTGATGATCAGTTACGCGGCGATCGGCGGAATGAAGGGCACCGCCCTCATCCAGATCCTGAAGATCGTGATGCTGCTCGGCTCCGGCATGGTGGTCGCGGTGCTGATCCTGCACCGGTTCGACTGGGACCCGGGAGCCCTGTTCAACGCGGCCGCCGCGAACAGCGGTGTGGGATCGGCGTTCCTCTCCTCGGGGCTCCAGTTCGCGAGCGGCCCCAGCCCCGACCTGGACATGATCACCGCGCAGCTGACGGTGGTCCTCGGCGGTGGCGTACTGCCGCACGTCACCATGCGCATGTACACCGCCTCCAGTGCCCGGCAGGTGCGGCGTTCCATGTCCTGGGCGGTGTCGGGCGTGGCGCTGTTCGTGCTCGTCATCACGGTCGTCGGGTTCGGCGCGACGGCCCTGGTCGGGCGGGCGGTGATCGCACAGGTGGACCCGCAGGGCAACACGGCCTACCTGCTGGGCTCCCAGGCGGCCTTCGGCCCGGACGTCTCGGCGGCGGAGACGTTCCTGTTCACGACCGTCACCACGGCGGTCTTCCTCACGCTGCTCGCCTCGGTCGCCGGGATGATCCTCGCCTGCGCCAACTCCCTCGCGCACGACGTGTTCGCGGCCCGGGTGCGGGAGATGTCACCGCGCCGCGAGATGACGGTGGCCCGGGTCTCGGCGCTGGCCGTGGGCGTCCCGGCGATCCTCCTGGCCACGCTCGTCCAGCATCGCAGCCTGCAACCCCTGGTGACGCTGTCCTTCTGCCTGGGCGCCTCGGCCATCGCGCCCGCGCTGGTCTACAGCCTCTTCTGGCGCCGCTACACCCGCACGGGCCTGCTCAGCACCCTCATCGGCGGCTCGCTGGCCGTCCTGCTGCTGATGCCGGGCACCAACCTGGTCTCCGGCTCACCCGTCTCCGCCTTCCCCGACGCCGACTTCAACTGGTTCCCGTTCACCACCACGGGCCTGCTCTCCATCCCCCTGGGCTTCGCCTGCGGCTGGCTGGGCACGATGGCCTCCGGCCGCCGCAAGTCGGAGGAACAGCGCCACGAGTACGAGGCGGTGGAGGCCTGGATCCTGGCGGGCGCGGTGCGCAGGGACCGCTGAGGCGGAGGGCCGGCGTCCCGGCGGCCTGGGTTGCGTGCCGCGGGCGGCGGCTGGGCGTGAGGTCACCCGACAGCGAGGCCTGTTGCGGCTGCCGCCTGCGGATTGCGGGCGCAGGCCCCTCGCAGCGGGTGCGACGCCCCGTCAGGTGCGCGCAGAGGCGGCGGCTGACGGGCGGCGAGCAGCGAGCGGCGGTCGGCCGGTGGCCGGCCGCGGTGCCCCGCAGCCGTTGCCACACCGCCGCCACCCGTCCCGCCCTGGCCCTCAACCCATCCCGCCCTGGCCCTTGAGTCCCCTCACTCCGCCGCCACCCGCCCCGCCCACGCCGTCAGGCTGGCGTGTACGCGGTCGATGTGTGCCCGTACGTCGTCCGCGCGCTCGGCGTGCTCACGCAGCACCCGTTCCGTCTCCTGTTCGACGGACTCCGCGTGGGCGTGGGCCTGGGCGAGCAGCTCCTCGGCGCGTGCGGCAGCCTCTTCCTGCCGGTGCCGGGCGGAGTCGTCGGCGTCGGCGAAGGCCTGCTCGGCCTCGGTCAGCGCGCCCTCGGCGCGCGTCACCTCTTCCGCGTGGCGGGCGTCCAGCGCGGCCGCCCGGGCGGCATACCCTTCGTCCGACTCAGCCCACCGCTCGGCGTGCTCCTTGGCCTGCTCGGACGGCATTCCGGAGGTGCGCTGCCGCATCTCCCGCAACGCGGCCAGCGCCTCGCCCCGCTGCTCATTCGCCTCACGGTCGGCCGCGGCCCGGATCTCGTCGGCCTCGGCGTGCGCCGCGAGCAGCCGCTGCCGGACGCGTTCATCGTCGTCGGCGCGTACGTCATCGGCGTACGCCTCCGCGGACTCGCGCACGCCGGCCGCGGACGCGCACGCCCCGTCCACCAACTGCCGCGCCTCCCGCCGCGCCCCCTCCCGCACGGCCGCCGCCTCCTCCTGGGCGAGTTCGAGGAGCCGCCGCGGCCGCTCCCCGAGCGACTCGTAGGTCTGCGGGACCAGTCCCGCGACGGCCTCCCGCAGCCGCTCCAGTTCCGCGTCCATCTGCCGGGCGAGCACCGTCAGCCGGGCGGCCCTCTCCCAGGCCGCGTCACGGTCCTCGGACAGGGCCTCGGCGTACTTGTCGACCTGCTCGGGACGGTAACCGCGTCCCCGCACGGCCTGGAAGCCGTGCGGGGACACCGATGCGCTGCTCATGCTGGGGCCCCTCTCCACCACGCCGACGCGCGATCGAGCACGAAATGGGATGATTCCGCGCACATCTTTGTGGATCGGACGGAAACGTTCCTAACGCGACACTCCGCACAGAGGTCACGGGCCCCCGGCCCGGCCGTACGGCCGTCAGCCCCACGTGGTGCCCGCGGGCTCCTTGATGGTCGTGTTGATGCGGTTGAACAGGTTCGTGACCGCGACGGTGAGGATCAGCGCCGAGATCTCCTTCTCGTCGAAGTGGTCGGCCACCTCGTCCCACAGCACGTCCGGAACCGACTCCTCCGACAGGTCCGAGAGCCGCGTCATCGCCTCCGTCAGCTTCAGCGCGGCGCGCTCGGCGTCCGAGAAGAAGGGCGCGTGCCGCCAAGCGGCGACGTTCGCGATGCGCTCTTCGCTCACCCCGGCCTTGCGGAGGTTGTCGGTGTGCCCGTGCACACAGGCCCCGCAGCCGTTGATCTGACTGGCCCGCAGCCCGACGATCTCCGCCACGTCCTGCCGGAGCCCGCCCTCCCCGATCGCCTGGAAGAGGGTGCCGATGCCCTTCATCGCGCCGGGAAGGACGTACGCCGGGTTGGTCATCCGTGCCTGCATGATCTCTGCCTCCTGCGTCTGCGGTGATGCGCTGTCACCTCACTGACGGAGCGGCGCGGGAATGTGTGACAGCCCGGCATGAGAAAGCCGGGCCCGGCGGCCTCACGACCGACCGGACCCGGCTCCTCAGGACACCTCAGCGGCGGCGCGTCACAGCAGTCCGTCCCACATCTGCTCCAGCAGCACCGACCACCAGCTCTCCGGCGACCCCAGCGCCGCCGGGTCGAGCGCGGCCAACTGCGCCTGGAAATCGACGGTCCAGCGCCCCGCCTGCTCCTGGTTCAGCCCGAACCGCAGCCGCCACATCCGCCCGAGCAGCGCCAGGCAGCGCGCGAACTCCGGCAGCCCGGTGTTCACGAACTGCGGCGGTACGGGCGCCCCGCCCGGCCCCGCCTCCACCGGCACGGCGACGATGTTCGCCGTGCCGTACTGCACGCAGAGCGCCTTGCCGAAGTCGCTGCCCATGACCAGGTAGGAACCCGCGTCCGAGGCCGGCTGCACACCGCGCTCGGCCGCCAGCTCCGCCAGCGTCGGCACGGGCCGGCCCGGCTGCGCCTGCGCCCAGAAGAAGGGACCCATGTCCATCGGCAGACCCGCCGCCACCAGCGTGTGCGCCACGACCGGCGGCACACCCTGCCGGGACACGGCGGCCTGCTCGAACCGGAACACCCCCGGCCCGAACGCGGCGGCCAGCTCCTGCGCGATGGCCTCCGGCGGGACCGGCGGCACCGCCTGCACCGGCGGCAACGGCGCCCGCACCGGAGCCGGACGCGCCGGGCCGTCCGCCACCTGGTGCAACTCGCCCTGGTGGACCAGCAGTTGCCGCATACCCTGCTGCCGGCTCGCGTGGTCCGTACCGTACGGCGCGATGCTCGTGATCCGCGCCTGCGGCCACTGCTCCCGGATCATCCGCGCGCAGTAGGCACCCGGCAGCTCACACGACTCCAGCTCGGTGTGCAGCTCCAGCACCTGGTCCGGGGGCACGTTCATGGCCCGCAGCTCGTGGAAGATCTGCCACTCCGGATGCGGCGTACCCGGCGCCGAACGCCGGATCAGCTGCTGCTCGGAACCGTCCTGCGCGCGGTAGCGCAGCACGGCCTGGTAGCCGGGGCCGACCGTCGGCTGCCCGGCGGGCTGCTGCGGATAGCCGTACGCCGGAGGCTGCCCGGGACCGGGCTGACCGGGCGGCGGCATCGCACCTGGCGGCATGGCGCCGGGCGGCATGGCGCCGGGCGGCATCCCACCAGGCGGCATCGCCCCGGGCGGCATCGGCGGCGCTCCGTGCACGCCAGGAGCGCCCTGGGCGCCCGGGACACCCGGGGCAGCGGGTGGTGCGCCGGGGGCCTGCGGCGGCGGAGGCACTCCGGGGCCGCCCGACGGAGGCGTGGCCAGCATGGTCTCCGCGTGATGCACGGGACCCGGGCCGCCGGGAACACCCGGGGCGCCCGGCGCACCAGGCGGGTTCGGAGCACCCGGAGGCTGCGGAGCACCAGGCGCACCAGGCGCACCGGGCGCACCAGGCGCGCCCGGAGGCCCCGGAGGCTGCGGTGCGCCCGGACCCGGCCGACCGGGGTCGGCCAGCATCGTGGCGGCGTGGTGAACACCCCCGGGCGGCGTACCACCGGGGGCACCGGGCGGGTTCGGAGGACCCGGAGGCTGCGGCGCACCAGGAGGACCCGGCGGCTGCTGGGGAGGCAGCGGAGCACCAGGACCCTCGTTACCCGGGCCACCAGGACCGCCAGGACCCCCGGACCCCTCAGGGCCGAGCGCCGACACCAGCTGCGTAGGCACGTAACCCCCCGCGGGAGTACCCGGCGCACCGGGCCCCGACGGCGGAGGCGGCGTACTGCCCGGCCGGACACCCGGCGTCCCCGGGGCGCCCGGCGGAGGCGGCGTCGTCGGCCCCGCGCCCCGTCCACGACCCGGCGGCGGAGCCGCCTTGCTGGTCGCGGCGTCGGCGATGTCCCCGGCGTTCGGCGCGAGCGGCCGCTCAGGCGCACCCGGCCCGTTCGGCGGCTGCGGAACACCGGCGGGAGCGGCAGGCCCGGAAGCCGCCACACCCCCCGCAGACCCCACAGCCCCACCGTCGGCACCCTGCGGCGGATACCCGTACGGCTGCCCGCCCGGCACAGGCGGAGGCGTACTGCCCCGCGGCACACCACCGGACGGCGTACCCGGCACAGGCGGAGGCGTACTGCCCTGCGGCACACCACCGGGCGGCGTACCCGGCACACCAGGAGCCGGAGCGGCACCCGCCGCCCCCGGCGGATAGCCGTAACCCGGCCCACCAGGCGCAGCCGCAGCCGCGCCCGCACCGCCCTGCGCGTTCGGATCGTCGATCGCCGGTGAGACCGCCGTCGGCGGAAGCTGGCTGCCGCCCGACAGCAGCGCCGTCTGGGCCTCCGGCGTCGTCGTGGGCGGCGGCGTGTCACCGTCGGTCTCGCTCAGCGGCGGCGCGAAGACCGTCGCGGGCAGCGGTACGGAACGGTCGTCACCGGCATCGCCGTTGGTGTCCGTACCCGCCCAGGGCGTCGCCCCGGCAGGCGCACCCGGCGCCTCCTCTCCCCCGCCGTCACTCCCCACCGCGGCAGGCCAGGACGCACCGGAAGCGGAATCACCCCCCGCGGCGCCGGCAGCAGAGCCCGAAGCACCAGCCGGATCAGCAGCGGAAGCCGACGCGGCACCCGCCCCCGAACCCGCACCCCGCCGATCGGGAATCCCCAGCTTGTCGGCCGCGTCCTGCAACCACTCCGGCGGAGTCAGCAGGAAGGACGTCTGGTTCAGATCCACCCGGGCCGCAGGAGCCGGCGCCGGCTCCTGAGCCGTGTCCGGACGGCCGTACTCCTCCTCGTACCGGCGGATCACCTCACCCACCGGCAGCCCGGGCCACAGCGTCGCCTCACCGCTGTCCCGCGCGATCACCAGCCGCTGCGCGCCACCGTCGGAACGCGGCCCGTCCGCCCGGTCCTCGGCCCACACCACGAACCCCAGGTCGAACTCCCGCACCCGCACCTCACGATGCTGGTACGACGGCACGTCCCCGTTGATCCACTCTTCGGCGCGCTCCTGCGCCTGCGCGAAGGTCACCATCGCTGAAGTCACTCCCCCACGGCCGAGGACGACACCGCGCCCACCGGCACCACACGCGCGAACCCGCCGTCCACCATCAAGTTCGCCACCGTCTCCAACTCCGGCGGATCACCGGCCAGCCGCGACAGGAACTCATCGAAGTCGTCCCCGCACGGCAGCAGCAACCGCTCCACCCGCTCCGCCGGCGGCACCGAGGGATCCACGTCCCGCGCGTCGTCGTACGCGCAGAACCACACAGAACCGATCCGGTCGCCCTTGACCTTCACCGCCAGCAGCCCGCCCTGCACGAAGGCGACCCCCAGGTAGTCCTTGGTCAGATGGTCACGCAGACACTTGTTGACGTACACCAGGTCATTGACGGCCGCCTCGTCCCGCACGGTGAAGAACGGCTGGTCGATCAGCAGCCCCAGCTCCGCGTCCAGCGCGGCACCCACCGGCGCACAACCCCCCGCCGCCTTAAGGAACGACCGGTACGGCCCCGGCAGCCGGTAGCCGAGATCCTCCTCGACCCCCTGCACCTGCGACTCCGTCACCGCCACACCCGACTTCGGCAGCCCGAAGTGCGCCGGACGCGTCTCCTGCAACGGCCGCGTGCCCCGCTTGGCATGGTCGACGCCCGACGTCGCCACACCGCCGTGGTGCCGCAGCAACGCCTTCACCTCGACCGGAACCAGCTCCAGCCGCCGCGAGCCCACCGCGTGGTGCCACGTCCAGCCGTGCGGCGTCGCCACCGCCGGCACCGTGTCCCACAACTCGTGCCCCGACGCCGACAGCGCCATGTTCGCCGACACGTAGTCCGTCAGCCGCAACTCGTCGACACCGAAACCCTCCGGCGGCTCCGCGATCTCCGCGGCCGCACGCGCGTAGGGCGAGAAGTCGGGGTAACCACGCTCGTCGACCCGTACCCCTCTCGGGTGACGGGCCGCCCGGACCGGATCCGGGAAATGCACGACCTGCCCGGCGTAGGCCGCGTTCGGCGGCGCGGCTTGCTGCCCGAGCCGACCTGTCGTCATGGCGGTTGCCCCCTGCGGCACTCTGTACGACCCGTATTGACCACCCTTGGCGCACTACGGCCCGTATCGACTGTCACGTCTGTCTGTCTCGACTTCACTGCACTTCCCTGCACCCGCCGACCCCACGGATCACCCTCCGGTTCACTGCATCGATCTCCGAACGGATCACCGCACGGCCCGCGGTGCCGACAGCCTATGCGGTACGACGACACCGGTCACCGGCACCGGTCAGCCGCCCCTTCCGCTTCCGTGACCAGCCGTCACCCCACCGTGACGGCACGCCCCGGAACGGGCGTGTCACCGCTCCCCAGCTTCCGCAGCAGCCACGGCATTTGGCAGTCTGTGACCCCCGGGGGATGCACGGAGGGGAATACGATCATGAACGCGACACAGACGGGACCACACACCGGCAGGTCCGCCGACCCACGAAACGGCGACCCCCGGGGCGGTGCCCCACGAGGCGGCGCCCCACGCACCGGCGACCCCCGAAGCGGCGACCCCCGCATCGGCTGGAGCGCCACCGAAGCGCCCCACGCCCCCGTCCTCCACCACCGCCGCGACGGCATCCTCCCCACCGTCGCCGCCGCCCTCTCCGTCCGCGGCGCCACCCTCACCGGCACCGCCGCCCGCGGCGACACACCCCCCGCCCTGCACCCCCTCGTCCAGGACTTCCTGGACACCCTCACCAGCGCCCAACGCGACCGCTTCACCGGCCGCTGCGCCGAGACCATCCTCATCTCCCGGCACATCACCGCCGCCGACGCCGCCCGCAGCAAACGCGCCGCGCGCAAACCCATGACCAACGGCGAGGCCCGCAAAGCCCTCAAGCAGGCCAAACTCACCGCCCGCCGCATCCGCGAGGACGGCGACCCCCTCCACGGCAGCTTCGCCACCCCCTGCCGCGCCTGCACCGCGCTCAGCGCCCACTTCGGCGTCCGCATAGTCGACCCGGCGGCCACGACCGGCTGACGCCCCCCACGCACACCGGAACAACACCCCCGGCGCGCACCACACGCCGCCCCATGACCTCGACGAGACGAAGGGCAGATGCAGACCGACCGCACCTCCACCACCCGCTTCGCCGTACAAGTCGACGCCGCCCTGCGCACCGCCGGCTGGCAACCCGGACGCTGGGACATCAAGCAGGCCGAGATCTGGGCGGACGCCCTGCGCGACCACGCCTCACCCGCCGGCCACCGCCACACCGTCTTCCCCGCGGCCGTCGAAGCCTGGGCCGAGTTCGGCGGACTCCACATCACCCCCACCGGCCCCGGCCGCCAGGTCGCCCCCGCCACCCTCCACCTCGACCCGCTGCACGGCCTCCACATGGCCCGCACCCTCGGCGACCTCGGCCGCGCCCTCGGCACCGAGGTCTGCCCCCTCGGCGCCGAAACCGACAGCCAGGCCCTCCTCGCCATCGACACCGAAGGCCGCGTCTACACCCTCGACCACACCGGCGACTGGTACCTCGGCGCCGACATCGACCAAGCCCTGTCCACCCTCATCGCCGGCACGGCACCCACACGCCTGACAGCGGGCTGACCAAAGAAACGGGAGACAGCCACCAGCCCCCTGCCCCCGGGGGCTACGACGCCGGAATCACCGCCGACACCCGAAAACCCCCCGCATCCGTCGGCCCGGACACGAACACCCCGCCCAGCGCGGCAACCCGCTCCTTCATCCCCACCAGCCCGTTCCCCCCGGACGGCAACCGCGCCGACGACGCCGCCGCCTCGGGCGGCTCGTTCTCCACCTGCATCGCGATCTCCGACACCCGATGCGCCAGCCGCACATACGTCTTCGCCCCGGCCGCGTGCTTGTGGACGTTCGTCAACGCCTCCTGCACCACCCGATACGCCGTCTGCTCCACCTCCGGCGCATACGACCGGGCATCCCCCTCCACCGTCAGATCGACCACCATCCCCGCGGCGGCCGACTGCCCCACCAGATCCTCGATCTCCGCCAGACACGGCCCCTCGTCATCAGCGGCCCGCGAAGCCGCAGCCGCGGCAGCCACCCCCACCGCCGCCAACGGCATCGACGCGGCACGCTCACGCCGCTCGCCCCCGCCACTGCGCAGCACCCCGAGCATCTCCCGCAACTCGGTCAGCGCCTGCCGCCCCATGTCCCCCACGAGCGCGGCGTTCCTGACGGCCTTCTCGGGATCCTTCCGCGCCACCGCCTGAAGCGCGGCGGCATGCACGACCATCAGACTCACCCGATGCGCGACGACGTCGTGCATCTCCCGGGCGATCCGCGTCCGCTCCTCGTTCCGGGCCCACTCGGCCCGCTCCTCCGCCCGCTCCGCGAGCAGCTGAAGCTCCCGCTCCAGACTGTCCGCACGCTCCCGCAGGCTCTCCATCAGCCGCCGCCGGGCCCCCACGTACAGACCGAGCAGCACCGGGGGCGCCGTGAAACCGAGCGACATCGTGATCGCCGCGAAGGGCACGAACCAGTCCCCCAGGTCCAGATCGCCCCGCACCATGTCCTGCCGCGTCTTCACGAACGTCACGATGAGCGTCGCCACCAGCGACATCCCCGCCAGCGAGCCGATGATCCGCCGGGGCAGCTCGCACGCGGCCAGGGTGTAGAGGCCGACGACACCCATCAGGAAACCCATCTGGGCGGGGGTGATGGCGATCGACACCAGCACGACGGCGATCGGCCAGCGCCGCCGGACGAGCAGGACGGACCCGGCCAACACCCCGAAAACGACCCCCGCGGCCACGGGAATCCCCGCGTCCCTGGCGAACGGATAGCCCTCCGCCCCGCACTCCAGCGCGGACACCACGGCCAGACTCACATCGAACACGGCACTACGCCGTCTGGCCCACCACCACGGCCCTCCCCGGGCCGTCACGTGGTCTTCCCCCGTCTCGGTCATGCCCTCCAGCCTACGGGCGCCCGCAGCCGGTTTTCCGGTGCATTTCCCGGACTTGCCCCCACCACACTCCGTGACCGTTCGGCTGCGATACGGCCCGATATCCCTCGAACTGCTGAATCGCTCACCGTTCGACCCCGGAGGCCTCCATTCCGCCCGGACGGTATGCCTATGACACATGCACCCGGCAAATACGCCGACTTCGAGGGCCTGCGGGAGAGGGCGGTGGCGCTGCGGCGCGCAGGGCTGAGCCGGCGCCAGATCCGCGACCGACTGCACGTCGACAACAACGACATCCTCAACCGCCTGCTGGAGGGCGAGCCCCCGCCGGCCTGGACGAAGCGCCCGAACGCGAAGGACGACCTCCGCGAGAAGGCCCGGGAGCTCCGGCTCCAGGGCTGGACGTACGACCAGATCCAGGTGGAGCTGGGCTGCTCCAAGAGTTCGATCTCGCTGTGGGTACGGGATCTGCCGAAGCCGGAGCGCAAGCGGACCCGCGAGGAAGCCTCTGCCATCGCGAAAAGGGGCTGGGAAGCCACGCTCCGCCTGCGCGAGGAGGAGCGGCAGCGGACCAAGCAGCAGGCCATGCAGGAAGTGAGCAGCCTGACGGACCGCGAGCTTTTCCTGATCGGCGTGGGCCTTTATTGGGCCGAGGGGGCCAAGAGCAAGCCTTACAGCCGCCGGGAGCGCATCACCTTCGTGAACAGCGACCCCGACATGATCAGCGTATTCCTGGCCTGGCTGAACCTGCTCGGCGTGGAACCCTGCACCCTCAGGTTCGCAGTACAGATTCACGAGACCGCGAACGTGGCGGCTGCGGAGGCATTTTGGGCCGCCCACGTCGGCGTCGCGCCAACCGACCTCCTCAAGACAACCCTCAAGCGACACAACCCGAATACCAACCGCAAGAACACCACCGACACCTACAACGGCTGTCTCCGTGTCGACGTGAGAGACGGAGCCGACCTGTACCGTCGCATCGAGGGCTGGTGGTGCGGCATAGTAGGGGCTGCCACCGCATCCGATCTACGAAATCGGACATAGCGGTAATCCCGGGTCGTCTAAGGGCAAGACGTCAGATTTTGGTTCTGATCATGGGGGTTCGAGTCCTCCCCCGGGAGCACACTCTCGGTTCGGGTCCTGGCTGATGAAACCGCGGCCAGGCCCCACACCCCCACTCCCCGAAAAACCCCCCGGTATCCTGCGGATGTCACCCCACCCCATCCACAGCCGAAGGGCATCCCGTGAGCGCCAACCGCCCGGCAGCCGTCGTCGTTCTCGCAGCGGGTGAGGGCACCCGTATGAAGTCGGCCACACCCAAGGTCCTGCACGAGCTCTGCGGCCGCAGTCTCGTGGGACATGTGCTCGCCGCCGCGGGCGAGCTGCACCCCGAGAACCTGGTCGTCGTGGTCGGCCACGCCCGCGAGAAGGTCACCGCCCATCTCGGCGAGATCGCCCCGGACGTCCGCACGGCGGTACAGGCGGAGCAGAACGGCACGGGGCACGCCGTGCGGATGGGGCTGGAAGCGCTCGGCGGGTCCGTCGACGGGACGGTCGTCGTCGTGTGCGGGGACACTCCCCTGCTCACCGGCGAGACGCTGCGGGCGCTCTCCGCGACCCACACGGAAGACGGCAACGCGGTCACCGTGCTGACCGCCGAGGTGCCGGACGCGACGGGCTACGGCCGGATCGTGCGGGACGACTCGGGTGCCGTGACGGCGATCGTGGAGCACAAGGACGCCACCGACGCGCAGCGGTCGATCCGGGAGATCAACTCGGGGGTGTTCGCGTTCGACGGGCAGTTGCTGGCCGACGCGCTGAAGAAGGTGCGGACCGACAACAGCCAGGGTGAGGAGTACCTGACCGACGTGCTCGGGATCCTGCGTGAGGCCGGGCATCGGGTCGGGGCGTCGGTGGCGGGTGACCACCGGGAGATCGCCGGCATCAACAACCGCGTGCAGCTCTCGGAGGCCCGTCGCATCCTCAACGACCGGCTGCTCACCGAAGCGATGCTGTCCGGTGTCACGGTCGTCGATCCGGCGACCACCTGGGTCGATGTGACGGTCACGTTCGAGCAGGACGCCGTCGTGCACCCGGGCACGCAGCTGCACGGTGCGACGCACGTCGGGGAGGGCGCCGAGGTCGGGCCGAACTGCCGGCTGACCGACACCCGGGTGGGTGCGGGCGCGCGGGTCGACAACACCGTCGCCGTGAGCGCTGAGGTGGGTGCGGAGGCGAGCGTGGGGCCGTTCGCGTATCTGCGTCCGGGGACCCGGCTGGGTGCCAAGGGCAAGATCGGGACGTACGTGGAGACGAAGAACGCCTCGATCGGGGAGGGGACGAAGGTGCCTCATCTCTCCTATGTCGGTGACGCGACGATCGGTGATCACACGAACATCGGTGCCGCGAGCGTGTTCGTGAACTACGACGGTCAGGAGAAGCACCACACGACTGTCGGTTCTCATTGCCGTACGGGCTCGGACAACATGTTTGTGGCGCCTGTCACGGTCGGGGACGGCGCGTACACCGCCGCCGGGTCCGTGATCACCAAGGATGTGCCGCCCGGTTCGCTGGCTGTGGCCCGTGGTCAGCAGCGGAATATCGAGGGTTGGGTGGCTCGTAAGCGTCCGGGGAGCGCGGCCGCGAGGGCGGCCGAGGCGGCTTCCCGGGGGTCGGCCGAGGAGGGCTGACCGGAAACCGGTGCCTGAAACACGGCGTACGGTGATAAGTGCACACCCGCACCCCCACCAGCTGAGACGGCCTCTAGCAAGCCGGCTGAGAGGTCTCTCGACACCCAGCTGCGACACCTCTGAGGAGACAGTGCTGTGACCGGGATCAAGACGACCGGCGAGAAGAAGTTGATGTTCTTCTCCGGCCGCGCCCACCCCGAGCTTGCCGAGGAGGTCGCCCAGCAGTTGGGTGTCGGGGTTGTCCCGACGAAGGCCTTCGACTTCGCGAACGGGGAGATCTATGTGCGTTATCAGGAGTCGGCACGTGGTGCGGACTGCTTCCTGATCCAGAGCCACACGGCTCCGATCAACAAGTGGATCATGGAGCAGCTGATCATGATCGACGCGCTGAAGCGTGCGTCGGCCCGCTCCATCACCGTCATCGTGCCGTTCTACGGTTACGCGCGGCAGGACAAGAAGCACCGGGGACGTGAACCGATTTCGGCGCGTCTGATCGCGGACATGATGAAGACCGCGGGTGCGGACCGGCTGCTGACCGTGGATCTGCACACGGACCAGATCCAGGGCTTCTTCGACGGTCCGGTGGACCATCTGTTCGCGCTGCCGCTGCTGGCGGACTACGTGGGCCGGAAGGTGGACCGGAACAAGCTGACGGTCGTGTCTCCGGACGCGGGCCGGGTGCGGGTCGCCGACCGCTGGTGCGACCGTTTGGGTGCGCCGCTGGCGATCGTGCACAAGCGCCGGGACAAGGACGTCGCGAACCAGGTCACCGTCCACGAGGTCGTGGGTGAGGTGAAGGGGCGCGTGTGTGTCCTGGTGGACGACATGATCGACACGGGTGGGACGATCTGTGCCGCGGCGGACGCGCTGTTCGCGCATGGTGCGGAGGACGTCATCGTGACGGCGACGCACGGTGTGCTGTCGGGTCCGGCGGCGGACCGGCTGAAGAACTCGCGGGTGAGTGAGTTCGTGTTCACGAACACGCTGCCGACGCCGGGTGAGCTGAGCGGGGACCTGGACAAGATCTCGGTGCTGTCGATCGCGCCGACGATCGCGAATGCGGTGCGTGAGGTGTTCGAGGACGGTTCGGTGACGAGCCTGTTCGACGACCAGTAGGAGCCCTGGTCGGGCTTCCGATAGATCGTTTTGGGTGCGGCCTCCCTTGCCGAGTAGACTGCTGAAGTTGCTCGGCGAGGGAGGCCGTACCGCTTCTTGAGGAAGCTTGTACGGCGGTCCGTTATCGACGCGCTCTTCGTAGCAGGCCGTTCGTGGCCGGGTGACCACGTCCGTTTCTGACTTCGAGGAGTGAGTATGTCCGAGGTGAAGATCTCCGCCGCGACGCGCACCGAGTTCGGCAAGGGTGCCGCGCGCCGTATCCGTCGTGAGTCCAAGGTTCCGGGTGTCCTGTACGGGCACGGTTCGGACCCGCTGCACCTGACCCTGCCGGGTCACGACCTGCTGATGGCGCTGCGTACGCCGAACGTGCTGATCGCGCTGGACATCGACGGCAAGTCCAACGAGCTGGCGATTCCGAAGGCCGTGCAGCGTGACCCGCTGAAGGGTTTCCTGGAGCACGTGGACCTTCAGCTGGTGAAGCGTGGCGAGCAGGTCAACGTCGAGATCTACGTGCACACCGAGGGTGAGCTGGCCCCGGGCGGCAACCTGCTGGAGCACGTGCTGAACGCGCTGCCGGTGGTGGCCGAGGCGACGCACATCCCGGAGTCCGTGACCGTCTCGGTCGAGGGTCTGACGGCCGGTGACTCCATCCTGGCCAAGGACATCCCGCTGCCGAAGGGCACGACGCTGGACGTCGAGGAGGACACGGTCGTCCTTCAGGTTCTGGCCGCGCAGGCCGAGGAGCCCTCCGAGGGCGAGGAAGAGGGCGGAGAGGCCGCCGAGGCCTGATCCCTCGTCGTCGTTTGGTCGGCCGCTGTTCCCGTGCGGGGCAGCGGCCGACGCGTATGAAGGAGACATGGACGTGACGACCGATGCCGCCGTGCCCTGGCTGATCGTGGGGTTGGGCAATCCGGGGCCGGAGTACGCGGGTAACCGGCACAACGTGGGCTTCATGGTGGCCGATCTGCTGGCGGAGCGGATCGGGGGGAGGTTCAAGCGGGCCGGGAAGGCGCAGGCGCAGGTCGTCGAGGGCCGGATCGGGCCGCCGGGGCCGATGAGCCGGCGGGTGATTCTGGCGAAGCCGATGTCGTACATGAATCTGTCGGGCGGGCCGGTGAACGCGCTGCGGGAGTTCTACAAGGTGCCGGTGGCCCATGTGGTGGCGATTCATGATGAGTTGGACATCGATTACGGTGTGCTGCGGTTGAAGCTGGGTGGCGGCGACAACGGGCACAACGGGCTGAAGTCGATGACGAAGGCGTTCGGGGCGGATTATCACCGGGTGCGGTTCGGTATCGGGCGGCCGCCGGGGCGGATGCCGGTGGCGGATTTCGTGCTGAGGGATTTCTCGTCGGCGGAGCGCAAGGAGCTGGACTACTTCGTGGACCGGGCGTCGGACGCGGTGGAGTGTCTGGTGATCGAGGGGCTGGAGCGGGCGCAGAGTACGTACAACTCCTGACTTGTCGCCCGGAGGAGTTGACCGGCCGTGCGGGTATGGCCAATGATCCCGGCCATGCCTGCCTCTGCTGCCGTCACTCACGAGAGCGCCCATGCCGTGTTGCGGTTCGGGCGGTTCGCGGCGATGGGTGCGGTTGCGGTGCTGATCCTGATCGCGGGTGTGTGGGCGTCGTGGGGTACGGCGCAGCACGTGATGCTGACGAAGGGCCGGGAGCGCGGGACGGTCGAGGTGACGCGGTGCGGGCAGGACACGTGCACGGGTCGGTACTCGCCGTCGTCCGAGGGTTGGCAGCCCCGGTCGAAGGTGGTTCTGGAGAAGTCGGTCGCGGTGCAGAAGGGCCGGACTTACACGGTGGTCGTGAAGCCCGGCAGTGATGACGCGGTGCGCTCGGGCCCGGCCGGGGTGCTGTACGCGTGGATTCCGCTGGGTGGTGCGCTGTTGCTGGCGTCGGTCGTGGTGGCGGGTGGTCTGCTGCGTACGCGGGCGGCGTGGGTGATGGCGTTGTCGGGCGTGGCGTTGCTGACGGCGGCTTTCGTGACTGTCTGAGTGACTGTTTGAGTGACTGTTTGAGTGACCGTCTGAGGGGTTCCGGCGTTCTCCCCTTCTGTGGAGGGGACGTGCGTTGTGCGTTCGTGCTTGACGGGCCCTCGGCGAGGCTGGAAGCTGAGCCGCCCCCTCCACATCTTCCCGGTCACTTCACGAAGATGGACGAACCTCGATGCGAATCCTCATGCGCGCCGGTGCTGTCTGCGCCGCCGCTTCCGCGGTCCTCCTGCTCGCTCCGGCCGCCCATGCGACCCCTCCTGGTGACAACGGCACGGTCAAGATCCACGACGCTTCGACGGACGAGGAACTGCGCCGCAACGAGCCGCACGTGTGCACGTTCTACCTGGACGCTTTCGGTTTTGACGGCGGCCAGGAGGTCGACTGGCGCATCGACGCGATCCCGCCGAGCGAGAACAAGGGGGAGACGGTGAAGTCCGGCGCGCTCGCTCTGGACGCGGAGGGCCACGGCCGTACGGAGGATCTGTCGCTGCCCGACGGGCACTACAAGCTGTTCTGGACCTTCGACGGTGAGAAGGGTGCCGCCAAGCACAAGGTGTTCTGGACGGACTGCGAGGACGAGCAGGAGCCCGGTGGTTCGACGCCGTCCGGGTCGGCTTCGCCGTCGCCTTCGTCCGGGGTGTCCGGGACGCCGTCGGCGGGGCCGGGCTCGTCGGAGTCCCCGGCGTCCCCCAGTGAGCCGGCCGGCGGGGGTGTGGCGGCGTCGCCGTCGCCGTCGCCGCAGGGCGGTGGCGAGGGTGATCTCGCCGAGACGGGCAATGGAGCGCCGGTGGGTGTGCTGTCCGGTGTGGCGGCGGTGCTGGTCGCGGGCGGCGGGTTCCTGGTGTTGCGTCGCCGGGGGCTCGGCCGCGGCTGACGTGGAACGCGCCGTGCCCCCGAGCCTGTACGGGCTCGGGGGCACGGTGGTGTCCGGGGAGCGGTTCAGCCGGTGTTGCGCAGGCCCGCTGCCACGCCGTTGACGGTGAGGAGCAGGGCGCGGGCGAGGAGCGGGTCGGGCTGTTCGCCGGCGGCAACCGCGTCGCGCTGCCGCTTGAGCAGGGCGACCTGGAGGTAGGAGATGGGGTCGAGGTAGGCGTCGCGGATGGCGAAGGTCTGCTTCAGTACGGGTTCGGCGTCGAGGAGTTCCTGTTCGCCGGTGACCCGCAGTACCTCGGCGACGGTCAGTTCGTGTTCGGCCTTGATGGTGTCGAAGACGTGCTTGAGCTCGTCGGGGACGAGGGTGTCGACGTAGTGCTGGGCGATCCGCAGGTCGGTCTTGGCCAGGGTCATCTCGACGTTGGAGATGAAGTTGCGGAAGAAGTGCCACTGGCCGTACATCTCGTCGAGCACGGTGTCCAGGCCCGCCTCGCGCAGGGCCTTGAGGCCGGAGCCGACGCCGAACCAGCCGGGGACGATCTGCCGGGACTGGGTCCAGCCGAACACCCACGGGATGGCGCGCAGGCCGTCGAGCGAGACGCCGGAGCCGGGGCGGCGGGAGGGCCGGGAGCCCAGGTGCAGGTCGGCGAGCTGGTCCACCGGCGTCGACGCGAGGAAGTACGTCGGCAGGTCGGGGTCCTCGACGAGGCGGCGGTAGGCGGCGTGGGCGGCGTCGGAGACGACGTCCATGGCGGCGTCCCAGCGGGCCAGTGCCTCGACGGACTGGCGGGGCGCGGTGTGCAGGGCGGAGGCCTGGAGGGTGGCCGCGACGGTGAGTTCGAGGTTCTCCCGGGCGAGGGACGGGATGAGGTACTTGTCGGAGATGACCTCGCCCTGCTCGGTCACCTTGATCTCGCCCTCCAGGGTGCCCCAGGGCTGGGCGAGGATGGCGTCGTGGGTGGGGCCGCCGCCGCGTCCGACGGTGCCGCCGCGGCCGTGGAAGAGGCGCAGGCGGACGCCGTAGCGGTGGGCGACGTCGCGCAGGCGGCGCTGGGCGCGGTGGATCTCCCACTGGCTGGTGGTGATGCCGCCGAACTTGGAGGAGTCGGAGTAGCCGAGCATGACCTCCTGGACGTCGCCCCTGAGCGCGACGAGGCGCCGGTAGGACGGGTCGGAGAGCATGTCCTCGAGGATGGTGTCGGCGGCCTTGAGCTCGTCGGTGGTCTCCAGCAGGGGCACGATGCCGATCTTGGCCCAGCCGGCGTGCAGGTCGATCAGGCCGGCTTCGCGGGCGAGGACGGCGGCGGCGAAGACGTCGTCGGCGCCCTGGCACATGGAGATGATGTACGACTCGATGACCTCGGGCCCGAAGACCTCCAGGGCCTTCTTCACGGTCTGGAAGACGCCGAGGGTCTTCTCGCCGGGGGCGTCCACGGGCGCCGGGGTGGGTGCGAGGGGGCGGCGGGAGCGCAGTTCCTTGGCGAGCAGCTTGGTGCGGTAGTCGCGGGGCATGTCCGCGTACCGCCAGGACTCCTCGCCGAGCCGGTCGAAGAGCTGGCCGAGGGCGTGGTGGTGGGCGTCCGCGTGTTCGCGTACGTCCATGGTGGCGAGCTGGAGGCCGAAGGCGGCGAGGGTGCGGATGGTGCGGGAGAGGCGGCCGTCGGCGAAGAGGCCGCCGCGGTGCTC
Source organism: Streptomyces coeruleofuscus (assembly GCF_039532725.1). Classification (NCBI taxonomy): domain Bacteria; kingdom Bacillati; phylum Actinomycetota; class Actinomycetes; order Kitasatosporales; family Streptomycetaceae; genus Streptomyces; species Streptomyces coeruleofuscus. The sequence goes on from NZ_BAAASE010000006.1 coordinate 84,082, forward strand.
GCGCAGGGAGGTCTGGATGATCCGCAGGTCGCTGATCAGCTCGCTGGTGCCGAGGTAGTCGCGGCCCGGCACGTGTGCGGTGCCCTTGGCGAGGCGCTGCTTGGTGTTCTCCAGCTTCTGCCGGATGCAGGTGGCCTTGAGCCGGTAGGGCTCCTCGGCGTTGAGGCGCTTGTAGCGGGGGCTGATCTCGGGGAGGTTCTCCAGGTCGGTCTGGAGGGAGCTCAGCAGTTCCTCGGTGGCGCCGGCGTAGCGGATGGAGTTGGACAGGAAGCCGCGCAGTTCGTCGATCGTGTCCAGCGCGTCGTTGATGCCGTGCTCGTGCTGGAGGATGAGGACGTCCCAGGTGACCTGGGGGGTGACGTTGGGGTTGCCGTCGCGGTCGCCGCCGATCCAGGTGCCGAAGGTGAGGGGGCGGGTGTCGTCGGGGAGCTTGACCCCGGCGCGCTCCAGCTCCGCCGTGAGGTCCTCCAGGACGTCGCCGACGGCGCCCGCATGCAGTTCGTCGAGGTAGTAGATGGCGTTGCGGGCCTCGTCGGCGGGCTCGGGGCGCACGACGCGCAGTTCGTCGGTCTGCCAGACGAGGTCGATGTTCTCGGCCAGCCGGGTGTCGAGGCGGCGGCGGTCCGACTCGATGACCGGGGTCTCCAGGAGCGCGGCGACGCGCCGGAGCTTGTTCAGGACCGACCGGCGCGCGGCCTCGGTGGGGTGGGCGGTGAACACGGGGCGGACGTTGAGGTGGCGGACCGTCTCGCGCAGGTGCTCGGGGTCGGCGTCCTTGAGCCGGTCGGCCGTACGGGCGAGCAGTCCGCCCTCGGCGGCGCGCCGGGCGCGCAGCTCGCGGCCGCGGTGCACCTGCTCGGTGACGTTGGCCAGGTGGAAGTAGGTGGAGAAGGCGCGGACCAGCTTGGCCGCGGTGTCGAGTTCGGTGCCGCGCAGCAGCTCGGCGGCGGCCTCGCCGTCCTCACGAGTGAGGCGGCGGACCTTCTCGACGAGTTCCAGGAGCTCGGGGCCCTCCTGCCGGACGAGGGTCTCTCCGAGGAGGTCACCCAGTCGGCGGATGTCGGCACGCAGCTCACTGCTCGTCGTCGTGGTCTGGTCGTCGGCACTGCTCACAGGTGCGGCTCCTTGCAGTGTTGAAGCTCGTCTGGGAGGGGGTACCCGGACGGCGTCTCGCGCGGCGGGCGCCGCATACGGGCCGGACATCCGGGAAGAAAACAGAGCGGACCGCGCTGTCCGACCGACTCCAGGATAGGTGTCGGCCGGGACGCGCAGGCTCTCGGGCTCTTGCCGCCGGGCGACGCGCTGCCATACTTACGAAGCCGTAGGTTACGGAACCGTAGGAAGCACTGCGGGGTTCCCGTGACCCGGCGACTGCCGGGTCTCTGTGACCCGGCACCCTCTCCACATCCACATACCCCCCAGGGGACGCGTATGACCAGTAGTTCCGACGTGATCGAAAACGCCCCGAAGGCGTCCGGTCAGGCCTCCGACGAAGCTCCCGCCGCCACGCTGGGCGGCGAGCGGAAGCGGTCCATCGAGCAGATCGCCCTCCTCCTCTTCATCACCGTCCCGTTCCTCGCGCTGCTGGCGGCCGTGCCGCTGGCCTGGGGCTGGGGGGTGAGCTGGCTGGACCTCGGTCTGCTGGTGTTCTTCTACTTCCTGGGGTGCCACGGCATCACGATCGGTTTCCACCGTCACTTCACCCACGGTTCCTTCAAGGCCAAGCGGCCGCTGAAGATCGCGCTGGCCGTCGCCGGGTCCATGGCGGTCGAGGGTCCGCTGGTCCGCTGGGTGGCCGATCACCGCAAGCACCACAAGTTCTCCGACGCGGAGGGCGACCCGCACTCGCCGTGGCGGTTCGGCGAGACGCTTCCGGCCCTTATGAAGGGCCTGTGGTGGGCGCACATCGGATGGATGTTCGACGAAGAGCAGACATCGCAGGAGAAGTACGCCCCTGACCTGATCAAGGACAAGACTCTCCGCGCGATCTCCCGCCAGTTCGTCCTGTGGACGGTGGTGTCCCTGGGCCTCCCGGCGCTGATCGGCGGGCTGGTCACGATGTCCTGGTGGGGCGCGTTCACGGCGTTCTTCTGGGGCTCGCTCGTCCGGGTGGCCCTGCTGCACCACGTGACGTGGTCGATCAACTCGATCTGCCACGCGGTGGGCAAGCGCCCCTTCAAGTCGCGCGACCGCTCGGGCAACGTGTGGTGGCTGGCGGTCCTGTCCTGCGGCGAGTCCTGGCACAACCTGCACCACGCCGACCCCACCTCGGCGCGGCACGGTGTGATGCGCGGCCAGCTGGACTCCTCCGCCCGGCTGATCCGCTGGTTCGAGATGCTCGGCTGGGCGTACGACGTGCGCTGGCCGTCACGCTCGCGTATCGATTCGCGCCGTGACACCGGGGAAGGCGGCTCCCCGCGCGGGAAGGAGCCCGTCAAGGCGGCATGATGGTCGCTGTGGCGACCGACTCGAGCAGCAACCCCAGCAACGACAAGCCGCGGCGAGTGCGTCGCACCCGGATGACCGGTGCCGAGCGCCGCCAGCAGCTGCTGGAGATCGGTCGCACGCTCTTCGCCGCCAAGGGTTTCGAGGGCACGTCGGTGGAGGAGATCGCGGCGAAGGCCGGGGTCTCCAAGCCGGTGGTGTACGAGCACTTCGGCGGCAAGGAAGGGCTGTACGCGGTGGTCGTGGACCGCGAGATGCGGCGCCTGCTGGACATGGTGACCAGCTCCCTGACCGCCGGCCACCCGCGTGAACTGTGCGAGCAGGCGGCCTTCGCCCTGCTGGACTACATCGAGGAGTACACGGACGGTTTCCGCATCCTGGTCCGTGACTCCCCCATCCCCCAGTCGACGGGTTCCTTCGCCTCGCTCATCTCGGACATCGCCACCCAGGTGGAGGACATCCTGGGCCGCGAGTTCAAGAGCCGCGGCTTTGACCCCAAGCTGGCCCCGCTGTACGCCCAGGCCCTGGTCGGCATGGTCGCCCTGACCGGCCAGTGGTGGCTGGACGTACGCAAGCCGAAGAAGGCGGAGGTGGCCGCGCACCTGGTGAACCTGGCGTGGCACGGGCTGGACGGACTGGAGGCGAAGCCGCACCTGATAGGGCGCCGCAAGGCCTAGAGGGGTTCGAGGAACTCCAGGCGGTTGCCGACGGGGTCGTGCGAGTAGAAGCGCTTGCGGCCCGGCAGGGCGGGGTCCCAGGTGACGGGCGCCCCGTGGGCTGCCAGCCGGGCGGCGTACGCGTCGATGCCCGTCACCCGCAGCCCGGGATGGGCCTTCTTCGCCGCCCGGAAGTCCTCCTCGGTCCCCAGGTGCAGTTGCACGGCACCGGCCTGGAACCAGCATCCGCCGCGCCGGGCGAGCAGAGGCGGCTTCGGGATCTCGGTCATGCCGAGGACGCCGGCGTAGTAGGCCCGCAGCCGCTCCTCGCTGCCGGGCGGGGCGGCGAGCTGGACGTGGTCGAGGGCGACGATCATCAGTGCTCCTTCCGGGCCACCGCGAACACCCTGCGGAACGGGAACGGCGTGCCGTGCGGCCCCGCCGGGTACGCCTCGCGCAGGGTGGCCCGGTACTCGGCGAGGAAACCGTCCCGCGCCTCGGGATCGTCGGCGAGGGCGGTCAGCACGGGCCGCAGGCCGGTCCCCTTCACCCAGTCGAGCACGGGGTCCTCGCCCTGGAGCAGATGGATGTACGTCGTCTCCCACACGTCGGCGGTGCAGCCGAGCGAGGTGAGCCGTTCCAGGTAGGCCTCGGGGGTGAGGACGGCGTCGCCGTGGCGCAGGGTGCCCGCGAGCCGGTCGCGCCAGCGCGGTGCGTGCGCGAGTTCCCGCATGAGGCGGTGGCTGGGGGCGTCGAAGTTCCCGGGCACCTGGAAGGCGAAGGTCCCGCCGGTTTTCAGCGCGGCCACCCAGTCGGCGAACCGGTCGGGGTGCCCCGGCACCCACTGGAGCGTGGCGTTGCTGACGATCAGGTCGCAGGGCTCTCCCGGCGTCCACGTACGGACGTCGGCGTGGGCGAAGTCGAGACGGCCGCCGCCCGGGGTGGGCCCCTCGTGATCGACGTGGGCCTTGTCGAGCATCGCGGGCGAGTTGTCGTAGCCGGTGATCCGGGCGGTGGGCCAGCGTACGGCGAGCAGCGCGGTGACATTGCCGGGGCCGCAGCCGAGGTCGGCGATGCGGGGAGGGTCGCCGGGGAGGTCGGGGACGCGGGCCAGGAGGTCGGTGAAGGGGCGGGCGCGGTGTCCGGCGTGGCGGAGGTACTGGGCGGGGTCCCAGGCGGGGGCGGCCGCGGGCATGGATCCTCCTGGTGTCCTGGTGTCCTGGTGGCGTTCTGGTGGTTTCCTGGTGGTGACGGCAAGGGGCGCACACACAGCGTGACATCGCATTTATCTCGACGTCAAGAAAATGGACATCAAGAGACTCTACGTCGACACAACCACTACACTGATCGCCATGGAGGACGAGGTCGACCGGCTGGTCGCAGCATGGCGCCGGGAGCGCCCGGACCTCGACGTCGAACCGCTCGAGGTGCTCAGCCGCGTGAGCAGACTGGCCCGGCATCTGGACCGGGCACGCCGGCTGGCCTTCTCGGAACACGGCCTGGAGCCGTGGGAGTTCGACGTCCTGACGGCGCTGCGCCGCGCGGGCACGCCGTACCAGCTCTCGCCGGGACAGCTCCTCACCCAGACCCTGGTCACGTCGGGCACGATGACGAACCGCATCGACCGCCTGGCGAAGAAGGGCCTGGTGGAACGCCTCCCCGACCCCAGCGACCGCCGCGGCGTCCTGGTCCGGCTGACGGACGAGGGCCGGGACCGCGCCGACCAGGCCCTGGCGGGCCTGCTGGACCAGGAGCGCGCGATCCTCGCGGAGCTCACCCGGGCCCAGCGCGGCGAACTGGCGGGGCTGCTACGCCAGTTGACCGCCCCGTTCGACAACATCCCCGGCTAGGTCGACCGGCCCGACCCCGGCCCGCCGGGCCAGGGCGACGGCGGCGAGCGTGGAATGCACTCCCAGCTTGCCCAGCACGTTCTGCATGTGCGTACGCACCGTGTGCGGCGACAGATACAGGCGCTCGGCGACGGCCTTGCGCCCCAGCCCCGCCACCATGCACCGCAGCACTTCCCGCTCACGCGGAGTGAGGGACTCCACCAGCCGCTCGCTCTCGGTGCGGTGCTTGCGGGCGGCGGTCAACTCCCGCAGGACGCCGGTCAGCAGGGCGGGCGGCAGATGCGTCTCGTCCCGCAGCACGCCCCGGATGACGGTGAGCAGCCGGGACAGCGAACAGTCCTTGGCGACCCACCCGGAGGCCCCGGCCTGGAGGGCCAGCGCGGCCCGGCGCGGGTCGTCCTTCTCGGCGAGCACGACGATCCGTACGTTCGGCTGCGCGGACCGCACCCCCGTGACGAGGGAGATCCCGTCGACGAGTCCGTCCTCGTTGCCCTCCTGCACGGGTACGGCCGGGCGGGTGCCCGGCACCTTGCCGCCCAGATCGGCGTCGACGAGCAGCACGTCGAACCGCCGCCCCTCGGCGACCGCACGCTCCAGACAGCGCAGCGCGGCGGGGCCGCTGCCGGCCGCGGAGACGTCGACATCGGGCTCGGCGGCAAGGGCCGCCGCGAGTGACTCGGCGAAGATGCGATGGTCGTCGACGACCAGGACTCGGATGCGAACCACGTAACCCCCTTCCCCAGGCTCCTGAAGAGCAGGGGATACCCCATCGTCGGAAGACGGCACCGCGCGGGTACGACACCGGGGTGTCCGGGTCTGCTGCATCTGTCCGTCCGTCCTCGCAGCAGCCTGGCCGGGTCGCCGCAGCCGCACGGCCGCCGCCGTGCAGAAACCGCTACCCCCACCCCGGGCGTCGTACCCGGCTGTCTCGCCCCCTGATCGGCACCGGCCCCCACCGGTGCTGTTCATCAGAGTACGGCCGGGGGCCCGGAGCGGAAGGTTATTTGCAGAACTGACTGTCCTGCGCGTTTATGGTGTGCCGCATGTTCCGTCTTGAGACAGAAGTCGACAAGGCCCGACGTGATCTGCTCCGCACGCGCCTGCGGGAAACGAACACAGCCGCCTCTCCGGTCCTGCGCGCCCTGCTCGGAACGCCGGACGAAAGGGACATCCCATTGCACGTGTGGGCTGTGAACGACAGGACCGACGACCTGGCGGGCGGCCTCGTCGGCTACACCTGGGCGACCTGGCTCCACGTCACCTACCTGTGGGTCGACGAACGCCACCGCGGGGTGGGCCTCGGGGCCGGGTTGCTCCGGCAGGCGGAACGCATCGCGTCCGACAAGCGCGGGTGCCGCGCGTCCCGCCTGGAGACGTGGGACTTCCAGGCGCCGCGCTTCTACGAGAAGCAGGGGTACGAGGTGGCGTGCGTGGTGCCGGATTATCCGCCGGGGATCACGGAGTACCTGCTGATGAAGCGGCTGGGTTGACGGTCGGTCAGGTCCGTCGGACAGCGAAGCCTGCGTTGGCAAAGGGGCGACGCGGAGGGTGTGCGAGACCTCGCTGTCACCGTGCTCGTACCCACCGATAGCGTTGGTTCGCTTGAGTTACCTTCACCTCAACGGGAGACCTGAGTGAATCGCCCCGCCCGGCTCACAACAGCCGCGCTCACCGCGTCGATGGCCCTGCTCGTGACCGCATGCGGTTCGGGAGGAGGAGACCCGTCCTCCGACACGATCAAGGGTGCGGGAGCCGGGGACGCGAAGACGTCGGCCGGCCCCTCCGCCTCGGCCTCGCCGGGCAGCGTCAAACGCCCGAAGATCACGCTGCCCAAGGAGTTCCAAGCAGACTTCGAGAGCTGGTCGAACAGTGACCCGAAGCTTCAGGCGATCCTGAACGACGGCCGTGAGGAGCTGCGGTCGAAGTACGCGGCGATCATCGAGGCCGACCCGGAATCGGACGCGGTCGCGTTCTACAACTCGGAGACCACCCAGGCGACTGCCCGCAAGTGGATCAAGCAGTTCACGGACGACGGCGACAGCATTATCGGCAAGGTCAGGGTCTTCGATCCCCAGGTCCACATCAGCGACACCGGTTCGGGTGTGCTCTTCTACTGCGTCGACGAGCGCCAGGCGTCCACGAAGAACCGCAAGACCAAGAAGATCGTCAACACTCCGGACAAACCCGAGTCACTCATCCAGTACCGCCTCCGGCTGGACCAGACGTCCCAGGGCGTGTGGAAGACCACCTCGCTGACCACCGTCCCGGGGGCGTGCAACTGATGCGACTCGCGGCGAAGGCAGGCGCTGCCCTCGCAGCCTCAGCCTCCACTTTTGTCCTGTCGTGCACGGCTGCCTACGCCATCGGTGACGACGAGTCCCAGGCGCCGCCCTCGGGCGGGGCCGGCGGCGCGTCCGGGGGCACGCTGACGGCATCGGCCGCCACCACCCGTATCAAGGTGACGCAGGAAAGCGGCGGCACGGGCAGCTCCACCCGGTCGCTCGCCCCGGTGGATCCCAACTGGGAGCCGCCGGCGTGCTGGTACGAGCCCGTGGCGACGCCCCAGCAGCTCAAGGAAGCCGTGGACCGGCTCAAGAAGAACCCCAACGGCGATCTGGTTCCCGTCACCCCCAGTCTCAGCTGGGGCGAGGAGCTCATGGTGGACCACTACGAGAAGGGACAGGACAACACCGACAGCGGGTTCAGCTACAAGAATTACAACCTCGGCAAAGACGGGATGTTCTGGCGCGGAGTAATCAACAAGAACCGGGAGAACGACGCCGAGTCCTACGACTGCGAACGCACCCTGTTCTGGCAGAACGCCAACACTCTCCCTGACGACGACCACGCTCCCACCCCTGACATCCTCGCCGGCTACGCCTACGACAAGATCAACGTGCCGCAGACCGAGGTCGACCTGAAGCCCGCAACCAGGTCGACAGTGAACCTGCCGACCTGGGTGTGGCTTGACAAGGCGACCTTCAAGGAGGTCAAGGTCCGCGCCGAACTGCCGGACGCCGGCGTGTGGGCGGAGACCACCGCCAAGCCGATCGCCCTGCACCTGGACGCCGGTACGGAGGACGCGGAGACGTACCCGGCCTCCGGCAACTGCGCGATCAATGAAGACGGCTCCATCGGCACCCCGTACACCAAGGGCGACGCCGACCGGATCCCGCCGTGCGGCGTCCGCTACCTCCGCGCCACGAACGGCACGCCGTACCAGCTCAAGGCGTCGATCACGTGGCAGATCTCCTGGGAGGGCTCCGGCGGTGCGCAGGGCGACCTGCCGGACGGGACGTTCGAGACCACGCAGAACATGACGGTCCAGGAGATCCAGTCCGTCAACCGCTGACCGCAGAATGCCCGGGCGCCCTCGTCCTCAGGACAAGGGCGCTCAGCACCACGTGCGGAGTCTCAGCGCAGGCGACGTGCCCCCGCCGAAGGCACCGCCTCGAAGACCCGCGGTGCCGTGAAGCCCGCCGCCGAGAAGGCCTCCGTCACCGCCTTGGTGATCGCGTCCACGTCCGTCTCCTCCGCGAGGACGATCGCCGAGCCGCCGAAGCCGCCGCCGGTCATGCGGGCGCCCAGGGCGCCGGAGATGAGGGCCGTGTCGACGACCAGGTCCAGTTCGGGGCAGGAGATGCGGAAGTCGTCGCGCAGGGAGGCGTGGCCCTGGATCAGGATCGGGCCGATCGCGCGCGTGTCGCCCGACTCCAGCAGGGACACCACCCGTTCGACGCGCTCGTTCTCCGTGACGATGTGGCGGACCAGGCGGCGGACCTCCTCCTCGTCGCCGAGGCGGGCCAGGGCCGCGTCGAGTTCCGCGTACGGCACGTCCCGCAGGGCGTCGACGCCGAGCAGTGCCGCGCCCTTCTCGCAGCCGGCGCGGCGCTTGCCGTACTCGCCCTCGCTGTGCGAGTGCTTGACCTGGGTGTCGACCACGAGGAGGCGCATGCCCTCGGCCGCCAGGTCGAAGGGGATCTGGCGCTGGGAGAGGTCGCGGGTGTCGAGGAACAGGGCGTGGCCCGCCTCGCAGCACGCTGACGCGGTCTGGTCCATGATGCCGACCGGGGCGCCCACGTAGACGTTCTCCGCCCGCTGGCACAGGCGGGCCAGTTGCCAGCCCCGGAGGCCGAGGGAGAAGAGGTCGTTCAGGGCCAGCGCCACGACCACCTCCAGCGCCGCCGAGGACGACAGGCCCGCGCCCGAAGGGACCGTGGAGGACAGGTGGATGTCCGCGCCGGTCACCGCGTGGCCGGCCTCGCGCAGGGCCCACACCACGCCCGCCGGGTACGCCGTCCAGTTCTTGTCCGAGTCGGGGGACAGGTCGTCCAGGCGGAGTTCGGTCACCCCGCCCTCGACGTCCGCCGAGTGGAGGCGGAGCACGCCGTCGTCGCGGCGCGAGACCGCCGCAACCGCCTTGTGCGGCAGGGCGAACGGCATGACGAAGCCGTCGTTGTAGTCGGTGTGCTCGCCGATGAGGTTGACGCGGCCCGGCGCCGCCCAGACCCCGTGCGGCTCGGCGCCGTAAAGCTCCGTGAACCGTTCGGCGACCGCTCCGGCGACCGTGTCGGCAACAGCCTCGCTCATGCCTGACCCCTGACCCTTCGTTCCTGTTCTAGTTGCCGCGCCGCTGCGCGAAGTCCCACGCGTCCGCGACGATTCCGTCGAGGTCCGCGCGGGACGGGTTCCAGCCCAGCTTCTCGCGGGCCGTGGCGGCCGATGCCACCAGGACCGCCGGGTCGCCGCCCCGGCGGGGGGCCACGACCTCGGGGATCGGGTGGCCCGTCACCCGGCGGACCGTCTCGATGACCTCGCGGACGGAGAAGCCGTTGCCGTTGCCGAGGTTGCAGATGAGGTGCTCGCCGGGGGCAGCGGCCTTCAGGGCCAGCAGGTGGGCCTCGGCCAGGTCCGCGACGTGGATGTAGTCGCGCACGCAGGTGCCGTCCGGCGTCGGGTAGTCGTCGCCGAAGACGAAGATGGCGTCGCGCTTGCCCTGCGCGACCTGGAGGACGAGCGGGATCAGGTGGGATTCGGGGTCGTGGCGCTCGCCGTGCTCGCCGTACGCGCCCGCCACGTTGAAGTAGCGCAGCGACACCGCGCCCAGTCCGTGGGCCGCCGCCTCGCCGGTGATCATGTGGTCGACGGCGAGCTTCGAGGCGCCGTAGGGGTTGGTCGGGGAAGTCGGCGCCGACTCGACGATCGGGACCTGCTCCGGCTCGCCGTACGTCGCCGCCGTCGAGGAGAAGACGAGCTTGCGGACGTCCGCCTCGCGCATCGCCGCCAGCAGGGCCATGGTGCCGCCGACGTTGTTGTCCCAGTACTTCTCCGGCTTCGCGACCGACTCACCGACCTGTGAGGACGCGGCGAAGTGCAGAACACCGTCGAACGAGGAGTCCAGCCATTTGGCGGCATCGCGGATGTCGCCCTCCACGAACGTCGCCCCGGCGGGGACGCCCTCGCGGAAGCCGGTCGACAGGTTGTCGAGGACGAGGACCTCGTGACCGGCCTCCAGCAGGTGCTGTGCGACCACGCCGCCGATGTAGCCCGCGCCGCCTGTCACCAGGTACTTCCCGCTCATGAACTCGCTACCTCTCGCAGTCGCTCGGCCGCGCGCTCCGGCGGCACGTCGTTGATGAACACGTTCATACCGGACTCGGAACCCGCGAGGAACTTCAGCTTGCCGGAAGTGCGGCGGATGGTGAAAAGCTCGAGATGAAGCGCGAAATCCTCCCGGACGACCCCGTCGAACTCCTCCAGCGCGCCGAACGGGGCCTGGTGCCAGGCCGCGATATAGGGGGTCGGAGGCTCGCCCGCACCGAAGATCCGGTCGAAGCGCCTCAAGAGTTCCAGGTAAACCTTGGGGAACTCTGTGCGCGCGGCCTCGTCCAGCCCGAGCAGGTCGGGCACGCGGCGCTTGGGGTAGAGGTGGACCTCGTACGGCCAGTGCGCCGCGTACGGCACGAAGGCCACCCAGTGCTCACCCTCCAGGACGACCCGTTCCTCGGCGAGTTCACGCTCCAGGACGGCGTCGAAGAGGTTCTCCCCGCCCGTCATCTCCTTGTGGGCCGCGACCGAGCGGAGCATCGTCGCGGTGCGCGGGGTGGTGAAGGGGTAGGCGTAGATCTGCCCGTGCGGGTGCTGGAGGGTCACGCCGATCTCGGCACCCCGGTTCTCGAAGCAGAACACCTGCTCGACGGAGGGGAGATGGGACAGCTCGGACGTACGGTCCGTCCAGGCCTCCAGCACCAGGCCGGCCTGCTCCTCACTGAGGTCGGCGAAGGCCGCGTTGTGGTCGGACGTGAAGCACACCACCTCACACCGGCCCGAGTCGCCGGCCAGCGAGGGGAAGCGGTTCTCGAAGACGACGACGTCGTAGGACGAGTCCGGGATCTCGCTCAGCCGGTCACCCTCGGAGGGGCACAGGGGGCATTCGTCGGCGGGCGGATGGTAGGTGCGGCCCTGGCGGTGCGAGGCGACGGCGACGGAGTCACCGAGCAGGGGGTCGCGGCGGATCTCGGACGTGGTGACGGTGCGGTCCAGCGGGCGGCGGTCGGCCGCGTCCCGCACGCTGTCGTCACGCAGGTCGTAGTAGATGAGCTCGCGACCGTCGGCCAGCCGGGTCGAGGTCTTCTTCACGCCGCACTCCTCATCCTTCAAACATAACCCAACACACCAAAACACGACCCTCCCCAATTGTCAACATCACAATCAAACAAAGAGCATCAGCAGATGTGTTCAATCCCTGAAGACGGAGGCGTAGATTCCGCGAGGTATCGGTTCACGCAACGAAGCGAGGGCTCATGCATCCCCCCACCACCCTGGCAGCCGAGCTGCGACTCCCCACGAACTGGCTCGACTACACGATCCTCGGCATCTACTTCGTCGTCGTCCTCGGCATCGGGTTCGCCGCCCGCCGCTCGGTGAAGACCAGCCTCGACTTCTTCCTCTCCGGCCGTTCCCTGCCCGCCTGGGTCACCGGGCTCGCGTTCATCGCCGCCAACCTGGGCGCCACCGAGATCCTCGGCATGGCCGCCAACAGCGCGCAGTACGGCGTCTACACCACGCACTGGTACTGGATCGGCGCCATCCCGGCCATGGTCTTCCTCGGCCTGGTGATGATGCCCTTCTACTACGGCTCCAAGGTCCGCTCGGTCCCGGAATTCCTGCTGCTGCGCTTCGACAAGGCGGCGCACCTGCTCAGCTCGGGCCTCTTCGCCTGCGCCGCCATCCTCATCGCCGGCGTCAACCTCTACGCCCTCGCGATCGTGGTCGAGGCGCTGCTGGACTGGCCGCAGTGGGTGGCGATCGTCGTCGCCGGCTTCTTCGTACTCGCCTACATCACCCTCGGCGGCCTGTCCTCGGCGATCTACAACGAGGTCCTCCAGTTCTTCGTGATCCTCGCCGCGCTCATCCCCATCTCGGTCCTCGGCCTGAGGAAGGTGGGCGGCTGGGACGGCCTGTCCGACTCCCTCACCGAGTCCCGCGGCGCCGACTTCATGACCTCCTGGGGCGGCACGGGCATCGGAAGCGACAACCCGCTGGGCGCGAACTGGCTGACGATCGTCCTGGGTCTCGGCTTCGTCCTCTCCTTCGGCTACTGGACGACGAACTTCGCCGAGGTGCAGCGCGCCCTGTCCGCGAAGAACCTCTCGGCGGCCCAGCGCACCCCGCTGATCGCCGCGTTCCCGAAGATCTTCATCGTCTTCCTGGTGATGATCCCGGGCCTGGTCGCCGCGGTCCTGGTCCCGAAGATCGGCACCGCCGGCTCCGACCTCCAGTACAACGACGCGATTCCCTACCTGATGGAACAGCTGCTGCCGAACGGTGTGCTGGGCATCGCCGTGACGGGTCTCCTCGCGGCCTTCATGGCGGGCATGGCGGCGAACGTGTCGTCGTTCAACACGGTGTTCACGACCGACATCTGGGCGAAGTACGTCGTGAAGGGGCGGGAGGACGAGTACTACGTCCGCTTCGGCCGCCTGATCACCGCGATCGGCGTCCTGGCCTCCATCGGCACGGCGTTCCTGGCGTCGTCCTTCTCCAACATCATGAGCTACCTCCAGACGCTGTTCTCCTTCTTCAACGTGCCGATGTTCGTCGTCTTCATCATCGGCATGTTCTGGAGGCGGACGTCGATGAAGTCGGGCTTCTGGGGCCTGCTCGCCGGCACCACGGCCGCGATGGTCAACTACTTCGTCATCTACAAGCAGGGCATCATCGACATCCCCTCCGACCAGGGGGCCAACTTCGTCTCGGCCATCGCGGGGTTCGTCGCGGGCGCGGTCGTCATGGTGGCGGTGTCGCTCTTCACCGCGCCGAAGCCGGCCGAGGAACTCCAGGGCCTGGTCTACGGCACGACCTCACCCGGCATGGCGGAACCGCCGGCGCCCGGGGACGAGGCCTGGTACCGCAAGCCGGCACTCCTGGGCTGGGGCGCGGTGATCCTGGCCGCCGCCTGCTACATCCCGTTCTCGTTCTGACCGAGGGAGGATCGAAAGATGTCCGAGTTCTACTCAGAGAAGGACGTGCAGCGGGAAGTCACCGAGCTGCAGGGCAAGTCGGCGACGGCTGCGCGGTTGTTCGACATCCGGCGGATCATCGGTGGGCTGTTCGTGGTCTACGGGGTCATCGTCACGATCGCGGGCTTCACCGCGTCCGACGCCGACATCGACAAGGCGGAGGGCGTCAACATCAACCTGTGGACCGGGGTGGGGATGCTCGCGCTGGGGGTGTTCTTCCTGGTGTGGCTGAAGTTGAGGCCTGTGGCTCCGCCGCCGCCGGATGTTGGGGCGGGGGATGAAACGAGGGAGTGACGGCGGGCGCCCGGTTGCACGACGGGGGCTTCTGTCTGTGCCGGGGTGAGAGCGACGGTCAGGCGCTACTGCCGGACGTACCGAGGTAAACCTCGGCCCAGACGGTCAGGCTGTCGCCACCATGCCGGGTGCCCCAGCGGGCGGCGAGGGCGTCGGTGAGCAACAAGCCGCGACCTCGTTCCTTCTCCGGGCTCGGGACGCGGGGTGGCGCGGTGAGGGGGTCCGCAGGGCAGCCGCCCTCGTCGGTCACGCTGATCCTGACCGTCTCGGCGTCGATGGCCCAGGCGACGGTGACCGTGTGGCCGTCGCCGTGCTCCAGGGCGTTCGCGACGAGTTCGCCGGTGATCGACTCCAGGTCGTCCGCCGCGCCCTGGGGCAGGCCCCATGCCCGCGCCGCGTCTCGCATGTGGCGCCGGGCGGCGGGCGCGGAGGCGAGGTCGTGGCCGGGGAGGGTGAGCAGGCCGTGAGCCCGGAGTCGGGGCGAGCGGTACGTCAGTACGTCGCGGATCTCCCCCGAGGACGCCGGCACCGCGAGCACTCCGTCGGCCAGGTCGGGTCCGTCCGCCCCCAGTCGAGCGCCTCGCGACCTGGCGACGTCCAGGTCCTGCCGTTCAGCGCGGGTACACACGCCGCTGGCGCCCGGCACTTCGTGATCCTCGGGCGGGACGACGAACGGGAGCCTCTCAACTCAATCGAGCGGACCTTCGCCTGGCTCCATGACTGTCGACGCCTGCGCATTTGCTGGGGACGGCGGGCCGACCTTCACGAAGCATTCCTTGAACTCGCCTGCTACCTCGTCACCCATCGACAGCTCGGCTCATCGCGTCAGCCGTTTTTAGAGCTTGTCGGCACTCCGCGAGTGCGAAGGATCCAAAATCGTCCGCAACCTTCTCCATTAACCCACCGTCAAGGACCCCTGGATTCCATGCATACACCGGAAATTCTCTGTTCTTGTCCGGCAGTGAAGTGTCGAGGACGACCACATCCCACACGTCATCATGCATGATCACCATTAGATGGTGCGGCAGTCCCAACGCTACGCGGTCGCCCAACGTGTCGGCGACCGTGCCCAGAAGGGCATCCCTTCTGGCTGGCGTCTGATAGACGCCGAGGAACTCTTTGGCGCCTATTTCCCATGTGCCGAACTCTTCGAGTAGGCGCAGGTAAGACGGCGGGAAAGCGAGCCCCAGCTCTCGCTCGGCTCTCTCAATCATCGCCGGGGTGCAGCCATCGGCATGGTTCGCGAAGCCTTCGTTCTCCCGCACCAGCCGAATCACCTGCTCGCTCGCTTCGATTGCGCTCGTTGTCATTACTCGAAGTCCTTTGCCTTTTCTTCCGGTATGTGGCGGAGGTTCAGAGACTTGTCCTGACCGATCCTCCCCGGGCCCATCGGCGCCGGGCCCGTGGCGTGCTCGGCAGCGGCCAGCCTCTAGGTGTAGCAGCCGTCTCATGACCGGAGGGGGCGCGGCGCCGGGCGATTCGGTGCGAGCTCACGGGGCGGCGGCCGTCACCGCGGCGCCCGGTAAGTCGCCCCTGAGAGGGCGGCCTCAAGGGCATCGCCCGTCATATCGATGACGATTGCCTCCTCCTGCAGGCTTGCGGGAAGTTGCGCTCGCTCCTCAGTACGGCACACGGCCCTGCCGGTACTCGGGTCGATGATCACAGCTTCCAGCTTGGCGACAAGTTCAGCGACGATGGCGAATACGCCGCCAGCGTCCGGGCGCTCCACCAAGATGCCGGTTTCGTCGGCGGAGATCTCGGCTTCGCTGCCGTCGGATGCCCGGATCCAGAACTCGGCGGTTTGGGATACGTGGTGAAGGATGTTTCCCTCGGGGCGGAAGCGGAGCCGGCGCTGTGGTACGGACACACCCGGCAGGCCCTGCCGAAGCCGGTAGATCTTGGCTTCGGCAGGGCCTGGCATGCGGGGGTCAGGTCCGGAGGCCCTTTACGTGGACCATGCTCCCGTGCCCGTGTCGGTCTGGTTCTTCGACTTCGAATCCCGCCGAGGTGAGAATTCCAAAGAGGGCGGCTTGTATGTGCTGAAGCACCGTGTTGTGGTGACTGACGATCGGCGGCGGATTCGAGTAGTCGATTCCTTGCGCGAAGAGATCGAGAGCTTCATCCCCCAGCTCCGCGTCCACGCTCCAGTCGACGTACACCCCGCCTTCGATGAACGGCGCCACATGCACGTCCGCGCCGGGTCGGCCGTGCGGACCGCCGCTGAGGTCACCGCGGTGTACAGGAAGACCAGCTCGACGCAGTTCCCGGCATACCCGCTCGGCTAGCGCTTGGCGTTCAGCGATGACCTCCGGTGTGGCTGTTGGGTGCATGTCGAAGACGGGTTCAGACATGGGCCTCTCGTTAGTGTGAGGGCATGCAGGCCGACACTCTGTGTCAGGTGAGGGACCAGATTTGCCGTACTGGATGACCCAAGGCATGACCGATCCTCGCGAAGTCCCATGCCCGCCTCACTGGTGGTGTCCTCAGTGAAGGAAGGCTCATGCGAATGAAGCGGCCTGTCAGGCGAAGGTTTGAGGGACGGGGTGGAGCGGAGAGGGGTGGCTCCCTCTCCGCTCCGGCGGCCTCATTCAGCAGCCCGTTACGTGGCGGGAGGGCGGCACGCACCCATCCGCCACGCAGCGGTCATGCCCGGTGATTGAGGCCCTCTGTCACCAGGGCCCGAGGGTGGTCGAACCGGTTTCCGAGCGCGACGAACATGTCGAGAGTCTCTGTGTCGACAGCCACGTAGTTCGCCTTGAGAGCGCACAGGACCAGTCGGTACCCGAGGTCCGCGCAAGCCCGGACAGTTACCTGCTCCAAGGCCGGGACGAGACCCGGCAATGGGAGCGGATAGATCCGGTTCACGACGGTGCCCGTCAGGTCACCCGAGACGCGCCCGATGGCTTGGAGAACGTCCCGCCGTAGTCGGTCGTCCGTCTTCGGAGCGGCCGTAATGGAGACGAACGCAGGGTCGTTGCGGTGCTCGGCTTTGAGCCATGCCTGTTCCATCTTCCGCAGCCAGGTGCGGGCGCTGATGCCGTCCTTGGCCGGGTCGAAGACATGGTCCGTCGCACCTAGCCACACCGTACGGATCGTCGCGTCAGGCAGCGAGGACTCCAGCAGACACCGTACATCCTGCCCCAGCCGTACCGCCGCCGGATGAGGCAGCGCCGTCACCGACCTCTCCGCGACACGGAGCATGGCTTCGACCGGCCCACGCTCGGCGAGGCAGTCGAGTTCCTCCACGGGGAGGTTCTCCAGGTCGTCGCACTGTGCGGCCACCCAGGACAACCCCATCTCTTCCGTCATGGTCAGCTTTCCAGGTAGGCGGTGTAGACGACGTATTTGCTGGGCTTGTGCTGCTTGCCCACGTATTTCAGCTTGATGATCACTGTCGTGCCGGCAGCCACTCCCTGCGGGCCGTTCCTCACCCACTTCTTTCCGAGTGAGGGGCCCATGTCCCGGATCGTCCACTTGATCGTCTTCAGGTCCCGGTCCGGCACGAAGCCGATCTTCTTGCCGATTCGCTGGGCCTGTTGGATTTTCCAGTCGTCCAACTCCTTCGCCTTGCCGGCCTGCTTGATCCACTCCGTCATGGCCTTGTCGACGGCCTCAGCGGCGATCGCCTCGCTGGTCCACCGCGTCGCGATGCCGTTCTTCGACTTCTCCGCCTTCTGTGCCATCGCATTGTCGTTGGGGCGTACGTGTTCCCTCAGTGTGTGGGCTTCCTCGAGCCCCTCGTCGGCCACGATGTTCGTGCAGTTATGGGCGAGGACGTCCTGGGGACGCGTCCCTGCGGTGCCGACGTAGAAAGTGTGCAACCTGTCGACCGTCAGGTCGTATACCTCGCGGGGAGCGAGACCGGACCGGTCCCGGATGTCGGTGATCGTCCGGAGTTCGCCCTCAGGTGTGCGCAGCCGGTCGCCCAGGCGCAGGTCGGAGACCACGGTCCAGCCACGCCCCTCGACGTGGAAGAGATGACCCGCCGTGCTGGTCAGCATCCCGTCGGCCACGGTGATGTCCACCAGGCGACGGGTGTCGTGCCGGAACGTGTCGGTCACTGGCTGAGCGGCCGACCGACCGGATTCCGGATCCGCCGCGAGTACAAGGTCGCCGACGCGTACGTCGCGGATCGCCTTCCGCGAGCCGTCTGCCATGAGCACCCGCGTGTCACCGGGAAAGCTGTTGACCCTGCAGGCGGTGACCACGTCCTCGTAGCCGTTGACCATGCTCTCGATCTTGGCGAGGGATGCCGGGTCCAGATCCAGGGCCTTCAGCGCCTTGTACGCATCGCTGACTCCGACTCCGGTTTGCATCGCGGCATCCAGTGCTCGGATCGCCTCGGCGACCTTGCCGAACGCCTTGCCGGGGACGAAGTTACTCGCGGCCCAGGCGCAGCCACTCACGCTGCCGTGCCAGCAATCGACGAAATCCTGGACCAGGACGGCTTTGAGGATCTTGTAGACGACGGTCTGCTGGATGAGATCCAGCTTGCTGAACGACTGAGTGACCTCCTTCTTCAGGCCTTTGAAAGGCCGCGTGTCCAACAGCACCATGTCCGAGGCGGGGCAGCCGGAGGCGGTGGAGGGCACCTCGGGGTTGGTGCACAGGAAGAAGTCCACCGTGGCGTTGAACGTCACCAGGAACGTGACGGTGCAGCCTTCGAAACCGATCTCGATGACGCATGGGTTCTGCTGCTTGGCGTCAGTGACCTCCACGCTGTCCTCGTTGACGACGTAGAACACGCCCCCGATACCAGTTCCGGCGCCCGTGGAGACCTGCTTGTTGGCTTCCTTCTGTTCGGCTCGTGTCGCTGCTTCCTGGGCTTCCTTGGCGTACTTCTCCGCGTCCTTGGCCGCTTCTTCGGCCTCGGTCGCCGCAGCGTCGGCGCGGTTGGCCGCTGCGCGGGCCTCCTTGGCGGCCTCTTCGGCCTCCGAGGCGGCGGTGCGGGCGGCTTCGGCGTCGAGGGCTGCCTGGTCGGCGGAGTCGCGGGCGTCCTTGGCGTGGTTCTCGGCGCGGCCGGCTGCCTTGTCGGCGGCTTCGGCGTCCTCGGTGGCCTGGCGGTTGTACTCGACGGTGCGGGCCAGTGACGCCGTGGCCTTGGACGCGGCCTTGGCGGCGTCGGCCGCGTAGCCGAGGGCCTCCTTGGCGTAGGTGCGGGCGGTCGAGGCGTGTCCGGCGGCGTTGGCCGCGTGCTGGTAGGCGGCCTTGGCGTCGCCCTGCGCTTGGTCGGCGAGGTTCTTGGCGGCTGAGGCCTCTGCCGCCGCGTTCTTGGCGTGGGCGTCGGCGACGGCCTTCTGCTGTTCGGCGATCGTCTTGGACGCCTGGCCGGTGAGCACCACCAGGCCGGCGGCCGAGTCGGTGTCGACGTACGGGGAGCCGAGCTGGATGGCGTCGTTGGCGGGCTTGGCGACCTGGGCGGCGGCGTTGCCGGCGTCCACGGCGGCCTGGGCGGTGACGTGGGCGAAGCCCGCGGCCTTGGCGGAGGCGGCCAGGGCCTTCCCCGCTTCCTTGCTCGCCGTGTCCGCGTGCGCCTTGGCGGTCTTGGCCTGTTTCTCCGCCTCGTCGGCCATCTCGACGGCCGTCTTGGCCTCGGCGGAGGCGTGCTGGGATGCCTTGATGGCGTCGGCCGCGGCGCTCGTCGCGGTCTTCACCGCGGCGTCGGACTTCAGCTTCGCGGCCTGGGCGTCGTCCGCGTGCGCGCGGGAGCGCTTGGCCGCCGCCTCCGCGCGCGTGGCTGCCGCATCGGCGTCCGCTGCTGCCTTCGTCGCCGCGTCCGCTTCGGAACGGGCCCTCGTGGCGGCTGCCTCGGCGTCGTCGGCGTGCTGGTCCGCCGCGTTGGCCGCGGTGCGGGCGGCGTCGGCTGCTTCGCCGGCCTCCAGGGAGTCGGCGTAAGCGGCCTTGGCGTCGGACTTGGCGCGGGCGGCGTCGGCCTTCTGCTCGGCTTCCCATGCGTCGTCCCGCTTGGCCTTGGCGTTGTCACGGGCCTTGACCGCGTCGTTCTTCTTCTCGACCGCCGTGCCCTCGGCCGCTTCGGCCTTGTCCTTGGCGTCCTTGGCGTTCGTCGCCTCCGCCTCGGCGTTCTTCTTGTGCCGGGCGGCCTCGGCCTGCTTGGCAGCGGCCGTCTTCTTCTCCGCCTCGGCCGTCTTCTCCTCGGCCTCGGCGGCCAGGCGCTTGGCGTGGGCCTCGGCGGCGGCCGCCTTGGCGTCTCCCTCAGCCTTGAGCGCCTCGGCGAGCTTGGCCTCCGCGGTCTCCTTGTCCTTCTTGGCGTTGTCGCGGTGCAGCTTCGCGGCGTCGGCCGCGGCCTTCGCCTGGGACTCGGCCATCGCTGCGGCGGCCTTGCGGAACTCCGCCTTCGACTGGGCCGCCTGGGCCAGGGCGCGCTGCGCGATGGTCGCACTGTCACCGGCGGAGGCGCGGGTGGCGGCCTCGGCGGTCGTACCGGCCTTCACCATCGCTTCGAGCGCCGCTGCCGCGCCGCTGGTGACCTGGGCCTTCTGCTGGCCGACCAGCAGACCACGGCCACGGGGGGCACCGGCCTCGTCGGCGATGGCGTACGCGGCCTTCTGGGCCATGTCACTGGCGGTAGCGGACATCCGCACTGCGGCCAGCTGATCCTTGAGGGCGTCGAGTTGCTTCTTCGCCTGAGTCTGTGCCGCCGCGATGTTCTTCTTGGCCTGGTCGAACTGCGCCTTGTCCGGGTAGAACTGGCTGTCCGTGCCGTTGTGACCCTTGGGGACGATCCGGAACTTCTGCGGGTTCGTGCCGTTGCACCCCCACAGCCAGGAGTCGTGGCTGTTCTCGAACTTGTTCAGGTCCAGGCACTTGTCCGTGGCGACGTTGCGCAACTCGCCGGCAGCGCGGATGTCGAACTTCCACTGCTGCGCCTTGCTGCCGTTGCACGACCAGATCTGGATCTTCGTGCCGTTGTCAGGATTGCTGTTCTCGACGTCCAGACACTTGTCGGCCTTGACGTTGACGAGGTTGTAGCTGTCGCCGGAAGCCTCACGCAGCCGCCACTGCTGCCCCGAGGCGTTGTTGCAGGTGTAGATCTGCACCGGGGTGCCGGAGGTCGTATTGCCGCCCTGCGCGTCCAGGCACTTGCCCTTGGCCGCCTCGACCTGGATGACAGCCGGGGAGTCGCCGATCCAGCCCGCACCGCCGGGAGCCCAGTAGTCCTGCCAACGGACCAGACGGTCGGCGACCCACGAGTGCCCCAGCAGGTTCCCCAACGCCTTCGCACCACTGGCGAGGGCCTTGGTGGCGTCCTTGCTGGACTTCAGGATCTGGTTGCGCTGGACCGCCTGCGAGCTGATTTCCCGCTGCCACTCCGTAGCGGCCGTGTCGGCCATGCCGTCCAGGACCTTGTTCGGGTCGATCGGATCCCGCCAGGCGCACGACGCGTACCTGGTCTTCAGGTCCTCGACCGCGATCCGGTGTTCCGCTGTACCCGGCTCGGGGGCGGTGCGGGGAAACCCGCCGGAGGACAGGAACAGGCGGGCGTCATCGGCGCCCTTGCCGTTGAAGGTGTCGAACAGCCCTTCAAAAGCCCGTTGTTCCTCGTACTGCCTCTGCCACTCACCAGGAGGCAGATCGGGATCGTAGGGCTTGTCGCCGTAGAGGGGGGTCCCCAGATCGGTGACGGCCTTCATGGTCTTCGCGTCGGCCTTGGGGGTGGGGTCCTCGTAGAAGTCACCTTCGCGCTTCCAGAACCTGTCGGCGACCCAAGAGGTCAGTCCCGTCTGCGTATAGAAGTCGTCCTCCTCGCTGCCGGTCGAGCCGGGCGGGTCTCGCCAGTCGGCCAACGAGTCGAAGCCGCCCGGTTGCTCCAGCCCGTCGAGTGGCTTGCCCCACTCCCCGAGCCGACTGTTGAGGGCGTCGAGCTCCTTCCAGGCCGCGTCCTTGTCCCGCTCGTACGCCAAAGCCAGCGGGGTGTCCTCCCAGTGCTCCGGGTTGGCCAGCGCGTGCAGCTTGTCCGGCGGCTGGTTGAGTCCGTCCTGCGCGGTCGCGGCCATGGACGGCCCGCCCAGGCGGAGCACATCCGCCATCAGGCACTGGTCCTGCCGGAGCTGCTCGGCCGCCGTGTCGTCGGACCAGTCGGACGAGTCACTCGCCGGGGCAGCCGCCTCCGTGCCGGTGAGCCGATCCAGCACGTCGGGCTGGACGGCCACGCCGGCCAGTACGGCCACGGCCGCCGCGGATGTGACGGCAGAGGTCAGGAACCGGGGTCTGCCCGGTCTGGACATGAAACGGGTCCTGGGCAGGAAGGGCCCTGGTCTTGGGCGCAAGGAAGCATCCCCCTCGTAACAAAGGAAGGCTGCCAGGGGTGCCCGTCAGGAGGAGCGGAGGAGATGCGTGAAGAGCCGGTGTCCCGGCATGACGGTGTGCCCCTCCCCGCGGCGACGGTGTCCCCCCGGTCGCCGGTTGACGCGCGCTGTGGCGGATTGGTCAGCTCCGCCGGGCGCGACGATCACTTTAGGTACAAGGGTTCGAATCGACCAGGGCATTTCTTGGAGGTCGGAGCAGGGTGGCGCGAAAGGAGCCATGGGACTTCACTCGCCCGGCGAGCACAAGTCCCCGTGGCACCTGTGGGTTTACTGTGCGCATCTTGTGAACACCCTGTTGAGTCGAGTGCCTCGGAGGGCTGAGATCGACCGGAACCCACCCATGCCATACCGTTCGATACGGCTGGTCAGGCCTCCGGCCCCGGGTCCCGGGCCACCGGGCCCGCCCGGTCCAGCAACCCCGTCCGAGCCGCCAGCGCCGCCGCCTCCAGGCGGGAACCGACGCCCAGTTTCATCAGCACCCGCTGGACGTGCGTGCGCGCCGTCGACGGGGCGATGCCCATGCCCGCCGCGATCAGCCGCGTGTCCTCGCCGTCGGCGACGCGGACCAGGACCTCGACCTCCCGGGGCGTGAGCATCGACAGCAACCGCTGGCCCTCGTCGTCCGGTTGGGCCGCCGGGTTGAGCAGCTCGCTGAACGCGGCTTGCAGCAGTTGGGGCGCCACCGCCGCCTCGCCCGCCCGGGCCTTCATGATCGCCCGCTCGACACCCTCTATGCGCTCGTCGTGACGTACGTACCCGGACGCCCCCGCGGCGAAGGCGGCCGCGATGCCGCGCGGGTTGGGCACCGGGCCCAGGACCAGGACCGCCACCTGCGGGCGCTCCCGCTTGATCCGCACCACCGGGTCGAAGATCCCCGGCTCCGCCGGCGTGGCCGTCCCCAGCAGGCACACCTCGGGCGCCCGCGTGATCACCAGCTCCGCCGCCCCCGCGGCCGGTGCCGCCGCGGCCAGCACCCGGTGCCCCCGCAGCTTCAACGCCGAGGCCAGTGCCTCGGCCAGCAGTCGGTGGTCGTCGACCACCATCAGCCGCACTCCCATCGAGCAACCCCCCAGTCACCCCGGTCCCCCCAGATGGAAGCCCCCCGGCTCCCCCGCCTTCATGCCCCCGGAAGCTACACGCTTGTTCGACGTTGCGCTCCCCCTACCCGCGAGAATCGCCCCGGATCGCCGAAATTCCTCTCATTCGAGGTTGACTGAGCCAAACGCGAACGGTCCCGCCCCTGAGCAGGGACGGGACCGTACCGGCACCGAGTCGATCACCAAGTGGCCATCGATCGATCAGCTCGTACCGAAGCCGACCGCCAGGTACTCCTTCTCGCTCGTGCTGCCGCTCCGCTTGCTGGCGTACACCTTGGACATGAACAGGTGCCCGTCGCCGTACAGCAGCTCGGAGTACTCCGGCGACATGCCGGCCTCCACGTCGCGCACCGAGTCCGTCGCCGGGTTCTCCAGCAGCTTCGTCTGCTTGAAGCTGCCCCCGTCGATGCTCACGATCTGACCGCCCTTGTCGTAGGGCGGCCGCTTGTACGCGATCAGGCTGCCGCCGTCCATGCGCAGCGGCGAGATCGTGTAGCCGTCGCCCGCGTCGGCCCGCTGCCCGGTCTGCTTGCCGGTGGAGAGGTCGAAGGCGACGATCTCGTTGGTCTGGCTGTACTCGCCGCTGCCGTCGTGCTCCTCGGTCGGCAGGTACAGCCGGTCGTTGCCGACGGCCAGCTGGTTGCAGTACTCGATGCGGGTGACCCCCTCGCAGCGGGCCGCGAACTGCTCGCCCGGCGCGGAGATGCGCGTGCGCAGCTTGCCGGTCTTGTTGTCGATGGAGAAGAAGTCGGAGATGCCGCTGCCGTCGCCCGCGGAGTCGCCGACGTCGGCGGCCACGACGAGCGGGTTGGTCGACACGACACTCGCGTACTCGATGCCCTGGGTCATCTTGTACTCCGAGATCACCTTCCCGGATTTCGGGTCGATGGTCTGGATGTGCAGCTGCCGCTGCCCGTACGTGCCGCACTTGCGCACCGCGACCAGCTTCTCGCCGCCGCCGTACCCGGCGTCGTAGCAGGAGTCGGTCGGCTTCGGGCTCCACAGGAGCTTGCCGGAGACGTCGAAGGCGCCGCCGCCGCTGGTGCTGCCGACGGCGACGGTGTCGCCGCTGATCGTGACGTTGTCGAAACTGATCAGCTGGTCACCGGTCTTGAGGGTCTTGGTCCACAGCTTCTTGCCGGCGTCGAGGTCGATCAGGGCGATCTGACTGCACCCGTGCGACGGGTCGGCCTTGGTCGGCATCGCCGGCTGGTAGAGGACCGCCGTCATGTTGTCGTCGGTGACGTGACGGCTCGCCTGGCAGACCGGGCCGGCCAGCGGGATCGTCCACTGCTCGCCGCCCTTGTCGCGGTCGTAGCCGACGATCTCGGCGATCCCGCTCTTGGCGTACGTCTTGTCGGTGAGCCACGACCCGGAGACGACGACCGTGCTGTCGTTCTTCACCTCGGGCATCGGGACCTGGAAGAGGACCTTGGCGCTCGGGTCCGCCGGGGCCTTCTCCTTGCCACCGGAGGTGGTGCCGCCGTTGCCGCCCTTCCCGTCGTCCGTGCCGCCGGTGCCGCCGCCGGAGCTCGCGGTGTCGTCCTTCTTGCCGTCGTCCTTGGACGTGGAGTACCAGACGCCGCCGCCGACGATCAGGGCGATCGCCACGACCGCGGCGACGATGATGGCCAGCTGCGCGTTGAACTTCCCGCCCCCGCCCGGCTGTCCGGGCTGCGGCTGGAGCGGCATGGTCGGCTGCGGATAGGCGTAACCGGGCTGCCCGTACCCGGGCTGGCCCGGCTGCCCTGGCTGGCCCGGCTGCCCGTACGGCGGCTGCGGCGGCTGCCCGTACGCCCCCGGCTGCTGACCGGGATAGCCGTAGCCGGGCGGAACCTGCGGAGCCTGCGGCGGCTGGGGCGCCTGCGGAGCCCCCTGCGGATAGCCGTACCCGGGCTGCGGCTGCTGCGCGGGCGGCGGGGGCGGCGTCTGCGGGGCCGCGGGCGGAGGCGTCTGCGGGGCCTGCGGGGCCTGCGGGGCCTGCGGGGCCTGCGGGGCCTGCGGGGCCTGCGGGGCCTGCGGGGCCTGCGGATAGCCGTATCCCGGCTGCGAGGCCTTGTCGAGGTTCGGCCCACCCGCGGGCGGGCCCTGCGGGGGCTGGTCCGGGGGCGGCCCGAAGCCTCCCCCGGGCGGGGGCTGCTGGGGCGGCGGAGGCGGCTGGGTCATGGCGTGAGTACCTCGGGGAAGGGGACGGACGACGAAGAAGAAGGCGGATCCGAAGGGGGAAGAGTCACTTGCCGTAGGCGAGCATCAACTTCTCCTTCGTGTCGTCGTTTCCGCTCAGCCGCGTGGTCGAGATGTAGAAGCGCCCGTCGACCCAGTCGGTGTCCTTGGAGAAGAAGCCGTTCTCGATGTCCGCGGCGCCCTGCGGGTTCTGGAGCAGCTTGACCGGCTTGTGGTCGCTGCCGCCGGTCGGGATGGACACGATCTGGCCGCCCGCGTCGTACGACGGCTGCACATAGGCGATGAGCTTGCCGCCGTCGACCTTCATGGGCAGCATCGACTCGTCGGCCGGGGACTTCACCCGCCACTTCTCCTTGCCGTCGGCGAGGTTGACCGCGACGATCTCGTTGGCGCCGGTGGTCGCCTCCGTCGGGAGGTAGAGCGTGGTGTCGTCGACGGCGACGCCCTGGCAGCCCTGGAGGTCGCGTTCGAGGATGGCCCAGCCGCACTCGGGGGCGAAGTCCTCGTCGAAGCCGACCTGCGAGCGGAACTTGCCGCCGGAGGTGAAGGTGGAGATGTTCCAGGCCTTCTTGTCCTTGTTGGTGCTGTAGACGACCAGCGGGCTGACCGAGTAGGTGCGCGCGACCCGCCAGCCCTTGTCGAACGGCTGGGTCCACTTCGCCTTGCCGGTCTTCGGGTCGAGCTCCTGCACCTCGTCGTGCTCCTTGTCGGTGCCCGCACCGCAGGAGGAGACGGCGATCAGCTTCTCGCCGCCGGCGAACGCGGACGGGAAGCAGGCGCTGCCGTACTTCTTCTTGTCGAAGAGCTTGTCGCCGTTGGTGACGTCGTAGGCCGTGCCGGACTGGGAGCGGCCCACCATCAGCGTCTTGCCGGTGACGGACAGTTCGACGGAGAGCGTGGAGTCGAACAGGGCGCCGTCGCCGACCTCCTGCTTCCAGCCCTTCTCCCCCGTGTTGAGGTCGATCTCCTGGAGCTGGTTGCACTTGGCGCGGTCGCTGCTGCCGCTCATGTACGCGACGACGATCTTGTCGTCGGACGTCTTCTGCGGGGTGGTCGCGCAGATCTTCTGCGGGAAGGTGATGGCGTCCCAGGTCGGCTTGCCGTCACCGACGTTGTAGGCGAAGAGCTGCTTGTACGCCGCCTTCACCGCCGCCTTGTCGGTGATCCACATGCCGGGGGCGTCGGCGCCGGAACCGGGGGCGTCGGGCGCCTCCTTGTACCAGAGGACCTTCGCCTCGCCTGCCTGGCGGCCCTCGTTGAGGTTCTCCGGGTCCTCGCCGCCGTCGCCGCTGCCGTCACCGGGGTTGACCGGGGCGGAGGAGTTGGGCTTGCCGTCGTCGGTCGGCTGGGCGACCGGCTTCTTCTTGCCCTTGCCGTCGTCGCCGCCGGTGACCGCCCACATGGTGCCGCCGACCACGAGCAGCGCGGCCACCGCGGCGCCGATGATCAGGGCGGGCTTGCCCTTGAAGGGATTGCCCGAGCCGCCCCCGGGCGGGGTGCCGGGCGCGCCGGGGTACTGCGGCTGCTGCGGGTAGCCGTAGCCGGGCTGGCCGTACGGGCCCGGCTGCTGCGGCTGGCCGTAGGGGCCGGAGTTGTACGGCCCCGGCTGCCCGTACGGCCCGGGCTGCTGCGGAGGCTGCTGGGGGTAGCCGTATCCAGGCTGCGGCGGCCCCTGCGGGGGCGGCGGTGTCTGGGGCGGTCCCTGGGGCGGCGGCGGGGTCTGCGGTGCCCCGAAGCCACCACCCTGCGGCGGCTGGTTCTGCGGTGCTCCGAAGCCACCGTGCGGCGGCTGACTGGGCGGCTGAGTCATCAGCGGCTCCCCCGTTCGATCACTGATTTTTAGCCACGCCCTGAGATACGAAATGGGCTCAGAGTCGCTTCATAAAGTTCTAAGACGACTCTTTGTATCACCAGGTTCCGACAGCGACCGGGCCGTCTCACCCCCTGTTCCCAAGGGCGGACCGGCCCGTGATGCCGTCGTTATGCGCCTTCACGCACCCTTCACGCGTCCTCGGCGAGTTCCAGCCAGCGCATCTCCAGCTCCTCGCGCTGACCGGCCAACTCGCGCAGCTCGGCGTCCAGTTCCGCCACCTTCGAGAAGTCCGTGGCGTTTTCGGCGATCTGCGCGTGCAGCTTGGTCTCCTTCTCGGAGACCTTGTCGAGCTGCCGCTCGATCTTCTGGAGTTCCTTCTTGGCGGCGCGCTGGTCGGCGGAGCTCTTCTCCGGGGCGGCGGTCTGCGGCACCGCGGCGGGCGTCGAGGCGGCCGCGGCCTCCTCCATGCGCTGCCGCCGCTCCAGGTACTCGTCGATGCCGCGCGGCAGCATCCGGAGGGCGCCGTCGCCGAGCAGCGCGAACACCCGGTCGGTGGTGCGCTCGATGAAGAACCGGTCGTGGGAGATGACGATCATCGAGCCGGGCCAGCCGTCGAGCACGTCCTCCAGCTGCGTCAGCGTCTCGATGTCGAGGTCGTTGGTGGGCTCGTCGAGGAAGAGGACGTTGGGCTCGTCCATGAGTAGCCGCAGCAGCTGGAGCCGCCGCCGCTCACCGCCGGACAGGTCCCCGACCGGCGTCCACTGCTTCTCCTTGGTGAAGCCGAACGTCTCGCACAACTGCCCTGCGGTCATCTCCCGCCCCTTGCCCAGGTCGACGCGCTCGCGCACCTGCTGCACGGCCTCCAGCACGCGCGTGGCCGGGTCGAGTTCGGCGACCTCCTGCGAGAGGTAGGCGAGCTTGACGGTCTTGCCGACGCGGATGCGCCCGCCCACCGGCTGGGTCTCGCCGTCGGTCCGGGCCGCCTCGGCCATGGCCCGCAGCAGTGACGTCTTCCCGGCGCCGTTGACGCCGACGAGACCGATCCGGTCCCCCGGCCCGAGCTGCCAGGTGACGTGCTTGAGGAGGACCTTGGGGCCCGCCTGGACGGTGATGTCCTCCAGGTCGAACACGGACTTGCCGAGCCGCGTGGACGCGAACCGCATCAGTTCGCTGCTGTCCCGGGGCGGCGGTACGTCCTTGATGAGCTCGTTGGCGGCCTCGACGCGGAAGCGCGGCTTGGACGTCCGGGCGGGCGCGCCGCGCCGCAGCCAGGCCAGCTCCTTGCGGACGAGGTTCTGCCGCTTGACCTCCTCGGTGGCGGCGATGCGTTCGCGCTCGGCACGGGCGAAGACGTAGTCGGAGTAGCCGCCCTCGTACTCGTAGACGTCTCCGCGCTGGACGTCCCACATGCGTGTGCACACCTGGTCCAGGAACCAGCGGTCGTGGGTGACGCAGACGAGCGCGGACCGGCGGTTCTGGAGGTGCCGGGCGAGCCAGGCGATGCCCTCGACGTCGAGGTGGTTGGTGGGCTCGTCGAGGACGAGCAGGTCCTGCTCCTCGATGAGCAGCTTGGCGAGCGCGATACGGCGCCGCTCACCGCCGGACAGCGGGCCGATGACGGTGTCGAGCCCCTTGGGGAACCCCGGCAGGTCGAGCCCGCCGAACAGGCCGGTCAGGACGTCCCTGACCTTGGCGACGCCCGCCCACTCGTGGTCGGCCATGTCGCCGATGACCTCGTGGCGGACGGTGGCCTCGGGGTCGAGGGAGTCGTGCTGCGTGAGCACGCCGATGCGCAGACCGCCGGAGTGCGTGACGCGCCCGGTGTCGGCCTCCTCCAGCCTGGCGAGCATCCGGATCAGCGTGGTCTTCCCGTCGCCGTTGCGGCCGACGACGCCGATGCGTTCCCCTTCGGAGACGCCGAGGGAGACGCCGTCGAGCAGGGCGCGGGTGCCGTACACCTTGCTGACGTTCTCGACATTGACCAGGTTGACGGCCATTTCTCTCCTGACGAGGGGGGTGGATCGACCCTCCAGGGTAGTCGGGCGGCGGGGTGCTCCGGCCGGGGTGTTCAGGAGTGCTCGGCGGCCTCCCGGCGGCGCCACTCGGACCGCCACGTCGCCCTGGCGCCCAGTCGTCGTACCACGGGCCGTCCGGGTCGACGGGTCCGATCCGCCGGTCGCCCTCCACGCAGCGCGGGTCGTCGCGTTCGGCCAGGCCCCGCACTGCATGGGCGCGGACCACCTGGGACGCGTCATGGGTGAGGGCCGCCAGCGCGTCACCGATCTCCGGGCCGTCCTCCCCGGTGAGCCCGTTCAGTACCGCCGCCAGCACCCCCAGGTCCTTCTCCGGGCGGCCCAGGGGGGAAGACCTCCTGCCCACGGCCGTCGAACGGCGCGTGCCCCAGGGCGTCGCCCAGGGGCAGGCCAGCAGCAGCTCGGCTGCGAAGAGGCGAGGTACCTTGTCGGCCGCGCGGCTCAGGGCCACGGCCGCCGTCCAGGTGTCCTCGTCCAGCCGCCGGGCGGGCGTGGACACGGCCTCGGACCAGACGGCGTGGTCCCGGTCGGGCCGTACGAGCGCCCGCGCGAGCAGTTCTCCGAAGAGCGTGGGCATACCGAAGTCCGCCCCCAGGCGGGACAGGACTGCCGCGTGTCCGTCCCGTGCGGTCAGGCCGCCCACTGTGACCTGGTCGTAATGGCAGAACCAGTGCCGGTCCTCGACGCGGTTCCGCTCGGCCGGCCCCGTCGCGCCGGTTCGGCACCGCAGCTCGGCCTGCACGCCGGTCCGGGTCCCGTGGCGGGCTCGGTCCAGCGGCTCGTCCCGGTCGGCGCCGCCTGGGAAGTGTCGTCACATGGGCTTGTCAGGGCGCAGGGCTGACCTTCGGTCTGGCCTGCACGTACCATCCCGCGCATGGGGAAGTGGGGATTTCTGCTGGGGCTGCTTTTTGCCGGAATGCTTGGTTGGGCGTTGGCTGGAGCGGTGACCAGTGGCTGCGGGCCATCGCGTCGAGGCGGCTGTGGTGTTCCAGACGGGGCCGGCTGGTATTTCGCAGCGATGATGACCGCGCCGTTGCTGTTGGTCTTCCTCGCGCACTCAGTGACCCGCCACGGCGGCGGGGGGCCAACAGCACTGGGTGTCTCTGCCGGGTTCCTCGTGAGCATCGCATTCGTACTGTCCAATGACCCAGTGCTGCCACGCATGTGGGGCCTGACTGTGGTTCTTGCGGGCTTGGCGATCGGTACGCCCCTCGTCGCGTGGCGCCTGCGTCGCAACCGACGTACTTCGCCCGCTCGGAGGTGGCAGCCTTGATACGCCGCCATGAACTGTCCGATGGGTGAGCGGGAGTTCGTCCGGTCGCCTCTGCATGCGCCGATCAGAGACTCGGCCGCCGGGGGAGCCTAAGTGCCGGGAACCGGCCGACGCACGGGGTTAACGCGCGGCGACCGTCGCCCCGGGTGCCGGGCCGGCGGCCGTCCGCACGGTCCGGCACGTGCCGGACGCCACCAGCGCCTGCGCCACCGCGGCCGCCGACTCCGGGCCGCGGACGAGGAACGCCGTGGTCGGGCCGGAACCGGAGACCAGGGCGGCGAGGGCGCCGGCGGCGCGGCCCGTGGCCAGGGTGCCGGCGAGTTCCGGGAACAGGGAGAGGGCGGCCGGCTGGAGGTCGTTGGAGACGGCGGCGGCGAGCGCGTCCGGGTCGCCCTTCGCCAGGGCCGCGAGGAGTTCCTGGGAGGCGACGGGCTCGGGGATGTCCGTGCCCTCGCCGAGCCGGTCGAACTCCCGGAACACGGCCGGGGTGGACAGGCCGCGGCCGGCCATCGCGAACACCCAGTGGAAGGTGCCGCCGACCTCCAGGGGCGTCAGCTGCTCCCCCCGCCCGATGCCGAGGGCTGCCCCGCCGACCAGGCTGAACGGCACGTCGCTGCCCAACTCGGCGCAGATGTCGAGCAGTTCATCCCGGGATGCGCCGGTCCCCCACAGCGCGTCGCAGGCGACCAGCGCGCCGGCGCCGTCCGCGCTGCCGCCCGCCATGCCGCCGGCGACGGGGATGTCCTTGGCGATGTGGATGTGCACGCCGGGCGTCCGGCCGTACCGCTCGGCGAGCGCTTCGGCCGCCCGCGCGGCCAGGTTCGTACGGTCCAGGGGGACCTGGGCGGCGTCCGGGCCCTCGCAGGTGACGCGGAACTCGTCGGCCGGGGTGACGGTGACCTCGTCGTAGAGGCCGACGGCGAGGAAGACGTTGGCCAGGGGGTGGAAGCCGTCGGGGCGGGCGGGGCCGACCGCGAGCTGGACGTTGACCTTGGCGGGGACCCGGACCGTCACGCTCACGCGGACTCCTCCTCCTGGGGCTGGTTCTGCTTGTGCTCGGCGATCCGCGCGAACTCCTCCACGGTCAGCGACTCGCCCCGCGCCTGCGGTGAGACCCCGGCGGCGACGAGGGCCGCCTCCGCGGCGGCGGCGGACCCGGCCCAGCCGGCGAGCGCGGCCCGCAGCGTCTTGCGGCGCTGGGCGAAGGCGGCGTCGACGACGGCGAACACCTCGCGCCTGGAGGCCGTCGTCTTCAGCGGTTCGGTCCGGCGGACGAGGGAGACCAGGCCGCTGTCGACGTTGGGCGCGGGCCAGAAGACGTTCCGCCCGATGGCGCCGGCCCGCTTGACCTCGGCGTACCAGTTGGCCTTGACCGACGGGACGCCGTACACCTTCGAGCCGGGCGGGGCGGCGAGGCGGTCGGCGACCTCCGACTGGACCATGACCAGGGTGCGTTCGATGCTCGGGAAGGCTTCGAGCATGTGCAGCAGGACCGGGACGGCCACGTTGTACGGGAGGTTGGCGACCAGCGCGGTCGGGGCGGGGCCGGGCAGCTCCGTGACGTGCATCGCGTCGGAGTGGACGAGGGCGAACCGGTCGGCGCGCCCGGGCATGCGGGCCGTGATGGTGGCGGGCAGCGCGGCGGCGAGCACGTCGTCGATCTCGACGGCCGTGACGCGGTCGGCGACCTCCAGCAGGGCGAGCGTCAGTGACCCGAGGCCCGGCCCTACCTCGACGACCACGTCGTCGGGGTGGACCTGTGCGGTGCGGACGATACGGCGGACGGTGTTCGCGTCGATCACGAAGTTCTGGCCGCGTTGCTTGGTGGGGCGTACGCCGAGGGCTGTCGCGAGCTCGCGGACGTCGGCGGGGCCGAGGAGGGCGTCGGGGGCGGGGCTGGTCACGGGGACAAGGGTACGGGGGGTTCGGGGGGCGGGTTTCTTCGCCTGCGGTCCACCCCTACCCGCGCAAGCGGCCCCCGCAGTGCGGCCAAGGGCTCGCCCCCCGCCGCACATACAGCTTCTTCGCGCGGTACGTCTGTTCCGCCGCCGGGGCGTCCTGGGGGCGGCCCTTGCCGCCGAGGGCCTGCCAGGTCTGGGTGTCGAACTGGTAGAGGCCGCCGTAGGTGCCCGACGAGTCGACCGCGTCGGGGCGGCCGCCGGACTCGCAGGCCGCGAGGCCCTGCCAGTCGAGGTGGTCGGCGCCCTGCACGGACGTCGGTCGCGGCTTCGTGCCGACCTTCACCACTTGCGGGCGGGGCTCGCGTACCACCTCTGACCGGATCCGGCGCGGCTTCTGCTTGACGCCGTTGACGGTGCGCAGGGAGTAGGTGACCCGGCGCAGGCCGGGCCGGCCCGCCTCTTCGACGACCTCCGTGCCGCGGAACAGGGCCGGGTCGTCGGTGCGCCGCACCTGGAAGGGGATCGGCTCCTCGCGGACCTCCTTGCCGCCGGTGATGCGCAGCACCGTGACGGTCTGCCCGTCGCGCGGGAAGCTCGCCTGCGGGACCGACGTGGTGTCCTGGCCGCGCAGGGTGATCCCGGCCTCCTCGACGGCCTCCCGCACGGTCGCCGCGTTGGTGCGGACGGTGCGGGCACGGCCGTCCGCCATGATCGTGACCGCGCGTTCGGTCCGCACGTCCAGCGCGAGCCCTTCCCGCCCGATCCGCCGGGAGCGCGACGTGGACACGTACGCGCCCTCCTGTCGCACCCCCAGTTGCCGCAGCGCCCCCTCCACGGTGTGTGCCGTCGTCCACACCTCGCTCCGCTCTCCGTCGAGGGTGAGCCGCAGGGGGCGGCCGTAGTGCACGGCGACCTCGTCGCCGCTGGTGAGCTCCGTGCCGGGTCCGGGTGCCACCACGTCGTGGGCGCCGACGTCGACGCCCTCCTCCGCCAGCAGCTCGGTGACGTCGTCGGCGAAGGTGTGCAGGGTGCGCGCCTTGCCGTCGACGTTCAGCTCGATCGCCTTGTCCTTGGCGACGAACGCCGTGGTGCCGCCCGCCAGGAAGGCGACGACCAGGGCCTGCGGGAGCAGCCGCCGCATGGAGCCGTCGCCCGGCCGCTCGGCGTACCGCGCCTTGCGTCGGCGCGCGGACCGCCGGTGCGAACCGGCGCGCGCCGCGGCGCGGGCTTCGGCGCGCGCTTCCACGCGCGTGGTGCGCGCGCCGGTCGCGGGTGGTGCCGCACCGTCGTCCGGGACGCCCTGCCGGGGCACCCCGGGCAGGGGCGGCACCTCGTAGGCGGGCCGGTAGGTGTCCTCGTAGGCGACGGGCGCCCCGGGCGGTCCGTACCCGAGCGTCTCGGCGCTGTACAGCTCGGCGGGCGGCGCGTCGAAACCGCCGTACACCGGGTCAGCGTAGGGCGGGCCGTACGTCTCGTACGTCCCGGATGTCTCGTACGTCTTGTAGGTCTCGTACTGCGAGTTGCTCACGCCGACACGCTCCAGGGGCCGGAGGGGGTCCAGAGGGGTCCGGATCGGGCCCCCAGAACCTAGCGGAGCGTTCGTCACTCTCCAAAGCGACGCGACTACGCACAGTCGTGCGGCGCGGCTGGGGTCAGTAGCCGAAGGCGCGCGCCGTGTTGTCCGCGAGAGCCGTCGCCAGCGTGTCCTCGTCGACGCCGCGCACCCCGGCCATGGCCCGCACGGTGATCGGCACGAGGTACGGGGCGTTGGGCCGGCCGCGGTAGGGCACCGGCGTGAGGAAGGGCGCATCCGTCTCCACCAGCAGAAGCTCCGGCGGGGCCACCGCCACCGCGTCCCGCAGGTTCTGGGCGTTCTTGAAGGTGACGTTGCCGGCGAAGGACATGAAGTAGCCCGCGCTCGCGCAGATCTCCGCCATCTCGGCGTCGCCGGAGTAGCAGTGGAAGACGGTGCGCTCGGGGGCGCCCTCCTCCTTCAGCACGCGCAGGACGTCGGCGTGGGCGTCGCGGTCGTGGATGACCAGGGCCTTGCCGTGCCGCTTGGCGATCTCGATGTGGGCGCGGAAGGACCTCTCCTGCGCGTCTTTGCCCTCGGGCCCGGTGCGGAAGTAGTCGAGGCCCGTCTCCCCGACGCCCTTGACCTGCTCCAGCCCGGCCAGCCGGTCGATCTCGGCGAGGGCGTCGTCCAAAGCGGCCTGGCCGCCCGGCTCGCGCGCGCCCTGCCTCGACCAGCCGTCGGGGTCGCCGTGCACGATGCGCGGGGCCTCGTTCGGATGCAGGGCGACCGTCGCGTGGACGGCGTCGTACGCGGCCGCCGTCTCGGCCGCCCAGCGGGAGCCCGCCAGGTCGCAGCCGACCTGCACGACGGTCGTCACTCCCACCGACGCCGCCTTCGCCAGCGCCTCCTCGACGGTGCCGGACTGCATGTCCAGATGGGTGTGGGAGTCGGCGACCGGCACCCGGAGGGGTTCCGGGAGCGGGGGCGCGGCGTTCTTGCCGGAGTCGTTCGAAGGCATGCCCCGATCCTACGAAGGGGCACGCCCTCCCCGATGGGGGAGGACCGGGGAGGGCGCCGACAAGGGGAGCCGGACGGGTCAGCTCGCCTTGCGCTGGAAGGGGTGCAACAGGTCGGACAGCTGCCAGTGGTGGTGCTCGGGCTTCTCGTCAGCGCCCTCCGGCACGGGCGCCTCCACGGGCCCGGCGAGCGGCGGCACGCGGTGATGCCGGTGCTCCGCGTTGCGCGCCGACTCGACCCGCCCGGGCCGCATGATCCGTACGACGTGCCCGTCGCAGTTCTGGCACGTGGGCTTGCTCAGCGGGGAGGGCACGACCTTGCCGTCCGCCACGTAGAAGACGACCTCGTGTCCCGCGGCGTCCGTGTGGTGCTCTATCTCGTAGGACTGCTCCCAGCCGTACCCGCAGCGCATGCAGGCGAAGGAGTACGACTCGTTGACGACGGCGTTCGCACCGGCGCGGAGCCCGGTCTGCCCTGCGATCTCACTCATGCCAGCTCCTGTTCCGCTGTGGCGTGAGGACGATTCCGTCCCCGCGACCCAGTGGACTCCCCGGCCGGACCGAAGGCAGCAGAACTGTCGACTGTTGGCGCCGTTTTGGGGGGTTCCTTGCCTCAGCGCCCGTCGCCTTTGCCCACCCATGGGATGCGCCCCGAAGGGGCGCGGGACCGTATCGATGTGCGGCTCCGCCGCGTGGGCGTGATCAACCACACACGACCCGCACCCCGCGAAGCACCCGAGGCCCCACCCCGACCCGGCTACCCCGCGGCGTTCTTCGCGGCGACCACCGCGTCGAAAACCTGCCGCTTCGGCACCCCGGCCTCCTGAGCCACCGCGGCGATCGCCTCCTTGCGCCGCTCCCCGGCCTCCTCCCGCACCCGGACCCGCCGCACCAGCTCCTCCGCCGTGACGTCGTCGGGACCTCGCTCCGGCGCCCCCTCCACCACCACGGTGATCTCCCCGCGCACACCCTCCGCGGCCCAGGCGGCCAGCTCGCCCAGCCCCCCGCGCCGTACTTCCTCGTACGTCTTGGTCAGCTCCCGGCACACCGCGGCCCGCCGCTCCGCCCCGAACACCTCGGCCATCGCCGCGAGCGTGTCGTCGAGCCGGTGCGGGGCCTCGAAGTAGACGAGCGTGCGCCGCTCCCCGGCCACCTCACGCAGCCGCCCCAGCCGCTCCCCGGCCTTGCGCGGCAGGAACCCCTCGAAGCAGAACCGGTCGACGGGCAGACCCGACAGCGCGAGCGCGGTGAGCACGGCGGACGG
This sequence comes from Streptomyces coeruleofuscus, assembly GCF_039532725.1. Classification (NCBI taxonomy): domain Bacteria; kingdom Bacillati; phylum Actinomycetota; class Actinomycetes; order Kitasatosporales; family Streptomycetaceae; genus Streptomyces; species Streptomyces coeruleofuscus. The sequence continues at coordinate 120,273 of NZ_BAAASE010000006.1, forward strand.
CCCGGGCACGGCGGTGACCCGCACGTCCCGCTCCACGGCGGCGGCGACCAGCCGGTAGCCGGGGTCGGACACCGACGGCATCCCCGCGTCCGTGACGAGCAGCACCCGCGCCCCGCCCACCAGCTCTTCCACCAGCTCCGGCGTCCGCGCGGACTCGTTGCCCTCGAAGTACGACACCACCCGCCCCTTGGGTGTGACGCCGAGCGCCTGGGTCAGCCGCCGCAGCCGCCGCGTGTCCTCGGCGGCGACGACATCGGCTCCGGCCAGTTCCTCGGCGAGCCGGGGCGGGGCGTCCGCGATGTCGCCGATGGGGGTGCCTGCGAGTACGAGGGTTCCGGTCACGCCCTCCATCCTCCCAGGGGCCGAGGAGGGGGACGCATACCGGCCATGCACGGGACTCACACAGCACGGTTCCCTACGATGGCGCGGTGACCAGTACCGCGTCCTCCACGGACACCCGGCAGGGCCAGGCGCCGCACGAGCAGCGGCCGCCCTGGCAGCAGCGGCTGCGCCGCTTCGGCTACCAGCGCCCACGAAGCGACGCCGGTGACGTCCGTGACCGGCTGGTGCCGCCGTACACCGAGCCCGGCCCCCGCCTGTGGGCCGCGCTCGGCATCCCGCACACGCTCGCGGGTCGGCTGGTGCGCTGGTCGGGCTGGATCGGCCCGCTGCTCGTCACCCTGCTGGCGGGCGTGCTGCGGTTCTGGAACCTGGGCAATCCCAAGGCGGTGATATTCGACGAGACGTACTACGCCAAGGACGCGTGGGCGCTCGTCCACCGCGGTTTTGAAGTCAACTGGGACAAGAACGCCAACGACCTGGTCCTCTCGTCCGGCGGGCACGTCACCATCCCGACGGACGCGGCGTACGTCGTGCACCCTCCGGTCGGCAAGTACGTCATCGGGCTCGGCGAGCTGCTGTTCGGTTTCGACCCGTTCGGCTGGCGGTTCATGACGGCGCTGCTCGGCACGCTGTCCGTGCTGCTGCTGTGCCGGATCGGCCGCCGGCTGTTCCGCTCGACGTTCCTGGGGTGCCTGGCGGGCGCGCTGATGGCGGTGGACGGCCTGCACTTCGTGATGAGCCGCACGGCGCTGCTCGACGGCGTGCTGATGTTCTTCGTGCTGGCCGCGTTCGGCTGTCTGCTCGTCGACCGGGACAAGGCCCGCGAAAAACTCGCCGCGGCGCTCCCGGTGGACGCCGACGGGCGGGTCCGCCCCGACCGGCACGTCGCCGAGACGGCCCGCCTGGGGTGGCGCCCCTGGCGCTGGGCGGCGGGCGTGATGCTGGGCCTGGCCTTCGCCACGAAGTGGAACGGCCTCTACATCCTGGCCGCGTTCTGCCTGATGGCGGTCCTGTGGGACGTCGGCACGCGCAGGGTCGCCGGCGCCCGGCACCCGTACTCGGCGGTGTTCCGGCGCGACACGGGCCTGGCGTTCGTCGCCACGGTCCCCGTCGCGATCGTCACCTACGTGCTGTCCTGGACCGGCTGGATCCTCTCCGCCACCGACGGCAAAGGCGGCTACTTCCGCAACTGGGCCGCGACCGACGGCAAGGGCGGCAGCTGGACCTTCCTGCCCGACTGGCTGCGCAGCCTGTGGCACTACGAGCACCAGGTGTACGAGTTCCACGTCGGCCTGTCCTCGCCGCACACCTACCAGTCCAACCCGTGGAGCTGGCTGGTCCTGGGCCGCCCGGTGTCGTACTTCTACGAGTCCCCCGCGCCCGGCCGGAACGGCTGCCCCGCGGACGCCGGCGAGAAGTGCGCCCGAGAGGTCCTGGCCCTCGGCACGCCGCTGCTGTGGTGGGTCGCCTGCTTCGCGGTCCTCTACGTCCTGTGGCGCTGGCTGTTCCGCCGCGACTGGCGCGCGGGTGCCATCGCCTGCGCCATCGCGGCCGGCTACCTGCCCTGGTTCATGTACCAGGAGCGCACGATCTTCTTCTTCTACGCCATCGTCTTCCTGCCGTTCCTGTGCTTGGCGGTGGCCATGCTCCTCGGCGCGATCATCGGCCCGCCCCGCTCCACGGACACCCGCCGTGTCGTGGGCGCCACGGGCGCGGGCGTACTCGTCCTGCTGATCGTGTGGAACTTCATCTACTTCTGGCCGCTGTACACGGGCCAGGCCATCCCGATCGACGACTGGCGGGCGCGGATGTGGCTGGACACCTGGGTCTAGCCGGTCAGCTGCGAGGATGGTGCGGCTCATCACACGAAACGGGGGGTCGAGCATGCTCGTGCTCATGCTGTCGGTCGTCGTGCTGCTCGTCATCGGCGGCTGCGTCTGCGTCTTCTGGGCGGCCCGGGGCGACGCCCCGCGCTGGGCACGTGGGGTGGCCAAGGCGACGCTGCTCGGCAGCGAACTGGCCCGTAGCGCGGACGGGAGCTCCCGCTCACGGCAGAGCGGCGGGGACGACTAGCCGAATAATCCCGGCACGCTGTCCGGGCGTGGTGCGTGTTCGGTCAAAAATCGAAACAACCGTCCCTGTCGTCACCCTCTGCGCTTAGAGTGCTCCCGGATCGAGCGTTCTGAACGCGTTCAAAGGAGCGCGTGAAGCTCGAGGGGGAGGGGACCGCCCAATGGGCAAGGGGGTCAAGGCCGCTGTCATAGGCGGCGTGTTCACGGTGATGGTGGGCGGGGCCGGGTACGGGGCCTACAACATCATGAGCGCGCTGAACGGGGACGGGGGCGGCACGAGCGGGGTGGCCGCGGAGAAGGAGTCGGGGCCGCCCGACGAGGACGAGGTCAAGGAGACCACGGCCAAGTTCTTCGGCGCCTGGGAGAAGGGCGATGCCGCCACGGCGGCGTCGTACACGAACAACGACGCGGCCGCCGAGCAGCTGCTGACCGCCTTCGGGGACGACGCGCACATCACCGGCGTGAAGATCACGCCCGGCGCGGCGAGCGGCACCACCGTGCCGTACACGGTGAAGGCCAAGGTGGCCTACGACGGGAAGTCCAAGCCGCTGAGCTACAGCGGCAAGCTGAAGGTGGTGCGCGGGCTCACCACCGGACGGCCGCTGATCGACTGGCAGCCGTCCGTCGTGCACCCCGAGCTGAAGAAGGACGACACGCTCGTCACGGAGCGGTCGGCCAGCCCGCCCATCGAGGCGGTCGGCCGCGACGGCTCCGTGCTGACGAAGGAGAAGTACCCCTCCCTCGGCCCGGTCCTGGACGCCCTGCGCGACACATACGGCGAGAAGTCCGGCGGTTCGCCCGGCGTCGAACTGGTCGTCCGGCACACCGGCGGGAGCGCTCCCGACACCCCGCTGCTCACCCTCGCCGAGGGCAAGCCCGGCAAGCTCGTCACCACGATCAGCCCGAGCGCGCAGTCGGCGGCCGAGAAGGCGGTCAAGCGGTTCGCCCAGTCGTCGGTGGTGGCCGTCAAGCCGAGCACCGGCGAGGTGCTGGCTGTGGCGAACAACCGTACGGACGGCTTCAACGCGGCCTTCGAGGGCGAGGCCGCACCCGGCTCCACGATGAAGATCATCACCGCCGCGATGCTCATCGACAACGGCGTGACCTCGATGAACGGTCCGGCACCCTGCCCGGCCGACGCCGTGTGGCAGGGCCAGAGGTTCGAGAACATCACCGACATGCGGCCCGACGAGAGCGCCACCCTCGCCAACAGCTTCATGCGGTCCTGCAACACCGCCTTCATCAAGCTCATCGACGAGAAGCCGCTCACGGACGCCTCGCTGACCCAGGAGGCCGAGCAGCGCTTCGGCCTGGGGCAGGACAACTGGAAGACCGGCATCGTCTCCTTCGACGGCAGCGTCCCCGAAGTCAGCGGCCCGGACCGGGCGGCCGGTGCCATCGGGCAGGGCCAGGTGCAGATGAGCCCGCTGAACATGGCCTCGGTGACCGCGACCGCGATCACCGGCACCTTCCGCCAGCCCTATCTCGTCTCGCCGAAGCTGGACGACCGTCAGTTCGCCCGGGCCCAGGGCCTGAAGGCGAGCACCGCCGCCCAGCTGAAGCAGATGATGCGGCTCACCGCCATCCAGGGCACCGCCCAGGAGGCCATGGCCGGGCTCGGCGGCGACATCGGCGCCAAGACCGGTTCCGCCGAGGTCGACGGGAACGCCAAGTCCAACAGCTGGTTCACCGGGTTCCGCGACGACATCGCGGCGGCGGCCATGACCGAGCAGGGCGGCCACGGCGGCGACGCGGCCGGGCCGATTGTCGCAGCCGTGCTACGAACAGGTGGCTGATCTCACCTCCGCCGGACGGGACTCTAGGGTGGTGGCCGTCGTTGGGACTGCCGAGGGCAACGGGGACCCTGGGAATTCGTGGAGGAACGAACAGCTGTGGGCAACAGAAGGCGCGTCGCCGAGCAAGGGAAGACGAGGCCCGCCGTGATCGGCGGGATGATCGCCGTGGTCGTCGGCGGTGCCGGGCTCGGCGCCTACGCGCTGTACGGCGGCGCGTCGGCCGACGACGGCACCCGGGCGGCCTCCACCGACCAGAAGCCCGAGGTGAAGACCGGGCCCCTGTCGGCGACCGAGGTCACCACCACCGCCAAGGCCTTCCTCACCGCCTGGCAGTCGGGGAAGGTCACCGAGGCCGCCGCGGCCACGGACGACTCGGCCGCGGCGAAGTCCCTGCTCACCGGCTACACGAAGGACGCCCGCATCAAGGACGTCACCCTCACCCCGGGCACGCCCGCGGGCGACAAGGTGCCGTTCTCCGTCAAGGCCACGGTGTCGTACAAGGACACCGAGAAGCCGCTGGCGTACGACAGCGCGCTGACCGTCGTCCGCCGCACGAGCGACGGAAAGCCGCTGGTCGACTGGCACTCCGCGGTCGTCCACCCCGATCTGGAGGACGGCGACAAGCTGGTCACCGGCGAGGCGGGCACACCCCCGGTCAAGGCGCTCGACCGGGACGGCGGCGAGCTGACCGAGAAGAAGTACGCCTCGCTGGGGCCCGTCCTGGACGGGCTGCGCGAGAAGTACGGCAAGAAGGCGGGCGGCAAGGCCGGCATCGAGCTCCGGGTCGAGCGCGGGAAGTCCGCCGAGTCGGACGACCTGTCCGACAAGACCCTGCTGGAGCTGAGCAAGGGCACGCCCGGCACGGTGAAGACCACGCTGGACCCCGCCCTCCAGGCGGCGGCCGAGAAGCAGGTCGCGAAGAAGGCCCGGTCGTCGGTGGCCATGGTGCGGCCCTCGACCGGTGAGATCCTGGCCGCCGCCAACGCCTCGCCCGGCTTCAACACCGCCTTCCAGGGTTCCCTGGCGCCCGGCTCCACGATGAAGGTCATCACCGCGTCGCTGCTGCTCGAGAAGAACCTGGCCTCGGCGGACAAGAAGCACCCGTGCCCGAAGTACTTCACGTACGGGCACTGGAAGTTCCAGAACGACAAGAAGTTCGAGATCAAGAACGGCACGTTCAAGGCGAGCTTCGCCCGCTCCTGCAACACGGCCTTCATCAGCCAGGCGCCCAAGCTCAAGGACGACGACCTGACCAAGCAGGCCCAGCAGGTCTTCGGCCTGGGGCTGAACAACTGGGCGATCGGTGTGCCGTCCTTCGACGGGGCGGTGCCGGTGCAGTCGGCGGCCCAGATGGGTGCCTCGCTGATCGGGCAGGGCGGGGTCCGGATGAACCCGCTGAACATGGCGTCGGTGTCGGCGACGGTCAAGTCCGGCACCTTCCGCCAGCCGTACCTGGTCTCCCCGGACGTGGACGGCCGCAAGCTCGCGACGGCCTCGCGCACACTGTCGGCCGGCACGCTGTCCCAGCTGCGTGAGCTGATGTCGTACACGGCCGACTACGGCACGGCCGCGGAGGCGATGGCCGGGGTCGGCGGCGACGCCGGCGCGAAGACCGGGTCCGCCGAGGTCGACGGGCAGAAGAAGCCGAACGGCTGGTTCACCGCCTACCGGGGTGATCTGGCGGCCGCGGGCGTGGTCCAGCAGGGCGGCCACGGCGGCGAGACGGCCGGGCCGATCGTGGCGGCGCTGCTGAAGACGGGCGGCTGAGCCCCGGGGTCGATGCTCAGTGAGTGACCGGTTCCGCGGCGGCCATGTACGTCCGCCGCAGGAACCGCAGCAGCGCCTGCCGTTCGAACTGCACCACCGACACCCCTTGCGCGGAGTGGAACTCCACGACGGCCTGCACCCGGCCGCACGGCCACACCCGGACCTCACCACTGCCCGCGGGGGCCCGCAGCCCCTCCTCCAGCAGCCGGCGGTCGAAGGTCCACTCGCGCGCCCCGGCTCCGGGCAGCCCGACCCGTACGGCGCCCGGGTCCCGCTCGGGGTCGTAGCGCAGCGTGACCGGGACCGCTTCCCGCTCCGCGTCTAGTGGGATGTCCGCATCCGTGACGATGTGGGCTCGCGCGTACTGCTCGACTACGGACATCCGACGGGCCTTTCACCGTGCGCTACCTGCGTGGAGACTGTGCGTCCACTTCCCTTCCAATGTCGCATATTTTCCGGATTGCGCCCCTGGAGGCCGGACATATCACGGATGAGATAAAACGAGCATCACGCTCTTGCAAATCGTTCGCATCTAGCCACATCATCGAACGGTGCATGTACCTGACGGATTCATCAACGCGCCCACCTCCGCCGCCACCGGTGTGATCGCCGCGGGTGCCATCGCCGTGAGCCTGCGCGGCGCGCGCCGGGAACTCGACGAGCGGACGGCACCGCTGGCCGGACTCGTCGCCGCGTTCATCTTCGCGGTGCAGATGCTGAACTTCCCCGTCGCGGCGGGGACCAGCGGCCATCTGCTCGGCGGTGCGCTCGCCGCGATACTCGTCGGCCCCTACACAGGGGTCCTGTGCGTCTCCGTCGTCCTGCTCATGCAGGGCATCCTCTTCGCGGACGGCGGCCTGACCGCGCTCGGCGTCAACATCACCAACATGGCGATCGTCACCACGGTCGTCGCCTACGCCCTCTTCCGCGGCCTGGTGAAGGTGCTGCCCCGCACCCGCCGGTCGGTCACCGTGGCCTCCTTCGTGGCCGCCCTGGTCTCCGTGCCGGCCTCCGCCCTGGCCTTCACGCTGATGTTCGCGATCGGCGGCACCACCGACGTGTCGATCGGCAAGGTCGCCACCGCCATGGTCGGCGTGCACGTCCTGATCGGCATCGGCGAGGCCGCGATCACCGCGCTGACCGTCGGCTCGGTCATCGCCGTACGCCCGGACCTGGTGTACGGGGCGCGCGGCCTCACGCAGAAGCTCAAGCTGCGGGTGAACGGCGAACTCGTCGACGCGTCACAGGCCGAGCCGGAACCCGCCCCCGTGGCCGCCCGGACCTCGCACCGCAAGGTGTGGGCGGCGGGCCTGGCCGCCTCCCTGGTCCTGGCCGGGTTCGTCAGCTTCTACGCCTCCGCCGACCCCGACGGCCTGGAGAAGGTCGCCGCCGACCACGGCATCGACAAGAAGGCCGAGGAGCACGCCGTGGCCGACTCCCCGCTCGCCGACTACGGCGTCGAGGACGTCGACGACGCCCGCCTGTCCGGCGGGCTGGCGGGTGTCATCGGCGTCGGCGTCACGGTCGTCGCGGGCAGCGCGGTCTTCTGGGCCGTACGCCGTCGCCGTTCGGACGACACGTCCCCGTCGGACACGACGGACACGACCGACACGACGCGCACCACAAGCACGACGAGCGTCTGACATGGGAGCAGGGCACGCGCACAAGCTCTACCGGCACGGGCACTCGCCCGTGCACGGCCTGCCGCCGCACACCAAGCTCGCCGCCGTGTTCGCCTTCGTGGTGGTCGTGGTGTCGACGCCGCGCGAGGCGATGTGGGCGTTCGCGCTGTACGCCGTGCTGCTCGGGGTTGTGGCGTACGTCGCGCGCGTACCCGCGGGGTTCCTGCTGAGGCGGCTGCTGATCGAGGTGCCGTTCGTCGCGTTCGCGGTGCTGATGCCGTTCGTGGCGGAGGGCGAGCGGGTCGACGTCCTCGGCATGTCCCTGAGCGTCAACGGCCTGTGGGGCGCCTGGAACGTGCTCGCCAAAGGCACGCTCGGTGTCGCCGCCTCCGTCCTCCTCGCCGCCACCACCGAGCTGCGCGAACTCCTCCTCGGCCTCCAGCGGCTCAGGCTCCCGCCGCTCCTCGTCCAGATCGCGTCCTTCATGATCCGATACGGCGACGTCATCACGGACGAGATGCGGCGCATGCGGATCGCCCGGGAGTCGCGCGGCTTCGAGGCGAGGGGCGTCCGGCACTGGGGCGTCCTGGCCAAGTCCGCGGGCGCCCTGTTCATCCGCTCCTACGAGCGCGGCGAGCGCGTGCACCTGGCCATGGTCAGCCGCGGGTACGCCGGCTCCATGCCGGTCATCGACGAGGTGACCGCGTCCCGGGCGCAGTGGACGTACGCCCTCGCCCTGCCCTGTGCCGCCCTCGTCGTGTGTCTGCTGGGATGGACCCTGTGACTGATGTGACCCCTTCACCGGCCCCTTCGCTGGACGTGGCCGGTCTGGCCTTCGCCTACCCCGACGGGCACCAGGCCCTCTTCGGCGTCGACTTCTCCGTCGCGCGCGGCGAGCGGGTCGCGCTGCTCGGCCCGAACGGCGCCGGCAAGACGACCCTCGTGCTCCACCTCAACGGCATCCTGACCGGCGGCACCGGCACGGTGAAGGTGGCCGGGCTGCCCGTCGGCAGGCGGCACATGGCGGAGATCCGGCGCCGGGTCGGCATCGTCTTCCAGGACCCGGACGACCAGCTCTTCATGCCGACCGTCCGGGAGGACGTGGCGTTCGGGCCCGCCGCGGCCGGGCTCAAGGGGCCGGAGCTGGAGAAGCGCGTGGACCGGGCGCTGGAGCGGGTCGGCATGGCGGAGTTCAAGGACCGCCCGCCGCACCACCTCTCCTTCGGCCAGCGCCGCCGGGTGGCCGTGGCGACCGTGCTCGCCATGGAGCCGGAGATCCTCGTCCTCGACGAGCCCTCCTCCAACCTCGACCCCGCCTCCCGCCGCGAACTGGCCGACATCCTGCGCTCCCTCGACGTGACCGTGCTGATGGTCACGCACGACCTGCCGTACGCGCTGGAGCTGTGCCCGCGCTCCCTGATCCTCAGCGAGGGCGTGATCGCGGCGGACGGCCCGACCGACGAGCTGCTCTCCGACGAGGAACTGATGCGCGCCCACCGGCTGGAGCTGCCGTTCGGTTTCGATCCGCGTTCGGTGACAATGGGCGCGTGACGAACGAGGAGACCGAGGGCTCGCTGCTGCTGGACGACCAGCTGTGCTTCGCGCTGTACGCGGCCCAGCGGGCGGTGACGTCCGCCTACCGCCCCCTCCTCGACGAGCTCGGCCTCACCTATCCGCAGTACCTGGTCCTGCTGGTCCTGTGGGAGCGCGGGGAGACCACGGTCAAGGAGCTGGCCGCCGCGCTGAGGCTCGACTACGGCACGGTGTCGCCGCTGCTCAAGCGGCTGGAGAGCCTGGGGCTCGTCCGCCGGGAGCGCGCGGCGCACGACGAGCGCTCGGTGCTGGTCGCCTGCACCGGGCCCGGGGAGGAGCTGCGGGAGCGCGCGCAGGGCGTACCGGGCGCCCTGCTCGCGGCGACGGGGCTCGCCGCACCGGAGGTCGCGCGTCTGCGCGAGGAGCTGTGGCGGCTGGCGGAGACATCGCAGACGGCCCCGAACCGCCCGCACTGATCACCCGTTACCCGCGGTTATCACCCCCTGCTGGGCAGACGCTTCCCTACTGGCCGGTACCTTGTGCGCGATGTATTAGTGCGCACCTGTTCTGGGGGATCCAGCCATGACTGACGCCGCCGCCGTCGACACCCGCCCGACGAAGATCATGTATGTCGCCGAGGCCACGGCCCACGGCGGCCGCGAGGGCTATGTCACCAGCCAGGACGGCCGGATCGACCTCAAGGTCGCGATGCCCCCGCAGCTCGGCGGCGACGGCAACGGCACCAACCCGGAACAGCTCTTCGCGGCCGGTTACAGCTCCTGCTTCCACAACGCGCTGATCCTCGTCGGCAACCGGGAGGGGTACGACCTGACCGGCTCCACGGTGTCCGCGAAGGTCGGCATCGGCCCCAACAAGCAGCGCGGCTACGGCCTCGCGGTCGCCCTGAGTGTCTCGCTCCCCGTCCTCGACCCGGGCCTCGCGGGCAAGCTGGTGGACGCGGCCCACGAGGTCTGCCCGTACTCGAACGCGACCCGGGGGAACATCGACGTGACGATCGTGCTTGGTTGAGAGGGGATCGAGTCGGCGAGACGAGGAGTACGGACGTGGACGTGCACGGCACAGTGGCCGAGGGCTTCGAGCCGGTCAGGGACGCGTTCGTACGGAACTTCGGCGCGCTCGGGGAGCGGGGCGCGGCGGTCGCCGTCTACCGGGACGGGCAGCGGGTCGTCGACCTGTGGGCCGGCACGAAGGACGTCGACGGCACGGACCCCTGGGAGCGCGGCACCGCCCAGGTCGTGCGCTCGGCGACGAAGGGTGTCGCCGCCGCCGTACTCCTGCTGCTGCACCAGCGCGGGCAACTGGACCTCGACGCGCCGGTGGGCCACTACTGGCCGGAGTTCAAGGCGCGGGGCAAGGAGCGGGTACTGGTCCGGCACGTCCTGAACCACCGGGCCGGCCTCCCCGTCCTCGACCATCCCCTCACCCCCGAGCAGGCCCTCGACCCGCTCCGGGGCCCGGAGGCGGTCGCCGCGCAGGCCCCCGCCTGGGAACCGGGCACCGGGCACGGCTACCACGCGCTCACCTACGGCTGGCTGCTCGACGAACTGGTGCGACGCGTGACGGGGCAGGGCACCGGCGCATGGCTCGCGTCGCAGATCACCGGCCCGCTGGGCCTGGACCTCTGGCTGGGCCTGCCGGACGCGGAGGCCGGCCGGGTCGGACGCGTGGGCCGCGTCGAGGGGCCCGAGCCGGCCGGCGGCCTGCGCGCCCGCCCGAAGCGTTCGGTCACCGAGGCCTACGCGGACCCGGCTTCCCTGACCCGCCGGGCCTTCGCGGCGATCACCCCGTTCCCGGACCAGAACGACCCGGCCTACCGCGCGGCGGCCCTCCCCGCGACCAACGCCATCGCGACGGCGGACGGACTGGCCCGCTTCTACGCGACGCTGATCGGCGACACCGCCGGCGCCTCACGCCTGTTCACGCCGGAGACGATCGACCTGGCCCGGGGCGAGGAGTCGGCGGGCCCCGACCGCGTCCTGGTGGTCGGCACCCGCTTCGGCCTCGGCTACATGCTGCACGGCAGCGCCTCCCCCTTCCTCACGCCGGGTTCCTTCGGCCACCCGGGCCGCGGCGGCGCCCTCGGCTTCGCCGACCCGGACACCGGGATCGCGTTCGGCTATGTCACCAACGGCTTCCGCAAGACGGTCACGGCGGATCCGCGGGCGCAGGGGCTGGTGCGCGCGGTGCGGGGGGCGCTGGACATCTAGACGTCTCGGAGGCTCCGGGCACCTCCTGGACGTCTCTAGACGTGAATCGGGTGGGAGGTCCGCCCCGACGCCTGGTCGATCTCTTCGTGGGCCTTGGTCAGCAGTCGCATGGCGAGCTCGTTGAGCGCCCGGGCGCCGGCGATCTCCTCCCCGACTCTGGGCTGATTGGCGTCGGTCCGGTGCCGGCTCGCGTGCCCGTGCGCCCGTACCTCGGTGCCGTCGGGCAGCCGGACCAGCGCCACTGCCTGGGTGCGCTGGTCGTCCTCCCGGAACTCCATCTCGACGTGCCACCCCACTGTGGTGTGCATCATGACGATCACCTCCGGAACACTTAGTTCCAGGGTGCTCCTCCCACCGGCTGGACGCACCCCCCTAGCCGGCGTGCAGCATCAGCCCGATCCCGACGACGAGCAGTCCGGCCGCCGCGATCCTCGGCGCCCCGAACCGCTCCTTGAAGAAAACGGCCCCGATGGCGGCGCCCACGATGATCGACGACTCGCGCAGGGCGGCGATGGGCGCGAGCTCGGCCCTGGTCTGGGCCCACAGGACGAGGGCGTAGGCGGTGACGGAGAGGGCTGCACCGATGAGCCCGATCCCGGCGAACGGCCGGAGAACGGCGACCGTCCCCCTCCTCCAGCGGCTCACGGCGTAGGCGGGGATCACGACTCCCTGGACCGCCATCAGCCAGGCGATGTATCCGAGGGAGGAACCGGAGGCGCGCACGCCGAGGCCGTCGACGACGGTGTACACCGCGATCGTCACACCGGTCGCGAGGGCCGCTCCGATCGCCGCCCAGTCGGGCCGGCGCCCGCGCAGTCCCCACACGGCGACGCCGGTCAGCCCCGCGCACGACAGGGCGATACCGGCGGCGGCCCACCCGTCGGGCACCTCGTGCGCGAAGACGGCGGCGAGCACGGTCACGACGAGCGGCACGGTGCCGCGCGCGATGGGATAGGCCTGCCCGAAGTCGCCCAGCCGGAAGGACTTCATCAGCAGCGCGTAGTAGGCGATGTGTATGACGGCGGAACCGAGCAGATACGGCCATGCCCCGGCCGCCGGAAACGCCACGAAGGGCGCCAGGGCCAGCCCGATGACCACCCCGCCGCCCGAGATCAGCGCGAACCCGGCCAGCTTGTCGGTGATCTTGTGGGCGATGGCGTTCCAGCTTGCGTGCGTGACGGCGGCGAGCAGGACGGCGGCGGTGACCAGGGGCGTCACGCGGAGAGCTCGCGCACGTCCACGAGTGTGCCGCCGGCGTGGCCGACGAGGTCGCGGGGCGCCATGGGGAACACGGTGTACGGCGTCCCGGCGGCGGCCCAGACGACGTCGTACCCGAGCAGGGACCGGTCGGCGAGCACGCGCGTCTTCGTCCTGTGACCGAAGGGCGGCACCCCGCCGATGGCGTACCCGGTGGTCTCCCGCACGACATCGGCCTTGGCGCGCGTGACCTTCTCCGCCCCGAGCTCCTTCCGCACGAGCTCCAGGTCGACCCGGGAGGCCCCGTCCATGAGCACCAGTACCGGCACACCGTCCGCCGCGAAGATCAGCGACTTGCAGATCTGGCTCAGCTCACACCCGAGCGCGGCGGCGGCCTCGGCGGCGGTACGGGTGGCTTCGGGGAACCGGCGGACCTGACGTGCGAGGTCCTCGATCCCCAGCTCCCGCAGGGCCTCGGCGAAACGGGGGTGTACTTCGGGGTTCTCGGCGCCCGTGGCGGCTGTCGTCGTCATGCGGGCACGCTAGCGGTACGTGTACGGAGCACGCGAGGTGGTTTCAGCCGGTGCCGTCCTCCGGCCGGACGTCCGCGAACTCCCACCACGCGAGCGGCAGCCAGTCCCCGTCGACGAAACCGTCGACGGACCCGCCGGTGCCCTGGATGGTCACGCGCGTTCCCTCCGGATAGACGATGCCCGACAGGCCGGGGACCGCTACGAGCAATGTGCCGATACGTCGTGACAAGGCCCTACTTCCTTCCCTCTGTAGATGCAAATCGTCTCATCATGCACCAGCCTGGTATATGACCCACGGCACAATTGGAGGTGCGTGACGATGAGGGCTGTCGTGTACAAAGGCCCCTTCGAGGTAGCGATAGAGCAAGTGGAGGACCCACGGATCCAGCACCCGAACGACGTGATCGTCCGTGTCACCTCGACCGCCATCTGCGGCTCGGACCTGCACATGTACGAGGGCCGTACCGCCGCGGAACCGGGGATCGTGTTCGGTCACGAGAACCTCGGGGTCGTCGAGGAGGCGGCAGAGGGAGTCACCTCGCTCAGCCGCGGCGACCGGGTGGTCATGCCCTTCAATGTGGCATGCGGCTTCTGCAAGAACTGTACGGCCGGCTTCACGGGCTTCTGCCTGACCGTGAACCCGGGCTTCGCCGGCGGCGCCTACGGCTACGTCGCGATGGGGCCCTATGTGGGAGGCCAGGCGGAGTACGTGCGCGTGCCCTACGCCGACTTCAACTGCCTGAAGCTCCCCGAGGGCACCGAGAAGGAGACCGACTTCGTCCTGCTCGCCGACATCTTCCCGACCGGCTACCACGGCAACGAACTGGCCGACGTGCGTCCCGGTGACAGCGTCGCGGTCTACGGCGGCGGCCCGGTCGGGCTCATGGCCGCGTACTCCGCGATGCTGCGCGGCGCGAGCAAGGTGTTCGTGGTCGACCGCGTGGCGGAGCGGCTGGAGAAGGCGCGGGAGATCGGTGCCGTGCCGATCGACTTCACGCAGGGCAGTCCGGCGGAGCAGATCAAGGAGCAGACCGACGGCCAGGGCACGGACAAGGGGATCGACGCCGTCGGCTACCAGGCGCAGGCGCAGGGCGAGGACCGCGAGGAACCGGCGACCGTACTGAACTCGCTCGTCGAGACGGTCCGGCCGACGGGCGCGCTCGGCGTGCCCGGCCTGTACGTCCCGCGCGACCCCGGCGGACCGGACGAGCAGGCGAAGCAGGGCATGCTCATGGTCTCCATCGGGCGCCTCTTCGAGAAGGGGCTCCGGATGGGCACCGGCCAGTGCAACGTCAAGCGGTACAACCGCCACCTGCGTGACCTGATCATCGAGGACCGTGCGAAGCCGAGCTTCGTCGTCTCGCACGAGCTTCCTCTCGACCAGGCGCCGACGGCGTACGAGAAGTTCGACAAGCGCGTCGAGGGTTACACCAAGGTCGTCCTCCACCCGCACGCATGAGAGAGCCGGCATGACAAGAGCCGGTGAGGGCTCCCCGTCCCCAGGGGGCCCTCACCGGCCGGTCTCTCAGGACGCGGTCAGGCGCGCACCAGTTCCTTGTCCTGATCCCCGGACGCCGAGCGCAGCCCCTCGCCCTCCACGTCCACGTTGGGCAGCGCCCGGTCCAGCCACTTGGGCAGCCACCAGGCCTTGCGGCCGAGGAGGGCCAGGACGGCCGGGACGATGGCCATGCGGACGACGAACGCGTCGAAGAAGACCGCGATCGCGAGACCGAAGCCGATCATCTTGACCATGGACTCGGACGAGCCGATGAAGCCGGCGAAGACCGCCATCATGATCACCGCCGCGGCCGTCACCACCCGGGCGCCGTGCCGGAACCCCGTCACGACCGCCTGGCCGGCCTTCTCGCCGTGGACGTAGGCCTCCCGCATCCGGGTCACCAGGAAGACCTCGTAGTCCATCGCCAGGCCGAAGACCACGCCCACCATGAAGATCGGCATCATCGACATGACCGGGCCGGTCTGCTCGACGCCCATCAGGCCCGCCAGCCAGCCCCACTGGAAGACCGCGACCACGGCGCCGAGGGCCGCCATCACCGACAGGAGGAAGCCGAGGGCCGCCTTCAGGGGGACCAGGATCGAGCGGAACACCACGATCAGGAGGAGGAAGGCCAGGCCGACCACCAGGACCAGGTAGGGGATCAGGGCGTCGTTCAGCTTCTCGGAGACGTCGATGTTCATCGCCGTCTGCCCCGTGACCAGCACGTTCGCGTCGGAGTCGGCCTTGATCCCGGCGCCCTTGCCGCGGATGGAGTGGACCAGGTCCTCGGTCGCGACCGACGACGGCTTGGAGTCCGGGATGACGGTGATCGTCGCCGTGTCGCCGGCCTTGTTGGGCGCCGGCGGCGTGACCGTGACGACGTCCTCGAGGCCCTTGATCTCGTCGCCGACCGCCGTGAAGGCCGCCTTCGGGTCGTCGCTGGCCTTCGCGTCGACCACGACCATCAGCGGGCCGTTGAAGCCCGGTCCGAAGCCCTCGGAGAGGAGGTCGTAGGCGCGGCGCTGCGTGGTGGACGTGGGCTGGGAGCCGTCGTCCGGCAGGCCCAGTTCCAGGCTCGCCGCCGGGACGGCCGCCGCGCCGAGGCCGATGACCCCGAGCAGCAGGACCGCGACCGGGCGGCGGACGACGAAGCTCGCCCAGCGCGTGCCCAGGTTCGGCTTCACCGGCTTGTCCTGCTTCTCCTGCGCCTTGGCCCGGCCGAGCAGCCTGCCCTTCTCCCCCGCCGGCTTCACCTTCCGGCCCGCGTAGCCGAGCAGCGCCGGGATCATGGTCAGTGCGATCAGCACCGCGATGGCCACCGTGCCCGCCGCCGCGACGCCCATCTTCGTCAGCATCGGGATGTTGACGACGGAGAGGCCTACCAGGGCGATCACGACCGTGAGGCCCGCGAAGACCACCGCGGAGCCCGCCGTGCCGACGGCCCGGCCCGCCGCGTCCTCCCGGTCACGGCCCTCCGCGAGTTCGGCCCGATAGCGGGAGACGATGAACAGCGCGTAGTCGATGCCGACCGCGAGGCCGATCATCATCGCGAGGGTGGAGGTCGTCGAGCCCAGGTCCAGCGCACTGGCCAGCGCCGTGATCGAGGAGACGCCGATGCCCACGCCGATGAGCGCCGTCAGCAGCGGCAGACCGGCCGCGATCAGCGAGCCGAAGGTGATGACGAGGACGACCGCGGCGACCGCGATGCCGATGATCTCGGTGGTGCCGGTGTGCGGGACGGTCTGGAGCGCGTCACCGCCGACCTCGACGGTCAGCCCGGCCTTCCGCGCGTCCTGCGCGGAGTCCTCCAGGGCGTCGCGGGAGGAGTCCTCCAGCTCCATGCCGGAGACTTCGTACGAGACCTGCGCGTACGCGATCGTGCCGTCCTTGCTGACGGCCTTCGCCTGGTACGGGTCGGTGACGCGGACGACCTCGGAGCCGTCGGCGAGTTCCTTGACGGTCTCCTGGACGGTCGCCTTGTTGCCGGGGTCGGTCATCTTCTCGCCGCTCGGCGCCTTGAAGACGACACGGGCGGTGGCTCCGTCGGCGCTGGTGCCGGGGAAGCGCTGCTCCAGCAGGTCGAAGGCCTTCTGCGCCTCCGTGCCGGGGATGGAGAACGAGCTGTTGCCCGCGGCGGGGGCGCTGGCCGCGCCGACACCGGCGAGGGTCAGCAGGGCCACCCAGATCAGGGCGACGAAGTGCCGCCGCCGGAAGGACATCCGGCCGAGTTTGTAGAGGAATGTGGCCACGAGGGCGTACTCCCGGTCAGGTCGTGGGGTTGTTTCTGGGCAGGGCTGGTCAGCCCGACGACGTGAGCGGTGACGTCAGGTGGAGGGCTAGGTCAGGGAATCGTCAGTCGACGGGGAAGTCGTCAGTCGACGGGAACGCCGAGGGCGGGGAGGACCACGGCGTCGATGTACGAGGTGAGGAACTCCTGCGTCGGCGGCCGGTCGTCGATCAGCGTGCGCGTGGCGAACGCGCCGACCAGCATGTGCACGATGTAGTCCAGCGCCGGGCGGCCGGCCTGGACCTCACCGCGGTCGACCGCTCTTTGCACCACCCGGTGGAACTCCTCCATCTCGGGCTCGATGAGCAGTTCCTTGAACGCCTGGAGCAGGTCCGGGTTGCCGTGCACCGCCATGAACAGACCGCGCATCAGCGCGGCGTTCTGCTGCATGGTGCAGTCGTCCTCACGGGAGGTGAGGGCGTGCAGGTCGCCCCGCAGGGATCCCGTGTCGACGTCGGCGATGCTGCCCGGCTTGTTGTGCCGGATCGCCTTCGCCACCAGCTCCGGCTTGCCGCCCCACTGGCGGTAGAGCGTCGCCTTGCTGGACCGGGTGCGAGCGGCCACGGCGTCCATGGTGAGGGCGTCGTAGCCGACCTCGCGGAGCAGGTCGAGCACGGCCGCGTACAGCTCGGCCTCACGCTCGGGCGTGATCCGACTGCGACGCACGGTGGCGGCCTCAGCCATCTCGCTCACCTTCCTGCTCCGAACGACACGGTTTCGTACGTCACGAATGTAGCGCAACCTCATATGAGAACGAAACCGTTTCGTACGTGTCCTGGGTCACGAGATGGCACGCCCGCCGGTTTGTCATAACTTGCTCCGGTCCGCCCCCGGGCAAAGCATGGGGAGGTGAGCTATCTGCGTCTGCCGCACCTCCATGACGACCTGCTGTGCTTCGTGGCCGAGGACGACCTCTGGCTCGCCCCGGTGGACGGCCCCGGCCGCGCCTGGCGGCTCACCGTCGACCGCACCAAGGTGGGCCACCCCCGCTTCTCGCCCGACGGCCGCCACCTCGCGTGCACGAGCTGGCGCAGCCTGGTGCCCGAGGTCCATCTCGTTCCGGTGGACGGCGGTCCGGGCCGGCAGGTGAGCCACTGGGGCAGCGCCGACACCCGGGTCTGCGGCTGGACCCCGGAGGGCGAGATCCTGGCCGTGGCCTCGCACGGCGAGCCCTTCTCGTACTTCACCTGGGCCTACAAGGTCTCCCCCGACGGCGACCCGGGCCGCAAGCTGCCCTGGGGGCCGGTCGCCGACATCCAGGTCGCCGATCTGGACGGGGAGCGCAAGTCCCTCCTCCTCACCGGCACCCCGCCGCACGAGCCGGCCGCCTGGAAGCGCTACCGGGGCGGCGCCACGGGCAGGCTGTGGCTGCACGGCGAACGGCTGCTGGCCGATCTCGGCGGCCATCTGCACTCCCCCATGTTCGTCGGCGGCCGGATCGCCTTCCTCTCCGACCACGAGGGCGTCGGCAACCTGTACTCCTGCGCCTACGACGGCTCCGACCTGCGCCGGCACACCGACCACGACGCCTTCTACGCCCGGCACGCCTCCAGTGACGGCACCCGGGTGGTGTACCAGTGCGCGGGCGACCTGTGGCTGGTCGACGATCTGTCACCGGACGCCGAACCGCGCCGGCTGGACGTACGGCTGAGCGGCCCGCGCGCGGGGCGGCGCCCGTACCAGGTGGCCGCCGCCCAGCACGTCGACGGGATCTCGGTCGACGAGACCGGGCGGGCGAGCGCGGTCGTCGTACGCGGCAGCCTGTACTGGCTCACCCACCGGGACGGGCCGGCCCGCACGCTCACCGACACCCCGGGCGTCCGGGTGCGGATGCCGGAGATGCTCGGCGCGAGCGGGCGGGTGGCGTACGTGACGGACGCGGAGGGCGAGGACGCGATCGAGATCGCCTCCCTGCCCCGGGCGAGCGGCGACCGCCGGCCACGGCGACTGGCCTCGGGGGAACTGGGCCGGGTCCGGGAGCTGGTGTCGGACCCGGAGGGCGAGCGGCTGGCGGTCGCCTCGCACGACGGGCGACTGCTGCTCGTGGACGTGACCGAGGAGTCCGTCGGTGAGGTCACCGAGTTGATCCGGTCGATCAACGGGCCCGTGCGCGACCTCGCGTTCTCCCCGGACGGGGCGTGGCTGACCTGGTCGCATCCGGGGATCGGGCGGACGCTGCGGCAGATCAAGATGGCCCGGCTCGGCGGAACGGCAGAAGGGGACAGGTTCGTCGTCGACGTCACCAACGGCCGTTTCGAGGACGAGAACCCGGTCTTCACGCGCGACGGCCGCTACCTCGCCTTCCTCTCCTGGCGCGGCTTCGACCCGGTCTACGACGTGCACACCGGCGACCTGTCCTTCCCGCTGGGCTGCCGCCCGTATCTCGTGCCGCTGTCCTCCGCGACGCCCTCCCCCTTCGCGGTGAACCCCGAAGGCCGCCCGGCCGCCGGGGGCCTGGACCCGGTGGAGGACGACGAGAACGGGGAGAGCGGCGCCGTGATCGTCGAGGTCGAGGGGCTGGAGAGCCGGGTCACACCCTTCCCGGTGGCCGCCTCCAAGTACTCGGCGCTGTACCCGGTGGCGGGCGGCGGGCTGGTGTGGCTGCGCTGGCCGATCTCGGGCGCGCTGGGCGAGACCTTCGCGAACCCGGACGACACCAGCGGCCGGCCGACCCTGGAGCACTTCGGCATCACCAAGGCCAAGAAGTCCGAACTCGCCGTGCACCTGGACTTCTTCGCGGTCAGCGGCGACGGCACACGGCTGGTGATCGTCGACGAGGGCGAGCTGCGCGCGGTGCCCGCGACCGAGCCCGGTGACGCCGACACGACGGTGTGGATCGACGCGCGCCGCATCCTGCACGTGGTCGACCCGGCGGCGGAGTGGCGGCAGGCGTACGAGGAGGCCGGGCGGCTGATCCGGGCGTACTTCTGGGAGCCGGGCATGTGCGGCATCGACTGGGCCGGGGTGCTGGACCAGTACCGTCCGCTGGTCGAACGGGTCGCCTCCCCGGACGAGTTCGCCGACCTGCTGCGCGAGGTGCTGGGCGAGCTGGGCACGTCCCACGCGTACGTCACCGCCGCCCGGCGCAACGAGGGCCCGCCGCACTACCAGCGCCGGCAGGGCCTGCTGGGCGCCAACTTCGTACGCCGGGAGGGCGGCTGGACGGTCAAGCGGATCCTGCCCGGCGACTCCTCCGACTCCAAGGCCCGCTCCCCGCTGGCCGGCACGGGCATCCGCGAGGGGGCGGTCCTGACCCACGTCGACGGCCGACCGGTGGATCCGGACGCGGGCCCGTACCCGCTGCTGGCGGGCGCGGGCGGTACGACGGTGGAGCTGACCTTCTCACCCGCGGAGGGCGCGGGCCCGCCCCGGCGGGTCGCCGTCGTCCCGCTCGTCGACGAGCGGCCGCTGCGCTACCAGGACTGGGTGGCCAAACGCCGTTCGGTGGTGCGGGAGTTGAGCGGCGGGCGGTGCGGCTATCTGCACATCCCGGACATGGGCGGTTCGGGCTGGGCGCAGTTCAACCGTGATCTGCGTATGGAGGTGTCCCGGCCCGCGCTGATCGTGGACGTGCGGGGCAACGCCGGCGGCCACATCAGCGAGCTGGTCGTCGAGACGCTGAGCCGCACGATCCTGGGCTGGGACCTGACCCGCGACGCCCAGCCCGTGTCGTACACCTCGAACGCGCCGCGGGGCCCGGTGGTGGCCCTGGCGGACGAGGCGACCTCCTCCGACGGCGACATGATCGCCGCCGCGTTCAAACTGCTGAAGCTGGGCCCGGTGGTGGGGCAGCGCACCTGGGGCGGCGTGGTCGGCATGACCGGCCGGCACGAGCTGGGGGACGGCACGGTCATCACGGTGCCGATGAACGCCGCCTGGTTCGACGCCTACGGCTGGTCGGTGGAGAACAAGGGCGTCGCCCCCGACATCGACGTCCTGCGCACCCCGCTGGACTGGGCGGAGGGCCGTCATGCCCAGCTGACCGACGCCGTGGATCTGGCGCTCGGGCTGCTGGAGACCAATCCGCCGGCGACACCGCCGACCTACAGCGACGTACCGGACCGCTCCCGTCCGAAGCTGCCGCCAAGGAGCTGAACCAAGGCCCAGGGCGTGCGGAAGGGGCACCCCGTGCGGGGCACCCCTTCCCTTCAAGCACGCAACGTCAGGCGTCGTAGTCCTGGTCGAAGCGGTCCTCCTGCTCGCGCTCACGCTCGCGGTCGCGGTCACGGTCGCGCTGCGGCTGCGGCTGCGGCTGCGAGGGGTCCATGTCCTCGTCACGCCGGCGGCCACGGCCCTGCATCTGCTCGCGGGCCTGGTCCGCCTTCTGCCGGGCCTGGTTCTGCCACTGCTCGGACTTCTCCTGGAACTGGTCCTTCATACCCATGTGGGTTCACTCCCGTTGGGGGTGAGGGGATCTGGCTCGACCAGATTCACACGAGCCGTGACGCTCTGCATGTCGATCACTTACGGAACGTAGTCCGCTGCTGCTCATCGGCCGCTCCGCCCGCCCCGACGAGGCCCGTGCGCATGCCCGTCAGCCGGTCCGCGAACCGCCGCATCTCCCGTTGGCCCACCGTCCCGATGACCCCGGGCAGATATCCGCGCACGCCCTGCATCCCGCGCAGCCACCACTGCCCGTAGACATGGCTCGACCGGCGCTCGATCCCGGCCACGAGCCGGTCCACCGCCGGGCCCAGCGGGTACGTCTTGTTGGACGGCCAGGGCAGCCGCTGCCTCAACTCCCGCATGACGTCGTCCTGGTCGGCCCCCCGCACCATGTCGGTGTCGGTCCACGACAGATACCCGACGCCGACCTTCACACCCCGGTACCCGACCTCGGCGCTGAGACTGTGCGCGTACGCCTCCACTCCGGACTTGGACGCGCAGTACGCGGTCATCATCGGCGCCGGCGTGATCGCCGCGAGGGACGCGATCTGGAGCAGATACCCCCGGCTCTCCAGCAGCATCGGCAGGAAGGCACGGGCCGTCACCGCCGAGCCGACCAGGTTGACCTCGATCACCCGCCGCCAGGACTCCGGGTCGGAGTCGGCGAACGGACCGCCCGTGGCGACACCGGCGTTGGCGACGACGATGTCGACCCTGCCGAAGCGCTCCTTTACCTCCTCCGCGACCCGGGCCATCGCCTCGTGGTCGGTGACGTCGGCGTGCCAGTGGTCGCTGTCGCTGTGCAGCCGCGCGGACACCTCCTTGAGCGCGTCCGGTTCGAGCCCGACCAGCGCGATCCTCACGCCGCGCGCGGAGAGCTTGCGGGCCAGCAACTCCCCGACGCCGCGCGCCGCCCCGGTCACCACGGCGACCCTGCCTTCGAGGCTCACCCTGCTCATGCGCTCTCCTCGGATACGACCTGGATGTGTGCGTGGACGAGTTCACGGATCTTCCCGGTGACCAGCTCGGGCGCCTCGACGGGCGTCATGTGGCCGATGCCGGGCAGCTCGGTGAGCCCGGTGCAGTGCGGAAGCGCGGCGGCCAGGGCCCGGGCCTGCACCGGCGGCGTCAGCCGGTCCGCCGTACCGACGACGACGGCGGTGGGCACGTCCAACTCCCGGACACCGTGGTCGAGATCGAGCAGGTCCAGCACGTGCGACCAGGTGTGGCGGACCTTGCGGGGGCAGGCGTGCACGATGCGGGCGCAGGCCTCGACCATGTGCGGGGCCGAACCGGGGCCCATCGTGCCGTACTTGAGGATCCGGCGGGCCAGGGGCGTGACCGGGCCGAGCGGCGCCCGGGAGCCCAGGATCCGCCGGGTCAGCCAGGTCCGCAGCCGTCCGGGCCGCATGGGGACGACGGTGGAGGCCGCGACCAGCTGCGAACTGCCCGTGCTGCACAGCAGGACGGCGGCCGTGTGCTCGCGGAAGGCGGTCCTCCCGGAGGCCGCCATCACGGTCATGCCGCCCATGGAGTGCCCGGCGACCACGGCCTGTTCGCCGGGCGCGAGGGTGGCTTCGAGTACGGCCTCCAGGTCGTCGGCGAGGGTGTCGGTGCTGCACGCCGGGCTCGCGGGGCTGCGTCCGTGTCCGCGCTGGTCGTAGGCGACGACCCGGTGGTCGGCGGCCAGGTCGCGGATCTGCGCGGCCCAGAAGGCGGTGGAACAGGTCCAGCCGTGGGCGAGGACGACGGCTGGGGCGCCCTCGGGCCCGTGGACCTCGACGTGCAGCCGGGCGCCGTCGGCGGAGACGGCGGTCAGTTCGCGCGCGGGGGCGGGCGGGGCGTAGGGGCCGGAATCGACGGACAACAGGCGGCTCACGCGTCCACCCCGGCCTTCTGCTCGGCACCCTTCCCGGTCGTCGTCACGGGGGCCCGCAGAACGTCGTACTCCGCGAGATCCACCCGCCGCGTCGCCCGCCGGAACTCGGCTGTCGTACCGGGCCAGATGGTGGTGTTGCGGCCGCTCGCGTCGAGGTACCAGCTGGTGCAGCCACCGGTGTTCCACACGGTCCGCTTCATGCGTTCCTGCACCCGGTGGTTCCAGGCGCTCACGGCGCTCGGCCGGGCGTCGAGGGCGACCCGGCCTCCCCCAGAGCCCGAAGGGCCTGGGGGGACCCCCAGGACGTCGAGCTGGCGTACGAAGTCGGCCAGGTAGTTCAGCTGGGACTCGATCATGAGGATCATCGAGGAGTTCCCGAGGCCGGTGTTGGGCCCGATGATCGTCATCCAGTTGGGGAAGCCGGCCGCGGAGGCGCCGCGCAGGGCCTCCATGCCGCCCTTCCAGGTCTCGGCGAGGGTCCGCCCGTCGGCGCCCACGACCCGGTCGGCGATGGGCATGTCGGTGACGTGGAAGCCGGTGCCGAAGACGATCGCGTCCACCTCGGCCTCACTGCCGTCGGCGGCGACGAGGGTCGATCCGCGGACCTCGGCCAGCCCGCTCGCGACCACGTCGACATTGGGCCGCGCGAGCGCCGGGTAGTAGTCGCTGGACAGCAGGATCCGCTTGCAGCCGATGCGGTAGTCCGGGGTGAGCTTCGCCCGCAGGGCCGGGTCCTTGATGGCCCGGGCCATGTTGCGCCGGGCCAGCTGCTCGACGAAGCCGAGTTCGTTCGGGCGCTTGGTGAAGGCCTGGACCTGCAACTCCCGGATGCCCCACAGCAGTCCGCGCCGCAGCTGCGAGGTGAGGGGCAGCTGCCGGTGGAGCCACCGCTCGGCGTCGCTGATGGCCCGGTCGACGCGGGGCATCACCCACGGCGGGGTGCGCTGGAAGAGCGTGAGCCGCGACACCTCGGGCTGGACGGCCGGCACGATCTGGATGGCCGAGGCCCCGGTCCCCACCATCGCGACGCGCTTGCCGCGCAGGTCGTAGTCGTGGTCCCAGCGGGCGGAGTGGAAGACCTTGCCGGGAAAGGAGTCCAGTCCCGGGATGTCCGGCACCTTCGGATCGGACAGCGGCCCGGTCGCGGACACCACGACATCCGCCGACAGGCTCCCGCTGCTGGTCTCGATGTCCCAGCACAGCCGCTCGGCGTTCCACGTCATCCGCTTCACCTCCGAGTCGAAGCGGATGTGCGGCCGCAGCCGGAACACGTCCGTCACGTGCTCCAGGTAGGCGCGGATGTGCTCCTGCCCCGAGAAGGTGCGCGGCCAGTCGGGGTTGGGCGCGAAGGAGAACGAGTACAGATGCGACGGCACGTCGCACGCGCACCCCGGGTAGCTGTTGTCGCGCCAGGTCCCGCCGACGCTGCTCGCCCGCTCCAGGACGACGAAGTCGGTGACGCCCTCGCGGCGCAGCCGCACGGCGGCCCCCAGCCCGCCGAACCCGGAACCGACCACCGCGACCCGCACATGCTCGCGTTCGTGTTCGCGTTCGCCCATGCCGACACCTCCACACACCACGAGAACCATGCCAGTGAACACTGGCGCAATGGGAGAGTAGGGCAGTGACGTACTGATGGGTAGGGGGCCGTCGAGGAAAGTTACCCTCGGTACGCCTTAAGGTGCCCAGGTGGCCGAGAAGCGTGAATACCGCATGGAAGAACTGGCCCGCCTGGCCGGGATCACGGTGCGCACCCTGCGCTTCTACCGCGAACGCAAGCTGATCCCGCCACCTCGCCGGGAAGGCCGTATCGCCTGGTACGACGACCAGCACCTGAACCGGCTGCGCACGATCACGGCCCTGCTGGAACGCGGCCACACCCTCAGCGGCATCGCGGAGCTGGCGGAGGCCTTCGACCACGGCCGGGACGTCGGCGACCTGCTCGGCGTCGGCGCCCCCACCGAGGAGGAGCCGGTCCACCTCACCCCCGAGGAACTCGCCGACCACTTCGCGGGCGAGGCCACCCCCGAGAACCTCGCCGCCGCGATGGAGCTCGGCTACCTCGGCACCGACGGCAACGAGATCGTCCACATCAGCCGCCGCCTCCTGGACGTCTCCTCGGCCCTGGTCCGCGAGGGCATCCCCCTCGCGGAGGTCCTCGGCGCGGCCAAGCAGGTCCGCACCCACGCCGACGCCCTGGCCGAACTCTTCACCGGCCTGGTCCTGCGCCACGCCACCGAGGACGACCTGCCCCGACTGCGCCCGCTGGCCCGGAGCGTGGTGGAGGCGGAGCTGTCCCTGGCCATGGACCGCAGGATGCGCGGGGGCGGAGGCTGACGCTCAGCGGTCGTAGACGGCGGTCACCGGCGCGTGGTCGGACCACCGCTCCGCGTGCGTGGCGGCCCGCTCGACGAACCCCTTGACCGCCCGCCCGGCGAGCCCCGGGGTGGCCACGTGGAGGTCGATCCGCCAGCCGGTGTCGTTGTCGAAGGCCCGCCCGCGGTAGGACCACCACGAGTACGGCCCCTCGGTGTCCGGGTGCAGGGCGCGTACGACGTCGACGTACCCGCCGTCCGCGGGATCGAAGACCCGGGACAGCCACTCCCGTTCCTCGGGCAGGAACCCGGAGCTCTTGGTGTTGCCGCGCCAGTTCTTGAGGTCGGCCCGCTGGTGGGCGATGTTCCAGTCGCCGCAGACGAGCACCTCGCGCCCCTCGGCGGCGGCCCGCTCCCGGAGCCCCTTCAGATAGGCGAGGAACTCGCCCATGAAGCGCTCCTTCTCGTCCTGCCGCTCGGTCCCGACCTCACCCGAAGGGAGATACAGGGACGCGACGGTGACCCCCGGCAGGTCCGCCTCGACATACCGGCCGCTGCCGTCGAACTCGGCGGACCCGAACCCGACCTGGACCCGGTCCGGCTCACGCCGGCTGTACAAGGACACCCCGGCCCGTCCCTTGGCGGCGGCCGGCGCGTGCACCACATGCCAGCCCTCGGGATCGCGGACGTGCTCGGGCAACTGCTCCGGCTCGGCCCGCACCTCCTGAAGACACAGCACGTCGGCATCGGTCTGCGCCAGCCACCCCACGAAGCCCTTCTTCGCGGCGGCACGCAGCCCGTTCACATTCACAGAGGTCACAGTGAGCACCCCGGCACGATACCGGCACGCTGGACGAGGTCCAGTTCCGGATCGAATACGGTAGCCCGCATGCATATACGCCGGGTCTCCTTCGACCACCCCGACGCCGTGAAGCTGAACGACCAGGTCCAGGCCGAGTACGCCGTCCGTTACGGGGACGACGGCGACGCGACGGTCATGGCCGCTTCGGACTTCGAACCGCCGAACGGCATCTATCTGATCGCGTACGACGAGCTAGGCACCCCCGTCGCCTCGGGCGGCTGGCGCGCTCAGGACGCGAACGACGAGGGCAACCTGGACGGCGACGCCGAGGTCAAGCGCATGTACGTGATCGAGCAGATGCGCGGCCGGGGCCTCGCCCGCCGCATCCTGGCCGCCCTGGAGGAGGACGCCCGCGCGGCCGGCCGCATCCGCATGGTCCTGGAGACGGGCCTCAAGCAGCCGGAGGCCATAGCCCTGTACACGTCCAGCGGCTACGAACCGTGCGCCAAGTTCGGCTACTACCGGCACTACGAGTCGAGCCGGTGTTTCGCGAAGAGCCTCTGAGCGCCGGGGAACAGACGCTTGGGAACAGAGCAGAGCCCCTGTCGGCTTTCGCCGACAGGGGCTCGAAGCTGCGTGGACCTGAGGGGATTTGAACCCCTGGCCCCCTCGATGCGAACGAGGTGCGCTACCGGACTGCGCCACAGGCCCTTGCAACGAGTGAAACTTTAGCACCCCGATCGGCCTGCTTGGAAATCCGTTCCCGAGGGGCGGTCACCTGCGGCTTCGCGGGCTACTCGTTGGCGGCCCGGGGCCGGCCCCCGTCCTCGTACTGGTCGAACAGCGGCGTGCGGCCGCGCTCCCGCGCCCGCCGTGCGGAGGCCGCGCGGCGGGCGTCACTGCGCCCGTCGCCGTCCGCCCTGTCCTGCTCGCGGTGCTCCGCCTCGCCGGGGTCCGCGCCGCCGGCGGGGGCCGGGGCGTCCCCGTGGTCCGGAGTGACGGCGCTCGACCGCGCGGAGCTCCAGGTGTCGGGGGCTCCCAGGTCCACGTCGCTGGTGGCCCGGGGCGCGACGGGTGCGGTCACATAGGTCGGCAGGGGCACCGGCACCGGCTCCCAGCTGTCGCCCTGCCCCGGCCGCCGCTGCCGCTCGCGCTGCTGGTCGACCCACTCGGCGTGGTCGGTCTGCTCGACGAGTGCGCGCCGGTCCGCCGCGAGGGCCGACAGACCGGGGTCGGTCGCCGACCCGGGTCCTTCCTCCGGGTCGTCGGACGCTTCGTCGGCGGAGGCGCGCCGGCGGGGCTGCCGCTGGTGCTCCCGCAGCCTCTGGGCCGCGGCCTCGGCCCGGCGGCGGTCCATCTGGTAGGTGAAGCGGCGGCGCTCCTGGGAGCGCAGGTACGCGATGTACACGCTGAGCATGACGGCGGGCACACCGGGCGCCCACAGGAACGCGAGGCCCCCGACGGCGGCGACGATCGCGCCGAGGGTGAAGGCGAGGAACAGCATGGTGGTGGTGCGCCGACGGCGCGCGAGCACCTTCGAGCGCCGGGCCCGCGCTGCGGCCGCCTCGTTCGCCTTGTTCGCCTGGGGCGTCGCGCCGCGCCGGGCGGCGGGCACGGGCCCCCGTCCGCGTTCGGCACTCGCCGGTCCGGGTGCCGGACGGGCCGGCTGCTCGGGGGCGGGCGACGGGATGGGGGCCTGGGTCTGCGGACGCGTCTTGGACACGGCGAAGGCCCGGACGTCCACCGAGTCGGTGACGGCGTCCAGGTCGTCGGCGCCCTGCTCCCCCTCGTCGGCGGAGCGCGCCCGCAGGTCCCTGGCGTACCGGCGCTCCATGGCCGCCTTTCCGGACAGAAGCCGGATGGCGGTGCTGAAGCGTTCCGTCGGACGGGCCTCGTTCAGCTCGTCCTGCCTACGGAGCCACATCGGCACCAAGTAGGCGGCCCAGGCCCCGACAATGACTGCGTAGATGAGGCCGCTGCTGCTCACGCCTCACACGGTAGAGGGGTTTGCGTGAGGCCATCTGCCAATTGAGCCGGTGTGTCGCACGATCTGGCTGATATTTCGAACTTTTTTTGTGACCGATGCGATCAGCAGACCGACGAGGCCGGGAATTCAATGACCTGAGGCGGTCACCGGTCGATCAATTTCGAACATATATTCAATTCCCGGGGTGGCGCCGGATTCCCGGATTACTCTGCGATCGTGCCCGGTGCCAGCGCCTCAGCAACCCGTCCGGCACCTCTTCCGCCGTCAGCGCGAAGACGAGGTGGTCCCGCCAGGCCCCGTCGATGTGGAGATAACGCGGCCTGATCCCCTCCTCACGGAATCCGAGTTTTTCCACGACCCGGCGGCTCGGCCCGTTCTCGGGGCGAATGCAGACCTCGATGCGGTGCAGCCCGACCGTGCGGAAACAGTGGTCCACGACGAGCGCCACCGCCGTCGGCATCACCCCGCGGCCGGCCACCCCCTCGTCCACCCAGTAGCCGACGTGCCCCGAGCACATCGAGCCCCAGGTGATTCCGGCCACGGTCAACTGCCCCACCAGCCGCCCCTGGTACTCGATGACGAAGGGCAGCATCCGGCCGGCGTTCGCCTCCGACCTCAGGTGGCGGACCATCTGGCGGAAGGTGGGGCGATGCGTCAGCGGCCCGCCGGGCGCGGGCGGCGGAATGGTCGCCTCCCAGGGGCGCAGCCAGTCACGGTTGCGTCGGTTGACCTCGCGCCACGCCCGCTGGTCGCGCATCTTTATCGGCCTGAGGACGATGTCGCCGTCCACCAGCTCGACGGGCCAGGATGGGCTGTTCAGCTCGCACCCCCAGTGCCGGGTCTGGGGTGGTCACCGCCGCGGAGCTGCTCGACGGCGTGGACCAGCAGCGGCTCCAGGACCGCCAGGCCGTCCTTCACACCGCCGCTGGAGCCGGGCAGGTTGACGATCAGCGTCCCGCCCGCCACTCCGGCCAGCCCCCGGGAGAGCGCCGCGGTCGGCACCTTCTCCCTGCCGAACGCCCTGATGGCCTCGGCGATGCCCGGGACCTCGTGGTCGATCACCCGGCGCGTCGCCTCGGGCGTGCGGTCGGTGGGCGAGATGCCCGTGCCGCCGGTGGTGACGATGACGTCGTAGCCGGTCTCGACACCGGCGCGCAGGGCCGCCTCCACCGGGTCGCCGTCGGGGACGACCTGGGGGCCGTCGACCTGGAAGCCGAAGCCCTTCAGGCCGTGCGCGATCAGCGGGCCGCCCTTGTCCTCGTAGATCCCGGCGGCGGCCCGGTTGGAGGCGGTGACGACGAGAGCGCGGTATGTCATGCCCGGCTCCAGTCGCCCGACTTGCCGCCCGTCTTCTCCTCCACCCGTACGTCCGTGATGACCGCTCCCTTGTCGACCGCCTTGACCATGTCGATCACGGTGAGCGCGGCGACGGAGACCGCGGTGAGGGCCTCCATCTCGACGCCCGTGCGGTCCGTCGTCTTCACGGTGGCGAGGATCTCCACCGCGTCGTCCGCGACCGACAGGTCCAGTTTCACACCGGACACCGACAAGGGGTGACAGAGCGGGATCAGGTCCGGGGTGCGCTTGGCCCCCATGATTCCGGCGATCCGCGCGGTCGCGAGGGCGTCGCCCTTGGGGACGCCCTCACCGCGCAGCAACTCGATCACGCGGGGTGAGACGAGGACGCGTCCGCTGGCGCGGGCGGTGCGCGCGGTCACGTCCTTCTCCGACACGTCGACCATGCGGGCGGCACCCGCCTCGTCGATGTGCGTCAGGCGGTCCTGCGTAGGGGGATCCTGCGTGCTCATGCTGTGTGGCGCTCCCGGTCCGGCCTGCTGTGCGCGACACGGTACCCCCAACCAGCGCCTCTCAGCCGAGCAGGACCACCTCGACCTCGGCGCCGGGCTCGACGGACTCGGTGTCCTCGGGGACGACGATCAGCGCGTCGGCGTGGGCCAGGGCCGCGACCAGGTGGGATCCGGCGCCGCCGACCGGGGCCACCCGTCCCCCGGCGTACGTGCCGCGCAGGAACTGGCGGCGGCCCTTCGGGGAGGTCAGCGCCTTGTCCGCGGTCAGGGTCGCCCGGGTCGTCGGCCGGTGGACGTCCTCCAGGCCCATGAGCGCGCGGATGGCGGGGCGGACGAACAGTTCGAAGGAGACGTACGACGACACCGGGTTGCCGGGCAGGGCCAGCAGCGGCGTGTGGTCGGGGCCGATGGAGCCGAAGCCCTGGGGCTTGCCGGGCTGCATGGCGAGCTTGCGGAATTCGATGCCGCTGCCCGCCTCGTCCTCGTCGGCGACGTGGGACAGCGCCTCCTTGACGACGTCGTACGCCCCGACGCTCACACCGCCCGTGGTGACCATCAGGTCGGCGCGGACCAGCTGGTCCTCGATGGTGGAGCGCAGGGTCTCGGCGTCGTCGGCGACGGCGCCCACGCGGTAGGCGATGGCGCCGGCGTCGCGGGCGGCGGCGGTGAGGGCGAAGCTGTTGGAGTCGTAGATCTGACCGGTGCCCAGTTCCGTGTCCGGCTGGACGAGTTCGCTGCCGGTGGAGAGCACCACCACGCGCGGGCGCGGGCGGACGCGGACCGTGCCGCGGCCGATCGCGGCGAGCAGGCCGATCTGGGGCGGGCCGAGGATCGTGCCGGCCTCCAAGGCGCGGTCGCCGGCCTTCACGTCGCTGCCCTTCGCGCGCACGTGCGCGCGGGCCTCGGCCGGGCGGTACACGTGCACGTGTCCCGTGGCGCCCTCGGGGCCGAGGCTGCGGGCGCGCATCCCGGCCACCGGGCCCTCGCCGAGCCCGCCGTCGGTCCACTCCACGGGCACGACCGTCTCGGCGCCGGGCGGCAGCGGGGCGCCGGTCATGATGCGGGCGGCCTGGCCGGGGCCCACGTGGAGCAGTTCGGCCTGGCCCGCGGCGACGTCCCCGACGACCTCCAGGGCCGCCGGGAACTCCTCGCTCGCGCCCGCGACGTCCGCGACCCGCACCGCGTAGCCGTCCATCGAGCTGTTGTCGAAGGGCGGCAGGGACACCGGCACCGTGACGTCCTCGACGAGGACGCAGCCCTGGGCGTCGAGCAGATGCAGCTCGATGGGCTCCAGAGGCCGGACGGTGGCGAGGATGTCCTCCAGGTGCTCCTCCACCGACCACAGGTGGTCGGGGCCCGAGTGGTCCTGGCCGGTGACGCGGGGCGCGGCGCTGCTCAACGTGTTACATCTCCTCGGCTACGTAACTGCGAAGCCAGGTCCGGAAGTCCGGGCCCAGGTCTTCACGTTCGCATGCGAGTCGGACAATGGCACGCAGGTAGTCACCGCGGTCGCCGGTGTCATAGCGGCGGCCCTTGAAGACGACGCCGTGCACCGGGCCGCCGATCTTCTCGTCCTCGGCGAGCTGCTGGAGGGCGTCCGTGAGCTGGATCTCACCGCCGCGGCCCGGCTCGGTCCGGCGCAGTATGTCGAAGATGCTCGGGTCGAGGACGTAGCGGCCGATGATCGCGTAGTTGGACGGGGCGTCGGCCGGGTCGGGCTTCTCGACGAGGCCGCTGACCTGGACGACGTCGCTGTCCTCGGTGGTCTCGACGGCCGCGCAGCCGTAGAGGTGGATCTGCTCCGGGGCGACCTCCATGAGCGCGATGACGCTGCCGCCGCGCTGCTCCTGGACCTCGACCATGCGCTGGAGCAGGGGGTCGCGGGGGTCGATCAGGTCGTCGCCGAGGAGGACGGCGAAAGGCTCGTCACCCACGTGCGGAGCGGCGCACAGGACCGCGTGGCCGAGGCCCTTGGGGTCGCCCTGGCGGACGTAGTGCATCGTCGCGAGGTCGCTGGACTCCTGCACCTTGGCGAGGCGGCTGGCGTCGCCCTTCTTCTGAAGCGCCGATTCCAGCTCGTAGTTGCGGTCGAAGTGGTCCTCGAGGGGGCGCTTGTTGCGGCCCGTCACCATGAGGACGTCGTCGAGACCCGCGGCGACGGCCTCCTCGACCACGTACTGGATCGCCGGCTTGTCGACGACCGGCAGCATCTCCTTGGGAGTGGCCTTCGTGGCCGGCAGGAACCGGGTACCGAGGCCTGCTGCTGGAATGACAGCCTTGCTGATCCGAGGGTGCGACTGAGTCATGCCCGCCACCATATCCGGTGCCTTTGCATGGAATCTGCGGCTCCGGTTCATAGGCGCTCATATGAGCGTATTGGAACGGTACGGGAGCAACCATTGAGTCACATCGGACGTCCGGGCGAGCCTGACAAGCGGAGTTTGCGGCGCGATCTCCTCGCGGTGAGGAACAGGTTGACGGCGGATGACCTGCGGGAAACCTCGGCCGCGCTGGCCGGCCGGGCGCTGGAGCTGCCCGAGTTGGCGAGGGCCCACACGGTGGCCGCGTACGTCTCCGTGGGCAGCGAACCGGGGACGCGCGCGCTCCTGGACGCGCTGCGCGCCCGGGGCGTACGCGTCCTGCTTCCGGCCCTGCTCCCCGACAACGACCTGGACTGGGGCGTCTACGAGGGCGAGGGCTCGCTGGCGCGCGTCCAACACGGCGGCAGGATGGCCCTCTTCGAGCCCGCGGGCGAGCGCCTCGGACCGGACGCCGTGACCACCGCCGACGCCGTGCTGCTGCCGGGGCTGGCGGTCGATACGCGCGGGATGCGGCTGGGGCGCGGCGGAGGCTCGTACGACCGTGTGCTGGCGCGGCTGGAGCGGGCGGGTGCGCGTCCCTCGCTGGTGGTGCTGTTGTACGACTCGGAAGTGGTCGGGCACATCCCGGAGGAGCCCCACGACCGGCCGGTGCACGCGGTGGTGACGCCGTCGGGGGTGCGGCGGTTCGGGCAGGAGAGCTGATGCGAAACGGCCCTCCACGCGTGCGTGGAGGGCCGTTCGGTTTCCGGTCTCAGCGGCTCACGGCTTGAGCACCAGCTTGTCGGTCGTGCCGTCCTCGACCGCCCGGTCCGAGAAGGACCACGGGAGCAGTTCGCCGTCGGCCCACTTGTCCGTCTGGTCGACGTAGTGGGCGCTGTAGGCGTGCCCGGAGGCGCCGCTGAGGTTGATCCAGCGGGACTTGTCGAGGTCGCCGAGGTTCACGACCATCCGCATGGACGGCACCCACACCACGCCGTAGCCGCCGGCCGCGTTCCAGCCGGTCGCGTTGACGGTGGCCTCGCCGCCGCTGAGCTCCCAGGGGCCGCGGTTGAGGGCGTACTGGACAAAACCGGGGCCCTCGGTGCCGAGGGTCTGGTTCTTCAGGAACAGGCGGTGCAGCCGGCCCCAGGTCCAGGTGTCGATGTCCTTGCCGAGCTTGGCGGTCAGCTCCCAGCGGGCGTCGACCATGGCGCGCCTGAGCAGCTGGTCACGGTTGACGGCACCGTCGCGGGTGCCCACCTCGGGCGTCTTCCACCAGTCGCTGTCCGGCTGGTCCATCAGCTTGCGGACCACCTCGAACCAGCGGTCGCCGCCGTCGGGCTGCGCCAGGTCGGGATCGCGCTCGCCGCACTCGCGCACCTCCTCCGCCTCGTCGGCGGGCCCGGTGGTGTTGACCGGCTTCACCCACAGGCACTGGCCCTTGACCCGCAGCTCCTTGGGCAGCTTGTTGCCGAAGGCGAGCTTGAGGATGTTGCGCCAGACCGCGTTGAAGTAGGCGGCGGCCGCCGAGTCGGTGTCCTGGGTGTAGTCCCAGCCCTCCAGCAGCTTCTGCGCCTCGCGGACGTCCTTGTCCTCGGGGTCGATCTTGAGCAGCGTGGGCACCAGCAGCCGGGCGATCTCGCTGCTGTTGTCCAGCTGCATCTGGCGCATGTCGTCCGTGGAGATCTTGCCGCCGTCCTTGATCTTCGACTGGATCAGGTCGCTGATCCGCTGGCTGCGCGTGCCGTAGCCCCAGTCCTCGGTGAGCGTGTACGGGTACTTGTCCGGGTCGATCACGGCCTGGTTGGCGGTGACGATGTAGCCGCGGTCCGGGTTGTACTCGTACGGCAGCTCGTCCTGCTGGATGTAGCCGGTCCAGCGGTACTTGGGGTCCCAGCCGGGCGCCGGGACGGAGCCGTCGTCGTCCTGGGAGCGCTTCGGGATCCTGCCCGGCAGGGTGTAGCCGATGTTGTCCTCGGTGTCCGCGTAGATCAGGTTCTGCGAGGGCACGTCGAACAGTGCGGCGGCCTTGCGGAAGTCGGTCCAGTTCTTCGCCCGGTCCATGGCGAAGACGGCGTCCATGCTGGTGCCAGGCTGAAGCGCGGTCCAGCGCAGCGCGACGCCGTAGCCGTCGCCTCTGTCGGGTGCGGCGGTGTCGACGGTGGCTTTCTTGCCGACCTTCACGAGCTCCTTGGCCCGGTCGGACAGCAGGGGCCCGTTGTTGGTCTCGCGGACGACGATCTTCCTGGGCGAGCCGCCGGCGACCTTGATGGTCTCCTCGCGCGTCTCGAAGGGCTTGATCTTGCCGTCGTACTGGTAGCCGTTGCCGGTGATCTTCTCCAGGTAGAGGTCCGTGACGTCGACGCCGGAGTTGGTCATGCCCCAGGCGATGTCCTGGTTGTGACCGATTATCACGCCCGGCATGCCGGCGAAGGTGTAGCCGCTGACGTCGTACTGGCACGCGCTGGAGACGCTGCGGCAGTGCAGGCCCATCTGGTACCAGACGGACGGCAGCGAGGGCGACAGGTGCGGGTCGTTGGCCAGCAGCGGCTTGCCGGTGATGGTGTGCTTCCCTCTGACGACCCAGGAGTTGGAGCCGATGCCGTCGCCGTTCACCCCGACGGCCGGCGGGAGGTCGCCCAGGGCATCGCTGAGGCCGGTGAGCTGACTGTCCAGGCCTGAGGTGCCGGAGGCGCCGGAAGCCGTGCCGGAGGTGCCGGAGGCCGTGCCCGCTGTGCCCGCCGTGCCGGCCGCCGTGCCGCCGGTTCCGCCTGTGCCCGTGCCGCCGGTGCCGGTGCCTGTGCCCGTGCCGGTGCCTGTGCCCGTTCCGCTCGTGCCGCCCTGTTCGAACGCGCCCGTCAGCTCGTCGTACTGGCCGTCCTGGACGATCGCCTTGTTCCGGCTGTACGGATACTGCGGGTACAGCTCGGCGATCTGCTTCGGGCCGAGGCGGCTGGTCAGCAGGGCGCGGTCGATCTCGTCCTGCATGTTGCTGCGCAGGTCCCAGGCCATCGCCTTCAGCCAGGAGACCGAGTCGACCGGGGTCCACTTCTGCGGCTTGTAGTCGTTGGTGAACCCGAGCGCCGCGTACTCCAGGGAGATGTCCTTGCCGTCCTTGCCCTGGAGGTAGGCGTTGACCCCCTCGGCGTAGGCCTGGAGGTACTTCTTCGTGGCGGCCGACAGCTTGGTGTCGTACTCCTGCTTGGCGACCCGCTCCCAGCCGAGCGTGCGCAGGAACTCGTCGTTGTCGACCTGGCTCTCGCCGAACATCTCCGACAGCCGGCCGGCGGCCATGTGACGGCGCACGTCCATCTCGTAGAACCGGTCCTGCGCCTGGACGTAGCCCTGCGCCATGAACAGGTCCGCGTCGGAGGAGGCGTAGATCTGCGGGATGCCGTAATTGTCGCGTTTGACCTCGACGGGTCCCGAGAGGCCCTTCAGCGTGAGGGAGCCCTTGGTCTGCGGGAAGGAGGCCCGGACGGTGCTGACGGTCCAGTACCCCCCGAAGCCGACGCCCCCGATGAGGGCCAGCACCAGGACGAGCACGATCAGGCGGGCTTTGCGCCCCTTTCTCCTGCCGGACTTGGCGGGCTGCTGACCCGTGGAGGCGGTGGTGTTGGGGGGCATCGCTGTCCTTGCTGTCCTAACGCGAGCGGCAGGTTCGGCTGTGCTTTTAACTGAGCGCTGGAGCAACGATAGGCGCAGGGCCCTGCGCCCCTTGACGCGGAGTCGGGAACAGGCACGGACGAACGTTCGATCCTGCCCTCGGAAGCGTCAAGAAATCGTCAAGAGTTAGGTAAGGTAACGAAGTAGTTGGCGCGATGCGCCACCGCGTCATGTGCGATGTACGTGAGCCCACGCGCGCGTGCGTGTGAGCCAGGGAAGGATTCGGCCGCTGACTGTTCACCACCTCAACCAGCTCCTGCTCGTCTGCTCGCTCGTCCTGCTCGTCGCCGTCGCAGCGGTACGGATCTCCTCGCGCAGCGGGCTCCCCAGCCTGCTCGTTTATCTGGGGATCGGCGTCGCCATGGGCCAGGACGGCATCGGCGACATCCACTTCGACAACGCCGAACTGACCCAGGTCATCGGGTACGCGGCCCTGGTCGTGATCCTGGCCGAGGGCGGTCTGGGCACGAAGTGGAAGGAGATCAAGCCGGCCCTGCCGGCCGCCACGGCACTGGCGCTGGCCGGTGTCGCGGTGAGCGTCGGGGTGACGGCGACGGCCGCGCACTACCTGATCGGGCTGGAGTGGCGGCAGGCGCTGATCATCGGGGCGGTCGTCTCCTCGACCGACGCGGCGGCCGTGTTCTCCGTGCTGCGGAAGATTCCCCTCCCCTCGCGCGTGACGGGCACGCTGGAGGCGGAGTCCGGCTTCAACGACGCCCCCGTGGTCATCCTCGTGGTCTCGCTGTCCACGGCGGGTCCGGTCGAACACTGGTACGTGCTGCTCGGCGTGATCCTGCTGGAGCTGGCCATCGGCGCGGCCATCGGGCTCGCGGTGGGCTGGCTCGGCTCCTGGGGGCTGAGGCACGTGGCGCTGCCGGCCTCCGGCCTCTACCCGATCGCCGTCATGGCCATCGCCGTGGTGGCGTACGCGGCGGGCGCGCTGGCCCACGGCAGCGGCTTCCTCGCGGTGTATCTCGCCGCGATGGTGATGGGCAACGCGCGGCTGCCGCACTGGCCGGCCACGCGCGGCTTCGCCGACGGGCTGGGCTGGATGGCCCAGATCGGCATGTTCGTCCTGCTCGGCCTGCTGGTCACCCCCCACGAGCTGGGCGACGACATCGTGCCCGCGCTCGTCATCGGGCTGGTGCTGACCATGGTGGCGCGCCCGCTGAGCGTGGTGGTCTCCCTGTCGCCCTTCCGGGTCCCGTGGCAGGAACAGGCCCTCATGTCCTGGGCCGGGCTGCGCGGCGCGGTGCCCATCATCCTGGCGACCATCCCCATGGTGGAGGGCGTGGAGGCGAGCCGCCGGATCTTCAACATCGTCTTCATCCTGGTCGTCGTCTACACCCTGGTCCAGGGCCCGACGCTGCCGTGGCTCGCCCGCACGCTGCGCCTCGGCGACGGTTCGGAGGCCGCCGACCTCGGCATCGAGTCGGCGCCGCTGGAGCGGCTGCGCGGGCATCTGCTGTCCGTGGCGATCCCCGAGGGGTCGAAGATGCACGGCGTGGAGGTCAACGAGCTGCGGCTGCCGCCCGGCGCCGCCGTGACGCTTGTCGTACGGGCATCGGAGTCGTTCGTTCCGCTTCCTACGACGGTGCTGCAACGCGGGGACGAACTCCTCGTCGTGGCCACGGACCCCGTGCGGGACGCCACGGAGCGCCGGCTGCGCGCGGTGGGCCGCGGCGGCAAGCTGGCCGGATGGCTGGGGACGGACGAAGCGAGTCACTAGCCGGACGAAGCGAGCCGTTGAGGGCGGTTTCGCGTCGTTCATGCCCCCGATTTCGCAGGCGGGCGCATCCGCAGTGCTCTTTTTCACAGGCCGGCCTTCCCAGGTGCCTGTACGATGAAGGCGTTACCCAAGATCGAACCACCTCTGCCTGACGCAGAGCTGGCGCGACCGTATGGCGGTCGGGTCGCCCCTCCTCAACCGGGCCCCGGCATCTACCGCAGTTCCGCGCAAGAGGACAGCTCTCGGCGCCGCCCGCTGACGGGCCCGCGCTACCAGGCGGCAGAAAGGCACGGGCCGTGGCGTCCACGGTCACCTCGAAGCAGTCGAAGAACTCGATGACCTCGAAGAACTCGACGGCTTCCGTCCGCCCGGGATACGGCCGGCTGCTGCGCACCCGCGGCGCCTGGACGTTCCTGCTCCCCGGCTTCGCGGCGCGCCAGCCGTTCGCGATGCTGACGATCTCCATCGTGCTGCTGGTGCAGCACACCACCGGCTCCTACGGAGCGGCGGGCGCCGCCGCGGCCGTCACCGGTGTCTCCATGGCGCTCTTCGCTCCCTACAGCGGACGCCTCGCCGACCGCTACGGGCAGCGCGCCGTACTGGTCCCCGGCGTGCTGCTGCACGCCCTGTCCGGGCTGACGCTGACGGCGCTGGCGCTCATGGACGCGCCCTTGTGGGCGCTGTTCGTGGCGGCCGTCCCGACCGGTGCCTCGGTGCCGCAGGTCGGGCCCATGGTGCGGGCCCGCTGGGGCGTGAAGCTCAAGGACTCGCCGCTGATGACCACCGCGGCGGCCTTCGAGTCCGTCACGGACGAACTGACCTTCGTCGTCGGCCCGCTGCTGGCCACCGCCCTGTGCACGACCGTCGACCCGGCCGCCGGGCTGGTCACGGAGGCCTCACTGACCCTGATCGGCGGTCTGCTGTTCGCCGCGCAGAAGAGCACCCAGCCCTCGGTCGGAGGCGACAGCGGTCACGCGCGCGTGGAGCACGTTTCCGCACTGCGGATCCCCGGGGTGCGCGTCCTGATCGTGACGTTCCTGGGCATCGGGTCCGTCTTCGGCGGTATGCAGGTCTCGCTGGCCGCGTTCACCGAGTCGATCGGCGAACCGGGCCTCAACGGCGTCCTCTACGGGGTCTTCGCCGCGGGCAACATGCTCTCCGGTGTGGTCTGCGGCGCGATCGCCTGGAAGGTGGCCCCGCAGCGGCGCCTCGTCGTCGGCTACACGGCGCTCGCGCTCACCGCGTCGGGCCTGTGGGCCGCCCACTCGGTGCCGGTCCTCGCCGGACTCGGCCTGCTGGTCGGCATGTGCATCGCGCCCGCCCTGATCACCGGCTACACCCTGGTCGAGAGCCTGGTCCCGGCCGGTGCCCGCACCGAGGCCTTCACCTGGCTGACGGGCGCGGTGGCGCTCGGCCAGGCTGCCGCCGTCACGGTCGCCGGGCAGCTGGAGGACCGCTTCCGGGACGGCGCCGGTTTCCTGGTGCCGATGGGCGGCACCGTGCTCGCCCTGGCGACCCTCCTGGCCCTGCGTTCCCGGCTGTCGGGACGCGCCCAGGGCCGCACCGTCGCGCGTGGCGTGGGTCACCGCGTGCCGGTGGCAGTGGACTGAACGGCCGGAATACGTCAAGATGGATCGTCGTTAGCACTCATCGAGTGAGAGTGCCAGGAGGAAGACAGTGCCCACCTACCAGTACCAGTGCACCGAGTGCGGCGAGGGCCTCGAGGCGGTGCAGAAGTTCACCGACGACGCCCTCACCGAGTGCCCGAGCTGCAAGGGCCGCCTGAAGAAGGTGTTCTCGGCGGTCGGCATTGTCTTCAAGGGCTCCGGCTTCTACCGGAACGACAGCCGCGGCTCCTCGTCGAGCAGCACCCCGGCGTCGAAGTCGTCGAGCACCTCCTCGTCGTCCTCCGACTCCGGCTCCGGTTCCGGCTCCGGCTCCGGCTCCGGTTCGAGCTCGTCGTCCGGCACCGGCAGCTCCACCAGCAGCAGCACCGCCGCGTAAGGCTGCTCCGGCTCCGGCTCCGGTTCGAGCTCGTCGTCCGGCACCGGCAGCTCCACCAGCAGCAGCACCGCCGCGTAAGGCTGCTCCGGCTCCGGCTCCGGTTCGAGCTCGTCGTCCGGCACCGGCAGCTCCACCAGCAGCAGCACCGCCGCGTAAGGCTTGTTTCTTGCGGGACCCTGTCGCCTTTCGGCGGTGGGGTCCTCGGCGTTTCCGCGTGCGGTTAGGGTGCGGACATGGCGAACAAGGCGAACGTGGCGAACACGGGGGGCGCCGGGATCGGCGTCATCGGCGGCTCCGGGTTCTACTCCTTCCTCGACGACGTGACCGAGGTCCAGGTCGACACCCCCTACGGGCCGCCCAGCGACTCCCTCTTCCTCGGCGAGGTCGCCGGCCGGCGCGTCGCCTTCCTGCCCCGGCACGGACGGGGCCACCATCTGCCGCCGCACCGGATCAACTACCGGGCCAATCTGTGGGCGCTGCGGTCGGTAGGCGTGCGCCAGGTGCTCGCCCCGTGCGCCGTCGGCGGGCTGCGTCCCGAGTACGGGCCGGGCACGCTGCTGGTCCCGGACCAGCTGGTCGACCGGACCAAGTCCCGCGCGAACACGTACTTCGACGGACTGCCGCTGCCCGACGGGACGGTGCCGAACGTGGTGCACGTGTCGCTGGCCGACCCCTACTGCCCCGCCGGGCGGGCCGTCGCGCTGAAGGCGGCGCGCGGGCGGGACTGGGAGCCGGTGGACGGGGGCACGCTGGTCGTCGTCGAGGGGCCGCGCTTCTCGACCCGTGCCGAATCGTTGTGGCACCAGGCGCAGGGCTGGTCGGTGGTGGGCATGACCGGCCACCCCGAAGCGGCGCTCGCCCGCGAGCTGGAGCTCTGCTTCACGTCCCTGACCCTGGTCACCGACCTCGACGCCGGTGCCGAGACCGGGGAGGGCGTCTCGCACGACGAGGTGCTGCGGGTGTTCGCGGCGAACGTGGACCGGCTGCGGGGAGTGCTGTTCGACGCGGTGGCGGGGTTGCCTGCGGAGGACGAGCGGGGCTGTCTGTGTGTGAACGCGCTGGGTGGGATGGATCCGGGGTTTGCGCTGCCGTAGGTGGTGGGCTGTGGACTGTGGGGGCGCGGAACTTGCCGTTCGGGTGAGGGAGTTGTCCACAGGGCGGCGGTAGGTCCACAGGCCTGAGCGGGCTGTGCCGCGAAGCCTCATCGTGGGGAGCGCAAGCCGGTCGCTCGTCCCAGGTGGTGGTTCCCGTGTCCTTCGCTCCCTCTCCTTCCGCATCCCTGTTGCCTCCTTCAGCCGCCTCGGTCCAGGCCGGATCCGAGGTCCCGGTGGCGCGTGAGGTGCCGCGGTTCGACCCCGTACGGGTACGCGGCGGCCGAGTCGGCCGGCTGGTGCGGCACCGGCGGCGGGCCCTGGCCGTGGGCCTGGCGGTCACCGCTACCGCGCTGGTCGCGGCGGGACCGCGCGGCTCCGACGGTGCCCGTGGACACCCCCGGGCGCAGCCCCACGCGCACGCGGCCCCGGTGTCCGGGGAGCAGTCCGTGCGGACGCGCCGTGCGATGGGGGCGGTGACGGCCCCGGTCCGGATCGCCGACGCGGCCACCGTACGGCTGCTGCGGCCCGGCGACCGGGTCGACGTCATCGCCGCCGAGGAGACGGTGTCGGGCGGCGACGCCCGGGTGGTCGCGCGCGGGGCCAGGGTGACGAAGGTGCCGGAACCGCTGGAGGGTGCGGGCGACGGCGGTGCGCTGGTGGTGCTGTCGGTGCCGCGCGCCACGGCCGTCCGGCTCGCCGGTGCGAGCGCCACCGCGCGGTTGGCGGTGACGATGTGGTGACCTCCCTGATCTCGTCAAATCGCTCGTTCGAAGGACCCAGGTGCTCCGTCCGGCGCGACGTTGACGTAGGTTGCGGAGCGTTTTGTTCCGCAAGCTGCTCGTGCGAGGAGAGACCCCGAGGTGAGCGAGAAGAAGGAACCGAGCCTCTGGGAGGGCTTCAAGGCCTTCCTGATGCGCGGGAACGTCGTCGACCTGGCGGTGGCGGTGGTGATCGGTGCCGCCTTCACCAACATCGTCAACGCCGTGGTGAAGGGGATCATCAATCCCGTCGTCGGGGCCATCGGGACCAAGAACCTCGACCACTACAGCTCATGTCTGAGCTCGACGTGCGAGGGCGAGCAGGGCATTCAGATCCTGTGGGGTTCCGTCCTCGGTGCCGCGCTGAGCTTCGTGATCACCGCAGCGGTGGTCTACTTCCTGATGGTTCTGCCCATGGCCAAGTACCTGGCCCGGCTGGAGGCCCGCCGCAAGGCGAAGGAGGGCGCGCAGGAGGTCATCGAGGTGACCGAGCTGGAGGTGCTGAAGGAGATCCGGGACGCACTGGTCGCACAGCGAGGCTCCGGGCACGACCGGCAGTAGCAGCGCGGCTGCGGGCACGACCGGCAGTAGCAGCGCGGCTGCGGGCACGATCGGCAGCAGCGCCACGGGCGGCCGCCCGGCCGGGTCAGAGGTGGTGGGGCGGCTTCTCGTCGAGGAAGCGCTTGAGGTCGGCCGCGCCGCCGCTCCCGCCGTCGGAGCGTTCGCCCCAGCCTCGGTCGGTGTCGTCGGAGGACTGCTGGTCGAGCGGGTCGTCGAAGACCAGCGCGGGCTTCGGGGCGCGCGGCTCGGGATCGGGGGCGGCGGTGCTCATGCGTCCAGGGTACGGTCGCGGAGAAAATCCCCGCGCCTTCTGTTGTGCTGGGACTCATGACCTCCAGCCCCGCTCCCCCGCCCGCCTCCTCCGGCATGCCGGTCCCCTCCGGCCCGCCCGGCGGCCGGGGACCGCTGCGCAGGCTCAGGGCCCGCGGACGCGACGAGGCGCACCGGGCGGCCTCGCCGCTGGAGCTCTTCTTCGACCTGTGCTTCGTCGTGGCGGTGGCCCAGGCGGGCATCCAGCTGGTGCACGCCGTCGCCGAGGGGCATGCGGGCGAGGGGATCCTCGACTACGCGATGCTGTTCTTCGCCCTGTGGTGGGCGTGGATGAACTTCACGTGGTTCGCGTCGGCGTACGACAACGACGACGTGCTCTACCGGGTTGTCACGCTGGTGCAGATCTCCGGTGTGCTGGTCCTCGCGGCCGGGGTTTCCCGGGCGTTCGAGGAGCACGAGTTCTTCGTGGTCTGGCTGGGCTACCTGATCATGCGGCTCGCCCTGGCGGCGCAGTGGCTGCGCGCGGCCCGTTCGAGCGAGGGCCCGGAGCGGACGACGGCCCTGCGCTACGCCGGTGGCGTGCTGCTGTGCCAGGTCGGCTGGCTGGGGCTGCTGTTCCTGCCCGAGGGTGCCCGGCCCTGGTGGTTCCTGGTCATGGCGCTGCTGGAGATGTGCGTGCCGCCGTGGGCGGAGAAGGACCACCCCACGTCCTGGCATCCGCGCCATATCGCGGAGCGGTACGGGCTGTTCACCATCATCGTGCTCGGCGAGACGATCGCCGCGGCCACGGTCGCCGTGAAGTCCGGAGTCGAGGAGAACGACGCCCTGGGCGAGCTCCTCCCCATCGCGGCGGGCGGGCTGCTGATCATCTTCGCCGCGTGGTGGGTGTACTTCGTGGTGCCCATCCACGACCATCTGCGGTCCAACCGGCAGGCGTTCCTGTGGGGCTACGGCCACTACCTGGTCTTCGCGTCGGCGGCAGCGGTCGGGGCCGGGCTGGAGGTGGCGGTGGAGCAGACGGTGGGCAAGGCGCACATCTCCACGCTGGCGGCGTCGTCCGCCGTGACCCTGCCGACGGCCCTGTACCTGCTGACCTTGTGGGCCCTGCACTCGCGCCACTTCAAGTCGGGCATCGCCCAGCAGCTGGTGCTGCCGACGACGGCACTGCTGGTGATCTGCTGCACGTTCCTCGGCGACTGGGCGGTGTTCGCGGCGGGTGTCGTCTGCGCGCTGTCGGTGGTGGCGGGAGAGACCCTGGCCACGCGCAGGGCCGCCCGCGCGGCCCGAGCCCCCCGCGCCGACGGGCCCGGGGTGGCGGCCGCCGGGTGACGGCGCCCGCCAGGTCCCGAGTCCCCGCGAGCCGGGCGGGCTGACGGGGTCGACCGGCCGGGCACGCCCGACGGGACCGGCCCGCTGGGCATGCCCGACGAGGCCCCGATCCTCCGGGCATGCCCGAGGAAGCCCGACCCGTCGGGCACGCCCGACGAGGCCCGACCGGCTGGGTACGCCCCCATGGTCCCGACCGGCCCGGCTCGCCCGCGGGGGCCGGGGTCTGGACAAGACTGGGGCGCATGACAGTTGACGCTCTGGTGGACGCTCTGACGGATGTCTCCGGCCTGCGGGTGGGGCACGCGACACGCGCCGGCGACGGTTGGCTCACCGGCACCACGGTGGTGCTGGCCCCGGAGGGCGGGGCGGTGGCCGCCGTGGACGTGCGGGGCGGTGGTCCCGGTACCAAGGAGACGGACGCGCTCGACCCGCGCAACGTGGTGCGGAAGGTCGAGGCGATCGTGCTGACCGGCGGCAGCGCGTACGGGCTCGACGCGGCTTCGGGGGTGATGGCCTGGCTGGAGGAACAGGGGCGTGGGATCCGTGTCGGGGCGGACCCGGCGCATGTCGTGCCGGTGGTGCCCGCCGCCTGTGTCTTCGACCTGGGGCGCGGCGGCGACTTCCGGGCCCGGCCGGACGCGGCCACCGGCCGTGCGGCGGTCGAGGCGGCCGCGGCGAGCGAGCCCGGCGCACCGGTGCCCGAGGGATGCGTGGGCGCCGGCACGGGGGCGGTGGTCGGGGTGGTGAAGGGTGGCGTCGGCGGCGCGAGCACCGTGCTCGGCTCGGGGATCACGGTCTCCGCGCTGGTGGTGGCCAACGCGGCGGGGTCGGTGCTGGATCCGGAGACGGGGGTGCTGTACGGGGAGTTGTTCCAGGGGCGGGTGGAGTACCCGGAGGCGCGGGTGCACGAGGCCGCGCGGCGGCGCCTCGCCGAGACGGCCGCGAGGAGCGCGCCTCCGCCGCTCAACACCACGCTCGCGGTGGTCGCCACGGACGCGGACCTGTCGAAGGCGCAGGCGCAGAAGCTGGCCGGCACGGCACACGACGGCATCGCCCGCGCGGTGCGGCCGGTGCACCTCCTCAACGACGGGGACACGGTGTTCGCGCTGGCGACCGGGGACCGCGCCCTGGACGCCGCGAACCCGCTCGCCCTCAACGAGATCCT
The DNA here is from genome assembly GCF_039532725.1 of Streptomyces coeruleofuscus. Lineage (NCBI taxonomy): Bacteria > Bacillati > Actinomycetota > Actinomycetes > Kitasatosporales > Streptomycetaceae > Streptomyces > Streptomyces coeruleofuscus. The sequence continues at coordinate 165,201 of NZ_BAAASE010000006.1, forward strand.
CGCGGCGGGCGCGGACGTGGTGACGCGGGCGATCGTGCGGGCCGTGCGCGCCGCGGAGCCGGTCGACGGTCCGGGCGGGGCGTGGCCGTCGTACGGGGAGTTGTACGCGGGCCGCTGAGCGGACGGGCACCGCACAGCGGCTCCACAGCGACACCGGACACCGGACACCGGACATTGTCCCGTCCCTGTAACGGTGATGTCGCTCATGGCGGTCGGACGCAACCCGACCGGCCGCCCGGCCCCTCTTCTCCCACGTACTGGAGCGGACCACGCACATCACTCGAACTGGGAGCAGCCCGTGACAACGCCGGACATTGCAGCGCGGCGCAAACTGGGGGCATGTGCCGCCCTGATGATCGGCGCCCTGACGCTCACCGCCTGCGGTGGCAGCGCCAACGCCAAGGACGACGCCAAGGGTGGCGACGACTCGGCGAAGACGTCCGTCGCGAAGATCGCCATCTCGGCGGAGGACGGTTCGACCGACGCCTCCATCAACTCGACCGGCGTCCAGGTCAGCGACGGGAAGCTGACCGACGTGAAGATGACGGTGGCGGGCAGCGATCAGGCCGTACCGGGCTCGATCTCCTCCGACGGCAAGGCCTGGAAGCCGAAGGAGCAGCTGGAGCGCGGCACGAAGTACCAGATATCGGCGACCGCGAAGGACACGGAGGGCCGCACGGCCGCCGCGAACTCCATCTTCACGACGGTCACCACGGCGAACAGCTTCATCGGGACGTACACGCCGGACAACGGCACCACGGTCGGTGTGGGCATGCCGGTGTCGTTCAACTTCGACAAGGCCATCACGAACCGCAAGGACGTGCAGTCGCACATCACGGTCACGTCCAGCAGCGGGCAGAAGGTCGTCGGCCACTGGTTCGGCTCGCAGCGGCTCGACTTCCGGCCCGAGGAGTACTGGAAGGCCGGCTCCAAGGTCACGATGAAGATCGACCTGGACGGGGTCGAGGGCACGAACGGCGTCTACGGCGTGCAGAAGAAGACGGTCACCTTCACCGTCGGGCGCTCGCAGGTCTCCACGGTCGACGTCAACACGCAGACCATGACGGTCGTGCGGGACGGCAAGACCGTCAAGCAGATCCCGATCTCGGCGGGCAGCCCGGAGCACACCACGTACAACGGGCAGATGGTGATCTCCGAAAAGTTCGTGCAGACCCGGATGAACAGCCGGACGGTCGGGCTCGGCGGTGAGTACGACATCCCGGACGTGCCGCACGCGATGCGCCTGACGACGTCCGGCACGTTCATCCACGGCAACTACTGGTACAACAAGGGCAACCCGCCCTTCGGCCGCCAGGGCACCAGCCACGGCTGCGTCGGCCTGGCGGACGTCCGGGGCGCCGGGGGCAGCACGCCCGCCAAGTGGTTCTACGACAACTCGCTCATCGGGGACGTGGTGGTCGTCAAGAACTCCCCCGACAAGACGGTGACGCCGGACAACGGGCTCAACGGCTGGAACATGGACTGGAGCCAGTGGGTCGCGGGCAGCGCCTCGTAAGCGGATGAACGCCCTCCCCACCTGGGATTTTTGACGGACCGACCGGGCCGCGCGGGAACTTTTCGCGCGGCCCGCGCGTTTTCCTGGACGTACGTTTTCTCGGTTCCCGGACATGATGTCCGACCGAGGGGCTACCGTATGCACCCACAAGGTGACATGCAGCAACGCCGGGAGAAACCTTGAGCGTTCCGTACGAGACGGCAGCGTACGAACCCCACGACTCGCCCGAGTCTCCGGAGGAGCACCTCGCGCGACTCCTCGGCCGCGCCCTGAACTCCTTCGAGCTGCCGGACGAGACGATAAGGCGGCTGGACTGCGCGCTGGCGCACGACGGTTCGCTGCACTCCGCACACCACAGCGCGGGCCTGCACCGGGAGACGTACCGGCACACGTGGCTGCTCGCCGACGGTTCGGCGCTCACACTCTGGGAGCTCGTCCACAACACGGCCCCGGGCAGCGAACCGCAGCACGAGGTGTACGTCGACGAGGAGGAGCTGCGCGCCGCCACCTCGCGCCTGCCGCTGCCGCCGGACACGCCTGACTTCGAACTGCCGGTGACGGTGCAGCTGTCCCAGGTCGCCGCGCCCCGGCACGCTTACGGTGGAGACGACTCGGCGGACCACGCGCGGCGTTTACTGCGCCGTGCGGAGAACGCGGACCGGCCGGGCGATGACACGGCGGCCCTGCTGGCCACGGCCTCCGGTCACCAGATCACCCAGGCCTTCGGCCGTCCGTGCCGCGCGGGCCGGGCGGGGCTGGGCTACTCGCTCTACGAGCACGCGTTCCTGCTGCGCGACGGCGCGGAGGTCTCCCTCTGGGAGGTGGAGCACACGGCGACGCCGGACGGGCGGCACATGTGCGAGGTGTACGCCAGCGAGGACGCGGCACGCGAGGCGATGGAGCGGCGGGCGGCGCAGCTCTCCTGATACCGCGGCGCTAGGGGGTGTCCGCCCCCTGGTCCCTGTCGCCGAGGTGGCGCACCAGCTCGGCGAAGGCGTCTCTCTCCTCCGGGGTCAGTTCCACGGACTCCGACCGGTGACCTGTCTGCCGCTGTTGCGGGAGAGCGGGGAGGGAGTGGCCCTCGGGCCACCGGGAGACGTGCTCAGGCATGCGCCCCAGTAGACACCACGGCCCGGGACTTCGGTCCCGGGCCGTGACTTTCGTGATCTATCTCGCAGGTGGCATGAACGGTTCACACGCTCCGAAAGGGGGACGAACCCTGGACTCCCAGGCGTTGAGCCCTTACGCCGCCACCGGCTGCTTCGTCTCCGCCGCTTGAGCCGCGCTGCCCTCGCCGGAGGCCGACGTGGCGCCCGGAGCCGGCTTGCGCAGGCCCTTCAGGACGACCACCAGGGCCGTGGTGACGCAGACGCCCGCGGCGATGGCGACCAGGTAGAGCAGCGGGCTGCCGATCAGCGGGACCACGAAGATGCCGCCGTGCGGGGCCCGCAGGGTGGAGCCGAAGGCCATCGACAGGGCGCCGGTGATCGCGCCGCCCGCCATGGAGGCCGGGATGACGCGCAGCGGGTCGGCCGCGGCGAACGGGATCGCGCCCTCGGAGATGAAGGAGGCGCCGAGCACCCAGGCGGCCTTGCCGTTCTCGCGCTCGGTGTGCGTGAAGAGCTTGCCGCGCACGGTCGTGGCCAGGGCCATCGCCAGCGGAGGCACCATGCCGGCCGCCATGACCGCCGCCATGATCTTCATCGCGGAGTCGCTGGGGCTGGACACCGCGATGCCGGCGGTGGCGAAGGTGTAGGCGACCTTGTTGACCGGACCGCCGAGGTCGAAGCACATCATCAGGCCGAGGAGGGCGCCGAGCAGGATGGCGTTGCTGCCGGACAGGCCGTTCAGCCAGTCGGTCATGCCCTTCTGGGCCTCGGCGATGGGCTTGCCGATGACGACGAACATCAGGAACCCGACGATCGCCGAGGAGATCAGCGGGATCACCACCACCGGCATGATGCCGCGCAGCGCCGCCGGGATGTTCACCTTCTGGATGGCGATGACCACGCCACCGGCGATCAGACCGGCCGCGAGACCGCCGAGGAACCCGGCGTTGATGGTCAGGGCGATCGAGCCGCCGACGAAGCCGGGGACGAGACCGGGCCGGTCGGCCATGCCGTAGGCGATGTAGCCGGCCAGGACCGGGACGAGGAAGCCGAAGGCCACCCCGCCGATCTGGAAGAGCAGGGCCGCCCAGCTGTCGGCCTGGAGCCACATGAAGTGCTCCATCACCGAGGGGGCCTTGTCGACCTTCCAGCCGCCGATCGCGAAGCCGAGAGCGATCAGCAGACCGCCCGCCGCGACGAACGGCACCATGTAACTCACGCCGGACATCAGCCACTTGCGCAGCTTGGTGCCGTAGCCCTCGCTGGAGTCGCCGCTGCGCTCGACGGGCGTGCTGCCCGGGGAGCCGGAGGTGACCTCACCGCGGGCGGCCTTGTCGCGGACCTCGGTGATGAGTTCCGCGGGGCGGTTGATGCCCGCCTTCACACCGACGTCGACCGTCGGCTTCCCGGCGAAGCGATCCTTCTCCCGTACGGGCACGTCGTGGGCGAAGATCACGCCGTCCGCCGCCGCGATGACCGCCGGGTCGAGCCGGGTGAAGCCGGCCGAGCCCTGGGGCTCGACGGTGATGTCGACACCCGCCGCACGGCCGGCGTTCTCCAGCGACTCGGCCGCCATGTAGGTGTGGGCGATGCCGGTGGGGCAGGAGGTGACGGCGACGATGCGGAACGGGCGCTCCCCCGCGTCAGCGGTGTCGTCGGCGTCGTCGGTGACCGTGGCGGCGGCGGGAGAGGCCGCTCCCGCCGACGCCACGGGGTCTTCGGAGCCGGCCTCGGCGGACGGGTCGGCCGCGTCGGGCTCGTCACCGCGGATCAGCGCCGCCGCGGCCGCCGCGTCGCCCACCGCGCGCAGGGCGTCGGTGAACTCCGTGTTCATCAGCTGCCGGGCCAGCGACGACAGGATCGTCAGGTGGGCGTCGTCGGCGCCGGCCGGCGCGGCGATCAGGAAGATCAGGTCGGCGGGGCCGTCCGCCGCGCCGAAGTCGATGCCGTCGGCGCTGCGCCCGAAGGCGAGCGTCGGCTCGGTGACGTGCTCGCTGCGGCAGTGCGGGATGCCGATGCCGCCGTCGAGGCCGGTCGGCATCTGGGCTTCGCGGGCGGCCACGTCGGCGAGGAAGCCGTCCAGGTCGGTCACCCGGCCCAGGGCCACCATGCGCTCGGCGAGGGCACGCGCCGCCGCTTCCTTGGTATCGGCGGACAGGTCGAGATCGACCAGGTCCGCGGTGATCATGTCGCTCATCGCGGGCTCCTTAGCACGCGTATCGCCCGGTCAGACGAATGGGCGGGGGAGGGGACGGGGATGCGGTGGGGGGTGACGGGGGTGGCGGCGGGCCGTAACGGGGAGGTCGGCCGCTCGCGGGTCGGTCCGCGCTGCTCCTCGTACGTCATGACACCGGCTCCTTCAGCGCACGGTCCGCCGGGATGTCCGCCGTGACCGTCACCGCGGCCGGGTCCAGGTCGCCGGGCTCCGGCATGACGCTGCCGGGCAGCTGGACGGCCGCCGCGCCATGGGCGACCGCCGAGGCGAGGGCCTCGGGGCCGCTGCCGCCGGCGATCAGGAAACCGGCGAGGGAGGAATCACCGGCGCCCACGTTGCTGCGTACGGTGTCCACGCGGGCGCCGCCGAACCAGGCGCCCTCGTCGGAGACGAGCAGCTGCCCGTCGGCGCCGAGGCTGGCGAGGACGGCCCGGGCGCCCATCTCGCGCAGTTCCTCTGCCGCCTTCACGGCGTCGCCGACGGTGGCGAGGGGGCGGCCGACGGCCTCCGCGAGCTCCTCGGCGTTCGGCTTGACCACGTCGGGCCGCTCACGCAGGGCCGCGAGGAGCGCGGGCCCGGAGGTGTCCAGGGCGATCCGCGCACCGGCGGCGTGCGTGCGGGCGACCAGCTCGGCGTACCAGGAGGGGGCGAGGCCGCGCGGCAGGCTGCCGCAGCAGGCGATCCAGGCGGCGTCGCGAGACTGCTGCCGTACGGTCTCCAGGAGCAGTTCGCGCTCGGCCTCGGACAGTTCGGGGCCCGGCGCGTTGATCTTCGTCAGGACGCCGTCGGCTTCGGCGAGGGCGATGTTGGAGCGGGTGGCCCCGGCGACCGGGACCGGCGCGACCTCGATGCCCTGCGCGTCGAGCAGGTCGGCGACGAGCGCGCCCGGGGCACCGCCCAGGGGCAGGACCGCCACCGTGCGCTGACCGGCCGCCGCGACCGCGCGCGAGACGTTCACGCCCTTGCCCCCCGGGTCCATCCGCTCGCCGGTGGCGCGGATGACCTCGCCGCGGTCGAGGGACGGCACCTCGTAGGTGCGGTCGAGGGACGGGTTGGGGGTCACGGTGAGGATCATGCGCGCACTACTTCCGTGCCGCCGCGCTCGATGGCGACGGTGTCTTCGGGGCTCAGCCCGCTGTCGGTGATCAGCAGGTCCACATCGCTCAGGTCGCCGAAGCGGGCGAAGTGCTCCTGGCCGTGCTTGGAGGAGTCGGCGAGCAGCACCACGCGGCGGGCGGCGGCGACGGCCGCCCGCTTGACGGCGGCCTCGGCGAGGTCGGGGGTGGTCAGGCCGTGTTCGGCGGAGAAGCCGTTGGCGGCCACGAACAGCACGTCCGCGCGGATCTCGCCGTACGCGCGCAGCGCCCAGGCGTCCACGGCGGCGCGCGTACGGTGCCGTACGCGCCCCCCGACGAGGTGGAGCTGGATGCCGGGGTGGTCGGCGAGGCGGGCCGCGATGGGCAGGCTGTGCGTGACGACGGTGAGGGCGGACTCCAGCGGAAGGGCGGCGGCCATCTTGGCCACCGTCGTCCCGGCGTCGAGGATCATCGTGCCCTCGCTCGGCAGTTCCGCGAGGGCCGCCTTGGCGATGCGGTCCTTCTCGTCGGCGGCCGTCGTCTCGCGCTCGGCGAGGTCCGGTTCGAAGTCGAGCCGCCCGACCGGGATGGCGCCGCCGTGCACCCGGCGGACCAGTCCGGCGCGGTCGAGGGCCTTCAGGTCCCGGCGGATCGTCTCCGCCGTCACCTGGAACTCCTCGGCCAGCGACACGACATCCACTCGGCCGCCGTCACGGGCGAGCCGGAGGATCTCCTGCTGCCGCTCCGGTGCGTACATGTCTGTTCGCCTCCGCCTCGTGCCCGAACGTGTGGTTTCAGCGGGAGGCTACGCCGAGATTTCCGTGAAGTAAACAGGTTCGGGCTTAATCGGGCATGATCGGAAACAGAGACGGGCTCGGCACCGATGTGCCGAGCCCGTTCTCCGACGATTGCCGGACGACTGTCAGGAAGCCAGCGCCGGTTCCTTCTGCTCCGTCGCGGCCTGCTCCCCCTCGACATGCTGCGCCGGCCGCTTCGGCAGGGCGAACATCAGCAGGAAGATCACACCCATCACCGCGGCCACCCAGCCCAGCGAGTTCCGGAAGGCGTCCGCGAAGGCCGGGCCCACCTGGTCCGGGCGCAGATGGTCGCCGATCGTGCCGAAGAAGACGACCGACACCAGGCCCAGGCCCAGCGCGTTGCCCATCTGCTGCACGGTGTTGAGCAGACCGGAGGCCGAGCCGGAGTGCTCGCGCGGCACCTCGGAGAGGATCGCGTCGGTCAGCGGAGCGACGATCAAGCCCATGCCCACGCCCATCACGACCAGCGGCAGCGCCATCTGCCAGGGCGCGATGCCGAGGCCGTAGTGCCCGGACTCCCAGAGGTAGAGCAGCACCCCGGCCGCCATCACCAGCCCGCCCGCCTGGAGCACCTTGCGCCCGAAGCGCGGGACCAGTTGCTGCACCGACATCCCGGCGGCCACCGACACGGCGATCGAGAACGGCACCCCGGTCAGCCCGGCCTTCAGCGGGCTCCAGCCCAGTCCGAACTGCATGTACAGCGTCCACACCAGGAAGAAGACGCCGAGCGCGACGCCGAAGACGGTCTGCACGGCGATCCCGGCCGCGAAGCTCTTGACCCGGAACAGCGACAGCTCGACCAGCGGAGAGCCGTCCCGTGCGGTCTTGCGCCGCTCGTACGCCACCAGCGCCGCGAGGACGACGAGCGAGCCGGCCATCGAGACGTACCCCCACAGCGGCCAGCCCAGCTCGCGGCCTCGGATGAGCGGGTAGAGCAGCATCAGCAGGCCCAGCGTCACGAGCGCGACACCCACCAGGTCCAGCTTCAGGGCCCGCGGCGCCTTGGACTCGGTGATGAAACGGCTGCCCAGGATCAGACCCGCGACGCCCACGGGCAGGTTGATCAGGAAGATCGAGCGCCACTCCCACCCGAACAGGTTCCACTCGGTCAGCAGCGCGCCGAGCAGCGGACCGGACACGGCCCCGAGACCGACGACCGCGCCGAACAGCCCGAACACCTTGCCCCGCTCGTGCGCCGGGAAGGTCGCGTGCACGATCGACAGCACCTGCGGCACCATCAGCGCCGCCATGGCGCCCTGGAGGAACCGCGAGGCGACCAGCATCTCCGGGTTCACGGCGAGTCCGCACAGTGCGGAGGCGACGGTGAAGCCGCCGATGCCGATGAGGAAGATCCGCTTGCGGCCGTAGATGTCACCGAGCCGTCCGCCTGTGATCAGACCGGCGGCGAAGGCGAGGGCGTAACCGGCGGTGATCCACTGGATCTGGCTGAAGGACGCACCGGACTCCCGCTGGATCGACGGGATGGCGATGTTGACGATCGTCACGTCGACGAGGTCCATGAAGGCGGCGGTCATCACGATCGCCAGAGCGAACCAACGGCGGCGGTCGGTCCCGCCGCCCGCGGTGCTGGGTGTGGTCTCGGTGGAGGTCATGCCACGAAGTTAGAGGACCAATAGGTCAGATCTTGTCCTACTGGTGCGGCATCCTCGTCGGTATGACGACGGACACTCCGGCCCGGCTCCTGACGCTCCTCTCCCTCCTCCAGACCCCCCGCGAGTGGCCCGGCGGCGAGCTCGCCGGCCGGCTCGGGGTCTCCCGCCGCACGGTCCGGCGGGACATCGACCGGCTGCGCGAGCTCGGCTATCCCGTGCAGGCGAGCAAGGGCGCCGACGGCGGCTACCGGCTGGTCGCCGGCAAGGCCATGCCGCCCCTCGTGCTCGACGACGAGGAGGCCGTGGCCATCGCGGTCGGGTTGCGCGCCGGGGCCGGGCACGCGGTCGAGGGCCTGGACGAGGCGTCGGTGCGGGCACTGGCCAAGCTGGAGCAGGTGCTGCCGGGCCGGCTGCGGCACCGCGTGACCACCCTCCAGGCCGCGACCACACCGCTGACCAGCGGGGACGGGCCCAGCATCGCGCCCGAGACACTCACCGTCATGGCCTCCACGGCGGCCGGGCACGAGCGGCTGCGGTTCGCCTACCGGGCGGCGGACGGCTCCGAGTCACGGCGCCTGACGGAGCCGTACCGGCTGGTGTCGACGGGCCGCCGCTGGTACCTGGTGGCGTACGACATCGACCGCGACGACTGGCGCACGTTCCGCGTCGACCGCGTGAGCGAACCGTTCGCCACGGGGGCTCGGTTCGTGCCGCGCGAGCTGCCGACGGGGAACGCGGCGGAGTACCTGCGGCAGTCGATGCAACGGCAGCAGGAGGCGTACGACTTCGAGGTCACGTTCGCCGCACCGGCCGACTTCGTCGCCGCACGGATGCCCGCATGGCTGGGGACGCCGGAGCCGCTGGACGACGGCAGCTGCCGGCTGCGGGGATCCGTGGGGGACGCGGTGCAGTGGGTGGCGTTCCGGCTGGCGCTGCTGGAGTGCGACTTCGTGGTGCACGCGCCGGAGGAACTCGTGACGGCCGTGAGGGACTTGGGGGCGCGGTTGAGCAGGGCTGGCGAGGGGGGACGGAGCGTGAGGTGAAGCGCCCGTTGCCCGGGGGCGGCCGCGCGCGGGCCGGATGGAGCAAGCCCGGCTGCGTGTTGTCCGTTCATGATCAAGACTGTCCCTCATGGAGAAGACTCCCAGGGTGATTGTGGAGCCGCCGGACAGCAGAGGCCTCCGCGCAGTCAGCGTGGGTGGAACAAAGGTGGGCAGCGCCTGGTCCCCGAGCGGGCTGCGCAAGGTTCTCCGAGAACTCGGCTGCCCGGAAAGCATCGATCTGGAAGACCGGAGAGTCATCGTCTGGCGCGAGGCCGGCAGCGAGATATGGCCCGATCGCGCGTGGCGAAGACGCACGGCCACAGCGCTCATGATGGCGGGACTGATCCTTTCCATGGTCCTGCTCACCGTGGTCGGAACACCGGACGCCATGGGGGCACTGACGTTCGCGCAGCGCATGACGGGGTTCCTCTTCATCCTGTCCGGCGCGGTGCAGGGCCTCGCGGCGCTGGCGGCCCTCGACTATGAGGGAAAACGGCAGTTCAAGTACTCCGGAGCCGTGGTACTGGTCGGGGCACTGATCGCCTTGATCACGGAGAGCATTCTCCTGTTCACCTGGCTCCAGGAAAGAGAACCGACATTCTACTTCCCGGCATACCTGCTGCTCTTCGCATGGTCGCTGTGGGCCCTCTGGCGGCTGATCCAGGGGCACGTGTGGAGAGCCATACCCCACCCCAAAAGATTTGCGACCGGGGTGGCCCTGTCCGGCATCCTGGCCTCCACGAACTTCGCATACTCCGCCGTCTACCAGCCCACCTCCGCTCCCTTCTACGTCACCCTCACGGCAAAGTTCGGCACCCCTCACACCGATCCCACCCGCCCGTTCATCCATGTGCCGATGACGTTCCAGGTGGAGAACACCGGAAAGGTCCCGGCATACATCCTCGTTGACAAGTACCTGGTCTACGGGCGTTCGGCTGAATACTCGAATGACGACGAGGGACTGAGGGACTGGAAGAATGCTCTGGAGGGTGGATACGACGCAGAGCTTCATGTCACTGAATCAGGCAGCAAAACGATAAGCGCCGGACAATTCGCCGGACCGGGGTACTGGCTTCATCCTGGAGAGGGTCACGTCAAGGAAAAGGTGATACAGATCCCCAGGAGCGTCGAATACGATCTCCTGGAAGCGACCTTGGCCGTGGTGGCGATGAGAATGGATCGCGGAAAGATCGATCTCCTGCAACTTCAGCGGGCGCACCCCTCCTGGCAGAAGAAGGAGGGGCGATTCTACTGCGCAAAATGCAGCGATATGCTCATCCATGAAGGGAAGGTACGCCACAACAACAACATCATCAACGTCACCCGCAGACCCCGGTACGTGACCGTACTCTGGTACGGCAATCAGGAAAAGTTCGGTTACGAGTACGCCATCTCGTCCTACAAATTCAACCCCAGGAAAAGGCCAGACGTGGGGGAAATCGCGAGGGAAGAGGATCGGTACGGCGTGGAGTCGCGTTCGACTTCAACAAAAGTCTCCGTCGCGGCATTGATGGCGTCGTTGTAGCGCACTGGGTGCCGAGTTGCAGGAGTACCCCATTGGGTCCAAAGTAGTCGTAAGTGATAGTTGTGTCTGTACGGGCAAATCCGCATGTTTTCCACAGTGCACCTGGATGTGCCATGGCCAGAAACGCCCGGCGACGTTCCTGCCGTTACAGGGGCTGCACGTACTGCTTGGTTGCAGCGCTCTCCCTCTCAGGAGGCGTGACCCTCTCCGCGACAGGGGCCTTCGGCCAAGCCGCGACCGTGACACCGGCCCAGACTCCCACCCCACCGCCGGATCCCGGCACACCGGATCCCGGCACCCCCGATCCCGGCACCCCCGATCCCGGCACGCCCGATCCCGGCACCCCGGAACCCGGCACCCCGGAACCGGGCACGCCGACCGAGTCCAGTCCGCCCGAGCCCGGCACACCGACGGATCCCGAGACGACGGACCCCGGCACGCAGACCGAGCCGAGCGAGCCGACCGGCCCCGGCGAACCGACGGACTCCGGCACCGAGTCGCAGCCCACGTCACCGGCCGACCCCTCGGAACAAGCGAAGCTCATGGAGCAGCGCACGGCGGCGCTGCAGGTGCCGGAGGAAGTGAAGGAGGAAGTCGAGAACGAGCTGAGCGGGCTGCTGAAGTTGAGCAGGAATCCAGACGTCCCGCCCAGCCAACGGGCCGCTTACACGAGAATCGTGTCCCGGCTCACCGACACGCTGGAGACGATCCAGGATCCCCGGACGCCTCGCGAGCAGCGGCTCGCCGCCACGCACATCGTGGAAAGGACGGCCGACACGCTGGGAGTGATCCAGGAGCCGGTCACGCCGCGCGAGGCGCGGTCCGCCTACACCAAAATCGTGGACGGGACAGTCAGCACGCTGGAGACGATCCAGGATCCAGGTGCGCCGCGCGGAGCCAAGACGCCTCCCGAGCAGCGGGCCGCCTACACGGAGCTCGTGGAAGAGATGACCGAGCGCTTCAGGCTGTTCACGAATCAGGAAGCAACCAAGGACGCACGGGCCTTCGTCCGCAATCAGGCTGAGCAGGACAACAAAACGCTGGCTCGCATGCGAAAGGAATCCCCGCCCCAGAAGGAACTCGACGGAGCGGTGGAGGCCATGGAGGCCATGGGGAAGGCCCAGCGGATTCTTGGCGACCGGAGCCTTCCGCCGAAGCAGCGGACCGAGCTCAAGAAGAACGTGGAGCAGCTGAGCCGCACTCTGCTGAAGTCCTACGACCGGTCGGTGTCCCGCGAAGACCGGGACAAGGCGAAGGAATCGGGAGAGGACTTCCTCGAAAAACTCGACGAGAACACCGACGAGCACTCGGGCAAACCCCTGCTGGAGATCAGGAACAAACCCTTGAGCTCTACGGTCGCTCCGGGAGAGTTCCAGTCCTTCACCGTCAAGGTCACCAATCACGGGGATGACGACGTCACCGGTGTGACGGTGGAGGACGAGTTCGGCTCGGCATCGGGCGGTGCCGGGGGAGGCGTCATCCACCCCGTGTTGCATGCCCAGCTGACGACGGAATCAGGTGCGGAGAACGACTGCGACATCACCGCGGGGGACACCGTGGTGACCTGCCCCACGGAGGGTGACACCAACATCCGGCCGGAGGAGACGGTCACGGTCACCATCCGAGCGGTGGTGAAGGCGTCGCAGGTGGCTTCCGGACAGAAGGAGAACACCACCCAGGTGAAGCACGAGGGGGGTGCGGAACAGGGCAGGGCCGAGTTCGCCGTCGTCAAGGCTCCGAAGCTGTCCGAGCAGGACCTCGAAGACGAACTGAAGGCCATCCGGCAATGTGCCGCGCAGTTGGAGACGTCCGGCGTCTCCAGGGAAGCCCTGACCGTTTTCACCGAGGTGATGGGTGGTGAACTCGAGCAGGGGACGTCTCCGGCCCAGGCCAGTGCCGAGGCGTACAAGGCCACGCTCACCAGAGCCGGACCCGACGAGGCGGTGTCGCTCGCGCAGATAAGCGTGTTCGACGTGTCTCTTCGCGACGCCGCGAAAACCTTCAAGTCGGCAAGCGACTGCCCTGGGTTCGTCGACAAGGCCCTGTGAGCCGAGTGACCTCAAGGCCCTGTCAACGGCGTGACCGTCCAGCGTCGCGTCGCCGGCTCTCCCAGGGGAAATCCCGCAGCACCCCCAGATTCCGCAACGCCAGTGCCGCCGGCCCCTCCGGCCCGTCCGCCGGGACGTCCCCGGCCGCCGCCCAGCCCTCCACCGCCGCACGTACGGCCGCGCTCGCCACGGCGGCCGCGAAGCGCAGGTCCAAGGGCGTGGCAACGTTATCGCGGCCGGTTGTCGAGGGAGTCCGCGCTGGACCGGCCGTCAGCCGCGCGGCCAGTACCTCCGTCAGCGACCGCTCGGATGCCTGGCACACCTCCGCCCACACCCTGCGCAGGGACGGGTTGGCCTCGGCGAGGCGCAGGAGTGTGCGGACCCACTCCCAGGAGGACGCCGAGACGCCGACGCCCGGGGTGAGGGTGTGGCGCACTGCGTGCTCCAGGGCCTGGGGCACGCAGTCGTCGGCGGGAGCCGCGCGTACCGCCTCCACCCAGCGCTGGGCGCCGGCCGCGTAGAGCGGGGCGACGGCCTCCTCCTTGGTGGCGAAGTACCGGTAGAAGGTGCGCGGGGCGATGCCGGCCGCCTGGGCGATGTCCTCCGCGCGGGTCGCGCGCAGGCCGTGCCGTACGAAGAGGCCGGCCGCGGCCCGGGCGATCTCCATACGCGTCTCGGCCTTCCGCCGCTCGGTCAGCGAGGCCTGAGGAGGGGTCGGGGTGGTGCTGCTCACGCCCGGCAGGCTATGCCCATGTGACACAATCTGCCATCTGGCGGGCCACCCCGTGGTTCAGGTACGGGGTGCCCCGCCCTCCAGCACATCGCCCTCCACCCTCACACTCCCCCGGTCACGCAGAGAGCCGGGCCCCGGCGCCCGGGGGGAGGGGCGCCGAAGCCCGGCTTTGGAGAGTCCCGGCGCCGGGGGGAGTGCGACGGGACTTGGCTCTGGGGGGCCAGGGGCGTGGTCCCGGGCCCGAACTGGTGGGCCCGGAAGTCTTGTTCCCGGTGCCCCACGGGTTGAAGCGGCGTTACATGGCCATGTTTGCGCGGTCTTTCGCCACCCGGCGTACGCGGCGAGCCCCGGGCGCACACTGTCCGTCGTCGACAGACAGCGGGACTACACCCACAGGCCGTGGGACGAGTCGTACGCCCGGACGCCCACCGGCGGACACCGGCGTCACGCCGCCGCGTCGAACCCGGTGCTGCGCGCCAGCTTCTTCAGCTCCAGCAGCGCGTGCTTCTCGATCTGCCGGATGCGCTCGCGGGTCAGGCCGTGCTCCTTGCCGACCTCGGTCAGCGTGCGCTCCCGGCCGTCCTCGATGCCGTAGCGCATCTTGATGATCGAGGCCGTGCGCTGGTCGAGGCGGCCGATGAGGTCGTCGAGCTCCTCGCTGCGCAGCAGCGTGAGCACCGACTGCTCGGGCGACACCGCCGAGGTGTCCTCCAGGAGGTCGCCGAACTGGGTCTCGCCCTCGTCGTCCACCGACATGTTCAGCGAGACCGGGTCGCGGGCCCAGTCGAGCACGTCGGTGACGCGCTCCGGCGTCGAACCGAGCTCGGCGGCGATCTCCGCGGGCTCCGGGTCCCGCCCGTGCTCGCGGTTGAACTCGCGCTGCACCCGCCGGATCCGGCCAAGCTCCTCCACGAGGTGGACGGGCAGGCGGATCGTACGGGACTGGTCGGCTATGGAGCGGGTGATGGCCTGGCGGATCCACCACGTCGCGTACGTGGAGAACTTGAAGCCCTTGCGGTAGTCGAACTTCTCGACCGCGCGCACCAGGCCGGCGTTGCCCTCCTGGATCAGGTCCAGCAGCGGCAGACCGCTGCGGGGGTAGCGGCGGGCGACGGCGACGACCAGGCGCAGGTTGGAGCGGATGAAGACGTCCTTGGCCCGCTCCGCGTCGGCGACCAGGGCTTCCAGCTCCTCACGGGTGGCGTCCGCCTTGGTCTCCTCGTACCCGTCGAGGACCTGCCGCGCGAACACACCCGCTTCGATGACCTGGGACAGCTCGACTTCCTTGGCGGCGTCGAGCAGCGGTGTACGCGCGATCTCGTCGAGGTACATGCCGACCAGGTCGCGATCGGCGATCTCGCCGCCATGGGCGCGAACACTGCTTGCCCTGTCGACCGTCTCGCCGGTGGCGGACTGACGACGGGCGACGGCACGGGTTGCCATGCGTGCTCCCTTGCGATGATGAGGTCAGCGGGTGGTCCTTCGGACGCTGGACTCCGTCTCCGGGACTCTCCGGACTCTCCTCGGGTGCCCTGCATCCGATGGAAACAACGACTGGAATCAGGACAGAATTCCCAACCCACCCCCCGAATTTTCTGATCATGCAGTACCCTGTCGGGCCACGCGAGGGGGTGCGATGTCGTCGGAACCTACAGAGGTGCAGGTCAGGCCGGGAGTCGAGGATGACCTCGAGGCCCTCACGGCTCTCTACAACCACTATGTTCGTGAGACGGCGATCACATTCGATACCGCGATCTTCACTCCGGAAGAGCGCCGCCCTTGGCTGCTCTCCCACCCAGAAGACGGCCCTTACCGCCTGATGGTTGCCACGGCCCCGGACTCACAGCAGATTCTGGGCTACGCCACATCCAGCCCTTTCCGCGCGAAGCCCGCCTACGCGACCTCCGTGGAGACGACGGTGTACGTCGCCCCGCACGCCGGCCGCCGCGGCATCGGGACCCTCCTCTACAAGGCACTCTTCGAGGCACTGTCCGGCGAGGACCTGCACCGCGCCTACGCGGGCGTCGCCCAGCCGAACGAGGCCTCGGCCCGGCTGCACGAGCGCTTCGGCTTCCGGTACGTCGGCACCTACCGGGAGGTCGGCCGCAAGTTCGGCCGCTACTGGGACGTGGCCTGGTACGAGAAGCCCCTGTAGTCCCGGCTTCCCCGGAGCGGCCTCAGCCGAACTGCACCGACCGCTTCGCCAGCCCCATCCAGAAGCCGTCGATCACCGACTTGTGCGCGTCCAGCTCACCGGCCGCGTCGGCCGCACCCATGGTCACGAACAGCGGGGCGAAGTGCTCCGTGCGCGGATGGGCGAGCTGCCCCGCGGGCGACTTGCGGGTGAAGTCGAGCAGGGCGTCCACGTCACGCGCCTCCAGCGCCCGCCGGCCCCAGTCGTCGAACTCAGCCGACCAGGCGGGGATGCCGCCCTGCCGGAGCGCGGCCAGGTTGTGGGTGAAGAAGCCGGAGCCGACGATGAGCACGCCCTCGTCCCGCAAGGGGGCGAGCCTGCGGCCGATCTCCATGAGCCGGACCGGGTCGAGCGTCGGCATGGAGACCTGGAGGACCGGGATGTCGGCCTCCGGGTACATCTCGACGAGCGGGACGTACGCCCCGTGGTCGAGGCCCCGGTCGGGTACGTCCTGCACGGGCACGCCGGGGGCGCGCAGCAGCTTCCGTACCGACTCGGCGAGCTCCGGTGCGCCGGGGGCCTCGTAGGTCACCCGGTAGTAGTGCTCGGGGAAGCCCCAGAAGTCGTAGACGAGCGGGACGGTCTCGGTGGCGCCGATGGCGAGCGGGGCCTCCTCCCAGTGGGCGGAGACCATCAGGATCGCCCGGGGGCGCG
Organism: Streptomyces coeruleofuscus; assembly: GCF_039532725.1. Taxonomy (NCBI): domain Bacteria; kingdom Bacillati; phylum Actinomycetota; class Actinomycetes; order Kitasatosporales; family Streptomycetaceae; genus Streptomyces; species Streptomyces coeruleofuscus. The sequence goes on from NZ_BAAASE010000006.1 coordinate 181,745, forward strand.
GCAGGCCGGCCGACCAGGCGGCCAGTTCACCGGGCCAGACCGGGTCGTCCGCCAGCGGCGGGGCGCCGTGGCTGAGGTACAGAGCGGGCATGCGCTCCTGGGTGGCGGCGGACATGCTGCGGCTCCTTCCAAAACATGGTTCCCTAACAAAACTGTACGGGCCATTTGTTTAAAGTTCAAGGAGGGGCCACGTAGAGTGGAAGACATGAAGGCACCCGCATCCGCATCGGCACCGGGCTCCGCGGCAGAGCCTCCGGAACCGCGCTGGCTCACCCAGGAGGAGCAGCGCGTTTGGCGCTCGTTCATGGAGGGCGTCACCCTCCTCGACGACCATCTCGACCGTCAGCTCCAACGCGACGCGGGCATGCCGCACGTCTACTACGGCCTTCTGGTCAAGCTCGCCGAGGCGCCGAGGCGGCGGCTGCGGATGACGGAGCTCGCGATGCTGGCGAAGATCACCCGCTCCCGCCTGTCGCACGCCATCGCGCGCCTGGAGAAGAACGGCTGGGTGCACCGCGAGGACTGCCCCGACGACAAGCGGGGCCAGTTCGCCGTGCTCACGGACCAGGGCTACGAGGTACTGCGGCAGACCGCGCCGGGCCATGTCGAGGCCGTACGCCAGGCGGTCTTCGACCGGCTCACCCCGGAACAGCAGAAGTCCCTCGGCGAGATCATGCGGATCATCGCCGAGGGACTCCAGCCGGCCGAAGCGGGTGCGGACCTGCCCTGGCTCCGCTGAGCCGGGGCAGGTCCTGGAATCCGTAGGTACGAGGCGTCCCCTCCTCGTACCTACGGAGGGCCCGAAGGGGTGTTTCCGGGTGCCGTCAGTGGGCGACGACCGGGATCTGCACCTCGTCCGCCACGCCCTCGCCGGAACCGGAGCCGGTCACGGGCGTGCTGCCCGGACGGCCGGCGTTGACGAAGGTCAGGGCGATCGCGGCGGCCACGACGAGGATGCCGACGGCGAACCAGATGGCGCTCGTGTAGCCCTCCACCATGGCCTCCAGCTGGACCAGCTGCTGCTGGGACCGGCTGGTCGCCCCGGCGATGTGGTCGGCGACGTACGCCGTGGTCGCCGAGGCGGCGATGGTGTTCAGCAGGGCCGTACCGATCGCGCCGCCCACCTGCTGCGAGGTGTTGACCATCGCGGAGGCGACACCGGAGTCCCGCGGCTCCACCCCCTGCGTGGACAGCGACATGGCCGGCATGAAGGCCGTACCCATGCCCAGGCCGAGCAGGAGCATCGCCGGCAGCAGCAGGGCCGCGTACGAGGAGCCGATCTCCAGCCGGGTCAGCAGCAGCATGCCGAGCGCGGCGACCAGGAAGCCGGGGCCCATCAGCAGGCGCGGCGCGACCCGGGTCATCAGACGGGTGCCGATCTGGGTGGAACCCGTGATCATGCCCACGATCATCGGCAGGAACGCGAACCCGGTCTTGACCGGCGAGTACCCCTTCACGATCTGGAGGTAGTAGGTCAGGAAGAGGAACAGGCCGAACATCGCGATGATCGCGAGACCGAGGGAGAGGTAGACACCACCGCGGTTGCGCTCGGTGATCACGCGCAGCGGCAGCAGCGGTGCCTTCACCCGGGACTCGACGACCACGAAGGTCGCGAGCAGGACGGCGGAGGCCACGAACATGCCGATCGTCACGGAGTCGCTCCAGCCCTCGGACTCGGCGCGGGTGAAGCCGTAGACCAGGGCGACCAGGCCGAGGGTGGACAGGACCACGCCCGGGATGTCGAGCGGGGAGCGGTTGCGGCCGCCCTCCGGCTCGCGGATGACGAAGTACGCACCGGCCGCGGCGACGATGGCGAACGGGATGTTCACGAAGAACGTCCAGCGCCAGTCCAGGTACTCGGTGAGGAAGCCGCCCAGGATCAGACCGACGGCACCGCCGCCACCGGCGATCGCACCGTAGATGCCGAACGCCTTGGCGCGCTCCTTGGCGTCGGTGAACATCACGGCCAGCAGGGAGAGCGCGGCGGGCGCGAGCAGGGCTCCGAAGACACCCTGGAGCGCGCGGGCGCCGAACATCATCGCCTCGTTGGTGGCCGCACCGCCGAGCGCGGACGCCACGGCGAATCCGCCCAGGCCCACGACGAAGGCCTTCTTGCGGCCCCACAGGTCGGCTATCCGGCCGCCGAACAGGAGCAGACCGCCGAAGGCGAGGGCGTAGGCCGTGACGACCCACTGCCGGTTGCCGTCGGAGATGCCCAGGTCCTGCTGGGCGGAGGGCAGGGCGATGTTCACGATGGTGGCGTCCAGGACGACCATCAGCTGGGCCAGCGCGATGAAGACGAGCGCTTTCCAGCGGCCGGCGTCCGGCGAAGCCGCCGGGGCGCCGAGTGCCTTTGAGGCTGTTTCAGACATGGGGATACCCACTTCGGGACAAGTGTCGGAAAAAGTGACGGAAAAGGTGACGAAAAGGGTGTCGCTGAGGGACGACTCGACGACCGGCTCGGCCGTGAGCTGTGTGTGCTGACTGAGGTGGCGCCCGGAACTGATCGGTCAGGCTTGGCGGAGGTCCTCCATGGTCACTGCCGCGCCCGGCAGGGCGGAACGGGCCGGGGCCCGCAGTCCGTCCAGGAACAGCTGAAGATGACGGTGTACGAACGAGTCGGCGCTGAAACACGCCGTGCCGGCCGGGGGCCGGCTGAGCTGGGCCACGGCGACCATCACGTCACCGACGCCGACGTCGGGGCGGAGCTGGCCGGCCGCCTTGGCGCGGTCCATGACCTCCTGGAGGATCCGCTCCACGCGCTCGCGCGCAGCTTCCAGGTCGGGGTGGTTCTCGTCGAACGTGCTCGAGACCATCGGGCACAGCGCGCTGATCCGCTCGTCGGCGGAGGTGTGCACGAAGCGCTCCAGGGCCTCGAAGGCGTCCCCGGTCTCCGCGAGCGCGAGCTCGCCCGCCGCGACCGTACGGTCCAGCACGGAGCAGACGACCTCGCGCACGAGCGCGTCGCGGTCCGGGAAGTTGCGGTACACCGTGGCGTTGCCCACGCCGGCCCGGCGGGCGATGTCGTCGAGCGGCACCTCGGGGCCGTGCTCGACGAACATCTCCCGGGCGGCGGTGACGATCCGCTCCCGGTTGCGCAGGGCGTCGGCACGGGGCCGGGGCGCCTTGCGCGGTGCGGGGGTGGCGGTCTGCACGGCGTACTCCTGAGTGGTCTGAGTGTGCGGTGACGCGATCCGGGGAGAGGCTCCCCGTTTCAGTCGGACACATGGCTAAACGGGGACTGGGTCCCCGGTATTTCCCGCACCTGGGCTTTTTATTTGTGACCTGGGTCACGGTTCCGGCAGGACCACCGCTACTGACGGGAAACCCACGATCGGTCTCCTCCAACGCGCGCCCCCCACACCCCCCGACGCAGGGTGATCGCATGGGTGCAGCCGGAGACCGGAGGCTGCCGTGGCGCGGGAGGTCCCTTGCAGGTCCCTTGCATGCAGCCGCAGCCCCAGCGCCCCCGGTCGTACGGCTCGGGGCCGCCCGGCCGCCGGATACCCCGGCGGCGTCTGGCCGCCCTCGCCTGCGTGACCGCCCTGACCTTCACGGTCAGCACCTCGGCCGGCACCGGCCACCTCGCCCCGGGCGCCGGCACGGCCGGAGCGGGCCCGATCTCCCTGTCCCGCACCTCGGCGCACGCCCCCTGCATGATCCGCGGCGCCCGCCAGGTCCAGATGTCCGAGGGCATTCCCACCACCGCCGGCTACGCCCGCTCCACCGGCACCGTCCGCGCCCTCACCCTGATGATCGACTTCTCCGACGCACCCGGCGAGGGCGAGGCCCTGGACCGCTACCGGGAGTTCTTCCCGCAGACCCGGCACTGGTTCCGCACCAGCTCCTACGGCCGCCTCGACTACCGCCCCGAGACCCCGATCCCGGAGTGGCTGCGGATGCCGAAGTCCTTCGAGGAGTACGGCATAGAGCGCGGCGCCCCCTTCGACCCCGGGTACCGCGCGCTGGTCCAGGACCTCGTGGCCGCCGCCGACCCGAAGGTGGACTTCCGTGCATACGACCTGATGAACGTGCTGGTCACCCCGAACGCCGGCCCCTCCGCCCTCGACACCGTCCTCTCGGTCACCTTCGCCGGCAACCCCGAGGCCCCGACAGCCGACGGCATACCCGTGGCCAACGCCTCCTTCGTCTACTCCCGCCAGGACGACGGCTCCGGCTCCTACCGCCGCACCGGCTACCGCGTCCTCCCCCATGAGAACGGCCACGTCTTCGGCCTGCCCGACCTGTACACCGCGGAAGGCGGGGGCGCGGTCGGCCACTGGGACATCATGAGCGAGGACTGGGGCGCCAACAACGACCTCCTCGGCTGGCACAAGTGGAAGCTGGGCTGGCTGGACGCCGCACAGGTGCACTGCGTATCGGTCCCCGGCACCACGGAGCACACCCTGACGCCGCTGGCCCGCACGGGCGGCTCCAAACTGGTCTTCGTCCCCCTGGACAGCCGATCCGGCTACGCCGTCGAACTGCGCACCCGCGGCGGCAACGACGAGTCGGTGTGCCGCCCGGGCGTCCTGATCTACAAGGTCGACGCCGAGGTGGACACGGGCATGGGCCCGGTCACCGTCTTCGACTCCCGCCGCGACAGCGGCGGCTGCACGCGCGCGCCCAACGTCCACGCGGAGCTGTCCGACGCGCCGTTCAGGCCCGGGGAGACCTTCAGGGATCCGCGCAGGGGGGTCACGATCACGGTGGCGGGGGCGGATCTGGCGGGGGACCACCGGGTGCGGGTGACGCGGGAGTAGGCAGCGGGGGCGCCGGGGGGGAGGGAGGCCGCCACCGGCACCAGGGACGGGGAGGCCCCGCCGGCACCAGGGACGGGAAGGCCGCCGCCGGCACTGGGGCGATCGGCGAACGGGCATGGGGCCGATTCCGGATTACGGTAGGCCTGCCGCGACCGCCGTACCGGAGAGCCGATGCCAGCGAAACCCAGGAACGACGACCACGAGGGCGCGGCCCCACCGGCCGACGGGAAGACGGGGGCACCCGCCGAGGCCGTCACGCCGCTGATCCGCGGCATCGCGGTCCTGCGGGAACTGACCGAGGCGGACGGCACGCTGAGCCTCAGCGCCCTGGAACGGGCCACCGGCCTCGCCCGCTCCACGGTCGACCGCATCACGGCCACACTCGCCCGCATGGACTACGTCCGCGTGGACGGCAGGGACGTGCACCTGACCCCGCGCCTGATGGAACTGGGCAACGCCTACCTCTCCGCCCTGCGCCTCCCCGCTCTCCTCTCCGCCCGGGCGGACGCCCTGGCCGACGAACTGGACGAGTCGGTCTCCCTCGCGGTCGCCGACCGCGACGGCATCCGCTTCATCCACCAGGCGACCCGCCGCCGCGCGATGTCCCTGAGCTTCCGCATAGGCGACCTGCTCCCCGCCGAACGCACCGCGCCGGGCCCGCTGTTCGCGACGGAGTGGACCGACACCGACTGGCGGCACTGGCGGAACCGCAGGGCGTCGGACCCGAGGGACCTGTCCTTCACGGCCGTACCGCCACGCAGGTACGGAGCGGACGAACGAGCCGCCGAGGCCTTCGTCGCCCGCACGGAAGAGGCCGCAGCGAACGGCTGGGCCCTGGACGACCAACTGATCGAACCGGGCCTGGTGGCGGTCTCGGTACCGGTCCGGTCCCCGCACCCGGGCGACCGCCGGAGGATCGCCTGCGTGGCGAGCGTGGTCAGCCACACGAGCCGGCACACCGCACACGACCTGCGCACGACCCTGCTGCCGAGGCTGCGCTCGGCGGTGGCGGAGATGGAACGCGAACTGCACCGCACACCGCCCCCGGAGCCGGGCCCGCCCCCCTCGAACCTCGCTCTCTGGACGGGCGCGTCCAAGCAGCGGCTGGGCCGCGACTTCATCGAATCCCTGGCCCGGGGCCTGACGGTCCTCACGGCCTTCGGCGAGGGCAGGCCGGAGCTGACCCTCACGGAGGTGGCCCAGGCGACGGGCCTGGCCCGGGCGACGGCCCGCCGCGCACTCATCACCTACGAACACCTGGACCTGGTGACCACCCCGAGCCCCCGCACCTTCACCCTGACCCCCCGGGTCCTCTCCCTGGGCTTCCCACCCCTCTCCCGCACGTCCCTGCCCGAGATCGCCCAGCCCCACCTGTCCGACCTGACGTCCCGCATCCACGAGTCGACGTCGCTGGCGGTGCTCTCGGACTCGGGTGAGGAGATCCAGTGCACGGCCCGGGTGACGACGGGCCGGGTGATGAGCGTGAACATCACGGTGGGCACGCGCCTGCCGGCCCGCGCGACGGCACTGGGCCGCGTCCTGCTGGCGGACACACGCGACGAAGCACGACTCGGCCTGGCCTCGATCCGCTCCCAGGGCTACGCCCTGGTCGACGAGGAACTGGAAGAGGGCCTCCGCTCCCTCGCGGTCCCCGTCCGCGACCGGTCCGGAAGGGTGGTGGCCGCCCTGAACACAGCGATGCACGCCAGCCGTCACACCCTGCGGGAGTGCGTGACGGACCTGCTCCCCGAACTGACCTCGACGGCCACCCGCATCGAGTCGGACCTCCGCACCGCCGGCCGCTTCACCCATGTCCCCCTGACCTGACCCCCACACCCACCCGACCCGTATCCGGTACGCTGACGCCTGTGGTCCTCCCAGACCACAGGCACGCCGCTGCTTGCGTCCGATGCCACTGCCTTCGTAGCTCAGGGGATAGAGCACCGCTCTCCTAAAGCGGGTGTCGCAGGTTCGAATCCTGCCGGGGGCACAGAGAAACACCTGGTCAGAGGCCCTTCCGCCCATCGGACGGGAGGGCTTCTGTGCCTGCAGCACATATATGGCACACATGCCGTGGGTGAGGCCGGTGGGGAGCTGTGCAGGATGCCCGTCAAGGATGAGCTGGCTCGACGCCGGTACGAGAAGTTGATCGACCGGCTTGAGTCGATGATGCGGGCCGTACTCAGACCCGAGTACCAGGGCTACCACGGGCAGCTGGTCCTGAGCGGCGACGATCTTGCGGAGATGGGCGAACTCAAGGACGTTCGTCATGCCGCTCGGGAAGCAGGGTGCCGTCTCGGCTGGAAGACGACCACCCGTCTCGTCGGTGGCCGGCTCTTCGTGCTCGACGAGCGAGGGGTGCCCGAGGAGATCGAGCGGCTGGCCGCGGATGCGGCCGCTGCTGCGATGGACCGAGGTCGGGAGGAAGGCCGCCGACCGCGTGGCTAACCTGACCCAAGGGAATACGCAAAGGTCCGCCCCACCGCAACAGTGCGGTGGGACGGACCCTTCGGGCTGCAGCTCCCCGCACGGATTAGGCACACATCACGCGGCATCCTCCTCCAGGGCGGCCACCGCCTCGGCGGCCTCGCGGGCCATCCGCTCAGCCTTCTGCAGCTTGGCCTTCGCTTTGGCCAGTTGCTTGGCGCGGCGCTTGTGCATCTTCTTCGAGACCTCGTCCAGACGGTCCGGGAAGAGGTGCCCGTACGTGTCCAGGGTCAGCGTCGCGGACTTGTGGCCCAACATCGTCTGTACGACGTTGACGTCCGCGCCGCTGGCGATGGCGAGCGAGGCTGCCGTGTGGCGCAGCTTGTGCGGGGTGACCTTGAGGTGCCCCAAGTCGGCCTTCACGACGGCCGGCGCGAAGAAGCGCTGACGGAAGTTGCGGGCTCGTAGCGGTCCACCCTGCGGGGCGGTGAAGAGGAGTGCCTCGTCGCCCCGCCCCTGGACGTGGGGCTTCAGCTCCTCGGCCAGGAACCGTGGGATCGGTACGGACCGACGCTCGTGGTTCTTGGGGTGTCGAGGGGGTGTCGAGGTAGAGCTTGCCGTTGTCCTCGACGTACGCCTCGACGATGTGCGCCCGGCAGGCGTCGAGGTCGACACGGCCCACCTTCAGCGCAGATGCCTCGCCCCAGCGCAGACCGGTGTAGGCCAGCAGCAGGATGAACACGCGGTAGGTACCTGCCGCATTGGCCAGAGCGTCGACCTGCATGTCGTCGAGGTAGACCTGGTCGGTCGGTGCCGCTTTCGGGAGCGGCACTCCGACAGCCGGATTGACCGCCAGGCGACGGGACTTGACCGCGTAGCCAAGGATCTGCCTGAGGATGACGTACGCCTTGCGGACCGAGCGCGGGCTGAGCTTCCGGCCGCCCGTCGCCTGGCCGGATAGCATGTCGGCGAGCCACTCGGCGACTTCCTCGAAATGGATGCGGTCGAGGGGCGTGGTGCCCCATCGGGGGATCACATGAACGTCGAGAACACCGCGGTATCGGTTGCGAGTTGATCGCTTGAGGTGCAGCTGGGCAGCAAGCCAGGAGTCCGCCACCTCAGCGAACTTCACGCGTGCCGCGGCCGGATCGCGGTAGGAGCCGTCATTGAGGCGGGACTCCATCCTGAGCCGTTCGACGTCGGCGTCGATCTTGCCGGCCAGGGTCTTCATCTTGGGCTTACCGTCCGGGCCGTACCAGCGCACGCGGTAGCGCCCGGGTGGCGTACGCCCTGCCTGCTTGGCCTCAGCCACGGCCCGCACGTAGGCCGCGTGCCCTATGCGGTCCTCAATCCAGACGCGCGCCAATTAGCACCCCCTCCGGTCAGCAGCGGTCGCCAACGCGAGCGGTAGGAGCAGGGTCGCGGGAGGGACGCCGAGTGCGGTGGCGTCCGTTCCAGGCACACGGAACCCATCGCCAAACGGTTGGCCGTCGACATACGGCACGGGGAATTCCACCCGTCGCTCCTGCAGAAAATGCGCAGCATCGGCGCGCTGGAGAAGCCACTCTTCGTCCTCCTGGACAGCTTCGGTGGACCTGACATCCCGTACTCGCTACTGGACGAGCTGGGGCGCTACCGCAGCACCGAAGTGATGGTGACCTTCGAGCCCAGCTTCCTCACCCGGTTCGCAGAGAAGCACGACGGCTACCGTCAACGTGGCGACGAAGCCTTCGGCAACCAGGACTGGCAGGCCGTGTTCCAGCAGCCTTCCTCGCAGAAGTTCGCGTTCCTGCGCGAGCAGTATCGGGAGACTCTGCGCCGGGCCCGCTTCTCGCACACGCTGTATTTCGAGATGGTCGACGAGGGCGGCAGGAAGCTCTACTTGATCTTCGGCACCCAGCACGAACGAGGATTGGAGAAGATGAAGGATGCCATGTGGAAGGTGGATCCTTCCTACGGTGTGCGGTACCGGGACCCCCGGGACACACAACAGCAGATGCTGGACCTCGAACTCGAACCGGATACGGCTCCGCTGCGACGCATCCTGCACGACTCCATCTCCGAGGCGTTAACGGGCTAACCATCCCGGAACTTCAGCGATATGCCCTTTTGGAAACGGTCTATCGCCCCGCCCAAGTGATCAACGCCGTGCGCCAACTGCGTGATGCAGGCGTCGTGACGACTGAACCTCGTGCCATCAACACCAAAACCAGGGTGGCCCTGGCGACGTCCCCGCCCAAAACCAGCTCAGCGGCAGAACAGGTGGCCCTCTGGTGAGATGGCTGCGAGACGCATCCAGGGCACATGAGCCTGGGAAGCGGCGTCGAGCATTGAGAACTACCGAGAGCCGTTTCCGTAGGTCGGCCCGCATCTGCCCCAAGAACCCCAGGTCAGCTCCCCGCCTCTTGGAATCGCTGCACGAGTGAGAGACCTGTAGGGGATGGTGGTCGGCTGGAACCGTATCCGTATCCGAGCCTGTCAGTTGACGGCGGTGATCACCCCCGGGTCAGGCCCATCTCGCCGGCGCGTACTCCGGCCTGGAAACGGGAGCCCGCGTTGAGGGTGACGAGCAGTTCGGCGACCCGGCGGCGGTAGGTGCGCAGCGACATGCCGAGTTCCCGTGCGGCTGTCTCGTCGGTGATGCCGGAGGTCAAGGCGCGCAGGACCCTGCCGGTCTGGGCGTCGATCAGGGGCCGTTGCGGACTGAGGAAGGCAGCGAGGTCGGTCGCGCTCTCCCAAGCGGCTTCGAACAGCGCGTACGCCCCGTCGACCAAGGCCGGCGCGGCGCTCATGGTGTACGTGCGGTGTCCGTGAGCGGCCGGGGCGGACGTCATGGGACTGGTGAGGATCATGGTTCGCCGGTCGATGAAGAAGGTTCCCCGGGACAACGGGGTGGCGGTGATCCTGATCCGCATGCCGTGGGCAGCCATCTCGCGCAGGGCCTCCCGGTCGCGCTCTTCGGCGAGCACGGCGGGGCTGTACAGCTTGCGGGCCTGAACTGCCCCGTCACGACGCATCGTCAGGCGGGCGGCCTCACGGGCGCCGGGCCAGGTGTCCAGGTCGCGGGCGACGTTGACCCATTCCACGTCGTTGGACTCCGTCAAGGGCTTGATCCGCGCCCAGAATTCAAGATCACCGCGAAGCATCACGACCTGTGGCATACGTCCATTGTGCCGGTGGCAGCAACATGCCACGGGCTCGTCGGCCGATGCCGAGCCTTGCAGGCTGGAGCTCATGAGCAATGACTTCCGCCTCGGCGGCGACCTCCCCGTCAACCTGCTCGGCTTCGGCGCCATGCGCCTGCCTTCCAAGGACGGCATCGGCGGTCCCGCCCGCGACCCCGAGGCCGGCCGTGCCGTACTGCGCCGCGCCGTCGAACTCGGGGTCGACCACATCGACACCGCCGACTTCTACTTCAGCGCCGGCGGTGCGGTGCGAGCGAACACCCTGATCCGTGAGGCCCTGCACCCCTACCCGTCCGACCTGGTCATCGCCACCAAGGTGGGCCCAGTCGTCGGCCCCGACGGCCTCTCCCACGGCACCCCGGCCGACATGCGTGGCTTTGTCGAAGCCAACCTCGACGGCCTGGGCGTGGACCGCCTCGACCTGGTCTACCTGCGCATCGGCGCCATGGAACCCCCGCAGGGTGAGTCCCTCGCCGAGCGCTTCGAGGCGCTCGCGGCGCTGCGTGAGGAGGGCCTGATCCGTCACCTCGGCCTCAGCAACGTCGACACCGGTCATCTCGCGGAGGCTCGCGCCATCGCACCTGTCACTGCCGTGCAGAACCACGCCGCCCAGGGCGACGAAGCGGACGTCCTGGCCGCATGCGAGGAGTCCGGCATCGCCTTCGTGCCTTTCTTCCCGGTGGGTGGCGGTCGGGAACTCGACGACGAGCGTCTGGCCAAGGTGGCGGCCCGGCACCGCGCCACCGTCCCCCAGATCGGCCTGGCCCGGCTGCTGGCCTCATCGCCGGTGGCCCTGGCCATCCCGGGCACGGGATCCCTCTCCCACCTGGAGGAGAACATGGCTGCCGCCGCGATCGCCCTCACCGACGAAGACCTCGTCGACCTCTCCTGACATCGCACACGAAAGAAGCCCCCTGTCATGAAGCTGCTGATCCTCGGTGCGACCGGTCCCACCGGTCGCCATGTCCTCGACCTGGCCGTGCGATCCGGCGACTCGGTCACGGCCTTCGTCCGCAATCCGGCGGCCCTGGGTGACCTGGCCGAGCAGGTCACCACGGTCACCGGCGACGCCACCTCGCACCGCGACCTCGCCGCCGCGGCGGCCGGGCACGACGCGATCGTCTCCGCGCTCGGCAGGGGCAATTCGGTGCGCGCCGACGGCTTGTTCACGCGCGCCTCTGCGGCCGTGATCGGCGCGGCCGGAGAAGCGGGTGTCTCCCGTCTGGTGTGGCTGTCCTCGTTCGGTGTCGGCCACACCTTCGGCTGGTCGAGCAGCGCGCAGAAGCTGATCTACGGCACGCTGCTGCGGTCGATCTACGCCGACAAGGCGATCGCGGACGAGCGCATCCGCTCCAGCGGGCTGGACTGGACCGTGGTGTACCCGACCAGGCTGACCCACGGCCCCGTCAAGGGCACCTACCGGGCGGACGACCGGCTGCCGATGAAGGGCAACCCGACAATCAGCCGTGCGGACGTGGCCGCCTTCATGCACACGGCGGCACAGGGCAGCGAGTGGATCCACCGCACCGCCGTGATCTCCGACTGAGCGCCCACACCGCCCCCTATGACAGTCGTTATAGACGGGTGTAATATGCCGACCTCTATAACGACTGTCATAGGAGGATGCTGTGACGATCATTACCGTGAATGCCCCGAGGGGCCGCCTGGGCCTGGAGCAGCGCCGCGAGCTGGCCGAGACGCTGACGGACGCGGTACTGGTACCCGAGGTGGGGCAGCCGGCTCCGGCCGCCCGCGTCGGGTTCCAGGTGCACTTCGTCGAGCGCGAGCGGGACATGATGGCGATCGGCGGACGGCTGCTTTCGGACGCCGACCAGGAACTCGACGTGATGGTGATCGACATCGCGGTCATGGACGCCGCCTGGCAGCCGGACGTACGAGGCCAGGTCATCGAGCGCGTCCTTGCCGCACTGGCGGCGGCCTTCGGACTGGAGAAGCCGTCACCGACGTGGTGGGTCAACTTCCGCGTGATCGACGAGGGCAGCTGGGGCTCGTCCGGGGGCGTACTGTCCGTTCTCCCGCTCCTCGACAGCGGGGTGTTCACGGAGGAGAGGGTCAAGGCCGTCCGCGCCGCGCTGGGCGTCTGAAGCCCGAGGCGTCGAGCGCGGGCCGACTCAGCCCTTGATCGTGGCGAGGATCAGCGCCTGCAGTTGCTCCGCAGTGCGGTCGAGGGGCTCGATGCTGCGCTTGGCGCGGCACATGGCCACGGTCCCCTCTACGGCCGCGACGACGAGGGTGGCGAGCTGGACCGCCTCCTCGCGCTCGGCGCCACGCTCGCGCAGCGAGGCGGACAGCAGGCTCTCCCATGCGGTGAAGACGTCTGCGGCGGCTACCACGGCGGGGGGCGTCTCGTCAGTGGGCGGCTCCTCGATGGAGACGGCGAGAACCGGGCAGCCCGCCCTGAAGTCACTGTCGACGACGATCTTGCGCCACAGGGCGAGGAACGCCCGCAACCCGGCGACCGGCCCCGCCTCCAGCTCCTTCCGCAGACGGCGCGCGACCCACTCGCCCGTATAGCGGACGGCCTCGGTGGCCAACTGCTGCTTGCCTTCAGGGAAGTAGTGGTACGTCGAGCCGAGCGGCGCCCTGGCGTGCTTGGCCATCTCACGGATGCTCGTCGCGTTCAGACCACGCCGGCTGATCATGTCGGCCGCACCGGCCACAATCCGCTCGCGCGCCGCCGGGCTGGGCTTGGTCACGTACACGATCCCTTCTGACCCCACTGGCTATAACGGCCGTCATAGTCTAGCGTGACCGTCGCTTATAACGACCGTCATAGAACTGCGTCGTCGAGCGAAGAGTCGAACGAAACGAAGAGAGGTATGCCCATGCCGATGATCCGGCTCACGGCCCCGGCCGGCGCACTGACCGAACAAGGCCGCCAGAGCATCCAGCGCGACCTCGCCGCCGTGCTGCTGCGCTGGGAGGGCGCACCCGACACGGCGTTCTTCCGCGCCCAGGCGTGGAGCTACCTCACCGAACTGCCGGAAGATGCCCAGACCACCGCCGAGGACGACGCGCCGCGCTTCCTGGTAGAGGTCACCGTCCCGCAAGGAGCCCTGTCCGAGCGCCGCAAGGCGGGCCTGGTCGAGGAGGCGACCAAGAACGTCCTGGCCGCGGCCGGCCTCGGCCCGGACGACGCCCTGCGGGTGTGGGTGCTGGTGCATGAGCAGCCCGACGGCATGTGGGGCGCGGGCGGCTCCGTGATTCGCTACGACGACCTGGTGGCATTGGCGAAGGGACAGCGCACCGATGCGTGAACTGACCTATGTCGCCAAGCGCACCGTCGAGTGGCGCGAGACACCCGACCCGAAACTCCAGTCCGACGGGGAGGCGATCGTCGCACCGGTGGCCGCCACCTCCTGCGACGTGGACTCCTCCATCCTGGCCGGGCACGGTTTCATCGAGCCGCCCTTTGCCCTCGGCCACGAGTGTGTCGCCCGGGTCGTCGAAACCGGCGACGCCGTCACCGCCGTAGCCCCTGGTGACCTGGTCGTCGTCCCCTGGTCCGTCAACTGCGGTACCTGCGAGCGCTGCCGGGCCGGGCTGACCGCGCACTGCACCGCCGTCCCCTACATGGCGATGTACGGCGCACCGATCGGCGGCAGTTGGGGCGGGCTCTTCTCCGACCTCGTCCACGTGCCCTACGCCGACGCCATGCTGGTCCCGCTACCGGCCGGGCTGGACCCGGTCGCCATGGCGTCCGCCAGCGACAACTGGTCCCTGGCCTGGCGCCTGGTCGCCCCTCACCTCAAGGCCCGCCCCGGAGCACGCGTCCTGGTCGTCGCCCGCGGCAGCATCGGCCTCTACGTGTGCGACATCGCCCGCGCGCTCGGCGCCTCCGAGGTGCTCTACGTCGACCCCGACCCCGAACACCGCACCCTGGCTCGCGCGTTCGGAGCCGCCACCGCCGAAGCCCTGGAACCGATCCCCCAGGGCTACGACATCGCCGTCGAGGCCACCGGCCGCGTCGACCAGCTCGGCCTGGCCGTCAAGTCCCTGAGTCCGGAGGGGATCTGCGAGTCGGCGGGCAACCATTTCCGCCCCGGGGAGCTGCCCCTGCTCGACATGTACCTCACCGGCGTCACCCTGCGCATCGCCCGCGACAACGTACGCGCCCACATCCCCGACGCCCTCGAACTCGCCGCCTCTGGCAAGGTCGCCCCCGAGAAAGTCGTCTCCCACGTCATCGACTGGGAGGACCTGCCGACCGCGCTGCCGGAGAAGCACCTGAAGCCGGTCTTCGTCCGGGCCGATGACTGACCCCACCCGGCACTCACCCCACCAGCCCACTCCACCGAGAAGCCCGATGCACAGTTCCCTCACCGACCCGCCACCCACTGGCACTGCCACACAACCCACGCGAACGACAGCCGAGGAACTGGAACACCAAAGGGCGGCCATAACCCGCCTCGGCCACGAACTGCGCGCTCTGGTGGAAGCCACCGTCCGCACCGCCGCCTCCCCGGACACCCTCCACCGCGTGGCGGACGGCGTCCGTGCCGTCACCAGCCAGCTGACGGGCCGACGGCGGTCGCGGGCGGAGATCCCCGAGGTGGACGAGTTCCCCACAGGGACACGTATCTACAGCCCTGTGACCGGGGCCGGGAGCCCGCTGGCCCCGCCCGTATAGGTGAAGCCCACCGCCGACGGCCTGGTGGGTCACTGCACGCTCGGCATCGCCCACGAAGGGCCGCCCGGCTACGGCCACGGCGGCATGAGCGCCATGCTCCTGGACGAACTCATGGGCCGCGCCTGCGCAGCAGCCGGAACGCCCGGCCTGACCGTCTCCCTCCAGATGCGCTACCACCGCCCGGTCCCACTGGAGACACCTCTGCGGATCCTCGCCCGCGTCACCAGCACGGACGACCGCAAGATCTTCGTGAGCGGGTCGATCACCATCCAGACAGACCCTGACGCGATCCTCGTCACGGCCGACGGGGTCTTCATTGCTCCCGACCCCCACCGCACTCGCACCCTGTTCCCGGGGCTGCAAGCAGAAGCGTGACCGGTCGAGAACAGAGGGCGCATCCCCCGACCACGTTTCGGCTCGTCCTTCGAGGCAAGAAGCCATCCCGCAGAAGCACTTGCATGAGCAGCGGATCCCCCGTCAAAAGCTGCTGGCAGAACGGATCCAGCACACATGGGGCCGGGAAACCGCGTGAACACGCGAGAACTACGGAGGGGTGTTTTCCCAGGCCAGGCACCCCGAAGTGGGCGTTTCCGCAGGTCACAGGCTCGCTCACGGAAAACTCCTAAAGCGGGTGTCGCAGGTTCGAATACTGCCGGGGGCACCAGCCAAAAGGCCCCGGACCGATCATGGTCCGGGGCCTTTGACGTCCACCTCTGACATCAACGCGGGCGGTCACGGCGGCCATCCTTCCCGCCTCTGACACCGATGACGAGTAGGTGCCAGCGACGTCACGACGTGCACCACTACCGCACCAGAAACGACGGGGAACAGCGGGGAACCACGGTGAAAGCGACCCATCCCCGCGGGGCCTCACCGTAGCCGTACGCGCAGGTCAGAGCCCAGACGAACCGCACATGCCCGCAGCTTCCCAAGCTGAGAGCGCGAGTTCGATTCTCGTCACCCGCACCAATGAAAACCCCAGGTCAGCGACCTGGGGTTCATTGTTGAAGAACGTTGATCGATACGCTGCCTGCCACCACCGCGCCAACGGAAGGTGCGGCGCCGGAATCGTCCGGTGCCGCACCTTGCCGGACGTCTGTCCACGTGCTCAGCAGGGCACCGCCGACACCGGCGGCGCCCTCCCAGGTTCGAACAGCGGACCACGGCGATCTACGAGTCCCTCGACAAGGCCGCGACAGCATCGCGGACTCCAACGGCGTCTGGAAGAGTCGCGCGGCCAGTACCCCGAGGTGAAGCGCGCCCTACACGGCCTCGGCGTAATCGCCCCGCGCCCGGACGAACCCAAGTGCGATCCCCCACCCTGCGCTACCCGGTTCTTGGCCACCCGGCTCCGTCACCGTCGACGACGCTGCTCGGTTCCTGTGCGGCATGCCGTCTACGCCACTTCGATCACCCCTGGCGGTGATGCGACCGGCTCTCCGGCAACGCAAACGCGCCACATTCGAGCGCATGCCCACGTCAGTCATGTCCATGCCTTCCGCGTCGAGGGGTGCTCCCTTAGGCTCCTCCGCCGGACCGCAGGCGTTACCGACGGTAGGGGAGACCGGTCATGGGGCGAACGGGCAGCACGCGACGCACCTTTGTCGTGGGGGCCGCGGCCGCAAGCGGGGCGGTGGCGCTGGGCACCGGCACGGCGGCTTCAGCGGCACCGGCGCAGGGACGGCAGCAGGCCGTCGCCGTGCTCGGCGGTGGCGTCGCCGGGCTGACGGCGGCGCATGAACTCGCCGAGCGGGGCTTCGCGGTGACCGTCTACGAGCGCCGGGCGCTCGGCGGCAAGGCCCGCTCCATGGACGTACCGGACAGCGCGAAGGGAAGCCGCAAGCCACTGCCCGCGGAGCACGGGTTCCGCTTCATCCCGGGGATTTACCACAACCTCCCCGACACGATGCGGCGCATCCCCTTTCCCGGGAACGCAGGCGGCGTCTGGGACAACCTGATCGCACCCAAGGAGATGATGTTCGCGCGGAACAACGGCCGCGAGGATCTGCGGATACCCATCCCCGGGGAGAAGGAGCCCGCCGAGCTCACCCTCGACGACATCAGACGCGCCCTCACCGGTCTCCTGGAGACGGGATTCCATCTTCCTCTCCATGAGATCGCGTACTTCGTGAACCGCGCCGTCGTTTTCCTGACGAGTTGCGACGCGCGCCGCAACTCCACCTGGGAGGCCACCCCTTGGTGGACCTTCGTACGCGCCGGGCAGATGTCGAGGGAGTACCAGCGCATCCTCGCGGTCGGCGTCACCCGCAACATCGTCGCCACCAAGGCTGAGGAGGCCAGCACCCGCACGGTCGGCACCCTCGGCGAGGCCTTCGTTTTCAACGCGCTCGGACGGGGTGCGGACGGCCCACCCGACCGGATCCTCAACGCACCCACCAATGAGGCCTGGATCGACCCCTGGGTGGCTCATCTCACTTCCCTGGGCGTGGAGTTCCGTATCGGCTGGACCGTGCACGAGGTGAGGCTGGGCGGAGACGGGCGGGTCTCCGAGGCCGTCATCGAGGACGCGGACGGCGTCCGTCGCTCCATTACCGCCGATCACTATGTCTCCGCCATGCCGGTGGAGCACGCGCGGCGCACCTGGAGTGCCGGATTACGCGCTGCCGACCCACAGTTGGCGCGCTGCGACAAGCTGCAGACGGACTGGATGACGGGCCTTCAGTTCTATCTGACCGAGACGCCGCCCGTGGTACAGGGCCACTTCAACTGCATCGACTCGCCATGGTCACTGACCGCGATCGCCCAGGCCCGGCACTGGCCAGGGCGTGACTTCGCCGCCGACTACGGCGACGGCGTGGCCAAGGAGTGTCTGTCGGTGGATATCTCCGAGTGGGACAAGCCTGGCGTCCTGTACGGCAAAACGGCCAAACAGTGCACCCGCGAGGAGGTCGCACGCGAGGTGTGGGCACAGCTCAAGGACGCACTCAACGACACCGGCAAGACAGTGCTGCGCGACGGCACGCTGCACTCGTGGTTCCTGGACCCCGGAGTGGACGGGATCGGCACCCCGCACCCGACCAACCAGGACGAGCTGCTGATCCACCCCGTGGGCACGCTGCACAACCGCCCATCGGCCAGGACCACGGTCCCGAACTTCTTCCTGTCCGGGGATTACGTCGCCGTGGACATCGACCTCGCCACCATGGAGGGCGCGAACGCCTCGGCCCGTCAGGCGGTCAACGCCCTTCTGGATCAAGCAGGTTCGAGTGCGCCGCGCTGCACGGTCACCCCGCTGTTCCGGCCGCCGGAGCTCGAGAGCCTCAAGCGCCACGACCACTTCCGCTTCAAGGCCGGCCTGCCGAACGCGTTCGACCTGGGGTGATCCAGTCGGGATCGGTCGCTCGACCTCGTTCATTGAAGCGCTCAGCCTGTCGAGTCACGCACGGAGGACAGGTTCGGCTATGAGTTCGATGACACCAGCCGCGTACGAACGAGCGCTCGCAGCATCGCGGCGCCCGTCCATACCGCGGCAAAGTGCAGGAGTGCCGCGAGCGCGAGGCTTTCCGGCAGGGCCGCATCGGCCGGTTGCGCGACCGCCAGGTACAGGGTGAACGGAAGCTTCCAGCCGCTCCAGGCGAACAACGAGCCCGAGCCGAGCCAGCCGAGCACCATGGGGCCCCACCGAGGTACTCGTGCGGGCCGGCCACGGACGGCAGCCCAGGTGGCGGCGGACGCCACGAACGCCCAGAGCCCGAAGACTCCGGACAGCACGTGCCAAGCGAGGTCCCGCTCGCCGCGGTGGATTACACCTGCGGTGCCGCCCGCCGCCCAGTACAGCCAGATGAGACCGACGGTGGCGCCGACCACGGCCATCCATGGCGGCACCCTTGGCGTACCCACTCCACCGTCGCCGAGCCGACCCGTGAACGCGTCCGGCCAGCGTCGCCGCAAGTACGTGGGTGGTGCGATGGCCAGACCCAGCCCCATGCCTACAAAGCCGATCTGAACCAGCGCGGCCTCCCAGCCCGGCATCGACGGGCCCGCGTCACCCTCACTCTTCGGATTGCCATCCGCCGAGCCCAGCAGCGGACTGAGGACGGCGTACGGCAACACCGGGACGAGGAACCCCGTACCCACCCAAGCGCAGAAAGCCAACGGAGCTCCCGGTAGGCGCATCCCCCACGGCCGTACCAGCGCGAGCGCCACCGCGATACCGGTCGCTGCCATACCGATCGTTGCGCTGTTGAGCACCACCCACTCCACCTTGCCGAACCCGGTCCCGGCCGGCAGCAGCCCCAGGAGCGAACCGACCACCCACGACACCTTGATCAGCAAGTACGGCGTCAGTGCCAGTGCTGCCCCATACGCCGCGACGCTCCCGACCCGATCCCACCGATCCACCTGAACTCCTTCTCCGCCACGCCACTCAGGCCCGCGCATGCACGTTCTGGGGCGCGCGGCGCTTCCAGTACGCGACGGTCAGTACGGCCAGCAGCGGTCCCCACAGAATCAGCGGCGCGTAGCAGACGTAGAACCACGCGGTCTCCCATCCGCCCACCTCGCTGGGGAAGTTGGCGGGCAGGTCGTCACCTCGGATCGTGGTGCCCATGACCTGGGTGACGAGGGACAGGACGGTAATGAGCGTGAGGATCGTGGCACCGATGGCTGCCGGGATCACCGTTGCCTTCGTTGGGACACTGCGGCCCTGCAGGAAAGGCATCCAGCGCGGGAACACCTCGCCCCAACCGGCGATCAGCCCGATCGCCGTGAACGCAAGGGCTTCGGAGAGGATCGACAGTAGGACGATGTACGCCTTCTCGCCGAGCCCGATTCCATCGTCGAACACGGCCGGCAGGCGCCAGATGCTGGATGGCAGGACGGCTAACGGCACGGCATAGGCCACTAGTTGCATCCGCCGAGATACTCCGGCAGCGGGCTTGTGGGCCGCCTGCCATGCGGCGCAAAGCCGCCCGGGGCGAGCGGCTGCGGTGTCCTCGACGTGTGGGAACGGCTGCATGCGCGGTCCTCGGTTCGGTGACTGGTGGTCGGCCGGTTTCGATTACGAGAGTCGCAGGCACAGGGGCCGTCGAGGATCGCTCCGTGGGTCGAAGTCGGTTCCGCCGTCAAGACGAGGGAACATGCGACCAAAGGATGGCGTAGGGGTGTCGGCCCCACCCTTGAGGTAGAACGCCAGCGGCTCATGCCCGGCTGCATGCAACTGCTGCAAAGCCAAGAAGCCACTGAGCCCGGTGAGTTGGAAGGCGTCTGAGCCAGTGGACTGACGCGAGTCGACGCGTGCCACAGTCGTGCCAGATGCAGGGGTCAGCCACGGTCAACACGGGGAGGCGCGGACACACCCCGTGCCCCTACCCCGAACGATGAAGCCGCAGGTCACCAGCCGGAAACCCCAGCCTCTCCCCCAAAGCGGGTGTCGCATGTTCGAATCCTGCCGGGGGCACCAGCCAAAAGGCCCCGGACCGATCATGGTCCGGGGCCTGCGCCGGAGGCGACTCCGTCCCCCGTGTGGAAGGTGGCAGCGCCATGCCTGCGGCGTGCAGCTGCCTGTGGGGTCAGCCGTACGACGCCGAGGGACCGTTGAGCCGCGTCATGTCGCGTTCCGTACCGTGCCGGTGGCCTCCGGCCCCTTGACGTCCTTGTCGCCGTCGGCCGTGCTCAGCCGCAACAGAAGGGACTCGACCGGCTCGGTCACCCGGTCGGCGATGGTGGGCACCTTCACTTCGACGCTCCTGCTGCCCGCGGGAATCTCGAACGACAGACGAGGTTCGTCCGGCAGCCGCGACAGCTGCCGCTGCGGACCGGGTGAGACGTCGAAGTTCTCCTTCAACCACGAGGGGGAGACATCCTGGGTGGACAGCTCGGCGCCACGGCGGACGGGCCGGATCCGCAGGTCTCCGTACAGGGGTTCGTCGGCTGCCGCGGACAGGCTGATCCGCCAGATCAGTTGCCTGCCCTCGGTGACACGGTCGGCGACCGGTGTCACCCGCATGATGGGCCTGGGGTCGTCGTTCTCCACGATGATCTTGCCGCGATGGGAGCCGACCACCGCGCCGTGGACCGACTTGACGAACACCGGACGGTCGGCCTCGTCCTCGTAGCGGTCGTCGCCCTTCACCGTCATCCGTACGTTGACGGGCGCGCCCGGGCGGACCGTCACCGTGCGCACGACCGGGTACTTGTGTCCCGGCTCGTCCACGAACACCCGGACCTGGCCGCTGCCCTTGCCGGAGACCGTCACCGGCACCTGATAGGTGCGCGTGCCGGGGCCGCCCTCCTTGACGGTCGTACGGCCGACGTCCACGCGGGCGAGTTGAGCCGGCTCGACCGCGGGGGTGCCGGGGCGCCAGCCCCAGGCGTCCACCAGCCACGCCTTTCCGGACGACGTGCGGGGGGTGAGGTGGAGAGTCTTGATGTGTGTCAGGTCGAGTCCGGCCCTGGCCGCGGCGGACAGCGGTACGCGGACTTCGCGCGCCCAGTACGAGGACGTCAGGCTGGTGCCGGGCAGGCCGTCGACGCGGACGCGGCCGAGAGTGGCCCGCTTGCCGGATGCGTCGGTGAGTGACACGTCCAGCCGGGTGCCGGTGGTGTTGGGCGGCACGATCACCCGCAGGGTCAGCGCCTTGGCGCCGGACAGGGAGACCGGGCGAGCGGGGCTGAGCCGGGTGGCGGCGCCGGACTTGGTCCAGCTCATGGCCAGCGCGTAGCGGCCGGGCTCCTTCTGCGTCTCCCAAAGGGCGAAGTGCGGCGAGGCATCTTGGAGGCGGGACGGCAGGCAGGAGGTGGCCGGGTCCGTGTCCACCTGGGCGCACAGTCTGCCGCCGCCGACCGTGGCGGAGGTGTCCGGCAGGAAGGCTCCGCCGCGCCCGGCGCCGAGGGCGTGGGTGTACACCTGGGCGGGCCCGGCGGAGGCGGCGCGCACGCCGGAGCCGTCGATCAACGGGCGGGCCCGGTCGTCCCGGGCGATGAACAGCCGGGCCGCGGCGGCGATGTAGGTGGATCCCGCCTTCTGCTGCTGCTTGGCGGTCAGACGGGTCTTGACGCCCTTCGAGCACAACCGGTCGTCGTGGTCGCCGGAGTAGGTGAAGTCGTCCTCTGCGAAGGCCGCGGCCTGGCCGGGAGTCCACTCGGTGTTGAAGTAGTTGTGGTTCGCGCCGACCATGTAGACCGCGCTGTGCAGGGCCGTGCCGCGGCTGACACCACGCGTGCCGTCGACGTACGTCTCGCCCTGCAGATTGGGCATGTCGCCGTCGCAGCCCGGCAGGATCGTCATGGACGGCACGTCGGGGACGGGGTTCTGGGCCAGGGCGGAGGGGGCTATCAGTACGGTGCCGCGAATCGTCCAGCGGACGCGGCCCCGGTAGCCGTCCTGCGCGGCGGGTGGCGGGTACAGGCTGTCCAGAGCGGCCCGGTTGACGGCCTCACCGCCTCGCGAGTGCCCCACCAGCAGCACACGTCCCAGGTCGGCTCGGGGCGCCTTGCGCACGGCCGCCGGTGCCTTGGACGGGTCGGCGGCCCAGTCCGCCCAGTGCCCCAGGTGCAGTCGTATCAGGGACGACCGGAACCCTGCGCTGCCGTCCGCCCTCACCACGTCCTGGGCGTTGATGCCGTTGGCCGAGATCGACACCGTCACATAGCCCTGGGAAGCCAGCAGCTTTTGGTCGTGCAGGTGACCGCGGTAACTCGGCACCGGCTTCTTACCGGTGCCGCACGGCCACTCCGCGGTCAGCGTTCCTTCCGCGTCGAAGCAGGTGTCATGGCGTCCGTGCAGGAAGAGCGCCAACGGCCGGCGGCCCGTGGCACCGGCCGGCGCCACGACCATGGCCTTCATCTCCACCCGTGTGTCCAGCCCCGGCAGGCGCACCGACGGCAGGGAGTACTCGCCCTGGACGGTACGGAACTTTCCGGCGACACCGGGATCGATCTTGTGCACAGGGTTCGCGGGCGGGGTTCCCGTCAGAGGCGACGCGGCCGAAGAGCCTTCGAGGTCGCGTGCGCGCCCGGCGTCCGTTCCCTCCGCGTCCAGCCGCCGTCCTGCGGCCTCGACCCGCAGATCCCGCGCCTGCCCGAGACGTACCCCGTCCAGCGGAAGCCTCAGGGTGCGCCCGTCCGTGGCAGCCGCGGGATGCCCCAGCAGCCGGCCCCCACTGCGGAACTCGATCCGGGCACCGCCCATCGGCACCCGGCCGGGTGAGCGCCACTCCAGCTTCTCCGTCCCGCCCGAACCGGTGATCCTCCAGCCGTCGGGAAGGTGCGGTGAGGCGCCGGCGGACGGTCTCTGGGGCTCCGGGTCGGGTGCGGCTTGCACCGCGCCCGGCCATCCCCACGCCATCGCGAAGGCCGCCGTCACGGCGGCCGTCATGGCGGCCGCCATGCGCGGGATACGTGTCACGTCTCGTTTCTCCTTGTCGTCGGATGTGCGGTCGGATTGCATGCCGGACGGAGCTGGACAGCATTGCTCCCGGGCCCTCGGCGGCCAGCGGTGCCCGGTGGACGGGCCGGTGGGCGATGCGGCTCGCACGGGCGAACGGCTGTGGCCACGGCGGACCGGCCCCGTTCACGGGCCGCTCCGGGCTACGCGACCACTCAGCTGCGGGGGACCGAGGAGAGGAAGAAGCGAGCAGATCGGGGTGTGGCTGAGCATGGGACCAGAACCTGAGCAGCGGGCTTACCGAATGTCACCGAGGGGGCGATCATCGAGGCCGGATGCGTTTTTCAGCGACCCCGGGGATCACTCTGAACAAAACTTGGTCCCCGGTCCTCGAACTTCACCCGGGCCGCAGCGCCACATAGATGCCGACCGCCCCGCTCCGAAGATGGGGCGGGTGATCTCACGCGATCGGTACGCGTTAGGGGTCGCCGCCTTCGGCACGCCGGTTGTCTCCGCCATGACCGACGCCCTGCACGACGAGGTCGTCGAACCCGGCGCGGTCGCGCAGAGGCCGGCCGGCGGCGGCGCCGATGCCCTCCTCACCACCGTTCCGGCAAGTCATCGTCCCGGCCTCGAACACACGCTGCACACGGCCTTCGCACCGGCCACAGCACCCTCGCCCTCACCGCCGGCGCCGCCGCCCTGGCCTGCGCCGCCCTCGTGCTGTGGCTGACCCGCACGGGCCGCCGTCAGCACCCGGAGCCTCAGGCTCCGAAGCCGGAGCAGGACACACACTCCGTCGGCTGAGTGCCGCCGCCGACCCGCCCGTGCGCCTGTCTCCTCAGCAGCACCCACCACGTCGGAAGAGACAGGGCCCCATGACCTCCCGCGAATGCATCCCTGAGCGTCGAGGACCGCAGGCGGCTGGTGAAGCGGTGCCGGACACGTCCCATCGCCCACGTCGCCGCTGAGATGAGCATCTCTCGCGCATGCCGCTACATCCAGCGGATCCAGTCGCCGTGCGGGTGGGTGAAGGCGGCAGGTGTGCCGTCGACGGTGAGGACGAACGGCGAGGTCTCGAACCGGGGCGGCGCGATGTCGGCGACCACGCCCGGCGCCTCGTTCGCGATCCATACGACGTCAAGCTCGCGGGCCAGCCCGGCGAAGTCGGCGCGGAGCTGCGGCCCGACGTAGGCCAGCACCGCCGAGTGGAAGACCACAACACGCGCGTCCCGGGGCGCCTGCTCGACGAGGGCCGGCAGCGCTTCGAGCAGGTCGCCCTCGTGCACAGGCACCGGATGGCGCTGCGCGGTTGCCAATGCGGAGACGAGGCGTTCGTGACGGGTCGTCTGCCCCGGCCACACCAGACACTCGAGCCAGGACCGGTCCCCGGGATCCGACGGATCGAGCGGGTTGAGGTCGATGCCGGCCGCCCATGCCACCTCGGGCATCCGCAGTTCCGGGTGCGGTCCCTCCGCCCGGCACCGGAGTGTCGGCGCCTGTGGGTCATGGCCGGTCAGGTGCGTGTGGCCGTAGTCGTAGGAGTAACGGTCGACGTGCAGGCACAGTCCGGCGCTCGCGCCGACCTCGATCAGGGCAAGCGGCCCGTCGACCGCAGCCAGCGCGGGCAGAAGCGTGGCGCAGCGGCCCGGTTCGTTGGTCTGGGTACGCCGCGACAGGATCGTCGCCCGCAGCTCCCCGGCCCGCATCATGGCCAGCTCCCGCAGCGCGTCCGCGTCGGGCACCATGCGAAGCATGTGGCGGGCGGCGGCAAACAGCAGGTTCGGCTGGCGCTTGTCGGCGGGCAGGGTGCCCAGGAAACCCAGCACGTCCGGGTCGGACGCCACCGCGAGGGCCAGCGCCTCGTAGGCGGGGGATCGTCCCGCCGCCTCGCGCTCGGCGAAGTGACGGTAGTTTTCCGCCGTCGTCATCCGGTCGTCCAATCCCGTCATCGCCATGGCGTGATCGTATGGGCCACTCCGGAGGTACCGGTAGATGTACGGGCCACGAAAACACGGGGAACCAGCAGACCTGAGTCACCGGAAACCTGTCGAGTCCGACCCCGCAGCGGCTCTACCCTTGCCGCCATGGCCCATGGAAAGACCTCGTACGTTTGCCTGCCCTGCCGGGCGTCGTACAAGCAGCCCTACCCCGGCTACTACGACCACGACCGGGTCTGTCCACGCTGTGCCGAACCCCTGATCCACGTCGGCTCCGCCTTCGCGGCACCCAAGAGGCGGGACACCGCCGCCTGGCGCACCCTCTCCGTGCTGCTGCACGCCGGTGTGCGCTTCCACAAGAGCTGTTGCGGCGGCCCCGGCTACCGCCCGCGCACCCTCAGCGAGGTGCGCGAGCGGATGGCCTACGCCCGGGCCACCGGAGAACCATTCGCTCAGGCGTTGGTCCGCCGCGACCTGCCTTGAGCGATGTCCGTAACTACCGGCCTCCCCACGTCATGGGATCACCCGTCGGCGTGGGTCAGCTCGTCACGCGGAACGTGGCGTCGCTGCGCGCCGTTGTGGTGGTGATCGGGTCGAGGCGGAGTTCGTAGGCGTAGTGGCGGATGTACCGGTCGGGGTGGTTGTACGACTGGAAGGACGACCATGTCGGGTCCGCGAGGCCGGCGACCTGGCGGAAGGTGGCGTCCGCGGCGAACTGGGTGGTGCCGTCGTTGTAGGCCAGCTGGAAGTCGTATCCGGCGTGCCGCAGGTAGTGGCCGGGGAAGTTGACCGACTCGAAGGAGACGGTGCCCGAGCCCGCCAGGCCGGGGCGCGCTCGGAACTGGGCGTCCGGGCCTGTGATGTTCTGGTCGATGCGCACGTCGAAGTTGGTGTGCCGGACGTAGCGGTCCTGGAAGTTGAACGACTGGAGCCGCTTGGCCGGGGTGTCGGCCCAGCGTGCGAGCACGCGGCTCTCCTCGGCGGCCGTCAGGTTGAGGATCGCACCGTGGCGCTTCTTCGTCCCGCCCAGGTTGTAGCTTCCCGACGCCGGGAGCCGGTAGGTGCTGGG
This sequence comes from Streptomyces coeruleofuscus, assembly GCF_039532725.1. NCBI lineage: Bacteria > Bacillati > Actinomycetota > Actinomycetes > Kitasatosporales > Streptomycetaceae > Streptomyces > Streptomyces coeruleofuscus. Next base: position 208,127 of record NZ_BAAASE010000006.1, read on the forward strand.
GGCGGAGGGGTTGGTCGTCGTGACCGGCATGTAGCCGCGTCCGGAGGCGTACTGGTCGAGGTACAGGGTCCACTCGTTGCGGTCCCTGAACTTCATCCACATCGGGCCTTCGACCTGGGAGCCGGTCAGGCCGATGCCGGAGAGGTTGCCGAGGTTGGTCCACGTACCGAGGATCGAGTTGCTGCCTTCGAGCGTGATCTGGCCGTCGCCGGAGGCTCGAACGTAGCGGTGGCTGCCGACGCCGGACGGCAGCTCGACGATCTGGGTGTCGATGATGTTCTGCGTGCCGGGGCGGTCGATGTAGAGCTGCGGGGTGGTGATGGTGCGGAAGTCGGTGGTGCGGGCGTAGTAGATGCGGTGCTTGAGCACGCCGCCCCGGGTCGCGTTCGTCGCCCAGTACAGGACGTAGTCGTTGGTCTCGGGGTTCCAGATCGCTTCCGGCGCCCAGGCGTTGCGCCCGTCGGGGATCGCGCCGGCGACGTTGAGCAGCCGCGGCTGCGACCAGGTGACCAGGTCCGTCGACTCCCACACCACGAGGTTGCGGCTGCCGTTGTTCATGGAGTCGTCCCAGGACTGCCCGCAGTCGATGCACAGGTCGGTCGCGATGATCCAGTACTTGTCACCGCCGGGGGCTCTGACCAGTGCGGGGTCGCGCACCCCACGCGTCCCCACCGTGGAACGCAGCGTCATCCCGCCGCCGTTGAGGTCCCTCCAGTTCAGGCCGTCCGTGCTGTGCGAGAAGTAGATCTGCTGACCGGTCGACCCCTCCCCGATGAAGTGCGTCATCAGGTAGCCCGGGTCGGCGGCGGCGGCCCGGTCAGGTGTGGTCAGGGCCTGGCCTGTGAAGAGGAGGCAGGCGGCGAGCGCTATCGCCGACAGCCTGGAGAGAAGCGCGCGCATGTGCATGTCCTCTGTCTTTGTCTGACTGTCTTCGTCTGACTGTCTTTGTCTGACTGTCTTTGTCCGACTTTCCGGTGCCCCCGTGGGCGCTGCGCCGAGCGCGTCGGATCACTTGCCGTTGTCGCGGCTCTCAGCCGTGCCCGTCAGGTCTTCCGGCGTGACGTCATGGTCCGCTGGATCAGGATGAAGGCGCACAGCAGCACACCCGTGGCGATCTTCGTCCACCAGGAGCTGAGCGTCCCCTCGAACGTGATGACGCTCTTGATCAGGCCCAGCACCAGGACACCGAAGAGTGTGCCCAGCACATAGCCGGAACCGCCGGTCAGCAGGGTGCCGCCGATGACCACGGCGGCGATGGCGTCGAGCTCCATGCCGACGGCGTGCAGCGGGTCGCCCGACTGGATGTACAGCATGAACAGCAGGCCCGCCAGGGCCGAGCAGAAGCCGCTCACCGTGTACACGGCGATCTTCGTGCCGCCCAGCGGAAGGCCCATGAGCAGGGCCGACTGCTCGTTGCCGCCGACGGCGTACACACGGCGTCCGAAGCGGGTGTAGTGGAGCACGTAGCAGGCGACGGCGAGGACGACCAGGGCTACGACGGCGCCGATCGACAGGTCCCCCACGCCCAGCGACACCCGCGTCTGGGCCAGCGTGCCCACCGAAGCGTCGTTGATGGAGATGGACTCCTTGCTGATGACCAGGCACAGCCCGCGGAAGAGGAAGAGCCCGGCGAGGGTGACGATGAAGGGCTGGATCTCGAAGTTGTGGATCACATAGCCCATCAGGAAGCCGCCGAAGGCGCCTACGGCCAGCGCGAGGGGGACGACCAGGAGCAGCGGCAGTCCCTGGCGTTCCACCAGCCACGCCGTGAACATGGTGGTGAAGCCGATCATCGAGCCCACGGACAGGTCGATGCCGCCCGACATGATGACGAAGGTGGCACCGATGGCGGCGACCAGCAGATAGCCGTTGTCGATGAACAGGTTGAGGAACACCTGGGGTTCGGCGAAGCCGTAGTTCTGGTACCGGCTGAGGCCGGCGACGTACATGGCGATGAACAGGGCGGCCGTGACCAGGACGGGCAGACGCCGGTCGCCGAGCAGGCGCGTGGCACGGGCACGGGAGGCGGTGCTGCCGCGCGGAGCCGCCTTGGGGGTCTGGGCGGTCGCGCTCATCGCGACACCTCCATCTTCGGGGCGGCGTCGGCCGCCGGAGCGGGCTCCACCGGGGCGGCGTCCCGGCGCGGGCCCTTGGGGCCCTTCGCTCCGAAGACCTTGGCCCGGAACTTCGGGGACTGGAGCAGGCAGACGACGATGACGACGGCGGCCTTGAAGACCAGGTTGGTCTGGGTCGGCACGCCGATGGTGTAGATCGTGGTGGTCAGGGTCTGGATGACGAGGGCGCCGACGACCGTGCCGCCGATGGAGAACCGGCCGCCGAGCAGCGAGGTGCCGCCGATCACCACGGCGAGGATCGCGTCGAGTTCGATCCACAGACCGGCGTTGTTGCCGTCGGCGGCCGAGGTGTTGGAGCTGATCATCAGGCCCGCGATGCCCGCGCACAGGGCGCAGAACATGTAGACCATGATCTTGATGCGCGTGGACCTGATGCCGACCAGGCGGCTGGCCTCGGCATTGCCGCCGACCGACTCGACCAGCAGGCCGAGCGCCGTGCGGCGGGTCAGCGCCACGGTGACGGCCACCACCGCGGCCACCACGAAGATGGAGAAGGGCAGGGTCAGCCAGTAGCCGCCGCCGATCAGCTTGTACGGCTCGCTGTTGACGGTGATGATCTGGCCGTCGGTGATCAGCTGGGCGACACCTCGGCCCGCGACCATGATGATGAGGGTCGCGATGATGGGCTGGATTCCCATCCTGGCCACCAGGAAGCCGTTCCACAGACCGCAGACGACCGCGGCCACCAGCCCGATGCCCATCGCCAGGAACACCGCGGACAAGGTGTTCTGGTCGGCCTGGTCGCTGATGTACGAACAGGTCAGAGCGCCGGTGATGGCGACCACGGCACCGACGGAGAGGTCGATGCCGCCGGTGGCGATGACCAGGGTCATGCCGACCGCGACCAGGATCAGCGGTGAGCCGAACAGCACGATGGAGACGAGGCTGCCGTAGAGGTGGCCGTCCGTCATGTTGATCGAGAAGAAGTCGGGCGTGAAGGGGACGTTGACGAGCAGCAGGGCGATCAGGACCGCGACCGGCCAGAACAGGTGGTGATGCGTCAGTGCTCGCCAGCGGGATGTGGTGGTCACTGGTGTTCTCCGCTCGCGATGGTCTCGAGGATCTTGCTGGTGGTGATCTCCGGCCCGTTGGTCAGCCGCGCCACCAGCCGGCGGTCGCGCAGCACTCCGATGGTGTGGCTGAGCCGGAGCACCTCCTCCAGCTCGGCCGCGATGTACAGCACCGACATGCCGTCCTCGGAGAGGGAGACCACCAGTTTCTGGATCTCCGTCTTGGCGCCGATGTCGATGCCGCGCGTCGGCTCGTCCAGGATCAGCAGCTTGGGCTGGGTGATCAGCCAGCGGGCGAGCAGCACCTTCTGCTGGTTGCCGCCGCTGAGCCGGCCGACGCGGGCCTCCGGGTCGGCGGGGCGGATGTCCAGCGCCTTGATGTACGTGGCGACGAGTTCGTCGCGCTGGGAGGCCGGGATGGGCCGGGTCCAGCCGCGGGCCGCCTGGAGAGCGAGGATGATGTTCTCGCGCACCGTCAGGTCGGGGACCAGGCCCTCGCTCTTGCGGTTCTCCGAGCAGAACGCCACACCGGCGTCGATGGCGTCGTTCGGGGCGCTCATCGAGACCTGCCTGCCGCCGATGGTCACCTTGCCGCTGTCGGGCTGGTCGGCTCCGAACAGCAACCGGGCGAGTTCGGTGCGGCCCGATCCCAGCAGGCCGGCGAGGCCGAGCACCTCACCCTTGTTGATCTCCAGGTCGAAGGGGGCGATCCCGCCGGTGCGGCCGAGCCCCTCGGCCGTGACCAGGCTCTCGCCGACGTCGGAGTGCATCTGGTGCTCGGCCAGTTCGTCGAGCTGGTCCAGGGCCTTGCCGATCATCAGCTCGATCAGCCCGACCTGGTCGAGGTCGCGGACCAGGTGCTCGCCGACCAGGGTGCCGTTGCGCAGGACGGTCATCCGGTCGCAGACCTCGTAGATCTGGTCGAGGAAGTGCGACACGAACAGGATCGCGACACCCTCGTCCCTCAACTGCCGCATCAGGCGGAACAGTTCGAGGACCTCGTCGCGGTCGAGGCTGGAGGTCGGCTCGTCGAGGACCAGCACCTTGGTGCCGAGTCCCGCGGCGTCACGGTCCCCGGTGCCCACCGACCGTACGATCGCGACCAGTTGCTGCACGGCCAGCGGGTACGAGGACAGGGGCGCGGCGACGTCGATGTCGAGTCCGAGCCGGTCGACCAGCTCCGCCGCCTCCTTGCGCATCCGCTTCCACTGGATGCGGCCGGCGCGGGTGGGTTCGCGTCCGATGAAGATGTTCTCCGCCACCGACAGGTTGGGGCAGAGGTTGACCTCCTGGTAGACCGTGCTGATGCTGGCCTGCTGCGCCTGGAGCGGGCTGCCGAACCGTACGGACTCGCCGTCCAGGGTGATCGTGCCGCCGTCCAGGGAGTACACGCCCGTCAGCACCTTGATGAGGGTGGACTTCCCCGCACCGTTCTCGCCCATCAAGGCGTGGATCTCGCCGGGGAAGAGCCGGAAGTCGACGCCCGACAGAGCCCGTACCCCCGGAAACTCTTTGACTATGCCCGTCATCTCCAGGACGGGCTGCGGCTCTGCCATGGCAGCGCTCCTCGTGAATGGTCCAGGTCCGCGGGGAGCCTCCCGGCCGAGGGATGTCGGCCCGGCCGGAGGCTCCCGCCGGTGGGGACGGTCGGTCAGTACTTGCGGGTGGGGAGCGCGTCCTTGGCCTGGTCCTGCATGAAGTCGCTCTCCTCGGTCTTGATCCAGCGCTCGACCGTCTCGCCGTCCTTGACCTTCTTCACGACCTCCATCAGCTGCGGGCCGAGCAGCGGGTTGCACTCGACGATGGCGTTGATCTTGCCTTCGGACATGGCGACGAAGCCGTCCTTCACGCCGTCGATGGAGACGATGAGGATGTCCTTGCCGGGCTTCTTGCCGGCCGCCTCGATGGACTGTATGGCGCCGATGGCCATGTCGTCGTTGTGCGCGAAGAGCACGTTGATGTCCGGGTTGGACTGGAGGAAGGCCGCCATGACCTGCTTGCCGCCGGCCCGGGTGAAGTCACCGGTCTGGCTGACGACGACCTTCCAGTCGTCCGCGTGGTCCGCCTCCATGACCTCCTTGAAGCCCTTGGCGCGCTCGATCGCGGGGGCGGCGCCGGTGGTGCCCTCCAGCTGGGCGATCTTCACGGCGCCCTTGTGGCCCGCCTTCTCCAGGACCTTCTCCAGGATCTTGGCGGCGCGCCGGCCCTCGTCCGTGAAGTCGGAGCCCACGAGGGTCACGTACAGGGAGTCGTCGGAGGTCTCGACGGAGCGGTCGGTGAGGACCACCGGGATCTTCGCGGCCTTGGCCTCCTTGAGCACCGCGTCCCAACCCGTGACGACCACCGGCGAGAAGGCGATGACATCGACCTTCTGCGCGATGTAGTTGCGGATCGCGGAGATCTGGTTCTCCTGCTTCTGCTGGGCGTCGGAGAACTTGAGGGTGTAACCCGCCTCCTTCGCGGCCGACTTCACAGAGTCGCTGTTCGCGGTGCGCCAGCCGCTCTCCGAGCCGACCTGGGAGAAGCCGAGGGTGATCGCCTTGCTGCCGCTGCCGCTGCCGCTGCCGGCGGCGGCGGTAGAGCTGCCGTCCTCCTTGGCGCAGGCCGCGAGTCCGGTCGCAGCCGCGACGCCGACCGCCGCGGTGAGGAAGTTCCTTCTGCTGAGCATGCTTGATCTCCTTCGTAGAGCCGGCCCGGGGATTGGACTCGGTTGCTGCGGCTTCTGACGTTCCGTCGGAATCCGTGGAAGTGGTGATGTTCTGAGGACCGACCGACGTTCGAAATTCTGAACATGCGAGGCGCGTGCCGTCAGAGGGTGGTCAGGGCGGGGTGTGAGCGGGATCAGGGAGGGGTCGGCGAAGTGGGACCGGAGGCGTTCCGGTCGGGCCGTGCCGCCCTCGTTCCACTCCTCGATGGCTAGAGGCGCAGGGCACGGCTACGTTCCGCCGCCGCGAAGAGGTCCTGGCGGACCGCGCTCAGCGGAAGTGCCGGGAGCTCCGGCTCCGGTACGCGGATCCGGACTCGGCGGCGTCGCAGGGAGTACGGGCGCTCATCTCACCCGGCCTCCGCAACAACAAGTGCCGTCTAATCGTGGGCCGCAACCTGCCAGGGAGGTGCTGCTGTGCGCCGGAGGTGCCACGGCCGTACCTCCCTCAGGTGGTCAGTGATGGGGAGGTCATATGAGCGCCCACCGTCCCCCCTGGTCAAGGGGGTGCGCGAGAAGCAGGCCATCACGTTTGGGTAACGCGGGGCAGCCGGCGAGGCTGACGGCCTTCCGGTCGCCCGACGCGAAAGAGGCTTCTTGCGGCAGAGATATTGACGCTCGGCAGGCATGGCCATACCTTTCGATCGCTGAACGAAGTATCGAACTCCGTGCGACATCCCGGACGATCCGCCCACGGGACGGGATCCCGTACGCCGGGTGCCTCGTGCCCGGACCACGGCACGGCATGACACGGCATGGCTGGGCATGGCTCGGCTTGGGGCGGCGGGTCGGATCGGCGGCAGAGGTGATCTGCGGGGTGGGGGGGCGGCGTGTTCGAGGCGATTCGTTGGCGCTGTTACGCGCGTGTGGCCAACCGCCGCAGTGCCGAGCGAGTGGTCGGACGCATCGGAGAGCTGTTGGTGCACACCGTCGAGCTCGATGGTTATGAGCGGTACTGGAAGTTCCCGGACTTGGCCGAGCTGCGGTTCGTCTCCCCTCTTGGTTGTTCCGCCCCGCAGGACGCGCTCCTGGTCACCCTTCAGCGGGCATGGCGGGTCGCGACACCGTGGAGCGTCAGCAACCCGGAAGCGGGCGCACGCCATGAGTTCGAGGGTGTCGCCTCGTCCGACGTCGGAGCCCGTTTCAGTGTCGCCGGCGTCGAGTGGATGGAGTTCACCGTCACTGATCGCGACCAGAACCCGCTCCCCGACGGGGCGAGCTGACAGCCACGCTACGCGAGCGCGGCCGTGCCTCCTTCCAGCCGTACTCGCAGGTGGGAGGGGCGCCCTGCGTCCATGTGCACGGTGTTCGTGGCCATGGCGGTGCGGCGGGCTGCTGCCTCCGGTTCGCCGGTGTTGGTGTTGACGTCGAAGCGGGGGAAGTTGCTGGAGGAGACGTCGAGTCGGATGCGGTGGCCGGCGGCGAACGTGTTGGCCGTGTCGGGGGCGGTGACCTCGATCTCGTACACCTCGCCCGGAGTGAGCAACTCCGGCTTCTCGTAGGAGCGGTGGAAGCGGCAGCGGACGATGCCGTCGGTGAGGTTCATGGCGAAGCCGTGCGGATAGTCGGCGTTGGGCGGATGGACGTCGATCAGCTTGATCGTGAAGTCGGTGTCCGGGGCCGTCGTCGAGATGTAGAGCTGTGCCGACACCGGGCCGGCCAGCACCACGTCCCGCTCGAGCGGCGGGGTGGTCAGGCTGATCACGTCCGGGCGGGAGTACAGCGGCAGATACGGCTCGCGCGCCCCGTACACCCGGGCGTCCGGGGCGTTCTGATCGTATGCCCCGCCGGTCATCACCGGCTCGCCCGAGGTGACTTGGCCCCCCATGGTGGGAACCGGCCGGCGCGGGTCGAAGTCGTAGGTCACCGACGCGACGGCCACGGTGGGCGGGGCGGTGGTGAGGGCGCCGTCGGTGGTGAGGTACAAGGCGACGGGGGCCGTCGACGCCGGCGGCCACTGGGTGTCGGTGCGCCATGCGCCGCCGTGCCGCATACGCCCTGCCGCATCCCGTCGGCCGTCGCCGCCGCCCATCAGGAAGTACTGGACGGCTGGGAGGTCTTCGTTCCCCGCATGGCCGTTCCCCGCATGCCCGTCCCCGGCATGCCCGGTCCCGGCATGCCCGGTCCCGGCATGCCCGGTCCCGGCATGCCCGTCCCCCGGATTCGCCCCGTCACCCTCGTCCCCCCGGCCCAGCGCGCGGTCGAACCAGCGGCGGCGGAACTCCAGGTATGACGGGGCGAGGTTGCCGTCCAGTGTCGCCCGCGGACCGAAGTCCACGTCTCCGGCGTACGTCTCGCAGCGGTGACCGTGCGTCCACGGGCCCATGACCAGGTAGGAGGGCGCCGACTTCAGCTTCCGCAGGGCGGTGAAGTTCTCGATGGTGGAGCGGACGTAGGGGTCGTACCAGCTGCCCATGTGCAGGCTCGGCGCGTCCGGGAAGCGCTCGTAGAAGCCTCGCCCGTATATCGCCGGGTTGCGGTAGTAGTCCCCGAAGGTGTCCTGCCGCCACTGCTCCAGCAGGAAGTCCTCGTACGGCGACAGGTGCCGCAGCGGCGTGCAGCCCGGCCGCCACGGCATCGCGCCGAACCAGCCCGTCAGGTCCACGCGCCGCAGATCCTCGGCCAGGACAGGATCCGCCGCGGCTTCCGGGCTCTCCACGGCATGCCGCAGCGCCCAGGTCACCTGCTTCAGCTCGAAGGCGCCGCCCATCCGCATCCCCGCGTCGTACGCGGAGGAGAAGCCGCCCGAGTCCTGGAACATGGCGGCCAGGCCCGTCGTCCCTTCGGCGGCCGCGGCTGCCTGGACGTGGGCGGAGTAGGACACCCCCGTCATCACGACCCTGCCGTCGCACCACGGCTGGTTCCTGAGCCAGGCGATCGTGTCCGCCCCGTCCGGGCCTTCGCCGAGGTACTTCACGAACGTCCCCTCGGAGTCGCCGCGTCCCCGGCAGTCCTGCCGTACGACGTGGTAGCGGGCTTCGGTGAAGTGCCGGGCGATGTCCTCGGGCCGCGGGACCGGCGCGTCGCTGCGGTCCTGGTCCGAACCGCGCTGCGCGCGCCGGCCGTACGGGGTGCGCTCGAGGAGCACGGGAAGCGCGGTCGTCTCCGGCTCGGGTGACGCGGAGTACAGGTCGGCGGCGAGCTGGATGCCGTCCCGCATGGGGATGCGCAGGGTACGGCGCCACAGGGCACCGCCCTGGAGGGGTTCGGGCCCCTGGAGGGGTCCGGGCCGGGCGTGGGAGGTGTCGTACGAGGTCACTCCCGTGACGCTAAGCAACAGCCAGGATCATGGCGATCACTTGACGTCATCAGGTCAACTGTTCCGCCGGACGGTGACGGGGCCGGAAACGGGACCTACTGTCAGCGCAACCCGAGAGCACCCCCCGTGCATGCCATCTCGTCGGATCGTGATCCTGCACGGCTCCGGGCTCCGTTTCGCACCGCTCGCGGCGCAGCCGCGCCATGCCCCCGTTTCCCCATCCCCGCATCCCCTCGCCCGCCCTCTCCCAGCCCTCTCCCAGCCCTCTCCCCGCCCTCACAGGAGGCCGCCATGAGCACACCCGACAGCCGCACCGAGGAGGTGCAGGCCACGGAGCCCGGCGAGGGGGGCCGTGGCTCCCGGCTCCTCGACCTGGTCGAGCGCGCGGGCAACGCACTGCCGCATCCGTTCTGGCTGTTCTGGATCCTGTGCGGGGTCGTCGCCCTCGTCAGCTGGGCGCTGAACGCCTCCGGCGTGCAGGTCGAGGACCCCTCCTCGGGCGACCTGGTCGGCGTACGCAGCGCCCTGTCGGCGGACGCCGTACGGGACCTGATCACCGGCGCCGAGGAGTCCTTCGTGACCTTCGGCCCGCTCGGCGTCGTGCTGATGGTGATGCTCGGCGTCGCGGTCGCCGAGCGTTCGGGACTCTTCGAGGCGCTCGCCCGCCGCATGCTGTCGGGCGTGTCCCCGCGCACGGTCGTCCTGGGCGTGGCTCTGGGCGGCGTGCTGGGGAAGTTCCTGTCCGACTCCGCGTACGTGGTCCTCATCCCGCTCGGGGCCGTGGCCTTCCGTGCCGTGGGCCGCTCCCCCATGCTCGGCATGATCGTCGCGTTCGTGTCCATCAACGCCGCGGGCGACGCCAACCCGCTGATCGCCCCCGGTGACGCGCTGTTCGCCTCCGTGGCCACCGAGGCCGCGCAGCTCGTCGACAAGGGCGTGGTGGTCCGCGCGACGGACAACATGTACTTCACCACCGTCTCGGCGTTCGTGCTGGCCGGGACCATCGCCCTGGTCGTGGACAAGATCCTCGCCAGGCGCGAGCACCACCTGACCCCCGACGCGGACCTGGAGGCCGCCGCGGCAGGGCAGGTGGCGGCCGCCGGAGTCGACGACGCCACCGAGCTGCGGGCCCTGAAGCTGACCGGCCTCGCCGTGCTCGGCTACGCCACGCTGATCGTGCTCGCGATGCTGCCCGCCTCGTCACCGCTGCGCGGCGAGGGGGGCGCGATCGTGGAGTCGACCTTCATGAACGCCATCGCCGTCTTCCTCACCGTCTTCTTCCTGCTGATCGGCGCCATGTACGGGCGGCTCACCGGGCGGATCAGGGGGAGCCGCGCGATACCGGAGTTCATGGCGGACGGAGTGCGCTCCATCGCGCCGCTGCTGGTGCTCTTCTTCGCCGTGTCGCAGTTCCTCGCCCTGTTCAAGTGGACCAACATCGCCACGGTCGTCGCGGTCGAAGGCGCGGACTTCCTCAAGCAGTTGGGCGCGCCCACGCTGGTGCTGTTCACCCTGCTGATCGTCGCGGTCGCGCTGATGAACCTCCTCATCACCTCAGGCTCCGCCCTGTGGACCCTGGTGGCCCCGGCCCTGGTGCCGATGCTGATGCTGCTCGGCACCAACCCGGCCACCACCATGGCGCTCTACCGCATCGCCGACTCCTGCACGAACTCCATCACCCCGATGAGCACCTCGTTCATGCTCTGTGTCGGTTACCTCCAGACCCTCCGCCGCAAGGCCGGCATCGGCACCCTGGTCTCCTTCACCCTGCCCCTCGCCATGATCATGCTGGTGGTCTGGGTGCTGCTGTTCTTCGCCTGGTACCTGCTGGGCATCCCGCTCGGCCCGGGCGCACCCGTGCGGTGAGCCCCGGCCGTACGCTGACAGCGTGAGCATCGTCCTCGACCTCGGAGGGCTTGGCCCCGCGGACCTCGCGGCCGGGCCCTCCGCGCTGTCGGAACTGATGGCGAGTCTGCATGTGCTCGCCGAACCCGAGCACCACCCCGAGGCCGCCGGCTGGGCGGCCCGCGCCGCCGCGGCGGGCCCCGACCTGCGCGACGAGTTGTCCGTGTTCGCCCCGCTGTGGGCCCGCTTCCGCTGCCGCCTGTTCTTCCCCCGTGCGCTGCCGCTCGCGGCGAGCCTGGACGAGGAGCTGGCGGCGGTCGCGGCGCTGCCGGCCGAGGACTTCCTCGAGCTGGTGGCGCCCGGGGTCCTCGGCACCAACGCGCAGTCCGTGCCGCCGGCCCGCGAGTTGCGCGCGGGTACCGCCGCCGCGGAGGACTACGCCCGCCGCTGCCTGCGCCGCTCCTACGCCCGCGGTGAGCTGGCGCGACAGCTGGTGGCGGCTCCCCTGGAGCTGCGGGAACGGCTGCTGGCGGTGCTGCGGGCCGCCGACACCGCGTTCTTCGCCGAGGACTGGCGCACCCTGCGTACGCCCCTGGAGGACCACGCGCGGGAGGTACGTCGCCGGCTGATGATCCGCTCGCCCGCGGATGTGCTCACCGAGCTGCTGCCGACCGCGGCACGGGTCGGGCCGGGGGAACGGGTCCGGCTGGACAAGCTCCAGATCGACGAGGTGAAGGTGGCCCCGCGCCCCCTCGTTCTCGTCCCGTCCGCCCGGGTGTGGCCGCATCTGACGGTCAAGAACGAGTACCCGTCGTGCGTGGTGGTGCAGTACGCGGTGCGCGGCACCACCCCGGCCGAACAGCTGACCCTGCGGGACCTGCACCACCGGCTGATGGCGCTGACCTCGCCCGCCCGGATGGAACTGTGCCGCCATCTGCTGGGCGAGCCCATCACCACCTCGGAGCTCGCCGCCCGACTCGGCTCCAGCGAGCCACAGGTCTCCCGCGCCCTGCGGACCCTGCGCGACGCGGGCCTGGTGCGCTCCACCCGAGACGGCAAACTGGTGCGGCACCGGCTCGCCACGGACGTCGTCCAGCGGCTGGGCCACGATGTGCTGGCAACCGTGGCACGGTGAACCATCGGGACGTCTGAAGTGGCAGGAGCGGCCGGCGATGACTTCTTGCGGGCTGCCGGGTCAGTACGGACATGACTGCAACGAACACACCGCCCGTCGTCCCCCGCCAGGAGTGGCTGGCCACGATCGACACCCTGCGCGCCCGGGAGAAGGCGCACACCCGGGAGGGCGACGCGATCGCCGCCGCCCGGCGCCGTCTTCCCATGACCGAGGTGGATCCCTCGACCCCGCTCGTCGGAGGCGAGGGACCCGTCCCCTTGGCCGACGTCTTCGAGGGCCGCACCCAGCTGTTCGTGTCGTACCACATGTGGCATGACGGCCGCCCCGCCGCCGAGCAGTGTGAGGGCTGCACCTTCTTCACGGGCCAGGTCCGCGAACTGTCCTACCTGCACCAGCGTGACGTCACGTTCGCCGTCTTCTGCCAGGGGCCGTACGAGGAGTCGGACCGCTACCGCCGGTTCATGGGCTGGGAGCTGCCCTGGTACTCCGTACCCGCCGGGTCCCACGAACGGCTCGTCTCCGGCCGCCACTTCGGGATGAAGGCGTGCTACCTCCGCGACGGGGACCGTGTCTACGAGACGTACTGGACCACCGGCCGCGGCGTCGAACCCATGGCGCCGTCGTACGGCATCCTGGACATGACTCTCTACGGTCGGCAGGAGACCTGGGAGGACTGCCCGCCGGGCCGGCCGCAGCCGTACGAGACCCGCGGTCAGCAGTTCCGAAAGGACGGGCGGCCGACCGCGCAATGGGCACGGATCGCCGCCGGGCACGACGACGGCCTCGTCGACGGACAGGCCGGCACGGGCGGTTCGGGCTGCTGCTCCTGAAGCCGGACCCGAAGTCCACGGCCGAGCCGTCGCCCACCAGCTCCTGCCGCCCGGACTGGGCGAGTTCGGCCGACTACGCTCGCGATGACCCTCCGTAGCAGGTGGCGATCGCGGCGGCGCGCTCGCGCAGGGAATCGCGCAACCACTGCGGCGCCAGGGCCTCCGCGTGCGTGGCCAGGTGCCACAGTGCCCATTCGGCGTGTCTCGGGTCTTGGAAGGTCACCTCCAGCCGCAGCCGGCCGTCCGCGTCGGTCTGCTCGGCGCGGACGGCCAGCGCGGTGCCCACCAGGTCGTGCCGCCGCGCAGGGTCCACCCGTACCAGCACGGTGACTTGGTCGCCGCCGGTCCGGAAGCGCGTGCTGCGTTCCTGCCAGGCCCGGTCCAGATCGACCCGGTCCGGTCGCTGTGCCGGTTCGGCGAGTTCCTCGGCGGCCAGGATGCGGGACAGCCGGTAGGTGCGGTCCGCGCCGGACCTGGTGGCCAGCAAGTAGCCCTGGTCGCGCACGGTGACCAGGCCGATCGGGTCCACCGTGCGCCACCTCGGGGTCTGGTCCGCGGCCGCGTAGTGGATGCGCAGCTTGTGTCCGGCGAAGACCGCGCGCCGGACCTCGGTCACTACGGCGTCGGGCACCTCCTCGGCGACCAGCCGGCGCGCGAGGAGATCGGTCTCCGGGTCGATGAGCACGCGCTGCGCCGCGCCGGCCGCGGTGGCGCGGTAGCTCTCGGGGAGCGCGTCGACCACCTTGAGCATGGCCGAAGCGAGCGCCGAGCCGAGGCCGAACGCCTGCGCGCCGCGCCGTGATCCGGCGACCAGCAGGGCGAGTGCCTCGTCGTGGTTCAGTCCGGTGAGCTCGGTCCGGAAGCCGGGCAGCAACTCGAAACCGCCGTGCCGACCGCGTTCGGCGTAGACCGGGACGCCGGCCGCGGACAGTGCCTCGATGTCGCGCAGCACGGTGCGGGTGGACACCTCCAGCTCGCGGGCCAGCGCGGCCGCGGACAGCCGACCGTGCTGCCGGAGCAGCAGCACCAGCGATACCAACCGGTCGGCGCGCATGCGAAAACACTACTGGAATACATGACATGCGATGTCGTGATTCGTTGGGAGGCTTACCAGCGCCACGAAGACCCGTCACACACGAGAGGTGATCCGCGTGACCCACTCCCTTGTCAATCCGGACGGTTTACACGACCCGGTCCCGTTCGGCTACAGCCACACCGCCACCGTCCCTGCGGGTACGGACCTGGTGCTCATCTCGGGTCAGTACGGATCGGGCCCGGACGGCGCGGTTGTCTCCTCCGACTTCTCCGAGCAGGTGAAGCAGACGTTCCGCAACATCGGCGTCGCTCTCGCCGCCCATGGGCTCGACCTCGGCCACGTCGTCCAGCTGAGGACGTATGTGGTGAACCATGACGTCGGCAAACTGGGACCCATCGCCGGCGCCGTGCAGGAGAGTTGGGGCGACAAGCCGCCCACGCAAACCCTCATCGGGGTCGCGAGCCTGGCAACTCCTGACGTGCTGTTCGAGGTCGAGGCCCTCGCCGTCCGTCCCTGACTCGCCACCCCGCCCGCATGCGGAACTGTGGGGCGGAGCAGTTGCAAGGGCCCCTCGGGATGCCGTCGAGACTCCGCGTCAGGACGAGCCGAGGACGCAGAACTCGTGCCCCTCCGGGTCGGCCAGGCACCTCCACGGGACGTCGCCCTGGCCGAGGTCGAGGTCGGTGGCGCCGAGGGCCCGCAGCCGTGCCACCTCCGCGTCCTGATCGTCACCGGGGTACGGCAGCAGGTCGATGTGAACGCGGTCCGGGACGGCCTTCCCGCCGGGCGCGCGGAAGAACTCGAGGTACGGGCCGACGCCCTTGGCGGAGCGCAACACCGCGCGCTCGTCGGTCACTTCGTGCAGGGTCCAGTCCGTCGCCTCGCTTCAGAACCGGGCCATCGCCCGCGGGTCCGTGCAGTCGACCACCACCCGGGCGATCGGCCCGGTGTCCCGGTAGATGTCGCGGGGCTCCAGCACGCAGAACTCGTTGCCCTCCGGGTCGGCGAGGACCGTCCACGGCACGTCGCCCTGGCCCACCCGGGCGGGCGTCGCGCCGAGGGCCTGGAGGCGCGCGGCCAACTCCGCCTGATGGGCCGCGGAAGTGGTGGCGAGATCGAGGTGCACACGGTTCTTCGTCGCCGTCTTGGGTTCCGGGACGGCAACGACGTCGACGCAGACGGCGACCGGGTCCGGCCAGACGAAGCCGCCACCGGGTTCGACGTTGGTCACCCCGGGCCCCTCGCTGGAGACTCCCCAGCCGAGCGCCTCCGCCCAGAACCGGCCCACCGCCGAGTCGTCGAGAGCCTTTATGTTCACCTGAACAGGTCGCAGTGCCATGCCGGCGATCCTATGCACCCGCTCCCCACGAGAAGGGACGCAGTGTGGTGTCGGCACCGGCGTGAGGATGTGATCCGGAAGCAGTGCGAAACATTCGATTACCGGAAGATTCCCCTCCGCACGACAAGGGCAGGAAGGCCCGAATCCCGACAGCTCGGGCCGCCCACAACTGCCCCCTGAACTGCGGAAACCGGCTGCCGACGAACCAACCCCGCCTGCGAATCATTCGAAACTCTCACCGAAAGTATTGACAGTTGACAGGGTCAGGCCAACACTCCGATGGCACAACCTCCCCATCGACCAACCCCACGAGGACGAGGAGGAAGCACCCCCATGAAGAAGTCACCAGGCCGCTTACGGCTGCTCGTCAGGAGTGCCTGCACCATGTTCCTGCTGGCGGCGGCGACCATCGCCCTGCCGGGCACCGCCCACGCCGACACGGTCGTCACCTCTAACCGGACCGGCACCGACAACGGCTACTTCTACTCGTTCTGGACCGACGCCCCGGGCACGGTCTCCATGACCCTGTCCGCAGGCGGCCGTTACAGCACGTCGTGGCGGAACACCGGCAACTTCGTCGCGGGCAAGGGCTGGAGCACCGGAGCCCGCCGCAGCGTGACCTACTCCGGCACGTTCAACCCGTCCGGCAACGCCTACCTGACCCTCTACGGCTGGACGGCGAACCCGCTCGTCGAGTACTACATCGTCGACAACTGGGGCACGTACCGGCCCACGGGTCAGTACAAGGGCACCGTCACCAGCGACGGCGGTACGTACGACATCTACAAGACCACGCGGTACAACGCCCCGTCCGTCGAGGGCGTACGGACCTTCGACCAGTACTGGAGCGTGCGGCAGTCCAAGAGGACGGGCGGCACCATCACGACCGCCAACCACTTCGACGCCTGGGCCCGGGCCGGCATGCGCATGGGCAACTTCAAGTACTACATGATCATGGCGACCGAGGGTTACCAGAGCAGCGGCAACTCCAACATCACCGTGCACACGGGACCGTGACGATGAGGGCCAGGGCACGCGCACTGCTCACGACCCTGGCCGTCCTCGCGACGGCCGCGACCACCACCCTCACCGCCGCCACCCCGTCCCAGGCAGCCGCCTGCAACGGATACGTCGGACTCACCTTCGACGACGGCCCGTCCGGCAACACGACCGGACTGCTCAACACACTCCGCCAGAACGGGCTGCGGGCCACGATGTTCAACCAGGGCCAGCACGCCGCCGCCAACCCCTCCCTGGTCCGGGCCCAGGTGTCCGCCGGCATGTGGATCGGCAACCACAGCTACACCCACCCGCACCTGACCCGCCTGAACCAGGCACAGATCGACTCCGAGATCTCCCGGACCCAGCAGGCCATCGCGAACGCGGGAGGCGGGACACCGAAACTGTTCCGCCCGCCGTACGGCGAGACCAACGCGACGGTCAAGTCGGTCGCGGCCCGCCACGGCCTCACGGAGATCATCTGGCACGTCGACTCACAGGACTGGAACGGCGCGAGCACCGCCGCGATCGTCCAGGCCGCCGGCCGCCTCACCAACGGCCAGGTCATCCTCATGCACGACTGGTCCGCCAACACCCTCGCAGCGATCCCCCGCATCGCCCAGGGGCTGGACGCCCGGGGCCTGTGCGCGGGGATGATCTCCCCACAGACGGGGCGAGCGGTGGCTCCCGGCTGAGCGAACGGCGCGATGGCCTCTTGTGCCATCGCGCCACCAGGCCGGGCTCGGACTGCCCTCCGCGCCCCTCGGGAAGGGGCGCGGGTACGTCGTCGTACTTGAGTACGCGTGCTCATGACGCCCCCGCCGGGCCCGAGTGACCATGGCGGTATGAAGAAACGGGGAATGCTTTCGGCCGGGGCCGCGCTCGTCCTCGGGGTGCCTGTCGCCGCCTGGGGGCTGATGGGGCAGCAGAACTACGACGGGTTGCCGGCGAGTGAGCTGGACTACGCCTTTCAGCCGTGGGACATCAGGGACGGTGTGGCCGCCGGCGTCGGTGGGCTCGCGCTGGTGCTGGCGGGGATCGGTGCCGCGGTGCTCGTACGGGGTGCGCGGCGTGGCGCGATGGACCCACGCTGGTGGGGCGTGCTCGGGCCGCTGGTGGTCCTCGGGCTCATGGCCGGTGTGGGCTGGCGGATCCTGACCGCGGGGGGCGTCGGGGCCAACATCGGTGCCGGTCTGCTGATCATCTTCGGTACGCCGGTCGCCGCCGGACTGGTTCTGTGGGCCCTGGGGCGCGGCGTGTGGCTGGCGACGCGGCGGCACGGGGACGACGGCGGGACCGGGGGCCGGCGCCTGGGCGGCTTCGCCTCCGGCGGGGCGTGACGGGCGGCGCCTCGCGTCCGCGTGGCCGAAACCCCACGGTGGCCCGGTGACGGGTGGGACAACGTCCGTACCGGAGTGCGGAGTTCACCTAGGTTGGTGGACCGGTCCCCCTTCCCCACCCCCCAGGAGGCCCTGCCGTGCTCGACGACAGCCTGCGTGACCGTATCGACACGTCCAAGCCGCACTCGGCCCGCTTCTGGAACTACTTCGTCGGCGGCAAGGACAACTACGAGGTCGACCGCGAGATCGGCGACCAGATCAAGTCGATCTTCCCGGGCCTGGTCGACGTGGCGGTGACGAGCCGGCGGTTCCTGGGACGGGCGGTGCGGTACCTGGCCGTCGAGCAGGGGGTGCGGCAGTTCCTGGACGTCGGCACCGGGCTGCCGACCGCCGACAACACGCACGAGGTCGCCCAGCGCGTGGCACCGGACTCCCGGATCGTGTACGTCGACAACGACCCCATCGTGCTGGCCCACGCCAACGCCCTGCTCACCAGCACGCCCGAGGGCCGAACCGCCTATCTGGACGCCGACCTGTACGACCCGGACGCGGTCCTGGAGGCCGCCGCGGGCACGCTCGACCTGTCCCGGCCGGTCGGGCTGATGATCCTCAACACGCTGGGGCACGTCGCCGACTACGAGCGGGCGCGTGAGCTGGTGCGGCGGCTGATGGCGGGGTTGCCGGCCGGCAGCCACCTGGTGATCAGCGACAGCACCGCGACGAGTGAGGGCATGATCGCCGCCTCGGAGGCCTACAACGCGAGTGGGGCGGTGCCGTATTACGTCCGTGAGGTCGCCGAGATCGCCGGGTTCTTCGACGGGCTGGAGCTGGTGGAGCCAGGAGTCGTACGGGTGCCCGAGTGGCGGCCGGAGCCTGCCGAGGGAGCGGCCGGTGACGACGCCGCCGGTGTGGACGCGTACTGCGGCGTGGGCCGCAAGGCGTAGGGCCCTTCTGCGTGCCGGGCGTCGCGACGCTGTGGAGATCCATCAGAAGGGCCCTAAAGGGCACGTGGTCCGGTGCCGCCGTCGTGGCGGTCGCGTCCCCGTGAAGCCCCCACGCGATAATCAGGACATGGCCGCACCAGCCCCCGCCCCCGATCCGGTCCGGCGGCTCATCGGTGATCTGCTCGCGGTGGGTGAGGCGTACGCACTCGTCCTCGCGGGCGGGTACGCGGTGCTGGCCCACGGGCTGGTGCAGCGGGCCGGACCGGACGTGGACGTCGCCACCGAGCACCCCGCCGGGATGGACGGCATCGCCGACACCGTCCGGACGGGGCTCGTGGCGCGTGGCTGGCTCGTGCGGACGCTGGAGAGCGATCCGCTGTCCGCCCAGTTCGTCGTCACCGACGCGGCGACCGGTGCGGAGTACGAGGTCGGCCTTCACAAGGAGGTGCTGTGGCGCCCGCCCGTGCTGACCGGGCTCGGGCCGGCCCTCTCCCTGGACGACCTCGTCGGCACCCGCGTGCGGGACCTGGCCGACCGTGGCCTCGCCCGCGACCTGGTCGACGTGTACGCCGCCTCGGCCCGCTGGAGCCACCCCGAACTGGAGGAACTCGGTCGCCGCCACGCCTCCGAGCCCTTCGACCTCACCGACCTCCAGGCCCGGCTGACCGGCGTGGACTGGCTCGACGACAGCGCGTTCACCGCCCACGGCCTCGACGTCCCGGGCGTCGCCGGACTCCGCCGCTGGGCCCAGGCGTGGGCCGACGACATCGCGGAACGGCTCATCGAGGGCGGGGCCCCGGAGGAGAGCGCCCCGGACGAGGAGTGACACCCTTCGTAACCTCCCCGCGGACGTTCCCTCAGAAGCTCACCGTCCCGGCACCGGTGCCATCGCCCGCTGCTCCCGCCTCCCCGCCGTCATCAGCGCCAGCGTCACCATGGCCGACAGTGTCGCCATGGCCGTCATCGCACCTGCCGGGGACGTCAGTTGGGCCACCGAACCCGCGAGTGCCGCGGCCACGCCCTGCATCGTGAGCATGCCGGCCGAGTGCAGTCCCAGGGCGTGCCCCGTGAGGGCGTCGGGCGTCAGGGCCACCAGGCGCTCCTGCTGGACGAGGCTCGCGCCGAAGCCGACCGAGGCCAGCGTGACGGCGGCCGCCGCGAGCGGAACGGGCGGGTGCAGGAGGAAGGGCACGTACGGGACGGCCAGGAGCAGCAGGAGCGGGAAGCCCAGGCGGGGGCGCAGCCGCGGTGGGACCAGGCGGCCCACCAGCACGTCCCCGGCCAGCATGCCGAGTGCCGCGAAGGCGAACAGGGTGCCGGCGGAGTCGGGGGCGTAGGAGACGTAGAGGGATTCGCAGCCCACGACCAGGCCGTTGGGGATCCACAGGGCCAGATAGACCCGGCGGCGGGGTGCGGACGACCAGAGCAGGGCGTTGGCGCGCCAGGTCGCCGACACCGAGGGGCGGCCCGTCGCGCGGGGTGGGCGGCCGGTCAGGCCGAGGCGGACGACCGCGGCGGCGAGGGCGTAGAGGGCGGCGGCCACCAGCAGGGAGATCCGTGGGGACAGCAGGGCCACGAGCGCGCCGCCGGTCGCGTATCCGGCGATCTGCATGAGGCCGCTCATCATGTTGAGGACCGAGCGGCCCAGCAGGTAGCCGTCCTTGGAGAGGATCTCGTTCAGCAGGCCCCAGCGCACTCCCCCGCCCACCGACTTCGCCAGCCCCATGGCCAGGACGATCGCGAAGAGGGACCAGATCGGCAGGCCGGGCAGGGCCATGGCCGCCGTGCCCGCCGCGAAGAGCAGGGGCAGGGCCGTCAGGGCCGCGCGCGGGGGCAGCCGGTCGGCCGCCGAGAGCAGGAACATCGCGCCCAGCACCTGCACCAGTGACTCGCCGAACATGCTCACCGCGGACAGCAGCGGCGACTCGGTCGCCCGGTACACCAGGGTGCCCAGCGCCAGCCCGCCCATCGTCTGGGCGACCGTCTGCGCCGACGCGGCCAGGAAGAACGGGGTGAACTCGGGCGTGCGGAACAGTTCGCGGTAGTTGCGCATGCGGGGAGTCTCCGGCGCCCCGGATCGCCTGGTTATTGTTTCGCGCGGATGCGAAACATTGGGGGGTCCACATGGGCTGGTGGCAGATCAACGCCGACACCCTGGCCGGGAGCCGGTTCGTGATCTCCCCGCTGGCCGAGACCTTCGCCTGCCTCCAGCTGCTGCACCGGGGCACCCCCGCACACCCGGGCGAACGGGCCTGGCTCCGCGACCACCTGCCCGGCTACCGTGCCCGGCTGGCCGCCGACCCCGTGACCGCGCTGCTCGTCCGCGCCGGGCTGGGCCGGTCCTGGATCGCCGACTTCCTCACGCCCGCCCCGAGAGACCGGGAGACCTTCGAGGAAGAGGTGGCACGGGTGCGGGCGGCCCGCCCCGACGCAGCCCGCTCCCATCTGCGGATCTCCCTCGCCGGCCCGCTTCCCGCCGCCCTGGACCGGGACGACCTCCCCGAGCGCGCGGCCGGCCTGCTGACGTACGTCTGGACCGAGACCGTACGGCCGGACTGGGACCGGCGCCGGCGAGTGCTGGAGGCGGACGTGGTCGCCCGGACCGCGCAGGTGAGCCGGGGCGGCTGGGCGGCGGTGCTGGACGCGCTGCGACCGGGCCGGACCCGGTGGCTGGGTGACAACCGGCTCCAGGTGAACCTGCACGAGTACCCGCCCCGCGAGATCTCCGGCGCCGAGCTCCTGTTCGTGCCGGTCACCCCGAAGACCGGCTGGGTCTCCTGGGAGGAGCCCGACCGGTACGCGGTGATCTACGCGTGCGCGGGCGTGCTCGCCGACACCGGCGGCCGGACCGTGCCCGCGAGCCTCGGCGCACTGCTCGGGGCCGCACGGGCCGGTGTGCTCGTCCTTCTCGACTCCCCGCTGAGCACCAGCCAGTTGGTCGCCGTGACCGGGCAGGGGCTCGGCTCGGTCGGCCGGCATCTGAGGGTGCTGCTGGACGCCGGGCTGGTCGAGCGGCGGCGGGCGGGCCGGTCGGTGCTGTACTCGCGCACCGCGGCGGGGCAGGTCCTGGTGGAGGCCGGAACGGGTCGGCCCGACACCCGCCGGAGTTAGCATCCGCTCATGACGACTGACAACGGTTCCTCTCCCCTCGACGTCGAGATCGGTGCCCTCCAGGGCGGTTCCGCCGACCTGTCCCAGTACGCGGGCAAGGCGGTGCTCGTGGTGAACGTGGCCTCGAAGTGCGGCCTGACCCCGCAGTACAACGGGCTGGAGAAGCTCCACGAGCGGTACGCCGAGCGCGGCTTCACCGTCCTCGGCGTGCCCTGCAACCAGTTCCTCGGGCAGGAGCCCGGCAGCGCCGAGGAGATCGCGGAGTTCTGCTCGGCGACCTACGGCGTGACCTTCCCCCTGACCGAGAAGGTCGAGGTCAACGGTGAGAACCGGCACCCGCTGTACGACCGCCTGACCGGCTTCGCCGACGCCGAGGGGCACAGCGGGGACATCCGCTGGAACTTCGAGAAGTTCCTCGTCGGCCGGGACGGCCGGGTCGTCGCCCGCTTCTCCCCGCAGACCGAGCCGGAGTCGGACGAGGTCGTGGCGGCGATCGAGGCGCAGCTGGCCTGACACCCCCCGGTTGACCTTGCCCCTGGGGCAGGGCCGAGCCTCCTCGTCATCGGGCGGAAGAGCCGCCCGATGACGGAGGATGCCGTGGTGGACGCACCGGACCGTGACCTGCTCACCATCGGGGCGTTCGCCGCGCGCGCCCGGCTGTCGGCCAAGGCCCTGCGGCTGTACGACCGGCTGGGGCTGCTGTCCCCGGCGTACGTCGACGAGGCCACCGGCTACCGCTACTACCGCGCAGGGCAGGTCGAACGGGCCCGGCTCGTGGCCATGCTGCGGCAGCTCGACATGCCGCTGGCCCGGATCGCCGAGGTGGTCGCGGCGGGCGACGGGCCGACGGCGGCGGAGCTGCTCGGCGCGTACTGGGCGGACGTCGAGGCGCGGGTGGCGGGGCAGCGGACGCTCGCCGAGTACCTCCGTGGACGACTGTCGGGGAGGAGCTCCGAGATGTACCGGAAGTTCGCGGTCGAGACGGTGGACGTGCCCGAGCAGGTGGTGATCACCGAGAGGCGGCACACGCTGGCGGACGAGCTGCCGACGTGGATCGGGGCGGCGCTGGGCCGGCTGGAGGAGGCGGCCCGGGAGTGCGGGGGCGTGGCCGGGGTGCCGTACGTCGCCTACCACGCCGAGGTGTCGATGGAGAGTGACGGCCCGGCGGAGGCATGTGTGCCGGTCGCCGACGAGGCGGCGGCCCGGGCCTGGGTGGAGCGGCAGGGGCGGGCGTGGGAGACGGCGGTACGGGTGGAGCCGGCCCGGCGGCTGGCGTACACCCGGATCACCAAGGCGCAGGTGGCGCACCCGCAGATCCTGGCCGCGTTCGAGGCGGTGGAGGAGTGGACGGCGGCTCAGGGACTGGCCCCGGCCGGTCCGTGCCGGGAGCTGTACTTCGCGGACTGGGAGACGGCGGGAGCCGACGACCCGGTGTGTGATGTGGCGTTCCCGGTGAGCTGATCGCACTCAGGGGCCCGCGGGCACGAGCGGAGCCCTCTCGGCAAGGACGGCGAGGCTGGTCGAGAGGGCTCTGTCGGTGGTGCTTGTGCTGTTGTCGAGCGGTGGCTCAGGCCTTGACCGAGGCCACGAAGGCGTTCCACGCGTCGGCGGGAAACGCCAGCTTGGGGCCCTCGGGGACCTTGGTGTCCCCGAGTTCCAGGGCCTCTTCGACGGTCGACCTGACCATCACGCAGGCGCCGTTGTTGTTGGTGTAGGACGACGTCGTCCACGTTTCCGTGGCGCCCAGACGAATTGCCATGTTCGCTCCGTAGCAGTTGCGTTTACGCCAACCTGTGCTGGTGGTTGGCGTGATCGACGCTACTCGCCAACATCCTCGTTTGGAGCAGCCATTCACTCGACCGGATGGCATATTCCAGGGGAGACTTCCAGTCAGGCGTGTCAGGGGTGTAGCATCCCGCGCTTTGCCGGACGGAAGGTCCCGGGCCACGGAAGGTCCCGCGCCACGGACGGTCAGCGCGCGTAGTCCTTCGCGAGGCGCTCGATGAGCTGCCGCGACTGGTCCACGTTCAGCGACTGGGCGCGCAGGTGCTCGTACATCACCGTGTACTTCTGCACGTCGAGCGGCTTCTCCAGGTACAGGTCGCTGGTCACGCCCTCGATGTACACCACGCTGGAGTCGGCCGCGTCGGCGAACTCCAGGATCGAGTACTGCCCGTTGATGCCGGCGTGCGCGCCCACCTCGAACGGCAGCACCTGCACGGTGATGTGGGGCAGCTGCGACATCTCGATGAGGTGCTCCAGCTGCTCGCGCATCACCTGCCGGCTCCCGACGACCCGGTGCAGGGACGCCTCGTCCAGGACCACCCACAGCCGCAGCGGCTCCGTCTCCGCGGTGATACGGCCCTGCCGGCGCAGCCGGACCTCGACGCGCTTGTCGTTGTCCGCCTCCGAGGCCTCGGGCGAGCCGCCCCGGATGATGGCCTCGGCGTACGCACGCGTCTGCAACAGGCCGGTGATGATCTGGGGTTCGTAGACCCTGAGCGACTCGGCGTCCGTCTCCAGGCCGATGTAGACGCTGTACGGAATGTCCCCGAAGGCGTGCCACCAGCCCTGCTGCCGGGAGTCCTTGGCCATCTGCATCAGCGAGTCGACGATTCTCTGGTCCTCGACCTCGTAGACCCCGCACAGGTCCCGGACGTCGCGCTGGCTGATGCTGCGCCGCCCGTTCTCCAGCCGGCTGATCTTCGACTGGGACACCAGCAGCCGCTCGGCGACCTCTTCGGCCGTCATGCCCTTGAGCTCGCGGAGCCGGCGCAGCTCCTGGCCCAGCCGGCGCCGCCTGACGGTGGGATTGACATTGGACGCCACGGGACGTGCACCTCCGGCTGCGTGCCTCTACTTTGCGTGTCTGCTGTTGAGCAGACTGCCACCAAGGCGCTTCCTACCGCTGGGAAACGGTGGATATGCGACGGGTACACGCCAGTTCGGGCAGGCACGCCGAGCGGGGCGGGGAGAGTGTGTGCTCTCCCCGCCCCGCTCGGACAGCGGCTCCCGTGACCGGGTTCGTGGGCGCGGCGTCGTGCTCGTGCCGCCGCGCGGCTCAGTGGGCCACGGCGCGCGCCATGGTCCCGTGGCGCGGTTGCATCGGAACACCACGGGCGGGTTCCGGTGCGGGCCTGGCTCCGCCGGCGGCCTGGCGGCCGGACGGGGCCGGGCTGCGGCGCGGCTGGGCCGCCACGCCGTTCTGGACGTCCATCACCGCGTGCGCGACGAGACCGCCCATGGGGTCGTGCCTGATCAGGTCCCGCAGCCGGGACCGAGAGGAGCGCCCCTCGTTGCCCGGATACAGGTGCTTGCCGAGGCCGACCGCGTGTGCCAGGGCGGCGAGCGCGGCGGTCCGCGGGTCCGGCGGTACGCCGGTGCGGATCGCCGAGTCCAGCCGGGCCCTGATCTCCCGGCTGATGTCGTTGTCCGTCGCCTGGTAGCGAGTCGTCGGCAGCACTCCGCACATCTGGCCCGCCACGGCATGCACCATGCCGCACCGCTCCAGATGGCTGAGGTAGGTCTGGCGTAGCCCCAATCGTGGCCCGCCGATCCAGTGAACGGCCCGTACGGGAGCGCCGCGCCTTCGCAGCAACTCCAACGCGCAGTCCAGAGTTGGATCTCCAGTCGGCCGTGGTACAACCACGGCGATACGATCCCCGTCTGGGGCTATCCGTCCGGCCAGTGCCAGCTCCACTAGCTGTGCACCGGCCAGACCGAGGTCGAGCGACTGCGGCTGCGCAGTGGTACCCGTGGCCGGGTCCAGTGCCAGCAGCAGAAGCTCTTCCGGAAGTGTTCTGCGGCTCCTGCCCATCCATGCCTCCCCGCGTGGATGAATGACAGGGTGACCCCTCTCACATTGGTCTGTCGAGGGTGCGTGACCGGTTCGTAGTGGAACCAGTAGGTATGTCGTTCTCGTCTACCGGATGGGTCCAGTCCGCACACAGGACACTGGTACATGGTTCGGACAGCGCCGGGGAGCGGTGTCACGGGCGGCGGTTCACGGTTCGGTACGCGCACGCGGGTGGTGCGGCGCGAGGAGGAGGCATCGGTGGCGGGCGAGTCCCCCGACAGGTCGAAGCAGCGCGAGTCGTCGGCAGAACCGACGTCGGGGAGCGCGAGTCCGGTTCCCGAGGCCAGGAGCGAGGCCGCACCCAAGCGCGACCCGCGCCTCGCGGTGGCCCGGGACACGGAGAGGTCCGCGAAGCGGGGCGGCGCCGATACGGCGACCCGTGTGCTGTCCACCCGGACGGCGGAGAAGCCGGGCGAGGCGGCCGACACCGAGCGGGACACGGGCGAGGCCGGTTCGACGGCTGACGCCGAGCGAGAGGCTGACGCCGAGCGGGGCGAGGGCCGGGCGGGCGCCGAAGGCACGGTGGCCGATGCCGAGCAGGGCTCGGACGAGGCGGACTCGGCGGCTGACGCCGAGCAGGACGCCGACGACACCCGTGCCGAGGGCGCGGCGGCCGACGCCGAGCAGGGCGAGGACGACGCCGGCGCGGAAGGCCCTGCGGCCGGCGCCAAGCGAGACCCGCGCGAGACGGACCCGGCCACTGACACCGAGCAGGACGCCGACGACACCGACTCGGCCGCCGGCGCCGAGCAGGACGCGGGAGAGCCCGACTCGGCGGCTGACGCCGAGCAGGGCGAGAGCGACGCCGGTGCCGAGGGCACGGCGGCCGGCGCCAAGCGAGACCCGCGCGAGACGGACCCGGCCACTGACACCGAGCAGGACGCCGACGACACCGACTCGGCCGCTGACGCCGAGCAGGGCGAGAGCGACGCCGGCGCCGAGGGCACGGCGGTCGGCGCGTCCCAGCGGTCTGCGGAGGAGGCCGTGAAGGACTCCGGCGAGTCCACCGGCTCCGGTGAGCGCGGGGACGACACTGCCTCCAGTGACGGGCGGCTGCGGGACGCCGTGGCCGCGTGGGTCGCGTCGGCCGACCAGGACGAGGAGCCTGCGGCAGCCGAGGGCGCCGACAAGGGCTCTGAGGGCGGCCAGGAGGCGGCTGAGAGGGCGGAAGGGGCCACGGAGGCCGACACGGACGGCCAGAAGCCTGAGAAGGCTGCTGAGGCCGACGTGGACGCTCGGGACGACCAAGGTGCCGAAGGCGCGGACGAGGCCGCCACCGACGTCGAGGACCGGCCGAGGACAGAAGGCACGGACAACGCTGCCACCGACGTCCAGGACCGGCCGAAGACCGAAGGCACGGACAACGCTGCCACCGACGTCCAGGACCGGCCGAAGGCCGAGGCCGCCGAGGCCGGTGCCGGTGCCCAGGACGGGCAGGAGGAGGCCGACGAGCCCGAGGCGGACCGTTCCGCCACCGGTGCTTCCGAGGGCGCCTCGGCGGACACGACCGCCTCCGACGACACCGACGACATCCCGGAGAAGCCCGAGACGGCCAAGGCCGACGGCGCGGACAAGGCTCCCGAGTCGGACGACACCGACACCGACGAGGGCGACACGGAACCCCCCGTCGACCAGCCCACCGCCGTCTTCAAAGCCGTACGGCCCCCGGTCGATCAGCCGACCACCATGCTGAAGCTCGGCGGTGCCGCCAAGGAAGCCAAGGACGCCAAGGCCGCGCCCGAGAAGGACGCCGAGCGGACCAGCAAGTTCGTCGCGCTCAAGCCGTTGGACGACCCTGCGGCCCGTAAGCCGGCGTCCACGCCCGCCCCCGCCGAGGCCACCGCCCCCGTGCCCACCGTCGGCCCCGAGCGGACCACCCAGCAGCCCCTGCCGCCGCGGCCGCCGCTGGACCTGCTGGCCGAGCTGACGAACACCCCGCCGCCGCCGGACACCCCGCTGCGGACGGCCGTGCGGCGGGTGAAGATCTGGACGCCGCTGGTGCTGCTGCTGGTGATCGTCTTCGGCGTCGTGCAGAGCGTGCGCCCGCTGCCCGCGCCCACGCTGGAGCTCACCGCCGAGGACAGCTACACCTTCGAGGGCGGCGAGGTCGACATCCCCTGGCCGGCCAAGGGCCAGGCCGCGCTCGACGTGCAGGGCATCGGCACGTTCGGGTCGTCCGGCGAGCAGAAGCCCGTGCCGATCGCGAGCGTCGCCAAGGTCATGACCGCCTATGTGATCCTCCGCGATCACCCGCTCAAGAGCGGTGCGGACGGGCCGAAGATCGAGATCGACCAGGCCGCCGAGGACCAGTCAGACGCCGGCCAGGAATCCACCGTCGACGTCACCAAGGGCGACAAGATCAGCCAGCGGGAGGCTCTGGAGAGCATCCTGATCGCTTCCGCGAACAACGTGGCGCGGCTGCTCGCCCGCTGGGACGCGGGGTCCGAGAAGGCGTTCGTGGGCAAGATGAACGACGCCGCCAAGGACCTCGGCATGAAGAACACGACGTACACAGACCCGTCGGGCCTGAACAACACCACCGTGTCCACGGCCGTGGACCAGGTGAAGCTCGCCAAGGCGGCCATGGAGCAGCCCGCCTTCCGCGAGGTCGCGGCGATGATGTCGTACGTCGACTACAAGGGCACCAAGCACGACAACTGGAACCGCCTGGTCGGCTACAACGACGTCACCGGCATCAAGACCGGCACCACCACCTCGGCGCTCGGCAACCTCGTCTTCTCGGCGAGGAAGGACGTCAACGGCGAGACCCGCCGGATCGTCGGCGCCGTCGTACGCCAGCCCGCCGGCGGCCCGGACAACACCATCCTGGGTGCCGCGCTGCACGAGGGCGACAAGCTGATCAAGGCCGCGCAGGGCGCGCTGGAATCGGCGACGATCCTGAAGAAGGGCTCGGTCGTCGGGTACGCGGACGACGGTCTCGGCGGCCGTACGCCGGTCGCCGTCACCGAGGACGTCACGGCGGTCGGCTGGGCGGGCCTGTCCGTCAAGCTGACGTTCGCCGCGGACGAGCTGCCGCACACGGCGAAGGCCGGCAAGAAGGTGGGCACGCTCACCGTCGGTGACGGCAGCACCAACGCGGTCAAGGTCCCGGTCGCCCTCCAGGAGGACCTCGTGGAGCCGGGCTTCGCGGACAAGCTCACGCGGATCGGCTGAGCCGGCTCGCCCGCCCGCACGACCGCACCCCGCCGGTAACGGCCCGTACGGGCGCCGCCCGGCGGGGTGCGTGCTAGCGTCGCGGCGCGGCTGTGAACCGCTGACCAACGGGGCACGGCCGGGTAGCGAAGACGAGAACAGAAGACGGGACACGGGGAGTGCCTTCGAGTGGCCACTGCGGAGCCGACACGCGCCGACGACGCCGAACCGGGCCCGGTAGCCGGCCCGCGAATACGCCTGCCCGCAGCCGGGGAAGGCAGCGGCCGCAACGGCCGTGACGGCGACTCCCCTGACCTCCCGGAATCCAGGTTGCCGTCCGCCGTACTGACGCTGCGTGAGCGCATGCTGCGCCACCCGGTGCTGTCCATCACGGGCCTGGCCGGAGTGCTCCACGTCGTCTGGTTCTTCACGTTCGCGAACAGCGGCGGCGATCTGGCCGCGCAGGACGCCTGGGCCGAGTTCGTCGGCCGGCACCCGGACTCGGCGTACAACCTCGCCTGGTACGGCGGGATGCACCCCGTGTCGTACAGCGTGGTGTCGCCGTATCTGATGTCGGTGCTCGGCGTGCGGACGACGATGATGATCGCGGGGACGGTCTCGGCGGGACTGCTGACCCTGCTCCTCCTGCGCAGCCGGTCCGTGCGCAACCCCCTGTGGGCGTCGCTGGCCGGCGTGTTCGGGCTGTTCTGCAACGCGGTGTCCGGGCGCGTGACGTTCGGGCTGGGCATGATGTTCGCGCTCGGCGCGGTCGCCGTCGTGTTCTGCTGGCCGTACCGGTGGCGCTACAAGCGCTGGGCGAAGGCCCTGTCCGCGGCGCCGCTGGCCGCGCTGGCCACCATGGCCTCGCCGGTCGCGGGTCTGTTCGTGGGCCTGGTCGCGGCGGCGCTGTTCCTCCAGAAACGGCGGCCGGGCGCGTGGGCGCTGGGGCTGGCGCCGAGTGCGGTGGTGGCGGTGTCGGCGTGGCTGTTCCCGTTCTCGGGGACACAGCCGATGATAATCGGCTCGGTGCTGCTGCCGCTCGCGTTCTCGGTCCTCGTCTTCGTCCTGGTGCCGGAGGACTGGAAGACGGTCCGGCTGACGGCCGCGGTGTACGGGCTGGGCGTCGTGCTGGTGTGGCTGGTCAGCTCCCAGATCGGTTCGAACATCACGCGGCTGGCGATGCTGTTCGCCGGGGTGGCGCTGGTCGCCGCGCTGCCGTTCACGGTGCCGCAGAGCCGCAAGTGGTACGCGGCCGTCGTCGCGCTCGTCGGTTTCGCCGTGTGGATCGGCTTCAAGACGGTCGACGACATCGTGCACACGGCCCCGGCGGCGTCCTGGTCGCGCGAGCTGGCGCCGCTGGTGAACGAGTTGCAGGAGGTCCGCGCCGAGAAGGGCCGCGTGGAGGTCGTCCCCGCCCGCTCCCACCGGGAGGCCTCCGCCCTCGCCCCGTACGTCAACCTGGCCCGCGGCTGGAACCGGCAGGCCGACATGGAGCGCAACCCCCTCTTCTACGACGACACGCTCAACTCGGCGAACTACCACGAGTGGCTGAAGCGCTGGGCGGTGCACTACGTGGTGCTGCCGAAGGACGAGCCGGACGGCGACGGAGGGCAGCGGGAGCGGGCGCTGGTGCAGCGCGGGCTGCCCTATCTGACCCAGGTCTGGGGCGACGCCAACTGGCAGCTGTTCAAGGTGACCGACCCCACCCCGCTGGCCGAGCCGAACGCGGTGGTCGACCGGGCCGAGCAGGGCGAGATGATCCTCCAGGTGAAGAAGGCGGGCCGCATCCTGGTCCGCATCCCGTACTCGCCGTGGCTGAGCATCGTCGACGCCGAGGGCAAGAGCCTGAAGCCGCCGCAGGAGACGGAGGCGTCCAAGGACCGTCCCGAGGGCGAGCCGAAGACGTACGTCAACGTCAACGGCTGCCTGGCGGAGACGGAGGAGGACGAGGACGGCGACAGGTGGACGGTACTGGTCGCGCCGAAGCCGGGCACCTACCACCTGGCGGCGCCCTACCAACTGCCCCGGGGCACGCCGTGCCCGGAGGAGCTGCGCTGACCCCGACCCCCCTAGCGGAGCCGGTCGACGTACTGGTCCGTTCCCGGCACCGTCGGGACGAAGGGCGCGACCAGTTCCACCCGCCCGAGCCCGGATTCGCCGACCGCCGTGTCCAGGCCGGTGAAGAAGGCCTCCCAGCACTCGCGCGGGTCCGCCTGGAGGAACCACAGCAGGGTCAGCCGGGTGTCGACGCCCTCGACCTGCTTGACGTAGGTCATGCGGTCGCCGGGCAGCGGGGTCGGGCGGAAGACGGTCACCATCGCCGCCGGGGAGCCCGCGAGCCGCTTGGGCAGGTGGCGGGAGCGCAGCCACTCCAGTAGCTGCGGGCGCTGCTCGGGGGTGCCGGCCTCGACGACCTGGAGGACCAGGCCCGCGTAGGGGTGGTCGAGGGCGTGGACGTCGCGTGGTCCTGCCGCCCCGTCCCGGTAGACCGTCGCCTCGTGGTCCTGGAAGGCCGTGAGGACGTGGGTGCGGTCGTGGTAGACGCGGCCGTCGCGGTTGAGGCGCTTGTTGATGGCGACCGTCCAGCGCATGTGGTCGTCGTAGCGGCCGGCGGTGATCCAGTACGTGGAGAGGTAGCAGCCCGTGGTGACGGGCTGGGCGACCGCCGACTTCTCGGGGTAGCGCAGGAGTTGCAGGTCCCGGGTCGCCACCCAGCGGCGGCCGGCGTACATCCAGGGCATGGCCATCGCGCCGGCGTAGTAGTGGTCGTCCTCGTACCAGCGGTTGTAGGCGTACTCGTGGCCCGGGCGCGGTTCGACCATGGTGATCAGGGCGTGGCCGGGGCGGGTGCCGTAGGGGCCGACGGCGGCCAGTTCGGCGTACAGCTCGCTGCGGGTGTCGTCGCTCATGCCTTCCCCTTCGTAGGCGGCTGGCCCATACTCTGACGCTCCGTCAGATAAAGCGCCAGGGTCCGGACCAGGGAGGCTGCGATGCCACTGCTCGCGGGGAAGACGGTCGTCGTGTCGGGGGTCGGGGCCGGGCTGGGGCGGCAGGTGGCGGCGGCCGTCGTACGGGACGGGGGGTGTGCCGTGCTCGGGGCCCGAACCGAGGGGAACCTGGCGAAGACGGCCGCCGAGCTCGATCCGGACGGGTCGCGCACGGCGTACCGGGCGACCGACATCGCCGACGAGGGGCAGTGCGAGGCACTGGCGGGGCTGGCGCGGGAGAGGTTCGGGCGGATCGACGCGGTCGTGCATGTGGCGGCGCTGGACGGCCACTTCGGCGGCCTGGAGGACGCGGACTTCGAGGCCTGGCGCGCGGTGCTGGACGTGAACCTGCTGGGCACGCTGCGGATGACCCGGGCGTGCCTGCCGGCCCTGAAGGAGGGCGGCGGCTCGGTGGTGTTCGTCGGGACGCAGTCGGCGGTGGCGGCTCCCTCGCAGGTGCGGCAGGCGGCGTACGCGGCGTCGAAGGGGGCGCTGACGAGCGCGATGTACTCGCTGGCGCGGGAGCTCGGGCCGTACCGGATCCGGGTCAACACCGTCCTGCCGGGCTGGATGTGGGGCCCGCCGGTACAGGCGTACGTACGGTTCACCGCCGGCCGGGAGGGCGTGTCGGAGGCGGAGGTGCTGGGCAGGCTGACGGGTCGTACGGCACTGCCGGAGCTGGCGACGGATGCGGACGTGGCGGACGCGACGGTGTTCCTGGCGTCGGACCGGGCGCGGGCGATCACGGGCCAGTCGCTGCTGGTGAACGCGGGTGAGCTGATGCGGTGAGGGTGATTTCCAGCCAGCCGCACGAGTCACGCATGGTTCACGTACATAAACACAAGTCATCTCACCGAACTTTTTTACGGTCTCTTGACCTTCCTCTTCCTTGCCGTGCGCACGTCACCGAACCCAGAGTTCACATGCCTGACCCTGGCGGCGCACCCGTGGAAGGGGACTCATGAACGGTCTCGACTGGGCCGTGCTCATCGGCTACTTCGCCGTGATGGTCGCGATCGGCGTCTGGTCGCACAAACGCGTGGACAACGTCAGCGACTTCTTCACCGCCGGCGGCAAGATGCCGTGGTGGCTCTCCGGCATCTCGCACCACATGTCGGGCTACAGCGCGGTGATGTTCACCGGGTACGCGGGCATCGCCTACACCTACGGCGTCACGTCCTTCGTCACCTGGTCCTTCCCGATCGCCCTCGGCATCGCCATCGGCTCGAAGCTGTTCGCGCCGCGCATCAACCGGCTCCGCTCGCGGCTCCATGTGGCCTCCCCGCTGGAGTACCTGAAGAACCGTTACGACCTGAAGACCCAGCAGGCGCTGGCCTGGTCCGGCATGCTGCTGAAGATCGTGGACGTGGGCGCGAAGTGGGCGGCGATCGCGACGCTGCTGTCCGTCTTCACGGGGATCTCCCTCAACCAGGGCATCCTCATCACCGGCGGCATCACGGCGGTCTACTGCACGATCGGCGGCCTGTGGGCGGACGCGCTGACCGAACTCGGCCAGTTCATCATCCAGTTGCTGGCCGGCATCGCGATGTTCGTGGCGGTGTTCGTACGCCTCGACGACCACGGCGGCTTCTTCGGCGTCTGGGACTCGCCCGAGCTCCAGGGCCACGAGAAACCGCTGGTCGGCCCGTACGGCACGGTCTTCCTGCTGGCGTTCCTGTTCATCAAGCTCTTCGAGTACAACGGCGGCATGCTCAACCAGGCCCAGCGCTACATGGCCACGCCCAACGCCAAGGAGGCCGAGCGGTCCGCCCGGCTGTCGGCGATCCTCTGGCTGGTCTGGCCGCTGGTGCTGTTCTTCCCCATGTGGATGTCCCCGCTGCTGGTCGAGTCGCAGAAGGGCGACGGCTCCGACTCCTACGCCCTGATGACCGAACAGCTCCTCCCCCACGGCCTGCTGGGTCTGGTCATCGTCGGCTTCTTCTCGCACACCATGGCCATGTGCTCCTCGGACGCCAACGCCATCGCGGCCGTGTTCACCCGGGACTGCGCGCCGGTGATCTGGGCACGGGCACGGGCCTGGAACCAGAGCCAGGGCCTGCGGGTCGCCCGTGTCGCGACGGTGGTCTTCCTCGGTCTGTCGATGGCGGCGGCGACGCAGGTCAACTCCCCCGCGTTCAAGGACATCATCACGGTCGTCATCAAGTGGGTGGCCGGTCTGATGGGCCCGATGGCGATCCCGATGATGCTGGGCCTGCTGCGGGCGTTCCGCCGCTCCGGCCCGACGGCGGCCCTCGTCAGCTGGTCGATGGGCCTGCTCGCCTTCTGGCTGGTGAACTACCCGATCCACTGGAACGTCGAGGGCGGCGTGCCGCTCCAGTACCAGGTGTCGATCCCGCTGGCGGTGTCGCTGGTCCTCTACATCCTCGTCGGCTACATCAAGCCGGAGGACACCCCGGAGCGGCTGGCGCTCATCGAGAAGATCAACACGGACGGGGACGGGGCGGCGTCGGCCGCGGTTCCGGTACCGGCCGGGCCGGCGGACGACGTGGTGCGGACGACGGTCAAGGACTGAGGCACGACGGTCAAGGACTGAGGCGCAGCGACCGCGGGGTGGGCTCAGGCCCTCGGATAGCGGGCGAGCCACCCCGGCGACGACCCACCGGGCCCGTGCAGGGCGGGCCCCTGGGTCATCTCCATGGCGAAGTCGTCGGCCAGTTCCAGGATCGTGGGGCGGCCCTCCAGCTCGGCCAGCCAGGCCGGGGGGAGGGCCGTCTCGCCGTGCAGGGCGCCGAGCAGCCCGCCCGTCAGCGCGGCGGTGGCGGCGGAGGGGCCGTCGTGGTTGACGGCGAGAGTCAGTCCGTGCCGGACGTCGGCGGCGACGAGAGCGCAGTACACGGCGGCGGCGACGAGGCTCTCCGCCGTACCGGCCCCGCACAGCTCCGCCACGCGCTCCGGCCCGGGCAGCCCCTGCCGTACGGCACCGAGGGCGTGCTGGAGCGCGTCCGACACGGGCTGGTGCCCGGGCCGGGCGGCCAGCAGCGCGAAGCCCCGCTGCACGGCACCGTCGATGCTCTCCCCGAGGGCGAGGGCGTGCACGATCACCGCGTACGCGCCCGCCGCGAGATACGCCGTGGGATGACCGTGGGTCTGCGCCGCGCACTCCACCGCGAGCTGGGCGACGAGCTGCGGCTCCCACCCCACGAGCAGCCCGAACGGGGCGGACCGGGCGGCGGCCTCGGGCCCGAGCTCGCCGGGGTTCTTGGGCGTCTCGGGAGTCCCCATGGTCTCGTCACCGAGTCCGAGGAGCAGCGCACTGCTCGGGTCCCTGCGCGCGTACAGCCACTCCTCGCGCGCGAGCCACCCGTCGTCCTTGCGCCGCAGGTCGGGCCCCCAGTCCCGCTGGGTGGCGGCCCAGCGCAGATAGGCCCGGTGCAGATCGGTGGGCGGATGCCAGGCGCCGGTGTCCCGCCGCACCTGGGCCCTTATCAGCCCGTCCACGGAGAACAGGGTGAGCTGGGTGAGATGGGTGACGGCACCGCGTCTGCCGAAGGCGGGAGCCAGATCGACCAGCCCCTCCGCCCCGTGCGCCTCCCTGATCCCGTCGATCCCCAGCCCGTCCACGGGCGCACCCAGCGCGTCCCCGACGGCCAAGCCGAGCAGCGTCCCCCGCACCCGGCTGCGAAAGTCCTGCTGTTCCGTACGCCCCCAGACGGCACCGGCAGTCGCACCCACCTTGACCTCCCAGGGACCGTCCATACGTACGACAGCTCAGCACTGTAATCGAACGGGGACGGCGGGTTCAGCGGGGCGGAACGGTGTGGGCCTGCCCGGCGGATCAGCCGGACAGGCCCGGGGTCCCGGGGAGGGCTCAGCGCTTGAGCGTGAAGGTGAAGTCGCCGGAGAGCCTGCCGCTCAGCCGTACCGCCGACACGAGCTTCCCCTCGTCGATCAGTCTCCCGACCTCGGCCGCGAAAGACCGAAGCCTTCGGCGATCAGTCGCACCGGCCGGACAGGGATCCGCGCCGCGAAGCGGACCGAGACGTCGATCACCTCGCGGTCCAGGTGATCCGATCCGCCGGTGTCGAGGCGCCAGGCGTCGTCCCAGTCGAGGGCGATGCGATTACGGCGCCGCACGACCGGATCCTGGAGCAGCTCGGCCGCCAGGCCGGGGTCGTTGTCGTGCATCCGGTCCAGCAGCCCAGGTCGTACGGAGCGCACGTTCATCCGCTCCAGGACCGTGAGCTTCGCCGTGTCCCCGCAAGCGGCGCAGAGCACGAGGAGCCAGGCGTCGAGGAGCTTGTGGTTCGCGTTGACGCGGAACTTGCCGTTCGCCCGGAAGCGCCCGGACGCGCACGCGTGGCAACGGCGGAGGACGGTCGGCAGGCAGGTGGGCATGACAACCCAGTCAATGAGCACAGAAGTACACCGGTTCCAGTGAGAAATCCGCAGCGAAAAGGAGCGCGGCGCACCTGCGCGACGCGCGACACATCAGCTCTCGGGAGGTCTCACAGGGTGTACAACGGCACGTCCTTGCCTGGGCGACTTGATTCGGCAGCACGGTAAGGCGGCACAGCGGCGCCGCTCCACCAGTTTTCGGGCGGCAGTGCGTTCACTTCCACCCAATGCAACGAGCGTCCCTTTCGGTCGTTGCGTTGATTTCAAAACCGTTGCAACGATTACCGTCCTGTGAGCTGCGAGAACGCCAATAGCGCGCAACGAGATAGTTGCCAGTATCGTGAATGCAACGTAGCTTTTCCATCGTTCGAAACGACGAGCCAAGGAGAGCACGATGCAGAACTTCGCCACCCCCGCCCCGATCTCCGCCGTCCTCGACATCCCGGCCGGACGCGTCCAGTTCATCGCCGCGGACCGCGCCGACACCACCGTCGAGGTCCTGCCCGCCGACCCCTCCAAGAGCCGCGACAACAAGACCGCCGAGAAGACCGCCGTCGCCTACGCCGACGGTGTCCTGCGGATCACGGCCTCGGCTTCCGGCAACCAGCTCACCGGCCCCTCCGGAGCCGTGGAGGTCACGGTCCGGCTGCCCGCCGGCTCCCGTGTCGAGGTCAAGGCCGACAGCGCCGAGCTCCGCGGTGTCGGGCGCCTCGGCGACGTCGTCGTCGACGGCGCGTACCGCCAGATCAAGATCGACGAGGCCGCGAGCGTCCGCCTCACCGCGATCGACGGCGACGTCGAGGTCGGCCGGCTGGGCGGCCCCGCGGAGATCAGCACCGCGAGGGGCGACATCCGGATCGCCGAGGCCGTGCGCGGCACGGTCGTGGTCCGCACCCAGTCCGGCGACATCTCGGTCGTCGCCGCCGCGGGCGTCTCGGCCGCCCTGGACGCCGGCACCGGCTACGGCCGTGTCAGCAACTCCCTCAAGAACGACGGCACCACCGAACTCGACATCCGCGCCACGACCTCCCACGGCGACATCACCGCCCGCAGCCTCTGAACGAACAGCACCACGACTGACCGGCCCGAGCCCACCACCAGGGGGAACACATGACGAAGAACAGCACTTCCTCGAACAGTTCGGCGTGGACCGGCATGGTGCCGGTCGACGACACGGCCCTGGCCGTCACCGACACCGGCGGTCCCGGGATCCCGGTGGTCTACCTCAACGGCCAGTTCGCCACCCAGGGGTACTGGCGGCGGGTCATCGCCGAACTGGGGACGGGGTGGCGGCACATCACCTTCGACGAGCGGGCCCGGGGCAAGTCGAAGCGTTCGGCGGACTACTCCTTCGAGGCGGCCGTCCGCGATGTCGACGCCGTCCTCGCGGCCAGGGGCGTGGACCGGGCGCTCGTGGTCGGCTGGTCCTACGGGGCCGTCGTCGGGGCGCACTGGGCCGAGCGGAACCCGGAGCGTGCGATGGGCGCGGTCCTGGTCGACGGCGCGTTCCCCCACGACTGGCTGGACGAGGCCATGGAGCGGCGGATCCGGATGCTGTTCCGGCGGCTGGGCTGGTTCATGCCGCTGCTGCGCCCGACGGGCCTGACCCCGCGGATGACCGCGGCACAGCAGGCCGACAGCAACATCGAGCTCGGCAGGCTCTCCCGGGAGCGGGAGCTGGGGCCCGTGCTGGGCGACATCACCGTCCCGGTGCGGTACGTGGTCGCTTCGGGTACGTCCTTCGGCAGCCGCGGTGACGAGCAGGAACGGATACGCACCGCCCTCGACGCGGTGACCGCCGGCAACCCGAACATCCGGATCAGCGCGAAGGTCGCCAGCAACCACGGCGCGCTCCTCAAGAAGGACTTCCGGGCCACCGCCGATGCCGTACGCGAGGTCGCCGCCCTCGACCGCGGGGAGCACTGATCAAAAATCACCGAACCCACCATCGCCGACGCCGTACGGGCAGGCCGTGTCCTTCCGCACACAGCTGATTCGGGCGCTGTTCACCCGGCGAGGACCGACCCGAGTACCGCACGGTCGGTATCCGAGAAGCGTTCCAGTGCGGAGTCCAGTTCGCGGATCCTTTCCACGTCGGCCCGTGCCTCCGTGAGCCGATCCATCGCCGCGAACAGGACGGCCCGGCGGCACAACGCCCAGACGTATCCCGGCCGGAGTTCCACCGCCCGGTCCAGGTCGGCGAGGGCCTCCGTGTGGCGGCCGAGGCCGGCGAGGGACGCGCCGCGGCTCGCGTACGCCGAGGCGTAGGCGGGGTCCAGGGACAGCGCACGGTCGAAGTCGGCGACCGCCTCCTCGTCGCGGCCCGCGACGCGCAGCGCGTCGCCGCGTTCGCAGCGGGCCCAGGGCCAGTCGGGGCTCAGGATGAGGGCCTGGTCGAGGTCGGCCAGTTGGCGTCGGGGGTCGCCCAGCGCGCGCCAGACCCGGGCGCGGCGGGCGAGCGCCCAGGCGTAGTCCGGCTTGAGGTCCAGTGCCCGGTCCAGG
This sequence comes from Streptomyces coeruleofuscus, assembly GCF_039532725.1. Lineage (NCBI taxonomy): Bacteria > Bacillati > Actinomycetota > Actinomycetes > Kitasatosporales > Streptomycetaceae > Streptomyces > Streptomyces coeruleofuscus. Next base: position 246,668 of record NZ_BAAASE010000006.1, read on the forward strand.
TCGGAGAGGGCCGCGTCCAGGTCTCCGCGGCGTTCGTGCGTGGCTCCCCGGGAGGCCCAGGCGAACTCGCTGGCCGGGTCGAGGCGGATCCCTTCGCTCAGGTCCCGGACGGCCTCGGCGTCGTGCCGGGCGAGCCGGTGGTGTTCGCCGCGCAGGGCGACGTACCAGGAGTTGTCCGGCTCCAGCGCGACGGCCCGGTCCAGGTCGGCGATCGCCGCGTCGTGATCGCCCAGTTCCCCCCGGATTCCGGCCCGGTGACGGTAGGCGACGGCCAGCTCCGGATCGAGGGCGACGGCCCGGTCGTACTCGGCGAGGGCCTGCGCGTACGCGGCCTGTCCGCGCAGCTCGTCACCCCGTACGACCCGGGCCCGGGCCTGGGCCGGCACGTCGAGCACCGCGCGGCGCAGGAGCAGCCCGAGCGCGGACGTGATGCCTTCCGTGTCGAGTGCCGCCGTCAGTTCGGTGCCCCACCCGGCCACCGCCGCCGCGTCCGCGTCCTGGCCCGCGTCCACCAGCACGCGCGCCCACTGCGCGGCCACGGCCGCACCGGCGTCGCAGGCGTGGACGAAGTCCCGCAGCGCCTGCGGCAGCGCGTCCCGCTCACCCGCGCAGAGCAGGTGGTACACCTCGGCCAGGCGCAGGCTCCGCCACCTCTCGTCGGTCCACGGCTCGTCCCCGTCGGCCCGGGCCTCCTCCCGCCAGCCGCCGAACGTCCGCGCCAGGCGTCGTTGCCGCTCGGCCCATCCGCGGGGTGACCTGTTCCGTTCCGCGCGCAGCATCGGCGCCCGTACGACGTCGTGGTAGCGCAGTCGGCCCCCGCCGAGCTCTCCGACGAACGGCATGCTCCGCAACCACGCGTAGAGAGGCTCCAGTTGCTCTTCGGGGCAGTCGGTGGCCGCCCGGAACACGTCCGCGTCCAGCCATCTCGGCAGCGCGCAGGACAGTGCGGCCGCGCGGCGTGCCGGGTCCCGCTCCCACTTCAGGAAGCGTTCCACCGCCGTGGCGCTCGGGTCGCCCACGTCGTCCGGGTCGGCGGGGCGGGACTCGGCGAGGGTGGAGACCAGGACGGGGAGGCCGCCGGTGAGGCGCAGGACCTCCTCGACGACCGGTTCGGAGGTCACGCCCTTGCCGGCGAGCAGGCCGCGGGTCTCCGCCTCGGTGAAGGGGGACAGCGGGACGTCCGTCATGAAGTCCCGCAGGCCGCCCCAGAGGGCCGTGTCCAGGGGGCGCCGGCCCGCCGTGACCACGACGGCCGTGGCCGGCATGGCGCCGTGGCGGTCGGTGGTCATCGTCTCGTGCAGCCAGTGGTCGAGGTACGGGCCCGTCCGCTCGTAGGTGTCGAGGAAGAGGACGATCCAGGGGGCCGAGGCGGCGGCCTCCGAGAGTTCGCGCAGGAGGACCGGGGTGATCACCTGCTCCGGGGCGAGGACCAGCCGCGCGTCCTCGTGGTCGCGGAAGCGGGCCAGCACCCTCTCCCGGAACCGGTCCACTCCGCCCGCGAGTTCCTCGGAGTCGAGCAGGCCAGCCAGGGGGCCGACCACGGGGACCATCCCCAGCGCGACCGTCCCGGCCCGGGCCACGACCCTCCCGCTCACCGTCGGGCCCGCACCCTCCTCCTGCTCGTCCAGTGCGGCGAGCGCGGCCAGCTCCGCCTCGTGCCTGCGTTCGGCGTGGGCGGCGAGCGTGCGGTCGAGTTCCTTCAACCGGCGGCCCTGCGCGGCGAACTGGCGGCCGATCTCCGCCATCACCTCCGGCACGCTGCCGGAGCTGTCGTCCACGTACGCGGTCAGCGCGCCCTGTTCGCGGGCGATCTGTTCCAACTCCCGCAGAAGGAAAGTCTTTCCGACGCCCGCGTTGCCGTGCACGTGGAAGCGGAAGCGGTGGCGTTCGTCGTGTGGAGGAGTGCCGAAGTTCGCGCGGAACGACGCCCGTTCAGCGGCCCGGCCGACGAAACCGGCCCGGGTCCGCTGCCGTATCAGGTCCTGCATCGACGGCCTCGCCTGCGCCATCCCTACGACCCCCTCGTCTCGCCCTGCCGCTTCCGTCGTCATTCTGTCGCGTCGGCGACCGCCGCTCGGGAAGAATGATCGGCATGGCCACCTCCTCCACTTCACGCCGCGGCGCGCTGCCTCTCGCCGCCGCCCTGCTCACCGCCTCGGTCGCCCTCTACATGGCGCTGGTCGCGTTCGGGAACATCACCGACTTCGGTACCAACCAGCAGTTCGTCCGGCATGTTCTGGCCATGGACACCACGTTCAAGGACGAGGACCTGATGTGGCGGGCCATCACCAGTACGGGGCTTCAGGACACCGCCTACGTGCTGATCATCGTCTGGGAGACCGTCGCCGCGCTGGTCCTCATATACGGGACCTGGCTGTGGGCCAGACGTGACCAGCAGCAGGCCCGGCGGATGTCCACGTACGGGCTGCTGATGGTGCTGCTGCTGTTCGGCGCCGGGTTCATCGCGATCGGCGGTGAGTGGTTCTCCATGTGGCAGTCGAAGAGCTGGAACGGGCTGGACGCCGCCACCCGCGTGTTCCTGTTCAGCGGGCTGGTGCTGATCGTCAACCACCTGCCGTCCAAGCAGGCGGACTCGACTACCTGACCACGGTCACCGTCGTGCCGACGGTGCCGAACGCCCACAGTGCCGTGCCGTCCGCCTTCCGCATCCTGACTCCGCCCGTCCTGGCACCGGGGTCGGCGGGAGGCGGCGAGGCGCCGTCGACCGCGTTGGAGAAGGCGACGGAGACGCCGGACTTCGCGGCGAAGTAGATGATGTGCTCGATCTGGACGCCGTCGGAGCCGGTCGTGGCCTCGTTGCGGGACGACACCGTGTACGTGCCGGGGTCGGGGCTGACCGTGCCCGGCCACACGGTGAACGTACGGCGGGTCGACTCGCTCGCGTCGACCAGCCACACCCGCTTCTCGTCGAGGGAGTAGACGACGCGCCGGCCGGTGCCGGAGCCGTCGGGCACCCTCGCCGGGGCCGAAGCGGAGGGCGTGGGCTGCGCCGACACCGAGGTGCTCGGCTTGGCCGAGGTGGCGGTGGGCTGCGGGCCCCGGTCCGCCTGCACGGCCAGGACCGTCACCGCGGCTATCGCTCCCACGGTCAGCCCGGTCACCCAGGCCCACGAAGGAAGTCGGGCAGGCACGGGCACGCATCTCCTCAGTCACGGGACCCCGCGGAACGGGGGTTCCGATCATCGTACTGCGAGCCCGTTGCTCCCCAAGCGGCTCAGGGTCCGTCGACGGTTTTGCGGACCGGTACGGGGCCGGTGCCGGCTCCGTGGGCGGTGTAGCGCGGGGTGCGGACGGGGGCCGGGTAGGAGAGGTGCACCAGCCGGGTCTGTTCCTGCCGCATGTGGGTGAGCGACTCGAGGATGTAGCCCACGAGCAGGACGAGCGCGGCGATGGTCATGATCGCGGCGGCGAGGATCGCCGTGGGGACGCGGGGCACGGTGCCCGTGCGGACGAAGTCGGCGATGACCGGGATGCCGAGGACGACCGAGACCAGGGCCAGGACGCCGGCGATCACGGTGTGCACGAGGGAGGGGCGCTCGCGCCGCGCCAGGTCGAGGATGACCCGCAGGATGCGCCAGCCGTCCCGGTAGGTGCGCAGCTTGCTCTCGCCGCCGGCGGGCCGGACCCGGTAGTCCACGACCACCTCCGCCGTGGGGAGGCGCAGGTGGAGGGCGTGGATCGTCATCTCGGTCTCGGTCTCGAACTCCCGGGCCAGCGCCGGGAAGGACTTCACGAACCGGCGCGAGAAGACCCGGTAGCCGCTGAGCATGTCGGTCACGTCGTTGCCGAACAGGGACCGCACCGCCCCGGTGAGCAGCTTGTTGCCGACCGCGTGGCCGGTCCGGTAGGCGCCGTCGTCCGCCACCCGGCGGGCGCCGACGACCTGGTCGTACGGCCCCTCGAAGAGCAGGTCCACCAGGTCCCGGGCGCACGAGGCGTCGTAGGTGTCGTCGCCGTCGATGATGAGCAGGGCGTCGGCGTCGACATCGGCGAAGGCGCGGCGGATGACGTTGCCCTTGCCCTTGCGGGGCTCCTGCCGGACGATCGCGCCCGCCGCGCGGGCGACGTCCACGGTGCGGTCGGTGGAGGCGTTGTCGTAGACGTAGACGACGGCCTCGGGGAGGGCCGCGCGCAGGTCGCGGACCACCTTGCCGACGGCCGCCTCCTCGTTGTGGCACGGCACGACACACGCGATCGTCGGTTCCACGACCACTCCCCACTCCTCATCCGAACATCCGAGCCGGTGTCAAATAGTCACATATGGGGGAAATCGTGCGGTATGAGCGCGTCCATGAGGCGGGGACGCGCCGGGTGGCTACTCTCGCTCTGTGCCGGTTCTCGCCTCTGTGACACGTTCCGTCCGTGATGCCCTACGGGGCATCTGGCGCGAGGCCGCGAAGTTCTCAGCCGTGGGGGCCCTGGCCTTCGTCGTGGACAACGGCGGCTACAACCTGCTGGTCTTCGGGCTGCCCGGCGGCGCGGAGGGCGGGCCGATGGGGGCCGCTCCCGTCCAGGCGTCCGTCGTCGCGACGGGCGCCGCCGCGCTCTTCAGCTGGGCCGGGAACCGCTACTGGACCTACCGTCATCAGCACCGCGACCAGGTGGCCCGCGAACTGGGCCTGTTCCTCGTCGCGAACGGCGTCGGTCTCGTCATCACGGCGGGCACGGTCTTCGCCTCGCGGCAGTTGCTCGGGCTCGACTCGGCGCTCAGCGACAACACCGCCCGCGTCTTCGGCTGGGTGCTCGCGACCCTGTTCCGCTTCTACGCCTACCGGCGCTACGTCTTCGTCGCACCCTGAGCCGTTAGCATCCGACATATGGGACAAATGCCGTGGTTGCCGCGTGCGCAGCGCTGGGTCTGGGGGCTGGGCGCCGTCGCCGCGGTCTGCTGCCTTGGCACGATCCTCGTGTTCTTCCCCGGCTATCTGAGTCCCGACAGCCTCGACCAGCTCCGGCAGGCCGAGGGGAAGTCGCGCCTGACCGACTGGCACCCGCCCGTGCTGAGTCTGGTGTGGCGTGCGCTCATCGCGGTGACCGGCTCGATCGCGTCCATGCTCGTCCTCCAGGCGATTCTCTTCTGGGGAGCGCTCTGGGTGCTGGCCTGGTGCGTCTGGGAGCTGACCGCGAGCCGCGGCGGATCGCTCGCCGTACTCGGCCTGGGTCTGGCTCCCTTCGTGCTGACGTTCGTCGGGGTGGTGTGGAAGGACGTCCAGGCGGCGGTCGCACTGCTCGCCGCGTGCGCGGTCGCGCTCACCGGGCTGCTGCTGCGGGACCGCCGGCCTCCTCGTCCCGCCGTGCGGTGGGGGCTGCTCGGGCTGGGCGTGCTGTTCCTCGCGTACGCCATGCTGGTGCGCAAGAACGCCTTCTTCGCCGCGCTCCCCGTCTTCGTCATGCTGGTCCTCGCACTGTGGCGCGCTCCCGGACGCCGTACGTGGGCGACGTGCACGGCGGCACTCCTGGCCGCCCTCGTCGTACCGACCGTCGCCATCTCCCTGTTCGCGCGGCCTCTCGAGACGGAACAGGCCGCACAGATCATGCTCGACGACCTGGTCCACGTACTGGAGGTGGACGAGCTCCGGACGGCGGACGTGCCGCCCGGTCTCAGGGACCGGCTCGTGGCATCCGCGCAGGAGTGCGAGCGCGTCGGGGCCCTGTCGGACGCCTACTGGGCCTGCTACGAACGCCCGGCGGACGGGCTGCGCGGGGACTCGGGGGAGATCACGTCCTTGTGGCTGCGCGAGATGAGCGGGCATGTGCCGGAGTATCTCCAGTACCGGCTGCGGCTCTTCACGACTCTGCTGTTCGAGACCGACGATCCGTACAAAGCAGGGGTCAGCCGCAACGACCTGGGCATCGAGGTGGCGCACCCCCGGCTGGAGGACATGCTCGGCACGTACGTCAACGGCATGGTGACGGACCTGCGGTGGCTGTTCCGCGGGTGGTTCTGGCTCGCCGTCGCGCTGGTCCTGGCCATCCGCCCGGGCAAGGGCCGGTTCTCCATGCCGGTCCGGTCGCTGGGCATCAGCTCGGCGGCCTACATCCTCGGCTATCTGCCGATCATGCCCGCGACGGACTTCCGCTACGTCTACTGGCCGGCGATCGCCTGCACGCTCGGCCTGCTCCTGCTCTGGCTGGGCCGGGGCACGGCTCTCCCACCACCGAAGAGCCCCGGCGCCACGCCCGACCGTGCCGTGACGGCACAGCAGCCGGCGGACGCCGGGGGCCACTAGACGGCCTCGCCCAGCCGCCCAGCCGCCCAGCCGCCCAGCCGCTCAGCCGCCCAGTCCAGCACCGGCAGCAACTCCGGCAGATGCCCGTCCGACACCTCCGCCGCCCGCTGCCGCTCCTGCGGGATCTCCCCGTACAGGGTGTTCCGGGGCTTCGCCGGGCGGGCCCGCGGCATCGACCGGCCCGCGGCACGGCCGCCCCGCCACAACCGGACCCCCGCACCACGGCCGGCCGCACGGTGACGGCGCACCAGCCGACCGACACCCAGGGGCCAGTAGACCCTCAGCCGCTCAGTCCAGCACCGGCAGCAACTCCGGCAGATGCCCGTCCGACGCCTCCGCCGCCCGCTGCCGCTCCTGCGGGATCTCCCCGTACAGGGTGTTCCGGGGCTTCGCCGGGCGGCCCGCGGCGTCGGCCACCGCGATGAGGTCCTTGACCGACTTGTACGAGCCGTAGGAGGAGCCCGCCATACGGGAGATGGTCTCCTCCATGAGCGTCCCGCCGAGGTCGTTGGCGCCCGAGCGGAGCATCTCGGCCGCGCCCTCGGTGCCCAGCTTCACCCAGCTGGTCTGGATGTTGGGGATGTACGGGTGCAGGAGGAGCCGGGCCATGGCCGTGACCGCGCGGTTGTCCCGCATGGTGGGGCCCGGGCGGGCGATGCCCGCGAGGTACACGGGCGCGTTGGTGTGCACGAACGGCAGCGTCACGAACTCGGTGAAGCCGCCCGTGCGCTGCTGGATGCCCGCGAGGGTGCGCAGGTGGCCGAGCCAGTGCCGGGGCTGGTCGACATGGCCGTACATCATCGTCGAGGACGAGCGGATGCCCAGCTCGTGGGCCGTCGTCACGACGTCGATCCAGTCGGCCGCGGGCAGCTTGCCCTTGGTCAGGATCCAGCGGACCTCGTCGTCGAGGATCTCGGCGGCCGTGCCCGGGATGGTGTCCAGGCCGGCCTCCTTGGCGGCGGTCAGCCACTCGCGGACCGACATGCCGGTGCGGGTCGCGCCGTTGACCACCTCCATCGGCGAGAAGGCGTGCACGTGCATGCCGGGGACGCGTTCCTTCACGGCCCGCGCGATGTCGAAGTACGCCGTGCCGGGCAGGTCCGGGTGGATGCCGCCCTGCATGCAGACCTCCACCGCGCCGACGTCCCAGGCCTGCTGGGCCCGGTCGGCGACCTGGTCCAGGGACAGGGTGTAGGCGTCGGCGTCGGTGCGGCGCTGGGCGAAGGCGCAGAAACGGCAGCCCGTGTAGCAGACGTTGGTGAAGTTGATGTTGCGCGTGACGATGTAGGTGACGTCGTCGCCGACGGCCGACCTGCGGACGTCGTCGGCGACCTGCGCGAGGGCGTCCAGGGCCGGGCCGTCCGCGTGCAGCAGGGCCAGTGCCTCGTCGTCGGTGAGCTTCGTGGGGTCGTCGGCCGCCGTGCGCAGGGCCTGCCGTACGTCGGTGTCGATGCGCTCGGGTGCCATGCCCGGGGCGGCCGCCTCGCGCAGTGCGCCCCAGTCGCCGTACACCTCGTCGAAGTCGTCCCGGCGGTCCGAGCTGCGGCCCTCGCTGTCGATCGAGGAGTGCAGGTCCGTGCGGCCGGACGCGACGAAGACCTCCTCCGGCTCCTGCCACGGCAGCCCCTCGGGCAGGGCCTCGGGCCGCGCGAGCCCGGTCTCCGGGTCGGCCAGCGCCGCCACGTGCGGACGCAGCCGCGGGTCCAGCCAGGGCTCGCCGCGCCGGACGAACTCCGGGTACACGCACAGCCGTTCCCGCAGTTCGAAACCGGCCGCGCGGGACTTCTCGGCGAGTTGCTCGATCTGCGGCCAGGGGCGCTCGGGGTTGACGTGGTCGATGGTCAGCGGGGAGACCCCGCCCCAGTCGTCGATACCGGCGCCGATCAGCCGCTCGTACTCGGCGTCGACGAGGTTGGGCGGAGCCTGGATGCAACCCGAGGGGCCCATGAGGAGGCGGGCGACGGCCACCGTGGCGACCAGTTCGTCCAGTTCCGCGTCCGGCATGCCGCGCATCGCGGTGTCCGGCTTGGCGCGGAAGTTCTGGATGATCAGCTCCTGGACGCCGTGGTAGGCCCGGGAGACCTTCCGCAGCGCGAACAGGGACTCGGCGCGCTCCTCGTAGGTCTCGCCGATGCCTATGAGCAGCCCGGAGGTGAACGGCACGGAGGAGCGACCCGCGTCCTCCAGGACGCGCAGGCGGACAGCCGGTTCCTTGTCGGGGGAGCCGTAGTGGGGGCCGCCCGGCTCCGACCAGAGACGGGTCGCGGTCGTCTCCAGCATCATGCCCATGCTGGGCGCGACGGGCTTCAGCCGCTGGAAGTCGGTCCAGCTCATGACGCCCGGGTTCAGATGGGGCAGCAGGCCCGTCTCCTCCAGGATGCGGATGGAGATGGCGCGGACGTAGGCGATGGTGTCGTCGTAGCCGTGCGCGTCGAGCCACTCGCGCGCCTCCGGCCAGCGGTCCTCGGGCTTGTCGCCGAGGGTGATGAGGGCTTCCTTGCAGCCCAGGGCGGCGCCCTTGCGGGCGATGTCCAGCACCTCGTCGGGGGACATGAACATCCCGTGGCCCTCCCGGCGCAGCTTGCCGGGGACGGTGACGAACGTGCAGTAGTGGCACTTGTCCCGGCACAGCCGGGTCAGCGGGATGAAGACGCTCTTGGAGTACGTGATGACGCCGGGCCGGCCGGCCGCATCGAGCCCCGCGTCCCGCACCCGGGCGGCCGAGGCCGCCAGGTCCTCCAGGTGCGCGCCCCGGGCCTGGAGCAGGACGGCCGCCTCGGCGACGTCGAGCGAGACGCCGTCCCTGGCCCGTTTCAGGGCGCGACGCATGGAGTTCTCGGTGGGGCCGGTTCCGGAGGTCGCGGAAGTCGTCATCCTTCGAGCATACGATCGCGCTGATCAACTGGGCCGGGCCCCGTCAGTGGAAGGCCAGCCACCCGATGCCCAGGGCGGTCACGAGACCGCTGAGGGCCACGGCGAGGGGCCTGTGGCGGTGCAGGGAGAACCAGACCAGCGCGGCGGTCACCAGCACGGCCGACGTGCCGATCGCGGCGGGCAACAGCCCTTGGCTGTAGCCGTATTCGGTGAAATGCCGCCAGAGCCACGCTAACCAGGCGATCCTCATGACGCTGCGTTCTCTCCCTTTGTCCCGTCGAGTTGTCAGGTACCTGGAAGATATCCCGCCAGCCCGTCCAGCGCCTTCAGAATCTCCGCCTCCCCCGCCGGCGGCAGTTGCGCCACGACCTCCTCGATACCCAGGTCGGCGTAGTGCGCGAGCTTGCCCGGGGTCGGGTGGACGGCGTACGGGACGACCTGGAGGGCCCGGGGGTCGCGGCCCGCTTCGGCCCAGGCGGTGCGCAGCAGGGGCAGGGACTCCGACAGGCCGCGGCCGCCGATGGGGAGCCAGCCGTCGGCGTACTCGCAGATGTGGGAGAACAGCTTGGGCCCGGCGGCGCCGCCGACGAGCGTGCGCGGGCCGACGACCGGGCCGCGCGGCTTCTGGACGGGCTTGGGGTGCGCGTGGCTGGCCCGGACACCGCCGAACTCCCCCTCGTACCCGACCGGTTCCTCCGACCACAGCGCCCGCATCAGCGCCATCCGGTCCCGGACCAGCTCGCGCCGGGTGGGCCACTGCACGCCGTGGTCGGCGGCCTCCTCGACGTTCCAGCCGAAGCCGAGCCCGAGTGTGAACCGGCCCCCTGACAGATGGTCCAGGGTCGCGACCTGCTTGGCCAGGTCGATCGGGTCGTGCTGGGCGACGAGCGTGATGCCCGTGCCGAGCCCGAGCCGCTCGGTGACGGCGGCGGCCTGGCCGAGCGCCACGAACGGGTCGAGGGTACGGCCGTACTCCCGCGGCAGCTCGCCGCCCGCCGGGTACGGAGTGGTCCGCTCGACGGGGATATGCGTGTGCTCGGGCAGATACAGCCCGGCGAAACCGCGGTCCTCCAGCTCGCGTCCGAGCCGGGTCGGAGTGATCGTCTCGTCGGTGAGGAAGATCGTTACGGCGATGCGCATGGCCTATTCCTACCCGCGGGGGAGTCGGCTGTCCCTACCGACGGTCGGCCCCCTCGGTCGGTATCAGGTGACCGTCGCGAGCGCCGCGTACCCCGTGCCCGCCTCGGCGCCGGCCCACAGCAGGGCGGCGACCGCGCTGTAGGGCGCGATCCGGTGGTAGGGCAGGCGGGTGGCGCCCGCGAGGTGCGGGGTGAGCGTGCGGAGCACCGGAACGAAGCGGGCCAGGAACACCGCCTGGCCGCCACGGCGGTCCATCCGGGTCTCGGCGTTCCGCCAGGCGGTGGCCGGGACACGGCTGCCGAGGCGTCCGGTGCGCAGGCGATCGCCGAGCAGGGCTCCGGTGCGGTGGCCGAGGAGGTCACCTGCCACCGCGGCGCCCGCCGTGACCCCGACGACGAGTGGCAGGCTCAGCTGCCCGCTGCGGGCCAGCGCCCCGGCCGCCAGGAGCAGGCCGAGGCTGGGGACGAAGGCGCCGACCAGCAGGACCGACTCGGCCAGGACCGCCACCGCCAGGACGGCGTAGGCGGCGGTGGCGGGGACGTGGCCGAGAAGGTCCGACGGGACGGTCACCGGCGGGCTCCGGTGACGTCGTACAGCGCCTCCCGCGCGTCCGGCGCGTCGCGGGACGGACGGCGCAGCTGCCAGACCCTGGCCGGGGGGAGGTTCGCCCACACCGACCAGCGGCCGGTGGCGTACCGGCGTTGATAGGCGACCATGACCTCCTCGACGGCGTGGTGCCGGCGGGCTTCCGCGCGGGAGGACAGCAGGGCGCGGGCCTGCCGGGTGCCTCGGTAGGCGAAGTAGGTGAGGGTGCCGCCGGGGTGGAGGAGCTCCAGGAACCGGGCCATGATCGTTTCGGTCTGGCCGGGGCTGAAGTTGGTCAGGGGCAGGCCGGAGACGATCACGTCGTAGCGCTCCTCGCCGGGAAGGTCCTCGACGTAGGAGCGGTGGACGCGGACCCGCTCGGGCTCCCCGGCCAGGAGGGGGTGCGTGTCGACGAGGCGGCGCAGCCGTCCGGCGAACCGGGGGTTGGCCTCGACGACGTCCAGGCGACTGCCCGGCGGCAGCTGCGGGACGAGGGCGCGGGTGACCGCTCCGGTTCCGGCTCCCGCCTCCAGGACGGTCAGCGGCCGGGGCGCGAGGGCGCGTACCGGGTCGGTCAGCGCACGGGCCAAAGCCTTGCCGCTGGGGGCGACGGCGCCGGTGGTGCGCGGGTCGCGGGCCGCTTCGGTGAGGAACGTCCAGTCCATGGGTCGAAAATCCATGGTTTCGACGCTAGGAAGCGGCCCGCGCCCGGAAATCCGTCGTTGTGCGGCGGCCTTCCCCTACGAAAGTAGGGGGTCGCAGGGTACTGAGGTCGGACGCCGGACGGGCCGGGCCCGCCTAGCATCCGGTGAGTGATACGAGAAGGATTCCGGTGGAGCACCTGCGGGCGCTGGTGCCTGGTCGTGCTGCTGACCGCCCTCGCGGTGCAGAACAGCGCGACGGTCGCCGGCGGCCGGTACCTGACGCCGGCCACCGCCGCGGCGGTGCTGTGCGGGGCGGCCCTGCTGGTGCGGCGGCTGCCCCGGTACGTCCCGGCCGGGCTTGCCACCGCGGCGACCGGGCTGTGGGGATGGCCCTTGCTGGTGCTGCTCCTCGTCGCACTGTTCGACCTGGCGGCGCAGCGGCGGATCCGGTGGGCGGTGGGGTGCGCCGCGGCCGCGCTCGGCGCCAGCTTGCTTTTGACCCCCGAGACCTCGCTGTGGACCCCGCAGCAGTACGGCTCCACCCTGTTCGTGCTGCTGGCCCTGGTGAGCGGGCTGTGGGTGGGGAACCGCCGCCGGCTGCTGAAGGCGCTGGGCGACCAGGTCGAGCATCTGCGGATCGAGCGGGAGTTGCGCGGAGAGGCCGCCCGGGCCGCCGAGTGGTCCCGGATCGCCGCGGAGATGCACGACGTACTGGCTCACCGCCTGAGCCTGATCGCCCTGCACACGGGCGTCCTCGCCACCCGCAACGAGCAGTTGCCCGCGCCGGTCGTGGAACGCCTGGCCCTGCTGCGTACCGCCTCCACCGAGGCCCTGGCCGACCTCCGCGACGTCCTCGGAGCCCTGCGCGACCCCGATTCCGAGCCCGCCGAGGCCGCTCCCGTCCCCGTCCTGCGTGACGTGGACGCACTGGTCGACCAGGCACGGGCGGCCGGGCAACAAGCCGAGCTGCGGGTCGACGGCCGGCCCGAGCAGGCTCCCGCCGCGCACCGGCTGGCCGTCTACCGGCTCGTCCAGGAAGCACTGACGAACGCCCGCAAGCACGCCGGGGGCGCCCCGGTGCGCATCCAGCTCCGTTACCGGCCGCCCGCCACCACCGTGGAGGTCACCAACGCCCCCGGCAGCCCGGCCGCACACGCCGTCGCCTCCGGTTTCGGGCTGGTCGGCCTGCGCGAGCGTGTCACCGCCCTCGGCGGCCACCTGCACGCCGGACCCGGCGGGGCCGGCAGCTGGCGGCTGGCCGCCCGCATCCCGCACCCCGCGCCCCTCGAACAGAACGGCACCCCCACATGATCCGCGCCCTGATCGCCGACGACGACGCCCTGGTCCGCCTGGGCCTCACCGACCTCCTCGACGGCGACCCGGGCATCGAGGTCGTCGCCCAGGCGTCCGACGGCCTGCACGCCGTCGAGCTGGCCACCGCGCACCGTGTCGACGTCGCCCTCGTGGACGTCCGCATGCCCCGCATGGACGGCATCACGGCCACGGCCCGGCTGCGCGCCCTGCACCGTCCGCCGAGGGTGATCACGCTGACCACCTTCGATCTCGACGAGTACGTCTACGACGCCCTCGCGGCCGGTGCCGACGGCTTCCTCCTGAAGGACACCGATCCGGCCGAGATCCTGCGCGCCGTCCACCTCGTCGCCGCCGGCTCGGCGATGCTCCACCCGAGCGCCGCCCGCCGCCTCATCGACCGCTACCACCGCTCGGGCGGTTCGCAGGCCACCGCCGCCCGTGCCCGCCTCGACCGGCTCACGCCCCGGGAACGCGACGTGCTGACCCTGCTCGCCCAGGGAGAGACCAACGCCGACATCGCCGACCGCCTCGGCATGCGCGAGAGCACCGTCAAGGCCCACGTCAGCCGCATCCTCACCGCGCTGGAGGTCGCCAACCGGGTGCAGGCGGCCCTGCTGGCCCGCGACGCCGGCCTCACCGCCTGAACTCCCCGTCCGGCTTGGCCTGTTCGGCTGTTTCCCGCCGCCGGGTCCCCTTCCCTTACACGCCGGTTCACGGCTGAATACAAAGGTTGCACGCACCACCACTGCACCACCCATGCCTTGTCACCGACGACACCTGGGAGCAGCAGCATGTGCGAGGACAACCACGGCGGGCTCGGCCGACGGGCTCTGTTCGTGACGGGAGCGGCCGCCGCGCTTACGTTGGGAAGCGTGAGCTTCGCTTCAGCGGCCGACGCCGACCAGGGCGACGGAGACCAGGAGAGCAGAACGGTGCGCGGCACCCTGCCGGCCGGCTCCCCCGACTTCGTGTACGTGCCGGTCGAGGTCCCGTCCGGCGTCCGGGAGATCAAGGTCGCCTACACCTACGACCGCCCGTCCGTCCCGGCCGGCACGACCGGCAACGCCCTCGACATCGGCATCTTCGACGACCGCGGCACCGAGCTCGGCGGCCGGGGCTTCCGGGGCTGGTCGGGCGGGGCGCGCACGGAGTTCTTCATCCGTGCGGACGAGGCGACGCCCGGATACATCCCGGGCCCGGTGCGCGAGGGCACCTGGCACATCGCGCTCGGCCCGTACACGGTCGCCCCGCAGGGCCTGTCGTACGAGATCACCATCACGCTGACGTACGGCGAGCCGGGCGAGGCAGTCCGGCCGGTGTACCCGCCGGACCGGGCCAGGGGCCGGGGCCGTGCCTGGTACCGGGGCGACTGTCATCTGCACTCCTGGTACTCCGACGGCCGTCGCACCCCCGCCGAGATCGGGGCGCTGGCGCGGGCGGCGGGGCTGGACTTCATCAACTCCTCCGAGCACAACACGCATGCGGCGCACGCCCACTGGGCGGACGTGGCCGGGGACGACCTGCTGGTCATGCTGGGCGAGGAGGTCACCACGCGCAACGGTCACGTCGTCGCGCTGGGCACCGACCCGGGCACCTTCGTCGACTGGCGTTACCGGGCACGCGACAACCGCTTCGGCCGGTTCGCCCGCCAGATCCGCCGCGCCGGAGGCCTGGTCGTCCCGGCCCACCCGCACGCCACGTGCGTCGGCTGCAACTGGAAGTTCGGCTTCGGCGAGGCGGACGCGGTCGAGGTGTGGAACGGCCCCTACACGCCCGACGACGAGGTCGCCCTCGCCGACTGGGACAGCATGCTGGTGGCGTCCGTGCGGGACGGGCGCGACTGGATCCCGGCGATGGGCAGCAGCGACGCCCACCGCGACCCGGACCCCGTCGGGCGGCCCCAGACGGTCGTCTTGGCCGACGACCTGACCCGCCGGGCGATCCAGGAGGGCATCCGGGCGGGACGGTCGTACGTCGCCGAGTCCGCCAAGGTCGAGCTGTCGTTCCGGGCGTCCGGTGCACGCGGCGAACACGCGGGCATCGGCGAGCGGTTGCGGGTGGACCGCGACACCCCGGTCACCGTCCGCCTGGAGGTCACGGGCGCTCCGCGCTGCACGGTCCGCTTCGTCACCGACCAGGGCGTGCTGCACACCAGCGCCCCGCTGCCGGTGTCCGGCTCGGGTGTCGTCGAGTGGCGGACGACCCCGTCGTACGCGGCGTACGTACGGGCGGAACTGCGGCACGAGGCGGCGGCGGGGCCGGTACCGGGTGTGCTGGCGGCGTTCACGAACCCGGTCTTCCTGGGGCGCGCCGCGGGTTGAGGTGGCTTCAGCCCCGGTCGGGGTCCGGCCCGTCCGCCAGGTCGGCCACGACCGCCGCGTGGTCCGAGGGCCACACCCCGTCCACCGGACCGTCGCACGCCCGCCGGACGTCCCGTACGTGGCCGAGTCCGCCGGGGCCGGGCGGGCCCACGTGGATGTAGTCGATGCGCACGCTCGGCTCGTGGGTCGGCGCCACGTACGGGTTGGCCGCGTCCCAGGTGGCGGAGGGGGCGGCCGGGTCGGCGTACTCCCAGGCGTCGAGGAGGACCTGGCCCGGCACGGCCGGGGCGGTCTTGTAGCCGCCGAGGAGACGGATCTCGTCGGAGTCGGGCCAGGCGTTGAGGTCGCCGGTGACGACGGGCGGGAACGGGGTGCCGCCGCGGTGCCGGGCGACGAACCCGGCGAGCGCGGCGACCTGGCCGCAGCGGACCGCGGAGGCGTCCGGGGCGGAGGCGAAGTGGGTGGTGAAGAAGGGGATCTCGTGGGCGGGGCCGGCCAGGCGGGCGTAGAGGGCCAGCCGGCCGTCGTCCGTGTCCGCCGGGGCGGGCAGCGGCAGCATGTCCCGGTCCACGACCGGCCATCTGCTGAGCACGGCGTTGCCTATGTCCACCGTGGGGTCCCCGATCCGCCGCCGCCAGCGTTCCGGTGCGGGCGAGGCGGCCCAGGCGCAGTGCAGGCCCAGCTCACCGGCCAGCCACTCCGCGAGGTTCTCGCCGTCGGCGGCCCACACCTCCTGGAGGCCGACGACGTCGGGGCGCAGTTCCCTCAGCGCCGTCAGAATCGCCTTCTGCCGTGCCTGCCAGGGCCCGAAGCGCCACCACAGGTTCCACGTCACGATCCGCATCCGCAGCCACCCGCTCTCGTCCCGCCGCGTCAGGGATCATTGAAGCAGGAACCGCTATGGGAGCAGGAACCGTTGCGGAATCCGTGAGAGCTCGTGCGAAGGAGATCCCGACGATGTCCCGTCTCGCCGACCTGAGGTTCCGTGCCGCCACGTCCTTCCAGCGCCGCGTCAACCCGATCGTGCGCCGCCTCCCCCTCCAGACCGTCCTGGAGACGAAGGGCCGCGTCTCGGGCCTGCCCCGCCGCACCCCGGTGGGCGGCCGCCGCGTCGGCGACTCCTTCTGGCTGGTGTCGGAGTTCGGCGAACGGTCGCAGTACGTGCGCAACATCAAGGCCGATCCGCGGGTGCGGGTGCGGATCCGGGGGCGGTGGCACACGGGCGTCGCACACCTGCTGCCGGACGACGACCCGGTGGCGCGACTGCGGCGGCTGCCCAAGGTCAACGGCCTGGGGGTGCGGGCGTTCGGGACGGATCTGCTGACGGTGCGGGTGGATCTGACGGACTGACGGCCCCCTGGCGCGCGGCCCTCACCCCGGCCACACGATCGCCTGTACCTCGCTGTACGCGTGCAGGGCGTACGAGCCGACGTCCCTGCCGACGCCGCTCTTCTTGAAGCCGCCGAAGGGGGCCTCCATGTTGCGGCCCACGGTGTTGATCCCGACACCGCCCGCACGCAGGCGCCGCGCCACCCGGAAGGCCCTGGCCACGTCGGAGGACCACACGTAGTCGATGAGGCCGTAGTCGGTGTCGTTGGCCAGGGCCACGCCCTCCTCCTCGTCGTCGAAGGGGATGACGACCACCACCGGGCCGAAGATCTCCTCGCGGGCCACGCGCATGTCGTTGGTGCAGCCGGCGAGGAGGGTCGGGGTGACGTAGAAACCGGTCGGCAGGGAGGGGCGTTCGCCGCCGGTGACGACCACCGCGCCTTCCTTCCGGCCCAGTTCGACGTACGACTCCACCCGGTCCCGGTGTGCCGCCGAGATCACCGGCCCGACCACCGTGTCCGGCTCCCGGGGGTCTCCCACCTTCAACCGGCGAGCGTAAGTGGCTAGTTGCTCGACGAGTTGGTCGTGCACCCCTCGCTGCGCCAGTACCCGTGTCGGTGCCGTGCAGATCTGCCCGCTGTAGAAGGAGAAGGTGGTCCCGATGCCGGACACGGCCGAGCCGATGTCGGCGTCGTCGAGGACGACCGCCGCGCCTTTGCCGCCCAGCTCCATCAGCTGCCGTTTCATGTCGCGCCCGCACACCTCGGCGATGCGCTGCCCGACCGCCGTGGAGCCGGTGAAGCTGACCATGTCGACGTCCGGCGATGCCACGGCCGCCTCGCCGGCCTCGGTCCGTGCACCGCTGACCACGTTCACCACGCCCGGCGGCACACCGGCGGCCTCCAGCGCCTCCGCCATCCGGTAGACCGACAGGGGGTCCTGGGGTGCCGGCTTCACCACGACCGTGTTGCCCATCGCCAGGGCGGGGGCGATCTTGCCCGCCGGGTTGGCCCAGGGGTTGTTGTACGAGGTGATGCAGGTGACGACACCGACGGGCTGGCGGACGGCGAGTGCGCCCATGACGCCCGCCCGCCCCATCGGCCCGGCCTCGTTGATCTGCGGCGGGATCGCCCACTCGGCGGGCTCCACGCGCGCGTAGCGCCGGAAGCGGGCGGCGGCGACCCCGACCTGCATGCCGCGTGCGGTACCGGTGGTCGCGCCCGTCTCCGCCCGGGCCAGCTCGGCGTACGGCACGAGACGGTCCCGGATGACGTCCGCGGCGCGGGCGAGGACCGCGGCCCGCTCCTGTGGAGGCGTGGCCGACCACGGCCCGAAGGCCTCGCGGGCCGCGGCGCAGGCCGCGTGCACCTGATCCCGCGAGGCCTCCGGCGCCCACCCGACGGTCCGCTCGGTCGCCGGGTCGATCACCTCGTAGTGCCCGCCGTCCGGCTCGACCCAGGAACCGCCGACGAACAGCGGCTGCCGTGCCGTCACCTCGTGCTCACCGTCTCCGTGTCCCGGCCGGAGCGCAGCACCCGGCCCGGCACGGCACCGGTCACCACGTCGTCCCGGATCGCCTCGACCCCGTTGACCCACACGGCCCGCACGCCCAGCGCCCGGGAGTCCAGCCGCGGGCTGTCACCCGGCAGGTCGTGCACCAGGGTGGCCGGGCCCGCGTCGATCCGCTCCGGGTCGAACAGGACGAGGTCCGCATGCCAGCCCTCCCGCAGCTGCCCCCGCTCCCGCAGGCCGAAGAGCCGGGCCGGGTCGTCGGTCAGCATCTTCACGGCCTGCTCCAGACCGACCAGCTTCCGGCCCCGCAGGCAGTCCCCGAGGAACCGGGTCGTGTACGGCGCCCCGCACATCCGGTCCAGATGCGCACCCGCGTCGGACCCGCCGAGCAGCACGTCCTCGTGCTGCCAGGTCTCCGCCCGCAGCGCCCAGGACGCCGGGTCGTTGTCGGGCGGCATCGGCCACAGCACCGTGCGCAGCTCGTCGTTGGCGCAGATCTCCACCAGGCATGCGAAGGGCTCCTGGCCGCGCTCCTCGGCGATGTCCTCGACCACGCGCCCGGTCAGCCCGGCGTTCGCCTCGCTGTAGGTGTCGCCGATGACGTATCGCCCGAAGTTCGCCAGCCGCCGGAAGACGCCCGCCTCCTTGGACCGGGCGCGCCGCAGCATCCCGTCCCGTACGTCCGGGTCGCGCAGCTTCTCGATCCGCTCGGGCACGGGAAGCCCGAGAATCGGCCCCCACCCGGGGATGAGGTTCAGCGCGCAGAAGGTCCCCAGCGACATGTTCATCGGCGTGAGGATCGGCATGGTCAGCGCCACGACCCGGCCGCCCGCCTTCCGGGCCTGCTCGCTCGCCAGGAGCTGCCGGGGCACCCGCTCGGGCACGGCCGCGTCGATGGTCAGGACGTTCCAGTTCAGCGGCCGCCCCGCCGCCGCACTCATCTCGGCGAACAGGTCGATCTCCGCGTCGCTGAACTGATCCAGACAGCCCGCGACGATCGCCTCGATCTGCGTGCCCTCGTGCTCGCCGACGGCCCGCGACAGCGCCAGCAGCTCGGCCGGCCCGGCGTGCCGGGAGGCGACCGGTTTCCCGTCGCCGTCGGAGTGGCTGGTCGACTGGGTGGTGGACAGCCCCCAGGCGCCGGCGTCCATGGACTCGCGCAACAGCCCGGCCATCGCCGCCAGCTGCTCCCCGGTCGGCTGCCCGCCGATGGCCTGCGGCCCCATGACGTACCGCCGCAGCGCACAGTGCCCCACCATGAACCCGGCGTTGACGGCGATCCGCCCCTCCAGGGCGTCCAGGTACTCCCCGAAGGAATGCCAGTTCCAGGGCGCCCCCTCCTCCAGCGCCACCAGCGCCATGCCTTCGACCTTCGACATCATCCGCCGCGTGTAGTCGGCGTCCTCGGGCCGGTCCGGGTGCAGCGGCGCGAGGGTGAACCCGCAGTTCCCCCCGGCGACGGTGGTGACCCCGTGGTTGAGGGAGGGCGTGGCGTACGGATCCCAGAAGAGCTGGGCGTCGTAGTGGGTGTGGGGGTCGACGAAGCCGGGGGCGAGGACGAGGCCGTGCGCGTCCTCGCTTGTGCGCGCTTCCTGAGTGACCTCACCGATGACGGCGATACGCCCGTCCTGGATGCCGACGTCGGCGGTGTGAGCGGGGACGCCCGTCCCGTCCACGACGGTCACACCCTTGATGACGTGATCGAGCATGAGCCCTCAACTCCCTTGAGACCGTTGCCCTATAAGGGGCGCGGGGAACTGCGCGACAAGCCGCAACGCACGCCGCACCCGCCAACGACGCTCAAACACCCCTCCGGAACCGCGAAGTCCGATGCACAGGATCCGTATCGATCTTCGGAATCACGTGCTCCCCGACCAGCCGAATCGTCTGCAGGGTCTCCTCCTTCGGCACCCCCACCGGCAGTCCGAAACTCAACTGGTCCGCCCCCGCCTGCTCCCAGCGCTTGCACTGCGTGAGCACCTCGTCCGGATCCCCGCAGATCAGCAGCTCCTCCTCTATGAGGACCTCCACGAGCTCCTCGGTGTACTCCGGCAGCGTCTCCGGCCACACCGGAAATCCCTCGGGCCGCGGAAACGTGTCGTGGTACCGGAACACCAGCGACGGCAGATAGTGCAGCTGCCCGTTCGCCGCGATCCGCACCGCCTCCTCGTGCGTCGGCGCACAGATCGCCGTCGTCGTCACCATCACGTTGTCGTTGACGAAGTCACCGACCGGCTCGGCGTCCACGATCGCCGTCTTGTACTGCTCCAGCACCCACTCCATGTCGGAGACCTTCTGCACGCTGAAGCCGAGCACCCCGAGCCCCTTCTTCGCGGCCATGGCGTACGACGGAGGCGACCCGGCCGCGTACCACATCGCCGGGTGCGAGCCGCCGTACGGCTTCGGCAGGACCTTCCTCGGCGGCAGCGACCAGTGTTTGCCCTGGAAGCCGACGTACTCGTCCTGGAGCCACATCTTGGGGAACTCGGCGATGGTCTCTTCCCAGATCTCCTTGGTGTGGTTCATGTCGGTCACTCCCGGCATGAAGCCCAGGATCTCGTGCGAACCGGCACCCCGCCCGCTGCCGAACTCGAACCGCCCCTCGCTGAGATGGTCGAGCATGGCGACCTTCTCGGCGACCTTCACGGGGTGGTTGACCGGGGCGAGCGGGTTGAAGATGCCCGAGCCGAGGTGGATCCGCTCCGTGGCGTGGGCCAGGTACCCGAGGAAGACGTCGTTGGCGGAGAGGTGCGAGTACTCATCCAGGAAGTGGTGCTCGGAGGCCCAGGCGTACTTGAAGCCGGACTGGTCCGCCTGGATGACGTACTCGGTCTCCTCCATCAGCGCCTTGTGCTCGGCGAGCGGGTCGGTTTCAGCCCGTTTGCCCACGTATCCCTGTACGAAGACCCCGAATTCCAAGGAGATTCACCGCCCCACGGTCTTTTCTGACGAGTCGTCAGATCGATGGCTCCGACTGTTCCACCGCTCCTGGGGAGCGTCAATAGCTGACGGCTCGTCAGGTCGCGGTGGATCAGATGACGCTCACTCCCGCCAGCCACCCGCCGTCGATCACGAACGGCTGCCCGGTGATGTAGGAGGAGTCGTCGCACGACAGGAACAGGGCGAGCCGCGCCACCTCCTCCGGCTGCCCGACCCGCCCCAGCGGCACGAGCTTGCGGTACAGCCGGTCGAGCCCCCTGGCGGTCTCCTCCGGGTCGGCGTCCGGGTCCAGCCGGGCCGGGTTGGACATCGCGGTGTCGATGGCGCCCGGACAGACGGCGTTGACGCGTATCCCCCGCCCGGCCAGCTCCAGCGCGGCCACCCGGGTCAGACCGACCACGGCGTGCTTGCTCGCCGCGTACGCGCCCACCCCCGCCATTCCGGTCAGCCCGGTGTACGAGGCGGTGTTGACGATCGTGCCCCCGTCGGCCAGCTCGGGGGCGACGGTCCTGATGCCGAGGAAGCAGCCCACCTGGTTGACCTGGACGACCCGCATGAACTCGTCGAGGGGTGTGTCGAGGAGGGAGTCGAAGCGGAGGATGCCGGCGTTGTTCACGAGCCCGTCGACCCGGCCGTACGTGTCCTTGGCCGCGGCGACGGCCGCCTCCCAGTCGTCCTCCCGGCCGACGTCGAGATGGACGTACCGGGCACCGATCTCCTTCGCGAGGGCCTCGCCCTGGCCGTCGAGGACGTCCGCGACGACCACCCGGGCGCCCTCGGCCGCGAACAGCCTGGCCTCCTGCTCGCCCTGGCCGCGCGCGGCGCCGGTGATGATGACGACCCGTCCGTCGAGCTTGCCCATGGCTCTCCTCACAGCTGTGGGGCGACCTCGGCGCCGAACGCCGCGATCTGGTCGGTGAGTTCGGTGCGGTCCCGGCTGCGGAACCGCACTTGGACCTGGTCCACCCCCATCGCGCGATAGACCCGCAGCGACTCGGCGACGGCGTCGGCGGGCCCGCTGACCGTCCGCCGCCCGACGTCCCAGCCCGCCGTCCCGACGTAGAGGGGCTCCGCGATGGCGCCCACGGTGAACGGGCCCTCGATCCCGGCCTCTTCCCTGAGCCGCCGTATCCGCGCGATGCGGTCCGGCAGCACGTCCCTGGGATCTCCCTGCGGCAGCCAGCCGTCGCCCTTGAGCGCGGCCCGTCGCAGGGCGGCGGGCGAGGACCCGCCGACCCAGAGGGGGACCCGGTCCTGCGCCGGGCGCGGCCGCTGCCCGAGCCCTTCGAAGTCGTACAGCTTGCCGTGGTGTCGGGGGAACTCGTCCGGCCCGAGGGCGGCCCGCAGGGCGTCGATCGACTCGTCCAGCACGGTCCCGCGCCGCTCGAAGTCGGCGCCCAGCGCCTCGAACTCCTCGCGCACGTGTCCGGCCCCGACGCCGAGGATCAGCCGACCGCCCGACAGGTGGTCGAGGGTGGCGTACTGCTTGGCGCTGAGCAGCGGATGCCGTAGCCCCACGACGGCGACGTGGCTGAGCAGCCGGGTCCGCTCGGTGGCCGCCGCGAGGAAGGCGAGGGTGGCCACCGGGTCGTACCAGACCGTGCTCATCGCGGACGCGAGGCGGCGCGGGATGGCGACGTGGTCGCAGCACGCCAGGTAGGCGAAGCCGGCGCGGTCGGCGGCACGGGCGACGGCGAGGAGGTCCTCGGGCCCGGCGGCGGCTTCCCACGGTTCGGCGTAGATCGTGCTCCGGGACTGGACCGGGAGCTGGATCCCGTAGGCCAGGCTCACCGCGTCCCGTCCCAGAGCCCGTCGTCGGTCAGCCCCAGCAGTTCGATCGCGTTCCGCCGCACGATCCGCTCCACCACCTCGGGATCCAGGTGCCCCATCTGCGCCTCGCCGACCTCGCGGGACTTGGGCCAGGTGCTGTCGGAGTGGGGGTAGTCGGTCTCGTAGAGCACGTTGTCCAGGCCGATCGCGTCCAGGTTGCGCAGCCCGAAGGCGTCGTCGAAGAAGCAGCCGTAGACGTGCTCGGCGAACAGCTCGGACGGCGGCCGGTGCACCTTGTCGGCGACGCCGCCCCAGCCGCGGTTCTCCTCCCACACGACGTCGGCGCGCTCCAGGATGTAGGGGATCCAGCCGATCTGGCCCTCGGCGTACATGACCTTGAGGTTCGGGAACTGCTCGAACTTGCCGCTCATCAGCCAGTCGACCATCGAGAAGCAGCAGTTGGCGAAGGTGATGGTGGAGCCGACGGCGGGCGGGGCGTCGGCGGAGGTGGAGGGCATCCGGCTGCTGCTGCCGATGTGCATGGCGACGACGGTGCCGGTCTCGTCGCACGCGGCGAGGAACGGGTCCCAGTCGTCGGTGTGGATGGAGGGCAGCCCGAGGTAGGGCGGGATCTCGGAGAAGGCGACGGCACGGACGCCGCGTGCGGCGTTGCGCCGGACCTCCTCGGCGGCCAGCTCGGGGTCCCAGAGGGGGATCAGGGTGAGCGGGATGAGCCGCCCGTGCGCCTCGGGGCCGCACCACTCCTCCACCATCCAGTCGTTGTAGGCACGGACGCAGAGCAGACCCAGCTCGTGGTCCTTCGCCTCGGTGAAGGTCTGGCCGCAGAAACGCGGGAACGTCGGGAAGCAGAGGGCGGACTGGACGTGGTTGACGTCCATGTCGGCGAGCCGGGCCGGGACGTCGTAGGAACCGGGCCTCATCTGCTCGTAGGTGATGACCTCCAGGCGTATCTCGTCCCTGTCGTACCCGACGGCGGTGTCGAGGCGGGTCAGGGGCCTGCGGAGGTCCTCGTAGACCCACCAGTCACCGACGGGACCGTCGTCGCCGGGCGCGCCCATGACCGGCTTGAAGCGCCCGCCGAGGAACGTCATCTCCTTGACGGGCGCACGGACGATCCGGGGGCCGGTGCCCCGGTACTTCTCCGGGAGCCGGTCCTGCCAGACGGTCGCGGGCTCCACCGTGTGGTCGTCCACGGAGATGATCAGCGGAAACGTGCTCTCGTGGGTGTCCATGGCGCTCACGGTAGCGCCGATCTGACGGGGCGTCAGCTATGCGGACGGGGGCGGGTTCCGGCCGCGATGGCCGGGCAGGGACGGGCAGGTGCGGAGAGAGTGTGCGGACCTTGTGGACTCCCGTGCGTCGCCCTGTGATCGGTGTCTCCCACGGCTGACGTATCCGCCGTGCACAAGGCAAACTGGCGTGGTTGCTCAGGATGTCTAGGGGGACTGCATGGACGGTGTACCGGACGGTGTACCGCGCGTACCGGAGCAGCGGCGTTCCGACTCCTCGGCCGAGCCGCCGAGGTCGGCGGAGTCGGCGGAGACGGGGGGATCGACAGAGCGGGCGGCGCTGCGTTTCAGTGTGCTCGGACCGGTGCGCGCCTGGCGTGGCGACGAGCCCCTCACCACCGGTTCTCCCCAGCAGCGCGCCCTGCTGGCCGCCCTGCTGCTGCGCGAGGGCCGTACGGCCACGGCCGCGGAGCTGATCGACGCCCTGTGGGGCGAGGAACCGCCCTCACAGGCCCTGGCGGCGCTGCGGACGTACGCCTCCCGTCTGCGCAAGGTGCTGGACCCCGGCGTCCTGGTCAGCGAATCCGGCGGCTACGCGATACGGGGACTGGGCGACGGCGCCCTGGACCTCGCCGTCGCCCAGGACCTGGCGACCGAGGCGGAGAAGGCGCGGTCGGCCGGCGACCTCTGCCACGCCCGTGAGGTGCTGCGGCGCGCCCTCGCCCTGTGGGACGGGGAGACGCTGGCCGGCGTACCGGGCCCGTACGCGGAGGCGCAGCGCGTCCGCCTGGAGGAGTGGCGGCTCCAGCTCGTCGAATCCCGGCTGGACATGGACCTGGAGCAGGGCTGCCACGCGGAGGCGGTCTCGGAACTCACCGCCCTCACCGCGGCCCATCCGCTCCGCGAGCGGCTGCGCGAACTGCTCATGCTGGCGCTGTACCGCAGCGGCCGCCAGGCCGAGGCCCTCGCGGTGTACGCCGACACCCGGCGCCTGCTCGCCGACGAACTGGGCGTGGACCCGCGCCCCGGCCTCAGCGAGCTGCAACAGCGGATCCTCCAGGCCGACCCGGGGCTCGCGGAGCCCTCCTCCCCGGCCCCCGAGCCCGCCTCGGTCCCGGTCCGCCCGGCGCAGCTGCCGGCTACGGTGCCGGACTTCACCGGACGCTCCGGCTTCGTCCGCGAGCTCGGCGACATCCTGGCCGCGGCCGGGAACCGGGTCATGGCGGTATCGGCCCTGGCCGGCATCGGCGGCGTGGGCAAGACGACCCTCGCGGTGCACGTGGCCCACCAGGCGCGCGGGGCGTTCCCGGACGGGCAGCTGTACGTCGACCTCCAGGGCGCGGGCGCCCGGGCGGCGGAGCCGGAGACGGTCCTGGGCTCGTTCCTGCGCGCCCTCGGCACGGCCGACACGGCGATCCCCGACTCCCTGGAGGAACGCGCGGCGCTGTACCGCTCGGTCCTGGCCGGCCGCCGCGTCCTGGTCCTGCTGGACAACGCCCGCGACGCCGCCCAGATACGCCCCCTGCTGCCCGGCACGGACGGCTGCGCCGCGCTGGTCACCTCCCGGGTGCGGATGGTGGACCTGGCGGGGGCCCACCTGATCGACCTGGACGTGATGGCGCCGGACGAGGCCCTGGCGCTGTTCACGAAGATCGTGGGCGAGGAGCGGGTGGCGTCCGAGCGGAAGGCCGCCCTGGACGTGGTCGCGGCCTGCGGCTTCCTGCCGTTGGCGATCCGCATCGCGGCCTCCCGCCTGGCGGCCCGCCGTACCTGGACGGTGTCGGTCCTCGCGGCGAAGCTCGCCGACGAGCGCCGTCGCCTGGACGAACTCCAGGCCGGAGACCTGGCGGTGAAGGCCACCTTCGAACTGGGCTACGGACAGCTGGAGCCCGCCCAGGCCCGCGCCTTCCGCCTGCTGGGCCTGGCCGACGGCCCGGACATCTCCCTCCCGGCCGCGGCGGCGATCCTCGACCTGCCCGTGGAGGACACCGAGGACCTCCTGGAATCCCTGGTGGACACCTCGCTGCTCGAGTCGGCCGCTCCCGGCCGCTACCGCTTCCACGATCTGGTACGGCTCTACGCGCGTGCCTGTGCGGAAAGGGACGAGCAGCCGCCGGGCGAGCGGGGGGCGGCGCTGTCGCGGCTGCTGGACTTCTATCTGGCGTCCGCGGCGGGGGTGTACGCGATCGAGCGGCCCGGTGACGGGCTGGTGGACCATCTGGAGCCGACCTCGTATCCGGGACTGCGGTTCGAGAACCGGCACACGGCGCAGGACTGGCTGTACGCGGAGGCCATCTGCCTCCTCGCGTGCGTGCGGCAGTCCGCCGGACATCCGGACACCCTCCCCCGGGCGATCGACCTGCTGTGGGCCGCGCACGACCTCTCCGAGTCGGGAGCCAACTCCAGGGAGTACGAGGCGACGGCCCAGACACTCCTGGAAGCGGCACGGCAGTTCGGCCTCGCACGCTCGGAGGCCCGGGCGCTCACGACGCTCGTCAACGTCCACCACGTCGGCGGCCGCTTCGAGCGGGCCGACCAGGAGGCAAAACGGGTCATCGTCCTCGCTCAGGAGGCCGACGACCTGCTTCCCGTCTGCTGGGCCCGCAACGCGCGCGGCATCATCGCGCTCTACCAGAACCGGCATGAGGACGGCGAGGAACACCTCTCCCGGGCCATCGAGCACTTCCGGGCCCTGGGCAACCGCCCCGGCGAGGCCTCCGCGCTCTGCAACCTGTCCCGGATCCACCTCGCGACCGGGCGCACCCAGAGCGCCGTCGCGCTGGCCCAGCAGGGCATCGACATCTACGACGCCATGGGAAACTCCATGCGCGGGGCGAACGCCCGCTACGCCCTCGGCCTCGCCCTCACGCAGAGCGGCGAGCTGGGCGACGCGGCCGGCCGGCTCCAGGAGGCACTGGAGGTGTTCCGCGACAGCAGGCAGCGCCTCTGGGAGGGCATGAGCCTGTTCCGGTTGGCCGAGGTGGATCTCGCCGCCCGGCGCCCCGCACAGGCCGCCGCCAACGCCGAGATGGCGCTCACCGTGCTGCGCGGCATCGGCGGGGACTGGCGGCGGGGCAACGTCCTCACCGTCCTCGGCCGCGCGCTCAGCGGCATAGGACAGACCGGCCGGGCCCAGGTGTGCTGGCAGGAAGCGGCGGCGATCTACGAGGAGCTGGGCTCGCCCGAGGCCGCCGAGGTGCGGGCGCTGCTGTCCCCGGCACGGGCGGCCTGAGGCCTGGCGCGCCCGCGTTCATCATTCGTTTATCGCTCCGCGCCATGCTTGAAGCAGTCGATCCGTCGCGTCGGGGGGCAGACGGGTCACTGCGCAGGGCCGCGCACCGCCGAACTAGGGTGAGCGGCCCGGGCGGGCCCGCCCGGTCACCCTCGGGGGAGTGACCGGGCGGGTCCGCCGACCTCACTGCTTGATCCATGCCAAGGGGAGTTGACGATCATGGGCGACGAGCTCAAGCCGCAGGACCTGCACGCCACGGGCGGCACGGACGGCGAGGCCTCGACGGAGGACCTGCACGCCACGGAAGAGGGCGCCGTGAAGACGCAGGACCTGCACGCCACCGGTGAGCCGCTGGAGACCAAGGACCTGCACGCCACGTCGGAGCCCTTCAAGCCGACCAAGTAGGCGACCGCACAGATGGGGGAAGCAAGCCATCTCCACACGGGGATCGGCCGCGGCGGCGCGGAGGGGGAGCCGTCGCGGCCGAAGTGTGTCCGGAAGCGGGGGCGTTCGCTACAACGGAGCGACCTTGACACCCGGCCCGCAGAGCTTGCCCATGTCGTTCTCGTCGGACGTGAAGAGCATCACGCCTCCGGGCTGCCGGCCCGCGATGACGGCCAGGGCCGCGTCGATGGCGTACTTGTGGCCGTGCAGGCCCGTGTCCTGGAGCAGGACGACGGCCGCGTCGGCGACCTCCCGCGTCACGGGCTCCACCACGACACACGACATCGCCCACGCCCAGGCGGCACGCTGTACCCGACCCTGATACGCCTCGATCAGCGTCATGGAGCTGGTCACGACGCGGATGCCGGAGCGATGGGCGTCCTTCAGCCGCGCGAGCATCGCCCGGTCACCCAGCACGGCGCGCGACAGCGCCTCGCAGTCCAGCACATAGCAGGACGGCCGCATCAACTCGCCTTCCGGTGCTGCTCACCCTGCTCCGCGAAGTGGCTCTCCAACTCTTCGCGCTCGGCTTCGGCCGACGCCAGCTCGTCGTCGGTGACGGGGCCGTGCTCCCCCTCCAGCCACGCCACCAGCTCACCGAGCCGGTCCTGCTCCCGCTGACGCTGGATGGCCCGCGTGACATAGGCACTGAAGCCGCCGGACCCGACCTCCTGCCGGATCTCCTCGGCGAGCTCCTCCGGGAGGGTCACGGTGTACTTCTTCGTTGCCATACCGTTCACCATGCCGGGGTCGGAGGGGCTCGGCCCGGTGGCGTGCGCCGCCGCTCCGGGCGCGCGATAGTAGGTCCGGAACGATCACGATCGGCCCGACCCCGAAGGCGGTCCCATGCCCGGTGAGCAACCGCAGACGTACGAGACCCTCGACGAGCGCTTCCGCACCGGCCGGTGCCAGGCAGGGGACTCGCGGCTGGAGACGTTGTTCGACGGGTGCCGGTGGGCCGAGGGGCCGGTGTACGTGCCGGCCGGGCGGTATCTGCTGTGGAGCGACATCCCGAACGACCGGCTGCTGCGGTGGGACGAGACCACCGGGTCCGTCGGGGTGTTCCGCTCGCCCGCCGGGTATCCCAACGGCAACACCCTGGACGGCCAGGGCCGGCTCATCACCTGCGAGCAGGGCAACCGGCGGGTGACCCGGACCGAGCACGACGGCTCGGTCACCGTGATCGCCGAGCGGTTCCGGGGGAAGCGGCTCAACAGCCCGAACGACGCCGTCGTCAGGTCCGACGGGTCGGTGTGGTTCTCCGATCCCGAGTTCGGGATCGCGACCGACTACGAGGGGCACCGCGCGGAGAGCGAGATCGGCGCCCGGAACGTGTACCGGGTGGACCCCGGCAGCGGCGAGGTGCGCGTGGCCGCCGAGGGGTTCCAGGGTCCGAACGGGCTGGTGTTCTCCCCCGACGAGCGCAAGCTGTACGTGTCGGACAGCCTGGCCAACCACATCCGTGTCTTCGACGTCCGGCCGAACGGCACGCTGTCCGGCGGCGACGTCTTCGCCGAGTGCCGCAGCGGCAACTTCGACAACATCCGGTTCGACGACGCGGGACGTCTGTGGGCCGCCGCCCTGCACGGCGGTGTGCACTGTTACGACCCCGACGGCACGCTCCTCGGCCGCGTCCTGGTGCCCGGCACCGTCGCCAACATCCGGTTCGGCGGCGCCCGGCGCAACCGGATGTTCATCGCCGCCGACAGCACCCTCTACTCCCTCGTCATGTCCGTCACCGGGACCCCGCCGCTGCCGTCGGTCAGCCGCTGAGGAGGCCCTCGCGCAGCGCTCCCTTGACGACCTTTCCGCTCGCGTTGCGGGGCAGCTCCGCCACGAACTCCACCGTCCTCGGGACCTTGTAGTTGGCCATCTCCCTGCGGGACCAGGCGATCAGGTCGTCCGCCGTCACGAGAGCGCCCGGCCGCCGGACGACGTACGCCCTGCCGACCTCGCCCAGCCGGGCGTCGGGGACGCCGATCACCGCGACGTCCGCCACGTCCGGGTGCAGGCCCAGGAGTTGCTCTATCTCCGCGGGGTAGGCGTTGAAGCCGCCGACGATGAACATGTCCTTGAGGCGGTCGGTGATGCGCAGGTTGCCCGCGGCGTCCAGGACGCCGACGTCGCCCGTGCGCAGCCAGCCGTCCTCCGACAGCACCTCGGCGGTGGCCGCCTCGTCCTCGTAGTAGCCGGTCATGACGTTGAAGCCGCGGACCAGGACCTCGCCGGGGGTGCCGGGCTCCAGGGGCTCGCCCCGGGAGTTCACGACCCGTACCTCCGTGCCGGGGATCGCGCGGCCCGACGTCGAGGCGATCACCGTCGGGTCGTCGCCGCGCCGGCACATCGTGACGACGCCGCCTGCTTCGGAGAGGCCGTAGGCCGTCAGGACCGTGCCGACGCCGAGTTCCCCGCGCAGCCGCTCGACGAGTCTCAGCGGCACCACCGCCGCTCCCGTCACCACCAGACGCAGTGCCGACAGGTCGTGCGCGTCCCGCGCCGGGTGGTCCAGGAGGGCCTGGAGGAGGGTCGGCGGGCCGGGCAGCACGGAGACCCGTTCCGCCGCGATGTTGGCCAGGACCGTGGTCACGTTGAACACCGGCTGGGGGATCATCGTCGCGCCCCGCGTCAGGCAGGCGATCACCCCGGCCTTGTAGCCGAAGGTGTGGAAGAACGGGTTGACGATGAGGTAGCGGTCGCCCCGGGTCAGGCCCGCCAGCTCGCTCCAGATGTCGTACGCCCGAAGCGTCTGCGCATGGGTGATGACGGCGCCCTTCGGGCGGCCCGTCGTGCCTGAGGTGAAGATGAGGTCCGAGGGCCCCAAGCCGTCGACCGCGTCCGCCCTCGCCCGCACCTGTGCCGTCCCGACCGCCTCTCCGCTCGCCAGGAAGTCCTTCCAGGTGAGGAAGTCCGCCGGGGCGTCCTCCGAGAGGACCACCACCTGCTCCAGGGCCGGCAGACCAGGCAGTGGTCCGGAGCCGGGGCCCTGCCCCGCCGCTCTGCGCAGCGACGCCACGTACGACGTGCCGAGGAACGTGCCCGTCACGAACAGCAGCCGCGCCCCGCTGCGGCGCAGGACGTCCGCCGCCTCCGCGCCCTTGAACCGGGTGTTCAACGGCACGAGCACCGCACCCGCCGAGACCGCGCCCAGGGCGCTGACGATCCAGTCGAGGGTGTTCGGCGCCCAGATGCCGACCCGGTCGCCCGGCCGGGTGCCGTGCGCCAGGCAGGCCGCCGCCGCGCGCTCCACGCGGGCGCCCAGCTCCGCGTAGGTGATCCGGGTGCGGCCCTCGACGACCGCCTCGGCGTCCGCGTACCGCTCGGCCGCCGTCCGCACCAGGCCCGGGATGCTTCCCCACTCCGTATCCGCTCGCACAGCGCGCCTCCCGAAGGCATAGGAGCTGACTGACCGTCAGATTATCGGTAACCTGACGACCTGTCAGCGACCGTTCGGCCCCGGAGGTGCGGCAGCATGCCAGCAGGATCGGGCGGCCTCAAGGACGCCACCGCCATCGTCGGCATAGGCCAGACACCCTTCGCCAAGCGGCTCCCCGAGGACGAGCGCACCCTCGCCTGCCGTGCCGTCCTGGCCGCCCTCGACGACGCCGGGATCGCGCCAGGCGAGGTCGACGCCCTCGCCTCCTACACGATGGAGGAGACGGACGAGGTCGAGCTGGCGAAGGCCTGCGGCTTCGGGGACCTCACCTTCTTCAGCAAGGTCGGCTACGGAGGCGGCGGTTCGTGTGCCACCGTCGCCCATCTCGCCGCCGCCGTCGCCACCGGGCAGGCCGACGTCGGCGTCGCCTGGCGCTCGCGCAAGCGGGGCAGCGGCCCCCGGCCGTGGACCAGCACCGCCGTCCAGCTGCCGACACCGGCCCAGTGGACCCGGCCGTTCGGGCTGCTCAGGCCGGTCGACGAGATCGCCATGCTCGCCCGCCGCTACCTGCACGAGTACGGGGCCACCCGCGATCACCTGTTCAACGTCGCCCTGGCCTGCCGGAACCGCGCCAACCAGAACCCCGCCGCGATCATGTACGACCGGCCCCTCACCCGCGAGATGTACATGACGTCCCGCTGGATCAGCGAGCCCCTGTGCCTTTTCGACAACTGCCTGGAGACGGACGGGGCGCTGGCCTGTGTCGTCGTCTCCGCCGAGCGTGCCCGGGACTGCCGCCGGAAACCCGTCTACGTCCATTCCGCCGCCCAGTCGCTCCCCGCCCAGCACCACGGCATGGTCAACTACTGGAACGACGACCCCCTCACCGGACCGGCCTGGACCGCCGCCCGGCACCTGTGGAAGCACTCCGACCTGACGCCCCAGGACGTGGACGTCGCCCAGATCTACGACGCCTTCACGCCCCTGGTCCTGCTGTCCCTGGAGGGCTACGGCTTCTGCGGGCGGGGCGAGGGCGGGGCGTTCACCGAGGGCGGGGCGCTGGAGATCGGCGGGACGCTGCCCGTGAACACCGGCGGGGGCGGGCTGTCCGAGGCCTATGTGCACGGCTTCAACCTCGTCAACGAAGGGGTGAAGCAGTTGCGCGGGACCAGCACCGCGCAGGTGCCGGGCGCGTCGGCCTGCCTGGTCACGGCGGGTGAAGGAGTGCCCACCTCCGCCCTTCTGCTGAGGAGTTGAGATGCTGCGTCCCGTCACCGACACCGACGGCGCCCCCTTCTGGGAGTACGCCGCCCGGGGTGAGCTCCGCGTCCAGGCCTGCGCCGGCTGCGGTGAACTCCGCTTCCCGCCCCGGCCCTGCTGCCCGCACTGCCAGTCCTTCGAGGCCGAGTGGCGCCGGGTGTCCGGCCGGGGCCGCGTCTGGTCGTACGTCGTTCCGCACCCGCCGCTGCTGCCCGGCTATGCCGAACTGGCGCCGTACAACGTGGTCGTCGTCGAGCTCGACGAGGCGCCGCGCATCCGGCTCGTCGGCAACCTCGTCGCCGGGCCCGGCGACCCGGTCAACTCCCTGGCCACGGACCGTCTCCGGATCGGCGCCCGGGTGCGGGCCGTCTTCGACGACGGGCTTCCCCGGTGGGTTCCGGAGCGGTCATGAGCAGTGTGCTGGTGAGTGCCGACGAGGAGAGCGGGGTCGCGGTCGTCACCCTGAACCGGCCGGACCGGCTCAACGCCGTCGATCTGGAGATGGCCGGAGAACTCGCCCGGACGTGGCGGGAGTTGCGGTTCGACGACTCCGTGCGGGCCGTCGTCCTCACCGGCGCCGGTGAGCGTGCCTTCTGTACGGGCATCGACCGGGACGCCGTCGTGCCGCAGCCGAGCTCGCCGTACGCGCAGGACGATCCGCTGCTCGGCATCGGGCCCAAGGCGAACGACCTGTGGAAGCCGGTCGTCGCCGCCGTGCGCGGGATGGCCTGCGGGGGTGCCTTCTACCTGCTCGGGGAGGCGGAGTTCGTGGTCGCCGACACCACCGCCGCCTTCTTCGACCCGCACACCACCTACGGCATGGTCAGCGCCTACGAGTCCGTCCTCATGGCGCAGCGCATGCCGTACGGGGAGGTCGCGCGGATGGCGTTGATGGGGACGGCGGAGCGGATCTCCGCGCGGCGGGCGTACGAGGTCGGACTGGTGTCGGAACTCGTCGCCGAGGGCGAGGCGTTGAGAACTGCGCGCGCGTGCGCCGCCGTGATCGCCGGGTATCCGACCGAGGCCGTGCAGGGGACCGTGCGGGCGCTGTGGGCCGCGAGTGAGGCGGGGCGGTCCCGGGGCGTCGCACAGGCGCCGCACCTGATCGCGCTCGGGAACACGGCGGGTGAGGAGCAGGCCCGGCTGTTCTCGGGACGGCGGCGGGAGTACCGGTTGCGTTGACGCCGGTTGCACGGACGTACCGGTTGCGGCAGAAAATCGTTTACCCGTACACACGTATGCTCGACGGGTGGTTGAGCATCGGATGATCGACGTGAACGGCATACGGCTGCACATCGCGGAGCAGGGCGAGGGCCCGCTCGTGGTGCTGCTGCACGGGTTCCCGGAGTCCTGGCACTCCTGGCGGCACCAGTTCGGGCCGCTGGCCGAGGCCGGTTTCCGGGTGGTCGCGCCCGACCAGCGCGGATACGGGCGCAGCGATCACCCCGAGGACGTCGAGGCGTACAGCATCCTCCACCTGGTGGGAGACGTGGTCGGGCTGGTCCACGCGCTGGGCGAGGAGCGGGCGTTCGTCGTCGGGCACGACTGGGGAGCGCCGGTGGCCTGGCACACCGCGCTGCTGCGGCCGGACGTGGTGCGCGGGGTGGCGGGGCTGAGCGTGCCGCCGCCGTTCCGTGGCGGGCAGCCGCCGCTCCAGACGATGCGGGAGCGGTTCGAGGGGCGCTTCTACTGGAACTACTTCGAGCAGCCCGGGGTCGCCGAGGCCGAGTTCACCGCCGACACCCGCGCCGCCCTGCGCAAGCTGCTGTACTCCGCCTCCGGTGACGCCCCGGGCGCCGGACGCCCCGAGCAGGCCCTGGTCGACCCGGAGCGCGGTTGGCTGGCGGACGCGCCCGACCCCGAGGTGCTGCCCGGCTGGCTGACCGAGGAGGACCTCGACGCCCTCACCGACAGCTACGCGCGGGGCTTCACCGGCGCGCTCAACTGGTACCGCAACCTGGACCGCAACTGGGAGCTGACCGCCCCCTGGCAGGGAGCGGTCGTGTCCGCGCCCGCGCTGTACGTGTACGGCGACCGGGACCTGGTCCCGGCCTTCCCCGGCACGCCCGAACTGATCGAGACGCTCCCCGAGTTGATGCCGAACCTGCGCCGGAAGCCGCTCGTGCTGCCGGGCTGCGGCCACTGGACGCAGCAGGAGCGGCCGGCCGAGGTGAACGAGGCGCTGCTCGACTTCCTGACGGAGCTGCGCGACTGAAGTGCCGGCAGTCCCGGCCCCGTTCAGTCGTCTCAGTCGTCGACGAGGGCCTGGCGGTCGACCTCGCAGTGGTCGACCGAGTCCACCAGGCCCGGGGCGCCCACCTCGACCTCGACGGTCGCCTTGCCCTGGGCGGGGACCGTGACGTCCGCGTAGCGGTCGACGACGGTGATGCCCCGGGCGTCCTCGAAGGTCACCGAGACGGAGAACGTGGCCTTGCGGCCGTTGGGGTTGCCGACCTCGACGGTCGCGTGGGGGGAGGCGGGGGTCGCGCAGGTCACCAGCTTCGCCGTGCCGTCCCGCAGGGCCTTGCCGGAGCCGGACGAGGACGTCGGCGTGGAGCCGTAGTGCGGCCTGCGGTTGTACGAGCCGCCGCCGCTGGTTCCGTGGTCATCGTCGTCATCGGAACCGTAGGAACCGCCCGAGCCGCCCGAGCCGTACGAACCGCCGCCCGACGTCGACGACCTCGAACTGTCGTGGTCCTGGCTGGAGCTGCTGCACCTGCCCCCTCCCCCGCCACCGCCGTGGCTGCCGCCGCGGCCCCGGCCCGTCGAGAAGCCGGTCAGTGCCAGTACCACCAGGACCGACACCGCTGTGAACCTGAGCCCGCGCCCCCGTATCCGCATGGCGGACAGCCTAGTGATCACCTGTCACGGTCATGTCACCGCGAGGCGACCGGCGCGTGCCCGAAGCCATCGGGCACGCGGCCGTCCCGGGCGCGTCACGCGGTGCGCGCCGTGCCCGTGCCCTTCTCCGCGTCCAGGGCGTACACGCAGCGGTCCTTGCTGCACGCGTACACCACTCCGTCCCGGACGACCGGGGAGCCGGTGATCTCGCCGCCGGTGGCGAGCTTCCAGCGGAGCCGGCCGTCGTCGGCCTTCAGGGTGTAGAGCAGGTGGTCGGTGGAGCCGAAGTGGATACGGCCCTCGGCCACCGAGGGGGCGCCCACGATGTCGCCGCCCGCCTGGAAGCGCCACTTGGGTGTGCCGGTGACCGAGTCGAGGGTGTAGAGGCCCTTGCCGCTGCCGACGTGGACGTGGCCGGCGGCGACCAGGACGGGGTCGACGGACGCCCGGGACTCGGTGGCGATGCGCCAGCGGTCGCGGCCGTCGGTGGCGTCGAGGGCGTAGACCGTGCCGAGGTAGTCGGCCAGGTAGATGCCCCCGCCGGTGACGGCCGGGCCGGGGACGAAGGTGGGCGGGGAGAGGAACGCGGCCGGGGCCTCGAAGTGCCACTTGACGTGCCCGGCGGCCACGTCGAGGGCGAGGACGCGGGTGCCGGCGCAGACGTAGACGTAGCCGTCGGTCGCCTGGGCGATCCGGACCGGGACGCCGCCGCAGGAGGCCGCGTCGCCGATGGGGTACGACCAGCGCTCGTCGCCGGTGCGGGCGTCCAGGGCGCGCAGCCGGGCGTCCTGCCACACGTAGACCGTGCCGTCGTGCAGGGCGGGTCCGGCCTCGGGGGACTCGAAGTCGCTCTGGCAGCCGGTGACCTCCCAGAGCTTCTGGCCGTTCGAGGCCTCCCAGCCCTGGACGCCGCCGCCCCGGGTGCCGGTGACGACCGTGCCGCGGCCGGCCTTGAGGGAGTAGACCCAGGCGTCCGTCTGGAGGCGCCACAGGTCGGCGCCCTCGCGGGCGTCGAGGGCGAACAGCGTGGGCCCGTCGGAGGCGTGGATGCGGCCGTCCGCGACCGCCATGGACCAGGCGACGTCCCGGGTCTTGAAGCGGCGGCGGCCGGTGGCCACGTCCAGCGCGTGCACCTCGAAGGAGGTGACGTAGACGAGGTCGCCGTCGACGGAGGGGGTGCCCCAGACGTCGTTCGACATGCGGAAGCGCCAGGGCCGCCAGCCGCTCGCCTGCTCGGGCGGCGCGGCCGGGGCCGGGGGCGCGGTGACGGCAGGGCCCACGGCGGGGTCCGCGCCGTTGACGCCGGGGCGGGGCTTGGACCAGGAGGCGGCGAGGGCGGCCTCCGGAGGGGGTGCCTTGACGGCGGCGGCACGGACGTCGGCGACGCGCGGGCCCGGGCCGATGGGCACCTGGGCGCCGGCCAGCCGGACGGGGCCGGTGTCGGGTCCGCCGACAGGCGCGGGTGCGGGCGACGGTACGACGGGGTCGTGCGAGGGCGGGGGCGGGATGGGGGCGGGTCCCGGGGCGGGGCGTCCGCCGCCGCTGCGGCCGGCGCCGACGGGGGCGGGCTTGCCGGCCGGGCGGCCGTTGCGGCGGGTCTCGATCAGGCTCACCGCCCGCTCGGGCAGCCACGCGGAGGCCGTGCCGCTGTCGTCGGAGCCCGAGCCGAAGAGGTGGGGGGCCAGCTGGGCCTGGAGGTCGGCCGGGTTGGGGCGGGCCGTCGGGTCCATCTGCATACAGGACTCGATGAGCGGACGCAGCTCGTCCGGGAGGCCCTCCAGGTCCGG
This sequence comes from Streptomyces coeruleofuscus, assembly GCF_039532725.1. Classification (NCBI taxonomy): domain Bacteria; kingdom Bacillati; phylum Actinomycetota; class Actinomycetes; order Kitasatosporales; family Streptomycetaceae; genus Streptomyces; species Streptomyces coeruleofuscus. The sequence goes on from NZ_BAAASE010000006.1 coordinate 283,535, forward strand.
GCCCTCGCGCAGCAGCATGAAGACGGTCTCGACCGGGTTGGCGCCGTGGAAGGGCGGGTGTCCGGTCGCGGCGAAGACCAGCATGGAGCCCAGGGAGAAGACGTCGCTCGCGCCCGTGACGCTGCGGGAGTCCTTCGCCTGCTCGGGGGACATGTAGGCGGGTGTGCCGACGGCGACGTTCGTCATCGTCAAACGTGTGTTCGAAACGCCTGACGCGATACCGAAGTCGATCACCCGGGGGCCGTCCTCGACGACGAGGACGTTCGACGGCTTGAGGTCCCGGTGCACCAGCCCGGCACCGTGGATGGACTGGAGCGCCTCGGCCACGCCCGCCGCCAGCCAGCGCACCGCCTGGGCCGGGAGCGGCCCGCAGTCGTTCACTATTTCTTCGAGGGAGGGCGCGGGAACGTACGCGGTGGCCAGCCACGGCACGGCGGCGCGCGGGTCGGCGTCCACGACCGCGGCCGTGTAGAAGCCGGAGACGGCGCGCGCCGCCTCCACCTCACGCGTGAAGCGGACCCGGAACAGCTGGTCCTCGGCCAGCTCCGTCCGGACGGTCTTGATCGCCACGCGCCGGCCGGACGCCGAGCGCGCGAGATAGACCAGCCCCATGCCGCCGGCACCCAGCCGTCCCAGCACCTCGAACGGCCCGATCCGCCGCGGATCGTGCTGCGTCAGCTGATCCACCACTCTGCCTGCCACCTCCCCGTACGAGCCGCGCCAAGCCACATGTTCCACGCGACCCCGTGCAGCGTCTCACCACCGCACCGCCATGGCGGCACGCACCCCGATTCTTCCTGGCCGGAGCCGTGGTTGCGAACCCGGTGACAATTGGGGTGTCTCGGTACACAGGCGATCAAACAGTGACCAATCACTGCCCGATCTGCCCTGCTCAGCGGTGCAGCAGCGCGAAGGACGCCCCCTGATTGTCCGTGACGACGGCGACGGTGCCGTACGAGGCGTCGAAAGGCGGGGCCTGGATCCGGCCGCCGAGGCGGGTGACGTCCTCCAGCGCGGCCGGTACGTCCTCGACGGCGAAGTGGACGAGGAAGTGGGGCGGCATCTCGGCCGGGAACACGTCGGAGACGGGGGCGCGGCCGAAGTCCGGCTCGGCGTCGGGCCCGAACAGGGCCTCCTGGAAGAGGTCGCCGTAGAAAGCGTTGGCCGCCTCGGTGTCCCGTGCGTACAGCTCCGCCCAGGCGAAGGTGCCCGGCTCGTGCCGCCTGCCGAAGCCGGGGTGCCGGTCCGGCTGCCACAGGGCGAAGACGGCGCCCTCCGGGTCGGTGACGAGGGCGGTGACGCCCAGCTCGCCGGCCGGCACCGGCGACGAGACGACCTGCCCGCCGGCCGCCCGGACGCGCCGGGCCAGGGCCGCGGCGTCCGGGGTCGCGAAGTACACCGTCCAGACGGTGGGCAGCCGCCCGTCCATCTTGCGGACCAGCGCGGCCACGGGCTCACCGTCCTTCAGCGCCTGCGCGAAGGGGCCGAACCAGTCCTCGAAGGTCCACCCGAAAAGTTCACCGTAGAACCGTTTGCCCGCCTCGACGTCGGCAAGCTGCGCGTCCACCCAGCAGGGAACGCCCTCTGCGTACACCGATGCCCTGTTTTCGGCCATGCCGACAACGTAACCGCGACTGCCGCACCCCGCAGACCAGGCACACCAGCCCCCGCACTCCCTTACACCCCATTTGCAGTCGGCCGAATCGCGCCCCGATCACGCCTCGGTAAGCTGACGGCATGACAGGACAAGTGCGTACCGTCGACGGCCGCGTGGCCGGCCGGCGTGGGCAGGCGACCCGGCAGAAGCTGCTCGACTGCCTCAGCGAGATGCTCAGCTCCTCCCCTTACCGGGACGTCAAAGTCATCGATGTCGCCCGGAAGGCGGGCACTTCGCCCGCGACCTTCTACCAGTACTTCCCGGACGTCGAGGGCGCCGTACTGGAGATCGCCGAGCAAATGGCCGCCGAGGGCGCCACGTTGACCGAGCTCCTGGAGGGCCGTTCCTGGGCCGGCAAGGCCGGCTGGCAGACGGCACAGGAACTCGTCGACGGGTTCCTGGAGTTCTGGCGCAAGAACGACGCGATCCTCCGGGTCGTCGATCTAGGTGCCGCCGAGGGCGACAAGCGCTTCTACAAGCTCCGGATGAAGATCCTCAACTCGGTGAACAACTCCCTCGCGGACGCCGTCGCCGAGCTCCAGGCCAAGGGCAGGGTCGACAAGGACGTGAACCCGGCGGCCGTCGCCGGTTCGCTGGTCGCGATGCTCGCGGCCGTCGCCTCCCACCAGAAGGGCTTCTCCTCCTGGGGCGTGAAGCAGGCCGAACTGAAGCCCAACCTGGCGCTGTTGGTCCACCTGGGCGTCACGGGCAGGAAGCCGACGAAGTAACCCGGCCCGGCGCCCCCGGTCTTTTCCCGCACCCAAGTCCTGTCTGGCAGGCGGCGGTCCACCCGAGTGGACCGCCGCCTGTCGCGCTTCCTGCCGTGCCGATGTGCGCTTCCTACCGTTGCACGAGCCTGAACAACCGGATCTCCCGCTGCACCCGTGCCTGATACGCCGCGTACGGCGGCCAGAACTCCAGCACGGCCTCCCAGGCCGCTTCCCGTTCCGCCCTCTCCAGCAGCCGGGCCCTGACCGGGATGTCCTGGCCCTTCCAGCTGACGCGGGCGTCGGGATGCGCGAGCAGGTTGTAACTCCAGGCCGGGTGCCCCGGCCGCCCGAAGTTGGACCCGACGAGGATCCAGCTGTCCCCGTCCTCCTCCGGCATACAGGCCAGCGGCGTACGACGGGGCAGGCCGCTCTTCGCCCCCGTCGAGGTCAGCACCAGACCCGGCAGGAGGTGTGCGCTGAGCAGCACCTTTCCGCGCGTGAGCCGGTGCACGGCCCGGTCCAGGGCCGGGAAGACGTACGGTGCCACGCGCGCGAACCCCCGCGTGGCGGACACCGTCTGCACGAACCGCACGCTTCTCATCGGCCGGCCTCCTCGAGGACATGCGCCACGTCGGCGGCGTGCGCCCGCAGCCGGTGGACCGGCCCGAACAGCAGCTCGTCGCCCGCGGCGTGTTTGAAGTACAGGTGCACGTCGTGCTCCCAGGTGAAACCGGTACCACCGTGCGACTGGATCCCCTCGGCGGCGGCACCGCGCAGGGCCTGGAGCGCCTGCGCGAGGGCGAGGCCGCCCACCCGCTCCCCCTGGGCGGTGGCCCAGGCCGCGTAGTACGCCGCCGAGCGGGCCGCCTGCACCTGCACGTACACGTCGGCCAGCCGGTGCTTCACCGCCTGGAAGGAGCCGATCGGCCGCCCGAACTGCTCGCGCCGCCCGACGTACTCGACGGTGCGCTCCAGCACCCGGGCGGCGGCACCGACGGCCTCGGCGGCGAGACAGGCGGCGGCGGTGTCACCGAGCCGGGCGAGGGCGGGGAGGACATCGTCACCGCCACGACCCAACAACTCTCCTTCTACGTCTCGAAGTTGGAGGCGGGCTTGTGGACGGGTGGCGTCCAGCGCGGTCTGCCGTACGCGGGTGAGGCCGGCCGCGTCCCCGCGCACGAGGAAGAGCAGGACGCGGGAGCGGGCGAACCCGCCGGTGTGCGCGGCGACCACGAGCAGCCGGGCACTGTGCCCGTCGAGGACCTGGTCGACCTGCCCGTACAGCCGCCAGCCGCCGTCGGCCTGCCGGGCCTGCACGCCCCCGGCCCGCCCGCCGCCGGCCCACTCCCCGCGCGGGTCGTGGCCGGTGAGTCCGAGCGCGGTGGCGAGGGCGGGGCCCGGTACCGCGAGTGCCGCCGTGAGTGCCCCGGAGGCGATCCGCGGGAGCAGGTCGGCCCGCTGGGTGTCGGTACCGAGGGCGAGCAGCAGCGGGGCGGTGAGTACGGCCGTCGCGAGCAGCGGGGACGGGGCGAGGGCCCGGCCCGTCTCCTCGCAGGCGAGGGCCAGCTCGGTGACCGAGCAGCCGACACCGCCGTAGCCCTCGGGGAGGGCCAGTCCGGGCAGGCCGAGCTGTTCGGCGAGGGCGGTCCACAGGGCCGGGTCGTGCCCGGCCGGGGTGTCGACGGCGGCCCGCAGCTCCTCGGAGCCGCACCGCTTGTGGAGCAGTTCGCGCAGGGTGCGGCGGATCTCGTCCTGTTCGGCGGTGAAGCGGGCGTCCATGGGGGTACCACCTCCGCATCTGACGGTGCGTCATATTAGGGCGGAGGACCGGGGATGCCCAGAGTCCTTGCCGTGGTTGTGCGGAGCACTATCTGATGTACCGTCAGATTCATGGTTGCCCGGAGGAAAGTGGCCGTCGTCGGCGTGGCCCTCTCGGACTGCGGCCGCGTGGACGACGCGACCCCGTACGCGCTGCACGCCCAGGCGGCCCGCCGCGCCCTCGCCGACGCGGGCCTGGACCGCTCGCTGGTCGACGGCTTCGCCTCGGCGGGCCTGGGCACGCTGGCCCCGGTGGAGGTCGCCGAGTACCTGGGCCTGCGCCCCACCTGGGTCGACTCCACCTCCGTCGGCGGCTCCACCTGGGAGGTGATGGCGGCCCACGCGGCGGACGCGATCGCGGCCGGGCACGCGCGCGTGGTGCTGCTCGCCTACGGCTCGACGGCCCGCGCGGACGTCAGAGCGGGCCGCCGCACGGGGACGCTGTCCTTCGGCACGCGCGGCCCCCTCCAGTTCGAAGTCCCCTACGGCCACACCCTGATCGCCAAGTACGCCATGGCGGCCCGCCGCCACATGATCGAGTACGGCACGACGATCGAGCAGTTGGCGGAGGTGGCGGTCCAGGCCCGGGCCAACGCGGCCCTGAACCCGGAGGCGATGCTCCGCACTCCCGTCACGGTGGACGAGGTCCTGGCCGGCCCTATGATCGCCGACCCCTTCACCAAGCTGCACTGCTGCGTCCGTTCCGACGGCGGGGCCGCGGTGCTGCTGGCGGCGGAGGAGTACGTACGGGACTGCCGCACGTCCCCGGTGTGGGTGCTGGGGAGCGGGGAGCACGTCTCGCACGCCGCGATGTCCGAGTGGGCGGACTTCACGGTGTCCCCGGCGGCGGTGAGCGGACGGCTGGCCTTCGAGCGGGCGGGCGTACGGCCGGACGAGATGGACTTCGCGGAGATCTACGACGCGTTCACCTACATGACCCTGGTGACGCTGGAGGACCTCGGCTTCTGCGGGAAGGGCGAGGGCGGGGCGTTCGTGGAGAAGGGCCGGCTGCGGGTCGAGGGCGGGGAGCTTCCGGTGAACACCGACGGGGGTGGGCTGTCGGCTCAGCATCCGGGGATGCGGGGGCTGTTCCTGCTGGTGGAGGCGGTGCGGCAGTTACGGGGAGCGGGCGGGGAACGGCAGGTGCGGCGGCGTGGTGACGGATCACTGCCGCGGCTGGGGGTGGCGTCCGGGACGGGTGGGTGGTTCTGCTCGTCGGGGACGGTGGTGCTCGGGGTGTGACGATCCCGGCACTCGGCGATCGCCGCGCCTCCGGCCCACAGAGCAGTCCGATCTCCCCCCATTGGCCGTTCCCAGCCGCTCGGAGGAGTGGTTACGGTCCGGCCATGGACGAGCTGACCAGGATCTTCCACCGCGCCGCCGAGCACGCCGCCGCCTACCGCCGCTCGCTGCCCGAGCGGCCGGTGGCGCGGCCCGTCGACCACGCGGCCCTGCGCGCCGCGTTCTCCCGCCCCCTGAACCGCTCGCCCGCCGACCCGCTCACGGTGGTCGACGAGCTGGTGGCCGCCGCCGAGGACGGACTCGTCGCCACCGCCGGGCCGCGGTTCTTCGGGTTCGTCGTCGGCGGGGCGCTGCCCGCGGCCACCGCCGCGGAGATCCTGGCCGCCGGGTGGGACCAGAACGCCTTCAACGCCGCGCTCTCGCCCGCCGCGCTCGCCGCGGAGGAGGCGGCGGGCGGCCGGCTGAAGGACCTGCTCGGCATCCCCGCCACCGCGTCCACCGGGTTCGTCACCGGCGGGCAGGCGGCCAACACCGCGGGGCTCGCGGCGGCCCGGCAGCATCTGCTCACCGAGGCCGGCTGGGACGTCGGGCGCAAGGGGCTGGGCGGCGCCCCGCGGCTGCGGGTGGTCGTGGGCGAGGAGCGCCACGCCACCGTCGACCGCTCGCTGCGGCTGCTCGGCCTGGGCACCGACTGCCTGGAGACGGTCCGCACCGATGGACGCGGCGCCCTCGACACCGACGACCTGCGACGCGTGCTGGCGTCCGACCCGGGCACGCCGGCGATCGTGTGCGCCCAGGCCGGCAACGTGAACACCGGCGCCTGCGACGACCTCCGTACCGCCTGCGACCTCACCCACGCCCACGGCGGCTGGGTGCACGTCGACGGCGCCTTCGGGCTGTGGGCGGCCGCGAGCCCGGCGACGCGCCACCTCGTCGACGGCGTCGAGCTGGCCGACTCCTGGGCCTGCGACGGCCACAAGTGGCTGAACGTGCCCTACGACTGCGGCTACGCCTTCTGCTCCCGCCCCGCCGTCCACGCCGACGCCCTGTCGTACACCGCCTCCTACCTCACCCGCGCCGACGGCACTGCGGCCGGCGGCGCCGACTTCACCACCGAGTCCTCCCGCCACGCCCGCGGCTTCGCCACCTGGGCGGCGCTGCGCGAACTCGGCCGTGACGGCGTCGCCGCGCTCGTGGACCGCTGCTGCCTGCTCGCCCGCCGCTTCGCCGACGGCCTGTCCGCGGCGGGCTACGAGGTGGTCAACGACGTGGTGCTCAACCAAGTCCTCGTCGGCTTCGGCGACGACGCCCGCACCGACCACGTCGTGCAGGCCGTGCAGAACGACGGCACCTGCTGGATGGGCGCCACCACCTGGCGCGGCCGACGGCTGATGCGCATCTCGGTGTCCGGCCACAGCACGACGGAGGCCGACGTCGACCGGTCGATCGCGGCGATCGTGCGGCTGGCCCGGGCGTCGTGATGGGGGGCGGGCCGCTTTGCGAGGGGACTGACACCCGCGAAGTGACCCTGTCCTGCCCCCACTGCGGCGACCACACGGTGACCGAACTGCAAGAACCGGTCGCTCGCCGCTGAGTGCCGTAACCGCTCCAGGTCTTGTTGCCGCCACTCACCTGACGTACCGTCAGATTCCTGTCTCGGGCGGCGGCGACGCGGGAGCATGGGCATGGACACGATCTGGCTCACCGGAGCGGAATGGCTGGCCGTGCTGCGGATCGGGCTCGGGCTGTGGTGGCTGGAGAGCTGGCGGCACAAGGACCGCAAGGCCTGGTTCCAGAGGGGCACCGGTATCGCGTGGGCGGCCGGAATAGCCGCCGAGCACCGCTGGAGCGCCGTGCGTTCGGGCTTCGACAGGGTCGTCGCGCCCCACCCGCGTGCGATGGCGTACGTCGTCGTCCACGCGGAACTCGCGCTGGGACTGGGCCTGATCACCGGCTTCCTCACCCCGGTCGCCCTGGCCGGCGGATTCCTCCTCAACGCCCTCTACTTCACCCTCATGATCCACGAGGTCGCCGAGCAGGGGCAGAACTCGATGATGGCGCTGATGTCGGTGGTCGGGCTGTTCGGAATGTCCTGGCAGACCTGGTCGCTGGACAGCGCGCTGGGGCTGTTCTGATGACAGGGCGTTCCGACCTGCCCGAACCGGACGCCTTCACCCGGACGTACTGGGAGGCGGCAGCCGAGGGCCGGCTGCTGATCCGCCGCTGCCGGGCCTGCGGACGGGCCCACCACTACCCGCGCGAGTTCTGCCCCCACTGCTGGAGCGAGGACGTCGTCTGGGAGCCCGCGAGCGGCCGCGCCACCCTCTACACCTGGTCCGTCGTCCACCGCAACGACCTGCCGCCCTTCGCGGATCGCACCCCGTACGTCGCCGCCGTCGTCGACCTCGCCGAGGGGCCGCGGATGATGACGGAGGTCGTGGGGGCGGGGGAACCGCCGACGGGGGAACCACCGGCCGGGGAACTGTCCGCCGGGGCGGAACTGGAGGTCGCGTTCCGGGAGGGCATCCCGGTGTTCCGGGTCGTGCCGGGCACGGCCGGCGGGTGAACGGCACCGCCCCACGCGCTTGAATGGCCCCATGGCCCCCATACGCGACCGGTCCCTGACCGGCCCCCTCCCGGAAATCCACGGCCGCGGCCTCCGTCTGCGCCCCTGGGACGCCACGTCCGGCTCCGATGTCGAGACATGGCTGCGCGGCATGCGGGACGCGGAGTTCCGGCGCTGGAACACCCCGCTCAGGCTGGTCACCGACCGGACGAGCGCCCGGGAGTCGCTGCACGCGCGGGCACAGAGCGCGGCGGAGGGCACGTCCGTGTCGTTCCGGGTCGCGGACGCCCGCAGCGACACGGCTCTGGGCCACGTCGGCGTCAACGAGATCAAGTACCACCTGAAGGTCGCCCGCGTCGGCTACTGGGTGCTCCCCGAGGCCCGCGGCCAGGGCGTCGCCACCCGGGCCCTCCTGCTCGCCGCCCACTGGGCCCTCACCGAACTCGGCCTGTACCGGCTGGAACTGGACCACGCCGTCGGCCACGACGCCTCCTGCCGGATCGCCGAGCGGTGCGGATTCGCGTACGAGGGAACCCTGCGCGGGGCGATCTTCGCGGAGGGCCGGCACGACGCGTTCCGGGACGCCCACCTGCACGCCCGGCTGGCGACGGATCCGGAACCGGACGCGGGAGCGGATACGGAACCGAAGCCGGACGCGGGCCGAGAGTCCAGGGCGTAATTCGGAGGTGCCGACCGGGCCCCGGGCGGCACGATGGGGCATGCGCACCGACGACTGGCACCTCACCCGGGACCTCGACACCTTCCTGACCCGAGCCGGAGCCTTCCTCCACTCCCAACCCGGTCTGCATACCCTCCCGTTGACCGTCACGGAGAACCTGCGCAGGCGCGGCCCGCACATCTACGGCGACGGAGTGCCGGAGTTCGGCCTGCTGGAACACGACGGCGCGGTCCGGGCGACGTTCTTCCGCACACCACCGCACCGGCTGAACCTCACCGTCCTGACGGCCGAGGAGGCCGATGTGCTGGCCGCACGGCTGGCCGCCCTCGGGCAGCGCCTGCCCGGCGTGCACGCCGACCGCGACACCGCCACCGCGTTCGCCGAGGCCTGGCAGCGGCACACGGGCGCCACGGCCACCCTCCGAGAGCGCAACCGGCTCTACCGGCTCGGCACCCTGACCGTGCCCCGTCCCCTGCCGCCCGGCGGTCCCCGCGTCGCCGGTGAGGCGGACCGGGAGCAACTCGTCCGCTGGCACGACGAGTTCGTCGCAGCCGTCGGCTCGGGCGTCTTCCGGGACACCGCCGAGTGGGCGGACACCCGCATCGAGCAGGGCGGCATCACGTTCTGGGAGACGCCCGACGGCACCCCCGCCGCCATGGCCGGAACGACCCCTCAGGTCGCCGGCCAGATCCGCGTCGCCCCGGTCTACACCCCGCCCCACCTCCGCGGCCGCGGCTACGCGGGCGCCGCCACGGCCGAGGTCAGCCGCGCCGCCCTGGCCGCCGGAGCGCGGGAGGTGCTCCTCTTCACGGACCTGTCGAACCCGACCAGCAACGGCCTGTACCAGCGGATCGGATACCGGCCCGTGGCGGACTTCGCGGTCTACGACTTCACGGGGCGGTCCGCGCCCGCTTGACCTTGACACCGTGACAAGGCCTTCACTGTGCCGAGGAGGTGGTCCCGATGAGCATGGCGAAACAGGACACGGATACGGTTCGCGGTCTCCGGGGGCTGGAGGACAGCAGCTCGTCGGTGCGGCTGCGGGCGGCGCTGGCGGTCGGCACGGCCCCCGACCCGCGGTTCATCGGCAAGCTCATCGAACGATGCGCGATCGAGCCGGAGTTCCACGTCCGTGAAATGCTCACGTGGGCGCTCACCCGCCACCCGGCGTCGATGACGGTCCCGGGGCTTGTCGACGAACTCCGCTCGGAGCGTGCGCAGGCACGGAGCCAGGCGTTGCACACGCTGTCCAAGATCGGAGACCGGCAGGCGTGGCCGGCGATCACGCGGGCGCTGCTGGCCGACGCCGACGACGAGGTGGCGCGGAGCGCCTGGCGAGCGGCGGTCGTTCTCGTGCCCGACGGTGAAGAGGCGGGACTGGCCGGAGTGCTGATGACGCAGCTCGGGCGCGGCGAACGGGAGACGCGGTTGAGTCTCAGCCGGGCGCTGATCGCGCTGGGTGAGGTGATCATGCCGATCCTGCGCGCGGCGATGACGGATGCCGACCCTCGTGTGCGTGCGCACGCGATCGCCACGGAACGGCTGTCGCGCGACCCGGATGCCGGATTCGAGTTCGCGGTCGAGGAGGCGAAGCGCGTCGTGGCGCTCGGCCCGGCCGGCCAGGAGGAGTGACAGGCAGTGTTGATCGGTGAGGTGGCACGGCGGTCCGGGGTCAGTGCCCGCATGCTCAGGCACTACGACTCGCTCGGGCTGGTGCGGCCGACGGGCCGTACCGGCGCCGGCTATCGCGAGTACTCCAGCGAGGACATCCGGCGGATCTTCCACATCGAGAGCCTGCGGTCGCTGGGGCTGTCGCTGCGTGACGTCGGGCGCGCGCTCGACGACCCCGGCTTCACGCCCTCGGAACTCGTCGACGACCTCGCCCGCCGGACGCGAGAACGCATCGCGGCCGAGACGGAGCTGCTCACGCGCCTCCGCCGGATCGGTGCGGCGGAGCCCGCCGGCTGGGAGGACGTCCTCCAGATCGTCGCCCTCCTCCAGGCGTTGGGCTCGAAGAGCGCCGGGACGCGCCAGCGTGCGGCCCTGTCCTCGGTCGACGAGGTCCCGGTGCCGGTGGAAGCACTGGTCGAGGCAGCGCTGAGCGAGACGGACCCGAACGTCGCCGGGGCCCTGCGGTGGGCCTTGGCGCAGTCGGGCGAGGCCGGACTGGCGCTGCTGGTGGAGGGCCTGGGCTCGCCGGCGGCCGAGGTGCGGAAGCGTGCCGTCCAGTCCATCGCCGAGATTCCGGACGGCAAGGCGACCGCACTGCTGCGGGACGCCCTCGCGCACTCCGACATCGTGGTCCGCAGATATGCGGCTGTGGCGCTCGGGGCACGTGGAGTGGCCGACGCGGTCCCCACGCTCATCGGCATGATCGTCGAGGAGGCGAACGACGTCGACGCGGCCGACGCACTGAGCGCGCTGGCGAGTCGTCCGGCGTCGGCGGATCAGATCGCCGCCGGGCTCGTCGACCGCCTCGCCGACGGCACCGTCGGACCGTCCGCACGTCGACGGCTGACGCAGGCGCTCGCGGACATCCCGGGAAGCACGGCGTCACGTGCCCTCGAAGACCTGTCGCATGACGAAGACCGTGCCGTCGCGCTCACCGCGGCCTACATTCTCCGGCTACGCGACAGCCGGTAATCCGCGGTCCATTCACGGCCACAGCAGTTCCCGTGTCCACCCTTCCTCCGTGCTCCGGTAGCGGAGCCGTACGTGCCGCCGCGCCTCGTCCCCCTGGAAGAACTCCACCTCCTCCGGCCGCAGCCGGTAGAGGGTCCAGGACGGTACGGGAGCCTCCGGCTCGCTCCGGGCCCGTTCCCACGCCGATTCCGAGGCCCGCGCCATCTCCTCCACCGAGTCCAGGATCTCGCTCTGGCGGCCGGTAAGTGCCGCGGCCAGCGCGCCCGTCGAGCGGGCGTGCAGGTCGCCCTGGGCCTCCTCGGACGGGGCCGCCGACACCGGGCCGCGGACCCGTACCTGCCGGCCCAGGACCGGCCAGTAGAAGCAGAGGGCGGCGTACGGGCGGGCGGTGAGGTGGCGGCCCTTGCGGCTGCCGGCGTGGGACGCGAAGGACCAGCCGGTCTCGTCGGCGCCGTGCAGCATGACGATCCGTACGTCGGGCAGGCCGGCCTCGTCGGAGGTCGCCAGCGACACGGTGTGCGGCTCGGTCTGCCCGGCCGCCACCGCCGCCGCGAACCACTCGGCGAAGAGGGTCAGCGGGGCGGCGGGAGCGGTCGTCGGGTCGAAGGAGGGGAGTCGCGTGACCTGCGGGTCCCAGACCCGCAGTGACCTCAGCAGCTCGTGAAGATCCGTTGCCATTCCCCGATTGTCACCCCGGCGCGCTCCTCACACCTGCCCGAGGTCCGACGACACCCATCGCTCCGGCCGCATCCGCAGCACCAGTTGTTCCCCGTGGTTCTTCCAGGCGAAGTCGACGTAGCCGTCGACCTTGTCGGCCGGCAGGTAACGCGCCGAGAGCTCGCGGAGCTGGTCGACGGTGGCGGGGGCCGTGTCGACGACTGGGCCCTCGACCGACACGTACCGGATCGTCGGCTCCAGCCGGTCCACCATCAGCGAGAACCGGCCCGCCGCGCTGATCAGCTCGTTCTTGCGGGAGTCGAGGCCGGTCATGATCCAGATGTCGCCGCCGGGCTCGTACTGGTACCAGATCGGCACGGTCAGCGGCGCGCGGCCCGGGCCCGCGTCGACCGCCAGCGCGGCGATGTGCGGCTCGGCCAGGAACTGTTCGCGCTCTTCACGGGTCAGGGCCATTCCGGTCTCCTTCGCGGGGCGTTCCGGTCTCCATCGGCGTCCTCTCAACACTGCCTGCACAGCCGGGTGTTCCCGTGCGGGCAGCCCACAGGTCAAGACTGATCACCAGCTCGCCACAACCAGGCCCTCCACCCCACCGGCTCCGCCCCGTCCTCCCACAGCCGTGATCAATCCGAAACCAATTCCGGTCTTGACCGAGACCCATCAAGCGGCCCCGTGGCTACGCTCCCGCTCATGGCCGACTCCACTCCCCCCACACACACCTCCGCGCATCCCCCACCCGACCGCCCCGTCTACGTCATCGGCGGCGGCCCCGGCGGACTCTCCGCCGCGTACGCGCTGCGGGCCCGGGGCATACGCGCCGTCGTCCTGGAGAAGTCCGACCACGTCGGGTCGTCCTGGCGCGGCCACTACGACCGGCTGCACCTGCACACCACCCGCCGCCTGTCGTCCCTTCCCGGGCTGCCGATGCCGCGGCGGTTCGGACGGTGGGTGTCCCGGGACGACGTGGTGCGGTACCTGGAGAAGTACGCCGAGCACCACCGGCTCGAAATCGTCACCGGTGTCGAGGTGTCCCGTATCGAGCACGCTCCCGACGGCACGGGCTGGCTGCTGCACGCCACCGGCGGCCGTGAGCTGACCGGCGCGGCCGTCGTCGTCGCCACCGGCTACAACCACACGCCCCGCGTGCCGGACTGGCCCGGCCGCGACACCTACACCGGCGAGTTCCTGCACGCCTCCGCCTACCGCAACGCCGAGCCCTTCGCCGGCCGCGAGGTCCTCGTCGTGGGCGCCGGCAACACCGGCGCCGAGATCGCCGTGGACCTGGCGGACGGGGGCGCCCGGGTACGGCTGTCCGTCCGCACCGTCCCGCACATCGTGCGCCGTTCGACCGCGGGCTGGGCCGCGCAGTACTCCGGCGTCATGGCACGGCACCTGCCGGTCGGTCTCGTCGACCGGATGGCCCGGCAGATGGGCAGACTGAGCGTGCCCGACCTGTCCGCCCACGGCCTGCCGCGCCCCGGCACCGGTCTCTACACCCGGGTCACCGAGGGCGCCGTCCCCGTCCAGGACGTCGGCCTGATCGACGCCGTACGCAAGGGCAGGGTGGAGGTCGTGGCGGCCGTGGAGGGCTTCGAGGACGGCAAGGTCGTGCTCGCCGACGGCACCCGCCTCTCCCCGGACGCCGTCGTCGCGGCCACCGGCTACACCCGGGCCCTGGAGGGCCTCGTCGGCCACCTCGACGTGCTCGACGCCCGCGGGCGGCCCGTCGTCCAGGGCCCCCGCAGCCCGCGGACCGCCCCCGGCCTGTACTTCACCGGCTTCACCAACCCGATCAGCGGCATGCTCCGCGAGATGGCGATCGACGCGGTGAGGATCGCGAAGGCCGTCGCACGGGACGGTTCGGGGAGCGTGTCGCGGTTGCCGGGCTAGGCAGTGTTTGAGATGTGCAGTCCCAGTCCGCTCAGGCCGCTGGCTGCCTATTCTTGTGGCCATGACTGCCCAGCCTCCGGAGCCCTCTCCGCGCCTTGCACCATCAGGAGAGCTCCGCGCCTCTCACGACGACCGGGAAGCAGTGGTGGAGCAGCTGCGCGATGCGGCAGCCGAGGGGCGAATCGATCTCGATGAGCTGGATTCGCGCCTGGAGCAGGCGCTGACGTCCAAGACGTATGCCGAGCTGGCCGTCCTGACCGCCGACTTACCGAGGCTGAATTCCGCCGAGAGCCGGCCGCCGCTGGTGCTCAAGGGCGGCTTGTATGGCGCGTCTCGAGGCCCCGGGCGCTGGGAGGTTCCCGGGCACGTGATCGCTCGCGGAGGCGTGGGGGGTGTGAAAATTGACTTCACCCGGGCCGAGTGCCGCCTCACGGAGGTCGCAGTGGAGGCGTACGGGGAGGCAGCTGGTGTCACGATCGTCGTTCCAGACGGCTGGGCCGTAGACACCAGCGGCATGGATCCCGGCGTTGGCGGCCTGACGGACAAGACCACTCCCGACCGGCTCCCGGGAACTCCCCTGATCCGGCTCACTGGTTCCGGCGGCATGGCGGGAGTAGTCATCCGCCATCCCAGCCGCCGGGAACGGCGCAAGCTGGACAGCAACCCGACGCAGGGCTAGGACGCGTGCAGGCAAAATGCCCGCCACCAAGCCTTCTGCAACACCTTTGGTCAGTCCGGCCGCGCACCCGGCGTCCCGTGCCGTCACGTCCGTTCCTCCCACCGGCCCGGAGGGTGACCGGGAAGCGTCAGGTCGGCGGCCAAGCCGTAGTGGTCGCTCGCGTAGACGCCGTTCACCGGTCGCACCAGGACTCGCCTGCATGAGGAGACGTGCAGGGTGGGGCCGTGGGGACCGCACCCGAGCAGGATGTAGTCGATACGGCGATCCGAGGCCTCGGGCATGTCACCCCGCCGTACGAGCGGGTTGGCAGGGCTGAAGGTGGGGCCCGGTTCGCCGGGGTGCACCGCCGACCAGGCGTCCTGGAAGCAGACGCTCATGCCGTCGAGCGACTGGAGCCCCTGGAGGAACCGCAGGCTGGCAGCCTCGGGGGTCGCGTCGAAGTCGCCGAGCAGGACGGTGTGGCGCACGGGGCGCTCGGCGGCGACGCTCTCCACGAGCCGGGCGGTGACGAGCGCCTGCAACTCCCGTTCGTACTCGTGGTCGTAGGGCCAGCTCGGCTTGTGGTGCACGACGCGGACCGTGCCGAGGGGTTCTGGGAACCGGACTTCGGCGGCGACGACTCCGCACCAGCTCGTGCGCTCCGTGCGCTCGGTCACCTGGAGCGTGTCCGTCACGGTGTACCCGAAGGGGCGTCGGGCGGCCAGTACGGCCCCCACGCCGTCGGAGGACCAGCGAGGGTGCGGAACGACGTGCCAGCCGTCGTCGACGAGGGCTGCCACGTCCTCCCGGGTGACTTCCTGGAGCGCGAGTACGTCCGGGTCCTGATGCCGGATCTCCCGTGCCAGGACCGCCCTCCTGCTCGCACCGTCGGCGTACTGCGGTGCCAGCACGTTCATGGTCATCAACCGCATACGGGGTCTCGCCTCGCTCTCACTGTCGCTCCCGGCTCCCCCTCAGGGAAACTTCGCTCGCCCACAACCATTCCTGACATCACGTCAGTTCGGATAATCTGACACAGCGTCAGTTAGCGGCTGTCTCACAGGAGCGGGCGGAGCGATGCTTGGATCGACCCACGGCACCCTTACCACCGACTCCCGCCGGGCCCGGGCCATCGCCTGTGGCGAACGGTCCGGGCCCGTCGTGCACGGCAGGCCGGCCGAGCTGGGAGACCTCGACGTCAGCGGGCGTCCGCTGCACGCCGACGTACCCGATCTGGACCGTTTCTTCCGCCCGCAGTCCGTCG
The DNA here is from genome assembly GCF_039532725.1 of Streptomyces coeruleofuscus. Taxonomy (NCBI): domain Bacteria; kingdom Bacillati; phylum Actinomycetota; class Actinomycetes; order Kitasatosporales; family Streptomycetaceae; genus Streptomyces; species Streptomyces coeruleofuscus. The sequence continues at coordinate 299,337 of NZ_BAAASE010000006.1, forward strand.
CCGTGATCGGCGCGTCCGATGCCGAAGGACGCCCCAACACCGGTGTCACGCGGCAACTGGCCGACTGGGCCGAGCGGGTCGGGGCACGGTTGTATCCGGTGCATCCGAGCAGGCAGTCCGTCTTCGGCGTGCCCTGCTGCCCTTCCGTCTCCGACCTGCCCGAGCAGGTCGACCTGGCCGTGGTGCTGGTCGGCGCCCCCCTCCCGGTGGTCGAGGAACTGGCCGAGGCCAAGGCACGGTTCGCGGTCGTCTTCGCCTCCGGGTTCGCGGAGACCGGGCCGGAGGGCGAGGCCGCCCAGCGGCGACTGGCCGCCGCCGTCGAGCGGTCCGGGATGCGACTGCTGGGCCCCAACACCAACCTCAACGCCTTCGAGCGGTTCCGCGACGACCTGGAGGGGCCGGCGATCGCGTTGATCACCCAGTCCGGCCACCAGGGCCGCCCCGTCTTCGCCCTCCAGGAGCTCGGCATCCGCCTCTCCCACTGGGCGCCCACCGGCAACGAGGCCGACCTGGAGACCGCCGACTTCCTCTCCTACTTCGCCGAGCAACCCGAGGTCGGCGCCATCGCCTGCTACCTGGAGGGGCTGAAGGACGGCCGCTCCTTCCTGCTCGCCGCCGACCGGGCCGCCCGGCGCGGCGTGCCGGTCGTCGCGGTCAAAGTGGGCCGCACCGAGACCGGCGCCCGCACGGCCGCCTCCCACACCGGCAAGCTGACCGGCGCGGACGCGGTGGTGGACGCGGCCCTACGGCAGTACGGCGTGATCAGGGTCGACGGCCTGGACGAACTCCAGGACACGGCGACCCTGTTGGCCCGGGCCCGCCCGCCGCGCGCCGACGGGGTCGTCGTCTACTCGATCTCCGGCGGCACGGGCGCGCACGTCGCCGACCTGGCGACGGAGGCGAGCCTGCGGCTGCCGGTGCTGTCGGAAGCCAGGCAGGCCGAGCTGCACCAGTGGATCCCCGAGTACCTGAGCGTCGCCAACCCCGTCGACAACGGCGGTCACCCGGTCGGTGACTGGCGCGGCCGGAAGATCATCGACGCGATCCTCGACGACCCCGAGGTGGGCGTGCTCGTCTGCCCGATCACCGGGCCGTTCCCCCCGCTCAGCGACCGGCTCGTACGGGACCTGGTGGAGGCGGCGGAGCAGACGGACAAGCTGGTGTGCGTGGTCTGGGGCTCGCCGGTCGGCACCGAGCCGGCCTACCGCGAGGTCCTGCTCGGCTCCTCCCGCGTCGCCACCTTCCGCACGGTCGGCAACTGCCTCACCGCCGTCCGCGCCTACCTCGGCCACCACCGTTTCACGACCGGCTACCGCTCCCCCTTCGACGACGCCCCGCGCACCCCCTCGCCCTCCTACCGCAAGGCCCAGGCGCTCATGCGGCCCGGCGAGCAGCTCAGCGAGCACGCGGCGAAGCAGCTGCTGCGGGCGTACGGCATCCGCGTGCCGCGCGAGCAGTTGGTGACCAGCGCGGCGGCGGCCGTACGGGCGGCGGGGCTGGTGGGCTACCCGGTGGTGATGAAGGCCTCCGGCGCCCGCATCGCCCACAAGACCGAACTGGGCCTCGTCAAGACCGGGCTCACCTCGGCGAGCCAGGTCCGCGACGCCTACCGGGAGCTGACCGACATCGCCCGCTACGAGGATGTCCCGCTGGACGGCGTACTGGTCTGCCAGATGGTCGAGCAGGGCGTCGAGATGGTCGTCGGAGTCGCGCACGACGACCTGTTCGGGCCGACCGTGACCGTCGGGCTCGGCGGCGTGCTCGTGGAGGTCCTGCGCGACACCGCCGTAGGGGTGCCGCCGTTCGGTGAGGACCAGGCGCGGGACATGCTCGCCGGGCTGCGCGGGCGGGCGCTGCTCGACGGGGTCCGGGGCCGGCCGCCGGCGGACCTGGACGCCCTCGTCGAGGTCGTCCTGCGCGTGCAGCGCATGGCACTGGAACTCGGGGACCAGCTCGCGGAGTTGGACATCAACCCGCTCATGGTCCTGCCCCAGGGCCAGGGCGCGGTGGCACTCGACGCGCTGGCGGTGTGCAGCGCATGACGGAACCCGCCGTTCTGCACACGACGGGCGACCACGTCCTGTCCGTCACCCTCAACCGGCCCGAGACCCTCAACGCCCTCACGCCCGGCGATCGGGACGAGGTCGTGCGGCTGCTGGCGGAGGCGTCCGCGTCGCCGGAGGTACGAGCGGTCGTCCTCACGGGAACGGGCCGCGGCTTCTGTGCCGGCGCGGATCTCCGCGGCACCGCGGCCACGACCGGCGAACGCGTCGCCGGAGATGTGGCACGCACCCTCCGCACCGGCGCCCAGCGCCTGATCGCCGCCGTCCTGGACTGCGAGAAGCCGGTGATCGCGGCGGTCAACGGCACGGCGGCGGGCCTCGGCGCGCATCTGGCGTTCGCCTGCGACCTGGTCCTCGCGGCCGAATCGGCCCGCTTCATCGAGGTGTTCGTACGCCGCGGACTGGTCCCCGACGGCGGCGGCGCCTACCTCCTCCCCCGCCTCATCGGCCCGCAGCGCGCCAAGGAGCTGATGTTCTTCGGCGACGCGCTCACGGCGACCGACGCGGAGCGGATGGGGCTGGTCAACCGGGTCGTCCCGGACGGGGACCTGGACAAGACGGCCCGCGCGTGGGCCGAACGCCTCGCCACCGGCCCGACCCGCGCCCTCGCCCTGACCAAGCAGCTCGTCAACGCCTCCCTCGACGCCGACCGCGCCACCGCCTTCGCCGCGGAGGCCGCCGCGCAGGAGATCAACATGACGACGGCGGACGCGCGGGAGGGCGTACGGAGCTTCGTGGAGCGGCGCGGCGCGGTATATGAGGGCCACTGACACTTCCTATCTGACGTTCCGTCAGTTTCAATGACGATTGTGATGGGACAAGCAGGAATGGCAGAAGCCGCCGTCCGCTACCTCAGGTCGGTCCGCGCACCCGCTCCGGAGCCCGTCGAAGCGCTGCCGCGCCCCGAGTTGCGGTGCGTCGGCGCGGACGAGCGCGCTCCGCTGGATCCGGCGGAGTTCCGCCGCGTCCTCGGAAACTTCGCGACGGGCGTGGCAGTGATCACGTCACCACCCACCAGCACCGCCGACTCCCCCGCCGGCTTCGCCTGCCAGTCCTTCACGTCCCTCTCCCTCGACCCGCCGCTGGTCGCCTTCATGGTGGGCCGTACGTCGACGACGTGGCCACGGATCGCGAGGGCGGGGGTGTTCTGCGTGAACGTCCTGGCCGCCCACCAGGCCGAGCTGTGCCGCGCCTTCGCGGTGAGCGGGGCGGACAAGTTCGCGGGTGTGGCGTACGACGCGGCGCCGGTGTCCGGCTCGCCGCGCCTGTCGGGTGCCGTCGCCTGGATCGACTGCGCGATCCACGCCGTCCACACCGGCGGCGACCACCTCATCGTGGTGGGCCGGGTGGACGCCCTCGGCACGGCCGCCGACGATCCGGATCCGGAGGGACCGCTGCTCTTCCACCGGGGGCGCTTCGCGCGGCTGTCGGGCTGATCGAACCGGTACGGATCAGGCGACGGCCAGCCGCCACAGTGACGTGACCTCGGCGGCCCGTACGGCGTGCAGCGGATCGTCCGTGTCCCGCACGCGCGGGTGACGCGGCCGGGTGTCCAGACGGTCGACCACCCGCAGCCCGGCCCCCTCCACGGCGGCCGTCAGCTCCTCCCGGCTGCGCATCCCGAGGCGCTCGGCCAGGTCGGACAGCACGAGCCAGCCCTCGCCGCCCGGCTCCAGCCGGCCGGCGAGCCCGTCGAGGAACCCGTGGAGCATGCCGCCGCCCTCGTCGTAGACGCCGAGGTCCAGGTCGGAGGCGGGACGGGCGGGGAGCCAGGGCGGGTTGCACACCACGAGACCGGCGCGCCCCTCGGGATACAGCTCCGGGCCGGTGACGCGGACCGCCCGCTCGACCCCCAACCGCCGTACGTTGTCCCTCGCACACTCCCGCGCCCGCGCGCTGACGTCCGTGGCCACCACCTGCCCGACACCGCGCCGGGCGAGCACGGCGGCGAGCACACCGGTGCCCGTGCCCAGGTCGAACGCCGTCCGCACACCGCCACCCGGCAGCGGTGCCAGCGCGACTAGATCGACGTACTCGCCCCTCGTCGGCGCGAACACCCCGTAGTGCGGATGGACCCGCGCCCCCAGCGCCGGAACGTACACACCCTTCTCCCGCCACTGCCGGGCACTGATCACACCCAGCAGTTCGGTGAGGGCGACGGCCATGGGCCCGCCGGACGGCCCGTACGCCTCGGTACACGCCAGTCGCACGTCAGGCGCCCGGCGCAGATCCAGTACGTGCTCCTCGTCCAACAACACGAGCAGCTTGCCGAGCACGCGGGCACGGTGAGCACGGAACCGGCGGTACAGCCGGAAGGTCTCGGCCGGCGTGCCCGCCGCTCCCGGCGTGGTCCGGCCGACACGGCGGTCCATCGCGCGCAACAACTGGCGCGCGTTCTGAAAGTCCCCGCGCCACAACAACGCGGTGCCCTCGCAGGCCAGCCGGTAGGCGACGGCGGCCTTCATCCGGTCGTCGGCGACGACGACCCGCCGGGGCAGGGGCAGTCCGGACTCAGAATGCCAGCGGGCGGAACGGGGCTGAGCATCGATCCAGTGAATCGTGGACACGGCAAACTCCTCGGAAGGCCGAACGCGAACGAACCTGCGACGTCACGACGACCACGTCACCGAGGACCATGCCGAGTGTCATCAACCGGGCCTTTCCGAGTGGTGAAGAAGCAACCAGGTCAAGGATAGGCCGCCCGGGCATCCCAGTCCTCGACTCCACGCCACCCGCCCCACCGAACGCTCGAACCCACGAGTCGGGGAAATCAGCCGTTCGGCAGGACGAACTCGGGCTGGTCGAGCAAGCGCAGCCAGCTTCCGTCAGGCTGGCGCCGGACCACCTGCGCCCGGGCGCCGGCACCGTCCTTCGGCGGGGTCGAGGTGAGGGCGATGTCGCCGCTGACCAGCGTCGGCAGCGGTTGTTCCGGCTCGAAGCGGGGACGGTCGGCCAGCACCTTTTCCCACAGCGCTCGGATCGCCTCGCGGCCCACCGTCCGCTCGCCGGGCGGGTAGGCCAGCACCGCGTCCTCCTCGTACAGCGCGGCGACCCCGGCCGCGTCACCGGCGTTGGAGCGTTCGACGAACAAGCGGGTGATGTCTTCGGGCCGCACGGCCTTCTCGTACTCCGGCACGGGTACCTCCTGACGTCGGGCTTCAGCGCTTTCCAGCCTGGTCACCCGTCGACCAGAAGTCCAACAGATGGTTCTTCTGGAAACTAGAATCGCCAGTCATGGAAATGAGGCAGCTGGAGTACTTCGTCGCGGTCGCGGAAGAACAGAACTTCACGCGGGCGGCGGAGCGGGTCCACATCAGCCAGTCCGGCGTCAGCGCCCAGATCCGCCAGCTGGAACGCGAACTCGGCGCCGAGCTGTTCCACCGGTCAGCGCGCACCGCCACCCTCACCGTCGCGGGAAAGGCCGCGCTGGAACACGCCCGCGCCGCGCTCGCCGCGGCCGACGCGGTCGGCCAGGCGGTGGGTGAGGTCACCGACCTGATCCGCGGTCGGCTCACGGTCGGGATGGTCATCGGCTGCACCGTCACGCCGCTGTTCGACGCCCTCGCCGCATTCCACCGGGCCCATCCGGGTGTGGAGATCTCCCTGCTGGAGGACAACTCCGACCGGCTCGTCGAGGGCGTCCGTGCCGGCACCCTCGACCTGGCTCTCATCGGGACCGCAACCGCCACCCCCCAGGGGCTGGACGCGCTGACCATCACCAGCGAGCGGATCGTCGCGGCAGTTCCGGCCGGGCACCCCCTGGCGAAGCGGCGGCGGGTCACTCTGCGCGACCTGGCCGCCCACCCCATCGTGTGCATGCCGCCCGGTACCGGACTGCGCACGGTGTTCGACCATGCCTGCGCCGCACAGGGCCTCCACCCCGCGATCGCCCTGCAAGCCAGCTCCGCGGATGCCATTGCCGGCCTCGCCGCACGCGGGCTCGGCGTCGCCGTCCTCAGCGACTCGATGGCCGCGAACTACCGCGACCGGCTCACCGCCCGCGCCATCGACGACGTCGATACGCCGGCGTTGCTCGCCCTGGTCTGGAAGAGCCCGCACGGCCCCGCCCTGCGTGAGTTGCTCCTGCACAGCCGGCAAGCATTCACCAAGCCCGGCGCTACTCAGAACTCCTGATGAGTGCGAGCGACAACTGACCATGCAACATGCGACAACTGACCATTCAATAAAACGAGATGACGCTTCCGACTCGAAATGCACACGGATGGCCCAGGGCGTAGCTTGGATGAAGTGGGGGGGGAGCGTTGTGCGACTGGGGAATTTCTGGGGGAATCCGCACGGCGCAAATGAACCCGCAAATGAACTATTTCCAGGAGGGCCGCAACATGACAACAGTGATGGCAACGACAGAAGCTTCTGTGTTCGTTGACTGGACGTCGCGCGAAGGCACCGTGAAGGCGGTCGGGAAGCTGGGCGGCCGCACAGCAACGGTCGTAGGCCCCTCGGGCGGCATAAACGAAGTGAACACCAACGGGGAGTACCCCTACTTCGCCGACCCGTCCGTCTTCACCCCTCCGCTGCCCGCCTCGGACACGGTAGGACTCGTAAGCAAGCCCGACGACAGCCAGTTCACAGTCGACTTCGGCGCCCCGGTACAGGATGCCGTCTTCCACATAGGATCCCTCGCCTCGATCATGACGTTCGAGGACGCGACTGTCACCCAGCTCAGCGGCGACCAGAATTTCAAGGTCGAGCACAACGGCAACACATACGAAGTCAAGGGCCTGCCGAAGGACGGCGCACCCACCGACTCCAACGGCACCATTCGCATCAGCAAGCCCGCGCCCTTCAAGTCGGTCACGTTCAAACTGAGACTGAACTTCTCGTCGCCGGGCGGAGAGGAAGGCGTATATCTCCAGATCGGCAGGACAGTAAGGTTCGTCGACTGGACGTCGCGCGAAGGCACCGTGAAGGCGGTCGGGAAGCTGGGCGGCCGCACAGCAACGGTCGTAGGCCCCTCGGGCGGCATAAACGAAGTGAACACCAACGGGGAGTACCCCTACTTCGCCGACCCGTCCGTCTTCACCCCTCCGCTGCCCGCCTCGGACACGGTAGGACTCGTAAGCAAGCCCGACGACAGCCAGTTCACAGTCGACTTCGGCGCCCCGGTACAGGATGCCGTCTTCCACATAGGATCCCTCGCCTCGATCATGACGTTCGAGGACGCGACTGTCACCCAGCTCAGCGGCGACCAGAATTTCAAGGTCGAGCACAACGGCAACACATACGAAGTCAAGGGCCTGCCGAAGGACGGCGCACCCACCGACTCCAACGGCACCATTCGCATCAGCAAGCCCGCGCCCTTCAAGTCGGTCACGTTCAAGCTGAGGCTGAACTTCTCGTCGCCGGGCGGAGAGGAAGGCGTATATCTCCAGATCGGCCGTTAGCCTCGACCGTTCATGAGTCCCCGTCAGTTCTACTGGCGGGGACTCCATATACCCAGAACCTGACCCGTTCTCAGGCCGCGGTCGCCACTCCCACCGGCCGTCGCCGGATCACCAGTGCCATCAGCGCCGCCACCGCGCACAGCGCCCCCGACGCGTACCAGACCACGTCGTACGAGCCGAAGGTGTCGCGGGCGACGCCGCCGAGGAAGGCGACCAGGGCGGCGCCGACCTGGTGGGAGGCGAGGACCCAGCCGAAGACGATCGCGCTGTCCTCGCCGTACTGCTCGCGGCACAGGGCGAGGGTGGGCGGGACGGTGGCGACCCAGTCGAGGCCGTAGAAGACGATGAAGAAGATCATCGGGGGCTGGACGCTGGGTGTGACCAGGAGCAGGGGGAGGAAGAGGAGGGAGACGCCCCGCAGGGAGTAGTAGACGGCGAGCAGGCGCCGGGCTTCGAAGCGGTCGGTGAACCAGCCGGAGGCGATCGTGCCGACGACGTCGAAGACGCCGATGACCGCGAGCAGCGAGGCGGCGGTCGTCAGGGGCATGCCGTGGGCGTGGGCGGCGGGCACGAAGTGGGTCTGGATCAGGCCGTTGGTCGAGGCGCCGCAGATCGCGAAGGTGCCGGCGAGCAGCCAGAACGGGCCGGTGCGCGCGGCCGAGAACAGGACGGTCACGGCCCGGCGGGCGGCGCCGGGGACCGGTGCCGGCTTCGGTACGAACTCGGTCGCGCCGTACGGCTTCAGGCCCACGTCCGCGGGGTGGTCGCGCAGCAGGAGCCAGACGAACGGGACGACCGCGAGGGCGGCGAGCGCGACCGTCACGGCCGCCGGGCGCCAGTCGTGCCGCTCGACGATCCAGGACAGCAGGGGCAGGAAGATCAGCTGGCCGGAGGCGGACGCGGCGGTGAGGATGCCGGTGACCAGGCCGCGCCGCTCGGTGAACCAGCGGTTGGTGACGGTCGCCGCGAACGCCAGCGCCATGGAGCCGGAGCCGAGCCCGACCAGCAGGCCCCAGCACAGCATCAGTTGCCAGGCCGCCGTCATCCACACCGTGAGGCCCGAGCCGAGCGCGATGACCGTCAGGGCGACCGCGACGACCCGGCGGATGCCGAAGCGGTCCATCAGGGCCGCCGCGAACGGGGCCGTCAGACCGTACAGCGCGAGATTGACCGAGACCGCGGCGCTGATCGTGCCGCGCGACCAGTCGAACTCGTCGTGCAACGGGTCGATGAGCAGGCCGGGTACGGAACGGAAGGCGGCCGCGCCGATGATCGTCACGAAGGTGACGGCGGCGACGAACCAGGCCCGGTGCACACGTACACGGCGGCCGCGGCCCGCCTTCGTCGGCTGCGGCACGACTGCTGCGGCTTCGCTTGTCTGGGTCACGACACAGAGCTTCCGGCCTGCGGCGACTTTCATCGAGTGGCCCGGAGGACAGCATTCGCTAGGATCGGGCCATGACACCGGCCAGCCACTCCGCTCCGGACCCGTCCCCGGCCACCGGCTTCCGCCCCCACCGCGTCGTCGTCCTCGCCCTCGACGGGCTGCTCCCCTTCGAACTGGGCATCCCGCACCGCATCTTCGGCCGCCCCAAGGACGCCCTGGGACGGCATCTGTACGAGGTCGTGACCTGCTCGGTCCGCCCGCCCGGCCCGGTGGAGACGGACGCCGACTTCGCCATCCACGTCACGCACGGCCCGGAGGCCCTGGCCGACGCCGACACGGTGATCATCCCGGCGTCGTACGAACTCGGCCCCGTCCACGCCGAGGGCGTGCTGACCGAGGAACTGGCCGCGGCCCTCGCCCGCCTCCGGCCCGGCACCCGGCTGGCCTCCATCTGCACCGGCGTCTACGTCCTCGCCGCCGCGGGCCTCCTCGACGGCCGCCCCGCCACCACCCACTGGGCCGACGCCGCGCGCCTCCAGCGGCTCTTCCCCAAGGTCCGGGTCGACCCCGACGTGCTGTTCATCGACGACGGCGACGTACTGACCTCCGCGGGCGTCGCCGCGGGCATCGACCTGTGCCTGCACATGGTGCGCCGCGACCACGGCGCCGCCGTCGCCAACGACGTGGCCCGCCGCACGGTCGTACCGCCGCACCGCGACGGCGGTCAGGCTCAGTACATCGAGCGGCCGGTGCCCGATCCGCAGCAGGCCTCCACCACCACCGCCCGCGCCTGGGCCCTGGGCCGTCTCCACGAGCCGATCCAGTTGCGCGACATGGCCGCCCATGAGTCCATGTCGGTCCGCACGTTCACCCGCCGCTTCCGCGAGGAGACCGGCGTCAGCCCCGGCCAGTGGCTCACCCAGCAGCGCGTGGAACGGGCCCGGCACCTGCTGGAGACCACCGACCGCACCGTCGACCAGGTGGCCCGCGACGCGGGCTTCGGCACGGCCCAGTCGATGCGCCAGCACCTCCAGGCGGCGCTCGGCGTCACGCCCACCGCCTACCGGCGGACCTTCCGAACCGAAAAGACCGGAAAACACCAGGAAGAACCGGAAAGGACGGAACGGGGCCGAGCCGCGGCCGTCAGAACGTGAGCACCCCGCGCGCCACCCGCCCCGCCTCCGTGTCCGCCGCCGCCTTCTCGAAGTCCTCGACCGGGTAGGTCCGGGTGACGAGTTCGTCGAGCAGCAGCCGGCCCTGGCGGTACAGGTCCGCGTAGAGGGCGATGTCCCGCTGGGGGCGGGAAGAGCCGTAGCGGCAGCCCAGGATGGACTTGTCGAGGTACATCGACGAGACGCGGAAGGACGCCTCGGCCGTGGCCGGCGGCACCCCGAGGAGGATCGCCTGGCCGTGCCGGTCCAGTGCGTCGATCGCCTGGCGGATCAGCTCCACACGGCCGACGCACTCGAAGGCGTGGTCCGCGCCCGTGGGCAGGACGTCCCGCACGCCCTCCGTCGAGGTGAGGAAGTGGGTCGCGCCGAAGCGGCGTGCCACCTCCTCCTTCGCCGGGTTGGCGTCGACGGCCACGATCCGCAGGGCACCCGCGAGCCGCGCCCCCTGCAACACGTTCAGGCCGATGCCGCCCGTCCCGATCACCAGGACGCTGTCGCCGCGGTCCACCCGCGCCCGGTTCAGCACGGCGCCCACCCCGGTCAGCACCCCGCACCCGATGAGCGCCGCCGACGGCATGGGGATGTCCCCGGGGATCCGGACCGCCTGTACGGCCTTCACGACCGTGGCCTCCGCGAACGCCGAGTTCGCGGCGAACTGGTGGACCGGCAGGCCGGCGTGACGGAACGGCCGCCCCGGACGCCCGATGGCCTGCCGGCACATGGTCGGGCGCCCCCGGTCGCACTCGGCGCACGTACCGCAGTTCGCGAGCGTGGACAGGGACACGTGGTCCCCGGGCGCGACATGGGTGACGCCCTCCCCCACCGCCTCCACCACACCCGCTCCCTCGTGTCCCAGCACCACGGGAACCGGGAAGGGTATGGTCCCGTCCACCACCGACAGATCGCTGTGGCACAGCCCCGCCGCCGAGATCGCGACGCGCACCTCACCCGGCCCCGGCTCCCGCACCTCCAGGTCCGTGACGACCCGGACCTGCTTCCCGTCGAAGATCACGCCTCGCATCACGCGGCTCCCTTGGGCTCCCTGGGCAGGCCGAGCACCCGCTCGGCGATGATCGTGCGCTGGATCTGGTCCGAGCCGCCGTAGATGGTGTCGGCCCGCGAGAAGAGGAAGAGGTGCTGTGCCGCGTCCAGCTCGTACGGCGACGAGAGCGACCAGTCCGCCGGACCGACGCTCGCCGCCGCGCCCCGCACCAGCACCGCCAGCTCCCCGAGCCGCTGGTGCCAGCCGGCCCACAGCAGTTTCGCCACGCTCGGGGCCCCCGCGTCGCCCGAACCGCCCAGGGTGCGCAGGGCGTTCCAGCGCATGGTGCGCAGCTCGGCCCACTGCCGGACGAGCCGTTCCCGTACGCCGGGATCCCCCACCGCACCCGATTCCACGGCCGCCCGCACCACACGATCCAGCTCCTCGGCGAACCCGATCTGCTGCGCCAGCGTGGACACGCCCCGCTCGAACCCGAGGAGGCTCATGGCGACGCGCCAGCCGTTGCCCTCGCCACCGACGACGTGCTCCGCGTGCGCTCCGTCGAAGAAGACCTCGTTGAAGTCGCTGGTGCCCGTCATCTGCCGGATGGGACGCACCTCGATCCGGCCCGGCTGGTCCATGGGGACGAGGAGGAAGGACAGTCCGTGGTGCCGCCGCGACCCGGGCTCGGTGCGGGCGAGGACGAAGCACCAGTCGGCCTCGTGCCCGAGTGACGTCCAGATCTTCTGCCCGGTGACGCGGTAGGTACGGCCGTCCGCCTCGCGCACGGCCGCGGTACGGACACCGGCCAGGTCCGAGCCGGCGCCGGGTTCGCTGTAGCCCTGGCACCAGAGTTCCTCGCCGGCGGCGATCGGGGGCAGGAAGCGGGACTTCTGCTCCTCTGTGCCGTGGGCGATGAGCGTGGGGGCCAGGAGGTTCTCACCGATGTGGCCGGAGCGCGGGGGCGCGGCCGACCGGGCGTACTCCTCGGCCCAGGCGACCTGCTGGGTGAGCGTGGCGGTGCGATTGCCGTACCCGCCCGCACCCCACCCGATCCCGACCCACCCGGCTGCGCCGAGCGTGCGCTCCCAGGAGCGGCGGTCGCTTGCGCCCTTGGCATGCGCGGCGAGCCAGTCCCTGACCTCGCCCCGGAAGTCCTCGTCTTCTCGCGCGAACCCGAAATCCACGATTGCCGCCTTGGTTCGATGACTGGGCTTGAGATGAGGCACCCAAGGGGCGCGGGGAACTGCGCGAGAAACCACAACGCACCCGCAGCCGCCACACCACACACACCCCCGAGCTACTGGGCGTTCGGCCGCTCCTCCTCCCGAGCAGCCCGCTCCATCTCCCGCACCCGCTCAAGCATCGGCATCGGATCCACCCCCACCGACCCGGGCAGAAACTCCGCGATCCTCTCCACGGACCACCCGTCGGAGGCATACGCCGCACGCAACTCCCTCGGCTGCGCCCACACCGCGATCTTCGCCCCGGCGACCGTGTACACCTGCCCGGTGATCCCCTGCCGGGAGGCCTCGTCGGACAGCAGATACACCACCAGCGCGGCGACATCCTCCGGCTCCCCGATCTCCGCCAGTTCCATAGGAACCCCCGCGGACATCCGCGTCCGCGCGACCGGCGCCACCGCGTTCGCGGTCACCCCGTACTTGTGCAGCCCCAGCGCGGCACTCCGCACGAGCGAGATGATCCCGCCCTTGGCCGCGCTGTAGTTGGCCTGCGAAACCGACCCCTGGTGGTTGCCGCTGGTGAAGCCGATCAGGGTGCCGGCGCGCTGCTCGCGCATCACCGCCGAGGCGGCCCGGAACACCGTGAACGTGCCCTTCAGGTGCGTCGCGACGACCGGGTCCCACTCCTCCTCGGTCATGTTGAACAGCATCCGTTCCCGGAGGATCCCCGCCACGCAGACCACCCCGTCGAGCCGCCCGTACGACGACAGGGCCACGTCGACGACCCGCTGCCCGCCCGCCATCGTGGAGATGTCGTCGGCCACGGCGACCGCCTCCCCGCCCGCCGCCTCGATCTCCTTGACCACGGCCTCGGCGACCTCACTCGTCGGAGAGGCGCCGTCGACCGCCACGCCGTAGTCGTTGACGACGACCTTCGCCCCCTCGGCCGCCGCCGCGAGCGCGACCGCCCGGCCGATGCCCCGCCCGGCGCCCGTGACGGCGACGACCTTGCCTGCCAAGAAGTTCCCCACGTCCGGCCCCTTCCCGTCCCACGGTTTCTGACGGACCGTTAGATTTCGCGGACTCCAGATTCTACGACCCGTCAGATACGGGAACACAAGCCCCGGGGAGGACTCATGTCGCTGCCGGACGCGTTCCACGACATCGCCAAGCGCGTGAACAACTGGGGGCGTTGGGGAGCCGCCGACGAGCTCGGCACGCTGAACCTGATCACCGACGAGGTCGTCCGCGAGGCCGCGGCGACGGTCCGCACCGGTCGCCGGATCCCGCTCGCCCTCCCCCTCCGGCGCGACGGCGTCCAGACGGGGATGATCCCGGGGCGGATCGACCCGCTGCACGTCATGGTGCAGATCAACCAGGAGCTCTTCGGCCCGGGCACCGTCGCGTGCAGCGACGACGCCGTGACCATGGGGCTCCAGGCGGCCACCCACTGGGACGCGCTGCCCCACGTGTCGCACTCGGGCAGGCTCTACAACGGCCGCCCGGCACACTCCATCACCCCGCACGGCGGCGCGGAGTTCAGCGGCATCGACAAGGTCCGGCACCTCGTCTCGCGCGGAGTGCTGCTCGACGTCGCCCGGGCCCGGGGCACGGACCGGCTCGACGGCGGGTACGCCGTCACGCCCGAGGACCTGGACGCGGCCGAGGAACTGGCCGGAACGCGCGTGCGCTCCGGCGACGTCGTGCTCGTGCGGACCGGGCAGGTCCAGCTCTGCCTGGCCGGGGACCGGCACGGGTACGCGTATCCGTCGCCGGGGCTGTCGATCCGGACGCCGGAGTGGTTCCACGCCCGCGATGTCGCGGCGGTCGCCAACGACACCCTCACCTTCGAGGTGTTCCCGCCCGAGGTGGAGGACCTGTGGCTGCCGGTGCACGCACTGCACCTCGTGGAGATGGGGATGCCGCAGGGCCAGAACTGGGATCTCGAAAAGTTGTCCACAGCCTGTGGAGAAACAGGCCGCTACGCGTTCCTGCTGGCGGCGACACCCGAGCCGTTCACGGGAGCGACCGGCTCTCCGGTGGCCCCGGTCGCCGTCCTCTAGGCCGGCACCGCCTGGCCAGGCACACCGGGACGGCATGCCTGGCCGCCCCCCTCAAGCCGCCGGCCAGGCCACCGCCCCACCGCCTGAAGCTGGATGGCGGCGCCGCGCTGCTCGCCCCGAGCACGGCAGCGCGCGCCGCCACCCGACTCCGGCGCTCCCGCCCCGGCTCCCATGGCCCTGAAAGGGAGCCGACGCCGAATCACGACTCACACTCGCCGAGGGCCGCCGTCGTCGCAGCCCTCGCCGTCCCCTCACGGCGAATCGCTGCTCACAAGCGTGAGCAAACGGTCACGAGGCGTCAACACCCATTCGGAGATTTGTTGCTTATGCGGCCTTTGCCTTGGGCGCGCACGGAAGCACATCCCGGCGCATCGCCGCATGCCATGAGGGAAACGGCGGAGCCGCCGTGCGACCGTGCCCCGGCTTCGCCGCAACACCGCGCGGCATGTGCCGCCGTACATCACACCTCGTCGACCACGCGCCCGGCGGTCACGGACAGGGCGTCCCGAGCAACCCGGCCCTGGGCCGCTTCACACCGCCTCGTACGCCAGCCCTTCGAAGGCCGCCCCGCCGCCGCACACCACCGCGCCGCCTCCGCACGCCGCCGTGACCTCGGAGGACTTCTCACACCGGTCCAGTTCGCACCAGATGCGCTTGCCGGTGCTCTCGACGCTCCAGCCCCAGCGGTCGGCGAGGCCGTCGACGAGGGCGAGGCCCCGGCCACCGGTCGCGTCGTCCTCCGCGCACCGGGGCACGGGGGCCCGGCCGCTGCGATCGGCGACCTCGAGACGGACGGTGACCTCCTCCGTCACCGCGTGCGGCAGGGACAGCCGCAGCACGGCGGGCCGGCCGGTGTGCACCACGGCGTTGGTGACCAGCTCGGACACGAGCAGGATCAGGGTCTCGGCGAGCGGCTCGTCGGCCTGTATGCCCGCCCCGGCCAGGCGGGAGCGGGCCCACCGCCGGGCCCGCCCCACTTCTGCGGGGTCGGGCCGGATCTCCAGCTGCACTTGAAGCACCTGCACCGCTCACACCATCCGAACCGGCGGACACTTAGGCTCGCGCCTCACGAAGGCCACGATCGTAGCCATTTTCTGCATGGCCAGAACAACGGCCGGGACAGGGATCACGGAACGTGAATCCCTTGTGGGACAGCATGGTTGACGTACAGTCACCCCAACAAGCGCTTCGGGCATATTCCAGCGCGAAGGAGTACCCGTGCGGCATACTGTGCGACGCTCGCTACGGGGAGTCGAACAGGCGGCGCCACCGGGTCGCACTGCGCTCTGAGCCACTCGCATCTCACACAAGGTACCGGAGCGGGCCGTCGACTCCGGGCCGTAACGAGCCGCACGGAGGACACGAGCGGATATCAACGCTCCGTGATCACCGGATGCCACGATCCGCGACACCCTCACGGGCATATTCGGCGACACCGCAGCCAGACGGCCCGTCAGGCCGTTCCGGCCAGCAGAGCGGCCGCCAGAGTTTCCTCACTCTCCGTGATTCCGCCCGCACGTTGGGTTCGAACCCATGCACGTTTCAGATGCAGATGGACCTCGGACTCCCAGGTGAAGCCCATGCCGCCGTGCACCTGGAGACAGTCGCGGGCACCGCGCACGGCGGCCTCGTCGGCGAGCAGGCGGGCGACGGCGATGTCGACCGGGTCGGCGGTGACGGCTGCCGCGTACACCGCCGCGCGGGCCGTTTCCGACCGGACCAGCATCCCGGCGCACAGATGTGCCACCGCCTGGAAGGCCCCGACGGGCCGGCCGAACTGCTCGCGCGCCCGGGCGTGTTGCACCGCCAGTTCGCAGACGCGGGCGGCCGTGCCGAGCTGCTCGGCGGCACTGAGGAGGACGGCGGCGGCATCCGGGTCCGCCGCCGCACCGCCGGGCACGCGGTGCAGCGGCGTCAGCGGGTCGAGGGAGCGCATCGGCACGGCTCCGGCGGTGTCGCCGCGTACGACGTCGGCCTCCGCCGGCCACTCCACGAGCCCGCCGTCCACGGCCGAGACGACCGTCTCCCCGGTGGCGGCTCCCGGCACCGCACCGGCCGCGAGATGGGTGGCGATCAACGGCCCGGGCAGCAGCGCCCGCCCCGCCTCCTCGAACACCAGCACCGCCTCCGGCAGTCCGGCTCCCACCCCTCCCTGCGCCTCCGGCAGCCGCAACGCGAAGAACCCGGCCTCCCCCAGCGCCCGCCACAACGCCCGGTCGAGCCGCCCGGGGCTCTCCACGGCCCTCCGCAGCGCCTCACCGTCGAAGCGCCGGGCGAGCAGCCGCCGCGTCCCGTCCCGCAACGCCCGCTGGTCGTCCGTCAACCGGAAGCGCACGGTCACCGTCCCTTCGGCAGGCCGAGGATCCGCTCGGCGATGATGCCGTGCTGGATCTGCGAGGTGCCGGCCGCGATGGTGTACGAGAGGGAGGAGAGGCGGTCGAGCGTCCAGGGGCGGTCCAGGTCGAGACAGTCGGCGCCCAGTACCTCGGCGGCGGCGTCGTAGAGCTCCTGGCGGGCGTGCGAGTACCGCAGCTTGAAGACCGAGCCTCCGACGCCCGGCACTCCGCCCGACGCCTGGGCCGCGCTCACGTTCCACTGGATCAGCCGCCACAGCGCCCGGAACTCGGCGTTGAGCCTGCCCAGCCGGCGCCGGAGCGCCGGGTCGTCCCAGCGGCCGTTCCCGCGGGCCTCGACAGCCAGTTCGCCGAGGACGCGGCGGCAGGCGACGACCTCGCCGGCGAAGGCCGTGCCGCGTTCGAAGGACAGCGTCACCATGGTCACGCGCCAGCCGTCGTTCTCGTCCCCGACCCGGTTCTCCGCCGGCACCCGCACCTCGTCGAGGAAGACCTCGGCGAACTCGGCCGACCCGGCGAGCGTGCGCAGCGGCCGTACGGTGACGCCGGGCGCGTCCATGGGCATGGCCAGCCAGGTGATGCCCCGGTGCTTGGGGGCGTCCGGGTCGGTGCGGACCAACAGTTCGCACCAGTCGGCGACTTCCGCGTGGGAGGTCCAGATCTTGGAGCCGGTCACCACGTAGTCGTCGCCGTCGCGCCACGCGCGCGTGCGCAGGGCCGCGAGGTCGGAGCCGGCGTCCGGCTCGCTGAAGCCCTGGCACCAGACCTCCTCGCCGCGCAGGATCGGCGGCAGCCAGCGTGCCCGTTGTCCGTCCGTGCCCTCGGCGGCGATCGTCGGGCCGGCGTGCAGCAGCCCCACGAAGCTGGCCCCCACATAGGGAGCGCCCGCCTTCTCCGTCTCCTCCAGGAAGATGAGCCGGATGGCCGGGGAGGCGTCCCAGTGGACGTCGGCGTACCCGGCGTCGTAGAGCCTGCGCTGCCAGCCGAGGTCGTAGGAGCGCCGCCCGGGCCAGTCGTCGGGGGACGGCTCGGCCGGGAGGCCGGGGAGCGTCTTCGCGAGCCACTCCCGCAGCCGGGCCCGGAACGCCTCCTCCTCGGGGGTGTCCGACAGGTCCATCAGCGGTCGAGGTCCAGGTCCAGCATCCGGATGGCGTTGCCGCGCATCAGCTTGTAGACCGTCTCGTCGTCGAGGCCCTTCACGTGGTCCAGGGCGACCTCCTTGGTGTGCGGGAAGGTCGAGTCCACGTGCGGGTAGTCGGTCTCGAAGGTGGCGTTGTCGCGGCCGACGACATCGATCGACGCCACTCCGTGCTTGTCGCGGAAGAAGCAGCAGAAGATCTGCCGGTAGTAGTACGTGGACGGCGGCTCGGGGATCGTGTCGCGGACGCCGCCCCAGGCGCGGTGCTCCTCCCAGACGTCGTCGGCACGCTCCAGGGCGTAGGGGACCCAGCCCATCTGCCCCTCGCTGTAGGCGAGTTTGAGGCGCGGGAACTTCACCAGGACCCCGCTGAAGAGGAAGTCCATCATCGAGGCCATCGCGTTGTTGAAGCTGAGCGAGGCCTGGACGGCGGGCGGGGCGTCCGGGGAGGCGGCCGGCATCTGGGACGAGGACCCGATGTGCATGTTGACGACCGTCCCGGTCTCCTGGCAGACCGCGAAGAACGGGTCCCAGTAGCCGGAGTGGATGGACGGCAGCCCGAGGTGCGCGGGGATCTCGGAGAAGGTCACCGCCCTCACCCCGCGCGCGGCGTTGCGCCGGATCTCGGCGACCGCCAGTCCGACGTCCCACAGCGGGATCAGGCACAGCGGGATGAGCCGCCCGCCGCTGTCCCCGCACCACTCCTCGACCATCCAGTCGTTGTAGGCGCGCACGCAGGCGAGGGCGACTTCCTTGTCGTGCGCCTCGGCGAAGGTCTGGCCGCAGAAACGGGGGAAGGAGGGGAAGCAGAGACTGGCCTCGACGTGGTTGAGGTCCATGTCCTCCAGCCGTGCCTTGGGGTCCCAGCAGCCGCGCCGCATCTCGTCCCGGGTGATGCCCTCCAGGGTCATCTGGTCCCGGTCGAAGCCGACGGCGGCGATGTTGCGCTTGTACGGGAACTTCAGGTCCTCGTAGATCCACCAGTCGGTGGGCTGGCCGTCCGGATCCATCGTGATCCGGTACTTGCCGCCGACGTAGGCGAGTTCACCGATCCCGGCGGTCAGCGCCTTGGGGCCGCGGTCGCGGTACTTGGCCGGCAGCCACGTCTCGAAGAGGTGGGCCGGCTCGATCACGTGGTCGTCGACGCTGATGATGCGGGGCAGTTCGGTCGCCATGGGTCCCCTCCGCCGGACGGTACTTATCTGATGCAGCGTCAGATAGCATCCCACCTGACGACCCGTCAGCCAAGGAGCCAGGGGGCAGACGTGAACGACACCCCGCACGCCCTGAGTTCGTCCCGCACGCTGTGGGAGCTGGTCACCCGGCGCGCCGCCCTCACCCCCGACCGTCCGCTCTTCTTCCAGGACGACCGGTCTGGAAGGCGCACGCTCACCTTCGGCGCCCTGCGCGCGCGTGCCGAGCGGGTCGCGGCCGGCCTGTACGGGAGGGGCGTACGCCCCGGCACGGTGGTCGCCTGGCAGCTGCCCACCCGCATCGAGACGGCCCTGCTCTCCTTCGCGCTGGCCCGCCTCGGCGCCGTGCAGACCCCGGTGATCCCCTTCTACCGGGACCGCGAGGTCGGCTTCGCGCTGCGCGAGTCGAAGGCGGAGTTCTTCGCGGTGCCGGGCGAGTGGCGCGGCTTCGACCACACGGCGATGGCCCGGCGGCTGGGCGCGAAGGGCGTCTTCGAGGCCTACGACGACCTGCCCGACGGCGATCCGTCCGTACTGCCGCCCCCGCCCTCCGACGGCACCGCCGTCCGCTGGATCTACTGGACGTCCGGCACGACCTCCGCCCCCAAGGGCGTGCTGCACACGGACCGTTCGCTGCTCGCGGGCGGTTCCTGCCTCGCCCACGCCCTGCGGCCCTCGGCGGACGACGTGGGGTCGATCGCCTTCCCTTACGCCCACATAGGCGGGCCCGACTACACGGTGATGCTGCTGCTGTACGGCTTCCCGGCGGTGCTGTTCGAGCAGTTCGCGCTGCCGGACGCGCTGGAGTGCTACCGGCGGCACGGGGTGACGGTGGCGGGCGGCTCGACGGCGTTCTACTCGATGTTCCTGGCGGAGCAGCGGAAGCAACCGGGCGTTCCGATCGTCCCCTCACTGCGGCTGCTGGCGGGGGGCGGGGCGCCCAAGCCGCCGGAGCTCTACCACGCCGTCGTACGCGAGATGGGCGTGCAGCTCACCCACGGCTACGGCATGACCGAGGTGCCGATGATCACCATGGGGGCGCCGGACGACAGCCCCGAGCTGCTGGCGACGACCGAAGGGCGGCCACCGGAGGGGATGGAGATACGGATCGTGGACGGGGAGGTGCGGCTGCGCGGGGAGGCCGTGTGCCGGGGATACCTGGATCCGGGGCAGACGGCGGAGGCCTTCGACGAGGACGGGTTCCTGCGCACCGGCGACCTCGGGCGTCTCAGGGACACCGGGCACCTCGTCCTCACCGGCCGGCTGAAGGACGTGATCATCCGCAAGGGCGAGAACATCTCGGCCCAGGAGATCGAGGACCTGCTGCACCGGCATCCCGCGGTCGGGGACGTGGCGGTGGTCGGGCTGCCGGACGCGGCGCGCGGGGAGCTGGTGTGCGCGGTGGTGGAACAGCCCCCGGGAGCCGAGCCCCTGACGCTCGCCGACACGACCGCCTTCCTGCGCGCGGAGGGACTGTCCGTGCACAAGCTGCCCGAGCGGCTGGAGGTGGTGGACGCCCTTCCGCGGGGCGAGACCCTGCGGAAGGTGCTGAAGTACGAGCTGCGCGAGCGCTATGCGGGCACGTGACGCCCGGCGCCCGGGGCGGCTACTCGGGGACGGTGAAGTAGCGGGCGAAGGCGGACACGACCTCGGCCTCGCCGACCTTGCCGTCACCGTCCGCGTCGAGCGTGGCGGCGGCCGTGCCGGCGACGTCCTCGGGGACGCCGAGGCACTTCAGGACGCGGGCGGCCTCCTCGACCGTCGCCGCGCCGTCACCGTCGGTGTCGGCGACGTCCAGGGACGCGTGCAGGAAGGGACGGGCGATCTCGGCGAAGCGGTCGGGGTTGTCGCGCAGCCGCTTGACCGCGCCGTTGACGAACTCCTCGCGTGTGATGCGCTGGTCGCCGTCGCGGTCCGCGATCCCGGCCATGCCCTGCCAGAAGCCCTCGGCGCCGCCGTACAGCGCCTGCCCCTTGTCGGACCGGGCCGCCACGGCGAACTCCGTGAGCAGCGCCTTGGCCGCGCCGTAGAAGTCCTCGCGGTCGATGTAGCCGTTGCCGTCCTGGTCGAAGGTGGCGAACCGGGCGGCGATCTTGCGCTCGTACTCGCTGCTGACCATGTCTCTTTCGGGCCGCCTTACGTCAGGTGGGGTGCGTCTCGCTCGGAGCGTACGACGGAGGGGGCCGTTCGGGCGCGGGAAAACGTCACTTGTGCCAAGACCGGGGGAATTCCGGGACAACAGCGTGTCGGAACGGCAACACTCGCCCTACCGTGCGTCACCGGCCGTTCACGCGGACAGGGGTTCGCCCTCGTCGGCCAGGGCCGCGTCGACATCGCCGTACACGTCGAACAGCCTGCGGACGCCCAGCGCGCCGAGGACCCGGTTGACGTGCGACCCGTCGGCCGCGCCCCGGGCGGGCAGCACCAGCCGCAGCCTGCCCTGGCAGGAGCGGATCAGACGGCGGGCGGCGATGAGGACGCCGACGCCGCTGGAATCGCAGAAGAACACCTCGGACAGGTCGAGGACGAGACAGTGGTGCCCCTCGGCCACCGCGTCGTGCACACGCTGACGCAGCACCGGCGACGTCACCAGATCCAGCTCGCCCGACACCTGGAGCACGGCCCATTCGCCCTGCTCGCCGCCGGTCACTTTGAAGGTCACCACCACGCCCTTCGATCGCCAAAACGGAAGCAGTCCCTACGCTTCCTTGCAGCGCGGCTGCCCAGCGGCCGTTCCCTGAAACACAACCCGAAAAACGGATCCCCCGTAGAAGAGGCTTGTTTTAGTCGACTTCGTTCCTGTTCGATCCTCTTCAGTCAGATCTGATCGGAGGGCGGATGAGTAAGCGCGGCCCGAGGGCACCCGGAACGAGCGCCGCTGGTCCCCCTACCACCTGCGGCCGGTCAGGGGGCGCACATTGCCACAAAGGGGCGTGCGCTACCGGACGTGCCGACTACATTCGGGGAGACGTCGGACACAGGCTGGACAGGGCACGGGCGCGGCACATGGGCAGGGGGTGAGGGAGCCGCATGGCGAAAAAGGACGTACCGCCTCGCTGGGACCGCAAGATGCAGCAGCGGCTCGCCCGCGGGGAGGCCGCCGCCCTCGGTGAGCTCTACGACCGGTTCGCCTCCCTCGTGCACGGCCTCGCCCACCGCGTGCTCGGTGACGAGCGCGCCGCCGACGGCATCACACGCGAGGTCTTCATCCACGTCTGGGAGCATCCGGACGCCTACGACCCGAGACAAGGCCCTTTGCGCACCTGGGTCGCCACGCTGACCCACCGCCTGGCCGTCCAGCGCCTGCGCACCACCGAGACCGCCGCCCTCGCCCTCGAGGGCTCGGGCACCCCGGAGGAACTGGAGCACAAGGTGCGCCGGGCCTCGGTCGCCGCCCGCGCCGACTACATCGTCCAGTCCATGCCGGTCCCGCTGCGCTCGGCCCTGGAGCGGGCCTACTTCCAGCGCCGCGACTACCGCCAGACCGCCACCGACCTCGGCATCACCGAGGACGAGGCCCGCCGCCGCCTCCGCCTGGGTCTGCAACTCCTGTCCACCGCCCACGACTCCGAGGCACCCGGTGCGCCGCCCGGACACGGGGGTGCGGTGTGAACGGGCCGGACCGGTTCGAGGCGTACGACGGCGCGGGCGGTGACGGGCACGAGGAGGGGGACGGGCACGAGCCCGGGAGTCCGCCGCGGATCCCCGCGCCCCGGGCCTCCGTCGAGGACAGCGGGCTGCCGTTGCCCGCGCTGGAGGATTCCGGTGACGCGCCGGCGCCGCCGCCCGTACGGCTCGTGTTCGAGCACCCCGTGCTGAAGGCCCTGCTCGGCGCCTGGGCGCTGGCGGCGTGCTCGGCGGAGGAGGCCACGGCCGTCGAGGAGCACCTCGGCGAGTGCGGCGCGTGTGCCGACGAGGCGCGGCGGCTGCGCGAGGCGGTCGGGCTGCTGCAACGCCCCGACAGCCTCGACCTGGACCCGGGCCTGCGCACGCGGGTCCTGGGAGCCTGCCTGGAGCGCCGCCCGCCGCGCATCCCGGTGCCGGACTGGGCCGCCGCGTACGACGCCGAGACCGCGCGCCTGGACGCCCTGCTCCAGGACTTCGGCGACGCCGAGTGGCACGCGCCGGTACGGCTGCGCTAGTTCCGGGCCGACGAGGCCACGAGCCGCCGTACCACCGTCGCCGGCGTCATCGCGCATCTGCTCAGCGTGGACGGGCTGGTGGCGGTCGCGCTGGGCCTCGACGACCCGCTCGGCGACGTCACGTCCCGGCGCCCGACGCCGGCGGCCCGCACCGAGGCGTACTGGAGTGCCTCCCACTTCCCGCCCACCCGTGCCGTGCGGGCGCCCTGGCGGGAGCAGAGCCACGGCATCGTCCGCACGGCGTCCTTCACGGGCAGCGGCGTCGGCGGGCTGCCGGTGCCGTACGGCGACTTCGAGCTGCCCCTGCGCGACGCGATGCTCGACCGTGCCTTCGAGTGCTGGGTGCACGCGGAGGACATCGCCGACGCGGTCGACTACCCGTACGACCCGCCCTCGCCGCGCCATCTGCACCGCATGATCGACCTGGCCGCCCGCATGCTGCCGAACGTCCTGGCCCACCGCCGCCGCAACGGCCTGGCGGCACCCGCCCACCACCGCCACCTGGTGACCGCGGGCGAACCGGGCCGCAGCCTCCGTCTGGAGATCGAGGGCTCGGGCGGCGGCGAGTGGCTGATCCCCCTCGACTCCCCCGCCGCGAAGGGCTCCGCCGACCACGAGGTGGCCCACGTGGCCCTGGACGGCGTCGAGTTCTGCCGCCTGGCAGCGGGCCATGTGCCGCCCCAGGAGGCGGCGGCGGGCCAGGTGGGAGACAGGGAGGCGATCAGAGACGTCCTGTTCGCGGCGGCGTCACTGAGCAGGATGTAGGAACCGCGTTCCTAGGCGAAGATCACAGTCCGCCGCCCGTTGAGCAGGATCCTCCGCTCGGCATGCCACTTCACGGCCCGGGCCAGCGCCTGGCACTCCACGTCGCGCCCGATCGCGACCAGCCCCTCCGGCGTCACGTCGTGCCCCACCCGCTCGACCTCCTGCTCGATGATCGGCCCCTCGTCGAGATCGGCCGTCACGTAGTGAGCAGTCGCCCCGATCAGCTTCACACCCCGGGCGTGAGCCTGGTGATACGGCTTCGCCCCCTTGAAGCTCGGCAGGAACGAGTGGTGGATGTTGATGATGCGCCCGGCCAGCGCCTTGCACAGGTCGTCCGACAGCACCTGCATGTACCGGGCGAGGACGACCAGCTCGACACCCTCCTCACGCACGATGTCGAGCAGCCGGGCCTCAGCCTCGGACTTGGTGTCCTTCGTCACCGGAATGTGGTGGAAGGGGATGTTGTACGAGTCCACCAGCTCCGCGAAGTCCGTGTGGTTGGACACCACACCCGCGATCTCCACCGGCAGCGCCCCGGTCCGCGCCCGGAACAGCAGATCGTTCAGGCAGTGCCCGAACTTGCTGACCATCAGCAGGATGCGCATCTTCTCGTCGGCCCGGTTGATCTGCCAGTCCATCTGGAAGGAGTCACCGATCGCCGCGAAGCTGGCCCGCAGCTTGTCCAGGGTCACCGGGGCGTCCGCCGAGAAGTGGACGCGCATGAAGAACAGTCCCGTGTCGTGGTCGCCGAACTGCTGGCTGTCCTCGATGTTGCAGCCGGTCATGAACAGATAGCTCGACACGGCGTGCACGATGCCCTTCCTGTCCGGACAGGAGAGGGTGAGGACGTACTGGTCGGCCGGGGCCTCGGCGCGGGTGGACTGCTCGTTCATGCAGGACAGGTTCCCACAAGGGCCGAGGGGACCGGCAATCGTCCCGCTAGGCGGACCTGGTCATGATCCGCAGTACGTCGAGGGTGCGCGGTGGCGTGTCCGGGTCCTCGCCGTCGCTCGCGGCCAGCCGCACATGCGCGTCCCGGGCCGCCCGGACCGCCTCGGGCCACGCCTGGTGCTCGAGGTACGTGGCGACCGGCGCGTCCGGCCCGACCTGGTGCATGATCCGCAGCACCCGCAGCACGGCCGTGTCGACGAGGGCCGCCTCCTGGGAGTCGCGGAAGATCGTGCCGACGTACTTCTCGGCGGACCAGTGGTCCAGCCAGGTGTCCTCGACCAGCCGGTACACCGCGTCGGTCACGTCACCGTAGCCGTCCACGCCGGCCAGCCAGACGTCCCGCTGGAACCCGGGGTCGGAGAGCATGTGCAGCGCCGAGCGCACGTTGCTGCGCCAGCGCCACCACGGCATGTCGTTGACAGGCATGCCGCCCATGGTGGATGAGCGACGGCCACGACGGGAAGAGTTCTCCGAAGCTTGCACGGTCATCGATCGTACGTTCCCCTCCACATCGGTCACACCGGCCCCTGCAATTCACCTGTGCGTCACCAATTGTTGACCAGAGATCACTCACGGGTTAGCCATGTGGCGGAATCGTGCGGAACCATGACCGGTAGGCGACGCAAGCGCAGCACATTCCTCCCCGGCCTCCTCGCCCGTCACGCCAGAAACGGCGTCCTCTCCGCGGGCACGGCGGTCGCGTGCGCGGCTCTCGTCTCCGGCTGCGGGGTCGTCCCCGGCACCACGGGGGATGCCGGGGACGACCCGATCACCGTCATGACCTGGGCGCCGGAGGACACCAAAGCCACCAACAAGCCCGGAATGCCCGCCTTCGCCCGCGCCTACGCCCGCTGGGTCAACGCCAAGGGCGGGATCAACGGCCGCAAGCTCAACGTGCTGACCTGCAACGACCACAACGACAGCGTGGCCGCCGCCAAGTGCGCCCGACGGGCGGCCAAGGAGAACGTCGTCGCGGTCGTAGGATCCTACAGCCAGCACGCCGACTCCTTCTTCCCTTCCCTGGAGGGCGCGGGCATCCCGTACATAGGCGGCTACGGCATCACCAACGCCGAGTTCACCAGCCCCCTGTCCTACCCCGTCAACGGCGGCCAGCCCGCGCTGCTCGCCGGTCTCGGCAGCGCCCTCGCCGACTGCGGGCCCGTCTCGCTGATCCGGCCCGACACCATCGCGGGCGACCAGCTGCCCCCGCTGCTCGACTCCGGCCTGAAGACGGGCGGGCACTCGCCCGCCCGGGACCAGCGGGCGGCGGAGGACGCCACCGAGTACGACGGCCACGCCGATCTGGCGCTGCGGACGACGACCACGGACGCGGAGGACGAGGGGTGCGTGGTGCCGGCGCTCGGGGACCGCAACAGCACCTTCATGGACTCCTTCCGGCGCGCCCGCGAGGAGTACCCCGACGTACGGACGGCCACCGTGCTCGGCAGCGTCGACCAGACGGTGATCGACGCGACCGGCGGGGCGTCGGGGCCGTACGAGGGCTCGTACATCACCGGCTGGTACCCGGTGGCGAGCGATCCCCGCTGGGACGCGATGAAGCGGGTGATCAAGGAGGAGGCCTTCGACGACAACCGCATCGACCCCGCGGACGCCGGAGTGCAGACCACGTGGATCGCCTACAGCGTGTTCCACAAGGCCGTCGAGTCGCTCGGCGACGGGGAGGTGACCGCCGACACGGTCGCTGAGGCCCTCGACGACGGCCTCAGTGTCAGCACGGGCGGTCTCACGCCGACCCTTCGGTGGCGGTTCGAGGGCAAGCTCGCCTCCGTCGGCTTCCCGCGCATGGTCAATGCCGACGTGACCCTTCAGGTGGTGCGGGAGGGACGGCTGGTGTCGGCGCGGAAGGGCTTCGTCGACACGACGCGGACGCTGGAGAACGCCGACGTGAACTACTGAGCCCCGGCTCGGCAGTTCACGCCCGTACCGGATTGCCTCACAGCTGCGTCGGCTGCCTCTCGGTCAGGCCGTACGTCTTCGCGATGCCGTTCCACAACTTGGCCGCCTTGGCCTTCTCGGCACTCGCGACACCGCTGGCCCGGTTGCCGGCCTGCGTCTGGCCGGTGACGCGGGCCTGGCCCTTCTTGCAGCCCTTCTTGCCCGCGGTCTGGTCGGCCCAGGCCGCGTAGTGGTTGTCGGCCGAGGCCGAGGCCTGCCACGCCTTGGTGAGGGCGGTGGTCAGCGCGGCGTGGTCGGGCAGCTTGTCGACCGTGACGCCGGAGAGCCGGGTGACCAGCTGGTTGCGCTGCCTGGCCGCGTCGCGCAGGTCCTTGGCGGCCTGGGCGAGGTTGTCGCAGCCCTTCACGTCGGCCACCGCGTTGATCACGGTGCTGCGGCTGTCGCCGCTGTCGGCGAGCAGCTTGTCCAGCTCGACCGCCTGCGCGCGGGCCGGGTCGGCGGACGGAGAGGCGGAACCGTCCGTCGCGGGCGCCGAGGCGGCCACGGTCTTGTTGTCGCCGCCTTCGTCGTCACCGCCTCCGCCGCCCGCGAGCAGCGCGCCCGCACCGACGCCGAGGACGGCGATGCCGATGCCGACGGCCGCGATGACCGGCACGCGGGAGCCGCCACGGCCACCGCGACCGGACCGGCCGCCGCCGGAGTGACCGCCGCCGGGCGGGGCGTAGGAGGGCTGGGACTGCGGCTGGGGCTGCTCGAAGCGGGGCAGCTGCTGGGTGGCCGCGGCCGGGCTCTCGGCGCCGTGCTCGCTGCGGAAGAGGTTCTCGAACCCGGCGGGCGGCTGCGGGTCCCCGCCGGGCACCGGCGCGATGTACTGCGTTGCCTCGGCGTCCGGGTTCGAGGCGGGCGACAACGGCCCGGTCCCCAGGAACCGCGTCGCCTCGGAGTCCTGCTCGGCGGGCATCTCGGGCGGCAGCGCGCCCGGGCCCACCGGGGGTATGTACTGCGTCGCCCCCTCGTCGGCCGGGGTGGCGGCGACGGGCGGCAGATACTGCGTCGCCCCCTCGTCGGCCGGGGTGGCGGCGACGGGCGGCAGATACTGGGTCGCCCCCTCGTCGGCGGCCGGAGGCAGCGGCGCACGTCCGGCGGCGGCCCCGTGCCCGTCGGAGACCGGCGGCTGCGGACCGCCCGCGGCAGCGGAGCCGTACGCATCGCTCTGCCGGGGCGGCTGCCCACCGGCGGACCCGTACGCCCCGGAGGCCGGTGGCAGCCCGCCCCCGGCGGGAAATCCGTACGCGCCGGATTGCTGGGGCAACTGCCCGCCGGTGGGGCCGGTCCCGTACGCGTCGGCCTGCTGCGGCGACTGCCCGCCCTCAGGACGGGCCCCGTACGCGCCGGTCTGCTGCGGCGACTGCGTCCCGGCAGGACCGGTCCCGTACCCGCCGCTTCCCTGAGGGCCCGGCGCCCCGGCAGAGGAGTTGTACACGTCGGTCTGCTGGGCCGGAGGCAGGCCGCCCCCGGCGGGAGAGCCGTACGGGCCGGCCTGCTGCGGCGGCTGTCCGCCCTCCGGAGGCAGCGGGGCGCCGCCCGCGGGAGCGCCGTACTGGGCGTCGCCCGCGGGAACGCCGTACTGGGCGTCGCCCGCGGGAGCGCCGTACTGGGCGTCGCCCGCGGGAGCGCCGTACTGGCCGGCATACGAGTTCGAGGGCTGGGTGCCCTCCGGGGGCAGCGCGCCCTGGCCCGGTGTGCCGGGAGTGGAGTGCTGGGCGTCCCATGCCGGTGCCTGGGGCGGCGCCGACTGCCAGCTCTGGCCCGGCTGCGCGGACGGGGTCTGCTGGTCGGGGCCCCACGGCTGGCCCCATGTCTGCCCCTCGGCGGGGGCGGAGGCCGGGGCCTGGCCGGTCGGGGGCGGGCCGGACCGGCGGCCGGAGGGCGCGTCACCGGTTCCGCCCGTCATGCCCGGCAGCAGGGGCTCACCACCGTCGGAGGGCAGCACGATGCCTTCGCGCGCGGGGCGCGCCGAGGGCTCCTCGCCCTGTCCACTCTGCGTCACCGGGACTCCTACTAATGGGGGACCTTGTGAATCGTCGGGTCACGCTACCGGGTCCCCGGAGCCCGGTGCCACGCAGCACAGGGCGAGGCCTCCTGCCCTGTGAGCGCGGTAACAAAACCGGGTCACGGCACGCCGCTCATGTCACCTCCCGCGCGTCAGGCGGCCGTTTCCCCACGTTCACGCATCCGCAGGCCCTGTGTTCACGCCGCCGCCTGGAGGTCCAGCCGCGCCCCGAACTCCCTGACCACCGCCTCGTCCCGGTACGGCTCCAGCCGCTGCTGGAAGTCCTCCAGATACTCGGCGCCCCGGTTGGTGCGCAGCCCCTCCAGGAGTTCGACGGCCTTCATGCCCGTGCCGCACGCCTCTTCGATCTCGCGCTGCTGCACCTGCGCAGTGGCCAACAGCACATAACCGATGGCCCGGCGGCGCGCCCGCGTCTCGGGATGCCCGGCCAGCGACTCCTGCGCACACCGCGCCGCCGCCTCGGCCTGCCCCAGATCCCGGTGGCAGTGGGCCAACTCGTCGGCGAGATAGGCCTCGTCGAAGTGAGCGATCCACGCCGGGTCGTCCCCGGCGGCCGGATCGGCCACCTCCAGGGCGCTCACCGCGCGCCCGGCGGCGGTCTGGGCGGCGCGCGCGTCGCCCATCAGGGCGTGGCCGCGCGCCTCCGCCGCGTGGAACATCGACTCCGCACGCGGCGTCACGCGCCCCCGCGCCCCCTCCTGCGCCGCCCGCGCCAACTGCGCGATCTCCCGCGGGTTCCCGAGCTGTGCGGCGAGGTGGCTCATGGAGGCGGCGAGCACGTATCCGCCGTAGCCCCGGTCCCCGGCCGCCTGGGCGAGCCGCAGCGCCTGGATGTAGTAGCGCTGGGCCAGACCGGGCTGACCCGTGTCCACGGCCATGTACCCGGCGAGCTCCGTCAGCCGGGCCACGGCGGCGAACAGGTCCCGCCCCACCGCCTCCCGGTACGACCCCGCCAGCAGCCCCGAGACGACGCTGTTGAGGTAGTGCACGACGACCGGCCGGACATGCCCGCTGCCGTACTGGTGGTCGAGATCCACCAGCGCCTGCGTCATGGCCCGCACGGCCTCCACGTCGGACTGCCCCACCCGCGGCCCGGCCGAGCGCGACACCTGCGTGTCCGGCGCGGAGATCAGCCAGTCACGGCTGGGCTCGACCAGCGCGGACGCGGCGACGGAGGAGCCGGACAGGAAGTCCCGCCGCCCCACGTCACTGCGCCACAGCTCGCAGACCTGCTCGATGGCCCCCAGCACCGTCGGCGAGAACTGGAGACCGACGCCCGAGGCGAGGTTCTTGCCGTTGGCCATGCCGATCTCGTCGATCGTGACCGTACGGCCGAGCTTGCGGCCCAGCGCCTCGGCGATGATCGCCGGTGCCCGGCCCCTTGGCTGCTGCCCGCGCAGCCAGCGCGCCACCGACGTCTTGTCGTAGCGCAGGTCGAGGCCGTGCTCGGCCCCGCACATGTTGACCCGGCGGGCGAGGCCGGCGTTGGAGCATCCGGCTTCCTGGATGAGCGCCTGGAGCCGTTCGTTCGGCTGCCGGGCGACGAGCGGCCTTGCGGCCATGGCGTACCCCCTGTGGCTGCGGTGCCTGCCCACGCACCGAGTTGACGTGTCTTCCGCGGCCGAGTCCCTTCACGCTCCAGCGAAAGGATCCGGCCGTGAAGATCAATGCCCCGCCGACCAGGCGAAAATGCGAGGCATGTGAGGATTGCCGGGGTAACGGCTGTTGCCGGCCCCCCTCGTGGCTACCCAGCTCCGGCCGCGGTTCCTCCTGCGCGCCCCCGCACATGCACCCATGCGCCCCGACTACAGGGGCGGTGCTCCTCCCCGCGCACGCGGGTGGGCGTAACCCCTGGTGACGACCAGAGTTGTGTTCATCGTGGAAGAGACGATCGCCGGCACCGAAGCCGCTCAGATCCCGAAGCAGCGCGGGGAATCGCTGCTGGAGACCGCTGTTCGCTACGCCGAGGAACGCCACTGGGACGTGTTCCCCGGCACCTGGCTGGAAGCCGCCGACGGCGCTCAGCGCTGCTCCTGCGGTGACGCCGCGTGCCCGGCGCCCGGGTCGCACCCGGCGCGTCCGGACTGGGAGTCGCAGGCGACGGGCAGCGCGACCGTCGCGCGGCGGATGTGGCAGAAGCAGCCGACGGCGTCGATCCTGCTGCCGACGGGGCGTACCTTCGATGCGATCTCCGTGCCGGAGACCGCCGGGTTTCTCGCGCTGGCGCGGATGGAGCGGATGGAGCTGACGCTCGGGCCGGTGACGCTCACGCCGGATCGTCGGATGGAGTTCTTCGTGCTGCCGGGGGCCGCTGTGAAGGTTCCCGATCTGGTGCGGAAGCTGGGGTGGTCGTTGTCGTCGCTGGATCTGACCGTGCTGGGTGAGGGCGCGTACGTGGCCGCGCCGCCCACGCGGTTCGGGTCTCGGGGAGCGGTGCAGTGGGCCTGCCGGCCCACGCCTGCGAATCGGTGGCTGCCGGACGCGGAGGAGTTGATCTCGCCGTTGGCGTATGCGTGCGGCAGGGATCGGTAAGCGCCTGTTCGTCTGCCTGATTGCCGTTTCGTGGCGGCTGCGGGTTGTGTTCGGTTGCTCGCGCCCGCGCGGCGGAGCCGCATACCAGACAGAGTCCCGCGCCCCTTGAGGGTCGCTTCTCCACCGTAGGGTTCAGCTTGACGGAGGGAGACGCGGTGGGATCCAGCGCTGTACGGGTGCAGGGGCTCTGGAAGCGGTTCGGGCAGCAGGTCGCTGTTGCCGGGGTCGATCTGGAGTTGCCCGCGGGCAAGTTCATCGGGCTTGTCGGGCCGAACGGGGCCGGGAAGACCACCACACTGTCGATGGTGACCGGGCTGCTCAGGCCCGACCACGGGACCGTCGAGGTGGTCGGGCACGACGTGTGGCGGGACCCCGTCGAGGTGAAGGCGCGGATCGGGGTGCTGCCGGAGGGGCTGCGGCTGTTCGAGCGGCTGTCGGGACGGGAACTGCTGGCGTACAGCGGGCGGTTGCGCGGGCTGCCCGGTGCCGAGGTCGACAAGCGGGCCACGCAGCTCCTCGACGTCCTCGATCTGGCGGGCGCCCAGCACAAGCTCGTCGTCGACTACTCGACCGGTATGCGCAAGAAGATCGGGCTCGCCACGGCCCTCCTCCACAATCCCGAAGTGCTGTTCCTGGACGAGCCGTTCGAGGGCGTCGATCCCGTCTCCGCCCAGACCATCCGGGGCGTCCTGGAGCGGTACACCGCCTCGGGCGCCACGGTCGTGTTCTCTTCCCACGTCATGGAGCTCGTCGAGTCACTGTGCGACTGGGTGGCCGTCATGGCCGCCGGGCGGATCCGCGCGCACGGGACGCTGGCGGAGGTGCGGGGTGACGCGCCCTCCTTGCAGCGGGCGTTCCTGGAGCTCGTCGGGGCGCAGAGCCGGGACGCCGGATCCGACCTCGACTGGCTGGGCGGCGGGTCCCGGTGAGCGGCGCCACGATCACCCCCGTCGTCGTACGGCTGAAGCTGTCGCTGCTGCGCAACGGGCTGCGGCAGTCCGGCGGGCGCAAGGCCGCCTACATCGCCTCGGCCGTCTTCGCCCTGCTGTTCGCCGCGCTGCAACTGATCGGCCTGATCGCGCTGCGCGGGCACGCGCACGCCGAGTCGGTGGTCGTGCTGGCGGCGGCGGTGCTGGGGCTCGGCTGGGCGGTGATGCCGCTGTTCTTCCCCAGCGGTGACGAGACGCTTGATCCGACCCGGCTGGTGATGCTGCCGCTGCGGCCCCGGCCGCTGGTGCGGGCCCTGCTCACGGCGTCGCTCGTCGGCATCGGGCCGCTGTTCACGCTGTGCCTGCTGATCGGGTCCGTGGTGGCGGTGGCCGAGGGCGGGGCGGCGTTCGCCGTCGGTGTCGTCGCCGTCGTGCTGGCGCTGCTGGTGTGCGTGGCCCTCGCGCGGGCCGTGGCCGCCGCCAACGTCCGGCTGCTGACCAGCCGCAAGGGGCGGGACCTCGCGGTGCTGAGCGGACTGGTCATCGCGATCGGGGCGCAGGTCGTCAACTTCGGCGCGCAGCGGCTCGGGGCGTCCGGACTGGGCGAGCTCGACCCGGCGGCGGACGTGCTCCAGTGGGTGCCGCCGGCGTCGGCGATCGCGGCCGTGCACGCGGTGGGCGAGGGGTCGTACGGTCTCGCCGCCGTGCAACTGGCGCTGACCGCCGGCGCGCTGGCCGCGCTGCTCGCGGTGTGGTCGCGGCATCTGACCCGGCTGATGACCTCGCCCGACGGGTCGACGCTGCCGGCCGCCGAGTCGGCCGCCCGCGAGCGGACGTCGACCGGGCTCGGGCGGCTGCTGCCCTCCGGCCGCACCGGCACGGTGATGGAGCGCAGCCTGCGGTACGTGTGGCGCGACCCCAAGACCAAGGCGGCCTGGGTGACGTCGCTGGCCATCGGGCTGATCGTGCCGGTGTTCAACGCCTGGCAGGGCACCGGGTCCGTGTACTTCGCCTGCTTCGCCGCCGGGATGCTCGGCATCCAGATGTACAACCAGTTCGGGCAGGACACCTCGGCGTTCTGGATGGTCGCGATGACGATCTCGTCGACCCGCGACGCCTACGTCGAACTGCGCGCCCGCGCGCTGGCCCTGCTGCTGATCACCCTGCCGTACGCCACGCTCGTCACCGTGGTGACGACCGCCATGCTCGGTGACTGGCGGCGGCTGCCCGAGGCGCTGGGGCTGTCCTTCGCGCTGCTCGGCGCGATGCTCGCGACCGGGGCGTGGACGTCCGCCCGCTTCCCCTACTCCATCCCGCAGGAGGGCTACAAGAACGTCGCCCCCGGGCAGACCGGGCTCGCCTGGATCTCCATCTTCGGCGGGATGATCGCCGCCGCCCTGCTGTGCGCGCCCGTCATCGCGCTCGCGATCTGGCTGAACGTGACCGCCGACGGCGACGCCTGGACGTGGCTGCTGCTGCCGGTGGGCACGGCGTACGCGGCGGCGCTCACGGCCGTGGGACTGCGGCTCGCCGCTCCGCAGACGGCCCGGC
Organism: Streptomyces coeruleofuscus; assembly: GCF_039532725.1. Lineage (NCBI taxonomy): Bacteria > Bacillati > Actinomycetota > Actinomycetes > Kitasatosporales > Streptomycetaceae > Streptomyces > Streptomyces coeruleofuscus. The sequence continues at coordinate 333,139 of NZ_BAAASE010000006.1, forward strand.
GGTTGCCGGAGATCCTCACGGCGGTCAGCAAGGGATGACCGCGGGACGTCAGTCGCCGCCGAGGGCGTCCAGGAACGGTTCGATCGCCGCGCGCCAGGCCTCCGGCTGGTCGTAATGGACCAGGTGACCGGCGTCGGCGACCTCCGCGTACTGGCCGCGGGGCAGGACGCGGACCATCTCCTGGGCCTCCGCCCGGCCCAGCTCGCCGTCGAGGCCGCGCACCACCAGGGCCGGGCACCGGACCTGGGCCAGCTCCTCCCAGTGCGCGTCGAACACCCACGTCTCTCGGGAGCGCAGCATCTGCTCCGGGTCGAAGACCGGGCGCCAGCCGTCGGGGGACTCGGCCATCACCTCGGCGTAGAACTCGCCGCGGGCCGGGTTGGGCCGCTCCACCCACGGGTCGTCCTCGCCGAACCACTTGCGGACGTCGGCGAGCGTGGCGAACGGCAACGGCCAGGACTGGAACCACTGGTCCCACTCGCGCTGCGAGGCGGCGCCGAGCGCCGAGGCCCGCATGTCGCAGATGATCAGGCCACGGACCAGATCGGGGCGCTTGGCGGCGAGCTGCCAGGCGGTCAGCGCGCCCATGGCGTGGCCGATGAGGACGACCGGGGCGAGGCCGAGCTGTTCGAGGGCGGCCTCGGCGTCGTCGACGTAGGCGTCACGCGTGAAGGAAGCCTGCGGGGGCTTGTCGCTGCGGCCGTGGCCGCGCTGGTCGAGGGCGACCGCGCGGTACCGGCCGGAGAGCCAGCGGGCGGTGGACGCCCAGTGCGAGGCGCGGCCCATCAGGCCGTGGAGTAACAGCACGCCCGGAGAGCCGTCCGGCACGTCCCGCGCCGGATCGGATCCTGCCGGATCGGTCTTGGGCGGGTCGCCGAACTCCCAGGCCGCGAGGCGTACGCCGCCCGTCCCGGTCACGTCGATGCGTCGCGCCATGTCCTGGCACCCCCCAAGCTTCGCGCGGACCGTGGCCGTCATGGGCCGGTCGGTCCTGTGAACCGTGTTCTGCCTGCCGTGCCTGTCGCCGTTCCTCGTGGTTCCTGCCGGAGTGCACATCCCTGTAGCGCACGTTCCGGTTCGTTCGTCACCCGCAGATTATCGAATAGCCATTCGAGGAGGCCGTTCTCGCGGGCAACACCCCTCGTTCGAGTGACCACCCCCGAGGATTGATCGCCTCGGCCGAGGGGAGATCTTCAACGGGAGGCGGACCGCTCGGGGAAACCGGTCCGACGGGGATGACCCTGAGAGCTCGGGGCTCCGGGTCAGCACAGGGGAGGACAGGCCCCGGCGCCACACGGCGCCGGGGCCCTCTGCTTCTGCACGGCACATCCTTCCGCCCCCCTCCCCGGCCGGGCGACATCGCTGTCAGGCCACGGCCAAGAGCCCTCAGGTCATATGCCTCACGCGACAGCGTCGCACGGGAAACGGGCGAGCGCTGCCATTCGACGGACTGAATCCAGGATTCGACGGGATCACGCCAACACCACAACGACCCCACGCACAACGGAAGTTGGCGACCACCCCGGGACCGGGTCCGCGGCCGGGCTCCCCGGGCTCAGGGCTTGGCGACGAACACGTGGGAGGCGACGTCCGACTCCAGCTCGGCCGCCTCGCCACCGCTGCCGACCAGCACACCACCCGCCGACTCCGTCACGCTCACCACCGAGCCGGGCTGCACGCCCGCCCGCCGCAGCGTGTACATCAGCTGCGCGTCCGTCTGGATCGGCTCGCCGATCCGGCGCACCACGACCGTCTTGCCCTCCGCGCCCGGGTCGAGGCTGGCCAGCGACACCATGCCCTCGTCCAGGAACGGATCGGCGCCGTCCTTCTCGCCGAGCTCCTCCAGCCCCGGGATCGGGTTGCCGTACGGCGACTCCGTCGGGTGCCGCAGCAGCTCCAGGACGCGGCGCTCCACGGCCTCGCTCATCACGTGCTCCCAGCGGCACGCCTCGGCGTGGACCTGCTCCCACTCCAGACCGATCACGTCGACGAGCAGACACTCGGCGAGGCGGTGCTTGCGCATCACGCGCGTGGCGAGCCGGCGGCCCTCGTCCGTGAGCTCCAGGTGCCGGTCGCTGGCGACGGACACCAGGCCGTCGCGCTCCATCCGCGCCACGGTCTGGCTCACCGTGGGCCCGCTCTGGTCCAGCCGCTCGGCGATACGGGCGCGCATGGGGACCACACCCTCTTCCTCCAGCTCGAGGATGGTGCGGAGATACATCTCCGTGGTGTCGATCAGTCCGGACATACGTGCCCCTCGAATGAGATCTGCCGGAGGCTGGACGGCTCACCGGCGTGTGCGCTGGCCCTGCACCCAATTCTGCCGGATACCACCGACAACCGTGCCGCGGGAGGAGAAGCGGGGGTTACCCGGGGCCCGCGGGGGGTACCACGGAGCCTTTCACAGCAGTGTGGAGCGCTCCCACGACCCTGCCGAGCTTTTCACGGCCGTATTGACACCGCACTGGTCCAGACCGCACCGTGATGCGCGACACTCGGCCCTGAGCCCGAAGGGACCCCGTATGAGCGACCGCGCGCCGGCCGGCCAGTTCCTCGACGCCGCGATCGGCCTGCTGCGGCGGGTCCGCGACGAGGAGGCCGACAGCATCGCGGCGGCCGGGACGCTCCTCGCCGACACCGTCGAGAACGGCGGCCGCCTCTTCGCCTTCGGCGCCGGGCACTCCTCCCTCGCCGCCCAGGACCTCGTCTACCGCGCCGGCGGTCTGGCCCTGATGAACCTGCTCGCCGTGCCGGGTGTCGTCGGCGTCGACGTCATGCCCGCACCGCTCGGCTCCGCCCTGGAACGCGTCGACGGCCTCGCGAGCGCCGTCCTGGACAGCTCCCCGCTGCGCGAGGGCGACGCCCTGCTGATCATCTCCCTCTCGGGGCGCAACGCCCTCCCCGTGGAGATGGCCATGAGCGCGCGCGCCCTGGGCGTCAAGGTCATCGGCGTGACATCGGTGGCGTACGCCTCGGAGACGAAGTCCCGGCACGCCTCGGGGACGTACCTCAAGGACCACTGCGATCTCGTCCTCGACTCGAAGATCGCGGTCGGCGACGCGGAACTCACCCTCGACAACGTGCCCGCCCCCTTCGCCCCCGCTTCCACGGTCGTCACCTCGGCCCTCCTCCAGGCCGTCATGGCGACGACGGCCGCCACGCTCGCCGACCGCGGCGTCGAGCCCCCGCTCCTGCGCTCCGGGAACGTCGACGGGGGCCACGACTGGAACCGACGGGTGATGGAGCGGTACCGGGACCGGATCTTCTACCGGCACTGACACTTGCTGCCGGCGCCGAGGCGACGCGGCCCGGGTCGCCTCTGCCGCTCACTCCTCGTCCGACAGCCCCGCGAGATCCAGCGCCGTGGCGATCCGGACCGCCACGTCCTCCGCGTACATCGCGTCGGACCGCTCGAAGGCACTGCGCCCCGCGCCCCGCAGGAACGTCACGACACCCAGCGTCCGCGCCCGGCTGCGCAGCACCGCGCACAGGGCGTGCACGGCGTCCGGCGGCCACTGACGGGCCAGGGCCCACTCCCGCGCCTGCTCGGGCGAGGCGGCGCCCGCGCTCGCCCGCAGCGCGCCGACCCGCTCCACGCACTGGAGGGCCGGGTGCCCCTCGGCGTACCGCACGGGCAGACCCGCGCGGTCGGCGAGCTTGCTCGGCCCCGGCGCGCCGGAGGGTGTCGCGGCGACCCGCACCAGCCGCACCGGCCCCTCGGTCTCCGCGTCGGTGAGCGCGCCGCCGGCCACCCGGTCGATCAGCGCGTGGTCGGCGAAACCGGCCAGGGCGAAGTCCAGGTGGACGGTCGCGGCCTCCGCCGGGTCCTCGCACTCGGCGGCGGCCCTCGACGCCCGGTGCAGCTGCTGCGTACGGAACCGCAGCAGCGACGCCTCCTGCTCGGCCTGTTTGGCCTCCGTCACGTCCTGGAACAGCCAGCCCACGCCCAGCGGAACCGGCTCCTCCGCCAGCGGCGAGGCCAACCGCAGGAAACCGCTGCGCCAGCAGCGCCGCCGCTCCCCCTCGGACGTACGCACCGTCACCCACACCTCGGCGGGCGCGGGCGGCGCGCCCTCCGCCAGCACATGCTGAAGCGCGCTCTCCAGCTCCTCCACGCCCTGCGCGAGCAGCTCTCCGAGCGGCCGCCCGAGCACGGACGTACGCCCCGTGCCCAGCGCCTTGGCCGCGTGCGCGTTCACCACGGCGGGCCGCAGGTCGACGTCCACCAGCACGACACCCCAGCTGGCGTCCTCGAACAGCGCCTCGCTCAACGCGATCGACCGCTCCAGATCGATCTGCGCGTGCACCTCGCTGAAGGCGCAGTACACACCCGCGGGCTTTCCGTCCGGACCCCGCACGGCCGCCGACTGCGTCCGTACGAGCACCCGCCCGCCGTCCTTCGTCAGCAGCGCGAACTCGTGGACCTGGCGGCCCGGCGCGTGCATGGCGGACAGCAGCCGCCCCTCGACCTCCTCGGCGTCCGCGCTGCGCACGGCCCACCCGGCAAGGCCCCGCCGCCCCACGGCCTCGTCCGCGCTCCATCCCAGGATCCGCTCGGCCTCGCGGTTCCAGTGCGTCACGACACCTTCGGCGTCGAAGGCGCACAGCGCCGCGTCCATGCCGTCGAGCAGCGCGGCAAGCAGATCCGAACCATCCGAGTTGTCCCGCTCGGGCTCGTCCGGCCCCAGCTCGTCGGTGGTCCCACTACGCCGGGAAGCACTCACCTGGACCCCCTGCAGGCTGCGTCCGCACGTACGGCACGCCGGTTCGCTCCTTGCAATCATTCAACTGGAACGTGACCCAGCGCACACCGAGTTCCCACAACATTGAAGGAATCGTTGTACGGCGGCGATCCCCACGTCAACGCCCGGAGAACGGCCCGCCGCGGACTCAGTCGATCAACGACAAGGCCCCAGTACCACTCCCGCGCCGCGCGTACACCTCGATCTCGATCTTCATCCGGGGATCCGCGAGACCGCACACCAGCATCGTCGCGGCCGGCCGCACCTCACCGAAGCACTCGCGCAGCACCGGCCAGCACGGTTCGAAGTCCTCCCGCTCCGGCAGCAGGTACCGCACCCGCACGACGTCCGCGAACGAACACCCCGCCTCCTTGAGTGCGGCCCCTATGTTCCGCAGACACTGCTCGGCCTGCTCCACGACGTCGTCGGAGATCGTCATGTCCGAGTAGTCGAAACCGGTCGTGCCCGACACGTGCACCCAGTCCCCGTCCACCACGGCCCGGGCGTACCCGATCCGCTCCTCGAACACCGAACCGCTGAGAATCGCCTGTCGCTGGTGTGTCATGTACCGAACGCTAGGCGCGAGATCATCCACGCGTCGATAGGCCGTAGCCGCCTCAGGGGAGCTTGCCGCACTGCGGTGCCGAACAACGCCAGGACCTGCGTAGCTGTAGCAGGCAGACCGATCACATGTTTGGCATTTCGGCGTCATTCGCACGGATGAGCGCTTATTGCCTGCTAAAGCACCTTCCGCTCAGCACGGGCCACTACTTTCAGCTGCATACACGAGAGAGGAGGTCACTCGCTCCCCGCCCGCGAGGCTGTCGAGTGACCAGCCCGAGTCATCACGATCCGACGGATCAGGGAGGTGCAACCCGATGGCTACGTTTCCTGTGGGCGAGCAGACCCACCAGGCTGTGCTTCCTCAGCAGCCTGCTCTGGAATCCGTGGGAGCAGACACCCCTGGGAGCAGGGACGAAACGGCTCACGGACATCCCGCCACCGGGCGGGACACCGGCAGGGAACATGGGCGAGGGGAGACCGGCGGGCGCGGCACCGTGGCCCGTCGGCGTCACGCCAAGAGTGCCGTTCCGGCGGCGCAGGCGGCAGAGACCGGGAGTGGTGACGCTCCCGCATTGGACCAGAGCTGCCGATCGTATGCAGGCGGGACGGGCGCATGCAGGGTCTTCGTGTTGTCCAGGGACGGGCAACCTCTGATGCCCTGTCATCCCGCCCGAGCCCGCGAACTGTTGGGCAAGGGACGGGCCGTCGTCGTCCGGCAGGTGCCCTTCGTGATCCGCCTGAAGGACCGCACGCTCGGCGAGTCGGAAGTCGAGGGCGTGCAGTTGCGCGTCGACCCCGGCTCCAAAGGAACCGGTCTCGTCCTCACCGATGAGAAGAAGGAACCCCACGACCGGAGCTCCTTCGTCACAGTCCGGCGCGGCTTGGTCTCGATCGAACTGCAACACCGAGGTGACCAGATCCGCGCCGGTATGCGTCAACGCGCCGGATACCGACGCCGCAGACGCAGAGCGAACCTTCGCTACCGGGCACCACGGTCGGACAACCGTGCTCGCCGGTCGGGCTGGCTGCCACCCTCCCTACGCCATCGCGTGGATACGACCTTCTCGCTGGCCGACCGGCTGTGCCGCTGGGCGCCCGTGACAGAGATCCATGTGGAACGCGTCGCTTTCGACACCCACTCGCTGAGCGCGGGCAGGCTCCTTCATGGAACCGAACACCAGCGCGGCCCCCTGGCTGGAACCACCGTCCGCGAACATCTGCGAGCCACGTGGAACGCTGCATGTGCTTACTGCGGTGTCTCTGGTGTGCCCTTGAACGTCGACCATCTCAGGCCCCGCAGCCGAGGGGGCTCACACCGCATCTCCAACCTCGTACTGGCCTGCGCTCCGTGCAACAAGGCCAAAGGCAGCAAGCCGGTCGGGACCTTCCTGGCTCACCGTCCCGGCCGTCTTGCGACGGTCCTTCCCCAGGTCAGGGCGCCCCTCGATGACGCCGCCGCCATGAACGCCACCAGCTGGCAACTCACGGCTGTGCCGGCCACCCTCGGCAGACCGGTGCAGGCCTGGCCTGGCCGACTCACCAAGGCAAACCGCCTAGCCGTGGGCCTGATCAAGACACACACCCTGGATGCCCTGTGCATCGGACCTCTTGATCATGAGACTGGCGACCAGATCGTGAGGTTCCCCCACTATGTGCTGACGGCCAAGGCCACCGGACGTGGCTCCTACGCCCGTACCACCCCAGACCGGTACGGGTTCCGGCGCCTTCTGCGCCCGCGTGCCAAACAGCACCACGGATACGTGACCGGAGACCTCGTACGCGCCGTCGTGACCGCAGGTAAGTGGGCAGGAACTTGGACTGGGCGCGTTTCTGTCCGCAGCAGCGGGCAGCACAGATTGGCCACGGCTTCATGCCGATTCGACTGCTCCCACCGAAACCTGCGGCTCCTCCAACGAGGCGACGGATACGCCTACAGCAGTCGGCGGGAGTCGGCGGTATCAACCTCTCGGAAAAACAGTTGAGCGGCCGAGAGCGGCTGCCTAGGGTAGCTACCACTTCAGAAGGGAGGTGGTTCGGCAGATGTATGCATACCGGACGGAAGAGGTGGCTGCGGGCTAGCAGCCCGTCACCACACACAGTGCGGTGCCGGACCAGCACGTGAGCGAAGCGTGCAGCCGGCCCAATCTCCAGCAGTCACCCGACCCGCGAGCCGCCGGTACGTCCGGCCGGCCCTCCTCTGGAGGACCAGGCTCGCGGGTCGTCTGCGTTTCGGGAGGGGGCGACGGTGGTGGGCGAGTGGCGCGACGATCGGATCGGCAGCGCTCTGCGGGGCGAGAATCCGGCCGTGATGCGGAGGCTGGACGCCGGGTTCGCGGTGATCGGCGACGTGCAGTTTCTGCCCGGCTACTCGGTGCTGCTGAGCGATGATCCCTCGGTGGAGCGGCTGTCTGAGCTGCCGCGGAGCAGGCGGCTGGCGTTCCTGGGGGACATGGAGCGGCTGGGGGAAGCCGTCGAGCGGGCCTGTCGGCGCGTGGAGTCGGGGTTTCGGCGGGTCAATCTGGAGATTCTCGGGAACGCCGACGGGTTCCTGCACGCGCATGTGTGGCCGCGGTACGACTGGGAGCCCGAGGATCTCGTGCGGCGGCCCGTGTGGCTGTATCCGCGGGAGCTGTGGGGCGAGGAGCGGTATGCGCTCGGGGCGCGGCACGCACCGATGCGGGAGGCGATCGGCGAGGAGCTGGACCGGCTCGGGGGGTGAGACGTGCGGACGGCCTCACCCGGAGCCGGGTGAGGCCGTGCGGGAGAGGGGTCAGCGGGCGATGCCCTCGTAGCCCTCGATCTCGCGCGGGTCGCGGGAGCCGGGGCCGGTGTAGCGGGCCGAGGGGCGGACCAGGCGGCCCGTGCGCTTCTGTTCGAGGATGTGGGCGGACCAGCCGGCCGTGCGGGCGCAGGTGAACATGGACGTGAACATGTGGGCCGGGACCTCGGCGAAGTCCAGGACGATGGCTGCCCAGAACTCGACGTTGGTGGCCAGGACCCGGTCGGGGCGGCGGGCGTGGAGTTCCGCCAGGGCCGCCTTCTCCAGGGCCTCGGCGACCTCGAAGCGGGGGGCGCCCAGTTCGCGGGCCGTGCGGCGCAGCACCCTCGCCCTGGGGTCCTCGGCGCGGTAGACGCGGTGGCCGAAGCCCATGAGGCGTTCGCCCTTGTCGAGCGCGTTCTTGACGTAGGCCTCGGCGTCTCCCGTGCGTTCGATCTCCTCGATCATGCCGAGGACCCGGGAGGGGGCGCCGCCGTGGAGGGGGCCCGACATCGCGCCGACCGCTCCTGACAGGGCCGCCGCGACGTCCGCGCCGGTCGACGCGATGACCCTCGCCGTGAACGTGGACGCGTTCATGCCGTGTTCCGCGGCGCTCGTCCAGTACGCGTCCACCGCTGCCACGTGCTTGGGGTCCGGCTCGCCGCGCCAGCGGATCATGAAGCGTTCGACGACGGAGTGGGCCTTGTCGATCTCGCGCTGCGGGACCATCGGCAGGCCCTGGCCGCGGGCCGACTGGGCGACGTAGGACAGGGCCATGACGGCCGCCCGGGCCAGGTCCTCGCGGGCCTCTTCGGCGTCGATGTCCAGGAGGGGTTTCAGGCCCCAGACGGGCGCGAGCATGGCCAGGGCCGACTGGACGTCGACGCGGATGTCGCCGGAGTGGACGGGGATGGGGAACGGCTCGGCGGGCGGCAGGCCCGGGTTGAAGGCGCCGTCGACGAGCAGGCCCCAGACGTTGCCGAAGGAGACGTGCCCGACGAGATCCTCGATGTCGACGCCCCGATAACGCAGGGCGCCGCCCTCCTTGTCCGGTTCGGCGATCTCCGTCTCGAACGCGACGACTCCCTCGAGCCCGGGTACGAAGTCGGACATCAGGCGGCTCCTCGTGATGTAAGCGACAGATGGTGTGATGTGGGGTGGGTCGAACGAACCATGTGTCAGTCAGCTTGCGAAGCGGGCGGCCGCCCGGTGGATCCACGGTCGTGTGCGGCGACTCGCGGTCCCGGACGGTCTCCCCTGTGATGCCCCGTGCGGCTGGCGGTCACCCAACCGGAACGGCACGGAAACGATATCCCCGAGTGCCACCGTTGGGGAGGGCTCACGGCACTCAGTGCCAGTCAGTGACGAAGGACACCGTCCGTACGGCAAGATGACCGGGTGACCGACCGCGACGACGTCCCCTTCGATCTGGCCTCGATGCGCAAGCAGTACCGGGCGGAGGGGCTCTCCGAGAACGAGCTGGCCGCCACGCCCGTCGAGCAGTTCGCGCGCTGGTTCATGCAGGCCGCGACGGACGGCGGGCTGTTCGAGCCGAACGCCATGGTCGTCTCGACGGCCGACGCCGAGGGGCGGCCCAGCGCCCGCACGGTGCTGCTGAAGCACTTCGACGAGCAGGGCTTCGTCTTCTACACGAACTACGACTCCCGCAAGGCACGTGACCTGGCGGAGAACCCGTACGTCTCGCTGCTGTTCCCCTGGCATCCGATGGCCCGGCAGGTCATCGTGACCGGGGTCGCGCGGCGTACCGGGCGGGACGAGACGGCGGCGTACTTCCGCACCCGTCCGCACGGCTCGCAGCTGGGTGCCTGGGCCAGTGCGCAGTCCTCGGTGATCGCCACCCGCGCGGACGTCGACGGGGCGTACGCCGAACTGGCCGCCCGCTATCCCGAGGGCGAGCAGGTGCCGGTGCCGCCGAACTGGGGCGGTTTCCGGGTGGCCCCGCAGACGGTGGAGTTCTGGCAGGGCCGCGAGAACCGGCTGCACGACCGGTTGCGGTACGTGGAGCGGGCCGACGGGAGCTGGCGCGTGGAGCGGCTCAGTCCCTGACGCCGCCCAGCGCCTGGTCCAGCAGCCCCGCCCACTGCTCGACCACCCGTTCCCGGCGTGCCGCGTCGTCGGTGAGGAGGTTGGCCAGGCCCAGGCCCCGGGCCATGTCGAGGAGGCCCTGGACGGTTTCGCGGGCGCCGGGGACGGATTCGTCGGCGGCCAGGAGGTCGACGGCTATGCGGTGGGTCTCGCGGCCCACGCGGGATTCGAGTTCGGTGACGCGGGGCCGGAGCTGGTCCTCGTTGGAGGCGGCCACCCAGAGGTGGAGGGCCGCGCGGAACAGCGGTCCGGTGTAGAGGTCGACCAAGGCCGCGACGACCGCGTGGCGGTCGCCGGCCGCGCCCTCCGGGAAGAGGGCGCGCAGGGCCGTGGAGCGTTCCTCGGCGACGTACTCGACGGCCGCGGTGAAGAGGTCCTCGCGGGTCGGGAAGTGGTGCTGGGCGGCGCCGCGGGAGACGCCGGCGCGTTCGGCGACGACGGAGACCGTGGAACCGGCCCAGCCGTGTTCGGCGAGGCAGGCCACGGCGGCTTCCAGGAGCCGCTGCCGGGTGGCCCGGCTGCGGTCCTGTTTGGGGACTCGCTCCGCGCGGTCTCTCTCCGCGCGGTCGACCGTGCTCACACCGCCCATGTCCTCACACCACCCATGCCGGATCCCGTCGTTCGAGGAAGGCCGTCATCCCCTCGCGGGCCTGCGGGGAGGAGAACAGCCGGGCCGAGAGCGCGGTCAGGCCGTCCGCGTCCCGGTCGAAGGCTTCCAGCACCCTAGTCGTGAGCAGCCGTTTCGTCTCGGTCAGGGCGTCGGGGGCTGATTTGCGCAGGCCGTCCAGGATGGGGGCCAGTGCGGTGTCGACGTCGTCGGCGTGGGTGGTGAGCAGGCCCGTGCGGGCTGCCTCCGCCGCGTCGAACCGCTCTCCCGTGAGGTAGTAGCGGGCCAGCGCGCGCGGGTCCGTGCGCGGGAGGAGGGGCAGGGAGATGACCGCGGGGGCGACGCCGATGCGGACCTCGGTGAAGGCGAAGGTGGCCTCGGTGGAGGCGGCCGCGATGTCGCAGGCGGCCAGCAGGCCGAGGCCGCCCGCGCGGACGTGGCCGGTGACCCGTGCGACGACCGGCTTGGGCAGTTCGACGATCTGCCGCAGCAGGCCGACCAGGGCTTCCGGGGGCGGGGGGTCGCGGAGGTCGGCGCCCGCGCTGAAGGTGGTGCCGGTGTGGGTGAGGACGACCGCGCGGACCTCTGCGTCCTGGTCGGCGTCCGCGAGCGCCTCGGCCAGTTCGCCCACGAGGGCGGCCGACAGGGCGTTGCGGTTGTGGGGTGAGTCGAGGGTGAGGGTCTCGACGGCACGCGCGCGTGCCCGGAGGACCAGGGTCATGCGCGCTCCCTGAGCTGTCGGCGGAGGATCTTGCCGGAGGCCGCCCGGGGGACGCCGTCGATGAAGGTGACGTGCCGGATCCGCTTGTAGGGGGCCACGCGCTCGGCGACGTACATCATGATCTCCGCCTCGGAGAGGTCGGTGCGGGCCGGCTGGCGGACCACGTACGCGTGCGGGATCTCGTTGCCGTCGTCGTCGTACGTGCCGATGACGGCGGCGTCGGCGATGCCCGGGTGGGTGAGCAGCAGCGCCTCCAGCTCGGCGGGGGCCACCTGGAAGCCCTTGTACTTGATGAGTTCCTTGACGCGGTCGACGACGAACAGCCAGCCTCCCCCACTCTCGGCTTCGCTCGAGCGGGAGGTGCCCCCACCGTCCACGTGCCCGACATCGCCGGTGTGCAGCCAGCCGTCGGCGTCGATCATGGCGGTGGTGGCGTCGGGGCGGCCGAGGTAGCCCTTCATGACCTGGGGGCCGCGAATGAGGATCTCGCCGGACTCGCCGGCGGGGAGGTCCTTGCCGGGGTCGTCGAGGGAGACGATGCGCATCTCGGTGCCGGCGATGAGCTTGCCGACGGTTCCGGGCGGCGCGTCGTTCATCGCGTCCAGCGGGACGACGTGCGTGCCGGGCGACAGTTCCGTCATGCCGTAGGCCTGGCCGACGGGCGGCAGTCCGAGCCGCTGGGAGCAGGCGACGGCCAGGCGCGCGTCCAGGGGTGCGGCGGCGCTGACGATGTACTTCAGGGACGACAGGTCGTACTGCGCGACGGCCGGGTGTTTGGCGAGGGCGAGCACGATCGGCGGGGCCACGTACAGGCCGGTGATGCGGTGGTTCTGGATGGCGGCGAGGAACTGTTCCAGGTCGAAGCGGGGCAGGACGACGACGGTGGCGCCCTGCCTGAGGGGCGCGTTCATCAGGGCCGTGAGGCCGTATATGTGGAAGAAGGGAAGTACCGCCAGAATGCGGTCTCCGGGGCCGGCGGGTATCGCCGGGTGGAGCTGGGCGAGGTTGGTGGCGATCTGCCGGTGGGTGAGCATGACGCCCTTGGGCGTGCCGGTGGTTCCGGAGGAGTACGGCAGGGCCGCCACGTCCTCCACGGGGTCGATGGCGACCTGCGGCTCGGGGGCGGCGGAGGCCAGCATGTCGATCAGGGAGCGGTGTCCGGTCGCGCTGTCGCACACGAAGATCTCGCTTACGCCGCCCGCGAGTTCGGCGGCCCGGCGCGCGATGTCCAGCAGGGGTGAGACGGTGATGATCCAGCGGGCCGCGCAGTCCGTCAGCTGCTTGGCGAACTCCTGGGCGGTGGCGAGCGGGTGCACGGTGGTGACGGTGGCGCCCGCGCGCGTGGCGGCGTAGAAGGCGGTCGGGAAGGCGATGGTGTTGGGGCTGTGCAGGGCGAGGACGTCGCCCTTGCGCACCCCGGCCTCGGCGAGGGCGGCGGCGACGCGCCGGTGGAACCGGTCCACCTGCTCGTACGAGAGGGTGGTGCCGTCGGTGCCGTCGATCAGCGCCGGGATGTCGCCGAACTCCGCGGCCCGGGCCAGGACGGCGTCGTGGATGGGCAGTTCGACGGGCGGGACGTCTGCGTACTCGCTGCGGAACATGGTTCCTCCTCGCGCGCGGGTCGTCTCAGTACGACTTGGGCAGGCCCAGGGTCTGGTGGGAGACGTAGTTGAGAATCATCTCCCGGCTCACCGGGGCGATACGAGCCACGCGCGCGGCCGTTATCAGCGAGGCGAGACCGAACTCGCGGGTGAGTCCGTTGCCGCCGAGGGTGTGCACGGCCTGGTCCACGGCCTTCACGCAGGCCTCCCCCGCCGCGTACTTCGCCATGTTGGCGGCCTCGCCCGCGCCCATGTCGTCGCCGGCGTCGTACAGCCGGGCCGCCTTCTGCATCATCAGGCGCGCGAGTTCGAGGTCGATGTGCGCCTGGGCCAGGGGGTGGGCGATGGCCTGGTGGGCGCCGATGGGGGTGTCCCAGACCTGCCGGTCGCGGGCGTACTCGACGGCTTTCGCGAGGGCGTAGCGGCCCATGCCGATCGCGAAGGCGGCCGTCATGATGCGTTCGGGGTTGAGACCGGCGAAGAGCTGGAGGAGCCCTGCGTCCTCGTCGCCGACGAGGGCGTCGGCGGGCAGCCGTACGTCGTCCAGTGTCAGCTCGAACTGCTTCTCGGCGGCGTTGAGTTCCATGTCGATGGGCTGCCGGGTGAAGCCGGGTGCGTCGCGCGGGACGATGAAGAGGCAGGGCTTGAGGCGGCCGGTGCGGGCGTCCTCCGTGCGGCCGACGATGAGGGTCGCGTCCGCGAGGTCGACGCCGGAGATGAAGACCTTGCGGCCCTTGAGGATCCAGTCTCCGGTGTCCTCGTCGCGGCGGGCGGTGGTCGTGATGCGGTGGCTGTTGGAGCCGGCGTCCGGTTCCGTGATGCCGAAGGCCATCAGGCGGGAGCCGTCGGCCAGGGCGGGGAGCCAGTGTTGTTTCTGGGCGTTAGTGCCGAAGCGGGCTATCACCGTGCCGCAGATGGCTGGTGAGACGACCAGCATGAGGAGGGGGCAGCCGGCCGCGCCGAGTTCTTCGAGGACGATGGAGAGCTCGGAGATGCCTCCGCCGCCGCCTCCGTACTCCTCGGGGAGGTTGACGCCGAGGTAGCCGAGTTTGCCCGCCTCGGACCAGAGTTGGGTGGGGTCGCATCCGCGGCCGTGGCGTTTGCCCAGGGCTGAGACGGCTTCTCGGAGGGCCTTGTGGTCTTCGGTGTCCATGGGGAGTCCTTTCGGGTGCGAGCCGTATGTGGCTGGTCGCGCTCACGCGGCGGAGCCGCATATCAATGCAGCCCCGCGCCCCTAAGAGGTTTCTGTCACCACCGCCAGTAGTGCGCCCGGCTCTACCTGTTGTCCGGGTGCGACACACAGCTCACTCAGCGTTCCTGTGACGGGTGCCGTGATCTTGTGCTGCATCTTCATCGCCTCCAGCCAGAGGAGGGGGGCCCCGGCCTTGACGGGCGTGCCCGCGGTGACGCCGTCGGCCACTCGGACGACCGTGCCCGGCATGGGGGCCAGGAGGGAGCCGGGGGCGTGCTGGGTCGTCGGGTCGGGGAAGCGGGGCAGGATCGTCAGCGCGGTGGAGTTGACGTAGACCTGGTCGCCGTAGCGCGCCACCTCGAACTTGCGCCGCACTCCGCCCGCTTCGAGGACCACGAGGTGCGCGTCGGCGTGCACCACCCGTACGCCGTCCGCCTCCAGGCCCGTGCGCGTGTGCCGGTAGTGGACCTCGTGTTCCTCCCCTGCCATCGCGTAGCGCTTGGTCTGCGGCTGTGAGGGGACGTTGCGCCAGCCGCCGAAGCGGGAGCGGCCGTGGGCGTCGGCGAGGGCGGCTGCCAGGGGGGCGTGCGGGTCGGGGGACGGCTCGGTCAGGTGCGGCAGGTGGCGGTCGTAGAAGCCCGTGTCCATGCTGGCCGCGGTGAACTCCGGGTGGCGCAGGGAGCGGACCAGGAGATCGCGGTTGGTGACGGGGCCGTGGATCACGGCTCGTTCCAGGGCGGAGGCCAGCTTGCGGACGGCCTCCGTGCGTGTGGGCGCGTGGGCCACCACCTTGGCGAGCATGGGGTCGTAGTGGACGCCGATGTCGTCGCCGTCGGAGTAGCCGGTGTCGAGGCGGACGCCTTCGGGTACGGACAGGCGGTGCAGGCGGCCGGTCTGCGGTGACCAGTCGCGGGACGGGTCCTCGGCGTAGAGGCGGGCCTCCACGGCGTGGCCACGCGCGCGGGGAGGCGTGTTCTCGAGGGGGTGGCCCTCGGCGACGCGGATCTGTCCGGCGACCAGGTCGAGGCCGAACACGGCCTCCGTCACGGGGTGTTCGACCTGGAGGCGGGTGTTCATCTCCAGGAAGTGGGCCCTGCCGTCGGCGACGAGGAACTCGACCGTGCCGGCGCCCACGTAGTCGACGGCTCGGGCGGCCCGTACGGCGAGGGCGCTCACCTCCTCCTGGAGTTCCTCGGAGAGTCCGGGTGCCGGGGCCTCCTCGACGACCTTCTGGTGGCGGCGCTGGAGGGAGCAGTCGCGGGTGCCGAGCGGCCAGACGGTGCCGTGGGTGTCAGCGAGGATCTGCACCTCGACGTGGCGGCCGTTCTCGACGTACGGCTCGACGAAGACCTCGCCGTCGCCGAAGGCACTCGCCGCTTCGGCGCGTGCGGCGGCCAGTTCGGCGTCCAGGTCCGCCAGGTGCCGTACGACGCGCATGCCGCGGCCGCCGCCGCCCGCCGCCGCCTTCACCAGGACGGGCAGGTCGGCCTCGGTGACCTTGGTGAGGGGCTCGATGCCCATGAGCTGCTTGGCGCGCGTCTTGGACGCCATCGCCTCGATGGCGTCCGGGGACGGACCGATCCAGAGCAGGCCCGCGTCCAGCACGGCCCGGGCGAAGCCGGCGTTCTCGGAGAGGAAGCCGTAGCCGGGGTGCACGGCGTCCGCGCCGGACGCGACGGCGGCCTTCACGATCAGGTCGCCGCGCAGGTAGGTGTCGGCGGGCGCGACCCCCGGTAGCCGTACGGCTGTGTCGGCCACGCGCGCGTGGAGGGCGTTCTCGTCGGCGTCCGAGTGCACGGCGACCGTGCGGATGCCCAGCTCGCGGCAGGTGCGGAAGACGCGGCAGGCGATCTCGCCCCGGTTGGCGACCAGCAGGGTGGAAATCATCTGTTCCCTCACATCCGGAAGACGCCGAAGCCGCCGCGCGCGCCCTCGTAAGGGGCGGTGTGGATGGCGGAGAGGCACAGGCCGAGAACGGTGCGGGTGTCGCGCGGGTCGATGACACCGTCGTCGTACAGCCGCCCGGACAGGAACATCGGCAGCGACTCGGACTCGATCTGCTGCTCGACCATGGCGCGCAGAGCGGCATCCGCCTCCTCGTCGTACGGCTGCCCCTTCGCGGCGGCCGACTGGCGGGCGACGATCGACAGCACACCCGCGAGCTGCTGCGGGCCCATGACGGCCGACTTGGCGCTGGGCCAGGCGAAGAGGAAGCGCGGGTCGTAGGCCCGGCCGCACATGCCGTAGTGGCCTGCGCCGTAGGAGGCGCCCATGAGGACGGAGAGGTGCGGGACGCGGCTGTTGCTGACCGCGTTGATCATCATGGCGCCGTGTTTGATGATGCCGCCCTGCTCGTACTCCTTGCCGACCATGTAGCCGGTGGTGTTGTGCAGGAAGAGCAGCGGGATGTCGCGCTGGTTGGCGAGCTGGATGAACTGGGCTGCCTTCTGGGACTCCTCGCTGAAGAGGACGCCCTGGGCATTGGCCAGAATGCCGATCGGATAGCCGTGGAGCGCGGCCCAGCCGGTGGTCAGGCTCGTCCCGTACAGCGGTTTGAACTCGTCGAAGTCGGAGGCGTCGACGACGCGGGCGATGACCTCGCGCGGGTCGAAGGGGCTCTTGAGGTCGCCGGGGACGATGCCGAGGAGTTCCTCGGCGTCGTACTTGGGGGGCTCGGCCGGGCCCGGGTCGCCGTACGCCTTGCGGTGGTTGAGGCGGGCGACCACGCGGCGGGCCTGCCGGAGCGCGTCGTGCTCGTCGACGGCGAAGTGGTCGGCGAGGCCCGACACGCGCGCGTGCATCTCGGCGCCGCCCAGGGACTCGTCGTCGCTCTCCTCACCCGTGGCCATCTTCACCAGCGGCGGACCGCCGAGGAACACCTTCGCCCGCTCCTTGACCATGATCACGTGGTCGGACATGCCGGGGATGTAGGCGCCTCCGGCGGTGGAGTTGCCGAAGACGACCGCGAGGGTGGGGATGCCGGCGGCGGACAACCGGGTCAGATCCCGGAAGATGGCGCCCCCGGGGATGAAGATCTCCTTCTGGGACGGCAGGTCGGCGCCGCCGGACTCCACCAGGCTGATGCAGGGCAGCCGGTTGGCGAGGGCGATGTCGTTGGCGCGCAGGGCCTTCTTCAGCGACCAGGGGTTGCTCGCTCCGCCGCGCACGGTCGGGTCGTTGGCGGTGATCAGGCACTCCACTCCCTCGACGACACCGATGCCGGTGATGAGGGAGGCGCCGACGGTGTGGTCGCTGCCCCAGGCGGCCAGCGGGGACAGCTCCAGGAAGGGCGTGTCGGGGTCGAGGAGCAGCTCGATCCGCTCGCGGGCGAGGAGTTTGCCGCGCCGCCGGTGCCGCTCGACGTACTTCTCGCCGCCGCCCGCGAGGGCCTTGGCGTGCTCGGCGTCGAGTTCGGTGAGCCTGGCGAGCATGGCCTCGCGGTTGGCCCGGTACTCGGGGCCGCTCGGGTCGAGCGCGGAGGTCAGGACGGTCACAGCAGGGCCTCCGGTATGTCCAGGTGGCGGGAGCGCAGCCATTCGCCGAGGGCCTTGGCCTGCGGGTCGAAGCGGTGCCGGTCGGCGACGCCCGCGCCGAGGATGCCCTCGACGACGAAGTTGAGGGCGCGGAGGTCGGGCAGGACGTGCCGGGTGACCTTCAGCGGCCGGCTCTCGGGGATCAACTCCCGGAACCGGTCGGCCGTCAGCTCGTGCGCGAGCCACCGCCAGGCGTCGTCCGTGCGGGCCCACACACCGACGTTGGCGTTGCCGCCCTTGTCGCCGCTGCGGGCGCCCGCGACGAGGCCGAGGGGGGCGTGCCGGGTGGGCCCGGGCGGCAGCGGCTCCGGCAGGGGCGGTTCCGGCACCTCGTCGAGTACGGCGGTGTCGGGGGCCGGCGGCACGGGGATCCGGCGCCCGTCATGGAGGACGGCCACATGGTCGACGGCACCATGGGGGACGTACACATCCTCGAAGACCCCATAAGGCGAGCCTTTTCCGGGTGGCGCCAGCACATGGAAGCCGGGGTAACTGGCGAGCGCCAGCTCCACGGCCGCCCCGCTCAGGGCCCGCCCGACCACCTCCTGGTCGGGGTCCCGTACGACGAGCCGCAGCAGCGCGCTCGCCGTCTCCTCGCTCGGGGCGTCGGGCCGGTCGGTGCGGGCCAGCTCCCAGCGCACGTCGGCGGCCTTGCCGAGGGCCGGTTCCATCTGCTCGCGCACCAGGGCGGCCTTGGCCTCGATGTCGAGGCCGGTGAGGACGAAGACGACCTCGTTGCGGAAGCCGCCGAGCTTGTTGAGCCCGACCTTGAGGGTGGGCGGCGGCGCCTCCCCTCGCACACCTTCGATCCGCACCCGGTCGGGCCCGTCCTGGGCGAGCCGCACGGTGTCGAGCCGGGCGGTGACGTCCGGCCCCGCGTACCGGGCGCCGGCCGTCTCGTACAGCAACTGGGCCGTGACCGTGCCGACGTCGACGAAGCCGCCGGTGCCGGGGTGCTTGGTGATGACCGAGCTGCCGTCGTCGTGGAGCTCGGCGAGCGGGAAGCCGGGCCGTCGGACGTCGCCGTCCCGGAAGAAGGCGTAGTTGCCGCCGGTGGCCTGCGCCCCGCACTCCAGCACGTGCCCGGCGACGACGGCCCCCGCGAGCCGGTCGTACTCCGTTTCCTTCCACCCGAAGTGGGCGGCGGCCGGCCCGGTGACGAGTGCCGCGTCCGTCACCCGTCCGGTGACGACGACGTCGGCGCCCGCCCGCAGACAGGCCGCGATCCCGAAGCCGCCGAGGTAGGCGTGGGCGGCGAGGCTGTGGGGGTGGGCGGCGGTGAGGTCGTCGCCCTCGACATGTGCGACACGCACGGGGATGCCGAGCCGGTCCGCCAACGCCCGTACGGCGTCGGCGAGTCCGGCCGGGTTGAGCCCGCCCGCGTTGGTGACGATCTTCACGCCCCGCTCGTGGGCGAGCCCCAGGCAGTCCTCCAACTGCCGCAGGAAGGTACGGGCGTACCCGGCGGCCGGGTCCTTCAGCCGGTCGCGCCCCAGGATGAGCATCGTCAGCTCGGCGAGGTAGTCGCCGGTGAGGACGTCCAGGTCACCGCCGGTGAGCATGTCGCGCATGGCGTCGAAGCGGTCGCCGTAGAAGCCGGAGGCGTTGCCGATGCGGAGGGTCACCGCGCCTCCCCCTTCGGGGTGCGGCCGGTGCCGGGCGGGCCCGCGAAGGCCTGGGCGATGTCCAGCCAGCGGTCGGCGTCGGGACCGTCGGCGCGCAGGGCGAGGTCGGCGCGGTGGGCGCGCTGGGTGACCAGGAGGCAGAAGTCGAGGGCGGGCCCGGTGACGCGTTGCGGGGCGTCCTCGGGGCCGTACGTCCACGAGTCGCCGGAGGGGGCCTGGAGTTCGACGCGGAAGGGATCGGCCGGCGGAGTCAGTCCGTGCACGCCGTAGGCGAAGTCGCGGGTCCGCACCCCGAGCCAGGCCACATGCCGCAGCCGGTCGGTGGGTGGGCGCACCACACCGAGGGCGTCGGCCACATCCTGCCCATGGGCCCAGGTCTCCATGAGACGGGCCGTCGCCATGGAGGCGGCCGACATGGGCGGGCCGTACCAGGGGAAGCGCGCCCCGGGCGGGGCGGCCCGCAGCGCCTCGTCCAGCGCCGTACGGCCCTCGCGCCACCGCCCGAGCAGGTCGGCGGGCGGACGTCCGGCGTCCTCCTCGGCGCCCTCGTCGACGAAGGAGGCCGGCGCGGCGAGGGCCTTCTCGACCAGGGCGCGGAATCCGTCGGCGTCCGTGACGGCGAGCAGGGCCGAACGGTCCGTCCAGGCGAGGTGGGCGATCTGGTGGGCGACGGTCCAGCCGGGCGCGGGGGTGGCGAGCGCCCAGCTCGGTGCACTCAACCCGGCGACGAGGCGGTCGAGTGCCTCGCTCTCCTCGCGCAGGTCGTCGATCACGGACGTCGTCGGATCGGACACGGGCGCTCCCTCGGGGCACGGCGGCGTGCGGGGTGGTGCGGCGTGCTGAGGAGCATGGCAGTGCCGCCAGAAACAATCAAGCGTGCTTGCATGAAAAACAGAGGATCCCGAACTGCTCGCCCGCTACCTCATGACCGTGGCCGACGGCATCGCCGTCCAAGCCGCCGGCGGCGCCACCCGCGAGGACCTCCCGCGGGTGGCCGGCCTGGCCCTGCGGGGCCGGCCGCCTGCCTGACTACCGCACGCGGGACTGCCGCGGAGTGTGCGCCCGCAGAGCTTCTGTGAGCCACGTGAACACCGGTGCCAGGCTGGGCGGGACGGGCCATCCGTTGATGACGGCCAGCAGGTGCCAGTAGCGCTCCGCGCGGGGGTCGCCGGCGATCTCCAGGCGTGTCAGCAGCCAGTGACGCAAGTCGGCGTCGTCGGGGCGGCTGAAGGTCTGCGCGTAACGGGCGGTGAGGGCGTCGACGACGGGTGCGGCCGCTGCCGAGGCCGGGGCGGTGCCGGCATCGAGTGCGCGGCCGACGCTGTCGCGGACGGTCTCGGTGAGGTCGTGGTGCAGGCCGGTGACGTCGCCCTGGGCGCGCTCGGCTGCCTGGTACTCGGCCATGCGGCGTAGGGCTGAGCGGAAGCCGGGGTCCTCGGTGAGTTCGGCGAGTTCCACCCAGGCGTCGACCTGACGGGGTTCGGGGTCGTCCGGCAGTTCGGGCATGGCCGAGCGGATCATGTCGACGAAGTCGGGGTTGGCGTCGAACCCGCCGAAGGTGTCGTCGATGAAGTCGGTGATGCGGCGTCGGCGCTCGTCGTCGGAGAGCTTGGCAAGCTTGTGCATGAGGTCCATTCATCCTCGGCAGTGGAGCCTCGTTCGGCCACCGCTCGCAGCACCGCGCGCCGCAGTCGGAGGGTGCGGATCTGCACGTCCAGGGCGTCGGCGTGTGCGGCCGCGATCTCGGGCACCGAGACCTCCCGGTCCAGCATCTGCCGGATGACAGCAAGGTCGAGCCCCAGGTCACGCAGGGTGCGCACCAGATCCAGACGCGCCAGTGCGCCGATGTCGTAGAGACGGTAGCCGGCCGGGCTGCGGTCCGTCGGCGGCACGATTCCGGTGTCGGAGTAGAACCGGATGGTCTTGACCGTCAGCCCGGTCCGCCGGGCCAGGGCCCCGATCGTGAAGAGCGTGTCGCCGTCCATGCCTGCACCTTCGCGCCTCCCCCTACGGGAGACTCAAGCCCGCTCTTCCCGCAGACCTCAGCCGTCGACGTCGAGCGCCGTCCCGTACAGCCGGTCCACGTGCAACCGGACGACCACCCGCCGTTCGGCCACCAACTGCTCCAGGAACGCGTCTTCGTCCTGCGGCCTGGCCTCCTCCGGGATGATCCCGAGCAGCTCCCGCCCGACCTCGTCGCCGGGAACCGTCGTGACGTCGGAAACCTCCGCCTCGCCCTCCGCGACGGCGAACGACCACACGTCACCGCCCTGCACATGCAGCGCGGCGCGCGGATTGTGCCGCAGCTGCCTGACCTTGACGCGGTCGGCCGTCGTCGAGAACCGCACGATCCGGGCCTGCGGGTCCCAGCCGTAGACCATGGTGGTCAGATGAGGCCGGCCGTTGCGCTTGACGGTGGCGAGCGTGCCGAACTGCTGCTTGCCGAGCAGGTCGGAGAGGGCTTCGTCGGACAGCGGGCGGGGTGCGGGGCCTTGAGTCATGACCAGGTCAACTCCGGTACCCGCGCGGAAATTTCACGACGGCGAGCGCACCGGCGTTAGTATGGCTCGGCATGGGGGCGCGGCGTGAACATGGATAACGGGATGGTGGCCGTCCCGCCAGGGCGGGTGACGCTGTCCGACCGGCGGACGCAGCGGAGTTGGGCCGTCGAGGTCGCTCCCTTCCGCATGTCGGCGTTCCCGGTCACCCAGGCCTGGTACGCCCAGGTCACCGGTGAGCGGCCGAGTGCCGTTCGCGGTGAGCGGCTGCCCGTCGAGGGCGTGTCGTGGTGGGACGCCGTCCGGTTCTGCAACGCGCTGTCCAGGGCGGAAGGGCTGACGCCCGTGTATCGCCTGTGCGGTGAGTCCGAGACGGTCGTCGACTGTGACGTCTCCGCCGAGGGGTACCGGCTGCCGAGCGAGGCCGAGTGGGAGCACGCCTGCCGGGCCGGGAGCGGTGGGCCGCGGTACGGGCGGCTCGACGAGATCGCCTGGTACCGCGGCAACTCGGAGGAGCGGATCCGTCCCGTGGGCGGCAGGCAGCCCAACGCGTGGGGGCTCTACGACATGCTGGGCAATGTCTGGGAGTGGTGCTGGGACGTCTATGACGCCCAGGTCTACGGCACCTACCGGGTGCTGCGGGGCGGCGGCTGGGCCGACGAGCACTGGAGTTGCCGCGCCTCCGTACGGCGCCGCAGTCATCCGACGTTCCGGATCGACGACGTGGGGTTTCGCGTGGCGCGGGCACACCGGCCGCAGTGAACGCGTCCCGGTCGCTCTAGCCCTCCAGCCCCGCACCCTCCAGCGCCGCCGTCTTCCGGCGGCCGCGGCCCCGGCCGACCTGGGTGCGTACCGCTCCCATGCTCGCCGCGATGACGAGGGCGATCGCGGCGGCCTGCAGGGCGGTGAGGGCCTGGTCGAGGAGGAGGAAGCCGGCCGCCGCGGCGATGGCCGGTTCCAGGCTCATGAGGATCGCGAAGGCCGAGGCGGGCAGGCGGCGCAGGGCGAGCAGTTCGAGGGTGTAGGGCAGGACCGAGGAGAGCAGGGCCACCGCCGCGCCCAGGCCCAGCGTCACCGGGTCGAGCAGCTTCGTGCCCGACTCGGCGATGCCCAGCGGCAGGAACAGCACCGCCCCCACCGCCATCGCCAGTGCCAGTCCGTCCGCCTGCGGGAAGCGGCGGCCCGTACGCGCGCTGAAGATGATGTAGGACGCCCACATGGCGCCGGCACCCAGGGCGAAGGCCACTCCTGTGGGGTCGAGGCCGCTGAAGCCTCCCCCGCCGAGGAGGAAGACGCCGGCGAGGGCGAGTGCCGCCCAGACGACGTTGATCGCGCGGCGGGACGCCAGGACCGAGAGGGCGAGTGGGCCGAGGACCTCCAGGGTGACCGCGGGGCCCAGTGGGATGCGGGCGACCGCCTGGTAGAAGAGGCCGTTCATGGCGGCCATGGTGATGCCGAAGACGACGACCGTGCCCCAGTCGGTGCGCGAGTGTCCGCGCAGCCGCGGGCGGCAGACCAGCAGCAGGACGACCGCCGCCACGAGCAGCCGCAGCGCCACCACCCCGAGGGCGCCCGCCCTCGGCATCAGCATCACGGCCAGCGCGCCGCCGAACTGCACGGAGATCCCGCCCGCGAGCACCAGGCCCACCGGTCCGAGGGAGCCCAGCCGGCCCGGCCCGGCGGCCGGTGCGGCGGCAGCGGCGGTTGTCGCGGGCTGGGGCGTGGTGACGCTGTCGGGGGTGGTCACGGGCGGTCCTGTGCTCGGCTCGGCTGCGTACTCGGGCTGCGTACGTACACCGTCTTGCACACTCATATGCAACACGCTGTACTTTCCAGTCCAGAGTAATGGACTCCGTCAGGCGCGTAAACCGCTTATGCCACTGTCTCGAAATGCGGGCTCTCAGCGGCGGGCGAGGTACAGGTTGAGCGCCTTGTACAGCAGCCGGTTGAGCGGGAAGTCCCACTCGCCGAGGTACTCGACGGCCTCGCCGCCGGTGCCCACCTTGAACCGGAGCAGGCCCAGCAGATGGCTGGACTCCTCCAAGGTGTCGGTGATGCCGCGCAGGTCGTAGACGGCGGCGCCCAGTTCATGCGCGTCCGTCATCATGCGCCACTGCACGGCACTGCTCGGCTGGACCTCGCGCCGCCGGCTGGTGGAGGCGCCGTAGGAGTACCAGACGTGGTCGCCGACGGTCAGCATCGTCGCGGCGGCCAGCACCTCGCCGTCGTGGTAGGCGAGGTAGAGCCGCATCCGGTCCGGGTGCTCGGCGGTGAGCGCGCTCCACATGCGCTGGAAGTAGGGCAGCGGGCGCGGGAGGAAGCGGTCCCGCTCAGCGGTCTCGGAGTACAGCTCGTGGAAGGCCGGCAGATCCTCGTAGCCGCCGCGCACGACCTTCACGCCGGCCTTCTCCGCCTTGGTGATGTTGCGCCGCCACTGCTGGTTCAGGCCGCCGCGGATGTCGTCCAGCGACCGTCCGGCGAACGGCACCTGGAAGACGTACCGGGGCTGTCCCGCGGCGAAGCCGTCCTCGCCGCCGGGTTCGGTCTGCCGCCAGCCCATACGGCGAAGGGTGTCCGCGACCTGGCCGGCACGCGGTTCGAACGACGTCGCCCGCACGTCGCGCAGCCGCCGAGCGGCCGGGTCCGCGATCGCCGCCTTCACCGCCTCGGCGCTCCAGCGGCGCGCCACCACCGGCGGGCCCATCCGCACCGCGAAGGCGCCGCGTCGCCCGAGATGGGCGACCATCGGCTCCAGCAGGCGTTCGAGACCGGGCTCGTGCCAGTCGATGAGCGGGCCCTCGGGCAGGTACGCCAGGTACCGGGGCAGTCCGGGCAGCTTCGGCCCGGGCAGCGGGCGCAGCAGTACCAGTCCGGCGCCGACGAGCTGCCCGGCCCCGTCGAACCAGCCGAGGCTCTCCGCCCGCCAGTCGGACTTCACCTCTCCCCAGGACGGGAGCTGCGTGTGACTGGCGGAGGGGCGGGCCGCGACGAACGCGAGGTGCTCGTCACGGGTGATCGGCTGGACGCGGACGCTCATGCGCGGGCTCCTTCGAGTGGCTGGTGCCGTGACTCTAGGAGCGGCTCAGCCCCTCCCCGCGCTCAGACACTCGGGTCCGCCGTCCCGTGGCCCGAACGCCTCAAGCGCGTCCACGTCGCTCGCGCGGGCGTTGAGGTACTGGTCGGCCCAGGCGGCGATGTGCGGGTACGCGCACTCGGCGACCAGCCGCGCGGTCGCGGCCGGAACGTCGTACGGCGTGACGCGCAGATCGGTGCCCGGGCCCAGCAGGCACCAGTGCGCGCCGGGGCGGCCGTACGGCATGCCGACGCTGCCCGGGTTGACCACGAGGCGGCCGTGGGCCAGACGGGCGTAGGGCATGTGTCGGACAGTACGGCCACTCGCCCCGCTTCAGCGCTCGCCCCCCGGGTCGTTGCCTGCTCCTTCCTCCAGTGCCGCTGCGAGCACCTCCGCCAGGTGCCTCCCCCGCACGCCCGCCAGCTGCTCGAGCTGCGTGCGGCAGGAGAAGCCGTCCGCCAGGACCACCGTGCCGTCCGGGGCGTCCCGTACCGACGGCAGGAGCTGTTCCTCCGCGCACGCGGTGGACACCTCGTAGTGGCCCTTCTCGAAGCCGAAGTTTCCCGCGAGACCGCAGCAGCCGCCGCTCAGTTCGCCGGAGAGCAGAGCGGCCCGACGCAGCCGGCGGTCGGCGGCGTCGCCCAGTACCGCGTGCTGGTGGCAGTGGGTCTGGCCGGCCACCGGGCGGTCCACGCGCGGCGGTGTCCAGTCGGGGGCGTGGCGTTCGAGCGTCTCAGCGAAGGTGAGGACCCTGGCGGCGAGGCGGGCCGCGCGCGGGTCGTCGTGCAGCAGCTCGGGGACGTCCGTGCGGAGCGCCGCGGCGCAGCTCGGCTCCAGGACCACGACCGGGGCGTCGGTCTCCAGCACCGGCTCCATCAGGTCGAGCGTGCGGCGCATGACCGCTCGGGCGCGGTCCAGCTGCCCCGTCGACACGTACGTCAGCCCGCAGCAGACACGGCCCCGGCCCCGCAGCAGGGACAGCGGGTCGAGCGCGACCGTCCTCCCGTCGCCCACCGGCGGTTTCACCAGACGCACGGTCGGCGGCAGCGCCACCCGCAGCCCGGCCGCCTCCAGCACGCGGACGGCGGCCTGTCCGACGGCCGGTGAGAGGTGCTCGGTGAAGGTGTCGGGCCACAGCACCACGAGATCCCCGCGCCCGGTGGCGTCCCTCTCCTCCCGCCGCCGCTCCCACCACCGGCTGAACGTCCGTGTCGCCAGCCGCGGGATCTCCCGCTCCGGGGCGATCCCGCCGAGCCGTTTCGCCGCCCGGGCGAGCGGCCGTACCGCGGTCAGGGCGTTGACCAGCGCCGCCGTACGCGTGCGTGCCACCACGCGCAGCCACTCGGGGAGGCGGCCCATGCTGTGGTGCGCGGCCGGGCGGCGCCGTCCCTCGTAGTGGTGGTGGAGGAACTCCGCCTTGTACGTGGCCATGTCGACCTCCACCGGGCAGTCCGACCGGCAGCCCTTGCAGGACAGGCACAGATCCAGCGCGTCCCGCACCTCCGTGGAGCGCCAGCCGTCGGTCACCACCTCACCCGCGAGCATCTCGTGCAGCAGCCGGGCCCGCCCGCGCGTGGAGTGCTCCTCCGCGCCGGTCGCCCGGAAGGACGGGCACATGACGGCGGAGCCGGACACCGATGCCGTACGGCACTTGGCGACGCCCACGCAGCGCCGTACCGCCGCCGAGAAGTCACCGCCGTCGGCGGGGTAGCCGAAGGCGACGTCGACGGGCTCACGGGGGAGCACGGAGAAGCGCAGGTCGGCGTCGAGGGGCGCGGGGCGGACCAGCATGCCGGGGTTGAGGAGGTCGTCGGGGTCCCACACCCCTTTCACCCGCTCGAACAGGCCCACCATCTCGCGCCCGTACATCTTCGGCAGCAGCTCCGCCCGCGCCTGCCCGTCCCCGTGCTCCCCGGACAGCGACCCGCCGTGCGCCACCACCAGTTCCGCGAGCTCCTCCGAGAAGCGCCGGAAACGGGCGATGCCGGGCTCCGTCAGCAGGTCGAAGTCGATCCGGACGTGGATGCAGCCGTCCCCGAAGTGCCCGTACGGCGTGCCGCGCAGCCCGTGCGCGCCGAGCAGCGCGCGGAAGTCCCGCAGATACGCCCCGAGCCGGGCGGGCGGCACCGCGCAGTCCTCCCACCCCGGCCAGGCCTCTCCCCCACTCTCGGCTCCGCTCGAGCGGGAGGTGCCCCCACCGTCCGGCATCCGGGTCGCCGTACCGCTCGCGTCCTCCCGGATCCGCCACAGCGCGCGCTGCCCCGCCGGGTCGGTGACCACCAGGGCGTCCACGACGTCGGCCGCCCGCACGATCGCCTCCGCACGCGCGCGTGCCTCCTCGGCCGACTCCCCGCCGGTCTCCACGAACAGCCAGGCCCTGCCCCGCGGCAGCGCGGCCGCGGACGGCACCAGGTCCGCCGCCATGCCCTCCACCGTCAGCGGGCCGTACGGCAGCAGCCCGGCGGCCGCCTCCGCCGCCCCGCTCTCGTCGGCGTAGCCCAGGACGGCCAGCGCACGCGCGCGTGGTGCCTCGACCAGGCGTACGACCGCCTCCGTCAGCACGCCCAGCGTGCCCTCCGAACCGCAGAAGGAGCGGGCCACGTCGGCGCCCCGCTCGGGCAGCAGGGCGTCCAGCGCGTACCCGGAGATGCGGCGGGGCAGCTCCGGGAAGCCCGTGCGCAACCGGGCCAGTTCGCCGTCCATCAGCTCCCGCAGGCCGTCCGGAGCGCCGGCCCAGTCCTGCCCGAGCCGCAGCCGCCGCCCGCGCGCGGTGACCACGTCCAGCTCGCGCACGCTGTCCGCGGTCGTCCCCCACGCCACGGAGTGCGAGCCGCAGGAGTTGTTGCCGATCATGCCGCCGAGCGTGCACCGGCTGTGCGTGGACGGATCCGGCCCGAACCGCAGCCCGTGCGCAGCGGCCGCCTCCTGGAGCCGGTCGAGCACCAGCCCCGGCTGCACGACGGCCGTACGCGCCTCGGGATCCAGGCTGACCAGCCGGTTCATGTGCCGGGTGAAGTCCAGGACGACACCGGTGCCGGTGGCCTGCCCGGCGATGGACGTGCCCCCGCCGCGGGCGACGACGGGCACGCCGTGCTCCCGGCAGACGGCCAGCACGGCGGCCACGTCGTCGGGGTCCACGGGCGCGACGACCCCACGAGGGACCCTCCGGTAGTTGGACGCGTCCATGGTGACCAGCGCCCGGGAGGTGACATCGAACCCGACCTCGCCCCGGACGGCCCTGCGAAGCTCCGCCTCAAGATTCGCCATGGCACCTACTCAACACCGTCTCACCCGACGGACGACGTTTCGCCCGTGTTTCCGTGAACGGCTACGCTCCCCTTCGTGGCTGAGATCCGGATTCCCTCTGACATCAAGCCCGCGGACGGTCGTTTCGGCGCGGGCCCCTCCAAGGTGCGGACGGAGGCGCTGGACGCCCTCGCCGCCAGTGGCACCTCCCTCATGGGCACCTCCCACCGCCAGGCTCCGGTCAAGAACCTGGTCGGCAAGGTGCGTGAGGGCATCCGCGAGCTGTTCCAGCTCCCCGACGGGTACGAGGTGATCCTCGGCAACGGCGGCTCCACCGCGTTCTGGGACATCGCGACGCACGGTCTGATCGAGAACAAGTCGCAGCACCTCAGCTTCGGCGAGTTCTCCTCCAAGTTCGCCAAGGCCGCGAAGCTCGCCCCCTGGCTGGCCGAGCCGGACGTCATCTCCTCCGACCCCGGCACGCACCCCGAGCCGGTCGCCGAGGCGGGCGTGGACGTCTACGCCTTCACCCACAACGAGACCTCGACCGGTGTCGCCATGCCGATCAAGCGCGTGGCCGGCGCCGACGAGGGCGCCCTGGTCCTCGTGGACGCCACCTCCGGCGCCGGCGGCCTCCCCGTCGACATCGCCGAGACGGACGTCTACTACTTCGCCCCGCAGAAGTCCTTCGCCTCCGACGGCGGCCTGTGGATCGGCGTCTTCTCCCCGGCCGCGATCGAGCGCGCGGAGCGCGTCCACGCCTCCGGCCGGCACGTCCCCGAGTTCTTCTCGCTGCCGACGGCGATCGACAACTCCCGCAAGAACCAGACGTACAACACTCCGGCCCTCGCCACCCTGTTCCTCCTCAACGAGCAGCTCGAGTGGATCAACGGCCAGGGCGGCCTGGACTGGTCGGTCCGCCGCACCGCCACCTCCGCACGGACGCTGTACGGCTGGGCCGAGGACGTCAAGTTCGCGAACCCGTTCGTCACCGACCCGGCCAAGCGCTCCCAGGTCATCGGCACGATCGACTTCACGGACGAGGTCGACGCCGCCGCCGTCGCCAAGGTCCTGCGCGCCAACGGCATCGTCGACACCGAGCCCTACCGCAAGCTCGGCCGCAACCAGCTGCGCGTCGCGATGTTCCCGGCGATCGACCCGGCGGACGTCGAGGCCCTCACGAAGTGCGTCGACTACGTGATCGAGAAGCTCTGATCCCTCTCGCTCAAGAGACCGAGGGCGTCCCGCCGGTGCGGGGCGCCCTCTCGCGTACAGCCGCGAGCTACCCGGCGGTGCCGACGCGGCGATCCCCGCCCGTGTCCGGTGCGGAACGGACGGCCCGCAATCCCGTGGAGCGCGTGTCGTGGTGCCCCGAGTGGCTACCGGTCGACCCAAGTCGCGGGCGGCGTGGAGACGTTGCAAGTATCAAATGGACACCCCAAGGAGGACCTGTCATGATCCTTTGGCTCTGGGCACGTGCCTGGGGCTGCAACAGGTGAAGTCCTGGGGGAGTCGATCCTCCGGGGGAGGGACGGAACGGATGAAGAGCGGAATAATTGGCAGATCTGGGCGCCTCGCCATCACGGTGGCCGGCGCCACTCTCGCCCTCGGGCTGAGCATCGGCAGCGCTCCGGCATGGGCCTACATCCAAGCCTGGCAGGGTGACGACACCGCCAAGGGTTACGACAGTGATCGCCGTCTCCGAGTCTGTGACATGGAGGCCGACACGAACGCGGTGGAGGGCGAGTACTTCCGCGTCTACGACGGCAGTTCGAGTCACCTCTGGGACAAGAACGGCGCTGGTCCGGACAACTGCGTAGGCAGCGGCGAGGGTGCCGTCCTCAACAAGGTCCGCGTCTGTGAGCAGCAATTCGCCAAGCCGGATGCGTGCGGTTCCTGGGCATACCGGATCTAGAGCGACTGCGGTGCGCCCGTTGCCGTCGAGGTGACGGGCGCGTTCTCGTGTTCAACCACTGCCTTCCTCGCAAGGGACTTTTGGTGCGGAATCCCGTCCTCCAACTGCATGACGTCCGGCTCCAGCTGGCTGACCGTGTGCTCCTCAACGGCGTAGATCTCACTGTCGCGGAGGGCGAGTCCGTCGCGTTGATGGGACCCAGTGGCAGCGGAAAGAGCTCGCTGCTCTCGTGTGTCCTGGGGCTCATGAGCCCAGACAGCGGCACCATCGAGGTGGCAGGTGCGAACGTCGCGTCACTACGGGCCGGCGCGAGGGCACGACACCGGTCACGCCATATCGGCATGGTCTTCCAGTTCGGTGAACTGCTCCCAGAGCTGACAGCTCTGGAGAACGTGATGCTCGCTGCCATGCTGGGCGGTGTGCGACGCTCCCGCGGACGGAGCGCTGCTGAAGAACTTCTTCGCGACCTCGGTATCTCCGATACCTCGGTGACGACGGGATCGCTGTCCGGTGGGGAGCGCCAGCGGGTGGCGATCGCTCGGGCACTGGTCAACAGGCCGTCATTGATTCTTGCCGACGAACCTACCGGCGCACTCGATGACGACAACCGCGATCGCGTCAGTCAACTGTTGTATTCGCTGCCCTCCCGATGGGGCTGTGGGCTTCTGCTCGTCACGCATGATCAGGACGTGGCAGTCGGCGCTGAGCGCGTCGCAAGGATCACGGATGGGCAGATCAGCATGGGGGCTCAGACGTGGGGCGTCTGAGCGGGCGCGGTTTGACGCGGCAGCTGATGGCCATGGGCCTACGGGCCTCCAAGGGCGGCCCAGGACACCGACTGCGGAGTCTCGCGCTCGCACTGGCCACCGCGTTCCTCTGCTGTGCCGCCGGCACAGTGATCATCACCGCGGCGGCAGACAGTGCGCAGCAGAGTCACGCCCAGGCAAGAGCACCCCGATTCACCGGCAAGTTCCCAGGAGAGCGTGCTGTCGCCCACTGGCGGGAGAGCGGTGACACGGTCGGCGGACTTCAGCACAGTGTCATCTTCATCGAGCCGCTGACTCCCAGCGCCTCGCCGCCCCCCGGCCTGACCGAATGGCCACGGCCGGGGGAGGCCGTACTCTCTCCAGCGCTTGCGGCGGCAGGGCAGCGGGAGGGGATTTCGGACCGTTACGGACGGGACGCGGGGAGGATTTCCGCTGAAGGTCTCACGTCTCCCTCGGAGCGGTTGGTCTATGTCAGACCGACGGCCACCAAGTCCCCTGAGTGGGATGAGACGATGCGGATCTCTGGCTTCGGCGACCCTGATCCCACGCCGTTCGGGGACTCGATCAGCGTGGTCGATATTGACGCGTTCATGGCGGCCGTGATCGGCTTTCTGGGCCTTCCGGCCGCTGTCCTGACCGTGGTGGCCTTGCGCTGCGGTTCGGCCGCACGGGACCGTCGTACGGCGTTGCTCGACGCACTCGGCGCCACTTGGCGGCACCGGGCCCTTGTATGCATGGGCGAGGCACTGTGGCCGGTAGGGGCAGGCGCCTTGATCGGCACGGTGCCGCTGCTGGCGGCGGCGTATACCGACGTCGCCATTCCGCTCACCGACTACACGCTCTCGGCAGCGGCCGTTCGCGCCTGGCTGCCGGCCGTCCTCCTCGGCGCGGCCGGTGCGGCCGCTGGAGTGCTTGTCTCCTCTGTGCTGCTGCACGGGAAGAAGGGAGACGGTCGTTCCCCGCGCACGCTGACCAGGGGCCGGGTGAAGCGACGTTACGCGCTGTTGTGCGCGCTGGGCCTCGTGATGGCCATGCCGGTCGATCTCGGGCCGCTGGCTCCGGACTACCGCGTCAGCATCGTGCAGTACGCGATCGGCATCGTTCTGACACTCGCGACCCTGCCCACGCTGATCGCCTGGGCTATGACGGCCCTCGGGCGACGGCTGGCCGGTCGGTCCATCACGAAGCATTATGCGGGCGGACTCATCGCCGGCCGTTGGCTGCACGCGTATCCGGGAGTCATCGCGCGTCTCGTCGTGGCAGTCGTGGTGGGCCTGGGGCTGGTCAGTCAGGTGCAGCTGTGGGTGAGCCGAACCACGGTAGCGGCTACCGAGGCCAGACAGACGTTCGATGCCCTGGGGGACAGCGTCCTGACCATCAGAAGCCGTGTCCAGCCGACCTCGCAGATCAAGGCGTTCGAAGAGGATCTGGGACAGGGACGCGCTGTGTTCGCCCTGATCCAAGATCGGCAGGAGCCGGCCGTACTCACAGGTCCCTGCGCGAGCTGGAAGGCTGTTCAACTACCCTGCCCACCCGCTCGGTCCACCGTCCTTCGCGAGGGCGATCGGCGGTTGGGCGAACTGGCGCGCTGGGAAACAGGGACACCGGACCTGCGCATCGCTACCGGCGACATACCCACAACAGGGAAGCGCGGTGGTGTCGCAGAGATCAAACTCGTCGTGGTTTCCGACCCTGGTGACGCGTCAGCCGGTGGCACGGTCCGGGAAGCCGCGT
This sequence comes from Streptomyces coeruleofuscus, assembly GCF_039532725.1. Taxonomy (NCBI): domain Bacteria; kingdom Bacillati; phylum Actinomycetota; class Actinomycetes; order Kitasatosporales; family Streptomycetaceae; genus Streptomyces; species Streptomyces coeruleofuscus. The sequence goes on from NZ_BAAASE010000006.1 coordinate 365,821, forward strand.
ATCGCCATTTGGGTACGGCGCCCTTGGTCAACGTCCTCGCAGGCATGCAGCTGGGTGGCGCCTTGCTGGACGAGACCATTGCGCACTGGGTGACTCTGCTCGGGCTGGGGGGCATGCTCATGGCTGCACTTGCTGCCGCCTTCAGCGCCTTGGCGGAGTTCCAGGTCTTCGGGAGCCGACTCGCTCCCATAGGCGTCCTGGCGGGAGACACACACGTGTTCCGGTCCACCGCACTGTGGTACTTGTCCGTCCCGATCGGCGTGGCCGGTTTTGCGGGCGCCGTCGTATCCACCGTCCTGGGATACCCCATGGTGACCACTGGCGGGGCCCGCTGGGCTCCGGAGCTCACTGCGGTGACAGTGGTGGGCAGCACGGTGCTGGCGATCTGTGTCGGACTCGTGGGAGGCCAGGGAGTAATCGCCCGGGCCAGAAACTGGAGACCGGGCGCTGACTGATCAGCCTCCTGGGCGCATGAGGCTCCATGCGCCCATGACGGCCGCCAGGACCCGTCCTTCACTGTGTCCACGGTCTGCCAATCGTGCGGAACATGGGCTGCATCCTCTCGGGGGGGGGGCGCGGCCCCGGAACCGGACGGGAGCACTCCCCTATGCGCCGCGCGCCTCCCAGGAAACTGACGCACCATGAGCACGTCAGCTCTCCGGGAGGTGCGCGTTCCGCTCGCAAGCGGCTCAGCTTCCTGAACCGCCGCACGGCCAGCGTAAGGATCACCGGCCACCGGTGCCGGCGGCCTGCCTGTCGACATCGCCGAGACGGACGTCTACTACTTCGCCCCGCAGAAGTCCTTCGCCTCCGACGGCGGCCTGTGGATCGGCGTCTTCTCCCCGGCCGCGATCGAGCGCGCGGAGCGCGTCCACGCCTCCGGCCGGCACGTCCCCGAGTTCTTCTCGCTGCCGACGGCGATCGACAACTCCCGCAAGAACCAGACGTACAACACCCCGGCCCTCGCCACCCTGTTCCTCCTCAACGAGCAGCTCGAGTGGATCAACGGCCAGGGCGGCCTGGACTGGTCGGTCCGCCGCACCGCCACCTCCGCGCGCACGCTGTACGGCTGGGCCGAGGACGTCAAGTTGAACCCGCTTCCACTCAGGCAGCCGCGCCCCTCCCGAACACCTCGACCAGCCGGGTCAGGCTGTCCTCCGCGTAGCCTTCCGCCGACGCGCGCCGGAACGCCTCCAGCACCGCGGCGGGCAGCTCCTGGTCCACGCCCGCGTCCCGCGCCGTGTGCACGACGTGTTCCATGCTCGCCACGGCCATCGAGATCCGCTCGACGTCGCCCGAGTGCCGCCCCGCCTCGATCCGCGGCGTGTAGAAGTCGAGGAACTGGCCCATCCCGCCGAGCGTCTGTGCCGCGTACGGTCCGATCTCCGAGGCGCTGATGCCGTTCGCGCCCGCCAGCGCCAGGGTGTGCAGCCAGGCGGTCAGGGTGGTCCAGAAGAGGTCCATCTGGAGCTGGTAGTAGAGCGCGGCCAGGCCCGGGTCCTCTCCGCGGTAGTCGGTGCCCGTGATGACCTTCAGAACGTCCTCGTACCGCTCGAAGAGGTCCCGCGGGCCGCTGTAGAAGGTGTCGAACTCCGGCGAGCCGATGCCGGACGGCGGTGTCTGGACTCCGCCGGTGAGGTGACGCGCCCCGTGCTCGACCGCCCAGGCCGCCCCCTCGCGGGCCCTCTCCGGGGTGTCCGAACTCAGGTTGACCAGGACCCGACCCGCCAGCGCCGCAGCGGCGGGCTCCAGAATGGCGTACATCGCGGCGTAGTCGGTGAGGCTGAGCACCACCACCTCCCCTGCCGCCAGCGCCTCCTCGACCGTGGCGGCGCGCAGCGCGCCCCTGGCCACCAGTTCGTCGGCGCGGCTCGCGGTGCGGTTCCAGACGGTGACGTCGTAGCCGGCGTCCAGGTAGGCACCGGCCATCGCGCGGCCCATGGGGCCGAGACCGATGACGGTGACGGTCGAGACGCCGGACGAGGGCTGGACGCTAGAGGTACTCACAGCGGACGGACTCACAGAAATCTCCCCGGGATCACTGAAACGGCGACTAGAACGAACGCTCTATCCAGAGAGGAACCTAGCACGACGACTAGAGCGATCGCTCTAATTCGGTAGAGTGGCGTCGTGAAGACCAAGGCCCCGCACGACCTCGAGACCGCCGGCACCCGCGAGCGGATCGTCCGTACGGCCTCACGGCTGATGCAGCGCCAGGGCTACGAGGGCACCGGTATCAAGCAGATCTCCCGCGAGGCCGGGGCGACGCTCGGCTCGGTCTACCACTTCTTCCCCGGCGGCAAGCAGGAGCTCGGCACGGCCGCGGTACGGCTCGGCGACGAGGAGTTCACCGAGCTGCTGCGCGAGTCGCTCGACGCGGAGCCGGACCCGGCCAAGGCCCTCGTCGCGCTCACCGCCTCCCTCGCCCAGGGCCTGCGCGAGTCCGACTGGCTCGACGGCTGCCCGGTCACCTCGACCGTCGTCGGCACGGCGGCCGGCGCGCCCGGAATCCAGCAGGCGGCGGCCGAGGCGTTCGCCCGCTGGCGGGCCGTGGTCGCCGAGAAGCTGGTCGTCGCGGGGATCGCCGAAGCGGACGCGGAGGATCTGGCCCACACGGTGATCGCCACGCTGGAGGGAGCCGAACTGGCGTCCCAGGTCGCCCGCAGCGAGACCCCGCTGGAGGCGGCGGGGCGGCATCTGGCCCGTTTGATCGCGACGTACGGAGGCAGCGTCCGCACGTGACGACGCAAGGGGCGCCCGGCGGGTACCGGGCGCCCCTCATGTCAGGTCAGGCGGTGCTCACACAGGCACGATCAGACCACGGACCCCAGGATCCCGCGCAGGGTGTCGCCGACCGTCGCGGCCGACTGGGGCGCGCTCGGCGTCTTCTGCGCCGAGGCCTGCGGCTTCGGGTCGGGCAGCTTCTTGCAGACCGCGTCGGCCACGCCGCTGCCCTGCGGCACCTTGCCGCTGGTGAGGTACGTCGCCAGGTGCTTGTCGAGGCAGGCGTTGCCGCTCAGCGAGATGCCGTGGTTGCCGCCGCCCTGCTCCACGACCAGGCTGGAGTTCTTCAGCAGCCGGTGCATGGTGACACCGCCCTGGTACGGGGTGGCCGCGTCGTCCGTCGCCTGGAACAGCAGCACCGGCGGGAGCTTGGCGTTGGAGACGTTCACCGGCTTCAGCGACTTCGTCGGCCAGAACGCGCACGGCGCGTTGTACCAGGCGTTGTTCCAGGCCATGAACGGCGCCTTCTCGTACACCGCCCAGTTGTCCTTGCGCCACTGCTTCCAGTCGCGCGGCCAGGACGCGTCACGGCACTGCACCGCGGCGTAGACGCTGTAGCCGTTGTCGCCGGCGGCGTCGATGGCGGCGATGTTGTCGTACGCCTTGACCAGCGCAGCGGTGTCCTTCTTGTTGACGTACGCCGCGAACGTCTGGGCGAGGGTGGGCCAGTAGGCGTTGTTGTAGCCGCCGGGTATGAAGATGTCCTCCAGCTCGGAGGCGCCCACCTTGCCGCCCGCCGGCTTCTTGGCCAGGGTCGCCCGCATGGCGTACCACTTGGCCTCGATCTTCGCCGGGTCGGTGCCGAGCTTGTACGTGGAGTCGTACTTCGCGATCCACGCCATCAGCGCCTTGTGGCGCTTGTCGAAGGCGTAGTCCTGCTTGATGTTGGCGTCGTACCAGACCCCGGTCGGGTCGACGATCGAGTCCAGCACCAGGCGCCGCACCCGCTCGGGGAACAGCTTGGCGTAGACCGCGCCGAGGTAGGTGCCGTACGAGTAGCCGAAGTAGTTGATCTTCTTGGCGCCGAGGGCCTTGCGGATCGAGTCCATGTCCTTCACGGCGCTGACCGTGTTGATGTACGGCAGGACGTCGGCGTACTTCTTGCCGCAGGCCTGGGCGAAGGACTTGGCCCGGTCGAGGTTGGCCTTCTCGATCGCCGGGGTGCTGGGTACGGAGTCGGGGCGCACCGGGTTGAAGTGGCCCGGCTTGCAGTCCAGCGCGGGCTGGCTCTTGCCCACCCCGCGCGGGTCAAACCCGACGACGTCGTACTGGGCGGCGACCTCCTTGGGCAGGGAGGACGCGACGAAACCGGCCAGCGTCAGGCCGCTGCCGCCGGGGCCGCCGGGGTTGACCAGCAGCGGGCCCTGGTACTTCTTCGCGGTGTGCGGCACGCGGGACAACGCCAGCGTGATCTTCTTCCCCTGCGGCTTCGCGTAGTCGAGCGGCACCTTCACCGACGCGCACTGGAGCGTCGGGTAGTCCTCCGTGCCGCACTTCTTCCAAGTGACCTTCGCGGCGGCGGTGTTCGCGGAGTGCGACGCGCTGGCGTTGGCGGGGACGGCGGTGAGTGTCCCGGCCAGTACGACAGTCGCGCCGCACAGGACGGCTGCGCTTCTTCTCATGGAGCTCTCTCAGAACGGTGAGGGGGGTCAGGACCGCGTGTCACACGGTCCGTGCCGCATCGTTTCGGAAGAGCACGCCATGCACGTACGTATTCGACCAAGACTTGACCGAATCGAGTCATCTCCTGCGACCAAACCCTCCGAAAAGAGGGGTAGTTGGACTACCGCGAACAACGCAGGAGAAGCGCGGGAACGCGCGAGAGGGGCGCCCGGAAACCCAAGCGCCCCCAGGGGGTCAGAGGCCCGCGAGGGGCGGGAGGAGGCCTGTGCTCTGGTCCTGCCCTCCCTTCGCCGCCTCGCCGTCGCACCGGGACTCCGTCGTGGTGTTCTGGGGCCCGAACAGAACAGTCCAGACGAGCCCTTCGACCCCATGCCGCTCAGTGCGGGACGTGTGGCACGAGGAACTCTGGCCCTCGCCACGGTCCGGCGGCGGAGCGGAGTGGGCCGCTACGGGTGCGGCGGAGGTCAGGGCTGCCGCGAGGACGATGACAGCCGCACCAGCCGAGTGCGCGAGGGATCGGGGCATACGGTGCAATCGTGGAGTTTTCATGATCACACCTTGAGTGGGAAAGCGCCCGGGAGGAAGGCTGACGGCCCCTCAACCGAACAACTCAACCCGATTGTGCGATGCACCGAGGAGGCCCGAGCAGGCGGGCGCGGGAAAGAGCCACGTCAGAACGCGTCGGGGCCTCGGTGAACCGGATGAGCCATCCGGCGTAGAGGACCTGCATCAGCGCCGCACGCCGCCGGGGCCCGCTCACGTCCGGCGGGTGGAGGGCTGGGGAGGCAGCATCACGTCTCCACTGCGTTTGAGCCGCTGCCAGGGCAGTCGGTAGCCGTTGACCGCGGTCAGGCAGGCCTGGGTGAGGACCAGGTACATCACCTGGCGGTAGACCACCTGCTGGAGAGGAAGCGCCCACAGGGGCCGGAGCCTCTCGCCGTCGAGATGGAAGGCGTACACGGCGCAGACGGCCTGCACCGCCAGCACACCGCACCAGGCCAGCACAGTGGTGCGCGGGTTCCCGAACACCACACCGTAGAGGGCCAGTATGTCGATCAGCGGGGCGAGCAACGGGGTGAAGATCTGGAAGACGGCCAGCAAGGGCAGACCGAGGCGGCCGAAGTGACCCGCGGGACCTCGCTCGAGCAGCGCGTGACGGTGCTTCCACGTGGCCTGCATCGTGCCGTAGCTCCATCGGTAGCGCTGGCGCCACAGTTCCCGCAACGAGGACGGCGCCTCGGTCCAGGCCAGTGCGTCCGGCTCGTAGCGGACCTCCCACCCGGCCCGGTGCAGGGCCATGGTGATGTCGGTGTCCTCGGCGAGGGTGTCGGCACTCATCATCCCGGCGTCCCGCAGGGCCTCGGCGCGGAATGCCCCCACCGCACCGGGAATGGTGGGCATGCAGCGCAGCAGGTCGTACATGCGGCGGTCGAGGTTGAAGCCCATGACGTACTCGATGTGCTGCCACCGGCCGAGCAGCCGCCGGCGGTTGCCGACCTTGGCGTTGCCCGCGACGGCGCCGACGCGGGGGTCGGCGAACGGCTGGACGAGGCGGCCGACGGTCGAGGGGGCGAAGACGGTGTCGGCGTCCAGCATGATGACGAGGTCGTGGGAGGCGCGCAGGACGCCGGTGTTGAGGGCGGAGGGTTTGCCGCCGTTGGACCGGCGGATGACCGTGACGTTCGCCAGGGCGAGTGACTGTGCGATGCCGGCGGTGCCGTCACGGGATCCGTCGTCCACGACGATGATCTCGACGGGGTGATCGCTCGCGGCGAGGGAGCGGAGCGTCTTGGCGATGCACAGCTCCTCGTTGTAGGCGGGTATGACGACGCTGACGGGCTGGGTGACGGGCTCGTGCCGGCCGCTGCGGGGGCGCCGTTGACGGCGGGCGTGCTCGCGGGCCAGGACGAGCAGGAGCACACAGCGTGCGAGGACGAGCGAACCGACCACCAGCAGCAGCACGCTGACGGCCGACACCGCTGTCCCCGACACGGTCACAGCGGCCACGAAGATGCGGCCACTCCACCGGTCCGCCGTGTCGACGGGGCTGGTGAAACTCTCGGTGCCGACGAGATCGGCGAGGGTGGTGAAGCGATAGCCCTGTGCCTTCAGCCGGGGGATCAGGGTCTTGAGGGCTTCGACAGTCTGTGATCTGTCCCCTCCCGCGTCGTGCAGGAGGACGACCGCACCCCTGCCCGCCGCGCTCGGTGTGGCGGCGTCGGCGATCGCCCGGGCGCCCGGCCGCCGCCAGTCGTTGGTGTCCTGGTCGATGAACGCCAGGACGTAGCCCTTCTCGCCCAGGCGCTGGGCCACGGACCACGCCCTGACGTCGAGGGCGGACGGCGTCGAGGAGTAGGGCATCCGCATCAGTGACGTGTTGATGCCCGCGGCGCCTGCGAGGGCGAGTTGGGTCAGCGCCAGCTCACGGTCGACGGCGCTCGCGGACTGGGTGGTCAGGTCCCGGTGGGAGAAGGTGTGCACGCCGATCTCGTGTCCGGAGCGGACCACACTGCGCAGGACTCCCGGGTGCCGGCTGGTCTGTTGCCCGGTGACGAAGAAGGTGCCGGGCGTGCGGTGGTGGTCGAGAACGGCCCTTATGCGGGGCGTCCAGGTGGGGTCGGGGCCGTCGTCGAAGGTCAGGACGACGGTCTTGTCCGGTGTGCGATACGTCCGCAGGTGATCGTTTGTGGTGTCGACGACCGGGCCGCCGTCGGCGATCCTGCGGGGGACGCCGGTGGCCGGTCCTCCGCCGCGCCCTTCCTGGTCACCGGCGAAACCCCTGGTGGTGTACCCCTCCACCAGGAGGACCGAGGCGACGAAAGCCAGCAGGACGAGGGGAACGACGATACGGAAGCGGTGCCGCGGCGACAGGGGCGTTCGCGTCCGCCGCGGGCCGGGCGACCTCGGTGAGCGGCCGGGTGACCGGTCAGGACGCCGCCGCATCAGGGGGCCTCGGCCACCGATGGGTCGGGGGGCGGGGGTTCGGCCACGGGCGGTGCCGCGGGACTGGTCGCCGGCCCCGTGGGCTGAGGGGCGGGTGGTGGCTCTGGTGCCGGAGGCTCAGGTGCCGGTGGGGCCGGTGGCGGCGTCGGCGCCGGAGGCTCAGGTGCCGGTGGCGGCGTCGGCGCCGGAGGCTCAGGTGCCGGTGGGGCCGGTGGCGGCGTCGGCGCCGGGGGCTCAGGCGCCGGCGGGGGCGAGACGGGAGGGCTGCCCGTGCCGGGGGCGGGAGCGGGAGGGGCATCGGTGCCCGTGGGCTGCTCCGGTACGAGTGGCGCTTGTGTCGTTGGTGCCTGTGGTCCTGGCGTGTCAGGAGGTGCCGGTGCGCTGCTCGGCGGGTTCCCGGGCAGAAGGGGCGGAGCAAGGGGAGGGCCGGGCGCCGTGAGCTGCGGAACGATCAAGTCGCTCGGGCCGGCCGCGACCGGAGGGCCGCCCGGCGGCGTCAGGGGCGTCCGGTCCGGAGCGCGGGGTCCCGGTGCGGCAGGCGCCGCTATGTCACCGGGCAGGATCGCCCCCGGCGCGAAGGGCGTCGCTCCCATCAGGCTCATCCCCAGCACCACCATGTACGTGGCTGCGCAGGCGGCCAGCCCGTAACCGGTGCGCCGCAGATTCCGCGCACGCCGACCGGAGGCGTCGACGAACACAGGGAGGCTCGGATCGCTCGACGATTCCTGTCCCGTATGTTCAGTATTGGCACGATTAAGCACCATACGTTTCAGAGTACGCCCGCTGCGGGACGGGCCGGCATGGAGTCCTCCGCATCAGCGGAAGGGCACTCCCGGCGAGCATCCTGGTCAGGTACATGGCCACACGTAGGTGGTTCCGGGGACGCCCGGCGAGCACCGGGCGCCCCCGTCACACCGACGTCATACCGCCGTGCACGTCACACTCGGCGCGGCCCCGCCCCCGGGAGTACCTCCGAGGCCGAAGCTCGCCGAACCCCCCGCCGGCACGCTCCCGTTGTGCGCGGCGTTCACGGCGGTCACGCTCGTCCCGCTCTGCGTGTACGACGCGTTCCACATGCTGGTGATCTTCTGGGCACCACTCCACGCCCACGTGACCTTCCAGGACTTCAGCGGCGTAGTGCCCGTGTTGGTCACCTTCACCTCGGCGTTGAAGCCGCCGCCCCAGTCGCTGCTCACCGCGTAGGCGGCGGTGCAGGCAGGCGTGCCACCGGGGTCACCCGGACCGCCGGGATCCGGCCCGGAACCGCCCCCCTCGAACCCCGGCGCCTTGATCGCCGCGAGGTACCCGTCCTTCGCGGTGTCCACCGTCTGCCAGTCGTCCTTGAGGATGCCCCCGGTGTCACCCGAGTTGGGGTTCCAGGACCAGAACGTCCAGTGGAAGCTGTCGGCGCCGTGCGCCGACGTCGACCGCAGGTACGTGACCAGCGCGGACAGCCACTTCTGGTCCACCGCCGGCTGGAGCGTCGTACCGAACTCGCCGAGCCACACCGGCGCGATGTTCTGCTTGAAGATGTAGCCCCAGTACCGGTCCCAGACCTCCGGCATGTTGGCGGGGAACGACGGGTCGCCGAACCACGGCTGCTGGGCCACCGACGTGGCGTAGTCGTGGGCCGAGTAGACCAGCCGGTCCGGGACGTCCAGCTGGACCGGGTGCTGGGCGACGCCCATGAGGTTGCCGCCCCACCAGCCGTTGGCGCCGTTGTACGACTGCACGCCCTCGACCATGATCAGCAGCTCGGGGTTGACCGACAGGACCGCGTTGCCCGCGCGCTGGGCGGCCAGGCGCCAGTCCCGGGCCGTGTCACCGCAGCCCCAGCAGGCGGGGTCGCGGGGCTCGTTGTGCAGGTCGATGCCGATCACGGTGGAGTTGCCCTTGTAGCGGGCCGCCAGGGACTTGAGGTTGGCGATCCAGGTCGACTCGGGGACCGACGCCGTGTACCAGAGCGCCGACTGGCCCGCCGCGTCCGGGCGGTGCCGGTCGAGGACGATCTTGAGGCCGGCCTGCCCGGCGTACGCCACGATCCGGTCCAGGACCTGCAAGGACGTCAGCCCGCGCAGGTCGGTGTTCTTGCCGTCGTGGCTGATGCTGTCGGGCATGGTGCCGGGCTTGAGGATGTCGTCGCTGTAGGGCATCCGGATGGTGTTGTAGCCCAGCGACTTCATCTGGTCGATCATGCTCTTGTAGTCGCGGGCCCACAGGCCGTGGACGACGTGGTTCGAGGTCTCGAAGCCGAACCAGTTGACGCCGGCGATACGGACCGGCTGCCCGGCCGCGTCCAGGATCTGCCGGCCGCTGGTGTGCCAGTAGCCGGCGCCGGCCCGCGCGCCGACATCGGCGTGTGCCGACGACTGCGTACCGGCCAGGGGTAACAGGAGCGCCGCGGCGACGCACAGCGCTCTTCGCAGAGTGCGGAACATGGCTGCTTCCTCTCGGGGAGGCGCGGCCCCGGAACAAGGATGGGAGCGCTCCCATGTGCGCCGCGCACCTCCCAGGAAACTGACGCCGCATGAGCACGTCAAGCCTCTGGGGGGTGCGCGTTCCGCTCGGTAGGCCTGTCATCGGGAATGTGACGACAGGGCCTACCGGCTCAGCTTCTTGAACCGCCGTACCGCCAGCGGCAGGAAGACGAGCGTCAGGATCACCGGCCACACCCCCGCCATCAGCAGCGCGTGCTGCTCCACCCAGGTGTCACCGCCGACCGGCGTGCCGAACAGCTCGCGGGTCGCCGCCGCCGTGGAGGAGATCGGGTTCCACATCGCCACCCAGCCCAGCCAGTCGGGCATGAGCTGCGGGGCGACCATGATGCTGGAGATCATGGTCAGCGGGAAGGCGACCGCGAACAGGCCGCCCGCCGCCTCCGGGTTGGGCACGAGCAGACCGAGCCACACACCGATCCAGATCAGCGCGAACCGCAGCCACAGCAGCAGCCCGAACGCGCCGAGGAAGCCGAGGCCCCCGTCCGGCCGCCAGCCCATGGCGAACGCGGTGAGCATCATGATCGCCAACTCGGCGCAGGCGGCGATCAGATCGGTGACCCCGCGCCCGGCCACCACCGCGGAGGAGGCCATCGGCATGGAGCGGAAGCGGTCGATGACGCCCTTGGTGGAGTCGTAGACCACGAGGGTCGCCGTGTTGATGAAGCCGAACGCCATGGTCATCACGAACATGCCCGGCATCAGGAAGTCCTTGTAGTCCCCGCCGCCCGGCACCTTCATGGCGCTGCCGAAGACATAGCCGTAGAGCAGCACGGACAGGATCGGAAAGCCGAGCTGCCAGGCGATGTTGACGGGCTGGCGCTGGTAGTGGGTCAGACCGCGGCGGACGATGTTCCAGCAGTCGGCGAGCAGCCAGTACACGCGGCCGCGGTCGCTGCGCGCGGTCAGGTCGAGGGTGGTCACGCCGCCGCCTCCTTGGCTTCCGTGCTTTCCGTGCGGTGTCCGGTCAGGCGCAGGAACACGTCGTCGAGGCTGGGCCTGCGCAGCCCGATGTCCTCGACGCGGACGCCCTCGTCCTGGAGGGTCCGCGCCACCTCGGTGAGCGCCGTGACCCGGTCGGTGACCGGGGCGTGCACCCGCGACTCGGCCTCGTCCGCCTCGGGTTCGCCGTCCGCGACCCGGGCGACCACCTTCACCACCCGGGGCATCTCGGCCCGCTCGGCGACCACGACCTCGATGCGGTCGCCGCCGACCAGGTTCTTCAGCCCGTCCGGGGTGTCGTCGGCGATGGCCCGCCCCTGGTCGATGACGGTGATGCGGGAGGCGAGCTTGTCGGCCTCCTCCAGGTACTGCGTGGTCAGCAGCACGGTCGTGCCGCCCGCCACCAACGCCCGTACGGACTCCCAGACCTCCCCGCGGCTACGGGGGTCGAGACCGGTCGTCGGCTCGTCGAGGAAGAGGACGGCCGGGGCGAGGATCATCGACGCGGCGAGGTCGAGCCGGCGCCGCATGCCGCCGCTGTACTTGCCGACGCCCCGGTCGCCGGCGTCGGTCAGGTCGAACTGCTCCAGCAGCTCGGTCGCCCGGAGCCTGGCCCGCCTGCCGCCCAGGTGGAACAGCCGGCCGAACATCTCCAGGTTCTGCCGGCCGGTGAGCACCTCGTCCACCGCCGCGTACTGCCCCGTGAGTCCGATCCGGGCCCGCACCTCGCGCGGCTGCCGGGCCACGTCCAGCCCGGCGACCGTCGCCCTGCCCCCGTCCAGCCGGACCAGCGTGGACAGGATGCGGACGGCGGTGGTCTTGCCCGCCCCGTTCGGCCCGAGCAGGCCGTGCACCGTGCCCTCGCGTACTGCCAGGTCGAAGCCGTCGAGGGCGCGTTTCTCGCCGTACCGCTTCTCCAGCGCCTCGGCCCGCACCGCGTATCCATCCATGCCGCCCCTCCCGTGTGCTCGTGCCCTGCGTCCGACACCGAACTGAGTACAGCGTACCCGATTACGCGTACGCCGTACCCAGTTTTTCTTCGGGGACCTAAGCTGGGCTCCATGGAGAGCGGCACGAGCAGGACGAGCGGCACGGGCGGTACGGGCAATGCGGGCAGCACCGAGACCAGCGGCAGCGGTGATATCGCCCGCACCCTCGAACTGCTGTGGGACACCGGCCGGCGTCCCAGTCGCGGCCCCAAGCCGACCCTGACCCTCGACCGGATCGTGGAAGCGGCCGTCCAGGTCGCGGACACGGAAGGTCTGGAGGGGCTCTCCATGCGCCGCGTCGCCGCCGAACTCGGGACCGGCACCATGTCGCTCTACCGGTACGTCCCCGGCAAGGGCGAGCTGCTCGACCTGATGCTGGACCGGGTCCAGCGCCCCTCGGAGAACCCGGCCGACCTGGGCGACGGCGGCTGGCGCGCCGCCCTGGAGGCCATGGCCCGCGAGACCCTCGCCCTCTACCGCCGCCATCCCTGGCTGCTCCAGGTCAACCAGTCCCGCCCGATCCTCGGTCCGAGCGCCCTGGACGGCATGGAGAAGGTCCTCACCCTGATCCGCCCGATGGGGCTGACCGACCCCGAACTGGTCTCCGCGATCATCATGATCGACGGGTACGTCGTCGGGGCCGCGCGCTCGCAGCTCTACCAGCAGGAGGCGGAGCGCCGGACGGGCCTGACGGACGCGGAGTTCTGGCAGGCACAGGTGCCTGCCCTGGAGAAGGCCATGGCATCGGGCCGCTACCCGGTGACGGCATCACTCTCCGAGGACGCCTTCGGCTCCGACTTCGACCACTTCGGGTTCGGACTCCAGCGGATCCTGGACGGGCTGGAGGTCCTCGTGGCGCAACGCCGGGGCGAGTCGGCTCCGTAAGCCGTCACCTCCGGCTGCTGCGTGCGCCGCCTCCCGCCTGCTACCGGAATTCATTCGCAGCGCATCGGCCTTCAGGCCGGTGGTGAAGAGAATCTGGTGGTGGCGACGCGGAGCGTCGCGGAGCGTCGCGGATTCAGGTCCGGCGGAGCCGGACACCGCAGTTCTTTGCCTGCGGCGCGGGGTGCAGGGAGGGTTTGTCCCGGCGGAGCCGGGTGGTGCTCACACGGGCCGGTTCTGCTGTTCGATGTACTGCCGGATCACGGAGAGCGGGGCGCCGCCGACAGTTCCGGCGAAGTAGGACCCGGACCAGAGCTTGTTGGCCCGCCAGTAGTGGCGTACCAGGTCGGGGAACTCCTGACGGAGGCGGCGGGAGGAGACGCCTTTGAGGGAGTTGACCAGCTTGGTCACGGCGACCTTGGGCGGGAAGTTCACCAGCAGGTGGACGTGGTTGTCCTCGCCGTTGAATTCCACCAGGTCGCACTCGAAGTCCGTACAAACCGACCGCATGATCTCCTCCATCCGCCTCAAGTGGGCATCGGTGAACACCTTGTGCCGGAACTTGGTCACGAAGACCAAGTGCACATGCATCATGAAAGCACAGTGCCGACCAGTTCTGATCTCCTGCATCTCGCTCATAACCCAAGTATGTAGCGTGACGGTCATGCAGCTCAGGTACAGCTTCCGCCTGTACCCGGACACCGGCCAGCAGACGGCGTTGGCGAAGGCGTTCGGGTGCGCCCGCGTCGTGTTCAACGACGCGGTTCGCGCCCGCGAGGACGCACGTAAGGCCGAGCAGCCGTTCCCGACGGCCGGTCAGTTGTCCACGCGCCTGATCACCGAGGCCAAGCGGACAGCGCAACGGTCCTGGCTGGGTGAGGTCTCCGCGGTGGTGCTCCAGCAGTCCCTGCGGGACGCCGAGACCGCGTACCGCAGCTTCTTCGCCTCCCTCAAGGGCACCCGCAAAGGCCCCAGGATGGGCCCGCCCCGTTTCAAGTCCCGTAAGGACGCCCGGCAGTCGATCCGGTTCACCGCCAACGCCCGCTGGAGCATCCTCGGCAGCGGCCGTCTGAACCTGCCGAAGATCGGCGCGGTGAAGGTGAAGTGGTCCCGCATGCTGCCCGCCACTCCCACCTCCGTCACCGTCATCAAGGACGCCGCGGGCAGGTTCTTCGCCTCCTTTGTCCTTGACACCGACCCCGCCGCCGATCAGGCCCGGATGCCCGACACCGACCGCACCGTGGGCATCGATCTCGGTCTGACACACTTCGCAGTCCTCTCCGACGGCACGAAGATCGACTCCCCGCGCTTTCTGCGGCGCGCGGAGAAGAAACTGAAGAAGGCCCAGCAGGAGCTCTCCCGCAAGCAGAAGGGATCAAAGAACCGGGCCAAGGCCCGTCTCAAGGTCGCCCGCGCCCACGCCAAAGTTGCTGACGCGCGCCGTGAGTTCCACCACCAGCTCTCAACGAAACTGATTGCCGAGAACCAAGGGATCGCCGTGGAGGGCCTGTCGGTGGCGGGACTGGCGCGCACGAAACTGGCCAAGTCCGTGCACGATGCCGGATGGGCATCGTTCATCAGCATGCTGGCGTACAAAGCGGAACGGTACGGCCGCACCCTGGTGAAGATCGGCCGGTTCGAGCCGACCTCCCAGACCTGCTCCACCTGCGGCGCCGTGGACGGACCCAAACCCCTGAACGTCCGGGAATGGACCTGTACCGCCTGCGGTACCGTCCACGACCGGGACACCAACGCCGCGATCAACGTGAAAACGGCCGCCGGACTGGCGGTTTCGGCCTGCGGAGCGCCGGTAAGACCAGGAGCAATCCCGGCACAGCGCGAAGAAACAGGAAGCCACGGATTCCCGACCCAACCCCGTGCCGCGTAGCGGCACAGCAACAAGTCGAGAAGGCCAGAATCCTCGCCCTTCAGGGCGAGGAGCAAGTCAACTCCGCCGCCTCAGCCCGCGCAGACCGAGCAGGGCTGCGCAGGCCACGGCCACGGCGATGGCGCCGGTCTTGAGGTTGCCGCCGAGCCCGTCGCCGCTGTCGCCTTTGCCCTCCGCCGCCGGACTCCCGCTGCCGGAGGAGCCGGAGCCCCCGGGCGCGTCCTGTCCCTCCACCGAGCTGTCGGCCCCCTCTGCGCCGTACATGAGCCGCGTCCCGTCGGCGGTGTACGTGACGGACTCGCCCTGCCCGAGGAACGGCACGCCGAGCCGCTGCTTCCGCTTGATCTTCCCGCCGTTCCAGTCGTACGCGATCGCCCCGAAGTAGCTGCGGACGACGAGGCGTTCGCCGTCCGGGGAGAGCGTGGCGTCGGTGGCCTCCAGGTCGGGCACGTCAGCGACGGGCCGGAAGACGTTCGTGCCCGAGGCGGAGAGCTCGGCGGGCCCCTCGTACAGGTGCCCGCCCTGCTCGTTCTTGTCGACGATGTAGACGCGGCCGGTCTTGGGGTGCACGACGAGGGACTCGGCGTCGCGGGCCCCGTCGGAGTACTTCACGACGTACTGGGTGGCCCGGATCGTCTGGTCCTTCAGCGTCTTCGGCTCGGGCAGCTCGTAGATCCACACGTGGGGCCAGCCGCCGCCGAGGTTGTCGCCGATGTCGCCGACGTAGATCCGGTTGTCCGGGCCGACGGAGATGGCCTCGACGTCCCGGGGCGTGCCGACGCCGGTGAGGGTGAGGCGGGCGACGGTCTCGCCCGTCCTGCTGTCGACGGCGTAGATGTAGGGGCCGTCGTCGCTGTCGTTGTGCGTCCAGTAGATGCCGGGGTGGAGGCGGGAGGCGGCCAGACCGCTGGACTCGGTGATGCGTGGGTCCTTGATCGTGAAGTCCTCGTCGCCGTCGGCGGCGGAGGCGGGCACGGCGAGGGCGCCCACGAGGAGGGCCGCGGCGAGAATGACGAACGGTCGGCGCATGCCCTTAAGCCTGCCATCCCGGGTGTGAGTAGTCGGTCCGTCGCAGCACCGGGCGTGATCCGTCAGCCACCTCGGCGGGCGTTGAGCCGGGCGGCCTGGCGCGTCAGGTGACCGCGCTCGGCGAGGTTGGGTGCCTTCTGGGCCGCCTCGGCGTACAGCCGTGCCGCCGTCGCCAGGTCGCCGTCGCGCTCGTGGAGGTATGCCGCCACCGCGGTGTGGCGGGGCAGTGAGTCGTCCAGCGCCGCGAGCGCCGCCAGGCCGGCGCGCGGTCCGTCGGCCTCACCGACGGCGACCGCGCGGTTGAGCCGGACGACCGGGCTGTCGGTCAGGCGCGTGAGCTCGTCGTACCACTCGACGATCTGCACCCAGTCGGTCTCCTCGGCGGCGGGCGCGTCGGCGTGGAGGGCCGCGATGGCAGCCTGGGCCTGGAACTCCCCCAGCCGGTCGCGGGCGAGGGCCGCCTGGAGGATCCCGACGCCCTCGGCGATCAGCGCGGTGTCCCACCGGCCGCGGTCCTGCTCGGCGAGCGGCACCAGGCTGCCGTCGGGCGCGGTCCGGGCGGCACGCCGGGCGTGGTGGAGCAGCATGAGAGCGAGCAGCCCCGCCACCTCGGGGTGGTCGATCGCGGCCGCGAGCTGCCGGGTGAGCCGGATGGCCTCGGCGGCGAGGTCGACGTCGCCGGAGTAGCCCTCGTTGAAGACCAGGTAGAGGACGCGCAGCACGGTGGCGACATCGCCGGGCTGGTCCAACCGCACGTCGGAGACGGTGCGCTTGGCCCGGCTGATGCGCTGCGCCATGGTCGCCTCGGGCACCAGGTAGGCCTGGGCGATCTGGCGGGTGGTCAGCCCGCCGACGGCGCGCAGCGTGAGCGCGACGGCGGACGACGGCGTCAGCGACGGGTGGGCGCACAGGAAGTAGAGCTGGAGCGTGTCGTCCGCCCCGGGCGCCGGCCCGGGCGGCGGCTCCTCGTCGACGCGGTCCTCACGCCGGCGGCGGGCGGCGTCGGCGCGCGTCGCGTCGAGGAACTTGCGCCAGGCCACGGTCACCAGCCAGCCCTTGGTATCCCGCGGAGGGTCGGCGGGCCAGACCCGGAGCGCCTCGACGAGCGCGTCCTGCACGGCGTCCTCGGCCGCCGCGAAGTCGGCTCCGCGGCGGACGAGGATGGCGAGCACGCTGGGCGTGAGGCTCCGGAGCAGGGCCTCGTTCATCAGAGTCGTCACTCGGTGATGGTGGGGGTCACGCCGTAGAACGGGCGCAGTTCCAGCCACTCGTGGATCGGCTTGCCGCCCGCACCGGGGGCGGCCGACAGCTCCCCGGCCAGCTCGACGGCGCGCTCGTAGCTGTCGACGTCGATGATCATCCAGCCGGCGATGAGGTCCTTGGTCTCCGCGAACGGGCCGTCGGTGACCGGCGGGCGCCCCTCACCGTCGTAGCGGACCCATGCTCCCTCGGGGGCGAGGGCCTGACCGTCGACGAACTCGCCGGTCTTCTCCAGCCGGGCCGCGAAGTCGTTCATGTACTGCATGTGCGCCGAGATCTCCTCCGGGCTCCACTGGTCCATCGGCACGTTGTTGACCGGTGCCGGGGCGCCGCGGTAGTGCTTCAGCAGCAGGTACTTGGCCATGGTGTTCTCCTCGGAGCTGGTGCGACCCATTGTGGTCGCCTTCACCCCGGGGACGGAGCCGGACGCGGGTTCTCGACATCACCGGCCGATTTTTTTTCCGGGCTCTGTGCGTGGTCCGACTCACACCCCGTCAGGCGGCTGGATCGTTCATGATGAGCGGATGCTCAGGTTCATGCCCGTCGGTGACTCCATGACGATCGGGAGCGCGGGCGATCACACGTGGCGCTACCGGATGTGGCAGCACCTGTGCCGGTCCCACGGCGGCCCCTTCACCCTCGTCGGCCCGCGCGAGACGCTCCACGACAAGCTCGCCGACGCCCCGACGTCATACGCGTACGCCGACCCGGACTTCCCCCGTGCCCACCTGGCCGGCTGGGGCGAGGGCTGGCTGCACATGGCGCCGCTGATCGGCGAGGCGGTGCGCTCGTGCCGCGCGGACGTGCTCCTGGTCTCCCTCGGCCTCATCGACCTGGGCTTCTACACGAACGCCGGGCAGACCGCCGAGAACGTCCGGGCCTTCGCGGCCGAGGCACGGGCGGCGAACCGGCGGGTGCGGATGGTGTGGCTGCCGGTGACCCCGAACGTCCGGGCCGAGTCCGACCCGGCCTTCGCCACCGAGGTCGCCCGCTTCAACGAACTGCTGGCGAAGACGGCCGCGGACCTCGACGAGCCCGGCTCGCCCGTCCTCCTGGCCTCGACCCCGCCCTCCTACGACATCCACGCCGACACCTACGACGGCACCCACCCCAACGCGAGCGGCGAGCACAAGATCGCGGCGGCCTTCGCGGAAGCGATGTACCAGGCCTGGGACCTGGGCGGGCCCTACGAGCAGTAACTCCCGGTGATCATCCGGCCCAGGAACTCCGCACAGGGCCCGGGCGCCAGGTCGTCCCAGCGCTCCGCCTCCTGCCCCAGGTAGACGGCCCGGGCGCGGGCGAGGACGGGCCGGTGCCCGGCGGGCAGCCGGTCGAGCGCCCACTCGGCCGCCGCGTCCTTCGAGCGGATGGTCCCGGTCGTGAGGGTGGCCCAGATCCGGGCGAGGGTGAGCAGCACGTTACGGGTGTCGGAGTCCAGCTCCGCCATCAGCTCCGGCACGCCGGCGACGATGGCGCGCCTGAGGTCGTCGTGCGGGACGGGGTCGAGGAGCGCGGCGGGCGGCGGGCCGTGGAGCGGGGCGTCGGCGTTCAGGACCATGGTGAGGAGCGGCGCGAGGTCGGGGCTGGGCTCGGGGCCCGGGGTCACTCCGCGCTCGTAGTCCTCACGCAGCCAGTCGCCGTAGAGGAAGTCGCAGGTCGGCGGGTGGCGCCAGGGCCGTACGTCGTCCTGTACGACGACGATCAGCTCGACGTGCCGCCGCCCGTCCACGCCGGACACCTTGAGCAACTCCTCCACCAGGGCCCGGCGTTGGGCGCGCGTCGTGCGGTCCCGTACGACGGCCAGGACGTCGATGTCGCTGTGCGGCCGGAGGCCGCCGAGGGTGGCGGAGCCGTGCAGGTAGATGCCGAGGACGGAGTCGCCGAGGGTGGTGCGGAGGAGCTGGACGAGGTGGTCGGTGCCGGGCTGCTCTGGCATGGCGCTGTTCCTCGTGTCGTGGTCACCGTGCGTATGGTTGTACTGCGCGGCTGCCCGCGTCCATGGGGCGACCGACGAGTTCCCCCGCGACTGGCGACGCCCCGTCAGAGCCCCGCGTCCGCATGCCGATAGCCCGGCGAGGTCGACACGTGCTTGCTTGGAGCGCACTTCAAGACGTTGGCTTGGGCGGCATGAAGTACACGCAGCTCGGACGCACGGGACTCAAGGTCAGCCGACTCGTCCTCGGCACCATGAACTTCGGACCGCAGACCGACGAGGCCGACAGCCACGCCATCATGGACGCGGCGCTGGACGCGGGCATCAACTTCTTCGACACCGCCAACGTCTACGGCTGGGGCGAGAACAAGGGCCGCACCGAAAGCATCATCGGCACCTGGTTCGCCAAGGGCGAGGGGCGGCGCGACAAGGTCGTCCTCGCCACCAAGGTCTACGGCAACATGGGCGCCGACGGCCCGGCCTGGCCCAACCACGACAAGCTCTCCGCCCTCAACATCCGGCGTGCCGTGGACGCCAGCCTCAAGCGGCTCCAGACGGACTACATCGACGTCTACCAGTTCCACCACATCGACCGGGACACGCCTTTCGAGGAGATCTGGCAGGCGATCGACGTCCTGGTCCAGCAGGGCAAGATCCTCTACGTCGGGTCGTCGAACTTCCCGGGCTACAAGATCGCCCAGGCCAACGAGAGCGCCGCCCGGCGGGGCGGGACCATAGGGCTGGTCAGCGAGCAGTGCCTGTACAACCTCGCCGAGCGGCGTGCCGAGATGGAGGTCATCCCGGCCGCTCAGGACTACGGCCTCGGCGTGATCCCCTGGTCGCCGCTGCACGGCGGTCTGCTGGGCGGTGTGCTCAAGAAGGAGGCCCAGGGCGGTCGCCGCACCTCCGGCCGCGCGGCCGACGCGCTCGCCGACCCCGCCACCCGCGCGCAGATCCAGTCCTACGAGGACCTGCTCGACAAGCACGGCATCGAGCCCGGCGAGGCCGCCCTGGCCTGGCTGCTCACCCGCCCCGGCGTGACCGGCCCGATCGTCGGCCCGCGCACGGCCGAGCAGCTCGCCTCCGCGGTCCGCGCGGCCGAGCTGGAGCTGTCCGAGGAGCTCCTGACCGGCCTGGACGAGATCTTCCCCGGCCCGGGCCCCTCGCCGGAGGCCTTCGCCTGGTGATGTCGTGAGGGCAGCTGCCCCGTCAGGGGCGCGGGGAACTGCGCGACCGGCCACCACCGGCCCGCAGCCGGAACGCAGCCGTCCGCGGTTCCCCCACCGCCCTACCTCCCCAGCACGGAAGCCAGGGCGACGACGAGAAACATCAGCACGAGCACACCGGCCATGATCCGGTTCCGGGTCTTCGGGTCCACGCCCCGAGCCTAACCGGCGCCGCCGAGGGGCCAGCGGGCGACCGCCTCGTAGCGGGGCTGCTCGCCCGCGACCCCCGAGGTCGGCAGATTGCTCCGCACCAGCGTGAGGTCCTCCACCGTCCAGGGGCGGCTCGCGAACGCGTCCAGGGCCTCGACGCAGGCCCGGACGTCGACGGCGTCCCGGCTGCGCGCCAGCGTGAGGTGGGGCTTGTAGCGGCGGTGCTCCCCCATCGGCAGGCCCGCCCGGCGCGCCGCCGCCTCCGCCCGCTCGGCCAGCAGCCGCAGGGTCGCCAGGTCGCCCTCCGCCCCGGCCCACAGGGCACGGCCGTGCCCGAACTGACCGCCGCCGCGCACGGCGAGCGGAAAGGGACCGGTACGGCGGGCCGCCCGCTCCAGCCGGGCCGACAGCTCCGGAAGGAGCTCGTCGTCGACCTCCCCGTAGAAGGCAAGCGTGAAGTGCCACCCGGCCCGACCGGTCCACCGCAGCCCGTCCGCCCCGGGCAGCTCGTGCAAGGCGTCCACGGCGGCACCGAGTTCACGACACACCTCGTCAGGGGGCAGCACGGCCGCGAAGAGTCTCATGGCGCCAGTCTGCCCGCCCCGCCCGGAGATCCGGGCGTGTCCTGGTCACCGTGCGTATCGTTGTACTGCGCGGCCGGATCCATCCACGGGTGCGGCCGGGGAGGAGCGCCACGATGACCGTCCTTGACGACAGGATCGAGATGGCCGACAGCAGCGGCGAACTCACCCTCGACATGATGTTCGAGTGGGTGGAGACGATGCCCGTCCCCGAGGGTTACAAGGTCGAGATCGTCGGGGGGAACATCTTCATGGCGCCTCAGCGGGACACCCACTGGGACATCATCGCGGACATCTATGACCAGCTGCGCGCCAAGTACCCGCGCAAGCGCGTGAAGTCCGACGTCCGCGTCGACTACCCGGGCCATCTCAACGGCTTCGCCTCCGACGTGACCGTGATGGCGGAGGGCGCGGCGAAGAACGCCAAGGGGCTGTGGCGCTACCAGGACGTCGAGTTCGTCGCCGAGGTGATCTCCAGGAAGACCGCGGCGAACGACTACGGCCCCAAGAAGGACGCCTACGCCGCGGCCGAGGTGCCGGTGTACCTGATCGTGGATCCGTACACCGGCCGCTGGCATCTGCACACCAAGCCCAAGGACGGCGAGTACCGGGGCGAGTTGAGTCTCGACTTCGGGGACGACGTGGACCTGACCGGCACCGTCGTCGGCCTCGTCCTCGGGACCGGCGAGTTCCCCCGCGACTGACGCCCGCCTCACGCCGCCGGGGCCAGCTCCTCCCGGTGCTCCCGGGGCACGAACCGCACCCTCGGGTGCCCCCGGTGCCAGCCCACCGACAGCCGGAGGTTGCCCACCCGGGCCAGGACCAGGCCGATCACCGCAGCGGCAAGCGCCGCGACCGCACCGCCGGCCGCGAGGCCGACCCGGGCGCCGTACGTGTCGGTGATCCAGCCGACGATCGGCGCGCCGACCGGGGAGCCGCCGAGGAAGACCATCATGTAGAGGGCCATGACACGGCCGCGCATGGCCGGGTCCGTGGACATCTGGATGCTGGTGTTCGTCGTGACGTTGACCGTCATGCCGAACAGGCCCAGCGGGACCATGAGCAGGGCGAACATCCACAACGTCGGTGTCGTGGCCGCCACGATCTCCAGCGCGCCGAAGACCAGGGCCGCCGCGATCAGCAGCCGCAGCCGGGCCGTGCCGCGCCGGGCGGCGAGCAGGGCGCCCGCGACCGAGCCGACCGCCATCAGCGTGTTGAACATGCTGTAGGCGCCCGCGCCCGCGTGGAACACGTCGTCCGCGAAGGCCGAGAGGTAGACGGGGAAGTTGAAGGCGAACGTGCCGACGAATCCGACCAGGACGATCGGCCAGATCAGCTCCGGGCGGCCGGTGACATAGCGCACGCCTTCGCGAAGCTGCCCCTTGCCGCGCGGGGCGCGCTCGATGACGTGCAGTTCGCGGGCGCGCATCAGCAGCAGGCCGGTGAGCGGCGCGATGAAGGACAGGCCGTTGAAGAGGAACGCGTAGCCGGTGCCGACGCCGGTGATCAGTATGCCCGCGACGGCGGGGCCGACCAGGCGGGCGGACTGGAAGTTCGCCGAGTTCAGGCTGACCGCGTTCTGCAACTGCCGCGGGCCGACCAGCTCGGAGACGAAGGACTGCCGGGCCGGGTTGTCGACCACCGTGGCGAGACCGACCGCGAAGGCGGCGACGTACACGTGCCACACCTGGACGTGACCGGTGAGGACGGCGACGGCGAGGGCGAGGGCGGTGAGGGCCATCGCCGACTGTGTGACGAGCAGGGTGGGCCGCTTGCGCAGCCGGTCGACGAGGACACCGCCGTAGAGGCCGAAGAGCAGCATCGGCAGGAACTGGAGCGCCGTCGTTATGCCGACGGCCGCGGAGGAGCCGGTGAGGCTGAGGACCAGCCAGTCCTGGGCGATGCGCTGCATCCAGGTGCCGATGTTGGAGACGACCTGTCCCATGAAGAACAGGCGGTAGTTCCTCACCTTCAGGGAGGAGAACATCGAGGACTTGCGCGGGCGGGTGTCGGAGGTGGGCGGGGAGTCGTGGGGATCAGGTGCGGGGACGGAAGCTGCTCCGGGTCCCGAACTCAAAGGGTTCGCCTCCTTGCGACGTACGGCTTACAGATGCGCGAGTTTCTCCAGCACGGGGGCGGCGGCGCGCAGTTTCGCCCACTCGTCCTCGTCGAGGTTTTCCACCAATGTGGCCAGGAACGCGTTGCGCTTGCGGCGGCTCTCCTCGAGCATCGCCTCTGCCTGCTCGGTGCGCGTCACGACCTTCTGGCGCCGGTCCTCGGGGTGCGGCTCCAGACGGACCAGTCCCTTGGACTCCAGCAGCGCCACGATGCGGGTCATCGAGGGCGGCTGGACGTGCTCCTTGCGGGCGAGCTCGCCCGGGGTGGCCCTGCCGCACAGGGACAGGGTGCCGAGCACCGACATCTCGGTGGGGCTGAGCGACTCGTCGACCCGCTGGTGCTTGAGCCGACGGGAGAGCCGCATCACGGCGGAGCGGAGGGAGTTCACGGCGGCTACGTCGTCGCCATGGCTGAGGTCCGGCATGTTCTTTAGCGTAACTCATTACTCTCGCTAAAGACCAGCGGTAACACGCAGGACCGTCCGTGACGCCCGCCACTGAACCGTGACATCACTCATATGGGTGACACGGCGGCGGAACGCGCCCCGCCGTACCGATCGGTGCCGCGACCCTCATGGTCATGGGGACCAGTGTGCTCAGCCTGCGAATAGACCACGACCTGCTCGAACGGCTCCGGCACCAGGCCGCGAAACGGGGAATGAGCGTCCAGGACTATGTCGTCCGGACGCTCATTCGGGATGACTTCGACCAGCGGTTCCAGACCGCCGTCGAGGAGACGGAGAGGTTCTACGGATCACCCGACTCCGGCGACGGGGATCAGGTCAGGCCCAGCGCCGGCATCAGGTAGTAGAACGCGAACACCGCCGCCACCGCGTACATCGCCGTCGGCACCTCCCGGCCCCGCCCGGCCGCCAGGCGCAGCACCACGAAGGTGACGAAGCCCATGCCGATGCCGTTGGTGATCGAGTACGTGAACGGCATCATCACCATCGTCACGAAGGCCGGGATGGCGATCGTGTGGTCCGCCCAGTCGATCTCCTTGACCGAGCCGGCCAGGATCAGGAAGCCGACCGCGAGCAGGGCCGGGGTGGCCGCCTGGGACGGCACCATCGTGGCGACCGGCGTCAGGAAGAGGGCGGCGGCGAAGAGGCCGCCGGTGACGACGTTCGCGAGGCCGGTACGGGCGCCCTCGCCGACACCGGCCGTGGACTCGACGAAGGCGGTGGTCGCCGAGGAGGAGCTGGCGCCGCCGGCGGCGACCGCGAGGCCGTCGACGAACAGCACCTTGTTGATGCCGGGCATCTGCCCCTGGGCGTCGGTCAGCTTCGCCTCGTCGGAGACGCCCATGATGGTGCCCATCGCGTCGAAGAAGCACGACAGCAGCACGGTGAAGACGAACAGCACACCGGTCAGCAGGCCGACCTTCTCGAAGCCGCCGAACAGGCTGACCTGCCCGACCAGCCCGAAGTCGGGGGCGGCGACCGGGTTGCCGGGCCACTTGGGTGTGGTCAGGCCCCAGCTCGGCACCTTGGCCACGGCCTCGATGACCACGGCCACGACGGTCATGGCGACGATCGAGATCAGGATCGCGCCGGAGACCTTGCGCACGATCAGGGCGAGCGTGAGCAGCACGCCCAGGACGAAGACCAGGACCGGCCAGCCGTCGAGGTGGCCGTCGCCGCCGAGCTGGAGCGGGACGGTGGTCCGGGCGGCGTCCGGGATGCGGGAGACGAAGCCGGCGTCGACGAGCCCGATCAGCATGATGAACAGGCCGATACCGATGGAGATGGCCTTGCGCAGCCCGTAGGGGACGGCGTTCATCACGCGCTCGCGCAGCCCCGTGGCGACCAGCAGCATGACCACGAACCCGGCGAGGACCACCATGCCCATCGCGTCCGGCCAGGACATGCGCGGGGCGAGCTGGAGGGCGACGACGGAGTTCACACCCAGGCCGGCGGCGAGCGCGATCGGCACGTTGCCGATGACGCCCATGAGGAGGGTGGTGAGCGCGGCCGTGAGGGCCGTCGCGGTGACCAGCTGTCCGTTGTCGAGCTGGTGACCGTACATGTCCTTGGCGCTGCCGAGGATGATCGGGTTCAGCACGATGATGTAGGCCATCGCGAAGAAGGTGGCGAGGCCGCCCCGGACCTCGCGGGACAGCGTGCTGCCCCGCTCGGAGATCCGGAAGAAGCGGTCGAGTGCGCCGTACGTGGGCCCGGCTCCCGGCTGTTCAGGGGCGGGGACCTTGGCGGGAGCCGAGGAGGACATATGTTTGGTGTTTCCTACGAAGAGAAGTGGTCAGACACAAACCGTTTCAGTATGAACATATAAGGCCGCGATCGCACATCTGCGCGCGTAGACCTGATCGCCTCGTAAGCTGTCCCCATGGCGAAATGGACCCCCAGACACGAGGCGCCGGAGCCCCTGGAGGGCCCCGTGGTCGCCACCGTCACCGGCGGCACGATCCTTTGGTTCGTCCTCTTCCTGGTCCAGCTCCCCTTCTACGGCTGGTTCGACGACCGCGGCCACACCTGGTGGGTGTGGACCTGCCTGGCCGGCGCCGGTCTGGGGCTGATCGGCATCTGGTACGTCCGCAAGCGTGATGCCGCGATCAAGCGGGCCGCGGCCCAGCAGGACGTGACGGCGACTCCGTCGGCCGAGTAGGCGCGTTCACGCCCGCTTCCGGCGAGACACACCTCCGTCCCCTCCCTACTCTCGGAGGAGGGGGCGAATCGCCCGAAACCGTCGCGGCCGCCGCCCACCGGTGAGGAGCGCTGCCATGACGACGCAGAACAGTTCGGCCGAGGCCGACCGGGCTCTGAAGGCCAAGCACCGGGCGATGTGGGCGCAGGGCGACTACCCGTCCCTGGCCGCCGAGGTCATCCCCGGTCTCGGGGCGGTCCTGGTCGAGGCGTGCGGGGTGCGCTCCGGTCAGCGGGTGCTGGACGTGGCCGCCGGCACCGGCAACGCCGCGATCCCGGCGGCCCTGGCCGGCGCGGACGTGGTCGCCTCGGACCTGGCTCCGGAACTGTTCGAGGCCGGCCGGCGGGTGGCCGAGAAGCAGGGCGCCCACCTCACCTGGCAGGAGGCCGACGCCGAGGCCCTGCCCTTCGGCGACGCGGAGTTCGACACCGTGCTCTCCTGCGTCGGGGTGATGTTCGCACCGCACCACCAGCAGACCGCCGACGAACTCGTCCGGGTCTGCCGTCCCGGCGGCACCATCGGCCTGCTGAGCTGGACGCCGCAGGGCTTCATCGGCCGGATGTTCGCCACCATGAAGCCGTACGCGCCGCCGCCCCCGCCGGGTGCGCAGCCGCCCCCGCTGTGGGGGGACGAGGACCATGTGCGAGCCCTCCTCGGCGACCGGGTCACGGACGTGCGCGCCGAGCGGCGGACCGTCCGGGTCGACCGCTTCGAGACGCCCGAGGCGTTCCGCGACTACTTCAAGGAGCGCTACGGCCCCACGATCACCGTCTACAAGAACATCGCCGGCGACCCCGAGCGCACCGCCGCCCTGGACCGCGACCTGGCGGACCTCGCCCGCGACGGCGACCTGGGGACGGGCGGGGGCGGGACCGCCCTGGAGTGGGAGTACCTGCTGCTCACCGCGCGCCGGGCGGGCTGACCGCGCGGGTGGCACCGAGGGTCCGACGGTGCTCCGAGGGCGTACAACTGCCGTACGACCAGGGCAGGACGTCCGTCCTTCCCAGGTCGGATCTTCCCCGCATTCGGCAGGTGAAGCGGCAAATCCGCACGTACCGTCGAATGCATGACGCATCTCGACGCGGGTGCCCGGACCGACTCCACGCGGCCGGCGACGGTCACCTCACGCGAGACCGGCCTGACCACGGCTCAGGTCGCCGAGCGGGTCGAGCGCGGCCAGGTCAACGACGTGCCGGTGCGCAGCAGCCGCTCCACCGTCGACATCGTCCGCGCGAACGTCTTCACCCGCTTCAACGCGATCATCGGCGTGCTCTGGCTGATCATGCTGGTCGTCGCGCCGATCCAGGACAGCCTGTTCGGCTTCGTGATCCTCGCCAACACCGGGATCGGGATCGTCCAGGAGTGGCGGGCGAAGAAGACGCTGGACTCGCTCGCGCTGATCGGCGAGGTGCGTCCCACCGTCCGCCGGGACGGGGCCTCCGGCGAGGTCAGCACCTCCGAGATCGTCCTCGACGACCTGATCGAGATCGGGCCCGGCGACAAGGTCGTCGTCGACGGTGTCTGCGTCGAGGCCGACGGGCTGGAGATCGACGAGTCGCTGCTCACCGGCGAGGCGGACCCGGTCGTCAAGCGCCCCGGAGACCAGGTGATGTCGGGCAGCTTCGTGGTCGCGGGCGGCGGGGCCTTCCAGGCCACGAAGGTCGGGCGGGAGGCGTACGCCGCGCAGCTCGCCGAGGAGGCGTCCCGGTTCACCCTCGTCCACTCCGAGCTGCGCTCCGGCATCTCCACGATCCTCAAGTACGTCACGTGGATGATGGTGCCGACCGCGATCGGCCTGATCATCAGCCAGCTGTTCGTGAAGGACAACGCCTTCAAGGACTCCGTCGCCCGCACGGTCGGCGGCATCGTCCCGATGGTCCCCGAGGGGCTGGTCCTGCTCACCTCGGTCGCCTTCGCCATCGGCGTCATCCGCCTGGGCCGCAAGCAGTGCCTCGTCCAGGAGCTGCCCGCGATCGAGGGGCTGGCCCGGGTCGACACCGTCTGCCTCGACAAGACCGGCACCCTCACCGAGGGCGGCATGGACGTCACCGGGCTGCGGCCCCTCCAGGGCTCCGACGAGACGTACGTACGCCGGGTGCTCGGCGCCCTCGGCGAGTCCGACCCCCGGCCGAACGCCTCGCTCAAGGCGATCATCGACGCTTACCCGGCCGCCGAGGACTGGCGCTGCACCCAGGCGCTGCCGTTCTCCTCCGCCCGCAAGTACAGCGGCGCCGCGTTCGCCGAGGCCGACGGGGAGACCAGCACCTGGCTGCTGGGGGCGCCGGACGTGCTGCTCCCCGAGGACGATCCGGCCCTCGCCGAGACCGAGCGGCTGAACGAGCGGGGCCTGCGGGTGCTGCTGCTCGCCCGGGTCGACCGCGACCTCGACGACCCGGAGGTGTCCGAGGGAGCGAAGCCCACCGCGCTGGTGGTCCTGGACCAGCGGCTGCGGCCGGACGCGGCCGACACGCTGCGCTACTTCGCCGAGCAGAACGTGGCCGCCAAGGTCATCTCCGGCGACAACGCGGTGTCGGTGGGCGCGGTCGCCTCCAAGCTGGGGCTGTCCGGCACCACCGTGGACGCGCGCCGGCTGCCCGCCGAGCAGGAGGGAATGGCCGAGGCCCTCGACGACGGCACGGTCTTCGGGCGGGTCACCCCGCAGCAGAAGCGGACCATGGTGGGCGCGTTGCAGTCCCGCGGGCACACGGTCGCGATGACGGGCGACGGGGTGAACGACGTGCTCGCCCTGAAGGACGCCGACATCGGCGTCGCGATGGGCTCCGGCTCGGAGGCGACCCGGGCGGTCGCGCAGATCGTGCTGCTGAACAACAGCTTCGCGACGCTGCCGTCGGTGGTGGCGGAGGGCCGCCGGGTGATCGGCAACATCACGCGGGTCGCGACCCTGTTCCTCGTCAAGACGGTCTACTCGGTGCTGCTGGCGATCCTGGTGGTCTGCTCGCAGGTCGAGTACCCGTTCCTGCCACGCCACCTGACCTTGCTCTCGACCCTGACGATCGGCGTCCCGGCCTTCTTCCTCGCGCTCGCGCCCAACAAGGAACGCGCGAAGCCGAACTTCGTGCGGCGGGTGATGCGGTACGCGATCCCGGGCGGGGCGGTGGCCGCGATGGCGACCTTCGCGACCTACCTGCTCGCCCGGCGGCACTACACGGGCGCGGGCGCCCTGGACGCGGAGACCAGCGCCGCGACGCTCACGCTGTTCCTCATCTCGATGTGGGTCCTGGCGATCATCGCCCGCCCCTACACCTGGTGGCGTATCGCCCTGGTGGCGACGATGGCCGGGGCCTTCCTGCTGGTCCTCGTCGTGCCGTGGCTCCAGGACTTCTTCGCGCTGAAGCTGGTCGGCGTGACGATGCCGTGGCTGGCGGTCGGGATCGCGGCGGTGGCGGCGGCCACCCTGGAGCTCACCTGGAGATGGGTGGACCGCCGCTTCCCGGCGTAGCCCGGGTTACTTCACGTCGACGAAGTCACCCGTGGCGTTGACCGCCGGCGTGGTCGTCGTGCCCGCGAAGGAGTAGCGGAAGTAGCCGTCGGTGGAGGCCTTGACGGTGGTCTTCAGCTCGCCCGTGGAGTTGGACTTGATGGTCTTCAGCGTGGTGTAGGTGTCCGAGCCCTTCTTGCGGAACTGGAGCTTCACCGGCTGGTTGGTGTAGCCGTGGTACTTGTTGTCGTCCCAGTTGGCACGCGAGAGCTTGCCGGTGACCGTGATGGTCTTGCCCTTCGTCACGGGCTCCGGGGAGGCGTTGACCGTCAGCTTCGAGTAGCGCTGGAGCTTGAAGGAGTTGGTCGGGTCCGTCACCGCGACACCGACGTTGTCCAGGTTCGGGTTCTCCGGGTCCTCGCCGTTGAAGGCGACCGCGAAGCCCGCGGCCTTCCAGGAGCCGGCGTCCTCGTTCAGCAGCGCGAACGGGTCGATCTGGACGGTGGCCTTGCAGTTGGCGACGGTCGCGGAGGAGTCCGTGCAGCTCGCGTCGTTGCTGTCGAAGAAGAAGACCGACTCGTCGAACGAGGCGCCGCGGTACAGCTCGATGCCCGCGAAGAAGTCGGCCGCGTGGATGTCGACGTCCGCGCCGTGCGTCAGCTTGAAGGTGACGGGCACCTTCACCACGTTGGTGGTGCCGACGGCGATGTTCTTGCCGTTGTTGACCTTGACGGAGGAGAAGGTCGCGTTCATGGCGTACGGCGTGCCGTCCTCGGCGGCGGCGAAGGCCGACCGGCCGGAGTCGGGGTGGACGACCTCGCTGGCGGCGGCGATGTCCGCGGGAACCTTCGGCTCGGCGGCCTGCGCGGCCGGCACGGCGAAGGCGGAAAGGGCCAGGGCACCGGTGACGGCGGCCACAGTGGCTCGGATACGCATGCGTTCTCCAGGTGGAGAGGGGCCCCGGCGCTCGTCGTCGGCTCCTGGGGCCCAAGTGATCGTGGAGTCTGTTGACTCACGTGATCAGATGCGCGAGCGATGGGCTTGGTTGTACGGCGAGTGAAAAATTTGTGCGGGAGTTTTCACCGAACAGCCAAACGCCATCGCACACTTCAGTCGAACCACCGATCCCGCGCCAGCTCCTCCGTCCGCGACGGATCCTCCAGCAGTGCCGCCACCTCGAACCGCCGCGGCCACTGCCCCGCCGCCCACGCGAGCCCCGCTGCCACGCCCTCCAGCGTGGCGGCGTGCAGGACACCGTCGTCGGTGAGCCGCCAGTCGATCTCCACGCCGTCCACGACGAGTTCCCCGTGCTCGATGTAGGAGGAGGGGGTGCGGGGGCCGAGCAGGACCCGGACCGAGTCAGGGACGTCGTGTTCGGTGCCCTCGGAGCCGACCCGCCCCGTGACCGACTCGCTCAGGCGCCGTACCTGGAAGAGTTCGGCGAGCTCGGCGGCCCGGGACGGGCGGACCGGGAGCAGCGGGACGCCTTCCGTGAACGGCAGCAGATCGGGTGAGTCGCACACCACGGCGTCGGCCGCGTCCACGACCTCCACCCGGCCGTCGATGACGGCACGCAGCTCGTCCGGCAGGGTCACCTGCTCCGGGTCCAGTTCGGCCAGGGCCCCGTACAGCGCGTGGAGTTGGGCGTCCGCCACCTCGCGCTCCGGGTCGGCGAGCCGGTCGAGCAGTTCGGCGGCACCGCCGGGCTCGTCCAGCAGCGCGGCGACGGACGTCCGTACCCCCAGCGCCCGCAGCACCTGCTCGTCCTCGAACCCGGTCGCGTCGGCCTCCTCGTAGAGACCGCGCAGCAGCGGGTCGCCGCCGGCGGCCCGCAGCCCGGCCGGGCGGCGCCCGTCGAGCACCGGGTTCCCGCGCAGCCACCACGCCGTGTACGGCCGTACGACCTCGTGCGTGCCGTCCGGCAGCAGGACGCGCACGGGCTGCACGATCGCGTCCCGCAGGGGCGGCTGCGACAGCAGGGACAGGGCCTGGGGCCACTTGTCCTCGTCGACCAGGTCCAGATCCCGTACGGCGACGATCTCGGTGGCGACCGGCGGCACCGGGCTGTCCGGGAAACGGTCGAGGACGTCCTCCGCCCACACGTCGACCG
Source organism: Streptomyces coeruleofuscus (assembly GCF_039532725.1). Lineage (NCBI taxonomy): Bacteria > Bacillati > Actinomycetota > Actinomycetes > Kitasatosporales > Streptomycetaceae > Streptomyces > Streptomyces coeruleofuscus. The sequence continues at coordinate 396,876 of NZ_BAAASE010000006.1, forward strand.
CGTCCAGCAGGCCGGGGTCGTCGGGCTCGGCGAAGTCGCCCTCGCGCGGCTCCAGTTCGTCGGGGTCGAGGACGACGTCGGTGGCGCGGACGAGCGCGAAGTTCAGCAGCACCCCGCAGGCCGCCAGCGGCTGCTCGCCCCACTTCGAGGCCAGCTCGGCGTCCACCGCGGCCAGTTCGCCCTCGCGCATGACCTGGGCGAACGGGCCACCCGGGAAGACGAGTTCGCAGGCCGGGGCCGGTTCGCCGTCCTCGTCGGGCAGGGCGAGCGCACCGAGCCAGGGCTCGTCACCGGGCTCCAGACCGGCGTCCCGCACCAACGCGAGCACGGTGTCGGCCAGTTCCTCCGCGTCGAGGGTGTCCTCCTCCCACAGCGCGCCGCCCTCGTCGTCGAGCGACGCGGCGACGGCGGCCCTGACCTGCGGGGTGGTGAGCACGGCCCGAGGGGTCGCGGGCAGGGCGCCCAGCTTCTCCAGGATGGGGTGCGCGGCCTCCGGATGGGCGACCTTCAGTCCGAGCCGGGCCAGGGTCTCCGGGTCGGTACCGGTGGCGTCGGGACTGGGCAGCAGGACCTGCCGGGGCCCGATCGTCGTACGGCCGTCCGCGAGCGGCACCGGCAGGCCCGACAGCCGGTCCGGGTCGACCCCGGCCAGGCTGTCGTAGAGCCGCCGCCACCAGCCGGGGTCCTTCTCCAGCCCGGCCAGCCGGTCGATCGCGTCGGTCAGCGGCACGCGGGCGACGCCCAGGGTGCGCAACTCCGCCCGGCGTTCCAGCCCGGCGGGCAGCAGGGTGGGCAGCACCTCGGCGAGCACCCGCACCGTGTCCGCGCCCGCGCCCTCGACGACCTCGGCGTCCCGGGGGCGCAGCGACTCGGGCGACTCCTCGTCGTCGTGCCCGCTGGGCTCGGCGGCGGGCGGCAGGAAGGAGGTGCGCGGCAGCCGCTCCAGGATCGCCCGGCGCAGGGCGCCGTCCAGCTCCCCCTTGCCGAGCGGCCCGGGCACGAGGTCGATCAGACCGGCCGTCACCGGCCGCCAGGCGCCGAGGAGTTCGGCGTAGGAGTCGGCCGCGCGCTCGATCAGGAAGTCGGTCAGCGGGCCGGGGGCGGCGTGCCGGCGGGTGGAGTCCAGCGGGAAGGAGGCGATGAGCAGGGCCGGGACGCCGAGCGGCTCGTCGCTGGGCGTGGGGGCGTGCACGACCGGGCTGGTGCGGGGCCGGGCCGGGCTGCCGTCGGAGTCCACGGGCACGGCCCAGGTGACCGACCAGTGCGGGCGCAGCCGCTCCTCGACGGGCCGGCCGGTGAGCAGCTCGGGGTTGAGGGGGCCGTGGGCGGCGCAGGTGCGCCAGTAGGTGACGCCGTCGCCGGAGTCGTCGATGACGGTGAAGGGGCCGTCGGTGCGGCGGGAGATCGTCCGGGGGCTCTCGCCGTTGATCTCGACGACGACCTCTTCGAGACCGGCGAGGGTGAGCAGCAGCGCGTCGTCGACCGCCCGCAGCAGCCGCTCGGCGAGATCGGCGGCGGCCGCGTCCCTCAGCGGCAGAATGACGGCGGTGTCGTACGGGTCCGGGGCGGTGCCCTCCGCGGCGAACGGCAGCCGCAGCAGCGGTACGTGACCGTCGCGCCGCCGGATCTCGTCCCCGAGGCCGGGGCTGTGCCGGGCGGTCTCGGCGGCCAGCTCCCGCGCCTCGGCCAGTGACCACCGAACGCCGCCGTGCCGGCCGACGACGGCGGGCTCGTCGGTGACGGCGAGGACGGCGGCGAATCCGACGCCGAACCGCCCGACGGCCTGCTCGTGAGTCTCCCGCTTCGCCGACGCGCGCAGGGTGGACAGCGACTCGACCCCGGCCGCGTCCAGCGGCGCGCCGGTGTTGGCGGCGACGAGCACGCCGTCACGGAGGGTGAGCCGCAGCCGCCCGGGCGCACCGGCCCGGGCCGCCGCGTCGGCGGCGTTCTGCGCGAGTTCGACGACGAGCCGGTCCCGGTAGCCACCGAGGACCAGGTCCTCCTCGGCGTTGGCGTCCTCCCGGAACCGGGCGGGGCTGGTGGCCCAGGCGTCGATGACGCCGCGCCGCAGGCGTGCCGTACCGAACGGGTCGGCACCCTCGGCGGCGGGCCGCACGAACTTGCTGCTCACGTTCCTTCTCCTCATCGACGAGAGGACGAAGGTACCGCCTGGGGAGCGGGGGTGTGCGCGCCGTCCGGCTCCGGCCGGCCCTCGGACGCGTACGTCACGAAATCCCCCCATGCGGCGGGAGCGACGGCGAGCGGCCGGGCGGGGACTCGGCTACGAGTGGCCCAGCTCCTCCGTGTCCTCGTCCGCCGCCACCGGCACCGAGCCCGAGTCCGGGGCCGGGCGCAGCGGGAACGGGTCCACCCGGGTCTCGTCGATGACCGGCGGGGCCGGCTGCGGCGGCTTCGGCATGACCGCGGCCTCGGAGTGGCCGCCGCAGCCGTAGGCCAGGGAGACGACGCGGCCGTCGGCCGGGGAGAACTCGTTGCCGCAGACGCCGAAGGCCTGGCCCAGGGAACCGCCGATACGGAGCAGGAAGCCGCAGCTCACGCAGGCGGCGGGGGCCGCCTGTGCCATCGGGGTCTTGGGGCCGAAGGCTTCCTCCCAGCGGTCGGCGGCGATGTGCAGGCCGTAGCGGGACAGCACCCGGGCACGGCGCACGCCGAGTTCCTCGGCCACCGCCGCGATCGATCCGCGGGCGGGGACGGCCAAGGGGCCCGCCGTGACCTCCGCGTCCTCGGCCTCGGCCAGGGCGGCCATGTCCTCGGAGACGACGGAGTTCGGCGGCGGCTCGTCCTCGCCGGTCCAGCCGGGCTCCAGGCGCAGGTCCTCCGCGTCCGTGGGCAGCAGATCGCCCGGACCCATGTCGCCGGGCCGCAGCCGCTCGCTCCACGGCACCCACTCCGGCGCGAGCACCGCGTCCGGGCCGGGCAGCAGCACCGCCTCGTCCACCGTGACGATCTTCGCCCGGGAGGCCCGGGCCACCGTCACGGCCCAGCGCCAGCCCCGGTACCCCAGCTCCTTGCACTCGAAGAAGTGCGTGACAACGCGATCTCCTTCGGAGACCAGCTCCACGTGCTCGCCGACGATTCCTGGTGCCGCGGCCTCCTCGGCTGCGGCGCGGGCGAGGTCGACGGCCTCGGCGCACAGACGGTCAGGGGTGCGGCTTCGCGTTGTCGCTGCGCTCACAGGTATCGCTTCTCTCCATACGCCGTCTCACGAGTGCGCCACTCCCAGCGCCGGGGGCGGACGGAGCGGACCAGGGGACCGCGTCGACGTCCTTCATCCATTTTGCGGGATGGCTGAGATACGCACGCTACCCTTCCGCCCCACTTCGCGTACACCGACGGTCCTGACCGACGGCTCCGGCCACCGTCTCACCCGGGCGCCGGCAACCCGGACAGTCACCCCACAGGCCCTATACGGGCGGTAATGGCACTACCCATAGCCATCTCGGGGCACTATGACGACGTGGCAGCCGCGAGGACGCCCCAGGGCGACACCGGGACCGGTGGGTCGAAAGGGGTCAAGGGAAGCAGCCGACTGAGCGGGCCGGGCCGCTTGCGCGGCTCCTTCCGCACGGTCGGCCGTGCTCTGCACCTGCCCTTCACCGGCACCGCACGCGGCATCCGCAAGGCCACCCACGCGCACGGCGCCGGCGAGTCCGGCCTCGGCAAGCTGATCGAGCTGCACGGCGTGAACGGCGCCGGAGACGTGATGATCACCGTCGCCCTCGCGTCGACCGTGTTCTTCTCCGTGCCGACCGACGAGGCCCGCGGCCGGGTCGCGCTGTACCTCGCCATCACCATGGCGCCCTTCACCCTCCTCGCGCCGGTGATCGGCCCGCTCCTCGACCGCATCCCGCACGGCCGCCGGGCCGCGATGGCCGGGGCGATGCTGGCCCGGGCGCTGCTCGCGCTCATCCTGTCCGGCGCGGTCGTCAGCGGCAGCATCCAGCTGTACCCGGCGGCGCTCGGCGTCCTCGTCGCCTCGAAGGCGTACGGGGTGGTCAGAAGCGCCGTCGTGCCCCGGCTGCTGCCGCCCGGCTTCTCCCTGGTCAAGGCCAACTCGCGCGTCACCCTCGGCGGGCTCCTGGCCACCGGCATCGCCGCGCCGATCGGCGCGGGACTCCAGCAGGTCGGGCCGCGCTGGCCCCTCTACGGCGCCTTCGTGATCTTCGTGGCAGGGACGTTCCTGTCGTTCACGCTGCCGCCGAAGGTCGACTCCGCCAAGGGCGAGGACACCGCCCTGCTGGCCGCGGACGAGGAGCACCTGCACGGGCCGCACCGCCGTCCCGTCAAGCGCCCCGGGCTGCGCACGGTCGGCCCGGCCGTCACCCACGCCCTGGCCGCCAACGCCTCCATCCGCTGCCTCACCGGCTTCCTGATCTTCTTCCTCGCCTTCCTGCTGCGCGAGCACCCGATCTCCGGCCAGAGCGCCGCCGTGTCCCTGGGGATAGTGGGCGTGTCGGCGGGCGCCGGCAACGCGCTCGGTACGGCCGTGGGGGCGTGGCTCCGGTCCCGGGCGCCGGAGATCATCATCGTGACGGTCGTGGCGTGTGTACTGGGCGCGGCGATCACGGCCGCGCTGTTCTTCAGCGCGGTCCTGGTGGCCGGCCTGGCCGCGATCGCCGGCTTCGCGCAGGCCCTGGCCAAGCTGTCGCTCGACGCGCTGATCCAGCGGGACGTGCCCGAACTGGTCCGTACGTCGGCCTTCGCCCGCTCCGAGACGCTGCTCCAGGTGTCCTGGGTGCTGGGCGGGGCGGTCGGCATCGTGATGCCGCTCAACGGCACGCTCGGGCTGGCGGTGGGCGCCGCGATCGTCGGCACGGGCTGGCTGACGACCGTACGGGGGCTGATCGGCTCGGCCCGGCGCGGTGGTGCGACGCGGCCGCGCGTGGCGTAGCCGTACGGGCACGCCGTACCCCGCGTGGGCGGTCCTACCCGTGCGCCCGATAGCCTTCGCCCATGACCACGTTGCAATCCGCTGTGCGACGCCGCCGCGCCGTCGCCGCCGCCGGCGTCGTATCCGCCGGACTGCTCGTCCTCTCCGCCTGTGACAAGCCGACGCCGATGGCCACGGTCACCGTGGGCAGCGACTCGGTGAACTCCGAGGCCACCTGTGGCGGCGAGGGCGACGCCCTGAAGTCGTCCGACCTCACGCAGTGCCTGAAGGACAAGGGCGTCAAGACCATCTCCGTCGACCCGGACGAGACCGTGCGGTTCGGTGTCGACCCGGAGATCGCCGACAAGGGCTGGACGATCCTGATGAACGGTCAGCCGCTGACCGACTCCAGCACCAAGACGTACCGCACCATTCCGGGCAGCGTGTTCTTCAACGCCCAGTACGGGGCGCAGGGCAACTCGACGCTGGTGTCCATCAAGGAGGGCGACAAGGACACGTCGGGGCTGTGGAACTTCAAGCTGGAGAAGGACGCGTAATCGCTGCCGCTGGGCTGGGCAGGGTGCTTGTTGCCACCGCGGTTTCTGTGGAGAGGGACGCGGTGGCTCGGGCCTTTGGGGCGCTGTCCCTGGAGTCCGATGAAACGGCACTCGGCGTTGTGGGCCGTGCCCACCCGTTCCGCCCCAGCGGAACGACTGCCCACGGCGGTAGCGGCGCGACTGCCCATGGCGGTAGCGGCGCGACTGCCCACGGCGGTATCGATGTGATTGCCGCCGGTGTGGGGCCCGCCCTCGCCGCTGCCTCCACCGCCTCCGCCCTCACCGCCGCCGTCCTCCAGGGCGACCCCTACGGTCTCGTCGTCTCCGCCGGGATCGGTGGGGGGTTTCAGCCGGAGGCGAGTGTGGGATCGCTCGTCGTCGCCGATGAGATCGTCGCGGCCGATCTGGGGGCCGAGACCGATGACGGGTTCGTGTCGGTCACGGAGCTCGGGTTCGGGACCGTGCGGCACCACCCGCCCGAGGACCTCGTACGGCTGGTAGGCAACGCCGTCGGGGCCCGCACCGGGGCCGTGCTCACCGTGTCCACCGTGACCGGGACCGCCGCGCGGGCCCGCGCGCTCCGCGAGCGCCACCCCACCGCCCTCGCCGAGGCCATGGAGGGCTTCGGCGTGGCCGAGGCCGCCGCCGCGCACGGGGTGCCCGTGCTGGAGGTCCGGGCGATCTCCAATCCCGTCGGGCCGCGCGACCGCGCCGCCTGGCGCATCCCCGACGCCCTGGCGGCCCTCACCGAGGGTTTCGGGAAGATCGTGCCCGTACTGGAGGGTTGGAACCGGCATGACCAGTGAGCAGCTGAAGATCGCCTACTCCCCCTGCCCGAACGACACCTTCGTCTTCGACGCCCTGGCCCACGGCCGCGTCCCCGGCGCCCCCGCCTTCGACGTGACCTTCGCCGACATCGACATCACCAACGGCATGGCCGAGCGCGGCGAGTTCGACGTGCTGAAGGTGTCGTACGCCGTGCTGCCGTACGTCCTCGACGAGTACGCCCTCCTGCCGTGCGGCGGTGCGCTGGGGCGGGGGTGCGGGCCGCTGGTGCTGACGCGGGAGGCGGACGTCGATCTCGCCGGTCGTACGGTCGCCGTGCCCAGTGAGAAGTCCACCGCCTATCTGCTGTTCCGGCTGTGGGCCGCGGACACGCTGGGCGACGGGGTCGGCGAGATCGTCGTCATGCCGTTCCACGAGATCATGCCGGCCGTGCGGGACGGCAAGGTCGACGCGGGGCTCGTCATCCACGAGGCGCGCTTCACGTACCGCGACTACGGCCTGCACAAGCTCGCCGACATGGGCGAGCACTGGGAGAACACCACCGGGCTGCCCATCCCGCTGGGCGCGATCATCGCCAAGCGGTCGCTGGGCGAGCAGAAGCTGCGGCTGCTCGCCGACTCCATCCGGACGTCCGTGCGCGCCGCCTGGGACGACCCCGAGGCGTCCCGCCCGTACGTCATGGAGCACGCCCAGGAGATGGACCCGGCCGTCGCCGACCAGCACATCGGGCTGTACGTCAACGAGTTCACCGCCGACCTCGGCGAGGACGGCTACGCCGCCGTACGAGGGCTGCTGACACGCGCGGCGGCCGAGGGGCTGGTGCCGCCCCTCGGCCCGAACGCGCTGCGTTTCCCGTAAGCGGTCTACACGTCCAACTGGTCGGCGACCGCGCGCAGCAGGCCCGCGATCTTCTTGCCGGCGGTCTTCTCGGGGTAGCGGCCCCGCTCCAGCATCGGCGTGATGTTCTCCAGGAGAGTCGTCAGGTCCTGGACGATCGAAGCCAGCTCGTCCGGCTTCTTGCGGGTCGCGGCGGCGACCGAGGGGGTCGGATCCAGAATCGTCAGGGACAGCGCCTGGTCGCCGCGCTGTCCGGCGACGACCCCGAACTCCACCCGCTGTCCCGGCTTGAGCGTCTCGACTCCGGCGGGGAGGACCGAGGAATGGACGAAGACGTCACCGCCGTCGTCGCGGGAGAGAAAGCCGAAGCCCTTCTCACTGTTGAACCACTTGACCTTGCCGGTAGGCACGTCTGTCCTCGTCCTCGTACTCGTCGGAAAACTGCTTCTGAAACGGCTCTGGATAGCACTCGGGCGGGTCGTACGACCCGCCGGTACCAAGGCTAATGCTCTTCAGGCCGGTGACAAGACGTCACCGGGTTGTTCCTTCGCGCTGGGAACTACCCTGGTCGGGTGCGTGACAAAACCCAAACGAATTCCGCCGCTCCCGGTGACCGTCTGGTCCGTGCCGGTGGCATCGTCTTCTTCATCGGCGCCGTGGCCACACTGGTCACGGTCGCCCCGCTGTTGCTGGGGACGACACCCTTTCCGACCTATATGTTCGGCCTGAGCATGCTCATGGCGGTCGGATTCCTGATGGCCGGTGCGGGAGTGCTGCGTTCCGTGGCGGCGGGCCGGCGTCAGGCGCGTGCGGGACGGTAGTCCGAAAGCCACCCGGGGAATTCCGTCAGGTCGGTGAGGACGATGTCCGCGCCCGCCGCGCGCAGTTCCTCCGGGGGGCAGGGGCCGGTGGCCACCGCGACCGACAGCGCGCCGGCCGTCCGGGCGCCGCGTACGTCCCCGACGTGGTCGCCGACGTAGACGCCCGCGTCGTACTCGCGCAGCGCCTCCGCCTTCTGTTCGGCCCACAGGTCGCCGATGACCGCGTCGGGCTCGATGCCGAGGTGGGCGAGGTGCAGTTTGGCGTTGGGCTCGTACTTGGCGGTGACGACTATCGCGCGTCCGCCGGTCTCCCGTACGGCCGCGATGGCCTCCCGGGCGCCGGGGAGCGCGGGCGTCTCGGCGATGGCGACGGTCGGGTAGATCTCCCGGTAGACGTCCGCCACGGTCTCGACCTCGCCGGCCGGGAACCAGTTGATCAGCTCCTCGGCCAGCGGCGGCCCGAGCCGCGTGACCGCCAGGTCGGCGTCGATGTACGTCCCCGTCCGCTCGGACAGTTCCTGGTAGCAGGCGCGGATGCCGGGGCGGGAGTCGATGAGGGTCATGTCGAGGTCGAAGCCGACGGTGATTGCCATATGGGCCATTGTGCCCAGGCGGTGTGAACGGCAGACGTCACGCTGTGACCGGCCATGTCCGACAGGGCCTAACGAGAGCGCTGTGAGCGCCAGACCAGGAACAGCGCCGACGCCACCGCCGCGCCCCTGACCACCCACGGCCAGGTCTCCGCCACCGCGTCGTTCATGTGGCCCTCGGTGATCGGGGTGCCCCAGCGGTCGTTCATCCTGCCCCACAGCCAGAGAATGCCGGCCGCGACGGAGAGGCTGGGGAGGATCACGACCGCCCACTTCGTCTCGGCCGGGCTCAGGCGGCGGGAGGCGTAGGCGATGAGCCAGCCGAGGACCAGCACGAACCAGTTGCCGAGTACGGCGCCCGCGACGAGGAGACCGGCGGCGATCAGGAGGAGCGGGTTGCTCCAGCCGCCCGCGGGCAGACCGGGGAGACGCCGGCGACTCGCCTTGCCGGCCGTCTCCTCCGGCACCCCGGCGTCCTCGACGACCGGCACCGGCTCCCCGTCGGCCGCCGCCTTCGCCGGCTCCGGCTTCCTCGGCTTCGGCGGCTTCAGCAGGTCCGGCAGTTCCACGCCGCCCACGAAGCCCGGCACGTCGTCGCCCGCCCCGAAGGGGCTGCTCTCCACCCGCCACCAGTCCGGCTGGACCGCGCTGTCCCCGAGCTCGTGCCCGGCGGCCAGGTGCGGCGGGGCCGCGCCCTCGACGGCGGGACGTGGCCCCTCGGCGGGCCGGGCCGGGCGGGGACGCGGTACGACGCGCCGCATGACCCCCTTCGGCCGCTCGTCCGGCTCGTCCCGCTCGCGGGCCTCGCGCTGTACGGGCACGGCGGCGGGGGCGCTGTCCGTCGTACCGCCGCCGCCCGTGCCGTCCGCGGCCGACGCCACGACCTCGTCGGGGCTGCCGAGGCGGGACAGGATGCGGCGGACGGCGGCGGGCGAGTCGACGGTGGCCTTCGCGCGGCGCCGGTCGATCTCGTTGCGCAGGTCCGCGACCAGACGCATGCGGGTGGCCGACGACAACTGCCGCTGCTGGGCCACGTCTCCGACGCGGCTCAGATACTCGTAAACGACCTGGTCGCTCTCAATCCCCACGAAGTCCCCTCCGGGGCGTGTGCGTTGGCTGACGCCGTCGCTCGACGGTACCGCGAGTACGAGCGGGTGACCCACATGCCCGTCCGGCACCGGCCCCGTCCGCCCGCGCACAGTCGGCCCGGCCTCCGGAGGCGACCCGCTACCGTGGACCGGATGAGCACCGAGGACAGGCCTGCGGCCCCCCGTTCCCTCGCGGAAGCACTCCGCGGGCGGGACGACGTCTCGCTGGGCGCGCTCCTGCGCAGCCGTCCGGATCTCATCACGCCCGTCCCCACCGATCTCACGCAGCTCGCGACCCGCGCCGGGACCCGGGCCTCGGTCGTGCGGGCCCTGGAGCGGCTGGACCGGTTCACGCTCCAGACGGCGGAGGCGCTGGCCGTGGCGGCGGATCCGGCGACGTACGACGCACTGCTCGGGCTCATGGCCGGGGACGACGCCGACCCGGCCGTCGTCCAGGCCCTGCCGCACGCCCTGGGCGTCCTGCGCGAGCAGGCCCTGGTCTGGGGCGGCGACGACCGGCTGCGGCTGGTCCGCACGGCCCGTGAGCTGCTGGCGCCCTCGCCGCAGCACCCCTCCCCGACGGGGCTCGGCCCGACGGTCCAGGAGGCCACCGCCGGGATGTCCCCGGGGCGCATCCAGGAGATCGTCACGGCAGCCGGGCTGCCCTCGACCCACGACTCGGTCTCCGCGGTGACCTCCCTGACCGGGCTGTTCACGAACCGGCGCCGGATGGCCGCGCTGCTCGCCGAGGCCCCGGCCGACTCCCTCGACGTGCTGGAGCGGCTGGTGTGGGGGCCGCCGTACGGGCAGGTCACGGCCGATCCGGCGCCCCGGCTGCGCTGGCTGCTGGACCGGGGGCTGCTGCTGCCGACGGCGCCCGGGACGGTCGTGCTGCCGCGCGAGGTCGCCCTGCACCTGCGGCGGGGGCTCGCGCACCAAACGCCCGAGCCGGTGCCGCCGGCGGTCGAGGCCGCCGCCGTGCACCATCCACAGGTTGTGGACAGCACCGCGGCCGGGCAGGCGTACACCGCCCTCGCGACCGTGGAGGAGCTGCTGAAGGACTGGGACGAGGGCGGGCCGGCGGTGCTGCGGGCCGGCGGGCTGAGCGTGCGGGACCTGAAGCGGACCGCCGTCGCCCTCGACGTGCCCGAGCCGGTCGCCGCGTTCTGGGTGGAACTGGCGTACGCGGCGGGCCTGATCGCCCCGGACGGCGAGGCCGACGAGCGGTACGCGGCCACCCCGGCGTACGACGAGTGGCTGGAGCTGCCCGCCCCCGAGCGCTGGTCCCGGCTGGTCACGGCGTGGCTCCCGGCGACCCGCACGCCCGGGCTGGTGGGCGGGCGGGACGCGAAGGACCGCACGTTGTCGGCGCTCGGGCCGGGTCTGGACCGCTCGGCGGCGCCGGAGGTACGGCACCGGGTGCTGGCGCTGCTGGCCGGGCTGCCCGAGGGCACCGCGCCGGCCGCCGAGTCGGTGCTGGCCCGGCTGCGCTGGGAGCGGCCGCTGCGCGGCGCCGTGGGGGTCCCCCCGCGCGAGCGAAGCCGAGCGTGGGGGAGGGAGGACGACCCGCGCAGCCGTCTCGCCGAGTGGGCCCTGTCCGAGGCGGAAATGCTGGGCGTGACGGGCAGGGGTGCGCTGTCGGCCCACGGCAGGGCCCTGCTGGGCGCGCCCGCGGCTCCCGCGAAGAGCCTGGAAGCGGAGTCCTCCGGGCCGGGCGACAAGCTCCCGGTCCACCACCGCCCCACGCAGGTCCCCACCCTCTCCCCCGCCGAACAGGACGTCGCCTCCGCCGCCGCGGCCCGGCTGCTCACCCCCCTCCTGCCCGAGCCGCTGGACCACGTGCTGCTCCAGGCCGACCTGACGGCGGTGGCGCCCGGCCCCTTGCGGCGCCCGCTCGCCGACATGCTGGGCGTGCTGGCGGACGTCGAGTCCAAGGGCGGGGCCACCGTCTACCGGTTCACGCCCGGCTCCGTGCGGCGCGCCCTCGACGCCGGGCAGAGCGCCTCGGACCTGCACGCCTTCCTCGCCGCGCACTCCCGCACACCGGTGCCGCAGCCGCTCACGTACCTGATCGACGACGTCGCCCGCAGGCACGGGCACCTGCGCGTCGGCGCGGCCTCGGCGTACGTCCGCTGCGACGACGACGCGGTGCTCAACGAGATCATCGCCGACAAGCGGGCCGCCGGGCTCGGGCTGCGCCGGCTCGCCCCGACCGTGCTGGCCGCGCAGACCGACCCGGCGGGGCTGCTGGAGGGCCTGCGGGCGATGGGCTTCGCGCCGGCCGCAGAGTCCGCCGAGGGCGACGTCCTGATCACTCGCGCGCACGCCCACCGCACCCCGCCCCGCACCGCGCCCGAGCCGGTGCCGGAGGGCCCGCCGGTCCCCGACGACACCCTCCTCGCGGCGGCCCTGCGCGCCATCCGGGCCGGCGACCTCGCCTCCACCACCCCGCGCAAGCCCGGCACGGCTCCGGAGGTCAGCGGCGAACTGCCCCGCACCGGTTCCGCCGAGACCCTCGCCACCGTGCAGGCCGCCGTCCTGACCGGCGAGGCCCTGTGGATCGGATACGTCAACGCCGAGGGCGCCGCCAGCCAGCGCGTCATCGCCCCGATCCGCGTCGAGGGCGGCTTCGTCACGGCGTACGACCACACGGCGGACGAGGTCCGTACGTACCCGCTGCACCGGATCACCGGGGTCGCGGAGCTCGCCGACGACGCGGGCTGACGGGCCGTTCCGCCTGGGCGTCGTCTCACCCGTTCGGGTGCACGCCGACGTTCATGCACGCCACGCCGGGGATGTCCCACCCTTGGGCGACTTCGCCGGGCGCGCCGCATTCCGCCGTTCGGCCGGGGGCAGCCACCGGGTGTCCGTGTGAGCCTTGTGGAAAGGAAGTCCCAGCATGCGCGCTGTCCGTCGAGTCGCCGCCGTTCTGGCCGCCGCCGCCCTGATGACGTTCGGTGGGCTGGCCACCCCGGCCGCCGCTGTGAGCATCGATGTGGCCGGCCTCGTCCTCGAGACACCGCAGATCTGATCCGCCTCCCGCGCACCCATCGGGCCGGTCCCGGCGTCCCCGGGCCGGCCCGCGGTGGGGTGTTCCTCGTCTCTCAGCAAGCGAAAGGCCCCGTCGTCCCCATGCGTGAAAAACTGCCCGCCGTCGCCCTCTCCACCGTCGCCCTGGTGGGCGTGCTCGCGCCCTCCGCCGCGGCGGCCCCGCCCGCCCCGCCGCTGCCCCTGCCCGCCGCGGGCACCGAGCCCCTGGTCAACGAGGCGATCGGCATCGAAGGACCGCTGATCCAGAACGTCAGTCTGCCCACGCTGAAGTAGCGCGGCGCGTCCGGTAGCTGTCGCCGTCCAGCCGCACGACGTCGGCGTGATGGGCGAGGCGGTCCACCAGCGCCGGGGCGGAGGCACCGAAGACCTCGTCCCAGCGGCCGGGCGGGCGGTCGCCGGTCACGATCAGCGAGGCACGCTCGTAACGGTGCGCGACCAGGCGGAAGAACAGTCCGGCGGTCGCCGCGTCGAGGGGCGTGTAGCCGACCTCGTCGACGATGAGCAGGGGGTACTCGTCGAGGGCGGCCAGCTCCGCGTCGAGCCGTCCGGCGGCCCGGGCGTCGGAGAGCCGGGCGGCCCACTCGGCGGCGGTCGCGAAGAGCACCCGGTGCCCGGCCTGGCAGGCGCGCATGCCGAGGCCGATGGCGAGGTGGGTCTTGCCGGTGCCGGGCGGGCCGACGAGGACCACGTTGCGCCGGGCGGCGACGAACTCCGCCTTGCCGAGCCGGGCCAAGGCCTCCCGGTCGAAGCCCCGGGGGTGCTGCTGGTCGAAGTCCTCCAGCAGCTTGCGGGCCGGGAAGCCGGCCGCGCGGACCCGGGCCTCGGCGTCCGCGTCCGGGCCCGGCTGCCGGGGAACCACAGGCGTGGCCGCCGGTCCCTCCTGTTCCGGCTCCCCGTGCCGCTGCTCCCCGTGATCGCGTTCCACCTGGGCCGGCGTCGCCCGCCCGGGCGCGGCCTGCGGGCGCTCGGCATGTGCGCGATCCCCGTGCGCGGCCATCGGGCCCGACATGTAGGCGAGGATCGCCGCCGAGAAGATGAACGCCATGTGGATCACCGTCCCCCACAGCAGGGCGTGCCGGGAGGTGTGGTGGACGTCCACGAACATCTGGAGCAGGTGGACGGAGGAGATGCCCACGATCGCCGTGGCGAGCTTGACCTTCAGTACGTTGGAGTTGACGTGCGAGAGCCATTCGGGCTGGTCACGGTGGCCCTGGAGGCCGATGCGCGAGACGAAGGTCTCGTAGCCGCCGACGATCACCATGATGAGCAGGTTGGCGATCATGACGACGTCGACCAGCTTGAGCACCGCGAGCATCACGTACGTCTCGGTGGCGTGCCCGCTCACGCACATCAGGATTAAGGTCCGGAGCTCCTTGAAGAATTTGTAGACGTAGACGCCCTGGGCGGCCACCAGCCCGAAGTAGAGCGGGGCCTGGAGCCAGCGGGTGGCGAACAGGGCGTATCCGAGCGTGGTGGTCGTGGGGTTCCGCACGGTTCGCCATTCTTCGGGGCCGCCGTGGAAAAACTGAATTCACACCACACGTTGGGATGAAAAGGCATTCAGTAGGACCGGAGACGGTCCGGTCCCGCGCAGATCACACCCTCGGGACGGCGACGATCAGGCACACTGGACGTTTGGCCGAGTCGTTCGAGCCGTCCGAGCCGTCCGGCCGTGGGAAAGGGTGCCACGCGTGAATGGTCCGCTGATCGTCCAGTCCGACAAGACCCTGCTCCTGGAAGTCGACCACGAGCAGGCCGACGACTGCCGTCGGGCCATCGCCCCGTTCGCGGAGCTGGAGCGGGCGCCGGAGCACATCCACACCTACCGCGTGACGCCGCTGGGCCTGTGGAACGCCCGGGCGGCGGGTCACGACGCCGAGCAGGTCGTGGACGCGCTGGTGCAGTACAGCCGCTATCCGGTGCCGCACGCGCTGCTGGTCGACATCGCCGAGACGATGGACCGCTACGGGCGGCTCACGCTGTCCAAGCACCCGGCGCACGGGCTGGTCCTGACCACCACCGACCGTCCGGTGCTGGAGGAGATCCTGCGGTCGAAGCGGGTCGCGCCGCTGGTCGGCGCCCGCATCGACCCGGACACGGTCGCCGTGCACCCCTCCGAGCGCGGGCAGATCAAGCAGACGCTGCTGAAGCTGGGCTGGCCGGCCGAGGACCTCGCCGGATACGTCGACGGCGAGGCGCACGCGATCGAGCTGGCCGAGGACGGCTGGGCGCTGCGGCCGTACCAGAAGCAGGCGGTGGAGAACTTCTGGCACGGCGGGTCGGGCGTGGTCGTGCTGCCCTGTGGTGCGGGCAAGACGCTGGTCGGCGCGGGGTCGATGGCGCAGGCGAAGTCCACGACCCTGATCCTCGTCACGAACACGGTCTCCGCCCGGCAGTGGAAGCACGAGCTGGTGCGGCGGACGTCGCTCACCGAGGACGAGATCGGCGAGTACAGCGGGACGAAGAAGGAGATCCGGCCCGTCACGATCGCCACGTACCAGGTGCTGACGACCAAGCGGAAGGGCGTCTATCCGCACCTGGAGCTGTTCGACTCCCGGGACTGGGGCCTGATCGTCTACGACGAGGTGCACCTGCTGCCGGCCCCGGTGTTCAAGTTCACGGCGGATCTCCAGGCGCGGCGGCGGCTGGGTCTCACGGCCACGCTGGTGCGTGAGGACGGGCGCGAGTCGGACGTCTTCTCCCTGATCGGGCCCAAGCGGTTCGACGCGCCGTGGAAGGAGATCGAGGCGCAGGGCTACATCGCGCCCGCCGACTGTGTGGAGGTCCGGGTCAATCTGACGGACGCGGAGCGGCTCGCGTACGCCACGGCCGAGGCGGAGGAGAAGTACCGCTTCTGTGCGACGACCGACACCAAGCGGAAGGTCACGGAGGCGATCGTCCGCCGCTTCGCCGGGCAGCAGATCCTCGTCATCGGCCAGTACATCGACCAGCTCGACGAACTGGGTGAGCACCTCGGGGCGCCCGTGATCAAGGGCGAGACGTCGAACGCGCAGCGGGAGAAGTTGTTCGACGCGTTCCGGGAGGGCGAGATCAGCGTGCTCGTCGTGTCGAAGGTCGCGAACTTCTCGATCGACCTGCCGGAGGCGACGGTCGCGATCCAGGTGTCCGGCACGTTCGGGTCGCGCCAGGAGGAGGCCCAGCGGCTGGGCCGGGTGCTCCGGCCGAAGTCCGACGGTCACCAGGCGCACTTCTACTCGGTGGTCGCGAGGGACACCATCGACCAGGACTTCGCCGCGCACCGCCAGCGCTTCCTGGCGGAGCAGGGGTACGCGTACCGGATCATGGACGCGGACGAGTTGCTCGCGGAGAGCTGAGGCCGGCGGGCCACGCCCCGGTCACTTCCGGCGGACCACGCCCACTTCCTCGCCGTACTGGCCGAGGATGACCACGTCGAAGGCGGCGCCGGCGAACACCCTGACGGCGCGCAGGGCATCGCCGAGGCGATGACGGTGGTGGCTGCCTGCCACGGCGGTGGCGCCGGGCGGGCGGCCCGGTGCCGAAGCGGGGGAGAAGGTTGCTGCGCTCATGTCTCCATGGTGCGTTTCCGGTCGTAAAGTCCGCGTCGGTCTGAGGGCCGAACCCGCGTACTCCGCTCGTACGCCTGCGGACCGACCCGTGCCCCTGAGGGAGGAGGCCCTCGTCCCCTAGGGGACGAGGAACAAGGGACGGGAGACAGGGGACGGGAAACAGGGGACGGGAAAACCATTGGCGGTCGGCTCCTCCGCTCCTTTAAGATCTCCGCTCTTGCCCGCCTCCCTCCCGGAGCGCCGCCGACCGGACGGAAACCGGCCGGCATCTCACCGCATCCCTTCAGCAGGTCCTCCGGAGGCACCCCCTTGTCCACGCCCGTCGACGACCCGCTCTCCCGTGAGCGCTCCCACCTCTCCGCGTCCCGTTCCGCCCTGCGTGCCATGCGCGAGGACGTAGAGGCCCTCGACATCACCGACGTCACCGCGAACTGGGTCAACGCGGAGGTGCTGGCCCGCCAGATCGAGGAGCGCATCAAGGCCCTGGCCGACCTCAGCGACACCCCGTTGTTCTTCGGGCGGCTCGACTACCTGCGCGCACCGGGCGCCGAGCAGGCCGAGGGCGCGGAAGGAGAGCGCTTCTATATCGGGCGGCGGCACGTGCACGACCACGACGGTGACCCGATGGTCATCGACTGGCGCGCCCCCGTATCCCAGCCGTTCTACCGGGCCTCCAAGAAGGACCCGATGGACATCGCGCTGCGCCGCCGCTTCGGCTACACGGGCGGCGACCTCACGGCGTACGAGGACGAGCACCTGTCGGACCCCGGCGAGGCGGCGCGCACCAGCAAACTGCTCCAGCAGGAGATCGAGCGGCCCCGCGTCGGCCCGATGCGGGACATCGTCGCGACGATCCAGCCCGAGCAGGACGAGATCGTCCGGTCGGGGCTCTCCGGCACGGTGTGCGTGCAGGGCGGCCCGGGCACCGGGAAGACCGCCGTCGGCCTGCACCGGGTCGCCTACCTCCTCTACGCCCACCGCGAGCGCCTCGCCCGCACCGGCACGCTCGTCATCGGACCGAACCGTTCCTTCCTGCACTACATCGAGCAGGTGCTGCCCGCTCTCGGCGAGTTGACGGTCCAGCAGGCCACCGTCGAGGACCTGGTGGCGCACGTGGGGATCAAGGGGACGGACGACGCGACGGCCGCGGTCGTCAAGGGCGACGCCCGCATGGCGCGGGTGCTGCGCAGGGCCCTCTACTCGCACGTCACGATGCCCACCGAGCCGGTCGTGGTCGTGCGCGGCTCCCGCCGGTGGCGTGTGGCGGCGTACGAACTGGAGGAGCTCGTCCGCGAGTTGCTCGACCGCGACATCCGCTACGGCGCCGCCCGCGAGGCCCTGCCGCAGCGCATCGCGCACGCCGTGCTGGTGCAGATGGAGCGGTCGGGGGAGGCGCCGGACGACCGGGTGCAGGACGCGGTGGCCCGCAACAGCGCGGTCAAGGCGGCCGTCAAGGCGGTCTGGCCGGCGGTCGACCCGGCGAAGCTGGTGCTGCGCCTGCTGTCGGACGCGGACTTCCTCGCCGAGCACGCGGCGGGGATCCTCGACGAGGAGGAGCAGAAGGCGGTGCTGTGGGCGAAACCGGCGCGCAGCGTCAAGTCCGCCCAGTGGTCGGCCGCCGACGCCGTTCTCATCGACGAGGCCACCGACCTGATCCAGCGCACGCACTCCCTCGGCCATGTCGTCCTCGACGAGGCGCAGGACCTCTCCCCCATGCAGTACCGGGCGGTCGGCCGCCGCTGCACGACCGGCAGCGCGACCGTCCTCGGCGACCTGGCGCAGGGCACGACGCCGTGGGCGACCCGGGCATGGGAGGAGGCGCTGACCCACCTGGGCAAGCCGGAGGCGGTGATCGAGGAGCTGACGGCCGGTTTCCGCGTGCCGACGGACGTCATCACGTACGCCTCCCGGCTGCTCCCGCACATCGCCCCGGGGCTCACCCCGGTCGTGTCGATCCGGGAGAACCCGGGCCACTTCGAGGTCCGGCCGGTCGCGGGGACGACGGACGTGGTCGACGCCTGCCGCGCATCCCTGCGCCACGAGGGTTCGACGGGCCTGATCGCGGCGGACGCCCGGGTCCCGGAGCTGGCGGCGGCCCTGACGAAGGCCGGGATCGCGTACCTCGGCCCCGGCGAGGAGACGACCCGGGAGACCCGCCTGACCCTGGTCCCGGCGTCGCTCGCGAAGGGTCTGGAGTACGACTACGTCGTCCTGGACGAGCCCCGTGCGGTGGTCGACGGCGAGCCGGACGAACGGACGGGCTTGCGACGCCTGTACGTGGCGCTGACGCGAGCGGTGTCGGGGCTGACGGTGACGCACGCGGCGCCGCTGCCGCCGCAACTGGCCTAGCTGCGGGCAGTCGTGCCAGAGCAGTTGCGGGGCACTCGTGCCGAGTAGCTCGGGCATTCGTGCCGACGTAGCTGCGGGCAATCGTGCTGCTAGGGGCGGCACGGGTGGGCGCAGCGGCACCTCGTAGCGCCGAGCCGCGCACCCACCCGCCCCCAGCCGCAACACCCTGTGCCTGTCAAGAAGCGTCCACCGCAGCCCGCCACTCGGCGACGGCCTCCGCCGACACCGGCTCCCCCCAGCCCCCCGGCCGCACCGCCCCACCGATGTGAAACGCGTCCACCCCCACCCCCCGCAACACCGGCACGTGCTCCAGCCGCAAGCCGCCCCCCACCAGCAACCGCTGCTCATACCCCGGCTCTCCGGACCGCCCCGCCTCGGCGAGCAGCACGGGAAGCCCGTCGTCAACCCCGTCCGCCGACCCGGCCGTCAGGTACGTGTCCAACCCCGGCATCCCGTCCAGCTGCTTGCGCAGGGCATCCCGGTCGGCGGCCCGGTCGATCGCCCGGTGGAAGGTCCAGGGGCAGCCGTCCAGCACCCCCACAACCCGCTCCACAGCCGCCAGATCCACCCCACCCCCCGCGTCGAGGAACCCCAGCACGAACTCCTCGGCCCCGGCCTCACGCAGCCCGGCGGTCACGCCGACCAGCCGGTCGACGTCCCCGGCCGCGAAGCCGTCGGCGAGCCGCAGCATCACCCGCAGCGAGATGTCGACGGCACGGCGGATCCCGGCGACGGTCGCGGCCGACGGGGTGAGCCCGTCGGCCGCCATGTCGGTGACCAGTTCGAGGCGGTCCGCGCCTCCGGCCTGGGCGGCGACCGCGTCCTCGACGCCGAGTGCGATCACCTCCAGGACTGCACGCTTGCTCATGGGGCCCCTTCGTCGGCATGGCGTCGGCGTTCGACAACAGGTCTAGTCCAATCAAGACTACGCTGCCCGCTCACGCCCGATTCCAAGCCCTTGGGGGCCATGGCTCACCCGAAGATGTTCAGGTCCTTCGCCTCCACCCCGACCAGCTCGAACGCGGGCGCCCCGTCGACCGGCCGTCCCGTGTACAGCCGCACCAGCGTCGGCCCGTCCCCGATGAAGCGCCCCGGGGGCCGCTCCCCGCCGCTCTCGCCCAGCCGCAGCGGTTCGTCCAGGTCGTCGAGGTCGGCGTGCAGCGGCACGTGCCCCCGCTCGCGGGTGAGCCGGGCGAGCAGCGCGAGCGCGTCCGGCAGCCCTGCCCCGCCGTACGCCCCGGGCTCGCCGAGGGCCTCGCGCACGTCCCCGGCGTGCACCCACTCCCCCAGCGCGAGACCGTCCAGCTGCCCGTCCGACCCTGCGATGACCGGCCCGGCCCCGGTCATCCCGCGCTCCAGCTCGTCGACCACCCGCGCGTTGCTCCAGCCGTCCCGCTCGGCGATGTCCCGGTCGTTCGACTCGGGCGAGAACACGCCCTCCTCGAACCGGTTCTCCACCACCCGCGTGAGCGCGGCCGAGCAGTGCGCCAGCACCGACCGCACCGACCAGCCCGGACACGCCCTCACGGGCAGCGCGAAGTCCTCCTCGGCCCTGTCCCGCAACAGCGGGATCAGCGCGTCACGCTCGATCGCGAGCAGCCGCCCGGGCTGCTCGGGGTCCCGTACGTCGTGCACATCAGCAGGAGTCGTCATGGGACCCACGCTAGGTGCCGCGCCCCGTCCAGCGGGAGAATGCCCTCATGGCCGATCTCGACGCCCTCCGCGCCCGCTTCGTCCGCACCCTGGAAGCGGCCCGGGGCCCGGCCGGCGGCCCGGACCCGGACCCGTACGCCGACGACCTGCTCGGCCGCTGGCAGGAGCCCCAGCGCCGCTACCACACGGTCGCGCACCTCACGGCGGTCCTGGACCGCATCGACGTGCTGGAGAAGTACGCGCACGACCCGGACGTGGTCCGGCTGGCCGCCTGGTTCCACGACGCCGTCTACCTCCCCGACCGCTCCGAGAACGAGGAACGCTCCGCCCGCCTGGCCGAGCGCGCCCTCCCCGAGGCCGGCGTGTCCGCCGCCAGGACCGCCGAGGTGGCCCGCCTGGTCCGCCTCACCGTCGGCCACGACCCCGCCGACGACGACCCCGACGGCCAGGTGCTGTGCGACGCCGACCTGGCGATCCTCGCCTCGCCCCCGTCGGCGTACGCCGCCTACACCGCGGCCGTCCGCGAGGAGTACCACTTCGTCCCGAACGACGCCTTCCGCACGGGCCGCGCGGCGATCCTGCGCCAACTCCTCGACCTGCCGAAGCTGTTCAGGACGCCGTACGGAGCGTCGGAGTGGGAGGCGACGGCCCGCTACAACCTCACCGCCGAGCTGGAAATGCTGTCGCTTCCACCCGAGGTCCCCTCGTAACCTGCCCGGCATGTGGACAACGGGTGCGGAACAGGTGGAACAGGCCGTCGCCGAGTGCGTGGGCCTGCTGGGGGCGGTCACCGACCGGGACTGGGAGGCGGTGCGCGCCGGGCGGCTGGAGTGGAGCTGCCGGGAGACGGCGGCGCACATCGCCGGGGACCTCATCGCGTACGCGGGGCAGCTGGCGGGGCGCGAGCAGGAGGCGTACACGCCGTTCGAGATCTCGCTGGAGGAGGGGACGGACAACGCGGGCGCGCTGCGCGTGATCCGCACGATGGGCACCCTGTTCGCCGCCGCGATCCGCACCACCCCGCGCGAGGTGCGGGCCTTCCATCCGTATCCGTTCCGCAGCGCGAACCGTGAGGGGTTCGCCGCGATGGGCACGGCCGAGGTGCTGCTGCACACCCACGACATGGCCGAGGGGCTGGGCGTGTCGTACGAACCGGCCCCCGAGCTGTGCGACTTCGTCCTCACCCGGATCTTCCCGCACGTGCAGCCCGGCCCCACCCCGTGGCGGACCCTGCTGTGGGCCACGGGCCGGGGTGACCTGCCCGGCCGCGAGCCGGTCACCGAGTGGCGCTGGTCCAACAACCTGGTGCTGCCGACCGAGCGGCTGACCCTTCAGGGCGTCACCCCGGCGGCGGCCGGCGATCTGGGCACGGTCGGCGACGGCGGCTTCGAGTGGCTCGGAGGCGAACCGGCCGAGGGCACCCGGGTGGGCGCCGGGCTGGTGTTCAAGCAGTACGAGGACGGCGTCCACCGGCCCGAGTGGGGCATGTACGTCCTGGTCCGGCGCGAGGACGGCCGCGCGCTCGGCGCCATGGGCTTCCACGGCGTCCCGGACGAGTCGGGGCGGGTGGAGATCGGCTACGACCTGGTCGAGGCGGCCCGTGGCCACGGCTACGCCACCGAGGCGCTGCGCGCGCTGTCGGCGTACGCGCTGTCCCGGGACGAGGTACGGACCGTCGTCGCGAACGTCGAGCGGGACAACACGCCCTCGCACAACGTCCTCGCCCGCGCCGGGTTCAAGGCCGTCGCGGAGGACGCCGAGCAGGTCTCCTACGAACTGCGCGAACCCGGCGACTGAGCCCGCCCCTTGGGCCGCCGCAGCCCCGCCCCGTGCAGCAGCCGCACCACCTCGCGGCTGCTGACCTCCACGGCCCCGGCGGCCACGGCGTCCTCGTACGACTGGGCGGGGATGTCGTAGTGGTCGCGCTCGAAGGCGCGCCGGGGCACGCCGAGGCGTTCGGCGAAGGTGTGCAGCTCCTCGTAGGAGACGTCGCTGATCAGGTGGGACCACATGCGGCCGTGACCGGGCCAGGTCGGCGGGTCGATGTAGACGGTCACGAGGGCGCCGCTCCGCCGAGGGCATCGCCCAGCGATCCCAGCGCCGCGACCTTGACGCCCGCCTCGCTGCACACCCAGTGCGGGTCGGGCCCCAACTCCGGTTGCACCTCCAGCGCATGCGGGTCGCCGGTGCCGCACACCGGGCACAGCGGCCAGCGGCCGTAGCGCTCCAGCAGGGCGTCCTGCACGTCCTGCGCGACCAGACCGGCGACGTACTGCGCGCCCTCCGGCCACTGTTCGACCCACCACCGCCGCTGCACGACGGACTCCTCGACCAGCGACACGACGTCCGCCTCCGCGACGCGTCCCGCGACGAGGTCGGCCAGCACGAGGGCGCGCGCGGCGTGCAGCGCCTGCTCCAGGGGGCTGATGGGGTCCATGCCCCCATTGTGCGCACTCTTGACCGTGGCGCCGAGCCGAAAATATCTTTCAGAGGTGACCTCAAGAGTGAAGGAAAGTTTCGGCACCCCGCCGGCCCCCGCCGCCCTCGCGGCCAAGGTCCGCACGCTGGGCCCGTCGATGACGCGTTCCATGCAGCGCGTCGCCGAGGCCGTCGCGGGCGACCCGGCCGGCTGCGCGGCCCTCACGGTCACCGGCCTCGCCGAACTCACCGGCACCAGCGAGGCCACCGTCGTACGCACCGCCCGGCTGCTGGGCTATCCGGGTTACCGGGACCTGCGCCTGGCCCTCGCCGGCCTCGCCGCACAGCAGCAGTCCGGCCGCGCCCCGGCCATAACGACGGACATCGCGGTCGACGACCCGATCGCCGACGTCGTCGCGAAGCTCGCCTACGACGAGCAGCAGACCCTCGCCGACACCGCCGCCGGCCTCGACACCGTCCAGCTGGGCGCGGCCGTCACCGCGCTGACCGGTGCCCGCCGCACGGACGTGTACGGCGTCGGGGCGTCCGGGCTGGTCGCCCAGGACCTCACGCAGAAGCTGCTGCGCATAGGGCTGGTGGCGCATGCGCACAGCGATCCGCACCTGGCCGTCACCAACGCCGTGCAACTGCGCGCGGGCGACGTCGCGATCGCCATCACGCACTCCGGGTCGACGGGGGACGTCATCGAGCCGCTGCGGGTCGCCTTCGAGCGCGGGGCGACGACGGTGGCGATCACCGGCCGTCCCGACGGCCCGGTCTCCCAGTACGCCGACCACGTCCTCACCACGTCCACCGCGCGAGAGAGCGAGCTGCGTCCCGCGGCGATGTCGTCCCGGACCGGTCAGCTTCTTGTGGTGGACTGCCTGTTCGTGGGGGTGGCGCAGCGGACGTACGAGACGGCGGCGCCGGCGCTCTCGGCGTCGTACGAGGCGCTGGCCCACCGGCACCGTTCCTGAGCCGGCCCCGGCCGGCACCGGAAGCACGGAAAGACACAGAAAGAGCCGTCCCATGACCTCCACCTCCGACCCCCGTGATCTCAGAGCCGAGTTGGGGTCCCTGACCACCGAGGCGTTCCGGCCGGACCTCGCCGGCATCGACCGGCTGCCCACCCTCGACATCGCGCGGCTCATGAACGGCGAGGACGCCACCGTGGCCGGGGCGGTCGCGGCCCGGCTGCCGCAGATCGCCGCCGCGATCGACGCCCTGGCCGAGCGGATGGCCCGGGGCGGCCGCCTGGTCTACGCGGGTGCGGGCACGGCGGGCCGGCTGGGCGTCCTGGACGCCTCCGAGTGCCCGCCCACCTTCAACACCGACCCCTCCCGGGTCGTCGGGCTGATCGCGGGCGGCCCGCAGGCCGTGGTCACCTCGGTCGAGGGCGCGGAGGACTCCCGGGAACTGGCCCGTGCCGACCTGGAGCCCCTCGGCCTGACCCCGGACGACACGGTGGTCGGCATCTCCGCCTCCGGCCGCACGCCCTACGCCATCGGCGCGGTCGAGTACGCCCGCAGCCGCGGCTCCCTCACCATCGGCCTCGCCTGCAACGCCGACAGCCCGCTGGCAGCCGCCGCCGAGCACGGCGTGGAGATCGTCGTGGGTCCCGAACTGCTCACCGGCTCCACCCGCCTGAAGGCCGGCACGGCACAGAAGCTCGTCCTCAACATGCTCTCGACGATCACGATGATCCGCCTGGGCAAGACCTACGGAAACCTGATGGTCGACGTCCGCGCCTCCAACGACAAACTGCGCGCCCGCTCCCACCGCATCGTCGCCCTCGCCACCGGCGCCGGCGACGAGGAGATCGAACGGGCCCTGGCCGCCACCGACGGCGAGGTGAAGAACGCGATCCTGACCATCCTGGCCGACGTGGACGGCCCGACGGCGGCCCGCCTCCTGGCGGAATCCGACGGCCACTTGCGGGCGGCCCTGGACTCACGCACCTAGGAGTACCGCGCGACGTACTCGGCGAACGGCTCGATGCCGACTCCCGCGCGCAGCTCGTCGACGCGCTCGGGCTCGGCGCAGGGCCACGGGATCGGCGAGCCGTCGCCCCTGACACCGGCGATCTGGGTGCCGTAGACCTGCTCCCGTCCCTCGTTGACGAGGGTGCGGTCCCGCAGGAACGCCAGATCCCGAGACTCGGCCGCCCCCGCCCCCACCGCCTCCTCCAGCAACCGCAGCGCCCGCCGCTGCACGTCCAGCTGCCGGTCGGCGTGCTGGGCGATCAGCCAGGCGGCCCGGGCGGCGTCCTCACCGACGAGGTCGGCGGTGGGCCAGCCGACCTCGTCCATGATCTCGTTCAGCCGGTCCCCGTGCCGGGCGGTGAGCCGCCGCCAGGCGAGCTGCTCGGCCGGGTCGTCGCTGTGGGCGGCTCCGGTGACGGCCATCTCGTGATCGGCGGCGGCCATGGCGGTGAGTTCCTCGGCGAGTACGGCGAGGGTCATCTACAACTTCCTCTCATTGACGGGGAGTTGAGGAAACCCTAAAGCGGCATTCCGCCCAGAAAGATCATTCCGGAGAACGGTGACGCAGGCCCCCCGCCGCTGGGATACTGGATCTACCCCACTCAGCCGGACAGCCCGTCTCACCTCGCCTTCGGTTCCCGGTTGACCTGCCTCACCCGCGCCCGCAGCGCCTCCCGCACGGGCAGCGCACGCAGTACGTCGGTCAGCTGCTCGGCCGTTCGTACGTTGCACCGCCCCAGGTCGACCAGGGCGAACGGCTCGCCACTCGCGGCCGTGACCGGATCGACGCACAGGGACGGCAGCACGACACCCACTCCCGCGAGCGCGTCCCGCAGTGACTCCACGATTTCTTCGGTCGAGCGCACCTTTCCTACCTCCACGCTGAGTTTGTGATTCAGCACACAGCGTGGCCACCCCGTGCCTAACCTGGCCATACACGGCGCCCCAACAACGCCATGTGTCCGACAGGGAGTTACCCATGCCCGGATCCAGGGACCTCGACCCGTCCTCCTCCCCTCGTGCCCTCCTGGGCGCCGAACTCCGCCACGCCCGCGAGAAGGCGGGGCTCAGCCAGGAGGAACTGGGGCAGCGGCTGTTCGTGAGCGGGTCGTTCATCGGGCAGCTGGAGGCGGGGACGCGCAGGATGCAGCGGGAGTACGCGCGACTGCTGGACGAGGTGCTGGGGACGGGGGATTTCTTCCAGCGGAACTGCGGGGCGGCGGCGAAGTCGAAGTATCCGGAGCATTTTGCGGAGGCGGCGGAGGCGGAGGCGCAGGCGACGGCGATCCGGGAGTACGCACCGCTGCTGATTCCCGGCCCGCTTCAGACGCCCGCCTACACACGGGCCGTCTGCCGTGCCTACCAGCCGACGGCGCCGGAAGAACAGATCGAGGAACTGGTGGCCGCGCGGATGGAGCGCGTCGGGCTCCTCGACGATCCAACAGAGCCCCTGTTGTGGGCGGTGATTGACGAAGCCGCTCTGCGGCGTGTGACCGGCGGGAGCCAGGTGATGGCCGAAGCCCTGCGGCACATCGCCGATCTGGCCAAGCGAGGTCGGGCCATCGTGCAGGTGCTGCCCTTCAGCGCGGGCGCGCACGCGGCCATGCAGGGCGCCATCAAGCTGATGGACTTCGCGGACGCCCCTCCACTGGTCTACTTCGAAGGCGTCGGCACCGGGCGCCTGGAGGACGACCCGGCCACGGTGAAGGAGCAGCGATTCAGGTACGAACTCCTCATCGCCTCCGCATTTTCGCCTGGGGACTCTATGGCTCTGATCGAGGGCATGGCGCAGGATTACGCCCATGAGGCGCATACCTGAGCACCACCTGGACGCGGCCACCTGGGACAAGTCCACCTACAGCGGCGGCGACGGCGGCAACTGCCTGGAAGTCACCCGCGACTTCCCCACCGCCGTTCCCGTCCGCGACTCCAAGAACCCGACCGGCCCGAAGCTCGTGTTCCGGACCACCGCGTGGGCGGCGTTCGTCGCGAACCTCAAGGACGGCACCGCCTGAGCTTCGGGACCCGGGCTTCGAGCGCCCTTTTCAAGGAATGGATAGAGGGCCTCAACCCACCCTCCCACCCCGCGTGTTGACTTGACGCGTTCGGCTTGCCACGGACAGTGACAGGCCTCTAACGTTCGTGCACAAGCAACAGCCCCCGCCCGGTGCGCCAACACCTGCGGGGGCTTACCAACGAGATCGAAGCGACCGATCCCATGGCTGAACCCAACTTTAGTGCTGCCTCCCCGTCCGCGCACCCATCCGCGCATCCGATGGCGAGCCCGGGCTACGGCAAGCGCTCCGCCCCTGACCAACTCCCGCGCTCGAACCACGACTTCGCCCTGCTCCCACCCCGCGAAGCCGCCATCGCCGCCTACCTGGACCGGCTCCCCGACGGCGCCGACATCTCCGTAAAGACGCTGGCCAAGCACCTCCCGTACGGCCAGTGCGCCCTCGGCACCGCCCTCAACCGCATCCAGCAAGCAGGACACCTGCGCCGGGGCCGGGAGTGCGTGACGGCGAACGACGGCAGCTCCCGCTGGATCACCCGATCGTGGTGGTCCCGCACGGCCCGGGACGATGACTGGTGGGCGGCCTTCACACGGGGCGACGTACCGAAGCAGCGGCGTCCTACCCGCTCCCGTGCCCACATCCTCCTGGCCGCCCTCGGCCGCACGGCGCCCGTCCTGTCCCTCTCCCAGGCCGACTGCGCGACGCTCGCCCCGCTGGTGACGGAGTGGTTCAAGCGGGGCGCCTCGGAGGAGGACGTACTGCGTGCGCTCACGGCCGGCCTGCCGACGCCCGTCCACCACCCCGCCGCCCTGGTCCGCAACCGCCTGACCAGCAAACTCCCGCCTCCACCCGCCCCGCGACCGTCTCTGCGGGTGCTGGAGTGCGCGAACTGCGGTGCTCCGGGGCGTCCGGAGTCCCTGCCAGGGGGCCGTTGCAGCGCCTGCCGGGGCGAACGCGCCCCCGCGCAACCCCCTGCACCCCTGCCCGCCCCCACGGTCCACGACCGCGCGGCCCAGATCCGCGCCGCGATGTCCCAACGACGCCGAGAGAAGGCACGCACATGACGGCACCTACGGTCCGCCGCCACCAGCCCGGGGCACGATGGAGGGAAGGAGGCGACGCCATGACCCGAGACACGACCGACCGCCCGCAGATGGATGTCGAGGACTTCGACGAACTCGTCCGCAGGGCCCCGAGGGAGATCCGGAACAGGCTGGAGTTCCTGGGCGGGCGGCTGTGCATCCGGCACGGTCCGCTCGACGTGGACGAGTTCGAGGAGCTTGCCGCGGTGGCCCCCGAAACCGTGCGGCTGGAGTACGTCAATGGAAAGGTAGAGGTCAAAGCCATGCCGGACGGCAACCACACATCGATCTTCTTGTGGCTGTTGCGCCAGTGCATGCAGCACCGACCCGACCTGGATCTCGCACCGGAGCGGGGTGTCAAGGCAGAGGCTTACCGCAAGGGCCGGGCCCGCACGGATGGATTCCTCGCGCCAGTGGACCACTTCAAGGGCGACCGCGAGTGGTCCGACCCCGACGGTGCCCTCATGGCCGTGGAGATCACCTCCCACGGCCGCGACACCGACCAACGCGACCGCATCGACAAGCCCGTCGGATACGCGGCGGCCGACATCCCCGTCTACCTCCTCATCGACCGCGACAACAACACACTCACCGTCCACAGTGAACCGAAAGACGGCCGCTACCAGCAGATCTCCCGACACCCCTGGGGCGCCACCGTCGAACTCCCCGCCCCCGTGAACATCTCCCTGGACACCGAGAAACTCAAGGACTACGCCGACTGACGACAATGGACCCATGAACCACGCCCAGCTCACCGCCCTAGGCCGTGCCCTCCGTCTCGTCGGTGAGCACGGGGAGGCCCTCACCTCCGACACGCCGGACGGCAAACTGCACGAGGTCAAGGCGGATCTGAAGCGCGCCCTGGACCTGCTGGAAGAGAGCGTCTCGAACGCGGCGCCCAGCACGCGCTGCCCCGAGCATCCGAACGGCCCGGTCGACGAGGCCGCCCCCGACCTGTGCCTGCTGTGCGAGACCCGGCGCCGGGCCGCCCGCCGCGCGGAGTTCAACGGCCCCGCCCCGCAGCACCGGCCCACCGAGCCGGTCCAGTCCCGCTACGGCGTCAGTGGCGACCGCCCCCAGCCCCAGCAGCGCTGGCTGCCGGAGCTGTGGAACGGCCAGACCTGGCAGCTGTGCGGCACCCCGCGCCGGGACCGCCGGGAGGCCGAGCTGTTCATCGCCGCCCAGCGCAAGGCTCCCCGGGCCGCCATGGCGTACCGGCTGGTGCACGAGTTCACCGACTACGAGGTGCTGCGCGTGTGGGGTACGCCGGTCAAGGTCGACATCGAGCCGATGGGCAACCTGTGACTCACAGCAGGGGCAGGGCCGAGAAGTCATGGCCCTCCCAAAGGCGCCGCGACCTCTCCTCCGGGTACGCCCTCACCACCGGCTCCGCGTCCAGCACCTGCACCAGCCGCTCCGAGTCCTCGTACGCCGGCCAGCCCGGGTCCCCCGTCCTCGCGAACGCCGTCCAGGACTGACGGAAACGGGACGACAGCCCCTCGGCCTCGGCGGACGGCTGCGTGCCCGCGAACAGCAGCAGCCCGAGGTCCGCCCCGAACGTGCCGAAGAGCAGGGGAATGTCCAGGCCGTGGCAGGCGCCCAGCGCGCCGCCGTTGCCCGGAGCCGGCCAGGTCAGTTCGTAGACGTGCGCGCGGCCGCCGCCCGCGTGCTGCGCCTCGGCCAGGTGCAGGGAGGGCATGTTGAACAGCCAGTCCGTCTGGACGCGTTCGTAGAGTTCGCCGGCGGTGGCGTCGGGGAAGGCCGCGCGGTAGGCCTGTTCGCCGTCGGGGCCCGGGGCGAAGAGGCGGAGGGCCGCCGTCGCCCTCTCCTCGGAGATCTGGCCCAGCCGGCCCGCCATGGCGACGAAGAGGCGGTACTCGTCGCGGTTGTGGCCGACGAGCAGGTCGACGTCCTCGGCCGCACCGGCCGCCAGCGCCTGCCAGGGCATGACCGGAAGGACCTCGCCGTCGACGACCGGCGAGAAGGGCGTCACCGTCGGCGCCGCCTGGCCCCAGCGGTCGACGTACTGGAGCATCTTGCCGCTCAGCGACTCACCCGCCGAGGTCAGTTCGCGCGGGGCGACGGCCGCCAGGTCGGCGACCGTGGGGCGCAGTCCCATCTCCGCGGCGAGAGCGGCACCGATGTCACGGGCCAGGGCGTCCGAGAAGAACGTCCCCGGCACGCTCTGCGCGATCACCCGCCGGAACAGGCCCGCCGCCCTCGGCATGGCGAGCAGCGAGGCGATCGAACCCGCGCCCGCCGACTCGCCGAAGACCGTGACCTGGCCGGGGTCGCCGCCGAACGCCTCGATGTTGTCGCGTACCCACTCCAGCGCGGCCACCTGGTCGAGCAGGCCGCGGTTGGCGGGCGCGCCGTCGATGTGGGCGAAGCCCTCCATGCCGACGCGGTAGTTGAGGGACACGACCACGAGATCACCGTCGGCCGCGATGCGCCGGGCGTCGTAGCCGGGGCTGCCGGAGTGGCCGAGCTTGTAGGCGCCGCCGTAGATCCAGACCATCACCGGGCGGCGGGCGCCCGGGTCCGGTTCGGGGGTCCAGACGTTGACCGTGAGCCACTCGTCGCCCTCGGGCACGTCGAGCAGGCCCGGGCCGCCGAGGTTGCCGAGGTCCTGCGGGGGCGGCGGGCCGAAGGCGTACGCGTCCCGTATGCCGTCCCAGGCGTGGGCGGGGCGCGGTGCCATGAAACGCGCCTCGCCCACGGGGGGTGCGGCGAAGGGGATGCCGCGGAAGACGGCGAGGCCCTCCTCCCTGCGGCCGCGTACGGCGCCGGCGGCGGTGCGCACCACCGGTGCGGGCTGCCCGGCTGAGGCGCCGGTCGGGGGGTGGGACTCGGTCGTCGTCATCTCTGGGTCTCCTCACGGGGTGCCGGTGAACAGGCGCTCGGTCAGTGTCCTTGACTGACGCAAGCGAATCCAGGGCACCCCGTGCGGATCCCGTGGGGTCAGCTGAGCGTCTTCAGCGCCGCCGGGTCGTACGGCGCCAGCTCCTCGAAGCGGCCGGACAGGACCTTCTGCGCCCACTGCGGGTCCTGGAGCAGGGCGCGTCCGACGGCGACCATGTCGAACTCGTCGCGCTCGAAACGGTCCAGGAGGTTGTCGAGGTCGCCGATCTCGGCGCCCTCGCCCTGGAAGGCCTTGATGAAGTCGCCGTTCAGGCCGACCGAGCCGACGGTGATGGCGGGCTTGCCGGTGAGCTTCTTGGTCCAGCCGGCGAGGTTGAGGTCGGAGTCGTCGAACTCGGGCAGCCAGTAGCGGCGGGTGGAGGCGTGGAAGGCGTCCACCCCGGCCGCGGCGAGCGGGGCCAGGATGGCCTCCAGCTCCTCGGGCGTCTCGGCGAGGCGGGCGTCGTAGGCGTCCTGCTTCCACTGCGAGTAGCGGAAGATGACGGGGAAGTCCGCGGAGACGGTCTCGCGGACGGCCGCGACGATCTCCGCCGAGAACCGGGCGCGGGCGACCGGGTCGCCGCCGTAGGCGTCGGAGCGGCGGTTGGTGCCCTCCCAGAAGAACTGGTCGAGCAGGTAGCCGTGGGCGCCGTGGATCTCCACGCCGTCGAAGCCGATGCGCTCGGCGGCGGCCGCGGCCTCGGCGAACGCGCCGATGACGGCGTCGATGTCGGCCTGGGTCATGGCCTTGCCGGTGGGCTCGTCGGCGCCGATGCGCAGGCCGGAGGGGCCGACGGCCGGGGCGTCCGCGACCGGGGGCTCGCCCTGGTTGCGGACCATGCCGATGTGCCACAGCTGCGGCACGATCGTGCCGCCCGCGGCGTGCACCGCCTCGGCGACCTTCGCCCAGCCCGCGAGCTGCTCCTCACCGTGGAAACGGGGCACGCGGTCGCTCTGCCCGGCCGACTCGTGGCCGACGTAGGTGCCCTCGGTGACGATCAGGCCGACGCCGGCGGCGGCGCGGCGGGAGTAGTACGAGACGACGTCGTCGCCGGGGACGCCGCCCGGGGAGAACATGCGGGTCATCGGCGCCATCGCGATCCGGTTCGGGACGGTCAGGCCGCCCAGCGATACGGGCCGGGACAGGATTTCGGCGGCGCGGGAGGCGGCGGAGGCGTCGACGGTCACGTGGGGGCTCCTCTTTGGATACCGGACAGTATGTGCATACGCATAGGACGTACTGTCCAACCATCCGGACCCGCCCACCCCATCCCGTCCGCGCTGTGATCCAGGACACGCCCGAGGGCGGCACCTCCTGTCGGAACAGGAGGTGCCGCCCTCGGCAAGGACGTTGATCGACCGGGTCGATCAGAAGTCCATGTCACCGCCCGGCATGCCGCCGCCGGCGGGCGCGGCGGACTTCTCCGGCTTGTCGGCGATGACGGCCTCGGTGGTGAGGAACAGCGCGGCGATGGAGGCGGCGTTCTGCAGAGCGGAACGGGTCACCTTCGCCGGGTCGATGATGCCCTCGGCGATCATGTCGACGTACTCACCGGTCGCGGCGTTCAGGCCGTGGCCGACCTGGAGGTTGCGGACCTTCTCCACGACGACGCCGCCCTCGAGACCACCGTTGACGGCGATCTGCTTCAGCGGGGCCTCCAGGGCGAGCTTCACGGCGTTGGCGCCGGTCGCCTCGTCACCCTCGAGCTCCAGCTTCTCGAACACCTGGGAGGCCTGGAGCAGGGCCACGCCACCACCGGCGACGATG
The DNA here is from genome assembly GCF_039532725.1 of Streptomyces coeruleofuscus. Classification (NCBI taxonomy): domain Bacteria; kingdom Bacillati; phylum Actinomycetota; class Actinomycetes; order Kitasatosporales; family Streptomycetaceae; genus Streptomyces; species Streptomyces coeruleofuscus. The sequence continues at coordinate 429,213 of NZ_BAAASE010000006.1, forward strand.
CCCTCCTCGACGGCCGCCTTGGCGTTGCGCACGGCGTCCTCGATGCGGTGCTTGCGCTCCTTGAGCTCCACCTCGGTGGCGGCACCGGCCTTGATGACGGCCACGCCGCCGGCCAGCTTCGCCAGGCGCTCCTGGAGCTTCTCGCGGTCGTAGTCCGAGTCGCTGTTCTCGATCTCGGCGCGGATCTGGTTGACCCGGCCCTGGACCTGGTCGGCGGAGCCGGCACCGTCGACGATGGTGGTCTCGTCCTTGGTGATGACGACCTTGCGGGCCTTGCCCAGGAGGTCGATCGTGGCGTTCTCCAGCTTGAGGCCGACCTCCTCGGAGATCACCTCGCCGCCGGTGAGGATGCCGATGTCCTGGAGCATCGCCTTGCGACGGTCACCGAAGCCCGGGGCCTTGACGGCGACGGACTTGAAGGTGCCGCGGATCTTGTTGACGACCAGGGTCGACAGGGCCTCGCCCTCGACGTCCTCGGCGATGATCAGCAGCGGCTTGCCCGACTGCATGACCTTCTCCAGGAGCGGGAGCAGGTCCTTGACGTTGGAGATCTTCGAGTTCGCGATCAGGATGTACGGGTCGTCGAGGACGGCCTCCATACGCTCCATGTCGGTCGCGAAGTACGCCGAGATGTAGCCCTTGTCGAAGCGCATACCCTCGGTGAGCTCCAGCTCCAGACCGAAGGTCTGGGACTCCTCGACGGTGATGACGCCTTCCTTGCCGACCTTGTCCATGGCCTCGGCGATGAGCTCGCCGATCTGGGTGTCGGCGGCGGAGATGGAGGCCGTGGAGGCGATCTGCTCCTTGGTCTCGACGTCCTTCGCCTGCTCCAGCAGGGCGGCGGAGACGGCCTCGACGGCGCGCTCGATACCGCGCTTCAGGGCCATCGGGTTGGCACCGGCGGCTACGTTGCGCAGGCCTTCCTTGACCAGGGCCTGGGCGAGAACGGTCGCGGTGGTCGTACCGTCACCGGCGACGTCGTCCGTCTTCTTGGCGACTTCCTTGACCAGCTCGGCGCCGATCTTCTCGTACGGGTCCTCGAGTTCGATCTCCTTGGCGATGGACACACCATCGTTGGTGATCGTGGGGGCGCCCCACTTCTTCTCGAGGACGACGTTGCGGCCCTTGGGGCCGAGCGTCACCTTGACGGCGTCCGCGAGCTGGTTCATGCCGCGCTCGAGGCCGCGCCGCGCCTCCTCGTCGAACGCGATGATCTTGGCCATGTGAAGTGGTCCCTCCAGGACTGGGGGTGATTACTTCGGACCGCGCCCGCGCCCGCGACGGACGGCTCGCTGACCCCGTGGTTCCTTCCCACCTGGCCTGCGGGCCTCACCGACCCGGTCCTTACGTTGTCACTCTCACCTTCAGAGTGCTAACGCAATGATTAGCACTCGGGCATGGCGAGTGCAAGCGACTCCCACGGTTCGAGCGGGCACTCAGCCCCCGGCGAACAGGGCGCGCCCGGCTCGGCCACAGGCCGCCGACAGCGCCACGGCGGATCGGGCGAGCCGGGAAAAGACCTGGTCCACGGCCCACCGCGGCGGTGAGGCCGACGCGAGCGGGCCGGGAAACGCTTGGACCGACGACCCACGGCGGCCGTAATGCCCGCGCGAGCCGGTCCGGGCGCGAGCTCATATCCGCGCACCCGGGCGGCGGACTCCGAGGCACCTTCGGGCGCGGCGGCCCTCGACGAGAGGTCGCCCGAAGAGCGCCCGCCACCCCGGCCACCGGCCCCGAACAGGTCGAAGGGCCCGCACCCCGGGGGGTGCGGGCCCTTCAGAGAAGACCGGTCGCTTGCGCTTGGTCGTGGTGCGCGTTCAGGCAGAGACGCGAACCATGTCGGCCTGCGGTCCCTTCTGGCCCTGCGAGATCTCGAACTCGACCCGCTGGCCCTCCTCCAGGGTGCGGTAGCCGTCCATCTGGATCGCGCTGTAGTGGACGAAAACATCCGCACCACCGTCGACCGCGATGAAGCCGTACCCCTTCTCCGCGTTGAACCACTTGACGGTGCCCTGAGCCATGCCTAACTCCCCTATTACTGGCCCTTGCACAGATCCACACTTCGCGGACCCGGGTCAGACCTCACCCCCCACGGTTGGGGGCGTGCGCCGGAACGCGTCGACCGCGGCTGAATGTATCTGTCCAACTGCCGTCTGCAACAGGTCAATCGGACGAGAATTCTGGACGCGCAGGATCCGGAATGTGGGGAGAATTCGCCCGACTTCAGGGCAAGTCGGGCCACACAAAAGGAACAAAAGCCGCGAAAGACGCACACACTTTGGCTACATCTTGTCGGGCGCGCGGCAGGAATTAAGGGCTCCCGATCAGGAGATCGGCGCTGCGTTCCCCAACTGTACCGCGCTCAATCACACAGAATTGCCCCCTCCGCTTCTCTCACGGAGGGGGCAATTCGATGAGCTCTCAGTAACCGCCGTTACCGAAGGTAATAATCAAGCCGGTCGACCGGTTCAGCCACCCGCGACGGCGGGAATGATCGACACCCCGGCACCGTCCGGCGTCGCCGTCTCCAGCCCCTGCTCGAACCGCACGTCGTCGTCGTTGACGTACACGTTGACGAACCGGCGCAGCTTGCCCTGGTCGTCCAGCACCCGGGCGGCGATCCCGGTGTGGTTCTTCTCCAAATCGGCGATGACCTCGCCGAGGGTCGCCCCCTCGGCGGCGACCTCGGCCTGGCCGCCGGTGTAGGTACGCAGGATGGTGGGGATGCGAACGGTGACGCTCATACTTCAAAACCTCCGGTGGGATTCAGGCCTCAAGGGCGCGGGGCTGTGTCGATGTGCGGCTCCGCCGCGTGGGCGCGACCAGCCCCACCGGCCCGCAGCAGACAACGATCAGACGAGCCCAGCCTCACGGAACGAGTCCAGGCTCGGCCGAATGGTCGCAGTGAGCCCGGTCCCGGCCACCGCGTCCAGCGTCTTCAGACCGTCGCCCGTGTTCAGCACAACGGTCGTCAACGACGGGTCGAGCACCCCGTTCTCGACCAGCTTCTTCGCCACGCCCACGGTCACACCACCGGCGGTCTCCGCGAAGATGCCCTCGGTCCGGGCGAGGATCTTGATCGCGTCGACGACCTGCTCGTCGTTCACGTCCTCCACCGCACCGCCCGTGCGGCGCGCGATGTCGAGCACGTACGGCCCGTCCGCCGGGTTGCCGATCGCCAGCGACTTGGCGATGGTGTCCGGCTTCTGGGGGCGTACGACGTCGTGGCCGGCCTTGTAGGCCGTCGACACCGGCGAGCAGCCCTCGGCCTGCGCGCCGAAGATCTTGTACGGCTTGTCCTCGACCAGTCCGAGCTTGATCAGCTCCTGAAGACCCTTGTCGATCTTCGTGAGCTGCGAGCCGGAGGCGATCGGCACGACGATCTGGTCGGGCAGCCGCCAGCCGAGCTGCTCGCAGATCTCGTACGCCAGGGTCTTGGAGCCCTCGGCGTAGTACGGCCGCAGGTTGACGTTGACGAAGCCCCAGCCCTCGCCCGCCGGGTCGCCGATCAGCTCGGAGCAGAAGCGGTTCACGTCGTCGTAGTTGCCCTCGATGCCGACGAGCTCGCCGCCGTAGACCGCGGCCATGACGACCTTGCCCTGCTCCAGGTCGTGCGGGATGAACACGCAGGAGCGGAAGCCGGCGCGGGCCGCCGCGGCACCCACGGCGCCGGCGAGGTTGCCGGTGGAGGAGCAGGACAGCGTGGTGAAGCCGAAGGCGCGGGCGGCCTCCAGGGCCTGGGCGACGACACGGTCCTTGAAGGAGTGCGTCGGGTTGCCGGAGTCGTCCTTGATGAAGAGCTTGCCGGCGTCGACACCCAGCTCGCGGGCGAGGTTGTCGGCCTTGACGAGCTGGGTCCAGCCCGGGTTGATGTTCGGCTTGGTCGCCACGTCGGCCGGGACCGGCAGCAGCGGGGCGTAGCGCCAGATGTTCGCGGGTCCCGCTTCGATCTTCTTGCGCAGTTCCTCGGTGTCGTAGGCCGAGAAGTCGTAGGCGATCTCCAGCGGACCGAAACACTCCTCGCACGCGAAGACCGGGCCGAGGGGTACGCGGTGACCGCACTCGCGGCAGCTCAGCGCCGCGGCGGGACCGAGGTCTACGGTGGAGTCAGTGGTGCTTGCAACAGTCTGCACAGCCATGTGAGGCGAGGCCCTTCCTCATCTTCCTCACGACGCATCTCGCCGTGAGACGGATTTGGCACCTTCCCGAGCCGGGACCTCGCGGAGCGGTCGACAGTGACCTACGAGTATCGGCTGGAGGGTTGCCGGGGCTTCATCGGGCCGTATCCCTCTGCCCCTCTGGATGAGCTGTATTCGGTTGTAAACAACGGCTGACCCCGGACATGCGATGGTCATCCGCGTTGTTCAAGACTGTAACCGACGACCAGGACAGTTGAGATAGTCGTCCGAACCGCGAGATGGCTCACAGTCCGTCCCGCCGAGAGTACGCAGAGGAGCCGCCACGGTGCTGGAAGAAGTCGAGCGCTGGCTGAGCACCCGTTCCTGGTCCGCGACCGATCGCCCGCTCCACCAGATCCTCGCCGCCAAGCAACGCACGGGCCGGACGGTCAGCGTCGTGCTGCCCGCGCTGAACGAGGAGGAGACGGTCGGCGACATCGCCGCCGTCATCCGCCACGACCTGATGCGGCAGGTGCCGCTCGTCGACGAGCTCGTCGTCGTCGACTCGGGGTCGACCGACCGTACGTCGGAGGTGGCCGCCGCCGCGGGCGCGACGGTGGTGCACCGCGACGAGATCCTCCCGCGCGTCCCGGCCGTGCCCGGCAAGGGCGAGGTGCTGTGGCGGTCCCTCCTGGTCACCAGCGGGGACATCGTCTGCTTCATCGACGCGGACCTGAGGGACTTCTCGTCCGACTTCGTCTCCGGGATCGTGGGCCCGCTGCTCACCGACCCGGACATCGACCTGGTGAAGGGCATGTACGACCGTCCGCTCGGCGGCGCGGCCGGGCAGGGCGGCCGGGTCACGGAGCTGATGGCCCGCCCGCTGCTCAACATGCACTGGCCGCAGCTCGCCGGCTTCGTGCAGCCGCTCGGCGGCGAGTACGCGGCCCGCCGTTCGCTGCTGGAACAGCTGCCGTTCCCCGTCGGGTACGGCGTCGAGCTGGGCATGCTGGTCGACGCCCTGCACCTGGTGGGCCTGGACGCCCTCGCCCAGGTGGACATCGGCGTGCGCAAGCACCGGCACCAGGACGGGCAGGCGCTGGGCCGGATGGCCGCCGCGATCTACCGCACGGCCCAGCTGCGGCTGGCCCGCGGGCACCTGATCCGGCCGTCCCTGACGCAGTTCGAGCGGGGCGGCGACGGCTTCGAGCCGCGCACCTACTCCGTGGACACCGAGGAACGTCCGCCGATGGTGGACATCGCCGAGTACCAGGCCCGGAGGGCGGCCTGACCGGGGCCGTTTTCGGCCGGGTGGGTCAGGTCCGTACGTTTGAGCGTTTCCGGCCCGGGCTAGGTTGAGGGCTATGGCTTCAACGTACGGTGCTGCACAGGTGCTGGTGGCCTCCAACCGTGGCCCGGTCTCCTACACGGTGGGCGACGACGGTTCGCTGGACGCCAAGCGGGGCGGTGGCGGGCTGGTCTCGGGGCTGTCCGCGATCGGCTCGGACGCGGACGCGCTGTGGGTGTGCTCGGCTCTGTCCGACGGCGACCGGGAGGCGGTCCGGCGGGGCGTCGGCGAGGACGGCGTGCGGATGCTGGACATCCCGGCCGACGTGCACGCGGACGCGTACAACGGCATCGCGAACTCGGTGCTGTGGTTCGTGCACCACATGATCTACCAGACGCCGCTGGAGCCGGTCTTCGACGCGGAGTTCCGGCGCCAGTGGACGTCGTACGAGACGTACAACCGGGCGTTCGCCGAGGCGCTGGCCGAGGAGGCGGCGCAGGGCGCGGCGGTGGTGGTGCAGGACTACCACCTGACGCTGGTGCCGGGGATGCTCCGCGAGCTGCGGCCGGACCTGAGGATCGGCCACTTCTCACACACGCCGTGGGCGCCGCCCGAGTACTTCCGGATGCTGCCGGACGACGTGGCCGGGCAGGTGCTGCGCGGCATGCTGGGCGCGGACCGGCTGGGCTTCCTCACACAGCGCTGGGCGGACGCGTTCACCGCGTGCGCCGAGCAGTTCGCCGGCGGGCTCGGTGGCACGCGGATCGGCGTGCACGGGCTGGGGGCCGACGCGGACTTCCTGCGGAAGCGGTCGCACGAGGCGGACGTAGAGGAGCGGATGGCCGCACTCCGGGAGGAGATCGGCGAAGGACGCCGCACCATCGTCCGGGTCGACCGCACCGAGCTGTCGAAGAACATCGTGCGCGGCCTGCTGGCCTACCGCCGGCTCCTCGAGACCCACGCCGAGTGGCGCGAGCGCGTGGTGCACGTGGCCTTCGCCTATCCCTCGCGGCAGGACCTCGCGGTCTACCGGGACTACACGGCCGAGGTGCGGCGGGTCTCGGAGGAGATCAACGCCGAGTACGGGACGCCGGGGTGGACCCCGGTCGTACTCAACCTCAAGGACGACTTCGCCCGCTCCCTGGCCGCCTACCGGCTGGCCGACGTGGCGCTCGTCAACCCCATCCGGGACGGCATGAACCTCGTCGCCAAGGAGGTCCCGGTCGTCTCCGACGCGGGCTGCGCGCTGGTGCTGTCGCGGGAGGCCGGGGCGTTCGAGGAGCTGGGCGAGGACGCACTCGTGGTGAACCCGTACGACGTGACGGGGACGGCGGCGGCCCTGCACGAGGCGCTCTCGATGCGCCCGGAGGAACGCGCCGAGCGCAGCAAGCGGCTGTCCGCGGCGGCGACCGCACTGCCGCCGGCGCAGTGGTTCCTGGACCAGCTCGACGCGCTGAGGGGCTGATCGCCGATGACCGGTCCCTCGGGCTCCCCGCTGCCGGCGCCCACCACGAAAGCCGGACGAGAAGGTCTGGACGTCCTCCTCGCCCGCCCGGGCAAGGCCCTGATCGGCCTCGACTTCGACGGGACACTCGCGCCGATCGTGGCCGACCCCGAGCGGGCCCGGGCCCACCCGGAAGCCGTACCCGCGCTGGCCGCGCTCGCGCCGAAGGTGGCCGCCGTGGCGGTGATCACCGGACGGCCGGCCGAGGTCGCGGTGCGCAACGGCGGCTTCGCCGACGTCCCGGGCCTGGAGCACCTCGTGGTCCTCGGCCACTACGGCGCCGAACGCTGGGACGCCCGCACCGGCGAGATCAGCGCCCCCGAACCGCATCCCGGCGTCGCCGCGGTCCGCACCGAGCTGCACGAGCTCCTCGACCGGTTCGGCGCGTCGCAGGGCACCTGGATCGAGGACAAGGGCCGGGCGGTGGCCGTGCACACCCGCCGGGCCGCCGATCCGCAGGCCGCGCTGGACTCCCTGCGCGAACCGCTCGCCGGGCTGGCGGGCCGCCACGGACTGATCGTGGAGCCCGGCCGGATGGTCCTCGAGCTGCGCCCGCCCGGCATGGACAAGGGCGCCGCCCTCACCGGATTCGCCCGGGAGATCGGCGCCGGGTCGGTCCTCTTCGCCGGCGACGACCTGGGCGACCTGCCCGCCTACTCGGCCGTCGACAAGCTCCGCTCGGACGGCACCCCGGGCCTGCTGGTGTGCAGCGGCAGCGACGAGGTGACCGAGCTGAGGGAACGGGCGGACGTGGTGGTGGACGGCCCGGAGGGTGTCGTGAGCCTGCTGCGCGCACTGGCGGACCGGCTCGGCTGACGCGTCCTAGCGCTCCGCCCGGCGCGTCTCCCGTATCCGCCGCAGCCGGTTCACCGTCACCGGGTCGTGGGCCAGGGCCCGGGGGTCGTCCAGCAGGGCGTTGAGGAGCTGGTAGTAGCGCACGGGGGCGAGGCCCAGCTCCTCCCGTATGGCCCGCTCCTTCGCGCCGGGCCCGGAAAAGCCGCGGCGTTCGAGCGCGAGGATGTCCCGCTCCCTGCGCCCGAGCCGCTCGTCACCCGTGTCCTCGTCCATGCCAGGCACCGTAGCGCCCGCCACCGACAGCGGGACTACTCCGCGCTCTCCGCCCGGGTCGCCGCCGCCTGGAGGTGGCCCAGGACGCCCGAGGGGCTGCCGGTGGGGGCGACGGCCTTGCCGATCTGCTTCTTGACCTGGGCGCTGACGTCGGCCCAGGAGGTCTTGCCGACCGGGTAGAGCTCGGAGGCCACCAGCTCCTCCAGGAACGGCTTGAGGTGCCGGTCCCGGCCGGAGGCGGCCATGGTCGCGGACGCGGAGCTGGTGACCGGCAGCAGGTCGTACTCGCGGGAGAACGCCAGCACGTTCTTCTCGCTGTAGACGAAGTCGAGGAAGTCGCCGACCTGGTCGCGGTGGCCGTTCTTCCGGAAGGCCGTCATCCAGTCGGCGACGCCGAGCGTGGACTTGCTCGGGCCCTCCTTGCCCGGCGTCGGCACCATGCCGTACTCGACACCCCGCTTGGCGGCGATCTTCATGAGGGACGGATGGCCGTTGAGCATGCCGACCTCGCCCTCTGCGAAGGCGGAGAACGCGGCGGCCCGGTTCAGCTCGCCGGGCGCGACCGGCCCGGTCAGGTCCTTGGCGACCAGTTCGTTCTTCAGCCAGGTGAAGGTGTCGATGTTCTCCGGGGAGTCGATGCCGTAGCTTCCGACGGTGTCGGCGTAGCCGCCCCCGCCGCTGAGCATCCACTGCATCGTCTCGGCCTGGGCCTCCTCCGGGCCGAGGGGCAGGGCGTAGGGGTACTTCACGCCCTCGTCCTTGAGCGCCTCGGCGTCGTCGGCCAGGTCGTCCCAGGTCTCGGGCGGGGTGATGCCGGCCTTGGCGAAGAGGGTCTTGTTGTAGAAGAGCACGCGCGTGGAGGAGGCGAACGGCATGCCGTACTGCACGCCCTTGACCTGTCCCGCGGAGGCCAGTTGCCCGACGAAGTCGGCCTGCACGGGTATGGAGAGCAGGTCGTCGGCCTTGTAGAGCTGGTTCTGCGCCGCGTAGTCGGCGTACGCGCCGATCTGCGCCATGTCCGGCGGGTCACCGGCGGCGACCATCTCCCTGACCTTTCGGTCGACGTCGTTCCAGGAGTAGACGCTGACGTCGATCTTCACCCCGGGGTTGTCGGCCTCGTACTCCTCGACGAGCTTGTCCCAGTACTTCTTGGAACTGTTGGCCGCACTGTCGCCGTAGTCGGCGGCGACCAGCTTCAGGGTCACGTCGGCGGAGCCGCCCGTCACGCCACAGCCGCCGAGGACCGCCGTCATGCCCAGCGCGGACACCACCGCGATCGTTCCTGCCATCCGCCGCCGCTGCACCGCTGTTCTTCCCCAACCCTGGCGTGACCGCCAACGAAAGCTTTCGATAATCGGAATAAGGTCTACACCACGTGAGTGGACTAGACCTCTTGCGGGTCCCCGGGTCACACTGTCCCCGTGAGACATGTCATCGCCCTCGACGTGGGCGGCACCGGAATGAAGGCCGCCCTGGCCGGACCGGGGGGCGAGCTGCTGCACCGCGCCCGCCGCCCCACCGGACGCGAGCGCGGACCGGACGCCGTGGTCGCGGGCATCCTCGGCTTCGCCGCCGAGCTGCGCGCGTACGGCGCCGAGCACTTCGGCACGCCCGCGGCCGCCGCCGGCGTGGCCGTCCCCGGCATCGTCGACGAGGCGCGGGGCGTCGCCGCCTACGCCGCGAACCTCGGCTGGCGCGACGTCCCCCTGCGCGACCTGCTGGCGGAGCGGCTGGGCGTCCCGGTCGCCCTCGGCCACGACGTGCGCACCGGCGGCCTCGCCGAGGGTCGGGTCGGCGCGGGCCGGGGCGCCGACCGGTTCCTGTTCGTGGCACTGGGCACCGGCATCGCGGGCGCCATCGGCGTCGACGGCCGGGTCGAGGCGGGCGCGCACGGCTTCGCGGGCGAGATCGGCCACATCGTCGTACGCCCCGGCGGGTCCGAGTGCCCCTGCGGGCAGCGCGGCTGCCTGGAGCGCTTCGCCTCGGCGGCGGCCGTGAGCGAGGCCTGGGCGACGGCCTCCGGCGACCCGGGCGCGGACGCGGCGGACTGCGCGAAGGCGGTCGAGTCGGGGGATCCGAGGGCTCGGGCGGTCTGGCAGGACGCCGTGGACGCATTGGCCGACGGCCTGGTCACGGCCCTGACTCTGCTGGATCCCCGCACCCTGATCATCGGCGGCGGGCTGGCGGAGGCGGGGGAGACGTTGTTCACGCCGCTACGGGAAGCCATCCGTCGCCGCATCACCTTCCAGAAACAGCCGTCACTCGTCCCCGCGGCTCTGGGCGACAGCGCCGGTTGTCTGGGGGCGGGCCTGCTGGCCTGGGATCTTCTGGCATCGACCGACCGTATGGAGGTAACGCCCTGATGGCAGCCCACCCAGGGGCGCGGGAAACTGCGCGACCAGCCACGAACCATCCGCACCCCGCAACGTCAGAAGTCCCCACGGTCCTCGCCGGCGCAACCGTGGTCCTCCCCACAGGACCGGTCGAAAACGGCCAGGTGACCATCGACGGCACCCGGATCACGGGAGCGGCCCCCGAAAACGCCCCGGTCATCGACGTGACCGGCCACTACGTACTCCCCGGCTTCGTCGACATCCACAACCACGGCGGCGGCGGAGCCTCCTTCACCTCCGGGTCGGTCGAGGACATCCTCAAGGGCATCCACACCCACCGCCTGCACGGCACGACCACCCTGGTCGCTTCGACCGTCACCGGCGACATGGACTTCCTCACCGAGCGCGCGGGCCTGCTGAGCGAGCTGGCCGAACAGGGCGAGATCGCCGGAATCCACTTCGAGGGACCGTTCATCTCCCCCTGCCGCAAGGGCGCGCACTCCGAGGAACTGCTGCGCGACCCGGACCCGGCGGAGGTCCGCAAGCTGATCGACGCGGCCCGGGGCAGGGCGAAGATGGTCACGCTGGCCACCGAGCTGCCCGGCGGCATCGACTCCGTACGCCTGCTGGCCGAACACGGCGTGATCGCGGCGATCGGCCACACCGACGCGACCTACGAGCAGACGGTCGAGGCGATCGACGCGGGCGCGACGGTCGCCACCCACCTCTTCAACGCGATGCCGCCGCTCGGCCACCGCTCCCCCGGCCCGATCGCCGCGCTCCTGGAGGACGACCGGATCACCATCGAGCTGATCGACGACGGCACGCATCTGCACCCCGCCGCACTCCAGCTTGCGTTCCACCGCGCGGGCGCGGACCGGGTGGCGTTCATCACGGACGCGATGGACGCGGCCGGTTTCGGCGACGGCCGCTACTGGCTCGGCCCGCTGGAGGTGGAGGTCGCCGACGGCGTGGCCCGCCTGGTGGCGGGCGGCTCGATCGCCGGCTCGACCCTCACCCTGGACCGCGCCTTCAAGCGGGCGGTCACGGTCGACGGCCTGTCCGTCGAGGACGCGGTGCAGGCACTCTCGGCGACGCCCGCCCGCCTGCTCGGCATGACCGACACGATCGGCTCACTGGAGCCCGGGAAGTACGCCGACCTGCTGCTGATGGACTCCGCATACGACCTCAAGGGCGTGATGCGCCGGGGTGAATGGGTGGTCGGTCCCCAACTGGGCTGATCCATCCCCCAGTCGGGAGACGGTGGCCGACTCCAGGACTGGGCCGACAGCCGTCTCTTTGGCATGATCAGGGAACGTTCACGGAAACAAGCGCGTCCGGGGGGAGGTCGGCCCAGGTGATCCTCACGGTCACGCTGAACACCGCTCTCGACATCACCTACCGCGTAGGTTCCCTCAGGCCGCACGCCTCCCACCGCGTCTCCGAGGTGACGGAACGCCCCGGCGGCAAGGGCGTCAACGTGGCCCGGGTCCTGGCCGCCCTAGGGCACGAGACGACGGTGACCGGTTTCACGGGCGGGGCGACGGGGCGGGTCGTGCAGGAGCTGCTCGCGGCGGTGCCGGGCATGGCGGACGCGCTGGTCCCGGTTTCGGGTGCCACCCGCCGCACGATCGCCGTGGTCGACGAGCAGACCGGCGACACGACGCAGCTCAACGAACCGGGCCCGGTGATCACGCCCACCGAGTGGTCGGCCTTCCAGGAGGCCTACGAGCACCTGCTCCCCTCCGCCTCGGCAGTGGCCCTGTGCGGCAGCCTGCCCCCCGGCGTGCCGGTCGGTGCGTACGCCGGCCTGGTCCGTACGGCCCGTACCACCGGAATCCCGGTCCTCCTGGACACGAGCGGCGAAGCCCTGCGCCGGGGCGTCGCGGCCCGCCCCGACATCATCAAGCCGAACGCCGACGAACTGGCGGAACTGACCGGCTCCCACGAGCCCCTGCGCGCCACACAGGACGCCCGCCGCCGGGGCGCGGGCGCGGTGGTCGCGTCCCTGGGCCCCCAGGGCCTCCTGGCAGTCACCCGAGACGGCCGCTGGCGAGCCACCCCACCGACCTCCGTCCGCGGCAACCCGACGGGCGCGGGCGACTCGGCGGTCGCGGGGCTGCTGTCGGGTCTGGTCGAACACCTCACGTGGCCGGATCGTCTGATCCGGGCGGTGGCCCTGTCGGCAGCGACGGTGGCAGCGCCGGTGGCCGGGGAGTTCGACCGGGGGGTGTACGAGGAGCTGCTGGGGCGGGTGGCGGTGACCGGCGAGGCGTCGGCGGCCTGACGAACACCCGCTCGAAATCGCTTAGTTGTACCGCCCTTGTCGCCTAGGATCACAAGCGACCAAGATCGACCTCTTGTTGGGGGAACTACCGTTGAACAAGATCGCAAGGCTTGCCATGGCCGGCATTGCCTCCGTGGGTCTCGTCGCCACCATGAACTCGGCGGCCACGGCCGCTCCGACAGCCGCCTCGGTCGTCACGGGCCCGGCGGTCGCGCAGGACTGGGGCGGTGGCTGGAGTGACGTCAGGGACGTCACCATCCGCGAGAAGCCCAGCACCACGTCCCGGAAGGTCGGCACCCTCAAGAAGGGGAAGATCGTGAAGTGCTGGGTCGCCGGGTGCAGCGCGGTGGACGGCGGCAACTACAAGTGCACCAGCAGCTCGCCCACCGAGAACCGCTGGCACGAGGTGAACTGGGGTGGCAAGAAGAGGTACGCGGCGACGCGTTGCCTGGAGTGGGGCCGGGTCGCGTGACCTGAGCCCGTCGCGCCAGAACGACGGCGGGTCCCCTCCCGCGTCGTGCAGGAGGACGACCGCCGTGGTGAAGCGCCGATCGTGTCAGCCCTTGGGCGGGGCCAGGGAGAACTGGTCGAGCACCGCATCGCACTTGTTGCCCTCGTTGCAGGCGAGCTCGATGGTGTTGGTGCCCTTGGTCAGGTTAACGATGGCCCAGGTGCTCTTCCAGCCCTGCTCCCAGTTGCCCTTGGGGGTGTTCCCGAAGTTGCGCATGTCCAGGGGCTGGGTGTTGGCCTTGCCGTTGACCACCACAGTCGCGTCGGCGTCGGTGCCGGGGACGCCGTAGTAAACGTTGAGCCGGTAGCTGCCGGCCTTCTCGATACCGTCGACCGTCCAGGTCACCTTGGCACCGACCTGGTTGAAGCCCGTCACATAGACCCCGCCGTCGGCCTTCGCGCCCTTGAAGTCGGACGCCGTCGTCATGCCGGGGCTGAGCCGCAGGGCCTTCGCGTCGGTCTCCGGGAGATCCTGCTTGGCCGCTCCGGCCTTGCTGGTCGAAGGGCTCGGCTTCGACTCCTCGGACTGGGTCGGAGTCGTGCCCGCCTGGTTGTCGGGCTCGTCCTTGTCCTTGTCGCCGCCCAGCATGGCCACGCCGATGCCGATGACGACCGCGGCGACCACGGCTATCGCGCCGATCAGGAGGCCCTTGGTGTTCGGGCCGCGGCCGCCCCGGCCACCGCCACCGCCCACCATCTGCTGCTGGGTGGTGGGGGCACCGCCGGGCAGCGTCTCCGGTGCCGCGTAGTGCGCGTTCGGCTGGTTGTAGCCGCCCTGCTGCTGCGGGACCTGCCCGTAGGGCGCCGTCTGCGCGTTCTGCGACTGCTGGCCGTACTGGCGTGTGCCGACCGCCCGCACCCGGTTGACCGAGTTCGGGTAGCCGTAGCCCCCGGACGGCGGCTGGGCCCCGTTGGCCTGCCCGTCGGCGTAGAGATAACCGAACGGGTCGTCGTCCTCGGGCGTGCTCGCGCCGTTGTTGCCGGGCGTCATCCCTTGGTCTCCTCAGTCAGGTGCGGTGCATGCGGTACGGGTCGTGAGAGAGCGAGCCTACCCGCTCCCAGTGACCCAAACGGGTGACTCAGACCGCATCCACTCGCTGACCTGGGGCTCAGCCCGCGCGTCTGTGTTGTTTGGGACGAGATCGTTTCTCGACGTACATCCGCTCGTCAGCGGATTTCAACACTTCGTCCGCCGTCATTCCACAGTGTGCCCATCCGATGCCGAAGCTGGCGCCGACCCGGACGGCCCGCCCCTCGGCGCGGATGGGCTGGATGATCTCGTTCCGCAGACGGACCGCGAGGTCCTGCGCGTCGGCGCGGCCGAGCCCGTCGGCGAGGATGACGAATTCGTCACCACCGAGCCGGGCGACGGTGTCGCCGTCGCGGACGCCGTTGCTCAGCCGGCGGGCGACCTCGATGAGAACCGCGTCACCCGCGTTGTGCCCGAACCGGTCGTTGATCGACTTGAAGCCGTCGAGGTCGCAGAAGAGGACGGCGAGGCCCTTGGTGCCGTCGTCGTGGTCGCCGTCCGGGGCGACGGTGTGCACATGGTGGTCGTAGGCGTCGAACGGCTCGGTGCTCGGCCCGAAGTCGAAGGCGTGGCCGATCGCGTCGAAGGCGGGGTGGCCGTAGGCCGCGTCGTGGGACTCGACGACGCCAGGGTGCGGGGTCGCCGCGCGCTGGCACAGCCGGGCGGACAGCCGGGAGCGCAGCTCGGCGGAGTTCGGCAGGCCCGTGAGCGAGTCGTGGGAGGCGCGGTGGGCGAGCTGGAGCTCGCGGCGCTTGCGCTCCTCGATGTCCTCGACGTGGGTGAGGAGGAAGCGCGGGCCGTCGGCGGCGTCCGCGACCACGCTGTTGCGCAGGCTGACCCAGACGTAGGTGCCGTCCCGCCGGCCGAGGCGGAGCTCGGCGCGGCCGCCCTCGGCGGAGGTGCGCAGGAGCGTGCCTATGTCCTCGGGGTGGACCAGGTCGGAGAACGAGTAGCGGCGCATCGCGGACGCGGGGCGGCCGAGCAGCCGGCACAGGGCGTCGTTCGTGCGCAGGATCCGGCCGTGCTGGTCGCCGCCCATCTCGGCGATGGCCATGCCGGACGGGGCGTACTCGAAGGCCTGCCTGAAGCTTTCCTCACTGGCCCGCAGCGCCTGCTGCTCGCGTTCCAGCCGGACGAGCGCCCGCTGCATGTTGGCGCGCAGCCGGGCGTTGCTGATCGCGATGGCGGCCTGGAAGGCGTACATCTGGAGCGCCTCACGGCCCCAGGCACCGGGGCGGCGGCCGTTGCGCGGCCGGTCCACGGACAGCACGCCGATCAGCTCGCCGCAGGCCGCGTTGCCCTGGGGGCCGGGCGCGTACATCGGCGCGAAGAGCCGGTCGGCCGGGTGCCACTCGTCCTCGAAGCGGGGGGCGGGGCCGTCGGTGTACCACTGCGGGACGTCGTCGTCGTCGAGGACCCAGCCCTCGGTGTGCGGTATGAACACCAGGTCGCCCCAGTGCTCGCCCATGCCGAGGCGGCGGTCCCAGGACTCGCGGGAGCCGACGCGGCCGGTGATGAGGGCCTCGGCGGCCGGGTTCCCGGCGAAGGCGGCGACGACGAGATCGCCGTCGGGCCGTACGAGGTTCACGCACGCCAG
This sequence comes from Streptomyces coeruleofuscus, assembly GCF_039532725.1. NCBI lineage: Bacteria > Bacillati > Actinomycetota > Actinomycetes > Kitasatosporales > Streptomycetaceae > Streptomyces > Streptomyces coeruleofuscus. The sequence goes on from NZ_BAAASE010000006.1 coordinate 444,948, forward strand.
CTCGTACCCGAGGGCGGCGACCACGCCCTCCGCGACGGTCTGCAGGGTGTCCGCCAGGCTGCGGGCCGTGTTCATGTCGGCCATGACCTGGTGCAGTTGTCGCAGGGACGCAAGGCGGACGTAGGGCTCCGACTCGGTCTCCATGCTCGCCCTCCCCCCGAGACCTCGCAGCGAATCAAGGGTTCTCATCGGCGTATCGTCCTGGCAGCTTCCCAGCCACTGAATCACAGCGCGCTGCCCACTCGGTACACAGGGTCAACAATTCCTGCCCCTTGTGACTCAAGTCACAGGCAAACCTGAACAATTGAGTGGAGTTTCTGCGTTCTTCACGTGCGTCTACCGAACGCAAACTTTGTCAGATTGCGCACATATATTTCCCCGGGCGCCCGTCGGAGGTCCGTGGGGAGCCGTCGGGAATCCGTCGCGAGTCCTAAGACCGTGATCGGGCGGGAGGCCGATGCACGGCGCCCGGGACGGAGATTAGCGTTTCGGATGTGCCGAACAACCCCACCGCCACGTCCGCGATCATTCCGCCGCCCGCCTCCGGGCATGCTGAGGGGGTGAGCAACGACGAGTTCCGCGCCGCCATGTCCCGGCTGGCCTCGGGCGTGGTCCTGGTGACCGCGCAGGAGCCGCCGCTCGACCCGGACGACCCCTCGGCGCCGGGCAGCGAGGACGTGGGCATGACGGCCACGGCCTTCATGTCGGTGTCCCTGGACCCACCCCTGGTGCTGGTGAGCCTGCGCGAGGGCTCCCGCATGGACGAACTGCTCGAGGAGCAGGAGCTGTGGGCGGTCTCGGTCCTCTCCGAGAGCCAGCGGCACATCGCGGGCCGCTTCGCCATGAAGGGCCGCGTCAGCGACCGCCTGCTCTTCGCGGACATCCCCTACACGCGCGGCGAGTACACCGACGCGCCCCTGGTCGGCGGCGCCCTCGCCGTCCTGGAGTGCCGCACCGAGCAGCGGGTGCGCGCCGGCGATCACACCCTGGTCATCGGCCGCGTCCTGACGGCCCGCGTCCCGAGCGCCGACGGCGGGCCGCTGACGTACTTCCGGGGGCGGTACCGGCACCTGGGGTGAGGCGGAAAACCGGTGGTCCGGGGCGGGGCGAAAACCCGGTGGCTCGGGCCGATCGGCGTGCCTAGGGTGCGCGCATGACAACGACGGGCCCTCGTCTCGAAGAGATCACCGCCAAGAACCTCGACGCCGCGCTCGGCATCCGCGTCCGCCCCGACCAGGAACACGCGGTCTCCCCGGTCGTGAAGTCCCTCGCCGAGGCCTACGCGCATCCCGGCGTCGCCTGGCCCCGCCTGATCGTCGACGGCGACCGCCCGGTGGGCTTCCTCATGGCCTTCCTCGACATCGACTGGTACGAGGACGGCAGCGTGCTGCGCTCGGGCCTGTGGCGGCTGAACATCGCGGCCGGGGAGCAGGGCCGGGGGTACGGCCGTTTCGCCGTCGAGTCCGTCGCGGAGGAACTCCGCCGGCGCGGCACCGAGCAGTTCTACGTCACCTGGCATCCCGGCCCCGACGGCCCGGAGGACTTCTACCTGGGGCTCGGCTTCCAGACGAACGGGGAGACCAGCGGGGGCCAGACGGTAGGGGTGCTCGAGCTGGCCCAGGTGTAACCCCTAGCCCCAGTTCTGGCCGTTGCGGCCGCGCTTGGTCTCCGAGCGCTGCTTCTTCTCCCGCAGCCGCCGCTCGTTGATCCCCCGGGGGATCCGGGTCGGCCTGCGGGGCTTGGGCGGCGGCGCGGTGGCCTCGGCCAGGAGCGCGGCGAGGCGTACGGCGGCGGTCTCGCGGTTGCGCCACTGGGAGCGGTGCTCGGAGGAACGTACGGTGACGACTCCGTCGACCAGGCGCCCGGCCAGCCGCTCCAGGGCCCGCTGCTTCCACACCTCGGGCAGCGCCTCGGTCCTCGCCAGGTCGAAACTGAGCTCGACCTTCGAGTCACTGGTGTTGACGTGCTGTCCGCCAGGTCCCGAGGACCGCGAGAAACGCCACATGAGCTCGGCCTCGGGCAGGGAGACGGAGCCGCGGATGACGTGGGGACCAGACATGCCGTCCATGTTCCCGCTCCTGTCCCGTCCACGTCATCCGAATAATCGCGCGTAAAGAAAGTAAAGGAGCTGGAACCTCGCGTACCCCTCTCCACGTTCATGGGGGTAGCTGTAGCTTCTTTGCCGTACGTAAACGAGGGAAGGGACTCCCAACAATGGCTGTAAGCCTGTCCAAGGGTGGCAACGTCTCGCTCACCAAGGAGGCTCCGGGCCTGACCGCTGTCACCGTGGGCCTCGGCTGGGACGTCCGCACCACCACCGGCACGGACTTCGACCTCGACGCGTCCGCGATCGCGGTCAACACGCAGGGCAAGGTCTACTCGGACGCCCACTTCGTGTTCTTCAACAACAAGCAGACCCCGGACAACACGATCGTCCACACCGGCGACAACCGCACGGGTGAGGGCGCCGGCGACGACGAGGCGATCAACGTCAACCTCGCCGCCCTCCCGGCCGACGTCGACAAGATCGTCTTCCCGGTGTCCATCTACGACGCCGAGAACCGCTCGCAGAACTTCGGCCAGGTGCGCAACGCCTACATCCGCATCGTCAACCAGGCCGGCGGCGCCGAGATCGCCCGTTACGACCTGTCGGAGGACGCGGCCACGGAGACGGCCATGGTCTTCGGCGAGCTGTACCGCAACGGCGCGGAGTGGAAGTTCCGCGCGGTCGGCCAGGGCTACGCCTCGGGCCTGGTCGGCATCGCCCAGGACTTCGGCGTGAACGTCTGACGGACGCCCTCACCTGTGGCGGAAGCCCCCGGCGCCGGTCCATCGGCCCGGGGGTTTCCCCGTCCCCGTCCCCGTCCCCGTCCCGCCCCGCCCCGCCCCGCCCCGCCCGCGATACGTTCCCGGCGTGATCCTCGACCTCCTGCTCCCGCCTCCCCCCGGCCGGCCCCTCCCCGGACCCCTCCTCGCGGAACTCACGGCCCTCTACGCGTCCAACCACGCGTTCCACACCCTCACCGGCGACTTCCCCGACCCGCACGACATCCGCCCGGAGCAGGTGGCACACGCCCTGTCGGAGGAATGGGCCCAGCCCGGCACCGATGTCCTGCTCGCCCGCAGCTTCGGCCACCTGACCGGGATCGCGATCACCCTCGCCCACCACCCCGACCCGGCCGACCCGGACCCGTGGATCGGCCTCCTGCTGGTGGACGCCGGCCTGCACGGCCAGGGCCACGGCCGCCGCCTGGCCACCCTCGTGGAGGACCGTTTCCGCGCGGCGCACCGCACCGCCGCACGCCTCGCCGTCCTCGACAGCAACCAGAAGGCCATGGCCTTCTGGACCGCCCTCGGCTACGAGGTCATCGACCATCGCGAGGACCGGCAGCTGAAGCGCCCGTGTGCGGTGCTCCGCAAGGAACTCACGGCGACTTAGGGCGTGCTCAGGCCCGCTCCGGCTTCCCCTCCCCGTACAGCCAGTCCTCCCAGATGCCGTCGAAGTCCTCCCCGGGCGCCTGCTCCTCGACGTACGCCGTGAAGTCGGCCGTGTCGGCGTTGCCGTGGCGACGGTCCGCCGCCCATCCCCGGAGGATGTCGCCGAACGCCTCGTCACCGACGGTCCGGCGGATCTTGTGGAGGACCATGGCGCCGCGCTGGTAGACCGGGGCTCCGGAGATGTGCGCGGCGTCCACGGGTTTCGCGGGCGGGAAGGACCAGAGGTCCTGGTAGGTCTTCTCCCCGTGGTCGTACAGCGCGTCGAAGGTCTGCTGCGCCGTCTCGCCGCCGTGATCCTCCTCCCACAGCCACTCCGCGTACGTCGCGAAGCCCTCGTTGAGCCACATGTCCCGCCAGCTCTCGGGTGTGACGGAGTCGCCGTACCACTGGTGGGCGAGCTCGTGGACGAGGAAGGTGATGTCGGGGGCGCCGGGGAAGACGGGGCGGCTCTGGGTCTCCAGGGCGTAGCCGATGTCGGCCGCGCGGTCGACGATCGCGCCGGTGGAGGAGAAGGGGTACGGGCCGAATCGCCGCTCCGCCCAGCGCAGGACCTCGGGGATGCGCGCGAGCACCGCGCGGCTCCCCTCCTTCTCCACCGGGTCGACGGCCGTGTACACGGGCAGACCGTCCCGGGCGGTGGACCGGCTGATCCCGAAGTCGCCGATCGCGAGTGTGGCGAGGTAGCTCGCCATCGGCTCGGCGGTGCGCCACACGAACGTCGTACGGCCCCGCTCTGTCCTCTCGCTCCGCAACTCCCCGTTGGAGACGGCCCGCAGCCCCTGCGGCACGGTCACCGTCAGGTCGTACGACGCCTTGTCGGAGGGGTGGTGGTTGCCCGGGAACCACGCCATCGACCCCGTCGGCTCGCCGAGCGCGAGCGCCCCGTCCGAGGTGCGCAGCCAGCCCTCCTGCGAGCCGTCCGGGTCGGTGACGGTCTCGGGCGCCCCCGAGTAGCGGACCGTCACCCGGAACGTCTCGTCCCGGTCGATGTCCTCGCCCGGCCGGACGGTGAGCTCCTGCCCGGCACGGTTCCAGCGGGCGGTCTCGCCGCCGACGGTGACCTTTCCGACCTCCAGGCCGAGCAGGTCGAGGTTGAAGGCGGAGAGGGCCTTGGTGGCCCGGGCGGTGACGGTGGCCGTGCCGGTGAGGTGGTGCGCGTCCCGGTCGTAGTCGAGGCGCAGGCCGTAGTGGGTGACGTCGTAGCCGCCGTTGCCGGCCTTCGGGAAGTAGGGGTCGCGTACGCCGGAGCCGCCCGGGGTGCCGTGGACTCCGCCGCACGCGGTGAGGGCGAGGGCGAGGGGGACGGCGGTCAGTGCGGGGACAAGACGTACAGATCGGGCCACGATGGCGATCCTAGGGCCTGCCTGACAAACCCCCGTCGTCCGCCCGGAGGGCGGGCTCGGCGGCGTCTGGTGCGTGCGATCGCAAGGCGCCGGAGCGCCCTCGATGGGGGTCCCCCGCGCGAGGTTGTTCGAGCGTGGGGGAGGAGCCACGTGGGCGGTTCGGCAACGCGGCATGGGGGTCCCCCCTGTTCGAGCGCAGCCGAGACGTTGGGGGAGTGCGTGCCAGACGCCGCCGAGCAGGCGGGGGTTTCTCAGGCAGGCCCTGAGGACGCGTGACACCATCACATCCGTGCTCGACATCGGCTACGCCCTCTCCAACCGCTTCCCCGACCCGCCGCAGACCGACTACCGCCGTGCGGACGTCCGCGCCCTGCGGCACGACCTGTTCTGCGGCGACGTCTACCTGGCGGACACCAAGACCGACCACGAGGTGTCCACAGCCTGGGGATGGGTGCCGGTTCTCGACTTCGCGTGGGCGCTGTGCGACATCGTGGAGCGGATCGACCGGGACCCGGCGGGCTCCCGTGCGTCCCGGCCGCAGCGGGCGGAGCTCGACTTCACCGAGTCGACCGACCGGATGCTGTTCGAGCGCCGCTTCGGATGGGTGGACATCGAGGCGGACTGGATGCCCGCGGAGGAGCCCCCGCTCACCGTCTCCCACACCGAACTGCGCCGCGAGGCCCGGGACTTCCTGCACGACCTGATCGCCGATCTCACCGACCTGCACGACGACCTCGCCGAGAACCCGGCGATCTGGACGCTCCAGGCGCGTTTCCCCAGGATCCCCTGACGGGCGCCGACGACCGCGGTGACACCCTTGTCCGTGATCAGTACCTGACACGGGGAGAGCGGGAGCATGACGCAGGGGCGTGTGACCTACGGGCTGGACTACCGGGTGCACCCACCGGCCGTCGTCAGCGGCGACGGACCGGGGCAGGGCACCTCCGTCCGGCTGTGCCGTGACCCCGGCAGTCCCGCTCCCGACCGGCTCCGCTCGCTGCGGGCCTTCCATCTGCGCGCCGAGGACGGGACACCGGTCGCCCGCGTGGTCACGGAGCAGGCCCTGGGTTCCCGGCTGAGCGGGCGTCCGGCGGTGTACCACGTGCTGGATCCCCACGGCGCGCCGCTCGGGCGGATCATGCTGCGGCGCCGCCGCGCCTTCCGCTGGGGCCGCGAGCGCTGGACCGTCGAGCCGGTGGCCGGCCCCGCCCTCCAGGGGTACCGGGGCCGGCTGGTGTGGTGGGCGTTGTGGTGGCCGGTGGGTTTCCCGGTGTACCTGCTGTTGTTGATCTGGGCTCTTCTGGCGGGGGACGGCGACGGCTTCGGACCGCCGAGCAGCGTCATCTGGCGCGACACATCGCGCCGCGCCCATCTCGTCTTCGGCGCGATGGCCGAGGACTACCAGCTGCTGAGCCACGAGGTGGACCCGCGCCTGATCAACGCCCTGATCGCGCTGCACCAGTCCTACGAATGCCCGGAACGGGCGGGAACCTGGGGCTGGTACGGGAGGTGAGCGGGTGATCAGTCCTCCACCCTGATCCCCCACTGCGCCGCCAGCACCGGTGCCAGGTCCAGGAGCTGGGTCGTACTGATCACCGCTCCGGCCAGCCGGTCCAGCCCCCGGCTGATCTCCAGTGACACGGCTCCGCGCAGGTCGACGTCCTTGAGGGTCGCCGCGTGGAGGTCGGCGCCCGTCAGCGCGCAGTCCACGAACTCCACGCGCTCCAGGCGGGCGCCGCCGAAGTCCGGCTCGACGAGGACGCAGCCCTCGAAGACGACGTCTCTGAGCCGGGCCATGCGCAGGTTCAGATAGTCGATCTTGCCGCCGCGGATCAGCACCCGCTCCAGCACCGCCGCGTGCATCTGCGTGCCGCCGAGGCGGGCGTCGATCAGCTCGACGTCGCGCAGCGTCGCCTCGGCGAGGTTGGTGCCGACACCCCGGACACTCGTGAGTGTCGAGTCCAGGACGGAGGCGTGCCGCAGCCCGACCTCGTCCAGCGCGCACTCCGTCAGGGCGCAGTCCAGGAAGCGGGAGCCCGACCCGTCCTGCCCCGCGAGATCCACCTCCCGGAACTCCAGCCCGTCGTAGTCCCCGTCCGGCTCCAGCCCGCCGCCCGGGAACGGCTCCAGCGCCGGCAGCCGGATCTCCGGTCTCCGCGCGGCCTTCACCCGCGTACCGCCCGCACCCCTACCGCCCGCCGCGCTCCTCGCCATGCGCCCATGCTGCACCACACCACTGACAACAGCCCCTGACCTGCGAGGCAACGGGCGATGTCACATTCCGGGGCCCTCGGCCGGTCGTACTCCCAGAAGAGTGTCGTCGAGCGCAGGGAGACCCTCAGCCATGCACCGCATCACCGTCATCGGCGGCGGCTTCGCCGGACTGACCGCCGCCATCACCGCTGCCGAGGCGGGCGCCAAGGTCACCGTCCACGAAGCCCACCACACGCTCGGCGGCCGGGCCCGCACCGCCGAGGGCCCCTACCGCACGAACGAGGGCCCGCACGCCCTCTACAACGGCGGCCCGCACTGGGCCTGGCTCAAGCAGCGCGACCTCATCGGTCCGCTCGCCCCGATCCCGCCCCTGGAGGCCGCCCGGCTACGGCTGCGGCACCACGGCGTGCTCCGCCGCACCCCGCCCTTCCCGATGCTGAAGCTGCTGCGCCGGACCGCCGAACAGGCGCCCGTGGACGTCGACTTCCTGACCTGGGCGACCGGCGTCGCGGGCGAGGAGGGTGCCCGGGCCGCCGCCCACTACTCGGCCGTCGCCCTCTTCCACCACGACCCCGGCTCCCTGTCGGCCGCGTTCGTGCAGGAGCGCCTGCGCCGCGCCACCAAGCTGCCGCCCGAGGCGCACTACCCGCGCGGCGGCTGGTCCAGCCTCATCGACCGGATGGCCGCCCGCGCCTGGAACCTGGGCGTCCGGATGGAGACGCTGTCCCGGGTCGACACGCTCCCCACCGACACGCCGGTCGTCGTCGCCACCTCCCTCGACGCCGCCCGGCGCCTGCTCGGTGACGACTCCCTGACCTGGCCGAGCGGCCGTACCGTCCTCGTCGACCTCGCCGTACGGACGCGGCGCGGGGACGCGTTCGCGGTGTCCGACCTCGACGCGCCGGGCTGGCTCGAACGGTTCACCGCCCAGGACCGCGGCCTCGCCCCGGCCGGCGAGCAGCTCATCCAGGGTCAGATCCCCATCGCCCCGCACGAGTCCAAGGCCGACGGCACCGCCCGCGCCGAGCAGCTCCTCGACCTGGGCTTCCCGGGCTGGCGCGAGCGCGTCACCTGGAGGCGCCAGGCCGTCGCGAACGGCCGTACGGGCGCGGTCGACCTGCCCGGCACCAGCTGGCGCGACCGGCCCGCGGTGGACCGGGGCGACGGTGTCTACCTCGCCGGCGACCAGGTCGCGGCCCCGGGCGTGCTGTCGGAGGTCTCCTTCAACAGCGCCCTGACGGCGGTGTCGTTGGCGCTCGGCCGGCGGGAGCTTGACCTCAAGCAAGCTTGAGGTTGGAGGCTGGGCCCAGACCACCACGACATGAGGAGCCGCCATGCACGCCATCCGCCTGCACGCCTTCGGCCCGGCCGAGAACCTCACCTACGAGCAGGTCGAGGACCCCCGGCCGGGCCCCGGCCAGGTCCGTGTCGCCGTACGGGCGGCGGGCGTCCACCTCCTGGACACCGCCCTGCGCGAGGGCGCACAGGGACCGGCGCCCGAGCCGACTCCCCTGCCCACCGTCCCCGGCCGCGAGGTCGCCGGCGTCGTCGAGTCCCTGGGCGAGGGCGTGGCGGACCTGTGGCTCGGCAAGCGGGTCGTCGCCCACCTCGGCTTCGTCCCCGGCGGCTATGCCGAACTGGCCGTCACCGATGTCGAACGGCTGCACGAGATACCGCAGAACCTGGACTTCGCCGAGGCCGTCGCCATGATCGGCACGGGCCGTACGGCGATGGGGATCCTCCAGTTCGCCGATCTGGGCCCCGGCTCGGTGGCCGTCGTCCCGGCCGCGGCCGGCGGCATCGGCACGCTCCTCGTGCAGTACGCCAAGAACGCCGGCGCCACCGTCATCGGCCTCGCGGGCGGGCCGCAGAAGGTCGCCCGGGTACAGGCGGGCGGCGCCGACCTCGCCGTCGACTACAAGGACCCGGCCTGGCCCGCGAAGGTCCGCGCCCACCTCGGCGGCCGGGCCGCGACCGTGGTCTTCGACGGCGTAGGCGGCGACGTGGCCCGCGAGGCCGTCGACCTGCTCGGCCCCGGCGGCAAGCACGTCGTCTTCGGCTGGTCCGCCGAGGGCATCCAGGGCGGCGAGCCCTACCTCGTCGACGGCGTCTCCGAGCAGGTCCTCGGCCCCGTCATGCTCGGGAAGGCCGGCGGCCCCGACCCGGTGCGCACCCTCGAAGTGCGCGCCCTGACCGAGGCCGCCGCCGGCCGGCTCACCCCGGCCGTACAGCGCTTCCCGCTGCGCGACGCCGCGGCCGCGCACCGGGCGCTGGAGAGCCGGGGGACGATCGGAAAGGTCGTCCTGGAGCCGTGACACCTCCTCTTCGGAGGGGTCCGCCGGGACGGATCAGCGGGCGACCGCCTTCGTCGCCGCGCTGAGCGCCGAGCCGTCCTTGTGCCCGGTGCGGTGGGCGATCACCTTCACGGTGATCTTCTTGCCCTGCTGCGCCGCCTTCAGCACCAGCGAGGACTTGGTCGCCCCGCTGATCGCCTTGCCGCTCGCGTACCACTGGTACCCGTACGAGGTCGCGGCCGGGCTCCACGTCCCGGCGGACGCCTTCAGGGTCCGGCCGACCTTCGCCGTCCCGCTGATCACCGGCGGCTTGGTCGCCTTGGGCGCGTCGCCCTTGGTCACGGTCACCGCCGCCGAGGACGCGGACCCGCTGCGCCAGCCCGCCTTGACCGCCGTCACGGTCACGGAGAGCTTCTTGCCGGCCTGCGCCGCGGGGATCGTGTACGCCGACGCGGTCGCGCCGCCGATCGCCGTGCCGTCCGCCTTCCACTGGTACGTGTACGAGGACGGGGTCGCCGACCAGGTGCCCGGTGAGGCGGTGACCTTGGCGCCCACCTTGGGCGTGCCGGTCACCTTCGGGGCCGCCGTGTTCTCCAGCGCGGGCTGGGGGGTCACGGTGAAGGTGCCGCGCTGGAACTCCCAGCCGCGCGTGTACACGCTGATGTTCCAGGTGCCGGTCGCCGCGCCCGTCAGGTCGGCGGTCGCGGTCACCGTGCGGTTGTCCGCGGAGACGGAGTCCGCCGGCGCGTCGATCGTCTTTCCGGCCTGGCTGAGCCGGACCCTGACGTCCGGCCCGAGCGCGGTACCGGTGACGGTGAGCTTCACCTTGGTGCCCGAGGCCCCGGTGCCGGGGCTGACGGCGGTGACGTCCGTCTTCTCCGTGCCGCACAGCGTGGAGGTGCAGGTGAGCTTGGCGCTGTAGGCGGTGCTGGACGCCTTCTCGGGCAGGCCGAGCAGGAACAGCGACGGCGTACTCGCGGAGGACGAGCCCAGCACGTCGCAGTCGTAGCCCTCCGGAATGAAGTGCGTGCAGCCGTTCGTCCAGGTGGACGTGTTGTACAGCACGGGCACCGCCGTCGTGGCGGCGCCGGTCGTGTCCTTGATGTCGGTCTCGAACCGGTCGAACCCGGCGGTGGGCAGCGCCGCGCACATCGCGGTGCGCGACTCGTCCAGCGTGCCGGTGACCGGCCCGTACCCGAACGCCACGGACGGCACCTTGGCGCACTCGGGGGCGGGCCCGTCGGCGGTCGCGACGCGCAGGGCGTCCAGGCGGTACTCGGGAGCCGCCTTCAGCCGGGTCGGCGTCTGCACGAGGACCTGGTGGGTGGTCGAACCACTCACCGCGCAGGGCGAGTTGCGGAAGGAGCACTCCACGCGGCCGTCCCCGGCGACGACCGCGCTGTTGGCGGTGCCGAGCGCGTCCCGCACATTGACGTGCACGACGTCGGTCGCCGCGCCCGTGGTCACCTGGTGGCAGGTGATGGTGCCCGGCGCTCCGGACGCACTCTTCAGGGACGCCCCGCCGACCTTCACCGCGGCGGTCTTCGCGCAACCAGCGGCGGAGGCGCTCGCGGTGACGTCACGCCGGGTCAGGGAGTACGTGGCTGCCTCGTCCCGGCCGGTCACCAGCACCGTGTGGGCCTTGCCCGGGGTCAGGGAGCAGACCGACCAGCCGTCGGTCGTGGCGTAGCGCTCGCAGACCCGCTTGCCGTCGGCGTCCAGCACCGAGAACCCGGCCGGCGCGGTCCCCGAGGTCGCGGTCAGCTGGAGCAGCTCGGTGTTCGAGTGCGCGCCGGCCGGAATGCCCAGGCAGTGCGAGAAGACGCCGTCGCCCGTGGTCAGCGTGGCCTTCGCACCGCCCGCGGCGAAGCTGCCCGCGGGCAGGACGGGGCAGCCCTGGGCGACGTCGGTGCGGTGGAAGGCGACCGCGTACGGGCCCGTGGCCGTGTCGCCGCTGTCCTCGGTGTGCACCAGCGCGCGGAACGGCGCCTCACCGGTGAGCGCGCAGTCACCGCCCTGGAGCGCTTCTCCGTCGCACTGCGGGGTGCCGTCGCGGTCCAGGACCTCCACCTCGGGGGTCAGCCCGGCCGAGGTCTGCGAGGTGAGCGCGGCGATCCGGCCGCCCTTCGGCACGGGCGGGGTCAGGCAGTCGTACTGCCCGACGGTGCTCAGTTTCCCCTTGTACAGGCCGGTCCCGATCGCGACGCAGCCGGCGTCGGAGGCACGGTCGAACACCACCAGCCGGTCACGGGACGGCTCGAAGGCGTTGGTGCCGAGCACCGCGGTGTAGGTGCCCGCCTCGCGGATCCGGCACGGGTCGGTGCCGGACTCGCACACGGTCCTGCCGTCGGCGTCGTACACCCGGACCGCCCCGGCCGACCGGTCCTCGTCCACGTAGTGCACGGTGTACGGCCCGGCCTTCGCGGCGGAGAAGGTGTAGCAGGCGTCCGTGCCGAAGTCCCGCGGCTCGATCGGGCCGTAGGGCAGGACCGACGCGGTCGCGCAGCCCTGCGGGTCGTTCAGGCGGCGCACCTGGAGCGCGTACTCGGCGGGGAAGCCGCTCTCCGCACGGGAGACGCTCGACAGCACCCGGTAGGGGCCGTCCCCGGGCAGGACGCAGCTGTCCTCGCCGTCCTCCGGGAAGTGCTCGCAGATACGGGCGCCCGTCGCGTCGGTGATCCAGGCGACCGACTCGCCGTACACCTTGGTGCCGACCGTCAGCCGGATCCGCTCACCGGGCCGGCCCTCGAAGGCCTGGCAGTCCACGGCCAGCGGGCTCGCCGCGCTCCGGATCACCGCAGGCCGGTCCCAGCCGGTGCCGACCGGCTCGGCGCAGCCGCGGGTGCCCGAGCCGAGCGGGACGACGGTGAGCTCGGTCCGCTCGTCGTCGACCCAGCCGCTGTTGACGACCTTGATGGTGTACGTACCGGCCGCGGGCACCTGGCACCAGCCCTCGGCGCGGTACTCGTCGTCGAAGCAGTCGACCTCGGCGCCGTCGGCGTCGAGCATCTGCGCGTAGGCGTTGTCCTGGCTGTCGTCCAGGGTCACCAGATGCAGACCGGCCGAGCCGGCCGTCACCGTGAAGCAGGCGCTGCTCTGGGCCGGGACGGTGGCCTTGCCGACGGCGTCGCCCGGATCCCCGAACGGCGCGAGCGCGAGCGGCGCGCACTCCGGTTCGGCGGCGGCCAGGGCGGAGCCCGCCCCCGTCAGGCTCAGCAGTGAGGCGAACAGCGAGACGACGACGGCGGACGCACCGGCCCGCCCCCGTCTCACGCGCCATCTGTGTCTCGTTCTCGTTCTCGGGCAGGCGTCCGTGTCCGACATGGCAATCCCCCCTGGATCAGTGGTCGTTGGCGAGATGCTCGCACACAGGTACGACACAGCGCCCGCGAGAAATCCGAGACGCCGCCCCGGCCCGGCCCCGGCCGCCCGCCCCGGGTTAATTCACATGACCCGCCCGGCCCGCCCCACTACGGTGCCGAAAGTGATCGACATTCCCGGCGAACTGGCAGCATCACAGGAGAAGTACAACGGCGAGGCGGGCCGCGCCTTCATCGAGGAACTGCCGGACCTGACGGCCGGCTTCCTCGACCGCTGGGAACTCGAGCCCGACGGACCCCCCATGCACGGCGTGTCCGCCCTGGTCCTCCCGGTCGTCCGCGCCGACGGCGGCCCGGCGGTCCTCAAGCTCCAGATCCTCGACGAGGAGAGCGAAGGCGAACCGGTCGCGCTGCGCGCCTGGGACGGTGACGGAGCCGTCCGTCTCCTCGACCACGACGAGCCCACCGGCACGATGCTGCTGGAACGCCTCGACGAGACCCGCATGCTGTCCCACGTCCCGGACACCCATCAGGCCGTCGTCACCATCGCCGAACTCCTCGCCCACCTCACCTCCTTCCCCGCCCCGCCCGGCATGCGCCGCCTCGGCGACATCGCCCGGGCCATGCTGGACCGGACCCCACGGGCACTCGACCGCATCCCCGACCCCGAGGCCCGCCGCCTCGTCGCCGACTGCGCCGCCGCCGTACGCGAGGTCGTCGACGAACCGGGCGACCGGCTCCTCCACTGGGACCTCCACGACGAGAACGTCCTCGCCTCCGGCCGGGCCCCCTGGCTCGCCATCGACCCCAAGCCCCTCGCCGGCGACCCCGGCTTCGAGCTGTGGCCGGCCATCGACAACCGCTACGACCCCGACGACATCATCTGGCGCTTCGACGCCATGACGGACATCCTCGCCCTGGACCGCCCCCGCGCCCGCGCCTGGACCCTCGGCCGCCTCCTCCAGAACGCCCTGTGGGACGTGGAGGACGGCCGCCCCATCGACGACGCCCAGTTGGAGATCGCGCGTCGGGTCCGCAAGATCGGTCCGCTCCCCGGTCGCCGTAGTGAATCGCCGGTTCGTGCGGTGTTCCGGTCAGGAGGCCAGTACGCCACCGAAGACGGGAAGGTTGCGGATCACCGCCCACAGGAGCATCACGGCGAGCACTGCCCTCCCCCACCACACCGGGAGAACGCGTGGCCGGGACGCGCTGGTGACGACACGTAGCCACACCCCCACACCGACCGGCAGAAACGCGAGCAGCAAGGCGTTGTAGTCCGCTGCCGCCACCACGTGACCGTGCGTGAGCTCGTGCAGCGCACGCAAGCTCCCACAGCCTGGGCAGTCGAGTCCTGTGACGGCTCGGAACGGGCATGCGGGGAACGGACCTGGTTGGGCGGGGTCCGCAAGTGCCGTGGCGAGGGCGACCGCTGCCAGGAGAAGGGCACCCAGCCACGCTTCGAGGGCGGCCCGTCCGCGCGTAGGGCGGTACCCTGCGGTCACGGCGCGGGCATGTACTCGGTGGATGTGTCGGACGCGCTCAGGGCGATGATGAGGATCAACCAGAACAGGACGCCGACGCCAACGCTCACGAGGATGAGAATCCGGGCTCTCCGGGACGCCTGTGCGGCTCCCTGATAGTCGCCCGTCGTGGCTTTCGCCGAGACCTGTGAGGCGAAGACGATGGCGGCGATCCCTGTCGGCAGGAAACACAGCAGCGTGACGAGGATGGCCGGTGTCATGTAGGACTCGGGAACCGGCCCCTGTGGCGCATGAGTCTGGTCCCACGTCTGTGGCTGTGAGGGCGGTTCCTGGTGCGGTGAGAAGGAGGAATCCTGCCACTTCGTGCGATCCCCCCAGTCCTCATCGTCGGGCGGCGGCACTCGATGCTTGTCTGCCATGACTGATGTCCTCCTTTCGGATGCGCCGTCTCAGCTGGGAACCCACATGGCGGTGCGTGAATCCCAGGACCAGCGCTGATCGCGGACGTCCAGCCCGACGGCCTGTTCGTACGCCCCCACCGGAAGGTCCGGGGTGAAGGTGACCCGGCCGCCCGCCGGTACCTCGAAGACCACACCCTGCGGTGCCGGTGTCCCTTGCCGGGTCGCGAACAACCGGTCCGTGAAGGCCTTGAGTCCCTTATGGGCATCTTCGGCGACCTTCTGGAACAGGCTGCGCAGAAACGGATCCAGGACCGCCGTCATCACGAGCACCAGCACCACCTCGGCCGCTCCTCTGCGGGTCGGCACCAACATGCATTGGGTGTCGACTCCGGCGTCACGCAGCAGGTCCTGTCCCTCCTCCGCCGGATCGGAGGGCAAGGACGAAGGCCAGAGGATCTCCACAGCGGGGCCTGTCATGGTCCGCCTCCCTCTTCGGTCAGCCAGTCGGGCAGCTCCCAGCATTCGATCGAACCCTCGCGGGAGGCGGTCACGAGTCCCTTGTCGTCCTCGAGGAACGCGAGCCCCGCTGGTCGGCTCTCCAGCCTCGTCACGAGCGAGGGGGCGCCGGTGTGCACGTCGCGGACGGCCACCTCACCGCGTTGATGGGCGACCGCCATAACCGTGCACTCGTTGTCGAACGCCAGTTGGTACGCGGTGAGACCCGGTTGTGTGCGCCACAGGAGTTGCCCCTGCCAGGACCACAAGCGCACCCTGCCGTCCATACACCCGGTGGCGAGAAGATCTTCTGTGACAGCGAGGGCCTGGACGGGCTGGGGGTGGCGCCACGTCATGACGGCCAGTCCGCGTACGTTCAACTGCCGTACCACGCCGTCTCCGCAGGCCACGACCACGTATCGGTCTCCGGGAGCGAAGGCGAGGGGCCCGAGTGGGGCCTTCTGGCCTGACGGCCAGGTTTGGGTCTCCTTCGGTGAAGCGACGGTCAGGTCCCGCACTCGGGCGCCCCGTGGGTCGTAGACATGGACGTGGTTCTCAACGGTCAGCGCGAGCCAATGGCCGTCCGAGCTGAAGGCGAGGGCGGCACCGCGGTCTCCGACGGAGATGACGCGCACGGGCAACTCGGTCTGCAGGTCCCAGATGACAACGGTGCCGTCCTTGTGCCGACTCGCCACGTGCCGTCGCCAGGGACTCCAGGCAAGTCGCACCGGCTTCTCGCGCTGCACGGGCATGCACTGGGCGGCAAGTTCCCCGCGCGCCGCGTCGAAGACCCGGACGACGCCGTCATCACAGGCGACGGCCAGTAGGTTCGCGGGCCCGAGTGCCATGTGCGCGCAAGGTCCGACCTGGGCGACCAGCCGGGACGTCGCTGGTGCCTGCGGGGTCTCAGCGGGCGGCGCCGACGGCTGGTCCCTTGAACTGTCCTTCGCCCCTGAAGGCGTCAGCTGCGAGGCGAATATCTGTGCCGTCTCGGATGCGAGAAACAGCACCGGCGTGGCCCACTCCAGAGTGCCCAGACGGACCTTCACCTCTTCCCGGGCGAGTGTCACCGCCCGGTCGACCGGAACTCCTTCGGCGAGCCACTCGTAAAAGGCGGCGGCGAAGGTGAAGGCGGCCCGGTCGGTGATCTCGTACTGCATGGCCACCACGGCCGGTACCCCGGCTTCGACCAAGGAGGCGGCGGTGCTCGTGAAGACATTCTCGGATCCGCCCACCGCGGACTCGCAGGCGTTCAGTACGACGAGCCGCAGCTGAGGACTGCGCTCGATCAGCGAACGGAAATCACGCGCGTGAAAGCGCATCGCCGAACCGTCGTCGCCGGAGAGCTGTATGTATCCCTGGCCGCCCTCCTCGTCGAAGCCGCCGTGACAGACGCAGTGGAGCACGTGCCACGTGCCGCTGCCGAGCGCCCTCGTGAGATCCTTCCAACGGTCTCCGGGCAGCCAGTGCACGTCCACGTTATTGGAACTGTCATGTTGCAGGACGTGTTCGATCCGCTCCCTCTCCTGCTGCGCTTCCAGCGGGGGAAGGTCCTCCGGGAGTGCCGAAACACCGAGCACCCGAAGCGGCAGGGCCAGGGGCATCGGGGAGATCGGGTCCATGAGCCGCAAGTCCCGCACGACGGGTACGCGAAGAGCGAGAAAGTCATCGCGAGCCGGATCGGTCGGATCGACCATGTACTCCCACGGAATACGCGAAACCTGCGGACCGTCCGGGCGCAGCAATACGCGCAGCGACTTACCCTGCTCCTTGGCCCGGATCCGGCACCGGTCGAACTGCGCAAATATCTGGTTCTGCAAGATGGTCCCGGTCAAGAGCTTTCCGAACTCGCGAACCGATTTCTCCGGCGCTGAGGCGCCACGCACAATGCTCAGGCTGTAAGACTTCATCAGGGATTTCTGCACGCCCTGCAGTGCGGACTGCAGTTTTTCCCTGGAACACGGCGCCGGTACCCTCATGCTCGCTTCACCGAGTTCCGACGAGCATTCAACGAACCATTCGGTACCGGTTTCAATAACTTTGAGGCGAAACGGCAGACTTTCCATTCCTGCCACCTCCGATACCCACAACTCCAGTCCACACCCGATGCTTCGGTGCGTCCACTCGGCCGTCGGGAGGCCCGGCGGGCGACGGAACTGCGCACGGTGGCCTTGCTCGCCGTACACGAAAACCCCAGGCCAGATGACTTCTGACCTGGGGTTCCAGAGAGCCCCCTGTCGGATTCGAACCGACGACCTACGCATTACAAGTGCGTTGCTCTGGCCAGCTGAGCTAAGGAGGCACCGCGTACTACAACGCCGTACGCGAGGGCGGCACCACTGTACACAGAGCCCGTTACCCCGAGCCACGAAGTTCCCCGCCGCCCGGTCTCACTCCAGCTCGTACTCGAAGCGGTACGCCACGGTCGGCTCCCCGTGGTGCGCGGTGAACCCGCCCTTCCCCCGCAGTCCGGCCAGCTCCCCGCTCCCGGAGTCCGGCACCACCTCGAACGTGCAGTGCACCGCCCCGTCCTCGCCGAACCACCCCCGCTCCTCCACGGCGAAGCTCCCCTCCCGCCCGTCGAGCCGGCCGGTGATCAGTTCCATGCCGGCGAAGGAGCCGGTCTTCTCGGTGACGTAGACGATGGAGTACTCGCAGAGCGTCCCGGCTGCCTCGATGCCGCCGCTGAAGGTGTTCCGGACGGAGGCGTGCGCGAGCCGGGGGTTCGCGTCCTCCCCCGGGCCGATCACGCGCTCCTGCCAGTCGGCGAAGGTGAAGTGTCCGGTGGTGGTGTGTGTGCTGCCGGGCATGGGTGGTCCTCTCGAAGATCAGACGATGGCCGTGCGGGCCGTCTGGGACCACTCTGTTTCCTGTACCTGACATCTCCTGTCAGGTACAGGAAACGTACGCCGGAGAATGTCCCCCATGCGCGCCGACCGGCTCCTCTCCCTGCTCCTGCTGCTCCAGAACCGCGGTCGGATGACCGCACCCGAGCTCGCCGCCGAGCTGGAGGTGTCGGTGCGCACGGTCTACCGGGACGTCGAGGCACTGGGCGCGGCGGGTGTGCCGGTGTGTGCCGATCGCGGGCCGGAGGGCGGCTACCGGCTGGTGGACGGTTACCGGACGCGGCTGACCGGTCTGACCGACGCCGAGGCCGGGTCGTTGTTCCTCGCCGGTATGCCCGGTCCGGCGCGGGATCTGGGGCTGGGGGCGGTGCTGGCCAGTGCCCAGCTGAAGGTGCAGGCCGCGCTGCCGGCGGAGTTGGCCGGGCAGGCGCGGCGGGTGCAGGAGCGGTTCCATCTGGACGCGCCGGCGTGGTTCCGGGAGGCCGATCCGGTGCCGTGTCTGGAGCCGGTGGCGGCAGCCCTGTGGGAGCGGCGGGTGCTGCGGGTGCACTACCGGCGGTGGCGGGGAGAGGTGCGCCGGGAGGTGCGGCCGCTGGGGCTCGTCCTGAAGGGCGGCATCTGGTACCTGGTCGCTTTGGCGGAGGAGTCCGTGCGGACGTACCGGGTGTCCCGTCTGCTGGCCGTGGAGGAGACCGGGGAGCTCTTCGACCGTCCGGCCGGCTTCGACCTGGCCGCCTACTGGGAGGAGTCGTCCCGGCGGCTGGAGGCCGCCCTGCAGCAGGGTGTCGCCCGGTTGCGTCTCTCACCGCGGGGGCAGCGGCTGCTGCCGATGCAGTTCGGGGCGGCGGGTGCACGCGCCCTTCAGAGCGCGGGTGGGCCGGACGCGGACGGCTGGGTGGAGGTGGAACTTCCCGTGGAGGCGGAGGCCGTGGCGGTCGGGGATCTGCTCCGGCTGGGTCCGGAGGCGGAGGTCATCGGGCCGCCGGAGCTGCGGCAGGCCGTGGCGCGGGCGGTGGCGGCGCTGGCGGACCGGTACGGGCAGCCGTGAAGCGTCTTCGAAAATTTCCGCGAAGTTCACAGGCTCGGAGGTACTGACAGACCACGTGAACGCCAGGTACCGTCCTGAGCCAGTTCACACGCGTGGACTACACCACAACGGAACACCCGTCGTGGCACCGCCTTCCTACTCGGATCGTCCGGCACGTTCCTGCCGGTAGAAGGGGTTCACTCATCATGGCCACTGTCTCGTTCGACAAGGCGACCCGGATCTACCCGGGTTCCACCAAGCCCGCTGTTGACGCGCTGGAGATCGACATCGAGGACGGCGAGTTCCTCGTCCTCGTCGGCCCGTCCGGCTGCGGCAAGTCCACCTCGCTCCGGATGCTCGCGGGGCTCGAGGACGTCAACGCCGGCGCCATCCGCATCGGCGACCGCGACGTCACCCACCTGCCGCCGAAGGACCGGGACATCGCCATGGTGTTCCAGAACTACGCGCTCTACCCGCACATGACCGTCGCCGACAACATGGGCTTCGCGCTCAAGATCGCCGGCGTCAACAAGGCGGAGATCCGGCAGAAGGTCGAGGAGGCCGCGAAGATCCTCGACCTCACCGAGTACCTGGACCGCAAGCCGAAGGCCCTCTCCGGTGGTCAGCGCCAGCGTGTCGCCATGGGCCGCGCCATCGTGCGTGAGCCGCAGGTGTTCCTCATGGACGAGCCGCTGTCCAACCTGGACGCCAAGCTCCGTGTGTCCACGCGTACGCAGATCGCCTCGCTCCAGCGCCGTCTGGGCATCACCACCGTCTACGTCACCCACGACCAGGTCGAGGCCATGACGATGGGCGACCGCGTGGCGGTCCTCAAGGACGGTCTGCTCCAGCAGATCGACACCCCGCGCAACATGTACGACAAGCCCGCCAACCTCTTCGTGGCCGGCTTCATCGGCTCCCCCGCGATGAACCTCGTCGAGGTCCCGGTGACCGACGGCGGCGTGAAGTTCGGCAAGTCGGTCGTGCCGGTGCAGCGTGACGCGCTCGCCGCCACCACCGACAAGACCGTCACCGTCGGCGTCCGCCCCGAGCACTTCGACGTGGCCGGCCCGGACGCCGAGCTGGGCCTCGCGGTCACCGTCAACGTCGTCGAGGAGCTGGGCGCCGACGCCTACGTCTACGGCACCGCGAAGGTCGGCGACGACTCCAAGGACCTCGTCGTCCGCGTCAGCGGCCGTGACGTCCCGGAGAAGGGCAGCACGCTGCACATCGTCCCGCGCTCCGGCGAGACGCACGTGTTCTCCACCTCCACGGGCGAGCGCCTGTCCGACTGACCCGTCGGCAAACGCACAACCCCGGGTGAATCACCCACGTTGACGAAGAGGGCCCCGCAGCGCGCTGCGGGGCCCTTCTCGTTGTCGACAAATACCCCGGCAGACCGGACATTTCGAGCAGTGTGCGTCAACGCCTTACCCAAAAAAGTGCACTCTCTCATCCCCCGAACCGGTGACTAAATGTCTACAAACCATTACCCCGCGCTACCCTCACACGCGTGAAGCACTCCACTAACCAACAGACGCGGCGCGGCCGGGGCCCCGCCCGCCGGATCGGCCGCACCCTCGCTTTCGTCCTGCCCGTCGTCCTGGTCCTCTCCGGGACCCTCGCGGTCACCCGAGTCAACTGGTCGGGAAGCCCCTCCGACCCGGTGCTCACCGCCGCGGACACCAGCGCGTCCGCCGGCACGCCGCGGGCCGCCAAGCGCGCCCCGCAGGACATCCTGCGCGACAGGCTGCTGACCGAACTCCAGGAGGAGAACCCGGGCGTCGCCCTCACCCACCTCCAGCAGGCCGTCAACGGCCGCCCGAAGCTGGCGAAGCACTGCGCGTCCATCGCCCGCGCCCTCGGCCAGGCCGCCGTCCGGGTCTACGGCCCGACGCGCGCCCAGTCCTACGCCCGCCCGGTCTGCGACACCTCCTTCGCCACGGGCGTCGCGGCCGCGCACGGCTGAGCACACGGCCCTGCCGAACGAGAGGGGTGGGAAGCCGGCAGCGATCGATGCGGGAATCTTCGTCCGCCGCGGTACCGGGCGGGACGCCACGTACAGTTCGGTCTCATGAGCGATCCGAGCGCCGCGTCCCGCCCCGTTCAAGCCGTCGTTCTGGCCGGAGGCCAGGGCTCCCGGCTGCGTCCGTACACCGACGACCGGCCCAAGCCGATGGTCGAGATCCCCGGGACGGGGACTCCGATCATCGGCCATCAGCTGTCCTGGCTCGCCGAGGAGGGCGTGACGGACGTGGTGGTCTCCTGCGGCCACCTCGCCGAGGTGCTCCAGAAGTGGCTGGAGACGGCCGATCTGCCGGTCTCCGTCACCACGGTCGTGGAGTCCGAGCCCCTCGGCCGCGGCGGCGGCCTCAAGTACGCCGCCGCACATCTGCCTCGCCCGGACCAGCCCTGGTACGCCACGAACGGCGACATCTGGACCCGGTTCTCACTGCGTGACATGGCGGACTTCCACACCGAGCGGGACGCCCTCGCGACGCTGGCCCTGGCCCGGCCGCGCCTGCCGTGGGGCGCGGTGAAGACGGACGGCTTCGGCCGTATCACGGACTTCATCGAGGCCCCGCCGTCGACCTTCGAGATCAACGCGGGCGTGTATGTCTTCTCCCCCGAGTTCGCGGGGCTGCTGCCGGACCGCGGGGACCACGAGCGCACGACGTTTCCACGGCTGGCCCGCGAGCGGAAGCTGGCCGGCTTCACGATCCCCCAGGGGTCGTATTGGCGTGCGATCGATACGGCGAAGGATCTGACGGAGGCCGCGAAGGAACTGGCCGCGTTGGGGCGCTGAGAGCCGTTCAGCCCCCCCCCCTGACGGGAGTTGTACAGGGCCGGCGAGCGCGCGGTCAGAACCAGTGCAGGCAGTGCGGGGGACGGTCGGCACGGAAGAGCGCGTCGGCGAGGGTGGCCGCGCCCTGATGGTGGGCCCGGATGTGTCCGGCACGCACGAGCGTGCTCGGGGCGGTGCCGCCGAGGTAGACCGAGCCCAGGTCGCGCACGTCCAGGGACAGGTCGGGCTCCCGGTCCGTCGGGATGCAGTCGGCCTTGCCCTCCTGGACGGTCAGCAGGTAGCGGCCGTGTTCGCCGAGGAACGGGTCGTCGACGTCGAGGACGAGCTCGCCGTCCGTGAACCAGCCACGTGCGGTCAGCGCCTGCGGGATGTCGAGGAGCCGTACCCAGAGCCAGTCCATGTCGTCGCTCACCTGGCCGGCGCGGAAGTCCGCAAGCTGCCAGCGCAGCGGGTGCTCGGGCGGGACGTGCTTGAACACGACCTGGGTGACCAGGTCGTGTCCGAGTACGAACCGGGCCAGGGCCGTGAAGACGGCGTCGTCGGTGGTGATGGTCTCGTCGACCGTCAGGGTGTTGGATTCGCCGATCGAGTAGCTGGCGTACCCGTCCGGGTCGCCGTCGGCGTCCCGGTGCACGGCGACGTAGCGCGGCTCCGGCGAGATCGGGGGCTGCCCCGCGCGCAGGGCCCACCAGCGGTGCGGCCGGGACAGCGCGCCGGGCTGGGCGCGGCGATACCGGTCGTAGACCTCTTCCAGGATCTCGCCGCACTCGGCACGCCGCAGTACCTCGACCGAGCCGTCGTCCGGGCCGGCCGCTGGGGCGCCCGCCGCGGTGCGTGCCCGGGGAACGGCGAGGGCGGCCTGGCGGCGCGGCACTGTCAGCCGCTGCGTGTAGGTCGCCGGTCCGTAGCCGAACCTGCCGTAGATCGGCGCCTCGGAGGCCAGCAGCACGGAGAGGAAATCTCCCCGGGCCCGCAACGCGGTGAGCTGGTGCCGCATCATCGTGCTGAGCACGCCCTGGCGCCGGTGGGAGGGCAGGACGCCGACGGCGGTCACCCCGGCGACCGGGAGGATGGCCTCACCGGGCAGGGTGAGCTCGAAGGGGTGCTCGGCCGCGGTGCCGACGGGCCGCCCGTCCGCCGTCAGGGCGAGCAGGCAGCGGTCCGTTTCGAGCGCCGACCACCAGAGCCCGCCGCCGTCGACCGGGGTTTCCGGGAAGCGCCCGAACGCGGCATGGACGGTGTCGACGAAGACGTCGAGATCCTTGTCGGTCGTGGAACGGATCTCCATCGCGGCCGCTGCCTCCTCGGGATACCGGCACCACGACGCGTGGTGTCCCGCCACAGTGCAGCGTCACCCCGTGGCCCGGTCAAACGAATTACGGCTACGCCGAGGCCCGGCACCCCGACCTGCCGGCCGCCCAGCGCCGTGAGCACGCCCCGACTCCTCGCGCCGGTCGGACGTGTCGTCACATCCGACCGGCGCAAGGCCGGTGGGCACCGATCCGGTGCTCGTCTCCGGTCGGAGAACTAGCCCAGCAGACCGCCCACCAGGCCCGGTCGGCCCGTGGACGAGGAGCCGCCGTCGCCCGAGCCACCGCTCGAGCCGGAGCCGCCGGTCGCCGTGCCGCCGGAGGTCGGGCCGGAGGTGGTGCTCGGGGCCTGGCCGGCCGGGGAGGACCGCTGGGGCGGGGCCTGGCCCGCGCTGCCCTGGGTCTGGCTGGGCGAGCCGCCGGTGACGGTGCCGGTGTCCTGGGTGGCGCCCGGCCTGGTCGTGGTGCCCGCGCTGGGGCTGGCCGAGCCGGCCGTGGCGCCCTGGGTGGGAGAGGTGGAGGCCGACGGGGTCCGCTTGTCCTGCCGCTTGCCGGGGGCGTCCGGGAGCGGGGAGCCGGGCAGTTCGTTGCGCGGGGCCTCGCCGGGTCCGGGGACGACGACCCGGTCGGCGTCGCGGACGGCGCCGCCGAGCAGCGAGCCGACCAGCAGCGTGAGACCGACGGTGACGGCGGTGACGAGGACGCCGCGGCGCAGCACGTAGCGGCGCAGGTCCCAGATGTCGGCGCGGGGTCCGAGGCGGCGCCAGGCGCTGCCGGCCAGGCGACCGTCGACGGAGTAGACGGGAGCGCCGGCGATGATCAGCGGGGACCAGGCGGCGAGGTAGATGATGTCGGGGGTCTCGTAGGCGGGGACGCTCTTCCAGCTGACGGTGACCAGCAGCGCGGCCGACAGCAGGGCGCCGAAGGAGGCGGCGACGCGCTGCCAGCAGCCGAGGACCGTCAGGACGCCGACGATGACCTGGGCGAAGGCGATGGCCAGTCCGGTGCCGACCGGGTGCTCGAAGGCGAACTGGCGCAGCGGCTCGGCGACTTCCCAGGGGTGCAGGGTGTTGAGCCACTTGACCATGGAGCCGCGCTTGCCGCCGTCGAAGTAGACGGGGTCGCACAGCTTGCCCATGCCGGCGTAGACGGAGATGAAGCCGAGGAAGACGCGCAGCGGGAGCAGGACGACGCCGAGGTTCATCCGGCGGCCCGGGAAGTAGGCGTGCCGTGCCGGGTCGTCGCCGTGGCGCTTGACGCGCCGTGCGGTGTCGTCCGCCTCGGCGAGGTCGTCGAAATCCTCTTCCGTGTAGGCGGGTTCGTCGTAGGCGCTGCCGACCGTGCGCATGGGCGGCAGCAGCCGGGTGCCGTCGGCGGGCTCGTGGGTGCGCTGTCGGCCTACGACGGGGGTCTCGACCGTCTGGGTGAGGTCGTCCTGGTAGCCGTCACCCTCGTAGCCGGTGCCGCCGTAGCCGCCGTCCTGGTATCCGGCGCCGTAGCCCGGCCCCTGCGGGTCGGTGCCCACGCGGGAGATGACCTGGGTGGCCCCGGTGTCCTTGGCGGCCTCGTCGGGGTGGCGGACGCTCTCGTGCCGGACGGCCTGGAGGAGCCGGTGGGCGCCGGTGTCGTCGGGCGCGGACTTGCCGCTCCAGACGACGGGCCGGCGGCGGGTGGTGGCCCCGTCCGCCGCGCCCCCGGCGGTGACGACGGGGATGCGGGCGGTGTCCTCGCTGGCGGTCAGGTGCCGTGCGACCCGTGGGGACTGGACGTGACGCGTCGAGACGCCCAACTGCACGCGGAAACTCGCGTGATTGACGATGACCTGCGCCGGGTCGCTCGGCACCTTCACCATGCTCAGCGCGGGAGCGTCGTCGAGTCCCGACGAGCGGTCCCCCGTGGGTGTGCGGGGTGTTCTGGTGTCCACACTCATCTAACCGAGTGACGTCGGGATAGGACACTGCTTTGACTCGCCGGATCTGTCCGGACCCCGTCAAGCTTGCCCTTGTCGCCCCGATGCTCCCGGAATTAACCCGTACGGGTGAGGTGGGCGGACGCCTGTTCAGCTGCGCCGGCGAGCCGCCTCGTACAGCACGATCCCCGCCGCCACACCGGCGTTGAGCGACTCGGCGCCGCCCGGCATCGGGATCCGCACCCGGTGGTCGCAGGTCTCCCCGACCAGCCGGGAAAGCCCCTTGCCCTCACTGCCGACGACGATGACGACGGGCCCGCCCAGGGCTTCCAGCTCACCGAGTTCGACCTCGCCGTCGGCGGCCAGGCCGACGACCACGATGCCGGACTTCTTGTACGCCTCCAGCGCGCGCGTCAGGTTGGTGGCGCGGGCGACGGGCGTACGGGCGGCCGCACCGGCGGACGTCTTCCAGGCACCCGCCGTCATCCCGGCGGCCCGCCGCTCGGGTACGACGACGCCGTGCCCGCGGAAGGCGGAGACGGAGCGGACGACCGCGCCCAGGTTGCGCGGGTCGGTGACACCGTCGAGCGCGACGATCAGCGGGTCCTCGCCGTCGCCGAGGGCGGCGTCGGCGAGGTCCTGCGGGTGGGCGTACTCGTACGGCGGGACCTGGAGCACGAGCCCCTGGTGGTTCAGCCCGTTCGTCATCCGGTCGAGCTCGGGGCGGGGGGCCTCCATGAGGTTGATCCCGCCGCGCTCGGCGGCGAGCTGGAGTGCCTCACGGACGCGCTCGTCGTTGTCGATGAACTGCTGGACGTACAGCGTGGAGGCGGGCACGCCGTCGCGCAGCGCCTCGTAGACCGGGTTGCGGCCGACGACCAGCTCGGACGTGGACTTGCCGCCGCGGCCCCGGGGCGCGGGACGGCGCGCGGTCTGCCGCGCCTTGGCGCCGGCGACACGGTTCTTCTTGTGTCCCTTGCGCATCTCGGCGGGCGGAGTGGGGCCCTTGCCCTCCAAGCCCTTGCGCCGCTGGCCGCCACTGCCGACCTGCGCGCCCTTCTTGCCGGACATGCGGCGGTTGTTGGCTGCCATGACCTACCTGTCTGTGGGTGCGGTGACGTACGTCTATGAAGTGTGCCGCCCGGAGGCCCGGGCGGCACAATCGATCTTCCGGATCGCGGCCGGGTCAGCGCGGTCCGAGGCTCCAGCGCGGCCCTTGCGGGCTGTCCTCGATGACCAGACCGGACTGGCTCAGCTGGTCGCGGATGGCGTCCGCGGTGGTCCAGTCCTTGCGGGCCCGGGCGGCCTCGCGCTGGTCCAGGACGAGTCGTACGAGGCTGTCGACCACGCCGTGCAGGTCGGCGCCCCGGTCGCTCTCCCCGGCCCAGTGCGGGTCGAGCGGGTCGAGCCCGAGGACGCCGAGCATGGCACGGACCTCGGCGAGCCGGGCCACCGCGGCTTCCTTGTCGTCGGCGGCCAGCGCGCTGTTGCCCTGCCGGACGGTGGTGTGGATGACGGCGAGCGCCTGCGGCACACCCAGGTCGTCGTCCATCGCCTCGGCGAAGGCCAGCGGCACCTCTGTGGCCGGCTCGACCGTGCCGGCCTTCTCCACCACGCGCTGCACGAAGCCCTCGATCCGCGCGAACGCCGACTCGGCCTCGCGCAGCGCCTCCTCGCTGTACTCGATCATCGAGCGGTAGTGCGGGGTGCCGAGGTAGTAGCGCAGCACGATGGGCCGCCAGGCCTTGACCATCTCGCTGACCAGGACGCTGTTGCCGAGCGACTTCGACATCTTCTCGCCGCTCATGGTGACCCAGGCGTTGTGCACCCAGTACCGCGCGAAGTCGTCGCCGTAGGCCTTGGCCTGGGCGATCTCGTTCTCGTGGTGCGGGAAGACCAGGTCGAGGCCGCCGCCGTGGATGTCGAAGGCGGTGCCGAGGTACTTGTGCGCCATGGCCGAGCACTCCAGGTGCCAGCCCGGGCGGCCGCGGCCCCACGGCGTCTCCCAGCTGGGCTCCCCCGGCTTCGCCGCCTTCCACATGGCGAAGTCCCGCGGGTCGCGCTTGCCGGTCTCACCGGCGCCGGACGGCTGCTGGAGGTTGTCCAGCTCCTGGTTGGACAACCCCAGGTACTCCGGGAAGGAGCGCACGTCGAAGTAGACGTTGCCGTCGGCCTCGTAGGCGTGCCCGCGCTCGATGAGGCCGCGCATCATCTCGACCATCTCGGTGATGTGGCCGGTGGCACGCGGCTCGTAGGTCGGCGGCAGGCAGCCGAGGGCGTGGTAGCCGTCGTTGAACGCCCGCTCGTTCTCGTAGCCGATGGCCCACCAGGGGCGGCCCTGGTCGGCCGACTTGACGATGATCTTGTCGTCGATGTCGGTGACGTTGCGGATGAACGTGACGTCGTAGCCGCGGTACTCGAACCAGCGGCGCATGATGTCGAAGTTCAGACCGGACCGGATGTGCCCGATGTGCGGGGCCGCCTGCACGGTGGCGCCACACAGGTAGATCGAGACGCAACCCGGCTTGAGCGGGGAGAAGTCACGGATCTGCCGGGCGCTGGTGTCGTACAGGCGAATAGTCACGGGACCAGGGTAGTAGGCCGTGGGGGGTGTGTGGGGCAGTGCTTTCACTCGACTCGCACGACCAGTGCCGTCGCCACCGCCATGAGGCCCTCGTCACGTCCCGGGAAGCCCAGTCCGTCCGTCGTCGCGCCCGACACCGACACCGGCGCTCCCGCCGCCTCCGACAGGAGCTTCTGCGCCTCGTCCCGCCGTTTGCCGATCTTCGGCCTCGGGCCCACGACCTGTACGGCGATGTTGCCGATGCGGAAGCCCGCCCTGCGGACGATCCGGGCTGCCTCCGTCAGCAGCGTGACGCCGGACGCGCCGGACCACTCGGGGCGGCCCGTGCCGAAGTGCTGTCCCAGGTCGCCGAGGCCGGCCGCGGAGAACAGCGCGTTGCACGCGGCGTGGGCGACGACGTCCGCGTCGGAGTGGCCCGCCAGGCCCGGGCCCTCGCCCTCCCACTTCAGGCCGGCGCACCACAGCTCGCGGCCTTCCTCGAAGGCGTGGATGTCGGTGCCGATGCCGACCTGGGGCAGCGGCATCCCGGGCATCGCGTCAGAAGCCATCGTTGAGCCTCCTGCGGGCCAGGACCGCCTCCGCGAGCACCATGTCCAGGGGCCGGGTCACCTTGAACGCCTCCTCGTGGCCGGGCACCGCCACGACCGTGAGGCCGAGCTGCTCGACCATGCCGGCGTCGTCGGTGACGTCTCCGGTGACCGTCTCGTGCGCCCGCACCAGCGTCGCCCGGTCGAAGCCCTGCGGCGTCTGCACCGCCCGCAGCCGCGCGCGCTCCGGCGTGGCGACGACCGGCTCCGGCTCGCCGGGAGTCCCGGCCGGCTCGACCTGCTTGACGGTGTCGGCGAGCGGCAGCGCCGGGACCACGGCCGGGGCGCCCTCGCGTACGGCCTCGATGACCGCGTCGACGGTGTCCACCGGCACCAGCGGCCGGGCCGCGTCGTGCACCAGCACGATGTCGTGGCCGGGCGGCAGCGCGTCCAGGCCGAGCTTCACGGACTCCTTGCGGGTCTGCCCGCCCGGCACGACGAGGAAGTCGGTCCGCTCGGGCAGCGCGTGCGCGTCGAGCAGCGACCTGACCTCGGCGGCGCCGTCGGGCGGCGCCACGACGACGACCAGCGAGACGGCGCGGGAGGCGGCCATCGCGCGGACCGCGTGGATGAGCATGGGGGTGCCGCCCAGCGCGCGGAGCGCCTTGGGGGCGCCCGGGCCGAGCCGTACACCACGGCCGGCGGCCGGGATCACGGCCGCCGTACGGGCTGCCGAAGGGGTGGCCGACGGCGAAGGGCGCGAATCGTCAGACATCGGTTCCTGTCAGGTTTGTGTGTTGCCCTGGCGTGGGTATGGCCTGGAGGAGTGCCGGGCGCGACGCGCTCGACCGGACCCTTCCGTGACGCCGGTCGAGCCGGCTGCCCGGGCCCGGCACACCGAGCACCGGATCGTGAGTGATAACACATCCGGCGATGACGGCGCATTCGGCGTCCGAGTACGAACATGCCGCAGCGCCCGGCGACAAAGGAAACGTCATCGGGCACCGCGGCATTTCGATGTTGCTGAGTGCTGAGCGACAGGCTTCGCCTCAGGAGGCGAGAACCTCGTCGAGCAGGGCCTCGGCCTTGTCCTCGTTCGTGTTCTCCGCGAGAGCGAGTTCGCTCACCAGAATCTGGCGGGCCTTGGCGAGCATGCGCTTCTCACCAGCGGAGAGTCCGCGTTCGCGCTCACGACGCCACAGGTCGCGCACGACTTCCGCGACCTTGATGACATCGCCCGAGGCGAGCTTCTCCAGGTTTGCCTTGTAACGACGGGACCAGTTCGTGGGCTCCTCGGCGTACGGCGCGCGCAGCACCTCGAAGACCCGGTCCAGCCCGTCCTGACCGACCACATCACGCACGCCGACGAACTCCGCATTGTCCGCTGGCACACGCACTGTCAGGTCACCCTGGGCGACCTTCAGCACCAAGTAGGTCTTGTCCACGCCTTTGATCTGGCGAGTTTCGATAGCCTCGATCAGCGCGGCCCCGTGATGGGGATAGACCACGGTGTCGCCAACCTTGAACGTCATGTGACAGGTACCCCTTCCGTGGCTATCCAGGGTAACACGGAAACTGCGGGTTCTGAATGGCGTTTTCGCAGGTCAGGGCATATCTCGGGGCTTGACAAGTCCGACAGGGACGTGCTTCGGACAGGGAGTGGAGGAAGGTATTCGCAGGTCGGAGCGGCTCTCCGGGCCGAGCGAAACGCGTACGTTACACACATCCGGAGCCTCCCCCAAGCGGCCGAACATCCCCAAATGTCCGGTTCCGTATGATCGACTTCCGCTACTCCGTTCGGCGGCCCGAGCCGGGTTCCGGTCGAATCCGGAATTGATCACCGGGCGTCCGGGCGAGCCCCACGGTGATCAATTCCCAGGTGGTCCGCACATTCCTTCACGGAAATTTCGCGCTGCCGCCCGAGGCTCTTATGTGAATGCCGGACGAGCACCCCGCAATGTGACCCAGCCGTCACTTGTGGTTCAGCGAGGCCGCAGGTGCCGGGGGGTCGGGTGCGGCCGCGCGGGAACGGCTCGGTAACCTAAGGCCCGCTGACAGACACTTAGGGCGGCTTTATCGGCCGCTCCGCTCTCGAGTCAAGGAGTTGCCGCCGCCGTGAGCAGCAGCCTTCGACGCGGCGTCCTCGCCGCTGCCGCCATCGCGTTCTCCGTTGCCTCGCTCGCCGCGTGCGGTGCCGGCAACAACGCGCAGACCCTCGAGATCCAGCCGGACCACGCGGCGACGAGCGTCGGCAACATCAAGGTCCAGAACGCGATCGTGATCACGCAGCCCGACCTCGAGTCGACCGGCCCGGCCGCGATCTCCGCCACCTTCTTCAACTCCGGCAGCACCGCCGAGACGCTGGAGTCCATCACCCTCCCCGGCGCCGGCGAGAAGGCCGAGCTCAAGCCCGCCAAGGGCGGCAGCCTGAGCATCCCGGCCGGCGGCAGCCTGGTCCTGGGCGGCAAGGACAACGCCACGGCCGTGCTGCCGAGCGGCCGCGAGGCCGCCCAGGACGGCAACGCCCAGAAGGTCACCTTCACCTTCAGCGAGACCGGTGACGTGAGCCTGCGCGCGTTCGTCGTCCCCGCCGAGCACCACTTCACCGAGTGGGGCCCGACCGAGGTCCCGGCCGCGCCGGGCGGCTCGGCGTCCCCGTCCGGTTCGCCGTCGGGGAGCCCCTCCGGTTCGCCGGCCGGCACCGAGAGCCCCGCCGCGGGCGAGACGCCGGGCGGCCAGGAGTCGCCGGGCACGCCGACCGACGCGGCCTCCGCGAGCGCGTCGACGGGCGCGGGCGCCGGGCACTGAGCCCGCGCGAGGCAGTCGTACGAAAGGGCGGGACCTCCCAGGAGGTCCCGCCCTTCGCGTTCGCCTTACGCGGCCGGCTTACGGCTCGAACTTGTAGCCCAGGCCGCGGACCGTCACCAGGTAGCGCGGGGCGCCCGGGTCCGGCTCGATCTTGGCGCGCAGGCGCTTGACGTGGACGTCGAGGGTCTTGGTGTCACCGACGTAGTCGGCGCCCCAGACGCGGTCGATGAGCTGCATGCGGGTCAGCACGCGGCCGGCGTTGCGCAGCAGCATCTCCAGCAGGTCGAACTCCTTCAGCGGCAGGTCGATCTTGGTGCCGCCGACGGTGACCACGTGCCGGTCGACGTCCATACGGACCGGGCCGGCCTCCAGCGCGGCCGGAGTCACCTCCTCCGGCTCACCTCTGCGGCGCAGCACGGCCCGGATACGAGCGACGAGCTCGCGGGAGGAGAAGGGCTTGGTGACGTAGTCGTCGGCTCCTATCTCCAGGCCGACGACCTTGTCGATCTCGCTGTCCTTGGCGGTCACCATGATGACGGGGACGTTGGAACGGCCGCGCAGCTGGCGGCAGACCTCGGTGCCCGGCAGGCCGGGCAGCATCAGGTCGAGGAGGACGAGGTCGGCGCCGTTGCGCTCGAACTCGTCGAGTCCGTCGGGCCCGGTGGTCGCGACGGCGACCTCGAAGCCCTCCTTGCGGAGCATGTACGACAGGGCGTCGGAGAAGGACTCCTCGTCCTCGACGACGAGCACTCGGGTCACGGAAGGACCTCCGGGGCAGGAAGCGTTTCGTACGCGGTTGATTCGGGGGATGTGGGGGTGGACCGCCCGGCCTCTTCGTCGAGGCCCGCGCCTCCTGCGCGTTCTGTTCGGGCGGGCTGCTGATGTGCGCGGTCGCGGGCCGCACCGGCCTCCGGCAGCCGCAGGGTGAAGGTGGAGCCCTGGCCTTCGGCGCTCCACACGCTGACCTCCCCGCCGTGCGAGGCGGCCACGTGCTTCACGATCGCCAGCCCCAGTCCCGTACCACCGGTGGCACGGGAGCGGGCCGGGTCGACGCGGTAGAAGCGCTCGAAGATGCGCTCCTTGTCCTTGTCGGAGATGCCGATTCCCTGGTCGGTGACGGCGATCTCGATGTGTTCCCCGCCGGGCGCGTTCACCTTGCGGGCCGCTATGCCGACGCGGGTGCGGGCGGGCGAGTAGTTGACCGCGTTCTCGACGAGGTTGCCGAGGGCGGCGGCGAGCTGGCCGCGGTTGCCCCACACATGCAGGTCGGCGGTGCCGCCCGCGGCCATGGTGATCTCTTTGGTGCCGGCCTGGTGCCGGCAGCGGTCGATGGCCTCGGCGACGAGCTCGTCGACGCGGACCGGCTCGGCGTCCTCCAGCGGGTCGTCGTTCTGCACCCGGGACAGGTCGATGAGCTCCTGCACCAGGCTGGTGAGCCGGGTCGCCTCGATCTGCATGCGCCCGGCGAACCGCTCGACGGCCTCGGGGTCGTCGGAGGCGTCCATGACGGCCTCGGAGAGCAGGGAGAGGGCGCCGACGGGCGTCTTCAGCTCATGGCTCACGTTGGCGACGAAATCGCGCCGCACCGCCTCGATCCGGCGGGCCTCGGTGAGGTCCTCCACGAGCAGCAGCACCAGCCGGGAGCCGAGCGGCGCGACCCGCGCGGAGACGGCCAGGGCCTCCCCGCGTCCGGTCCCGCGCCGCGGCAGGTCCAGCTCCACCTGGCGTATCTCCCCGTCGCGCCGGGTGTCACGGGCCATCTGGAGCATCGGCTCGACGGCGAGCTTGCCGCCGCGGACCAGGCCGAGGGCGTACGCCGCCGAGCTGGCCTTGACCACGGCGTCCGCCTCGTCGAGCACGACGGCGGAGGACCTGAGGACCGACAGGACGGTGTCCACGCCCGGTGGCAGCACGGGATCCGTGTGCAGGGAGGTCCGAGTGGGGCGCTTCTGTTCGCGCTCGCTCCAGCGGAACGCCAGCATGGCGATGACGCCGGTGAGCACTCCGGCGATCGCAGCCGCTGCGGCGACCGCCGCGTTCACGTCCATGCACCCAGGTTAGGCATGGGTCGGGCACGGGCCACAGCCGTCGGGCTGCGAGCTCGAACACTCGTCGCCCAGAGTTCACCTTGGAGCCAGTATTGGTTCATTTGGGATGACGGAAACGGACGCGTACGGGCCGGAACGTGGGAGCGTGGGGTTCGGACCGTTGGTCATACGACGGTCGTACCGCCGGTTGTTCGGTGGGCCCCGGCCCATGAACCCCCGACACAGACGCACGAGAGGGAAGCCTGATGCGGGACGCGTACCACGAGGAACTGGACTCGATCGGCGACGGTCTGGTGGAGATGGCCCGGCTGGTCGGCTCGGCGATCGGGCGCGCCACCACCGCCATGCTCGACTCCGACCTGAAGCTGGCCGAGAACGTCATCGAGGCCGACCAGAAGGTCGACGAGCTCCAGCACGACCTGGAGGCCCGGGCGATAGCCCTGCTGGCGCGGCAGCAGCCGGTGGCGACGGACCTGCGCATCGTCGTCACGTCGCTGCGCATGTCGGCCGACCTGGAGCGCTCGGGCGACCTCGCCCAGCACGTGGCGAAGCTCGCGCGCCTGCGCTACCCGGACCGCGCGGTCCCGAGCGACCTGCACGCCACCATCCTGGAGATGGGCCAGCTCGCCCAGCGCCTGATGGCCAAGGCCGCCGAGGTGATCATCACCAAGGACGTCGACCTGGCGCTCCAGCTGGAGCAGGACGACGACGAGATGGACCTGCTGCACCGCACCCTCTTCCGGCACCTGATGGACGACCGCTGGAAGCACGGCATCGAGACGGCCGTGGACGTGACGCTGCTCGGCCGCTACTACGAGCGGTTCGCCGACCACGCGGTCTCGGTCGCCAAGCGGGTGGTGTACCTGGTGACGGGCGAGCACGCGGACGAGCTCCAGGCGGACTCGCAGCCGGAGATCCAGGCGGTGGCGGGGTCGGAGAGCGCCTGACGCCCGGTCCTGCTCCGGCGTGAGAGGGTCGGGCGGGGATCGGCCGGGGCGTGCGGGCGCCTCTGTGCGCCGTTGATGCGCCCAGCGGAACGGGCATCCAATGGGCACAGGCACCAGCCTTGAGGAGGGACCCATGGCCGAATCCCCCAGCACCACGCCCGACCCCACGCAGGAGCGCGAGACCGAGCAGCCCGTGGAGATCAGGAGCCTGCCCCTGGTCGCCGCGTGCGGCTGCGGCTCGGGCTGCGGCTGCGGGTGCCAGTCGGGCAGCCCCTGCCAGTGCGGCTGACGCCGGCACGTTCGTACGACCAGCAGGGCCCCGGTGGTTATCGCCGCCGGGGCCCTGCTGCGTTGTGGTCGCCTCCGTGCCCGTACGGGCGGACCATGGAGGTACGCCCGCTGTCCTGGCGTACCGCCGGGCACCGCGCCACTGGCGTACCGCCGGGCACCGCGTCTCTGGCGTACCGCCGGGCACCGCGAAGGAGGCACGACGTCATGGCCAAGTTCATGGATGTCCACCACAGCATGAAGGGCATCACGGAAGAGCAGCTGCGCGAGGCGCACAACGCGGACCTCGCCATCGAGAAGGACGAGAGCGTCCACTTCGAGGCGGCCTGGGCGGACCCGGAGTCGGGCGTCGTCTACTGCCTCTCGGAGGCCCCGTCGGCCGAGGCGGTCCAGCGCATCCACGAACGCGCGGGGCACAAGGCCGACGAGATCCATCCGGTGCCGTTGACCGTCAGGTGAAGTGAGCGGTGCGGTCGGTCGGCCGTTCGGCCGGCCTCAGGGAGCGCTCCGGCAGAACTCGGATCGGACAGCGGCGTCTTCCAGCCGCTGCTCGCCCCAGTCGCCGTTGCGGTTCATGGTCATGACCTGCCGGCCGTCCGCCGAGGCGAGGGTGCGGGTCGCGGAGCCGGGGATCATGCCGCCGTGCCCCCAGGCCCAGCAGCCCTCGGCGAGCTTGAAGTGCCGTAGGCCCAGGCCGTAGACGTCCTGTGGGCCGCCATGACCCTTGTCCCCGTCGACCGGGACGGCGTCGAGCAGCTGCCGCTGCTGTGCGGGCGGCAGCAGGTCACCGGCCAGCAGGCTGGACAGGAAGGTGTTCACGTCGCCCACGGTCGAGATCATCTGCCCTGCGGAGAAGGCGACCGTGGGACTGAACTCGGTGACGTCGCGCACCTTCGCCTGCGGCCCGTCCTCGAAGAGCGTCGAGTAGTGCCGCGCGTGGGGCGAGGGCAGTCCGGGCACGGTGCCCGGCACGCTCGTGCCGCGCAGACGGAGTGGCCGTATGACGAGGCGCTCGACCGCGTGCGCGTAGCTACGGCCCGTGGCCTTCTCTATGACCATGCCGGCGAGGACGTAGTTGGTGTCCGAGTAGTCCCACTCGCCGGGTCGGCCGGGCCTGCTGCCCTGTTCGGGCTGGAAGTTCGGCGGGTGGGCGAGCGCGATGTCCACCAGTTCCCGTGGGGACCACCTGGTGTGCCGGTTCCGGTCGAACTCGTCACCCGCGTACCTCGCCCGGAAGCCGGCGTCCATGTTGTAGTCGAAAATCCCGCTCGTGTGATTGAGCAGGTGCCGCACGGTGATGTGCCCCCGCCGGTACCCGTTGCCGCGCACCACTCCCGGCAGCCACTCGGCCACGCTGTCGTCCAGCGACAGCTTCCCTTCGGCTTCCAGCCTGAGCAGCACGGTGGCGGTGAAGGTCTTGGTCACACTGGCGATCCGGAACCTCTCGTGGGTGCTCCGAGCCCGCTCCGAGCCGAGCCTCCGTACACCGGCCCTGCCGTCCCACACTCCGTGCCGGTCGCGGACCTGGGCGATGACGCCGGGGGTGCCCTGCGCGACGATCTCGTTCAGTACGGACTGGGTCGTCGCATGGACGGCCTGGCCCTCCGGCTGTAATCGCGGTGGTGGGTGCTGGGACGGGCCGGCCCCCGCGGAGGCGGCGACGGCGAGGGTGGCCGTGCCGACGAGGGCGGCGAGGGCGACGAGGAGGAGGCGACGGGCTGACGGCTGCTGCCTGTGGTGGTGTCGGCGGTGACGGGTCATGGGAACAGCTCATCAAGCGCCGTATCGCCACACCATCGGGCACATCCCGGAAACGGATCAGGGAGCGGACGCGGAACGCTCCGGGACCTGCCCTAGGGCCCCGGCGGCAGGCTCATCCGGAGCAGCCGGCTCAGCGGACTGAGCGGGCTGAGCGGGCTGAGCCGGCTCATTGGGCTGAGCGGGCTGAGCCGACTCATCGGGCTCAGCGGGCTCCTCCTCGGGCACCCGCCGCATCAACGCCCCGTACCCCAGCCCGGCCACCGTCCCGACCAGCGCGCACAGCCCCCACAGCCACTCCGCCCCGAACCGGTCGATGACGAAGCCGGACATCAGCGGGGCGACCAGGCCGGCGACGGCCCAGGACATGGTGTACATCCCCTGGTAGCGCCCGCGTCCGTGGAGCGGGGACAGCCGTACGACGAGACCCGTCTGCGTCGGCGCGTTGACGATCTCGGCCAGCGTCCACACGCACACCGTGAGGGCGATGACTCCGACCGACCCCGCGAAGGCGGTGAGTCCGAAGCCGTACCCCGCGAGGAGTGAGGAGATGACGAGCAGCCGACGGGGGTCGCGGTGCTCGATGAACCGCGTGACCGGGATCTGGAGCACGACGATCAGGACGCCGTTGACCGCGATCGCCATGCCGTACTCGGCCGGTGTGAACCCGGCCTCGCCCATCGCCACCGGCAGCCCGATCGACCCCTGCTGGAAGATCAGCGCGACGAGGAAGGACAGCCCGACGACGCTCATGAAGCGCCCGTCGCGCAGTACGGTCCCGAGGCTGACGGAGCTGTCGGAGGCCGCGGCCGTCTTCTCGGAGGCGGCGGCCGTCGTCTCAGTAGCGGCGGCCGTCTTCACCGTCTCGGCGGGCCTGGACTCCGGCAGCCGCAGGAAGACGAGGATCGCGCAGACCATCGTCATCCCCGCCTCGATCAGGAACCCGGCGAGATAGCTGACCTCGGCGATGAACCCGGCCGCCATGGAGGACACGGCGAAGCCGAGGTTGATGGCCCAGTAGTTGAGGGAGAAGGCGCGGATGCGGTCCTCGGGCCGGACGATGTCGGCCATCATCGCCTGCACGGCGGGCCGGGACGCGTTGCTGGCCATGCCGACGAGGAACGCGACGGCGGCGATCGCGACCGGGTGGTGCATGAACCCGAGGAGCGCGACGGACACGGCGGTCGAGGCCTGCGCGATCAGCAGCGTCGGCCGCCGCCCCAGCCGGTCGGTCATCACGCCACCGCCCAGTGAGGAGATGACGCCGCCGAGCCCGTGCAGGGCGGCGACCAGGCCGGCGTACGTGGCGGAGTAGCCGCGGTCGAGTGTCAGGTACAGCGCCATGAAGGTGGCGACGAAGGCGCCGAGCCGGTTGACGAGGGTGCTGGTCCACAGCCACCAGAACTCGCGGGGCAGTCCGGAGACGGTCTCCCGGACTGCGCGTCTGGCACGCAGGGCGGACGGCATGGACGGCATGGGCTCCCCCAGGGCGGCGCAAGGCTTGAGTGACGCCGGGTGTAAGTGGCACAGGCGGCATCGACAAATTACAAAGCCGCGGTTGACGGAGGCCACTCAATTAACAGAACCCGTCAAACGTCCGCCTGCCGGGCAGCCACGCGAACGGGCGAATGCGTGGATTACGCTCTGGGGCATGGCCGACGCACCGTACAAGCTGATCCTCCTCCGCCACGGCGAGAGCGAGTGGAACGAGAAGAACCTGTTCACCGGCTGGGTGGACGTCAACCTCACCGCGAAGGGCGAGAAGGAGGCGACGCGCGGCGGCGAGCTGCTGAAGGACGCCGGCCTGCTCCCCGACGTCGTGCACACGTCCCTCCAGAAGCGCGCCATCCGCACCGCGCAGCTCGCCCTGGAGTCCGCCGACCGCCTCTGGATCCCGGTCCACCGCAGCTGGCGCCTGAACGAGCGCCACTACGGCGCCCTCCAGGGCAAGGACAAGGCCCAGACGCTCGCCGAGTTCGGCGAGGAGCAGTTCATGCTGTGGCGCCGCTCCTACGACACCCCGCCGCCGGCGCTGGACCGCGACGCCGAGTACTCCCAGTTCTCCGACCCGCGCTACGCGACCCTCCCGCCGGAGCTGCGCCCCCAGACGGAGTGCCTCAAGGACGTCGTCGTCCGCATGCTCCCGTACTGGTTCGACGCGATCGTCCCCGACCTGCTCACCGGCCGCACGGTCCTGGTCGCCGCCCACGGCAACAGCCTGCGCGCCCTGGTCAAGCACCTGGACGGCATCTCCGACGCGGACATCGCGGGCCTCAACATCCCGACGGGCATCCCGCTGTCCTACGAACTCGACGCCGACTTCAAGCCGGTGAACCCGGGCGGGACGTACCTGGACCCCGACGCGGCTGCGGCGGCCATCGAGGCGGTCAAGAACCAGGGCAAGAAGAAGTAAGCCGAGCTGATCAAGGCCCCTACCGGCGGTTTCTCCGCTGGCAGGGGCCTTGTTGCTGCGGTGGGGAGGTCTCTGGGACGTCAGCTGCTTGATCGGGCCGTGCTCAGCGCTTGAGGCAGTTCGGCTCTGGCTGTTCCCTCGCTTCAGCTTGTGCTCCCGCCTCACGCAGGACCGTGACGGCTGCCTCAGCGTCTTCCTGAGGCACGCCGACGAGGATCACGGCTGGGATCTGCGTTGCCAGGACCTTGCTGCGCCACGTGGAGGCCACGGCTTTACGAGTGCGCTTTTGGCTCGACGGCATGAGGTGCGCGTACACGCGCAGTGCCAGGCCGGGGTCCGAGTGGCCGAGGTACTCGGCGAGGCCTTGATGTTCTCTCCGGCGTCCAGGAGCACCGAGGCGTATATGCGCCGGAGGGCCTGCATGCCGTTCTCGTGAGACTCGGCGTACGACGGTGGAGTAGCTGCGGGACTTGGTGGAGAAGTGGCCGCGGCAGCCGAGCATGTGGGCCCAGGTGCGCAGGCTGATCGTGAGCGAGCTGAGCGCGAACGCGATCCTCCACCCAGCGAGCGGCGACGGTAGGCAACTTCCACCTGGCCCTCGCGCTCTCCCCAAAGGTGGTCGCCCTGTCGGTCACCGACGAGAAAGGGACGGGCACCGCCCCGAGGTCGAGCAGCCGAGCGAAGACGCCGTACACGGCCGCGACTTGGGCATGGTCGGCGTCATCGCACACCAGGTCGTCGTCCACGGCAGCCACAGCGGCTACACCGTCACCGCCGAACTCTTCACGGACACCCAGCCGGGAGGACACCCGTCTGATGGACAAGCCCCAGCGGGGCTTCTGGTGCGAGTGCTGGACGCAAGACGTCAATGACGGGGCAGGGGCGCCGGCACTCCGGGCATCCTTCGACGCCTACTCGGCACCACAGGCAGACAAACAGGCCTGGAAGGCGGCGGCCAGGCGAGTGTGGCTGTCCCCGCAGCGCAAGTTGACCAGGATCGGCAGAGCCTGACGTCCTGTCGACAGGCGCCACCAGCGTGATTGCAGCTGGGCGCGTCGTGCGAAGAGGTTCCGGGCCAGCAGGTGCAGTGCTTATGCGTACAACCCGACAGCATCAACTGCGCTTGCCTGACGACAGATTGGAAGAAACCGCAGCTCAATTCCATTGACATCAGAACAATGGAACATTGTAAGCTACATCCTCCGGAACTGCCGTCGCCTCCTGGAGGAAGTATGAGAAGCAGGGCGAAGCTCAGCATGATATCGGTCAGCGTGTTGCTGTTCCTGGGGATGGCTGCAGGGCCAGCCCAGGCCGCTGATCACTACACCTCGTGCTTCACCACTGGAGCCAGTGGCTCTATGGCCATCAGCGGCTGGGACACAGGGGGGAGGAGTGTACCTAGCCTCGTCCTCAAGGTATACGACGAAGAGTCTGACGGGCATCATGTCAGAATTCGAGCCATTGCCGGATACGCTGACACAGAGACCTACTTCCGGTGGCACGCCAATTACGACGGCTATGGCACCTACAAGACGATCGATACCTATATCCCTGCAGGTGCACAGATCTACAGCGTCGGCGTTCAAGTTGCCACCTTTGAAGGAGATAGGCTTCTGAACTCCTGCACACGTTGGGTCTGAGTCACAAAATGGACCAAGAGGCCGAGACGGCTTGAAAAGCAGCGTAAGAGCCCGACGCCTCTCTCTTCATCTCGGGCTTTCACTTGTCCGTCCGGATCATGGGCGGGGAGTCGGTCGATCCCCGCCCCGGCACCACCACCGACTGACGAGCGAAGCCCGGGTAGATCGCCCTCGGCCGGCGTTCCTCGACCAGCGTTCCCCGTTGTCGATGACGACCCAGATGTCGGCGTCGTCGTTCTCGTCGTAGTGCGACTTCGGGCGTTCGATATTCAGTGGCGGAACCGCCCGCCGCCCTCCACCATCCCTCCATGGCCTCGGATGAGCACACCAGTGAACCAGCCGTGACTCGTTGGACGCGGGCGACCGTCTATCCCGACATGTGGGTGGATCCGGACGACGACCCGCGCGAGACCGAGGTGGGCGAAGTCGTCGATGAGCGCAGCGCGTTGCTGGAGAGCCTGCGTCACTATCGCCTCACGCTGGAGATGAAGTGCGCGGGGCTGGACGCGGAGCAGATGGCCCGGCGGTCGGCGGCGCCGTCCACGATGTCGTTGCTCGGGCTGGTGCGGCACCTGACCGAGGACGAGCGGCACTTCCGGCGGGTGATGGCCGGGGAGGAC
The DNA here is from genome assembly GCF_039532725.1 of Streptomyces coeruleofuscus. Classification (NCBI taxonomy): domain Bacteria; kingdom Bacillati; phylum Actinomycetota; class Actinomycetes; order Kitasatosporales; family Streptomycetaceae; genus Streptomyces; species Streptomyces coeruleofuscus. The sequence continues at coordinate 485,525 of NZ_BAAASE010000006.1, forward strand.
GCGCCGAAGCTGTACCGCACCGAGGAGGACCGGGACGGTGACTTCAACGGTGCGGTCGCGGACCCGGAGGTCGTGGAGGCGGCGTGGCGGCAGTGGCGGACCGACGTGGAACTCACCGACCGGTATCTGGCCGGTGTCACCGACCTCTCCACCCTGAACGCCGGGTACTCCGACTACGGGGCCGAGCCCGGCGGGCAGCTCCAGCTCCGTGACGTCCTGGTGGCGCATGTCGGGGAGTACGCGCGCCACTGCGGGCACGCCGATCTCCTGCGCGAGCTGATCGACGGCCGGGTCGGGCAATGACGACGATGCCGGCGCCGTGGAAGTGGCCCGGCTGTCGGCCATTACCCCTCGGGTAATCGACCGGGCCCGGCCGTCCCCGGCAGGATCGGAGGCGTTCCCACGAAGCCCGTCCGGGGTCCGGGCGGCCGCAGTCGCGAGGAGAGTGTCATGTCAGTCAAGTCCAGCCCGGTGGAGCCGACTTCCGTTGCCGAGTCCACCCGGGCCGTCGTGCAGGAGTTCCTCGCCGCGCGGCTGGCCGGGGACACCGAGCGGCTGGTCGAGCTGTTCGCCGACGAGGTGGACTGGGTGCTCGCCGACAATCCGGGTGTCCCGTGGATCCGGCCTCGGTCCACCGCCGCCGAATGCGCCGCGCAGTTCGACGAGTTGATGGAGCACACCGTGCCCGAGGACGCCCGCGCCTCCCTCGACGCGTTCCTCGTCGACGGCGCCGACGCCGTGCTCACGGGGCACCTGTCGGGGACCGTACGGGCGACGGGGAAGTCCTTCGAGGGGCCGTTCGCGCTGCGCCTCACCGTCGAGGACGGCCGGATCACCCGGCACCACCTCTACGAGAACAGCCTGTCGATCGCCGAGGCCTGTACTCCGTGAGTGCTGCGGCTGCTCAGTTCTGGCGGGCCCGCCGCCAGTACTGACGCTTCTCCTCGTCCCGTACGACCACGCCGAGCCGCAGCAGCTCGCGGCGCAGCTCACGGGCGTCCTTGGCGTCGTCGTCGCTCTTCAGGGCCTTCGCGCGGGCCCGCAGGAGGGCGTCCGCGCCCTCCGGGAGGCCCGGGGTGCCGGGGACCCAGCGGCGGAACTCGGCGCGGTACGGGTCCTCCTCCGCCCAGCGGTAGCCGTGCTCGGCGAGGGTGCCGGCCAGACGCTGCCAGGACAGGCCGGAGTGCTCCCGGGCCAGTTCCATGCCGTCCGGGGCCAGCACCACGAGGTGTTTGCCGTCCCTGCACAGCACCGCGATCTCCTCGCGCGTGAACTCCTGCGTGCTGTCCCTGATGGTCAGCGCCAGGTGGGTGTCGGAGACGCGGACCGACAGCGACTCGTGCGCGGCGGCGAGGCCCAGCAGCAGACCGCCGAGTGCGCCCACCGCGACCGTGCCGAGGGTGAGGGCGGGTTCCGGGACCGAGGTGAGCAGTTCGGCCGGGCCTTCCAGCGGTGCCCACGGCAGCTTCAGCAGCAAACGGGCGAGGAGCGGGAGCACGGCACCGATTCCGGCGCCGCAGGCCACGCAGAAGAGAATGATCACCCAGGCCGACTCGGCCAGTTCCGTGTCCTTGCCCGCGCCCGACTGCGGCACCCGCTTCTTCCCCGTCTGAACGTTCCTCGCGTCCTCCATGAGGCGAGTCTCGTCGGGCGGGGCGTGCGCTGTCGTCAGCCGTTGGTCTACGCGTCCGCGACTTTGGTCGCGGGCGGGACCACGTCCCGCCTCATGGTCACCTCCAGCGTCACGACCAGGTCCGCCTCACGACCAGGTCCGCCTCACGGGTGCATCCGCGCCCCCTTCACCACCTTGTCCACCGCGTTCTTCGGGCCGTAGACCGCGAGGCCGACCAGGTCCAGGTCCGCCGTCGGCACCGACCGTACGGCCGCGCGGTTGTCGCGGTCGTTGCCCGTGGTGAAGAGGTCCGAGGTGAAGACCGCACGGGGCAGGGAGCGGGAGAGGGCGCGGGTGTGGGCCGTGGTCAGGGTCTCCTTCGTGGCCTCGAAGACCAGGACCGGCTGGCGGAACATCGGCAGGTAGGGCACGCCGTCCGCGTCCTCGTACGGTTCGCCGATCACCTCGGGGAGCTGCGTTCCCAGACCGCTGACCAGGAACGACGTCACGTTGAGGCGCTGCCAGGGCTCCAGGTCGGCGCGCAGCAGTACGGCGATCTTCGTGTCGAAGCGGATCGGCTCCGGAGCCGGTTCGGTGTGCGTGTTCATGATGCGAGCGTGCCCGGCGGCCCTGGCCGGGGTCTTGTACGTTCTTTGCATGGCTTCCCAGCCCGCCCGGATCGTCTCCGCCTGGCGGCCCGCCGTGCCCGGTGTCGTCGAGGTCTTCCACGCCCGCTTCACCGAGTACGCGTACCCGATGCACGTCCACGACGCCTGGACGCTGCTGATCGTCGACACCGGCGCCGTACGGTACGACCTCGACCGGCACGAGCACGGCACCCCGCACGACACCGTGTCCCTGCTGCCGCCGCATGTTCCGCACAACGGCTCCCCCGTCACCCCGGACGGTTTCCGCAAGCGGGTGCTGTATCTCGACGGGACGTATCTCGGGGACGAGTTGATCGGGGCCGCCGTCGACCGGCCCGATCTGCGCGATCCGCTGCTGCGCAGGCGCGTGGGGCAGGTGCACGGCGCGCTGCTGCGGCCCGGTGAGGAGCTGGAGGCCGAGAGCAGGCTGATGTTCGTCGGGGAGCGGCTGCGCGACCATCTGCGGGGAGAGACCGACAAGGCCCGTCCCGCCGATCCCGTCCTCGCGCGGCGGCTGCGGGAGCTGCTGGACGAGCGGGTCGTCGAGGGCATCGGGCTGCGTGAGGCCGCGGGGCTCGTGGGGGCCCATCCCGCCCATCTCGTACGGGCGTTCAGCGCGGCCTACGGCATCGCCCCGCACCAGTACCTGACGTCCCTGCGCGTCGGACGCGCCCGGCGGCTGCTCCTCGAAGGGCGCTCACCGGGTGACGTGGCCGCGGCGACCGGGTTCTACGACCAGTCCCACCTCACCCGGCACTTCCGGAAGCTGGTGGGTGTCCCACCCGGGCGTTACCGGACGGGTTAGCGCTCCGGGCGCTGTGTCAGGTGCGCGAACGCGTCCAGGTTGCGTGTCGACTCCCCGCGGGACACCCGCCACTCGTACTCCTTGCGGATCGCCGAGGCGAAGCCGAGCTCCAGGAGGGTGTTGAAGCTGCCGTCGGCGGCCTCCAGGACCTGGCCGAGCAGGCGGTCGATCTCGTCGGCCGTGACGGCGGACAGGGAGAGCCGGCCGGTGACGTAGACGTCGCCGTGCTGGTCGACGGCGTAACTCACGCCGTAGAGCTTGAGGTTGCGTTCCAGGAGCCAGCGGTGGACGCCCTGCTCGTTCTCGTCGGGGTGGCGGATGACGAAGGCGTTGAGCGAGAGGGAGTGGCGGCCGACGATCAGGGAGACCGTCGTCTTGAGCTTCCGGGTGCCGGGGAGCTGCGCCACGTAGGTGCCGGGTTCGGGGCTCTCCCACTCCAGGTCGGCGTCCTTCAGCACTCCCTCGATGACCTGTGCCGCACGCTGTTCCAGATCGGTTTCACCCATGCTGCGAGCGTACGCGACGGCGGTGTGCCTGCATCGCGGCCGTGTAGACGTCCGCGGTGGTGGCGGCCGCGGTGTCCCAGCCGAAGGACTGGGCGTGGCGGGCGGCCTGCCCGCCCAGCCGGGGCGACAGCCGCGGGTCGTCGGCGAAGTCGCGCAGCACGCGCGCGTAGTCGGCGGGATCGTGGCCGCGTACCAGGAAGCCGGTGTGGCCGTCGCGCACCGCGACCGGCAGGCCGCCGACCGCTGCCGCCAGCACCGGCGTGCCCGCCGCCTGCGCCTCTATGGCGACCAGGCCGAACGACTCACTGTAGGAGGGCATGACCAGGAGGGAAGCGGCGCGGAACCAGTCCGCGAGCTGGTCCTGGCCGACCGGCGGGTGGAACCGTACGACGTCCGCGATGCCGAGGCGTGCGGCCAGCTTCTGGAGGCCCTCGGGCTTGGCCAGGCCGCTGCCGCTGGGCCCGCCGACGACGGGGACGAGGATGCGCGAACGCAGCTCGGGGCGCTCGTCGAGGAGGACGGCGACGGCGCGCAGCAGCACGTCGGGGGCCTTCAGCGGCTGGATGCGGCCCGCGAAGAGCGGGATCAGCGCGTCCTGGGGCAGGCCGAGACGGGCCCGGGCGGCGGCGCGGCCGTCGGCGGGCGAGAAGCGGCTGAGGTTCACGCCCGGGTGGACCACGGCGACCTTGTCGGTGTCGGCCGCGTAGTGCCGTACGAGTTCGTCGGCCTCTTCGGTGGTGTTGGCGATGAGGCGGTCGGCGGCGCCGACGATCTGGGTCTCGCCGATGACGCGGGCGGCCGGTTCCGGGGTGTCGCCGTCGGCCAGGTTGGCGTTCTTGACCTTGGCCATGGTGTGCATGGCGTGCACCAGGGGGACACCCCAGCGCTGCGCGGCCAGCCAGCCGACGTGGCCGGAGAGCCAGTAGTGGGAGTGGACCAGGTCGTAGTAGCCGGGGCGGTGGCCGGCCCAGGCCTGCATCACGCCGTGCGTGAAGGCACACAGCTGGGCGGGGAGGTCCTCCTTGTTGAGGCCCTCGTAGGGGCCGGCGTCGACGTGCCGGACGAGGACGCCGGGGGCCAGCTCGACGGTCGGCGGGAGGGCGGCCGAGGTCGCGCGCGTGAAGATCTCGACCTCGATGTTGATCGCGGCGAGGCGCTGCGCGAGCTCCACGATGTAGACGTTCATGCCGCCGGCGTCGCCGGTGCCCGGCTGGTGGAGCGGGGAGGTGTGCACGGAGAGCATGGCGATCCGGCGGGGCCTGCGGTGCAGCCGGAGGCGCGCGGGCGCGGACGCGGAGCGCCGCCCGAGCCTGCCGATGTACTGGCTCACGTGGCGTTCCTCCTCGCTCCGGGCATGCCATTGCAGGGCGCACGTGCCCTCCAGGGGGTGGAACACCGGAGGGGATGGCTCCATTTCCCGATTCGCGAGTTTTACCGAATCATTACCGCTCATCGCTCAACCGTTCGAGGGGGGTGGGCTCCCCCACGGCCCGCGTCCCTGGCCGGGGACGGTGACGGGCAGGTGAACCCGATCGGAATTCGCAGGTCACTCGCGCTGTCTCCGGCATGAAAAGGCCCTGAAAAGGGTGCTGAGGCCGGTACTGCGGACAACCCGGCGCCTGCCCGGTCGGTCACCACGTGCGAAAGGACCAACGACTGCCTCACGGAGGTTCGCAATGCCCTCTCGCCTCGTCAGCCGCCGACTGTTACGCGCCTCATCGGTTCTGACACCGTTTATCGGCATGGCTCTGGCCCTTCCGGTCGCGCTGGCCGGTCCGGCCGGTGCCGCGGAGCCGACGGCCACCGCCGCGGTGAACGAGTACGGCTGGCAGCTCACCTACACGGCCGCGCCCGGGCAGGCCAACAAGGTGGCCATCACGCAGTCGTTCACCAGCGACCGCTCACAGTTCACCTATGTGATCGACGACGTCGTCCCGGTCGACGCCGGGAGCCGTTGCGGCCATCCCGACCGCGCGGACCGCACCAGGATCTCCTGCACGGTCGAGGCCCCGGAGAGCCAGTCCCCGGTCAGCTCCATGGAGATGGACCTCGCCGACGGCGACGACACCGCCTCCTTCCACAACGCCAGCGACCAGGTCTACTACTTCAACAGGATCGAGCTGGGCGACGGCAACGACAGGTGGACCGGCGCCACCGGCGACCGAGTCGACGGCAGTTCGGCCCTGGGCGGGGCGGGCGACGACATCATCAGGGTGGGCGCGCTGGGTTACGCCGGCGGCGGTGACGGCGACGACACCCTCCACGCCGGCATCGACGGCGAGATCGTGGACGGCGGCGCGGGCGACGACGTCCTCCGAGGCGGAGCGGGCGACCAGGTCATGCGAGCCGACGACGGTGACGACTCGGTCCACGGCGGGGCCGGCGACGACGAGATGTACGGCGGCAGGGGCAACGACATCCTGCACGGGAACGGCGGCGCCGACCGGATCTGGGGGAACAGCGGCGACGACGAGCTGTACGGCGGGCCGGGCGCGGACACGCTCTCCGGGGGCCCGGGCAGGAACATCGTCCGCCAGGACTGACAGCGACGGCATCGTGCGCCAGGACTGACCTTCTCACCGTCCGGGGAACCGCGCGGTTCCCCGGACGGCCCACCGATGAGTTTCCGCCTCCGCCGGTGTCGGAAGTACCGGTGGCGACGAGCGAGAAGAGAGTGGTGCGCGATGAAGCTGGTGGTGCAGGAGTTCCTGTCGCTCGACGGTGTCTCCCAGGGGCCGGGTGCCCCGGATGAGGACACCAGCGACGGTTTCGAGCGGGGCGGCTGGTTCGTGCCGCATCTGGACGAGGAGTTCGAGCGGCTGGCCGGCGGCTGGCTCGGTGAGGCGGACGCCTTGCTGTTCGGGCGGCGTACGTACCAGAACTTCGCCCGGGACTGGCCGGCGATGACCGACCATCCCCTCGCCGGGATCATGAACGGCCTGCCGAAGTACGTCGCCTCCCGGAGCCTGACCACGGCCGACTGGGATCCGACCACGATCCTGTCCGGCGACGTCCCCGCCCAGGTGGCGGAGGTGAAGCGGCAACCGGGCCGGGAGCTCCAGATCCACGGCAGCGCCCGGCTCGCCCAGTCCCTGCTGGCCGCCGGGCTGATCGACACGCTGCGGCTCGTGATCGCCCCGGTCGTGGTCGGCCAGGGCCGCCGCCTCTTCCCGGACGGCGGCGCACCGGCCGGGCTGCGGCTGGCCGAGCACCGGACGACGCCGGGGGGCCTGTCGGTGCATGTGTTCGAGACGGCGGGGGCTCCGGGGTTCGGGACGTACGGGGGCGGGGGTGAGGGTGGCGCCGGGTATTAGGGGCCGCTCAGCACCGAGGGCCGTACATCCTCAACGAGCCGCTTAACCTCGTACGCATGACTTCCCGCGCAGCCACCCGCCCCTTGGGAACAGTGACGCGCGGGACGACCAACCCCAACCGCCTGCGCCGCATGGACCGCTGGATCGCGGCCACGCACGGCGCCGAGCTGCGCCGTGCCGCCGACCCGGTGGCGGTCGACCTCGGGTACGGTGCCGCCCCCTGGACGGCCGTCGAGCTGCTGCACCGCCTCCGTACGGTCGCGCCACGCGCGCGTGTGGTGGGCGTCGAGATCGAACCGGCGAGGGTCGCGGCGGCGCTGCCGTACGAGCGGGCGGGGCTCGTCTTCCGGCACGGCGGTTTCGAGATCCCGATCCCGCAGCGGCCCCTGCTGGTCCGCGCGGCGAACGTGCTGCGGCAGTACGACGAGGGGGAGGTCGCCGCCGTCTGGCACCGGCTGTGCGGACGGCTGGCGCCCGCCGATCCGGCGACCGGTGCGCGCGGCGGACTGCTGGTCGAGGGCACCTGCGACGAGATCGGACGCCGGCACGTCTGGGTCGCGCTCGGGCCGGAGGGACCGCGCGCGGTCACCTTCGCGACCCGGCTCGGCTCCCTGGAGCGCCCCTCGGACCTGGCGGAACGCCTGCCGAAGGCGCTCATCCACCGCAACGTCCCGGGCGAGCCCGTGCACGCCTTCCTGCGCGACTTCGACCGCGCCTGGGCCGCCGCCGCGCCCTACGCCTCCTACGGCGCCCGCCAGCGCTGGATCCGGGCGGTACGGGCCCTGACCTCCGACTGGCCGGTGACGGACGGCCCGGTGCGGTGGCGGCAGGGGGAAGTGACGGTGCGGTGGGAGGCGTTGGCGCCACGGCGCTGACCTCCCGGGCCGCGCGGCGGAAACTCCTCGGCGCTTCCCGCGGGGAACGATCTCTTTGAGTCGTTCGTCACACAGGCGGGGAGATCGTCATGCCGGAGGCATATCGGGGAGGGGAGCGCGGGAAGAACTACCCCTGTCGCTTCGCGCGCCGACATGGCAGCATCCCCAGGCGAGCCGGACGTTACTGACGGTTAATCAGTTTGGGGGCTGAGGTATGGGTACGGGCAAGCGTGGCCTGATCGCGACGGCCGTGGCCGTGGTCTGCGCGGTCACCGTGCTGGCGGCACCGGGCACGGCGTTCGCGAGCCCAAGTCCCACCCCCACCCCGAGCGCGAGCCCGACGCTCGCGCCCGGCAAGGACCTCGAGGCCATACGCAAGAAGCTCGACAAGCTCTACCGCGCCGCGGCCCGTGCCACCGACGAGTACAACGCCGCCGAGGAGAAGGCGGACAAGCAGTCCGCCGAGATCGTCAAGCTGGCCAAGAAGATCGTCGAGGGCAAGGAGAAGCTGGCGAAGCTGAAGGACCGCGCGGGCGCTTCGGCCGCCGCCCAGTACCGCGGCGGTGGACTGCCGCCCGAGGCCCATCTGATGCTGAGCGACGATCCGCAGGACTTCCTCGACGGGGCGGGCCGGGTGCGCCAGGGCCAGCACGCGGCCAAGGGCCTGATCGGCGAACTGGCCCGCACCCAGGAGGACTTGGAGCAGTACGCCAAGGACGCCTCCGCCCAGTGGAAGAAACTGGAGGCGGGCCGCAAGGCCAAGGCGTCCGCGCAGAAGAAGATCGAGCAGCAGATCGCGCAGGCGGAGAAGCTCGAGTCCGAGCTCCAGAAGGAGGAGCAGGAGCGCCTCGCCGAGCTGGAGAAGGAGGCGGCCGGCAAGGCACAGACCGCCTGGCTCGACTCCGGCATCCTCGACGAGATCAGCGGAAAGGCCTCAGAGCAGGGCAAGAAGGCCGTCGCGTACGCCACGGCCCAGATCGGCAAGCCGTACCAGTGGGGCGCCGAGGGCCCGAAGACCTACGACTGCTCGGGGCTGACCTCACAGGCCTGGCTGTCCGCCGGACAGGGCATTCCGCGCACCTCGCAGGAGCAGTGGAAGCGGCTGCGGCACATCGACATCGAGGACATGCGGCCCGGCGACCTCATCATCTACTTCGACGACGCCAGCCATGTCGCGATGTACGTCGGCGACGGGGCGATCGTGCACGCGCCGCGGCCCGGGCGGACGGTGACCCTCGCGGGGGCGGGGACGATGCCCATCCTCGGGGTGGTACGGCCGGGCACCGACGCCGAGGCCGACACGGACTGAGCGGACGCCGAGGCCGGCACGGACCGGACGACACCGACTGAACGGGCGCCGACACCGGCCGGACAGGCGCCGACCGGGCACCGGATACCGGACAACAGGTCACGACACCCCTGCCGGTGACCTGGGACACGTGACCCAGTCCACCCCGAAGCCGCCGCCCGACCGCGTGCTGACGTGACGTTCGTCATCCCCACAGCATGCCGGAGGTGTCCAACTGGGGGGCATATCGCGGCATATGACACTGGCCGATGGCGCAGCGGCGTGGCTCACACCATTCCAATGCGGCGCCGACACCCGCTATGGTCCCCGTCGGTGGGTCGAGGTCCCTCGCCCCCGCCGTGCCCTCGGGGGGAGGGAAGGAACCCAAGACGATGCCCGTACCCATACCGCGGCAGAGAGCGATCCCGGCCGCGGAGAGTGGTCAGGCGCAGGCCGAGTCCCCGTGCGACCGCCCCGCCGAGCAGTCCGGCAAGGACGCCTCGGCGACGGCCCCGCGCACGCCGGACACCGCAGGGAACACCACGGACAAGGTGGAGAACAACACCGCCCACACCAACCTGACCCTGCTGCTGATCGAGGACGATCCGGCCGGTTCGCCGATCGTGCCCGACATGCTCGACCAGGCGGGCAAGCCGATCCGCGTCCGCACGGCCCGCAACCTCACCGAGGCCGGGCGGCTGCTGACCGACGACGTCCACTGCATCCTGCTGGACCTCGCGCTGCCCGCGCCCGGCCGCGGCGACACCGACGACGAGCTCGCCGTGCTCAAGCACGTGCTGGAGCTCGCGCCCCGGCACGCCGTCCTGGCGCTGACCGCCTCGGGCGACGCCGAGCGCGGCGCGGAGGCGGTGCGCGTGGGTGCCCAGGACTACCTCTTCCGGGACGAGCTGGACGGCCGGCTGCTGAGCCGGGCGATCCGCTACGCCGTGGAGCGCAAACGCTCCGAGTCGGCCGAGCGCCGGCTCGCCGAGGGTCGGCTGCGCGCCCAGGAGAACCGCCGCCTGGAGCGAGGTCTGCTGCCGACCCCGCTGCTGGACGGCTCCCCGCTCCGGTTCGCCGCCCGCTACCGCCCGGGCCGCTCGCGCGCCCTGCTCGGCGGCGACTTCTACGACGTCGTGCGCACGCCGGACGGCACCGTGCACGCCATGATCGGTGACGTCTGCGGTCACGGTCCGGACGAGGCCGCCCTGGGCGTGGAGCTGCGGATCGCGTGGCGCGCGCTGACGCTGGCGGGCCTGTGCGGGGACCAGCTCCTGGGCACGCTCCAGCAGGTGCTGGAGCACGAGCGGGCCGACGACGAGATCTTCGCGACCCTGTGCACGGTCGACATCGCGCCGGACGGCCGCCGCGCCGGCCTGTGCCTGGCGGGCCACCCGTCGCCCCTGCTGGCCAGCCCGGGCACACCGGCCCGCCTGCTGCCGTACGACAACAACGGGCCGGCCCTCGGGCTGCTGCCGGGTGCCCGGTGGCCGCGTATGCAGGTGGAGCTGGGTGCCGAGTGGAGCCTGATGCTCTACACCGACGGTCTGATCGAGGGCCATGTCGGTGAGGGCCGGGAGCGGCTCGGCCAGGACGGCATGACGGCGATGGTGCGTCGCCAGATCGCCGAGGGACTGCGGGGCGAGCAGCTGCTGCGGGCAGCGGTGAACGAGGTGCGCGACCTCAACGGTGGCGAGCTGACGGACGACGTGGCGGTACTGCTGCTGGACCGGGTGCCGTAGCCCCGGCTCCACCGGGCTCCAGGACTGCCGGGGGTCTTACCGGCCGCCGTTCCAGGGGCCGTACGGGCCGTCGCTGCTGGAGCCGCGCTGGCTGCGGCCGCCGCCGGGGAGCGCCCGGATGGCGGGGCGCACGTCGACCATGTACACGATCGTCGCGATGAGCCCGATGATCGGCAGGAACGACAGGATCGGGAAGAGCAGGTTCACCACGAAGGCGAGCCCGAGGATGATCAGCCAGAACGGCTTGGTCTTCTTGTCGGCGGCGCGGTAGGCGTCCTCCCGCCGAACGGCCGCGTCGATCAACGCGAAGCCGCTGAAAACGATCAGGGCCATGCTCAGAAGCCACATCAACCCTGCGAAGCCCTGCATCAGCACAACGTCCACCACCTGACTCGGCTCGTCCCTACGCGGTCACCGTACCCGTACAACGGGCCGGACACCCCCGGGGTGCCCGGCCCGTTGCCGTCGCTCTGCGGCCTCCGCGGTCCTACTTGGCCGGCGGCGTGCTCTTCTTGGCGGTGGTGGTCTTGCGGGCCGGGGCCTTCTTGGCGGGAGCCTTCTTCTCCGGGGCGGCCGCGGTCGTGCTGCCGGCGGGCTTCACCGGCTCCGCCTTGACCTCGACCGGCTCGGCCTTCGGCTCGACGGCGATGGCGAGCTCCTCCACGCCCTCGGCGACGTCCTCGATGCCCTCGGCGGCCTCGCCGCGCCAGGTGCGCACGGCCTGCTCGCCGTGCTCGGCGACCTTCTCGTAGGTCTCCCGGGCCTTGACGGCGTACTCGGCGGCCACGCCGACGCTGCGCAGCGCGACGTCCTGGGCGGTCTCGCCGATCTTCTTCAGGTCGGCGTCGATCGTGCTGCCGAGCTTCTTGATGTCGACGTCGATGGAGCCGATGAACTCCGTGACCTTGTTCTGGAGGGTCTGCTGCGTCTCCTTGACGCGGGCGGTGGCCTCCTTGGCCCGGACGGTGGCCTTCTCCTGGACCGCCTTGGTGTCGGTGTTGCGTACGGCCTCGATCCGCGCGGGGGCCTCGGAGCGCAGCTGCTCCACCAGGGCCGGCACCTTCTTGGCCTGCTGAAGGGCGAGGTCGGCGGTGCCTGCGGCGAAGTAGAGCGGCGTCGGGTCGCTGAGGGTCTTGCGCAGGTCGTCGGTGATGGCCATGGTGATGGTCCTCCCGGATTCTTTTCGCTTGAGGGTTCGGCTGAGGGTTGTGTGATCCGCGGCGGTCGGCCGGTGCCCTGGTCCGGCTCAGCCGGCCGTCTGCTGCGGGTCGGTGTCACTGCCGCCGGTGTCCTTGCGGGACCGGCGGGCGGCGGACGTACCGCCGGTGCCCTTGCGGGCACGACGGGCGGGCGACGGTGACGTACCGCTGTCGTCCTTGAGTGTGCGGCGGGTCGCCGACGGGGACGCGGACGCCCCGCCGTCGGTGTCGCGGGTACGGCGCTCGGCGGGCCTGCCGCCGTCGGCCGTGCGGGTCCGTCGTATCCCGGTGCCGCCGTCGGGAGCGTCCCCGTCCCTGTCCGCCTCGTCTTGCGCGACCACGAGGTCGACGACCGCGGAGCCGTCGCCGGTCCCGAACCCGTTCTCCTTGCGGAAGGACTCGTAGATCTGCAACAGCACCTGCTTCTGCCGCTCGTGCAGCGCCGGGTCCGCGAGGATGACGGCGCGCGTCTCCACCTCGTCCCGGTCCCGCTCGGCGTCGAGGATGCCGGCCCGGACGTACAGCGTCTCGGCGGAGATCCGCAGGGCCTTGGCGACCTGCTGCAGAACCTCCGCGCTCGGCTTGCGCAGCCCGCGCTCGATCTGGCTCAGGTACGGATTGGACACCCCGGCGGCGTCGGCGAGCTGCCGAAGCGACAGCTGCGCGTTGCGCCGCTGTTCGCGCAGGTAGTCACCGAGATTGCCGACGTTGAGCGATGCCATGACTCCACAGTGCCGCACCGCGCTAACTATTGCAAGCACCTGCTTGCAATAGTGCGCCACGCCACGCGCCCGGGGGTGCGTGCCGTCAAGTACCCGTCCCCGCGGCCCGCACAGCGCTAGCGTGAGGTCCCGTGATCGTATGGATCAACGGCACCCACGGCGCGGGCAAGACGACGACCAGTGCACTCGTGCAGCGGCTGATCCCGGGCTCACGGGTGTTCGACGCCGAGAAGGTCGGCGAGACACTCATGGACATCAGGCCGGGGCTGCCCGAGACGGACAACTTCCAGCACTGGCCGCCGTGGCGGCCGCTCGTGGTCGAGACCGCCCGCCGCGTACTCGACTACACCGGCGGCACTCTGGTGATGCCCATGACCGTCCTGGTCGAGCAGTACTGGCGCGAGATCAGCGCGGGCCTCGCCCAACACGAGATCCCCGTACGGCACTTCATCCTCCACGCCGACCAGGACACCCTCCGCGGACGCATCCTGGGGGACACCGTTCTCGGCCCCTCCTCGTTCCGTCTCGCCTACCTCGAGCCCTACGCCGAGGCGGCCCGCACGTGGCTGCACGCCGAGGCCGAGGTCGTCGACACCACACACCTCACGCCCGCCCAGGCCGCCCAGCGGATCGCGGAGGACGTCAAGGGCTGAGGCCCGCCCGCCACTCGAACAGTCCACGGGGAGCTGGCGTGATCGCGTATCAGGACCAGCTCCGACACCAGCGTCGCCGACTGGGACACCGCCCTCCTGCTGGCCGAGCTAGGCCTCGGACACGCCGTCGTGCCCGTCCTGCCCGGCTGGGAGGTACCCGGTGACGGTCCCCTCCGACTCGTCCCCGTCCCCGATCTGCCCCCGCTGCCGGTCGGCTGGGCCGTCCGCCGCCGGGACGCCCTCACCCCGCTCGCCCGGGTCTTCGCCGACACCGTCGCCCGCGGCTGTGCGGAGAAGGCCGCCGGCGCGCGGCCCGAGTAGCGGCGGGCCCGGCCCCATGCCCTCTGCCCCTCACCCCCCGACGATGCAGAAGGGATGCCCCGCCGGATCCGTCAGCACCCGCCATCTGCTCTCGTTCGGCTGCCGCTCCGGCCTGCCCGCTCCCAGCGCCAGCAGTCGAGCTTCGGCCTCCTCCAGGTCCGCGACCCTGAAGCAGCAGTGCAGTTGCTGGGGCACGTCCTGGCCGGGCCAGCTCGGAGCCCGGTAGTCGTCGACCCGCTGGAAGCCGAGGGAGAGGTCGTCCCCACCGCCCAGAGAGGCGAATTCGGCGTTCGACCTCGGGTGCGGTTCGAGGCCGGTGGCCGCCTGGTAGAACGCCGCCAGCGCGAGCGGATCGGGGCAGTCCAGGGTTATCGCGCTCAACTTCATCCGTACGGACACGCAGCCTCCAGGCCGGTCATCGGGTGGACACTCTCGCGATCACCCTAGAAGTGACCGAGAAGTGACCGGTCGCCAAACCGTTCGACGAGCCGTGCCCGGCCCGGCCATGATCCGTGGTCGTGACGACTTCGCAGCAGTCCCTGGTCCGTGCCGCCGCCCGTAACAACGCCGAGTGGTGCGCGGCGATGTGCCGGGCCCACGGCGTGGCGGGTGAGTTCGGGGGCGAGGCGTGGGCCGCCGCGGAGCGGGCGCCGCTCTACTATCCCGACGCGGTGACGCTGGAGCCGGGCGCCGGCCCGGACGCGCTCGTGGCACGGATCGACACGGGCTCGCCCGGTGCCTCGGTCAAGGACAGCTTCGCCGATCTCGACCTGACGGGGGCCGGGTTCAAGGTGCTGTTCGAGGCGCAGTGGATCCACCGTCCGGCCGGAGCGGCCGCGCCCGCCGGGCCGCCCGAGCCGGCGGATCTCGCGTGGGACGTGGCGGGCGATCCGGAGACGCTGCGCGCCTGGGCACGGGCCTGGGACGGCGGCGCCGGGAACGCGGGCCTGTTCCGGGACGGGCTGCTCGCCGACCCGGAGACCTTCGTGATCGTGGGACGGTCCGGCGACGGGCGGGTCGTCGCCGGAGCGGTGGCCGGCCGCAGCGAACACGTGGTCGGCGTCTCCAACGTCTTCGGGCGGGACGGCGGGCCCGAAGCCGCCTGGCCGGTCGTGCTGCACGCGCTCGGCCGGCTCTTCCCCACCCTGCCCGTGGTCGGTTACGAGAGCGGTGACGACCTCGAGACCGCCGTCCGGTACGGCTTCGAGCCGGTCGGCCCGCTGCGGGTGTGGCTGCACGGCGGGTGACGGCGGGGCCCGCCTGTCGCTACCGCGGCTTGTACGCCAGGAACGTGCCGATCTGCCTCTTGGTCCCCTCGTCCGGCTCCTGCACCACACGCGTCGTGACGACCAGTCCGGCCCGGTGGAGCAGTTCGGCGATCCGGTCCGGCGGCAGCAGGTACGACTCGTAGGACACCGGATGGTCGCCGTAGGCGTGCGACGGGCGCAGGTGCTCGCCGCTGCCCACCGGGCCGGCCAGCATGAGCCGGCCACCGGGCGCCAGGGTGCGGTGGAACTCGGCGTACACGGTCGGCAGCCACTGCGGCGGGGTGTGGTGGGTGGCGTAGTACGCCAGGATGCCGCCGAGTTCGCCGCTGCCGATCTCCAGCGCGGTCATCGAGCCGACGGTGAAGCGGAGATCCGGGTACGCCGCCCGGGCCAGTTCGACCATCTCCGGCGACACGTCCACGCCGAACACCGGTACTCCGAGCGCGGCCAGGTGGGCCGTCACCTTGCCCGGGCCGCAGCCCAGGTCGGCCACCGGCCCGGGATGCGGCGGCCGTACGAGCTCGGCGAAGGCGGCCAGCATCGCGCGCGACACCGGGTCCAGCTCGGCCGGCTCCTTGACGAGCCGGGCGTAGTCGGCGGCGACGGCGTCGTAGGACTCTCGGACGGCGGTGACGTGGGACGGTTCGGTCATGCCGTGAAGCTAGACGACGGCGCCGACGGTGATGGGCCGTCACGCCGGGCGAGTCCACGCCGGTACCCCGCACGTACGCCGACGCCAGTACGCCGGTTTACTCCCGCCGTAAGACGCCTTCGCCGCCCCCTCCCGGCACGGTGGCAGCGTGAAGCCGAAGCAGAAGCCCCACCCGATTCCGAAACTCGGCCGCCCGGCGCGCCGGGCCGTTCTCGTCGTCCACGTCACGGCCTCCGCGAGCTGGCTCGGGCTCACGCTCGGGCTGCTCGCGCTCGGGACCACCGCGGCCGGCACCGGGTCCGCCGTGACCGTGGAGGCGTCCGTCCGGGCCATGAAGCTCTTCGCCGACTGGCTCCTGCTCCCCATCGCGTTCCTCACGCTGCTCAGCGGACTGGTGCTGTCCCTGGGCACACCGTGGGGACTCGTCCGGTACCGCTGGGTCTGCACGAAGTTCTGGCTGACCCTCGCCACGACCACCGCCACGGTGTTCGCCCTGCGCCCCGGGGTGAACTCCGCGGTCACCGCCGTCGCCGCGGGCGGGCCCCTGCCCGACGCCGGTGACGTCCTGTTCGGGCCGGTCGTCTCGCTGTCCGCATACGTCTTCATGACCGTGATCTCCGTCCTGAAGCCCTGGGGGCCGACCAGGCGGGGCAGGAGGCTGCGGGAGCCCGCTCGGCCTGCTCTGCAAGACGCGTGAGATGCCTTAGGCACACGACGCCTGAGGCACGCCTAAGGACGCAGAGATTTGCCTAATACACTTAGGTAGATGCACACTCCCTTATGGCAGAAGGGAGTGGCCATATGGCACGCGTAGGACTGACACCGGAACGCCTGACCCAGGCGGGTGCCGAACTGGCCGACGAGGTCGGCTTTGACCAGGTGACCGTCTCGGCGCTCGCCCGCCGGTTCGACGTCAAGGTCGCGAGCCTGTACTCGCACGTGAAGAACTCCCAGGACCTCAGAACCCGGATCGCGCTGCTCGCGCTCACGGAACTCGCCGACCGGGCCGCCGACGCCCTGGCCGGGCGGTCCGGCAAGGAAGCCCTGGCCGCCCTCGCGAACGTCTACCGCGACTACGCCCGGGAGCACCCGGGCCGTTACGCCGCGGCCCAGCTGCGGCTCGACCCGCAGACGGCGGCCGCGAGCGCCGGCGTCCGGCACGCGCAGATGACCCGGGCCCTGCTGCGCGGCTACGACCTGACGGAACCGGACCAGACCCACGCGGTCCGGCTGCTGGGCAGCGTCTTCCACGGCTACGTCAGCCTGGAGATGGGCGGCGGGTTCAGCCACAGCGCCCCCGACACCGACGACACCTGGACCCGGATCCTCGACGCCCTCGACACGCTGCTGCGGAACTGGCCCGCGCCCCCCACCGACCCCCGAGGCTGACACCATGCACACCGAGCACGACTGGATCACCACCCCCCTCACGGCGGACCTGCTGCGCGGCGCCCTCGACCTGGAGCGCACCGAACACGGGCTGCTCCCGCACCGGCTGCCCGCCCGGGCCCGCGCGCAGAACACCAACGCCCAGCTGGCCATGGCCGAGGCCCAGCCGTCCGGCGTACGGCTGGCGTTCCGTACCGCCGCGACCGCCGTCGAGCTGGACACGCTGCGCACCAAGCGCGACTACGCCGGCTTCCCGCCCCGGCCGGACGGCCTGTACGACCTGCTCGTCGACGGGCGCCCGGCCGGCCAGGCCGCGGGGACGGGCGGCAACGTCCTCACGATCGACATGGCCACCTGGGACGGCGAGGTCACGCCGGGCCCGGTCGGCACCGTGCGCTTCACCGGCCTGCCCGCGCGCGAGAAGGACGTCGAGATCTGGCTGCCGCACAACGAGACCACCGAGCTCGTCGCCCTGCGCACCGACGCGCCCGTGGCACCCGTGCCGGACCGGGGCCGCCGGGTGTGGCTGCACCACGGCAGTTCGATCAGCCACGGCTCCGACGCCGCGAGCCCGACCGCCATCTGGCCCGCGATCGCCGCGTTGCTCGGCGGGGTGGAACTGGTCAACCTCGGTCTGGGCGGCAGCGCGCTGCTCGACCCGTTCACCGCGCGCGCCATGCGGGACACCCCGGCCGACCTGATCAGCGTCAAGATCGGCATCAACATCGTCAACGCGGACGCGATGCGGCTGCGCGCGTTCGGCCCGGCCGTGCACGGTTTCCTCGACACGATCCGCGAGGGACACCCCGACACCCCGCTGCTGGTCGTCTCCTCCGTCCACTGCGCCATCCACGAGGACACGCCCGGCCCCACGGCCCCGGACCTCAGCGGGCTCGGCGAGGGCCTGCTGCGGTTCGCCGCCATGGGCGACCCGGCGGAGGTGGCCGCGGGGAAGCTGACGCTCACCGTCATCCGGGAGGAACTGTCCCGCATCGTGCGGCAGCGCGCCGCGGACGACCCGAACATCCACTACCTCGACGGCCTCGATCTCTACGGCGAGTCCGACGCGGCCGAACACCCCCTCCCCGACGAGGTCCACCCGGACGCGGCCACCCACCGCCACATCGGCGAACGCTTCCACGAACTGGCCTTCACCGGAGGCGGCCCCTTCGCCCCGGGCTCATGACCCGGCGCGGCGGCGTCCACACCCTGTGGACGCCGCTCGGATCGGACTCCCCGAGGAGCGGATCACCGAGAAGGAGATCCGCCCGGCCGACGGATCACGCATCCGCACCTCACGGTGCCGGAGCACCCGACAGGCCTAGCCGCGGCGGCATCGCGGCTAGAACGGCAAGGCCCTCCCCCGCACCACCTCCAGCCGTGACACCGCCCGCGTCAGCACCACGTAGAGCCGGTGCAGCCCCCGTTCCTCCGCCTCGGCGATCGCCGCCGGTTCGACGGCCACGACATGGTCGTATTCGAGGCCCTTGACGACGCTCGCCGGCACCAGGGACACCCGCGCGCCGAGTTCCTCCGGGCCCGCCGCCCCGATGCCGGCCGCGTCCAGGGCCGCCCGCATCCGGGGCACGTCCGCGTCCGCCGCGACGACCCCGACCGAGCCCTCCCGCCCCAGTGCGTCCCGTACGGCCTCCACGACCGCTCCGGGCACGCCGTCCGGGGACGTCTCCCGCATCCGCAACTCCCCGTCGCCGCGCAGCGAACGGGCCGCCGGTACGTCCACGTCCAGGCGCTCCAGCAGCCGGTTGGCCAGGCCGACGACCGCCCGCGGCACGCGGAAGCCGGTGGTCAGCTCGACCACGGCCGCGTCCGGTTTCCCCAGGTGCGCCAGGACGGTGTGCCACGACCGCGCCGCCCACGGCGTCGTCCCCTGCGCCAGGTCGCCCAGGACCGTCAGCGAGCCGAAGGGCGCCCGGCGGGCGATGGCCCGGCATTCCATCGGGGACAGGTCCTGCGCCTCGTCGACGACGACATGCCCGTAGCCCTCCGGGTGCTCGATCAGCCCGGCGACCTCGTCGAGGAGCACCAGATCGGCGGCCGACCAGCGCGCCGACTTCCACGACCGGGGCGGCTTCCGCCACAGCAGCGCCCGCTGCTCGCCGGGGTCCAGCAGCCCGTCGGCGGCCTCCGCCAACACCCCGGGGCCGCCGAGCAGTTCGGCCAGGACCTCCTCGGGCCGCACCCGGGGCCAGACGGCGTCGACGTACGCGGACAACGGCCGCGCCCGCTCGACCCGGCGCACCCAGGCGTTGGTCTGCGGCCCGGCCCGTCGCTCGGCCTGCTCGCGCACCGACCGCACGATCCGGGACCGCACCCGCTCCCGGCCGACCCCGTACGGCGGTTCCTCCTCCCGCACCCGGGCCACGATCCGCGCCAGCTCCGCCGCCGGCACCCGCCACCGGTACGCCCCGTCGGGCACGGCGAGCCCGTCATCGTCACCGCCGCCGGCGCGCACGCGCGCGTACAGCGCCCGCCGCAGCACCTCGGCCATCCGGGCGTCGTGCTTGACGGCGGCGGTCGCGGGTTCGTCGCGGCCGGCGACCGGATGCCGTGCGATCTCCTCGGCCAGGGTCGACTGCCGCACTCCGGTCTCGCCGAGGGACGGCAGGACCTCCGCGATGTACGACAGGAAGGTGCGGTTGGGCCCGAGGATCAGCAGACCGCCGCGCCGGATGCGCTGCGGGTGCGTGTAGAGCAGATACGCGGCCCGGTGCAGCCCGACGGCGGTCTTGCCGGTGCCGGGCGCCCCCTGCACGCAGACCGACGCCGCCAGGTCGCCGCGTACGAGGTCGTCCTGCTCGGGCTGGATGGTCGCGGCGATGTCCCGCATGGGCCCGACGCGGGGCCGTTCGATCTCCCGGGCGACGATCTCGCTGGCCCGCGTCTCACCCTCCCCCAGGTGCTCGTCCTCCAGGCCGGTGAGGTCGCCGGAGTCGCCCCGGCTGCCGGGCGCCCACCCGAACCGCCGGCGCACGGCGACGCCCCGGGGATCACGCGCGGAGGCCTGGTAGAACGCCCGCGACACGGGTGCGCGCCAGTCGACGACGAGCGGCGGTTCGGCCGGGTGCTCGGTGATCCTCAGCCGCCCGATGTGCAGCTCGCCCTGCTCCCCCTGCAAGGCCCCGAAGAACAAGGGTCCCTCGGGCAGTTCGCGCAGCGCCTTGGCCTGGCTGCGCAGCCGGTATCCGAGAACCTCGGCGTCGGCACCCGACGCGGAGACGTCCTCGCCGGTGACGACCTGCTCGTCGGCCCCTTCGACCATCGCGGCGAGGGCGGCCCGGCAGCGGTCGTGGTGGGCGCGTTCACGGCTGAGAGCGTGCTGGAGGGCGGGTTCGGTCGGCGTCATTCCACCGAGCGTACCGAAAGAATGTAACCGAGTTAAATTTATTACTCGGTATCTATTGCTCGGTACCGCTGCTGGGCCGGTCCGCCCGGACCCGCGGCGGCAGCCCCGCCGCCAGCCGTCCGAAGGCCCGCTCCGCCGCCGCCACCGCGTCGGGCCGCACGTCCGCCACCCGCTCCCCGGCCGCGATCCGCCGCCAGTTCTCCATCGCGAGGATGCGCCGCACGGCCATGATCTGCCCGGCCGCGAGCCGCGCGTCCAGATCACCCCCGAGCACCTCGGCGAGCGCGGCCTCGGCCCGCTCCTGGTGCGCGTACGCCCGGGCGACCAGGGAGGGCGTCCCGTAGAGCAGCTCGTGGAAGGCGAGCACCCGGGGATCGTCGTTCAGCCCGGTCACGGGATCGGACCGCTCCAGCCCCTCAAGAAAGTGCCGCCGCAAGGCCTCCACGGGCTCCCCCTCCGCCTCCGCCACCACCCGCGCGGCCTCCCCCTCGTGGTCGGCGATCCGGTGCAGGACCAGATCCTCCTTCGCCGGGAAGTACCGGAACAGCGTCGGCTTGGAGATCTCGGCCGCCGCCGCCACCTCGGCGACGGACACCGCGTCGAACCCCTTCTCCAGGAAGAGCCGGACGGCGATGTCCGACACGACCTGGTACATCCGCTGCTTCTTGCGCTCCCGCAGCCCGATCTCGCTCATGCGGCGAGCCTACGGTCCGCGTCCGCCGGCGGCGGCACGGCGGCACGGCGTCACGACCCGGGCCCCCACTCCCCCTCGATCAACGGCCCGTACGAGGTGACCACCGTCGGGGCCGCTGCCCGGCACAGCGCGCGGACCTTGCGTTCGTTGCGTCCGTAGCCGACGAACTCCACGCCCGCCCGTGCGGCCGCCTCCACGTCCGTAGGCGTGTCGCCGATCATCACCGCGTCGCCGGGGCCGAGGCCGAGCACACGCAGGGCGCGGAACAGGACGTCGGGGTGGGGCTTCATCAGGCCCGGGTCGTCGGCGCGGCGGCCCTGGACCGTGGCGAAGTACGGGAGCAGTCCGCGCCGGTCGAGATGCGCCTCCGCCGCCAAGGGAGAGTTGTTCGTGACCACGGCCAGAGTCGCTCCCCGGCGCGCGAGTTTGCGGATGAGTGCGTCCGCGTACGGGGTGTGCCACTCGTGGTGGGCGGCGACGAGTTCGGCGGCAGCGAGTTCACCGGCCGTGACCCGTTCCTCCAGGACGCGCAGCAGCTCTCGCAGGCCGGGCGCCCCCGCCCGCAGGGCTCGATGCACCGCGCCCAGGACGACATGCGGATCCTTGTGGGTCCGCTCCGCCGCACCGAGGACGTGAGAAGCACCGAAGGCCTCGATCTCACGCCGGAGTTCGTCGGCGATCGGTTTCGACCTGTCCTCGGGAAAGAGCCGGCAGATCGGCCCGTCGAAGTCGAAGAGCACGCAGCGGGCCCCGGCCAGCGCTCTGCTCACGTCCGTGAACACGTCGACGTCGACAGCCATTGCCGTATCCGCCCGCCTTCCCGCCTCGGCCCGTCTCAGCCCGGCATGCCCGTCGGTTCCCTGCGCTCCGCGGCGGCCGGACGGAGCTGCCGGACACGAAGTCGCTGCCCCTGAGGACGCCGGGTTATGTGTTCCTGTTTCAGCCCGTCACCACCGGGCAGGTCCGCAACCGACCGAGTACGCCATTCCCGGTCAGCGGCATGCCACCGGCGCAGTGCTTCACGGACCTCGCCCTCGTCCCGGGGATCACCCGTGAGTTTCAGCGGCTGCCAGGCCCGGCGCAGCGCACGGCACACCCGGTCGGCCGCCTCGGACAGTTCATGTTCGGCGGGACGCTCGGGCAGGTACAGGGCGGCCCGCATCACGTCCGGGTAGAGCGACTGGACGTACTCGAAGTCGCGGTAGGCGCGCAGCCCCCGGTCCAGGTCGGCGGTCATCTCGCCGTGGCCGGTGCTGCGCATCGCCTGGGTCCACAGGTCGATCATCACCTCGCGCTCCTCCTTGGCGTAGTCCATCCGGACCAAGTGCGTCGCGAGGTCGTGCAACGGGTCGCCGTACAGGGCGAGTTCCCAGTCGATCACTGCCAGGCGCTCACCGTCGGCCCCGGGCAGGACCAGCACATTGCCCCGGTGGACGTCGGTGTGCAACAGGGCGAAGGGGCGCTGGGCCGGGGTGCGAAGGGTGTCCAGGAAGCGTTCCACGGCGTCGCGGGGAATGCCCACGGCGTCGAACAGCATGCCGAAACGCGGCCGATTGGCCTGGTGCACCCGCTGCTCGGTGAAACCGGCCAGCCACCTCAGGAAACCCTCACTGTCGCCGTCGTCCGGCCAGTCCACGGGCAGCGGAGGCAGACCTTCCCCTGGCACCCCGGCCGTCTCTGCGAAGAATCCGGCGAGCGTGGCCAGCCGGTCCGGGCCGATCCGCTGTCCTGCGGGAGCCACCTCGGCGAGGGTGGGGCCCGGCAGATACTCGTGCAGAGACCATTCTCCGAAGTCCGCCAGGCAACGCGGCACATGACGCACGCGGCCGTCGAGCACCCTCAGCAGCTCGGACTCCCGTCGCCACAGCCGCGGCACTACTTCGACCGCCTGCCTGGGCGTGCGGAACTTGGCGAGAACGTCTCCCGACCGCTGCCGCAGCAGGAAGGCCAGCGGAGTTCCCAGGGGCAGGACGAGGTTCGTGTTGTGATGGCCGGAAACCACCTCCCCGTCGGGGCTGCGGCGCCTTGCCTCCGCGAGTCGGCGCACCAACGAGTGGAACGCTCTGCGGTGCAGAGGGGACGACATGAGCGCACAGAGTAGTACGACGACAGGTGTGACTCACGGCGTGTCACTATATGGACAACCTCCTTCACGCTCTGTGCCGGGGGATCTCATTTCTCTCGACGTCCAGTTGAACCAAGAACATTCCAAGCCGACTGAAACCAGTCGCGTTTCTCCTCGAAGAGCGCCACTTCCCGGGGATCCACGGACCGGCTGTGGAAGTAGTGGAGCTTCGAGAAGGCGCCGAGCACATCCACCGCCTCGACCTGCGTCTCCTCTTCGTCGTCGAGCGTGATGACGGTCCTCTCCGGCAGGTACGTCCCGTACAGCACGTGCTGCTCGTTGAGGACGTACAGCTTGAAGGTGGGCGTCAGCGGTACACGCTTGACCTCCAGACGGGCATCGACGCCACGTCCTTCGAACTGGGCGACCAGTTGGCCCATCTCCCTGGCGTACCGGCGCGCCATCGTCCGCCAACGCCGGTGGATCCGAACGTCGTCCGGATCCACGGCCCGGGGATAGGCCAACGGGTGGTCCTCGCTCGGCACCAGCATGCGGATGCGCAAGGCCCGCGGCGGAGCCTTCTTCTCGACGATGACGCGTTCCGCCTGCCGCTTGAGGTGGCCGTACAGGGTCTCGGAGGTCAGCGTGAAGACATCGAGGCCGACCTCTCCCGTCTCCTGGAAGGCGCGATCGATCCACGAGCCGAGGGCAGGCGGGGCCGCCGCCTCGTCAACGACCGCTTTCGTCGGCCCGGACGGCACGGCCCGGACATAGCTCCCACTGCCATGACGGATCTCGAGCAGGCCTTCGTCGGCGAGTTGGTTGAGGACGCCCCGGAGCGTGTCCCTGGAGACGCCGAGACCCGCGGCCAGCTCCCGTCCCCCCGGCAGTGCGCTGCCCACCGGGTACGTCCCGTCCGCGATGCCTTTCCGCAGGAGCTCCGCCACCTGCAAGAACCTGCGGCCGGCACCTTCCTTCTGCGCTGAGCTGGTCATGGTCAGAACCTACCGCCCCCGTGCCGGAATCACACCACTCTCAGTCAAGTTTCACCCAACCGGATACCGACCAATTGGACTGACGATTAAGGATCTCCCCATACGGTTAGTCCACTTCTAGGCCACCAGTCCAATTGGCGGCCAGTTGACGGCCCAACGGCCGACGACACACAAGGGGGACACCGTGGTGATCGCGCCGGCTCTACAGCTCATCGGTGTGGTGCTCGTGCTCGGCTTCGAGCAGCTCGTGCAGTGGAAGCTGGGGGCGATGGGGCTGGTCGCCCTGTTCCTCCTGGCCGTGGGCCTGAAGGCACGGAACTCGACGTGCGCGTCCCTCGGCGCGGTGATCCTGCTGCTTCTCATGACGAACCGCTGAGCCGCGGCGGGCCCTCAGCGCCGCAGAAGCTCCAGCAACGGCTCAAGTGACGGCAGGACGACCTCGGCACCGGCAGCCCGCAGCGATGTGACCGCCGGGTCGCTGCGCGCGTACCCCAGGAACGGTACGCCCGCTTCCTTAGCGGCAAGGCAGTCGGTAGGGGTGTCACCGATCATCAGGGCGTCGGACGGCGCGGTGCCCATGGCGTTCAGCGCCCGGTTGAGGCAGTGCGGGTCCGGCTTGAGCAGCTGGAGGTCTCCGGTCCGGCCGTAGACATGCGGAGAGAAGCAGGGGAGCAGGTCACGGCCGGTGAGGTACTGCCGTATCACCCGCGGGGAGTTGTTGCTGGCGACGGCCAGGCGGGCACCGACAGCCGTCCAGGTGCGGATCAGCGGGTCCGCGTACGCGGTGGGCAGTGCGGTGGCCGCGGCCCGCAACTCCTCCTGGGTGAGGCGTTCCTCCAGCTCCACGGCCAGGTCACTGCCGGGGTACCGGTGGCCCACGGCGCGCAGAATCACATGGGGGTCGAGGGACTCACGTTCGGCCCCCGTGAGCACGCCGTGCAGACCGCGGCCCTCCAGCCAGGACACCAGGTCGCGGGCCACCCCCTCCGCCGAGTGGCGCGCGAACAGGCGACAGATGGGCCCGTCGAAGTCCCACAGCACGACACGGGCACGTCTGATCAGATTGCGGAGTTCGTCCGGATCACCTTCGGTCGCGATTCTCACCGCATCAGTCTGCTTCGTATCAGGAGTCACTAGGAGAGTGTCAGGTCCGTCGAGATGGTTTCCCAGAGGGCGTCGAACCACTTCTGCGATTCCTGCACGAACGCCCCGTCCCGTGGACCCGCTCGTTTCGCGAAGCGGGCGATCAGCGCCTCCTGAGCACGATCAGGACCTCGTCCAACGAGCGCACGATGTGCGACCGGTCGACTCCTGCGGTGACCAGCAGGTCCAGCTTCCGCTGGTTGCGGGCGTAGCCGAGGAACGGGATGCCCAGCGCCTGCGCCGCCTGGTAGTCCGTCCCGGCGTCGCCCAGCATCAGTGCCTGTGACGGGTGTGCGTCCAGGGACTCCAGGGCCCGGGACAGGCAGTGCGGGTCGGGCTTCATCCGGGCGAGGTCCTCGGTGCGCCCGTAGATGTGGGAGAAGCAGGCCGTGAGCCGCCGGCTCTCCGTGTAGGCGGCCGCGGCACGGGCCGAGTTGTTCGTGGTGATGGCGAAACGGGCACCCAGGGCCCACCACGTCATGATGAGCGGATCGGCGTACGGCGTCGGCCATGCCCTGGGGACGGCGGCGAGCTCCTGCTCGGTGAGCCGCTTCTCCAGGTGGCTGATCAGGCCGGCCTCCGGATGCCGGAAGTAGACCGCGAGCAGCACGCCCTGCGGGTCCGGGCACAGGCGTTCCTCCTCGGTGAGGAGCCCGTCCGGCCCGAGCCGTTCGATCTCCCTCACGAGGTCTCGCGCCACCTCGTTCGCCGGACGGCCCGCGAACAGCCGGCAGATCGGCCCGTCCAGGTCCCAGAGGACGTAACGAACCGGAGCGAGTAGCTCCCGCAGCTGTTCGGTCGACGCCGTCACCACACCGGTCCGCGTCGTATGAGAGGTCACTAGGAGAGTGTCAGGTCCGTCGTGATGGTTTCCCAGAGGGCGTCGAACCACTTCTGGGTCTCCTCCACGAGCCGGGCATCGCGGTTCCCGGCCTGCTTCAGGAACGAGAAGAGGAGGGACTCGGAGCCGAGCGCGTCGTACATGTCCAGCGTTCGGCTGCCCCACGCCTCTTCTCGCCGGGTCAGCATGTAGTACCCCATCAGCACTTCCTGGCCGTTGAGCACGTACAGCTTCATGGGCGGGGTGAAGGGCAGCGCCCGGAAGCGGACCTGTACGTCCATGCCGTGCGTGGCGCGCAGGGTCAGCAGGTTGTGTTCGAGGACCCGGAGCTGGGCATTGCGCATCTCCAGCCAGCGCTGGTGCACGGGGTCGTCCTCCCCCTGCTCCTCGACGAGACGGGGGAAGGCCAGGTTGATGTCCCGGGAGGGGAGCAGCACGCGCAGGTCGACCGACTCGGGGCGGCTCCCGCCCCCGTGGATGCGGCGCAACGGCTCCCCGAGGGCCACCATCAGGGTCTCGGACGTGTGGCAGACCACGTCGAGATGGACGGCCGTCGTCGAGAACGCCTCCGCCAGCCGCGGTGCCAGGCCCACCATCGTCGGCTGGGGCTCGTCCCGGGCCGGGGCCGGTGCGGCGATGCGCGGCGGGCTGCCCTTGCTGACGTTGGTGAGCAGGCCGTCCTCCTGGAGTGCCCGCAGGGCCTGGCGCACGGCGCCGCGCTCCACACCGAACTGTTCCGCGAGTTCCGCCTGGGTGGGCAGGCGGTCTCCCGGCTTGAGCTCACCGGCGCGAATACGTTTCCGCAGGTGGTCGGCGATCTCCTGGGGCGAAAGCCTGCTGCTGCCGTTCACTGCCACGTTCTCCTGGGTCACGACCAAACGCTACAACTTTGATCCATCTAGCGGGAGTTGTTTGAAAGTTGTTTATGAGTAGGGGCCAAGTGGGGACAACTTAATCAGAGTTGGTTGCCAACTTCTCAGAGTTGGCGGAAGTTTTGCTTCCGAACTTCCGAAGGGGGAACTCCGATGCCCGCCCTCGCTCTCCTCTCCGCCGCCTTCGTCGTCGCCTTCGAGCAGCTCGTCCAGTGGAAGTACGGTCCGGCCGGCATCGT
This sequence comes from Streptomyces coeruleofuscus, assembly GCF_039532725.1. NCBI lineage: Bacteria > Bacillati > Actinomycetota > Actinomycetes > Kitasatosporales > Streptomycetaceae > Streptomyces > Streptomyces coeruleofuscus. Next base: position 512,731 of record NZ_BAAASE010000006.1, read on the forward strand.
CGGCCTGATCCTTCTCACCGTGGGCATCAAGGCCAAGAGCCCGGCCGTCAGCTCCGCCGGAGCGGTCGTGCTCGCGCTGCTGATGGCGGGCCCCGCCCGATGAGTCACCGCACCGCCCCGGTTCAACCCGCGTGGGAGACGTCAGCTCGTGAGCACCAGCTCCGAACTGATCGTCTCCCACAGTGCGTTGAACCACAGGTGCGACTGCTCGACGAACGTCGTGTCCCGCTGGCCGTGGCCCTGCTGGAAGGAGAACAGCATCGACCGGGTGCCCTGGGCGTCGTACATCTCCAGCTGCTCGTGGTCGATCTCGGCCTCCCGGCGCATCAGCGTGTAGTACGCGAACAGCGCCTCCGTGTTGTTGAGCAGGTACAGCTTCACCGGCGGGGTGAAGGGCAGCGCCCGGAACGTGACGCGCACGTCGATGCCGTGCGTGGCGCGCAAGGCCAGGAGGTTGTGCCGGAGGACCTGGCCCTGGGCGTTGCGCATCGCCAGCCACCGGTCGTGCACCCAGTCGTCGCCGCGCCCCTCGACCGGCACCGGGAAGGCCAGGTCGATGTCCCGGCTCGGCAGCAGGACCCGGACGTCGACCTTGGCCGGTTTCAGCCGTCCGGCGTGGATCTGCCGCAGCGGCTCTCCGATGGCGAGCGTGAGGGACACGGAGGTCAGGCACACGGCGTCGATCTCGACGTGCTCCGCCGCGAAGGCCGCCGCGATCCGGGGAGCCAGGGCCACCGTGGTGGGCAGCGGCGGGGTCTGCGGGCCGGTCAGCGCCCTGTCCGGGTCGGGGGCGACGGTCGCCGGGCTGCCCTTGGACACGTTGGTGAGCAACCGCTCGGACTGGAGGATGCGCAGGGCCTGGCGTACGGCACCGCGCTCGACGCCGAACTCGTGGGCCAGCTGGGCCTGGGTGGGCATGCGTTCGCCCGGCCGCAGTGCTCCTGACCTGATCCGGGCGCGCAGTTCGTCGGCCACCTCGTGATGTGTTCTCTGTGGCCGCTGCGACCTCTTCCGTCCATTGACGGAGGCGTGTTCCGGGTCCACAACCCGAACAGTACAACTTCCCGCCATCTTTGGGCAGTTCAGCACCAGGTGGTTATGAGCCGCTTCCAAGCGGAGATAAGTACAGAGAGTTGGTAGCCAACTTGGGTGACATGGTCAGCTCTTCAAGGGGTTGGCCATCCATCATGGGGCTCCCTTCCGGAGGGGAGCCGGGAGCCCCGAACAGCTCGCTACGGATGCGGGATCCCTGTCGTCGGCGGAAGGGAGCGGTTCAGAACAGGTCCGGGCACCAAGGCCGCCTGGACGTACGCAGCAGGGCGTCGGCCTTCCGGGCGGCGCCCGCTCGTTCTTCCCGCACCCGGCCCAGCGCCGCCAGCCGCACCGCCGACTCGTCCCCGAGCCACAGCGCCCCCAGCTCGACCAGCCCGAGCGTGATGTCGGCGCTCTCGGTGGTCGGCGTACAGGACGCCCCGGCGGCCGAGGCCTCCAGCCGGTAGCGTCCGCCGGTCAGACCGTCGACGCCGGTGACCTCCAGCACCAGCGTCCCCTCCCCCTCGTACGTCCGCGCCTCCAGCGCCCGTACGACGTCCAGGATCCGCACCCACAGCCAGTCCGCCAGCGAGGTGATGCTGGCCGCCCGCGGATCGGGCAGGACGTGCGGGAGCAGGTCGTCGGGAGCCCGCCAACCGCTCTTGACCCTTACGACCCAGTCGATGGAGCAGAGGTACTGCCACAGGGCGCGCTCCGCGGCCGGCGTGACGCCGATCAGCCACCTCACGGTCGCCGTGTTCAAGGGCTGCTTGCCATCGCCCCAGTTGTCGTCCACGTCGTAGGCGGCCATGCCCTCGACCTCGCCGGACGCCGAGCGGTACACGGCGAAGAAGGGCTGCTTCCACGACGGGTCGACCCGTACGGCGCCGGTGTTCCACTTCCACCACAGCTCGTCGCGGTCGATGGCGCCGGGCTGGCGGCGGCACAGCCGCTCGTGCAGGTCGGGGCCGAGCTTGCGGACGTCCTCGCCGTCCACCAGGTCGATCCGCCCGCCGTCCGCCGGGCCCGCCCAGCGGGCGTCGAGGCCGGCGCGCGGCACGTCGACCGTCCACTCGGCCATCCACGTCGCCGGTCCGAAGCCGTACCGGCCGTAGATCGGGTACTCGGCGGCGATCAGCGTCGCGACGACGTCCCCGCGCTCCTTCGCGGCCGCCAGGTCCCGCGCCATCATCCGGCTGAGCAGCCCGCGGCGGCGGTGGGTGGCGTGGACGGTGACGCCCGAGACGGCGTCGGCCGCCACCCTCGCCCCGCCCACCACCGTGAGCTCCTGGTCGAAGGACCGGAAGGTCGCCACGCACCGGCCGCCGTCGAAGGCGCCGAGGTAGCGGCCCGGGACGAACCGCTCACGGCGGCCCTCGATCTCCTCCTCGGACACGGCGGGCACCCGCAGGAAGCCGGTGTTCACGGCGCGCAGCCAGTCGGCGAACTCGGTCTCGGTGATGGGGCGTACGTCGATGCCGTCGGCGCGGGGAGTGGCGGTCATGGCATCACGCTAGGCGGAGGGCCGGTCGGTGTCGCGTAAATATCCGACCGGCCCTCACCGTGCCCCCCAGCCACTCACACGAGCAGGTCGTCGACCTGGGCCTCCCCCTCGCGGTACCGGCGCGCGATCTCCGCGCTGCACTCGTCGGCCGTGCGCTGGAGCCGCTGCCGCCGCCGGGAGACCTGCTGCTCGTAGCGCACGAGCCGCCCCATCGCGGTGCTCAGCTCCAGGTCCGTCCGTGCGTCCAGGTCGGACAGCTCGACCTCGGCGAGCATCTCCGCGGCCAGCCGCCGGTACTCCTCGCCCTGCGGCGTCCCCAGGGTCACGTGGCGGGCGGAGGAGCGGTGGCGGGCCGGGGCGTCCAGCAGGATCTCCGCGAGCCGCTCGACCACGGACGCCTCCGCGGGTGCGGCGACGGAGGCCGAGCCCACCGGGGTGCGCCGCGTCAGCTCCGCCCGCAGGATGTCGATCCGACCCTGGAGCAGCCGCCGCAGGTAGCTGAGGTCGGCTTCGTCGCGCTGGGCCTCGCGGCGCAGCGTGCGCAGCGCGGGCAGGCTCAGCGCGGCCAGCTCGCGTTCTGGTGCGTCCGAGGGCAGCGGCGGACTGTCGGTGCGCTGTGTGGGGGGCCGGTGGTACTCCGACGCCCCGATCCCCGTCTGGCTCGACCAGACAGCCCCCAGCGGATGCCCCGTACTCGATGTGCTCATGTGCCTCAACCGTCCCCTCGACCGGTGTGTGAAAGCATCGTGCCACCCCAACTGGCCGCTATGGGAACGAGTGCCCCCGATAGACCCCAGATGGGCGGTTAAGCAGCAAAATACGGCCGTGCGCGGTCTGTTGGCGTCTTGCGCAAACCACCCTTTCGGGCCATGAGCGAACCACCGGCGGCCGCGCGTTCACCGCCCTGCATGATGGACGTATGCGAGCAGTGGTGCAGAGGGTGGACGGCGCGAGCGTCGTCGTGGACGGCGAAACCGTAGGGGCGATCGAAGGCGAGGGGCTGTGCGTCCTCGTCGGCGTCACGCACGAGGACACCAAGGAGAAGGCGGCCCAGCTGGCCCGCAAGCTCTGGTCGGTCCGCATGCTGCACGACGAGAAGTCGTGCAGCGACATCGACGCCCCGCTCCTGGTGATCAGCCAGTTCACCCTCTACGGCGACGCCCGCAAGGGCCGCCGCCCCACCTGGAACGCCGCCGCCCCCGGCGACGTCGCCGAACCGCTCGTCGACGAGGTGGTCGCCCAGCTGCGCTCGCTGGGCGCGACGGTGGCCACGGGCCGCTTCGGCGCGGCCATGCGCGTATCACTGACGAACGACGGCCCGTTCACCGTGCTGATCGAGATCTGACCCGAAAGAACTACAAGCTCTACGGCTCGACGACGACTTCCTGGGCCGCGGCCGTGTCACCGGCCACCAGCGGGGCGTCCAGGGCCACGTTCCGCTTCACCAGCGCGAGGGCGACCGGCCCCAGCTCGTGGTGGCGTACGGAGGTCGTGATGAAGCCGATCTTCCGGCCGTCGGGCCCGTCGTCCGCGAGCCGGAGCTCGGTGCCGGCCACCGGCAGGTGGACCTCGCTGCCGTCCAGGTGCAGGAAGACCAGCCGGCGCGGGGGCTTGCCCAGGTTCTGCACCCGGGCGACCGTCTCCTGGCCCCGGTAGCAGCCCTTCTGGAGGTGCACCGCCGAGCCGATCCAGCCCAGCTCGTGCGGGATGGTGCGGTGGTCGGTCTCGAAGCCGAGGCGGGGCCGGTGCTGCTCCACGCGCAGCGCCTCGTAGGCGAGGATCCCGGCGGGCGGTCCGGCCTGCCCGGCGTACGCCTCCAGGTCGGCGCGCGGCAGGAACAGGTCCCGTCCGTACGGCGTCTCCCGTACGGCCACGCCCTTCGGCACCTCGGCGATGGAACCGGCCGACAGGTGCACCACCGCGATGTCGGCCGTCCGGTCGGCGACCTCGACCCTGTAGAAGAACTTCATCGACTCCAGGTACGCGATCAGCGCGTCCTGGGTGCCCGGCTCCACGTGGGCCCAGACCGTCTCGCCGTCGTCGACGAGGTAGAGGGCGTGCTCGATGTGGCCGTTCGCGGAGAGGATCAGCGCCTCGGTGGCCTGGCCCGCCGGGAGGTCGCTGACGTGTTGGGTGAGCAGCAGGTGCAGCCAGGCGAGCCGGTCGTCGCCGGTGACGGTGACGACCCCCCGGTGCGAGAGGTCCACGAAACCGGTGCCGTCGGCGAGGGCACGCTGCTCGCGGAACAGATCGCCGTAGTGGGCGGCGACGCCTTCGTCCACGCCCTCGGCGGGGACGGCGCCGGGCAGGGTCAGCAGGGGGCTCTTCATATGCGTAAGCCTACGACTCGGTAGTTGAAGCCTTGAGCGTGCAGTCCTCGCACCGGCCGAAGATCGCGAAGTGCTTCATGTCGGTGTCGAAGCCGAACGTCTCCCGCAGCTTCGCGGTGAACTCGGCGGCCACGGCCACATCCGCCTCGATGACGTTCTGGCAGTCACGGCAGACCAGGTGGAGGTGGTGGTGCCGGTCCGCGAGGTGGTACGTCGGCGCGCCGTGCCCCAGATGGGCGTGGCTGACCAGGCCGAGCTCCTCCAGCAGCTCCAGCGTCCGGTACACCGTGGAAATGTTGACCCCCGACGCCGTCTTCCTCACTTCCACGAGGATGTCGTCGGGGGTCGCGTGCTCCAGGGTGTCCACGGCTTCGAGCACGAGTTGCCGCTGCGGGGTCAGCCGGTAGCCGCGCTGCCGCAGATCGCTCTTCCAGTCGGTGCTCACCACACCGGCCAGTCTAGAACTACTTGAAGAAAGCGATCCCGTCGTCCGGCATGTCGTCGGGCAGGGCCTTGGCCCAGCGCTCGACCTCCTCCGGGGTGACGACCTTCTTCAGGTGGGCCGACATGTAGGGGCGCAGCTCGACCTCGGGGGTCTGCTTCTCGCCGACCCACATCAGGTCGCTCTTGACGTAGCCGTACAGCCGCTTGCCGCCGGTGTACGGCTGGGAGGCGGCGGTGCGGGCCACGGCGTCCGTCACGAGGTCGATCTGCGGCTTCTTGTCGGCCAGCTCGCCGTACCAGATCTCGATGACGCCGTCGTCGCGGGTCATCGTCACCTCGACCTTGCGGTCGGCGTCGATGCGCCAGAAGCCGTGCTCGGACTCCAGCGGCCGGACCTTGTTGCCGTCCTTGTCCAGCACCCAGCTGTGGGAGCGGTACTCAAGGAAGTCCCGGCCGTCGTGGGTGAAGGCGACCTCCTGCCCGAAGTTGCACTTCTCGGAGCCGGGGAAGTCGTGCACCCCGGCACCGGCCCAGTTGCCGAGCAGGAAGGCGAGCGGCACGAGGTCTTTGTGGAGGTCGGACGGGATCTCGATCATGAGAGGTTCCTAGACGTGGGTCAGCGCTGGCCCTGGTACAGCTTCTTCACGGTCAGTCCGGCGAAGGCGAGGACGCCGACGGCGACCAGGACCAACAGGATTTCGAAGAAAAGCTCCACGGGGTGCTCCTTGAGCGGGCTGCGGATGTGTGCACGGGGCCGGGCCCAGCTTACGCGGGCCCCTTCGGCCCTACGATTCCGGACTACGATTCCGGCTATGGCGAAGAAGCTGGTGATCAAGGTGACCGCGGGGGCGGACGCCCCCGAGCGGTGCTCCCAGGCGTTCACGGTGGCGGCGGTGGCGGTGGCCAGCGGCGTCGACGTCTCCCTGTGGCTGACGGGCGAGTCCGCCTGGTACGCCCTGCCCGGCCGCGCCGCCGAGTTCGAGCTGCCGCACGCGGCCCCGCTCCCCGACCTGCTCGACTCGGTCCTGGCGGCCGGCCGCGTCACCCTCTGCACGCAGTGCGCGGCCCGCCGCGAGATCACGGAGCAGGACGTCATCAAGGGCGTCCGCATCGCCGGCGCCCAGGTCTTCGTCCAGGAGGCCATGGCGGAGGACGCCCAGGCGCTCGTCTACTGAGACGCCTCCGCGGCCTCGGTGTAGAGGCAGAAGGGGTGGCCCGCCGGGTCCAGGAGCACCCGGACGCCGTCCTGCGGCTGGTGCTCGGCGAGGCGCGCGCCCTCGGCGAGGGCCCGTGCGGTCTCGGCTTCCAGGTCGTCGACCTCGATGTCGAGGTGGATCATCATCTGCTGCCGGTCCGGCGTGCTCGGCCAGACGGGCGGCCGGTAGGCGGGCTCGGTCTGGAAGGACAGTCCGGTACCGCCGTCCGGCGGCCGGATGTGCACCCAGTCCTGCCAGTCCTCCCCGCGCCACACCCGCCAGCCGGGCAGCAGCCGCAGGTAGAAGGCGGCCAGCTCACGGGCGTTCGGGGCGTCCAGAGTCGCCGCCGTCAGGCGCACGGGTGCTCCCCCCTCATCGGTTCAGTGCCGGTGCCTCTTGCCGTCCAGCTCGTCCCACCACTCGTCGGACTTGGGGTCTCCGGACGGATCGTCCCACCAGCGGTCGTCCGGGCCACGCCGGTTCGCGACCATCGCCGCGACGGGCGGGATGACCATGGCGACGAGGCACATCCCGACGGCGACGGGGACGGACCACAGGCGGACGACGCCCCAGGCCAGGACGAACAGCCCGATGCAGCCGCCCATCATCGCGAAGTACGTGCGCCGGCGTCGTGCGTACATGCCTCCAGCGTAGGTCCGGGCATGCCGAAGGGCCGCACCCCAGGCGTCCAACCCGTGGGATGCGGCCCCTCCTGGCACTGTCGCCGTCAGACGGCGATCGCGACCTCCGCCAGGCCGCCCTTCTGGGCGACGACCGTGCGGTCGGCGGTGGCGCCGGGCACGAGGGCACGGACGGTCCAGGTGCCCTCGGCCGCGTAGAAGCGGAACTGTCCGGTCGCCGAGGTCGGCACCTCGGCCGTGAACTCGCCGGTCGAGTCCAGCAGACGGACGTAGCCGGTCACGGGCTCGCCGTCCTTGGTCACCTGACCCTGGATCGTGGTCTCACCGGGCTTGATCGTCGAGGCGTCCGGGCCGCCGGCCTTCGCTCCACACATGTCGTACTCCTGAAGAGAGGTCTTGAAAGGTCGGTCGGTTCGTTTACTTGTTGGCGCCGAGCTCGATCGGCACACCGACGAGGGAGCCGTACTCGGTCCAGGAGCCGTCGTAGTTCTTGACGTTCTCCACACCGAGCAGCTCGTGCAGCACGAACCAGGTCAGCGCGGAGCGCTCACCGATGCGGCAGTAGGCGATGGTGTCCTTGGCCAGGTCGACGCTCTCCGCGGCGTAGAGCTCCTTGAGCTCCTCGTCCGACTTGAAGGTGCCGTCGTCGTTGGCGTTCTTGGACCACGGGATGTTGCGGGCGCTCGGCACGTGGCCGGGGCGCTGGGACTGCTCCTGCGGCAGGTGGGCCGGGGCGAGCAGCTTGCCGGAGAACTCGTCGGGCGAGCGCACGTCGACGAGGTTCTGCGAGCCGATCGCCGCCACGACGTCGTCGCGGAAGGCACGGATCGACGTGTCCTGCGCCTTGGCCTTGTAGTCGGTCTTCGGGCGCTCGGGCACCTCGTCGCCGGGGACCAGCTCGCGGGCGTCGAGCTCCCACTTCTTGCGGCCGCCGTCGAGGAGCTTGACGTTCTCGTGGCCGTACAGCTTGAAGTACCAGTACGCGTACGAGGCGAACCAGTTGTTGTTGCCGCCGTACAGGATCACCGTGTGGTCGTTGGCGATGCCCTTCTCCGACAGGAGCTTCTCGAAGCCCTCCTGGTCGACGAAGTCACGACGGACCGGGTCCTGGAGGTCCTGGGTCCAGTCGATGCGGATCGCGTTCCGGATGTGGTTCTTCTCGTAGGCGGACGTGTCCTCGTCCACCTCGACGATGGCGATGGTCGGGTCGTCCAGGTGCTCCTGGAGCCAATCGGCGTCGACCAGGACGTCGCTGCGGCTCATGGTTCTTCTCCTCCGGGGCAGTTACGGCGGGGCGTGCGAGGTCTGCAGGGCGCGCCCTTGAGGCAGGGCGGCGCACGAGTGCCCTTGATGCAGGGCTGCGGGGATGCGCGCGCCGGCGCGACTGCCGACGCGATCGCTCAGAAGGTGCGACAGAGCATGGCGGCGACGCGGCACAGGTCTACTGCCCGCCGCTTCGTGAGATCCGCCTGTCGCTTCATGCCGTCGATCGTAGGGACGGTCAGGCACGCGTGTCACCGGCGTGTCGAATGGTGAGACGGGAAAATCCACGATGTGGGATCGAGGGGGTTCGGGGAGGTGTGGGGCAAGGGTCGTGCCCGAATGTTTCCGCCGTCACATCTGAGCTACGGACGTCACCGTCTCGCCCACCGGACACCCCAGGTCCGGGCCGTCTGGCGCCTTTCTACCCGGCCAGGCGGACGTTGGAACCCTTCACCGTGATCTCGACGCCGTTCGGCGCGGCCTGGACCTTGTCCAGCTTGATGCCGCCGGGCAGGCCGTCGATCCTCTGCTGGAAGTCGGTGATGGCCCGGACCCGGGACTCGGCGATCTCGACGCCGCCGAACTTGGGCAGACCGTCGGCCTTCACCCGTACGGTGCCGTCGATCACCGTCACCGAGCTGAGCACGGAGACCGGTTCGGGCAGCTTCGTGCCGAGGACGGTGGCCTCGACGGTCACCTTGATCTTGCCGTTGCCGCCGTCGGAGAGGCCGACGACGTTGGCGGTGACGCCCGGGGCGACCTGGGTGGGCTCGGACTTCGCCGTCTTCAGCAGCTCGTCGTAGGCGATGGTCGCGGTGCCGGTGGCGCTGGTGGCGGTGGCGGAGCTGTAGTCGCCGGAGAACTCGACGCCCCGCATGTCGGCCCGGAGGTCGTCGATACGGATCTTCTCGGCGCCGTTGCCCGCGGCGGCCTCGTAGTTCGTGATGCCGACCTCGATGTCGTCCAGGGAGCCGCCGACGACCTGGGTGAGGAACGGGAAGCCCTTGATGGACACGTCCGGGGTGGCGGAGAGGTTCTCGGTGGCCTTCAGGCGGTCGGCGGCCTCGCCCTCGGCGAAGTTCACGGCGACGCGGTCGGCGATCACGAAGAGCCCGCCCAGGATCACGACGACGATCAGCAGTATTCGCAGTGCGCGCATGCGGTGTTTCCCCCACCTAGGCGGTTGGACGGCGGTCCGGTGTTCGACGACCGAGCGGCCGTCCTTGCGTGAGGGTAACTCCGTGAGCGGTGGGGGCCCTGGGTTTTGTGGATCATCTGTGACAGGGCGGGTGCCCGGCGTCGGTGCTGAGGCCGGGTGGGTCCGCAGCCCGGCGGAACGGGGTGCCGCTGCGCCCACCCGTGCCGCCTGGGGGCACCTCCCAGGCCCTCAAGGCACTGGGGGAGGCACGACTGCCCGCAGCCAGGGACGCGGGACGCGCTAGGCCAGGGCCCGCCCCAGTACGTAGACCGCCGGGGCCGCCGCGGACAACGGCAGGGCCACGCCCGCCGTGAAGTGGACGAAGCGGGACGGGTAGTCGTAGCCGGCGACTCGGTGGCCGATCAGGGCGCAGGCTGCCGCGCCCGCGCCCAGGAGGGCTCCCGACGTGCCCAGGCCCGTCAGCGAGCCGGCCGCGGCACCGCCGCCCGCCGCCGCGAGCAGCGCCACCACCACCGACGCCGGGGTCGGCAGCGGCAGGGCGCGGGCCAGGACCGCGACCGCCACCGCGATCGCGCCCACGGTCACCGCGTCCGCCTCGGCCGCGAGGTACCCGCCCGCCACGATCGCCAGCGCCGATGCCGCGACCGTCGCCATCAGGCCGTACATCCGCTCGTCCGGGTCGGCGTGCGACCGCAGCTGGAGCACCAGCGCGAGCAGCACCCACACCCCGAGCGTGCCCAGGATCGCCGAGGGCGAGCGGTCCGACGCCAGCAGCGCCGCGTCCGCGGCCAGCGCGCCCGCGAAGCCCAGCGCGATGCCCTGCCGGGCCGGCCACATCCCGTTCAGCCGGAACCAGCCCGCCGCCGTGACGGCCTGGAGGACGACGAGCGGCACCAGCAGCGCATACGTGCCGACCGCCGCCGCGCCCGCCAGCAACAGCCCCAGCAGCGCCGTCAGCGCGGCCGGCTGCATCCCGGGGTCGATGATCGGCGACCGCCCCTCCGCCCGCGCCCGCTGCGCGTCCGTGATCCGAGCGTTCCCGGCGACGGTGGCCGGGCCGTACTCGGCGGCGGAAGCAGGGGTGGGAGCGGGAGCAGGAGGCTCGTACCCCTGCGGCGGCAGATACGCCGTCTCCTCCGCCGCCGTCACCTGCGCGGACACCGGCGCCTGCGCCTGCGTCTCCCAGGTCTGCCCCTGCCACTGCTGCGTGTACTGCTGAGCGGCGTACGGATCGTCGTACCCCTGATAGCCCTGCTGCCCCTGATGGCCCTGCTGCCCCTGCGGGTAGCCCCGCTGGTGCCCATGCCCGGGCCACCCCTGCGGGGTCTGCGGCGTCCGCGGGGTCTGCGGCTGCTGCCCGTAGGGGTCATAGCCGTCGTACGGCTGGTTGGTCATCGCTCACCCTCCTGCGAACGGCGGGAGCACCTCGACCGTGCCGCCGTCGGCCAGCCGTACCGTCTCATGTCCGCGGGTGCCCACGGGATCACCGTCCACGAGGAACGAGCACCGCCGCAGCACGCGCTCGAGTTCGCCGGGGTGCCGCTCACGCACCCCGTCGAGCGCCTCGGCGAGCGTGGCCGCCTCGTACGGCTCCTCGGCCACCCCGGCCGCGGCCTTGGCGGCGGCCCAGTAGCGCACCGTGACCTTTGGCATCTGCTTCCTCGATCTGCTTGTCGGTGAACTCCGTCAGGCTAGCCCGCCCGGGCCACGACCCACTCCCCGATCCGCCCCAGCAGTGCGTCGCTCGCCGCGTTCTCGGCATGCCCCATGCCCGGTTCCAGCCACAGTTCGCCCTGGTCGGCGGCGGCCGCCGCCAGCATGCGGGGGTGGTCGACGGGGAAGTAGCCGTCGGCGTCGCCGTGCACGATCAGCAGGGGCGTGGGCGCGATCCTCGGCACCGCCTCCACCGGCGAGAGCGGGACCGGGTCCCAGTCCCGGTGGTGGATGCGGGTACGGAACCCGTAGCGGCTCACCACCCGGCCCTCCGGCCGCGTCACCAGCCAGTGCAGCCGGCGCATGGGGGCGGTCCCCCTGTAGTACCAGCGGGCCGGGGCGCTCACCGACACCACCGCGTCGGTCTGCCGTGGGTGCAGCGCCGCATGCCGCAGCACCACCGAGCCCCCCATCGAGAACCCCACCGTCCCCACGCGCGCGTGCCCGAGCTCCCGGGCCCACCGCACCGCCGCCGCCACGTCGAGCACCTCCCGGTCCCCGACCGTCGACCGCCCACCGGACGCCCCGTGGCCCCGGAAGGAGAAGGTGACGACGGCCCCGAACCGGGCCAAGGCCCGCGCCACCCGCCGCACGTGCGGCCGGTCCACGGCACCGGTGAAGCCGTGGGCGACGACGAACACGGGGTGATCGGCAGATGTCCGGGAGGCGTCGTATACAACCGCACCCGGGTCGTATACGGCATCGATCGTCACACCGTCGGACGTGCGCAGAAACGTCCGCAATTGCGTCCGCACAGGCGTTCCCCGGGTCGTCTCGGAGTGCGGACGAACGGTGGAACGCGCCACATGACCTGCCGGACCAGAGCTCATGTGGGCTATTCTGCTTGGCAGAGGACTCGGGCAGCGTAGCCCCCGGGTCCTTTTGTGCTTTCGGAAGCGTTGTATACGAGGCGGGAAACCGCAGGTGTACGGGGCCTTCGGGATCGCAGAGCCAAGTGCTGTACCAACAGACGTCCTCGCAGGGACCGAGGAGGAACCAGACGTATGAGTTCTCTGCTGCTCCTGACCAACGCCCTCCAGCCGTCGACGGAGGTGCTCCCCGCCCTCGGCCTGCTCCTGCACAACGTGCGGGTGGCCCCCGCGGAGGGCCCCGCCCTCGTCGACACCCCCGGCGCCGACGTCATCCTCGTCGACGGCCGCCGTGACCTGCCGCAGGTCCGCAGCCTGTGTCAGCTGCTCCGCTCCACCGGCCCCGGCTGCCCGCTCGTCCTCGTCGTCACGGAGGGCGGCCTCGCCGCCGTCACCGCCGACTGGGGCATCGACGACGTCCTGCTCGACACCGCCGGCCCCGCCGAGGTCGAGGCCCGGCTGCGGCTGGCCATGGGCCGGCAGCAGATCGTCAGCGACGACTCCCCGATGGAGATCCGCAACGGCGACCTGTCGGTCGACGAGGCGACGTACTCCGCCAAGCTCAAGGGCCGCGTCCTCGACCTCACCTTCAAGGAGTTCGAGCTCCTGAAGTACCTCGCGCAGCACCCCGGCCGCGTCTTCACGCGCGCGCAGCTCCTCCAGGAGGTCTGGGGCTACGACTACTTCGGCGGCACCCGCACGGTCGACGTGCACGTACGGCGGCTGCGCGCCAAGCTCGGCCCCGAGCACGAGTCGCTGATCGGCACCGTCCGGAACGTCGGTTATCGATTCGTTACGCCGGAGAAGGTGGAGCGCGCCGCCGAGGAGGCGAAGGCCAAGGCGGCCAGGGAAAACCCGGACAACGGAGACGAGTCGGCTGTTTTGGACGCCGCCGAGGCGCGTACCAAGGCGTAAAGAGGCGTATGGCGGTGCCCGCCTGGGCATCGCTTTCCGCACGGAGCGCGCGGGCGGGCGCCGGACGGCGGCCGGAATATCGTACGGAAGTACGGAAGCTCCTTTACGCCCTGCCCAGAGCCGGTATATCCGCGTAGACTCCGCGCGTGGCCAAGGTGACTCGGGATGATGTGGCGCGACTGGCAGGGACTTCCACTGCCGTGGTCAGTTATGTCATCAACAACGGACCCCGGCCGGTCGCCCCGGCCACGCGCGAGCGTGTCCTCGCCGCGATCAAGGAACTGGGGTACCGCCCCGACCGGGTCGCGCAGGCGATGGCGTCCCGGCGTACGGACCTCATAGGCCTGATCATCCCGGACGCCCGCCAGCCCTTCTTCGGGGAGATGGCGCACGCGGTCGAGCAGGCCGCCTCCGAGCGCGGAAAGATGGTGCTCGTCGGCAACACGGACTACGTGGGCGAACGCGAGGTCCACTACCTGCGCGCCTTCCTGGGCATGCGGGTCTCGGGCCTGATCCTCGTCAGCCACGCGCTCAACGACCTGGCCGCCGCCGAGATCGAGGCCTGGGACGCCCGGGTCGTGCTGATGCACGAGCGGCCCGAGGCCATCGACGACGTCGCCGTCGTCACGGACGACCTGGGCGGCGCCCAGCTCGCCGTGCGGCACCTGCTGGAGCACGGTTACGAGTACGTCGCCTGTATGGGCGGCATAGCCGAGACCCCGGCCGTCGGCGACCCGGTCTCCGACCACGTCGAGGGCTGGCGGCGCGCGATGGACGAGGCCGGCATCTCCACGGAGGGCCGCCTCTTCGAGGCCCTCTACAACCGCTACGACGCCTACCAGGCCGCCCTGAAGATCCTTTCCGGCCCCGAGCGCCCGCCCGCGATCTTCTGCTCCACCGACGACCAGGCGATCGGCCTGCTGCGGGCCGCGCGCGAACTGCGGATCGACGTGCCCGGCGAGCTGGCGGTGGCCGGCTTCGACGACATCAAGGAAGCGGCGCTGACCGACCCGCCCCTGACGACGATCGCCTCGGACCGTTCGGCGATGGCGCGTGCGGCGGTGGACCTCGTCCTCGACGACGGTGTGCGTGTGGCGGGGGCCCGGCGGGAGCGGCTGAAGGTGTTCCCGTCGCGGCTGGTCGTACGGCACTCCTGCGGCTGCGCGTAGCCCCTTCCGGGGGCCTTCACGGCCCCCTGCCGTGGCGCCTTTATATCGGGCATACGAGGTTCTGTCGGGCTTCTCAGGGAGGACTCAGGAAGCTCTCATGGTCGGGCTCCAAGCTCTGAGACATGACCGAGAGCTTCCACCGCAGTGGCGAGTACGAGAACCCCTACGAGGGTCAGCAGCAGGCCCCGGTGAACCCCGAGTGGCCGCCTCCGCCGGCGTACACCCCGGCACCCGCTCCGAAGAAGCGCAACCGCGGCACCGTCGCCCTGCTCGCCGCCGTGGCGATCGTCGCCGCGGCGATCGGCGGCGGCACCGCCTACGGCATACAGGAGCTGACGGGCAACGACACCGTCGCCGCCAGCTCCACCAGCACCAACGTGGTGCCGTCCAGCCAGAAGGGCACGGTCGCCGGGGTCGCCAAGGCGGTCAGCCCCAGCATCGTCGAGATCAGCGCCGACTCCAACGCCGGTTCCTCCACCGGCTCCGGCGTGATCATCACCAGCGGCGGCGAGATCGTCACCAACAACCACGTCGTCTCCGGCGCTTCGCAGATCAAGGTGACGACCAACGACGGCAAGTCGTACTCCGCCAAGGTCGTCGGCACCGACAGCAAGAAGGACCTGGCGCTGATCAAGCTGGAGAACGCCTCCGGCCTGAAGGCGGCCACGCTCGGCGACTCCTCCGGCTTGCAGGTCGGCGACCAGGTCGTGGCCATCGGCTCCCCCGAGGGCCTGTCCGGCACGGTCACCAGCGGCATCATCTCGGCCCTCGACCGTGACGTCACGGTCCCGACCGACGAGGACCAGGGCCAGCAGCAGTCCCCGCAGGGCGACGGGTGGCCGTTCGAGTTCGGCGGCCGGCAGTTCAACGGCGACACCGGCTCGGACACCACGACGTACAAGGCGCTCCAGACCGACGCGTCCCTCAACCCGGGCAACTCCGGCGGCGCGCTGATCGACATGAACGGCAACATCATCGGGATCAACTCCGCGATGTACTCGCCGGCGGGCGCCGCCTCCTCGTCCTCCGACGCGGGCAGCGTCGGCCTGGGCTTCGCCATCCCGGTCAACACCGTCAAGGCCGACCTCGCCAAGCTGCGGGCCGGCGCCACCGACTGAGTGCCTTCCGAGCAGGAGTACGGCGATGATCCAGCAGGTTCCGCACGCGGTGCCGGGGGCCGACCCGGCGGGGGTCGCGCTGGCACTGGCGGTGGCGTCCGAACTGCACGCACCGGCACCGGCGTCGGTCTCGGCATCGGCATCGGCATCGGCATCGGCGACGCGAGCGCCCGAGGTGGCCGCGGCCGAGGTCCGGCCCGCGCGCAAGGGCGCCGCCCGCCGGGCCGCCGCCGCCCGTCGCCCGTCGCCGCAAGGTACGAGGCTGAGCCGGGGCCGATCTGCGGCCGATCCGGGCCTGGTCCTTCTCCCGGCCCGTCCCGCCGACGTGCGAGGCTGAGAGCGTCCAGCGACACCCTTCCCGCCCCTCCCCACCACACCCGAGGACCCCGACCCATGAGCCCCGCAGACGGCGACCGTGACCCTCAGCGCATCCTGATCGTCGACGACGAGCCGGCGGTACGCGAAGCACTCCAGCGCAGCCTCGCCTTCGAGGGGTACGGGACCGAGGTCGCCGTGGACGGGGCGGACGCGCTGGAGAAGGCCGCGGCGTACCGGCCCGACCTGGTCGTGCTCGACATCCAGATGCCCCGCATGGACGGCCTGACGGCGGCGCGCCGCATCCGCTCCACCGGCGACACGACACCCATCCTGATGCTGACCGCCCGTGACACCGTCGGCGACCGGGTCACGGGACTGGACGCCGGGGCGGACGACTACCTCGTCAAGCCCTTCGAACTCGACGAACTCTTCGCCCGCATCCGCGCCCTGCTGCGCCGCAGCTCCTACGCGGCGGCCGTCGGCGCGGGCTCTCCGGACGACGAGGACGTCCTCGCCTTCGCCGACCTGCGCATGGACCTCGCGACACGCGAGGTCACCCGGGGCGGCCGCCCGGTGGAGCTGACCCGCACGGAGTTCACCCTGCTGGAGATGTTCATGGCGCACCCGCGCCAGGTCCTCACCCGCGAGCAGATCCTGAAGGCGGTCTGGGGCTTCGACTTCGAGCCGTCGTCCAACTCCCTCGACGTCTACGTCATGTACCTGCGCCGCAAGACCGAGGCCGGTGGCGAGCCGCGCCTCGTCCACACGGTGCGGGGTGTGGGCTACGTGTTGCGGCAGGGCGGCGCGGAGTGAACAAGGTCGTACGCCGGTTCCGCTCCCTGCCCATCCGGTCCCGGCTGGCGCTGCTGGTGGCGGCGGCGGTGGCGTTCGCGGTGGCGGCGGTGTCGGTGACGTGCTGGTTCATCGTGCAGGGGAAGTTGTACGACCAGGTGGACGGCGACCTGAAGTCGTCGTTCCGGACCCTTCAGGCGGAGGACTTCGACGCGCTGACGAAGACGTGCCCCCAGAAGCCCTCGAACACGCTCGGCGGGGCCCCGCGCCCGCAGACCTACGCGCAGGTCGTCAGGGCCGACGGCAGGGTCTGCCTGTTCAGCAACCTCATGCCCCAGGTGAAGGTCACGAGCGGCGACAAGGCCGTGGCCAAGGACCCCGACCCCACGACGGCCAGGCTGCGCAACGGCACCGACAGCGACGGCAACTCGGTGCGGGTGCTGACCACGGCGGTCGTGGTGAAGGACGGGCCGTTTCAGCAGGGCGTGGTCGCCGACTACGCGCTGGTCATCGCGGTCCCCCTCAAGGGCACGGAGTCCACGCTCAACGAACTGGCGCTGATCCTGCTGCTGGTCTCGGGCGTAGGGGTGGTGGGCGCCGGGGCAGCCGGGCTCATGGTGGCCCGGGCCGGTCTGCGACCGGTCGACAAACTCACGGAGGCCGTCGAGCACGTGGCCCGCACGGAGGACCTGGACGTCCGCATCCCCGTGGACAACGCCGACGAAGACGAGGTGGCCCGCCTCTCCCGTTCCTTCAACTCGATGACCTCGGCCCTGGCCAGCTCCCGCGAGCTCCAGCAGCAGCTCATCGCGGACGCCGGCCACGAACTCCGCACACCGCTCACCTCCCTGCGCACGAACATCGAACTCCTCACCCGCAGCGAGGAAACGGGCCGCCCCATCCCCGAGGCCGACCGCAAGGCGCTCCTCGCGTCGGTGAAGGCGCAGATGACGGAACTGGCGGCGCTCATCGGCGACCTACAGGAACTGTCCCGCCCGGACACCGGCCAGTACTCGGGCCGAGCGCAGATCGTCGCCTGGCACGACGTCGTCGACTCGGCGCTGCGGCGGGCGCGGCTGCGCGGCCCGGAGCTGACGATCACGGCGGACGTCCAGCCGTGGTTCGTGCGCGCGGAGCCGTCCGCGCTGGAGCGGGCGGTGGTCAACATCCTCGACAACGCGGTGAAGTTCAGCCCGGAGGGCGGCACGATCGAGGTGCGCCTGTCCGAGGGTGCCCTGACCGTCCGCGACCACGGCCCGGGCATCCCCGACGACGAACTCCCCCATGTCTTCGACCGCTTCTGGCGCTCACCGAGCGCGCGGGCGCTGCCCGGTTCGGGCCTCGGCCTGTCGATCGTGGCGCGCACGGTGCAGCAGGCGGGCGGCGAGGTGTCGCTGTCCCACGCCGAGGGCGGCGGCACGGTGGCGACGGTACGGCTGCCGGGGGCGGCCGTGCCTCCGCCGGAGGACCCTCCTCGTTCGTGACGTACCGGTTCCCGCCGCCTCCCGCGTGACGGCAGGCGCTTGAGGTACGCCGTCGGCTCCCCGGAGGTCGGCGCCGTCACGTTTCCGTGCGGTACATCAGATCCACCTCGTGCGTCACGAACCCCAGCCGCTCGTACACCGACACCGCAGCCTTGTTGTCGGCGTCGACGTACAGCATCGCGGTCGGCACCCCCTGGTCCGCCAGGTGCCGCAGGCCGATCGTCGTGAGGGACTTGCCGAGGCCGCCGCCCTGGGCGCCGGGGGCGACACCGAGGACGTACACCTCGCCCAGGCCCTCCTCGGCGTGGACCTTGGTCCAGTGGAAGCCGATGAGTTCGTCGCCGCGGAAGGCGAGGAAGAACCCCGCGGGGTCGAACCACGGTTCGGCCTTGCGGTCGTCGAGGTCCCGCTGGGTGAGGGAGCCCTGCTCGGGATGGTGGGCGAAGGCGGCGGCGTTGACGGCGAGCCAGGCCGCGTCGTCCCGGCCGGGGACGAAGGCGCGGACGGTGACGCCCTCGGGGAGCACCGGCTCGGGTGCGTCGAAGCCGGTCAAGGGGCGGCGCATCTGGCGCAGTTCGCGGAACAGGGTCAGGCCGAGGACCTGCGCGAGGTGCCGGGCGGCGGAGTGGCCGCCGTGCGCCCACACCCGCAGCCGCTTGCCGGACGCGGCCAGCAGCGCGGAGCCCAGCGCCCGCCCGTGCCCGTGGCCCCGGTGCCCGGGGTGCACGACCAGTTCGGCGGCCGGCGGCTCCACCGGGTCGGTGTCCTCCAGTTGGGCGTACCCGACGAGTTCGCCGTCGACGGTGAGCAGCAGATGGGCCACGCCCTCCCGTTCGCCGCCGCGCAACTGCAACCTGCCCTGTTCGGAGACCGCCTGCTGTCCGTCGGTGCCGGCGGCATCGGCGAGCAGGGCGAGGACGGCCTCGGTCTGCTCCTGGGAGAGCGCGGCATATGTGTCGATCGAGCGGGTGCGTCCGGGCCGTGCGGTGTCGTCGCTGGTCATGCGTACGAGGGTACGGGGGATCGCTGGTAAATCGGCGGCAAGAAGCAACCAGGATGTGACCCGAAAGCTCTGTCGCGCTACGCGCGTTGACTCTAGGCTGCGCCGGACGACATCACTGTCCCAGCAGAACCACAGGGGGGCGTATGCCAGCCACTTCACCGGCACCGGCGCACCAGGAGCGCCACAGACGCCGCAGGAACCGTCTCGTCGCTCTCGCCGCCGGTGTCGCCACCGTCGGCGCGCTGGCCGCGGCGACGGTGCCCGGGTCGGCGTCGGCCGGCGAGAACCACGGCGGCGGCCACTGGCCGGGCCGCTACCAGGACGTCCAGCTGCTGTCGTTCAACGACCTGCACGGCAACCTGGAGCCGCCCACCGGCTCCTCCGGCCGAGTCACCGAACACCAGCACGACGGCACGACGAAGACCATCGACGCGGGCGGTGTCGAGTACCTCGCCACCCATCTGCGTCAGGCCCGCCAGGGCGAGAAGTACTCCATCACCGCGGCCGGCGGCGACATGGTCGGCGCCTCCCCGCTCATCTCCGGCCTCTTCCACGACGAGCCGACCATCGAGGCGCTGAACAAGCTCGACCTCGACGTCACCTCCGTCGGCAACCACGAGTTCGACGAGGGCGCCAAGGAGCTGGCCCGCCTCCAGAACGGCGGCTGCCACCCCAAGGACGGCTGCTACTCGGACCAGAAGTTCCAGGGCGCCGACTTCCCCTACCTGGCCGCCAACGTCCTCGACGAGAAGACGAAGAAGCCGATCCTCAAGCCCTACTGGGTGTGGAAGAAGAAGGACGTCAAGGTCGGCTTCATCGGCGTGACCCTGGAGGGCACCCCGGACATCGTCTCCGCCGAGGGCGTCAAGGGCCTGTCCTTCAAGGACGAGGTCGAGACGATCAACAAGTACGCCAAGGTGCTCCAGAGGCAGGGCGTGAAGTCGATCGTCGCGCTCATCCACGAGGGCGGCTTCCCGGCGTCGACGTCGTACAACTACGACTGTGACGCCCCGGGCGCCGGGGACGGCATATCCGGCCCGATCGTCGACATCGCCAAGAACATCACGCCGCAGGTGGACGCGCTGGTCACCGGCCACACCCACAACGCGTACGTGTGCACGATCGACGACCCGGCGGGCAAGCCCCGCATGGTCACCTCGGCCGCGTCCTTCGGCCGCCTCTACACCGACACCACGCTGACGTACGACCGGCGGACCGGCGACATCGCCCGTACGGCCGTGAAGTCGGCGAACCACGTGGTCACCCGGGACGTCCCCAAGGCGCCCGACATGACCGAGCTGATCAGCAAGTGGAACACCCTGGCGGCGCCCATCGGCAACCGCGCGATCGGCCACATCTCCGGCGACATCGGCAACACCGGCACCGAGTCCCCGCTCGGCGACCTCATCGCCGACGCCCAGCTCGCCCACGGCAAGCAGCTCGACCCGGAGACGGACCTGGCGCTGATGAACCCCGGCGGCATCCGGGCACCGCTGACGTACGCGGCCAAGGCCGGTGAGGGCGACGGTGTCGTGACGTACGCCGAGGGCTTCACGGTCCAGCCGTTCGCCAACACCGTGAACCTCCAGGACTTCACGGGCGCCCAGCTGATCCAGGTGCTCAAGGAGCAGGTGACCGGCCCGAACGCGGCGGCGCCGAAGGTCCTCCAGGTGTCGTCCGGCCTCACCTACACGCTGGACCTCACCAAGTCCGGCGCCGACCGTGTGGTCACGGACTCGGTCAAGCTGAACGGCGCGGCCATCGACCCGGCGGCCACCTACCGCGTCGCGACGAACAGCTTCCTCGCGGGCGGCGGCGACGGCTTCCCCACGCTCGGCCAGGGCACGAACGACGTCGTCGGCGCCGACGACCTGACCGCGCTGGAGCAGTACCTGACGGCCAACTCGTCGGCCACGAACCCGCTGGCCCCGCCGAAGGCGGACCGTATCGCGATCGTGAAGTAAATCGCATACAGGGGATTCAAGTTGCGGCCAGGGGCGGTGCGCATGGTCGGATGAGACGATGCGCACCCCCCACCGCATGGACATGCAAGACCCGCCCCACGACCGCACCGAGCACCCCCACGCCCCCTCCGAACAGCCCCGCAACCTCCACGAGCAGCCCCGCAACCCCTACGACGAACTCGCCGCACTCGACGACGGCCCGCTGGAGGAGACCCCTCTGGAGGACTTCCTCGGCGAGGACACCGAGCGGCGGGACGAGCAGGAACCTCAGTGGGCGCCGCCCGACCACCGCCGTGGCGGCCGGCGTCGGCGGAATCGTTTCGCCGGGCTGCCGCTCGCGATGAAGGCGGTGGTCGCGCTGGTCGTACTCGCCGCCTTCGTCGCCCTCGGCGACCGCTGGGCCGTGCTGTACGCCGAGCACCGGGCCGCCGACACGCTCAAGGACCGGCTCGACCTCGCGGCGGCGCCCGAGGTGGAGATCGGCGGGTTCCCCTTCCTCACCCAACTCGCCGACAAACGGCTGGAGTCGGTGAAGGTGACCGTGCCGGACGTCGCCGCCGACCGGGTCTCCCTGGCGAAGGTGTCGGCCACGGCGCACGACATCCGGCTGGAGGCCGACGGGCTCACGTCCGTGCGCGGCGCCCACGTCCCCCGGTTCGACGGGGACGTCCTGCTGTCCTTCGAGGATCTCAACCGCGAACTGGGCGCCTCCCAGGTGACGTTCACCGGCGAGGGTCGCGACCGCGTCCGGGCCCGCGGCACCCTGCCCGTCGCCGGACACGACCTGCGGCTGCGCGCCGAGGCGCGGATCCAGCGGCAGGGCGAGCGGGGCATCGCCACGGAGATCGGCGGGATGCGGCTCGACATCGGCGACCTGGCGACCTACCGCCCCGGCACCCGCCCCGCCGAGGGCCTGCACCTGACTCCCAAGGGGAGCGCCGACCTGTCCCGGGAGACCCGCAAGGCCAAGGCGCTGCTGTCGGTCCCGGCCATCGTGCAGCGGATGGGCGTGCCCGAGGCGACCGTGCGCGAGGCCCTCGCCGACGACGGCAAGCTCGCCGAGCTGACCGGCTCCCCGAAGTTCGCGCGCCAGGCCGAACGCCTCAACCTCATCGACCTGGCCCTGGACAACCCCGAGGTGCTCCGCCGCCTCGGCCTCGACCCCAACCTCCTCGACGAGCTGTCCGGCCTGACCCGCCCGGTCCTGGCCGACCGGCTGGCGCTGGCGTTCGAACTGCCCAAGCCGGAGCAGGGGGACGTACGGCTGGACGACGTGCGGGTGGAGGAGGACGGCATCCGGGTGCGGGTGTCGGGCTCGGGACTGACCGTGGGTTCGTAGCCTCGCGCCTCCGCAACCTACGTTCCTGATGAGATTTGGTGTGCAGATGTGTTGACCTCTGTTTGAGTTCTCTTCTAGCTTGCGGGTGCCAACGAGCCGCCGATCTGCATGCGAGTTCCGCGGACGCAACTGCTCAGAAGGGGACGTCGTGTCACGAAAGACTCACCGGGGGACAGCAAGTCTGGGGGCGCTGCTCGCCTGCGCCACGGCATTCGGCGGGGCCCTCGCCTCCCCCGCAGCCGCCTCCCCCACCGCCCCGCCGCCCGTCAGCGACTTCAAGGGCGTCAACTGGGCCGACCCGCGCGACAACTACGCCGACGACGCGGTCGTGCCCTCGGGCCTGTCCACCTCGGACGGCTACGCCACGACCTACGCCAAGTCCAGGGCGATCATCGGCGGCTTCTCCAAGCTGGGCGCCAACACCGTCCGCCTCCCGGTGAACCCGACCTCCGTGAACGGCCCGTTCTGGAAGTCGTACCGGGGCGCGATCGACGCCGCCACCGCCAAGGGCTTCAAGGTCATCCTGGGCTACTGGGAGGCCGACAACGCCAAGGACGGCAAGATCGACAACCAGGCCTCCTGGGACCAGATGTGGGCGCGGATCACCTCCGCCTACGCCCGCAACTCCAAGGTGTACTTCGAGCCGATGAACGAGCCGTTCGGCTACACCGCCCAGGAGTGGACCGACATCGCCGCGAAGTGGGTGACCACCCACCGCAGCGTGCCCCGCGACCGGATGCTGATAGGCGGGTACAAGTACAGCGAGGACGTCAAGCCGGTCTGCGCCGACCCGCGCCTCAAGGGCACCCGGATCGCCCTGCACAACTACGGCTTCTGGCACACCGACTGGACCAGCGTCGACCAGTGGAAGGCCGACTTCAAGGAGCGCATCGGCGACTGCGCCTCGCGCACGATCCTCGACGAGTTCGGCGCCTCGATGACGACCGGCCTGGACTACAACGGCCCGGTCAACGGCTCCAACGAGGTCGCGTACATCCAGGCGGCGACCGACACCATCCGGGAGCTGGGCCTCGGCTCGGTCTACTGGCCCGGCCTGCGCAACGGTGACACGTACTCGCTCACCACACTCCAGGGCACGGGCACGAACCTCAGCCTGACGGTGAACAACCAGAGCGGTTTGGACCGGCTGCACTACGCCTGGAAGCAGTAAGGGTGGTGGCCCTTCCGGGTCCGGCGCCGCTCGTCAGCCGGACCCGGAAGGGAGCCGTCAGGACGCCGAGGGCGTCCAGCCCGCGAGCCAGTCCGCGACCTCCTGGTTCGCGGCCTGCGCGTCCGTCAGGTGAGGACGGTTGGTGCTCGCCGCACCCGCGCCCGCACCGGTGTTCTTGTACTCGGCGAACCGGTCGTCCTTCCAGGAGAAGCCGCTCATGTCGGTCCACGGCGTGGACTTGATCGCGGCACTCAGGCTGGTGTTGCGGACCGTGGTCTGCGGGTCGAGCGAGGCGTCACCGCCCGCGTGCCAGGGCCGGCCGAGGTAGAAGCTGCCGCCCGACACATCGCCGTTCACCGTGGAGTTGGCGATCAGAATGCCCTTGCGGTTGGCGGCGGTGCTCGGGGCGGTGACGTAGCCGGCCGAGGTGCCGTCCCAGCGCTTCTTCAGCGTGATGACGGACCTGTCGACGACGGCCGTGGCCCGTCCGAAGATGAAGTCGACGTTGCCGATCACGTAGGAGTTGCTGACGTAGACCCGGCCCAGCCGGTCCTTCGCGGCGGTGTCGAGCAGCAGCGTGTCCTGGTCGCCGCTGACGATGATCCCGTCCAGGAACACCTTGTCGGCGGCGGTCCGCAGGGCGACGGCCTGGTGCCCGCTGAGCTGCTGGTTGGCCTTCTCGTCGAAGTCGTTGGAGATGGTCAGGTTGCGCGCCTGGAAGTCGTCGGCCTCGACGGCGACGGTGGCGCTGCCGCCCGTGCCGTACGTGCCGCCGCCGGGCTTCGGCGTACCGGAGGCGTTGTTGTAGACGATCGTCGTGTCCTTGCGGCTGCCGCCCGTGCCCTGGATGGTGACGTGCGGCTTGTTGGACGGCACCTTGACGAGTTCCCGGTACGTCCCCGGCTTGACGGCGATCACGACCCGCGACGGGTTGTTCGCCGGTACGGCGTTCACGGCGGCCTGCACGGTCGTGTACTGCCCGCTGCCGTCCTTGGCCACGGTGAGGGTCGTCGCGGCGGCGGCCTTGGTGGAGGCGGCGGCGGTCGTACCGATGGAAGCGCGGGGCCCGGCACCGGACTTGAGGATCGACGGAAGGTCGGCGGCCTTGTCGAGGGTGTAGGGGTAGTAGGCCTTCGGATCGAAGGCGGTCCCGCCGCTCTCGTTGCGCCCGCTGGTGCCGGAGAAGGAGTTCCCGCGCTGGACGATGGCGGCGCCGCTGTCCTTGATGACGGGGTTCTTCACGCCCTGGAACAGGGAGTTCTCCAGGACCATCTTCGTCGCGCCGCGCGAGTAGTTGCCGTACGACGACTTGATGCCGGTGCCCGGGGCGTCCTCCAGGAAGTTGTTGTAGAGGTGCGCGTGGGCGGCGTTGTCGGTGGACGGGTTGCGCTGCTCGGTCTCGCGGATCCAGTTGTGGTGGATCGTGATGTCCGTCTTGACGTTCTCGGTCCAGCCGATGCCGAAGGTCTTGTTGTTGTCGCTCAGCTTGTTCCAGGAGACGGTGACGTTCGTGCTGTCCTTGCGGACGTCGATGAGCCCGTCGGCCATGTGCCGCAGATCGTTGTGATCGATCCAGACGTGATGGGCGCCGTCCATCTGGATCGCGTCGAAGTCGTGGTCCTTGTCGTTCCAGACGCCCTGGTACGAGTCCCGGATGGTCAGGTTCCGGATGATCACGTTGTGCACGCCCTGGCCGAGGAAGAACCCACCGCCGACGATGTGCCCGGAGGTCCCGGACCCGACGATGGTCTTGTCGGACTGCACCTTGATCTCTTTGCCGACCGGGTTCATGTTGATGGTGCCGGCGACGACGATGACGTACGGCTCGGCGGCCGTGGCGTACTTCTCCAGGTCGGCCTGCGTCTTCACGGTGACGGTCTTGCCGTCCCGGCCGCCGTACGTTCCCTTCTGACCGAGGGAGTTGACCGAGGCGAACCCGTCGGCGGTGTCGGCGGCCCAGGCCGGGGCGGCGGCGGAGGCCTGCTGGGCGGTGGAACCGAGGACGCCGAGGTCGGTGCCGTAGGCGAGGGTGCCGGCGGCGGTCAGGGCCAGCGGCACACCGACCGCCAGGGCCGTGCGGCTTCTGCGGTGCCGGGGCTTGCTGCGCAGCTCACTCATGCGGCGAATCCGTTCCGTGCGGGGGGATGATCCGGGGGTGGGTCGCCGCCCCGCACGGAAAGGTTGCCGCGCCGTGCGTATGTTCCTTACTGCGTATGTCTCCTACTTCACGCAGGAGTTGGGGTCGAGCTTCTCCTCGATCTTGTCCTCGCGGCCGTCGGGCTGGCCGCTGGGGAGGAGCTTGTCGGAGATGCCGTCGATGTAATACCCGTGGGAGTAGATGGTCTGGTATCCCCGGTCACGCCAGCTGTGCACGGTGCGGTCGCCGTCGCCCTTGTCCCACTGGTAGTCCTCGACATGGAAGACGGGGTTCACGCGCACCACGCGCTGGTACGGCGTCCAGGTGACGGCGACCTGCCGGCAGGGCGGGATGGTCTTTTCACTCCGGGTCTCGAACTTGGACTCCTTCTCCCAGCCCCACTCGTAGCCGGCACTGCCGCCGACGGTGCCGGAGAAGATGCTCTTGGCGAGGGAGAGGCTGATGGTCCCGCCGACGCTCTTCCTGGCGAACGTCTTGGTGCTGTAGCTGCTGACGAAGGTCTCCTTGTCATCGGCGGAGCCCTTGTTGCCGATCCACCGGGACGTGCGGACGGTGTCGCCCTTGATGGACCAGGTCGAGGCCTCGGCGTACCCGCACCAGCCGCGGAACAGCTCCCACGGCCCGGCGGGCTTCCACAGCCCGAAGACGTCCCGCAGGTATTCGTCCTGGGTCTTGAACTCGCCGGTCTCGACGTTGAGGGCTCCGTAGACGCCCGTCAGGCTGGCCTCCTGGTTGCAGAGGCGCTCGATCATCCGGTCGGTGTCACCGGGGTCGACGCCCCGGATGTTGGTCGCCCCGGCGGGCCCGGCCGTCGCGGTCCCCGCGCCGGCCAGCAGACCGGATACGGCGAGGGCGGTGGCAGCGGCAACGACGCCGCATTTCCTGAGAGTTGACTTACGAATGAGACGCATGGGGGTCGCTCACTCCTGTGGGGTTCTGTTACGGCGGTGAAGATGCCAGAACAGGCACAGGAGTTTGCAGTACTGGTGAGTACGACAGGACATCGACAGCTGGTCGGCCTTCATGTCCTGCTTTGTCGGACGTCGCCCTCGCGGCTACGACTGACCGCGACACGTAACACGTCCCCCAGGGACTCCACCGCCCTTGTCAGCGCGAAACGCACGGCGCGTTCACCGGCCTTGGGGTCCCCGAGTACGGCCTTGGCGCCCGCGAGGACCTGCTCGGCGGAGGCGAGTTGAGCGGCCTCGACGTCGTCGGCGAGCCGTGAGAGGAGGCTGTCGGGGTCGCCGGTGGAGAGGTAACAGGGCTTGCCGTCGGCGCCGGTCCAGGGGAGCAGCCTCATGCGAAGACCTCCACGGTGTTGAGGTACGGCCGTACGAGGGGGGTGTCCATGACCAAGGGCTCCTCGACGTCGAAGGGGCGGGCGGTTGGGGTCGGTGGGGAGTGAGGGATGGCCGACGACCATCGGGCCGGCGTCGCCCGGTGACGCCCTCGGGCGGGCAGCAGGATCCGCACGAGGAGGAGCAGGACCGACTCGCAGAGTTCGGCGATACGCAGGCGCACGGAAGTGTCCCTTCTCAGGGCAGGCGACAGGGGTGTGACGAGCGGTGATTACCGTTCGTGCCTTCATCGTCACTGGTCGCGCGTACGCTGCGGAAGGGGCCAGGTGTTGTCTGGCGCTCCAGGCAACGGTGAGGGGTGACGTGGGCGAAGTGGTTGACGGGGAGCAGGAATCGGGGCGGGCGGTGTTGGGACGAACCCTTCGGTTCCTGCGGGAGAAGGAGGGCAAGTCGCTGGGCCAGTTGGCTGACGAGACCGGGTACGACAAGAGCTATCTGAGCCGCCTGGAATCGGGAGAGCGGCTGTCCAAGATTGCGGTCATGGGGGACCTGGACAGCTATTACGGGTCCGGTGACCTATTGGTGGGCCTCTGGGCGTTGGCCCGGCTCGACGCCTTCAAGAACAAGTACAAGAGGTTCATGGGGCTTGAGGCCACGGCCCGGGTCATGCACAAGTACACGCCGAACGTGCCTGGTCTGCTGCAGACCGAGGAGTTCGCCCGTGAGGTGTTGTCTGACTCCCAGGCAACGGACCTTCAGGACACAGAGGCGGTCGAGGAACAGGTGGCCGCCCGCCTGGGACGACAACTCCTGCTGCGCAGGCCTCCCACGCCAAACGTCCGCTTCATCATCGACGAGTTGGCATTCCGCCGTCCCGCCGCAAGCCCGGAGGTGTGGCGTGGCCAGTTGCAGCACATCGAGGACGCGGCCCAGTGGCCCAACATCGCCATTCAGGTGCTGCCGTTCTCCGCCGGCATTCACCCCTTCATGGCAAAGGGGTCACTCACCCTGCTGTGGCAGGAGGACGGCAGCGCCGTGGCCTATACGGAAGGTGACAGCAGCGGTCTGTTGATGGACGATCCAGAGGACGTTCTGCACCACCGTTTGTCCTACGATCTGCTGCGGGATCTGGCGCTGTCCCCGTCGGACTCGCTGACGTTCATCAGGGACGTACTGGAGGAGCACCGATCATGAAGCTCACCTGGCGTAAGTCCAGCTACAGCGACGGGGGCGACAACAACTGCCTGGAGGTCGCCGACGGTCACCCCGGGATGGTCCCCGTCCGCGACAGCAAGCAGTCGGACGGCCCGATACTCGTGTTCAGCGCGAACCCTTGGACGTCGTTCTTGGCCGGCGTCAAGGACGAAAGCTCCATGCGCGTATGACTTGGGTAGCGAACGACAGGATCGCTGCCGGGAAGGCCCGCTCGGTCAGGGACGCCAACGCGTCGTTGTGGCGCAAGTCGTCCTACAGCGACGGGGGCGCCTCGAACTGCCTCGAAGTCTCCGACAACCACCCCGACATCGTCCCCGTCCGCGACAGCAAGCAGCCGCACGGCCCGATACTCGTGTTCAGCGCGAGCCCCTGGGCGTCATTCCTGACGTACGTCGCCAAGAGCTCGTAACACGATCAAGGGCGTCTGAGGCGCCGCCTCCAGATGAGGTCGCCGAGCTCGGCGTCGTGGCCTGCCTCGCCTTCCAGCGGTAGGCGGTCGCGGTAGTACTCCGATTCCAGCCACTCCTCCATCACGAGGAGCGGGCATGACAGGCGTACGTCCTCGACCTCCTGTGAGCGTAGAAGCAGCCCTAGATCGGTCAGGGAGAGGGAGCAATCGGGGGTGTACAGCAGGCAGCTCCCGTGCTCGTCGGCGTAATCGAGGAGGAACTGGTGCGCCTGCTCGGGATCGCGGCCGGCCAGCGCAAAGCCAGCAAGAAAGACCTGCGGACCCGTGACCGCATCCAGGGCAATGCACGCCACCTTGCCCGCGTCGTAGAACACCTTCACGCCGTCGGCGAAGTCTTCCTGCCCGTAAGGGCCGCCCACCCGCTTCTGTGGCTCAGAGATTTGTATCGCGTCGGCCACCTCGGTCGGGTTCATCCCCAACCGCAGGGGCCCCAGTCCGGCTCCGGGCAGCAACTCCCAGCGCTCCCGTTCCTCGCTCAAGCTCACGTTCTCCGCCCCTTCAACTCGGCTAACCGTATCCGTCCTTGTGGCTGGCCTCGCTGCGAGGCCAGCGCTCAAGGTGCCACCTGACCTGCTCGACCTCTAAGACGTCATCTCATGGAGGACCTCTCCAGGGGCGGGCCTTTGTCACCTGGTCCGGGCGCAGTTGCCGCTTTTTCCGTTCGCCCCTGCAGCCCGGAATAGCTCTGCATGGAGGTGTTTCCGTTATGACGAAACCTGGCGAGCAGCAAGCGTCAACGGGGTCCCGCTCCCGAACCATGTGGGATGTGTACTGCCCCGAGGAAGACCTCGCCGTCCTCATGCTGTACGACAGCCAAGAGGACGCGGCCGAACACAACGCTCAGTTCACTCCCCCACACACGCCTGGGGCCGTGGTGCACACGCCCAGCGACGAGGACCCGCCGCACCTCACTGAAGCTCAGCGCGAAGCGTTCAATCAGAACGAATACTTCGCCGAGTTGGAGAAGCACAGCCGCTCGGTACGCGAGGACGGCGGAAGCACGCCTGCGTGACGCGAACTACGATCCTGGCGGTCCTCTGTATTGCTATATCTGCACGTGCGGCAGTTTCCTTTCATCTGACGACGATGACGTTGTGTGTCAACGGGACTTCTGCCGGCACACTGATATGCAGCATGCCTGAGTACCGACGGCGCACGCTCTGCAGGGGCTGTCTAGCGATTCCCTAGAACAGGGCATTCACGCTTTCCTGAATCGTGGTCACGTCTGCCGCAACCGCAGCGGTCGCGTGGACACCAGGGGCTATGAAGCCCAGCCAGCGTAGGAGGATGTTACGGCGCGGCTCGTCACGGGTTAGTTCCGCCTGCACCTGTTCGGCGGCCACGACCAGTTCCGCTCCGTCCTC
Source organism: Streptomyces coeruleofuscus (assembly GCF_039532725.1). NCBI lineage: Bacteria > Bacillati > Actinomycetota > Actinomycetes > Kitasatosporales > Streptomycetaceae > Streptomyces > Streptomyces coeruleofuscus. The sequence goes on from NZ_BAAASE010000006.1 coordinate 542,662, forward strand.
GTACTGCTCCTCGTTGCGGCGGAGTTCGTCCAGCAACAGGCCGACCGCAGTGCGCAGTTCCGTGACGGCCTCGGCGTGCTGGGCCGACGTCTGAGTGCCGGACACCGTGGCATGCCCCAAAGCGACCATGCTCTGCTCGATCCGCACATCCCGGCCGGCCTGGATGCCGCTGACGTGTCCCGCCTCCCTGTGCGCCCCGTGATCCGACACCACGTCACCTCTGTTTCGGCGGCTGCGGGTTGTTCCACTGACGGCCGGCGCCTCCGGCACGCACGGTGGAACCCTTGATAGAGATGTCGCGCCCCGCAAACAGACCGGAGTTGTAGATGGAAGTCTGCCGCTGTATCAGGTCCCTGGAGTCGATGTTGTGGTCCTCCAGGAACTGCACGAGGGCGTCCAGAACACGGTGCTCGATCGTCTTGGCGTACAACTCCCGGTCCAGCGCCTGGAAGTACCGGTAGAAGAGCCGGTCGCTTGCCTCCTCCCGGAGACTGAACTCCGCGCCGTAGTCGAAGGACCGCAGGCGAATCCAACGCTCCTGTCGGCGTTGTGCGCGGCGCCTGGCGAGCGGCGCAAAGAGGTCCCCGAGGATTGCGAAGGGCGCACGGATCAGCAGGATCGGGGTGCGTACGCCGGCCTCGGCAACCAGCTGGCACCACTGCCGGAATGTGGGGGAATCCAACAGCCTGTCCACAGTCCGGTACTTCTCCCGCACAGGCGTGAGCAGACAGGTGCTGCCCTCGATGAACGCGGTGTCGCGGCCGGACAGCAGCGCGCATCTCAGGAACAGGGTGCTGACCAGTTCGCCGCTCCAACCGGTGACCCGGATCGCCAGATAGGGTCGGGCGCGGCTCTTGCCGTCCTCACGGAGCTCGCGCAGGAGGGCATCCGAAACCTGCGCACCAGGCGGTCCGGCCAGGTTGCGCAGGACCTCGCCGCGGGTGCGGTCGTCGATTCCGATCAGCAGGTCGGACCCGTTGACCAGGAGCACATCGGATATGTCCATGCCGGGCAGCTTGAGAGCACCGACCCGGGCGGAGATATAGGCGTTGAGCTCGTGGATGGTGAACGGGATGACCTGCTTGCCTGTCTCGGGACGTCCGGTGTTCAGGGCGAACGACCAAGTTCTGTAGGTCTCTCCATGCCCGACGAAGGGCTCGAAGCGCGAGGAGACCATGACGTTGCCGCGGTCACGGAGTTCGATGGCCTCAAGGCGAGCAGCATCCTGGGCCCCTGGTGGGCGGGGGGCGTACTTCGGGTCGAAGTTCTCCCGCTTCAACTTCCGGGAGACGACGCCGTAGTGCACTGACAGCAGCTCGGTGGCCACGACCACCCAGCCCACGAGCAAACCCAGGAGAAGAGATGCTCCGAAGGTGAACGGCAGAGTGATCACCATGACGAGCAGCAGGAGGAGGAGTATGACGTCCCGCCGCTGCTGACGGGCGTGGGCGGCCAGGGCGTGTCGCAACACGCAGCCGAGGTCCACGCCGGGTGAGGCGGCGGCGGCACGCCGCGGCTCGTGCACGATCCGGGCCACCGCCTTGCGAGCGAGCCCCATATCGGTGTGCATCGCGGCGCACAGGTACCGGGTTACGTCATAGGAGAAGTGCGGGGGTGCTCCCTCAGCGGACGGCGGCTGCGGGAGGGGAGACGGAGAAACCGGCGTACGCGCCGTATCGGGCGCGGGCCGGGCGGGCCGCGTGGGTGGCGGAGGAACGGGTGGGCGGCCGCGAGGTGCGCCGCCGTGTGGGTCGACGGACGGGTTCATCGCTTCTGCCTTAGAGAGTCGTTCGAATGCGCTTCATGCGCACATACTGCGTGTGATAGGCAGATCACCCGGGCATTGCCCACTTTACTCCGATTTACACACTTTGCGATTCCTGCGAGAACGTGGGTCACAGGAGACCAAGCAGGTCTGCGCCGGACACCCCGCGTACCGCGCTGGCAAAAGGTCCGCAGTTTGTCCAACGTGGCTTGCCAGGCACGCCAGTACTCGGTGGAATCCGGTGACGCTGGGCCGCAGCTCGCATTCGAGGTCGGACATGGCGGCCGCGTTCAGAACGGTCGCGTCGATGCCGGACGGAGGGTCGGATCAATGTCGGACGGAGGAGAACTCAGCCGCGCCACAAACGGGGCCACCGACGCGTGAGCGTTCGGCCGTAGGCTTCGTGAGTTGAGAGCGGCTGCTGGCCCGACCGCCAACCTACTGACCCGAATAAGATGGCTTCTTAGAATTTCAGGGCCGAGCTGCTCAGGTCACTCCGCCCACGCCGGTTTCCAGACCTCCCCCTCGGTCAGCCGCGGGCGCGTCGCCAGCAGGTGGGCGCGGAGTGCTGCCAGGCCGGGATGCGGATTGTCCGTGCGCCAGAGGAGGGAGTGCGGGTAGACCGGGGTCGGGTCGCACACGGGGACCAGGCGCAGGTCGTGGTCGGCCGGCCAGACGAGCGGGGTTCGTTCGCTGAGGAAGGTCGCCAGGGTCGGGGAGCCCGCGATGGTGTCGAGGAGGGCCTCGATGCCGAAGTTGGGGCCGATCGTGTCGATGGACGGGCCGAAGGTCCCGGCGAGTTCGTCGTAGTAGGCCGACCATTCCGTGCCGGGTGCGTTGCCCGGCATCCAGATCCTCTGCCCGGCCAGTTGCGCGGGTGTCACCGAGGCGGCGCGGGCGAACTCGTGGTCGGGGCCGACGCACAGGCGCAGTGGCTCGTCCAGGACGGGTACGGCCTCGATGCCGTCGGGGAGCCGGCGCCCGGGCATGGTGACGGCACGGAACGTCGCGTCGACGGACCCGTCCCGCACGGCGGCCACCGCCGTATCCGCGTCGAAGAGCGTGACGACGTCCAGGGGGATCTCGGGATGCGCCCGGTGGAAGTCCCGTACCAGCCCCGCAGTGGCGGCCCGGCGGCCCAGGACGTCCACCCGCAGCGCGCGCTCCCCGGGGCGCACCGCTGCCACCGCCCGCTCCTCCGCCTGGAGCAGGGCCCGGGCGTGCGGCAGGAGCACCTGCCCGTCGATGGTGAGCTCCGCGCCGCGCGGCGTACGCACCAGCAGCCGCACCCCCAGGTCCTTCTCCAGCGCGGCGATCCGCTTGGAGACCGCCTGCTGGGTGAGCGACAGGTCCACGGCGGCCTTCTGGAACTGCCCGGCATCGGCGATCGCGACGAAGGCCCGTACGGCTTTGAGGTCCACGGCGACATGGTAGGGGCAACAACCTGCAGTTGTTGTTCAGAACGGGCCGGGTGCTTAATCCAACGAGCATCTAGCCATTTTCACGCGGAGACATCGGGCTCTTCGTCCATCTGTACAACCAAACGGAATACTCAATGCTCGACGTCGCCCAGATTCCAGCGATTGAGACTGAGGCTCAGGAAGCGGTTGACGGCGATCTCGATGACGACCAGATCCAACGGGGCGGGCGGGGCCGTGCCGTAGCGATCGGTGTAGCGACGGACCGCCTCGGCCAGGCGCGCGGGATCGTCGGTGACAGTGGCCCGGCCTTCGAGGGTGACCCAGCGGAAGCCGTCCGCCTGACAGAGCGCGATACGGGCCGCCGGGCCGCCCGCCGCCACGTTCCGGGCCTTGCGGGCTCCGGCCCGGGTGGTCACCCGGACCAGGCCGGTGTCCGCGTCAAAGGTGAAGCGGACCGGGGTGACGTGCGGGCTGCCGTCGGGACGGAGGGTGGTGCAGGCGGCCGTGTGGGGGCTGGTGAGGAACGCCCGTGTGGCGGCCGGGAGTTCGACGGTCGCCCGGCTCACTTCTTCTTCACGCCCTCGTGCCAGATCAGCTTGGCGATGTTCGGCTTCACAGCCGTGGTGATGACGCCCATGGCCGTACGCACGTACCGCCGTTCCTCAAGCTCGCGCAGCATGCTCGCGGCGAGGTCGGCTCGGGCGGTGAAGACGCCGTCAGCGCTGGTCTCGGCGGCGTGGTAGTCCGTGACGACGGGGTGCTCGAAGAGGCCCGAGGGGCGGACGAGGGTCCAGTCGAGGTCGGCCCGACGGATCACGGCCTCCATGCGGCGCATGTCCTCGTGGAGGGTGCGGCCGAGGCGTCGGTTCACCAGCGGATCGAGGACATGGTTGAAGAAGTGCGCGCCGGTGGGACGCCAGTTCGGGTCGGCGATGCTGGAACTGACGGCGAGGAACCGCTTGATGCCCTGGCGGGTCATGGCCCGGGTGATGGCCGTGGCGCTCGCCGAGTACGTGGTGATGGTCTCCTTGCTGAAGCGCGCGCCCAGCGCGGACAGGACGGCGTCCGTCCCGGTGATCGCGGCGTCGACGGCCGCCGGATCGGTGGCGTCGGCGACGGCCACGGTGAGGCCGGGCCGCTCGGAGGTGAGGGAGCCGGGGCGACGGGTCACGGCGACGACCTCGTGGCCGGCGGCGATGGCCTGGTCGGTGAGGTGGCGGCCGGTCGGTCCGTTGGCGCCGAAGACTGCGATACGCATGGTGTCGGGTCATCCCTTCGTGTGGTTCCCGGAATGCCCTTGACTGTGCCGATCACGAAACGCAGGCTCAACGCTGATGAATAACGGCGCCCCTGCCCCCGCCCGCACCCGAGGCCGCCCCCGGGGCAACCCGCCGACCCGCGAGTCGATCGTCTCGGCGGCCCATGCGCTGTTCCTGGAACGCGGCTACCGGCGCACCACCGTGCGCGCGGTGGCCGAGGCCGCCGAGGTCGACCCGGCGCTGATCGCGTACCACTTCGGCTCGAAGAAGGGCCTGTTCGCGGACGTGATGCAGTTCCAGTGCGCCAATGCGCTGACGGTGGACGACGTCTTGGACGGCGACCCGGCCGCCCTCCCCGGCCGCCTGATCGACGCGGTGACGGACCTGTGGGAGGACGCCGACTTCCTCCAGCTCACCGCTCAGGGCGGCGAGGCCGCCGAGGTGATCCGCGAATACCTGGAACGCGAGCTGCTGACCCGGCTTGTTGAATTTCTCGGCGGCCGGGACGCGACCGCCCGCGCCACGGCTGTGGTGACGATCCTCGGCGGCCTCATCTACACCCGCTACCTCAATCCCCTCCCCACCCCCGCCGCCCTCACTCCGTCCGAGACCCGCCACATCCTCACCCCGGCACTGCGCGCAGCTCTGGCCCCGAGGCCGCGCACCGCGACAGCCACCGGAGCAGGCCGCCGAGGCTCGCCGGCCTCCGGCTGAGACGTCCGTCCGGCCTTGACCACCTCAGCGCCTCCGGGTGCGGCTCCCCTCTGCAGGCAGCGGCCCGGTCACCCCCGGAGCATGTCACCGCCCCCGCACGACCGGCCATGCCCACCGCCGCAACGGCTCCACCGCCCCCAGCGCCCCCACCAGCACGGCCCCGGCCAGCAGCACCGCCCACCGGTCGTGCGCCGCCGCCCACCGCTCGTCCTCCACCGGCACGAACAGCGCCCACCGCCCGGGCCAGCACACCATGGCCAGCACCGCCGAGGTCAGCAGGCCGGCCGCGACCCGCGGTCCGGGCCGCGTGACCTCGGTGAAGCGCACAGCGACCGCCGCACCGGCCACCGCCAGGGCGAACGCCGCCCCGGCCTCCAGCGTGACGTCGGCGACCGGCGGCCGTAGCTCCGGCGGTACGAGCAGCAGGGCCGCGGTCCACCAGGCCGCCGTGGCGGGGACGACGAGGACCACCCGCAGCGCGACGCGGACCGGGCGCGGGGTCGGCACGGTGGCGGTGGTGTGCCGGGCGGGGTCGTCCAGGAGGAAGACCAGGCCCATCGCGAAGGCCAGGACCGCGGCCCGCAGCAGGTGCAGGGAGAGCCGTTCGCCCGTCTCCCCGGTGATCCGGGTGAGCGCGGCGAGCAGCAGTCCCGCCCCGCCGGCCGTGCCGACCACGCCCCATGGCAGGGTCCGGCCGGCCATGAGGACCAACTCCCCGCTCAGTCGAGGCACTTGTCGTCCCCCTCGGGTGCCTTCACGCCCAGCAGCGCCGCCGCCCGGGCCGCCGTCACCTTCGGCTCGGTCAGTTCGGCCCAGTGGGACTTCACGCGGGCGGTGACCTCGCGGCGGGGCCGGTCCAGCAGTTCGCGCAGGACCTCCGTCTGGGCGTCCGTCATGTACATCCCGTCCGTCGGCTGGAGCACCAAGGACGAGCCGGTCACGCTGTCTTCGAGGCGGACTCGGCGCAGGGCCGCCACCGGGTCGGACTCCCAGCCCAGGGCCAGCCACATGACGGTGACCATGCGGCCGTCGCAGATCGAGGTGGACGCCTTCTCGTTCCCCGCGACGAGCACGCCGGCCACGGCCGCCGAGAACTCGGGGACGCGGTTTCCGCCCCACCGGGTGCCCACGGTCACCTCGTGCGGACGCTCCAGGGGCGTCAGCGCACCATCGCCGGAGAGCCCGTAACGGGCCTCGATCCGCTGCCGTACGACGACCTTCTGCTCATGGGCGCTGCCACCGGCCAGGGACCGCACCCGGTCCACGACCCCGGCCCAGTCCGCGACCCGCGGTCCCCACTCGGGAAACACGCAGTACGTCGATCCGTCCCGCGGGACACAGGTCTGCACCTGGCCCGGGTTCACCGTGGCCCGCTCCCGGGCCCGGACCAGCTCGGGCGAGTCGCCGCCCGTCTGGGCGACCCCGCCCACCAGCGTCATGGCCACCGCCCCGGCGACCCCGGCCAGCACCACCGGCTTGCGGCCACCGGCGGCCAGCACCGCCACCAGGCCCGCGCACAGCGCCAGCCCGGCCAGGTACAGCGCGTGCCAGGCGGCGGGCCGGCCGATCAGGTCGGACGGCAGCGTGCTTGCGGTCGGCTCGACGACCACCGGCATGAACCACCGGACCGCGCCGTCGCTGCCCGTACCGAAGAGGGACAGGAGCAGGAAGAACACCACCGTCAGCGGGGCGGCGATCACCGCCCTCACCAGCACGGCCATGAGCAGCCCGGCCAGCCCGGACAGCAGCACGGTCAGCGGCCCCACGAGCAGTTCGGCCACCGAACCGTGCCCGATCGCCCCGGGCCTGAGCGCCTCCCGGCCGAACTGCGCGGCCACACACACGGCGGTGACCAGGGCGGCGGCCACGACCGACAGCGCATGGGCGACCGTACGCCGCCACGGCGGGAGGACGAGCACCGAGAAGTGATGCTCCGTCCCGTGCCGTCGCGAGCGCAGCGCGGCGTGGTTGACGGACAGCAGGACCGCGAGGCCGACCAGCATCGGCGCGCCCTGGGTGGCGCGGTCGACGTCCTGGAGGGCCGGGTAGCCGTCCCAGTCCGTCCCACCGCGCCACACGGTCCAGCCGAGGTACACCAGGAAGGCGATGATCACGGGCGGCCTCGTCAGCAGCCGGCGCGTCTCGAACAGGGCCAGGGCCGCCACGGCCGCTCCCGAGGCCCCGGGCCGCACATCGGACACGACCGGCCTCTCCACCACCGTCGTCATGCCGTCACCTCCACGGCGTCACCGTCGAGGGCGAGCAGGTAACCGTCCTCCAGCGTGGGCTCGACGAGTTCGGCCCCGTCCGGCGGATCCCCCACGTTCCGGAAGGCCCCGGTCCCCGTACGCCACCCCGCCTTGGCGTCCGGATCGCGCTCCGTGCTGCTCCACACCCGCCCGGCGGCCCGCGCCGTCAGCTCGGCCGGAGTGCCCTCGAACCGGACCCGGCCGCCGGCCATGACCAGCACCCGGTGACAGAGCATCGCCACGTCCTCCGTCTGGTGGGTGGACAGCAGCACCGTGCGCCCCTCCCCGGCCCCCGCGATCAGCTCCCGGAACCGCATGCGCTGTTCGGGGTCCAGCCCGACGGTGGGCTCGTCCAGCACCAGGAAGCCGGGGTCACCGACAAGGGCGGCCCCCAGGGCGACCCGCTGCCGCATGCCGCCGGACAGCTTGCGGATCCGCTTGCCCCGTACGTCGGCGAGCCCCACCTCGTCGAGCACCCGCCGCACCTCGCGGTGCCGGGCTGCCCGGTCGGTCATCTCCTTGAGGATCGCCACGTAGTCGACGAACTCGAAGGCGGTGAAGTCCGGGTGGAACCCCGGCGTCTGCGGCAGATAGCCCAGCCGGCGCCGCACCTCCTGCCTGCCCCGCGCGGTGCCCGGGTCGTGCCCGAGCACGGTGAAGGTGCCCCGGTCGGCGGGCAGGGCCGTGGCGAGGACCCGCAGCAGCGTGGTCTTTCCGGCGCCGTTGGGCCCGAGCAGCCCGGTGACGCCGCCGGTCAGCCGTAGCGACACGTCGTCGAGGGCCCGGGTGCCGCCGTAGTGGAGGCTGAGCCCGGAGGCGGACACGGTCGGAGTCATACGGCACGTCCCTGGAAGAGATCGAATCGGTCACGGAAGAGGAAGAGCAGTCCGGCGGCGAGCGCGGTGACCAGCGCCGCCACGCCCTGTCCGGCGACGGTGAACGGCGCGAGCGGCACATCGGGCCCCGCCCGCAGGGCGTCGGCCAGCACCAGCAGCCCGACCCACGCCCCACCGACCAGCGACGGCGCGAGCACCGGCCCCAGCCGGGACGTCAGCGCGAGCCCGGTCGCGGTGAGCGCGAGCGAGGGCAGCAGCCAGGCCAGCGCACGCAGCCCGTACCCGGGCAGCGCGAGTGTCGCGAGACCGTTCAGCCCCAGCACCACGCCCAGCACGGCCACCGTCCGGATCATCAGCAGCCGGAACCCGTGCATCGGCGCGACGACGGCCATCTCGTACGTCGGATCCAGCGCGGGCCCGTACGACAGCGCCACGCCCGCCAGCGGCAGCAGCGGCGCGAGAGCGAGGAACAGCGTGAGGAACTCCCCGTTCGGCACGGCGTGCCCGGCCCCGACGCTCAGCAGCAGCACGGCGACGACGGCCCCCAGCCACGACCGCCGCAGCACCGGCGCCGCCGCCAGCAGCCGCGCGGTGTGCCCGGCCACCCCGGCCCGCACCAGCAGCGACTCCAGCACCCCCACCCGGGGCGCGTCGAGCTCGGCGTCGAGCCGCTCCCACCCCGCGTCGAGCGCGACCGGGTCACTCACCTCGGCGAGCACGCCCCGGCACGCGGCACAGGCGCCCAGGTGGGCGTCGGCGGACCACAGGGCCGGTGACGCCAGCTCGCCGCGCGCGTAGGCGCGCAGATCCTCTTCAGGCACGTGCCAGCTCATGCCAACGCCTCCCGCAACTGCTTCCGGGCCCGCATCGCCCGCGTCTTGACCGTCCCCGGGGGGATCCCCAGCAGCACGGCGGCCTCCCGGGTCGTCAGGCCGTCGATGACGGTCGCCTGCAACACCGCCCGCAGCTCCGGCGACAGCCGGACCAGCGCGCCGGCGAGGTCCCCGTGCTCCACCCCCGCGAGCACGCGCTCCTCCGCCGACACCTCGTCCCGGTGCCGCAGCCGCGCCAGCGCCTGCCGCAGCCGCCCGCGCGCCCCGTCGCCCCGCAGCGCGTCCACCAGCCGCCGCGACCCGATGCGCCACAGCCACCCGGCCACATCGCCCCCCTCCCGGTAGCGGGCCTTGCCCCGCCACACCGCGAGGAACGTCTCCTGCACGACGTCGTCGACGACGCCCAGGTCGGCGCACCGGCCCCGCAGCCGGGCGCGGAGCCACGGCGCGTACCGCCGGTACAGCTCCTCGAAGGCACGCCGGTCGGCGTCCGCGGCAACGGCCCGCAGCAGCTCCCCGTCGCTTCTCGTTTCGCTCACGTCTCCTCATCGGACCGCCCGGCTCGAGCGGTTCACGAAAGCACGCTTGACTTTCCGGCCCCCTTCCACCACCCTTTCACTACTCAATTAGTGAAAGGGTGGTGGAAGCAGTGGTCGAGTACCGCATCGACCGGCGCAGCGGTGTGGCCACCTACGTCCAGATCGTCCAGCAGACCAAGCAGGCCCTGCGCCTGGGGCTCCTCGAACCGGGCGACAAGCTGCCCACGGCCCGCGAGGTGGTCGAGGCCACCGCCATCAACCCGAACACCGTTCTCAAGGCCTACCGGGAGCTGGAGCGCGAGGGCCTCGTCGAAGCCCGCCGCGGACTCGGCACGTTCGTCCGCAGGTCACTGGGCACCGCACCCGCCGACTCCCCGCTGCGCGCGGAACTGGAGGCATGGGCGGTCCGGGCCCGCGAGGCCGGGCTGGAGCGGGACGACGTGGACGCCCTCTTCACTTCCGTACTCGACGCACACTTCGCACACGTCAAGGGGGACCAGGCATGATCGACCCCGCCATCGAGGCGGCGGCGCTGGGCAGGAGGTTCGGCAGACGCCGCAGGGCGGCCCTGGACGGCTGCGCCTTCCGGCTCCCCGCGGGCCGCGTGTGCGCCGTCGTAGGACCGAACGGCGCCGGCAAGTCCACCCTGCTCGCCCTGGCGGCCGGGCTGCTCAGACCCAGCGAGGGCACGATCACCGTGCTCGGCCGGACCCCGGCGGCGGCCCGCGAGCACCTCGCCTACGTCGCCCAGAACAAGCCCCTGCACCCCCAGCTCACCATCGCCGGCACACTCCGCCTGGGCCGCGACCTCAACCCCCGCCGCTGGGACGCCAAGAGCGCCGAGCGGATCGTGGCGGAGGGTGACCTCGACCCGGACGCCAAGGTCCGCTCGCTCTCCGGCGGCCAGCGCACCCGCGTCGCGCTCGCCCTCGCCCTCGGCAAGCGCCCCGGGCTGCTGCTCCTGGACGAGCCCATGGCCGACCTCGACCCGCTCGCCCGGCACCAGCTGATGGCCACGCTCATGGCCGACGCCGCCGACCGCGGCACCACGGTCGTCATGTCCTCGCACGTCGTCGCGGAGCTGGAGGGCTCCTGCGACCACCTGCTGCTGCTCGGCGCCGGCCGGGTCCGGCTCTCCGGACCGCTGGACGACCTGCTCGCCGCGCACACCCTGGTCACGGGCCGGGCCGGCGACAGCCTCGACCCGCACACCGTGGTGGAGTCCCGTACCACCGGCCGCCAGCTGACCGCCCTGGTCCGGCCCGCGGGACCGCTCGGCGCGGGACGGCAGACCGACCGGCCGTCCCTGGAGGAACTCGTCCTCGCCCACCTGCGCTCCCCCGACGCCCCCGAGCTCCTGCTCGACCCCGCCCAGGAGGCCGCCGCATGACCGCCGTGACCGTCCAGGCCCCCGCCACCGAACGGTTCCCGCGACCGCGCGGCCTGGTCCTGGCCATGCTCCGACTGCACCGCTCGGCCCTGTGGTTCTGGCTGATGCTGGTGACGGTGACCGCAGGCACGCTGCTCTGGGCGACGTTCCCGGGCGCGGACGCCGCCTGGGCCGAGTACACGGACTTGGGCTGCGACCGGCCCCGCCCGAGCCTGGGCTGCGACGATCCGGGTCCTGCGAACGTCCGGTACCAGACGCTCGTGACGCTCGGCACCGGCTTCCTCGGGATCCTCCCGCTGCTCACCGGGGCGTGGGCGGGCGGTGCGCTCATCGGACGCGAACTGGAGAACGGCACCGCCCAGCTGGCCTGGACCCAGTCGGTCACCCCGGCCCGCTGGCTGGCCGCCAAGCTCGCGGTCCCGGCCCTGCTGCTCACGGTGGGCACGCTCGCGCTGACGCTGCTGCACCGCGTGCTGTGGTCGTCGAACAGCACGCTGCTCGGCGCCATGGACTGGCGCGAGTGGCACGACAACGGCGTCTTCCAGGTCAACGGCACCGTCGCCACCGCCCAGGCCCTCGCCGCCCTGGCCGTCGGCGTCCTGGCGGGCCTGCTGCTGCGCCGGACGCTGGCCGCCCTCGGCGTGGCGGTCCTGGCCGTCGCCTCCCTGGTCCACGTCCTCGACGGCCTGCGCCCGCACCTGTGGCCGACGGAGACCGTCACTGCGGCCCCGGGTGCGCCCCTCGCCTCCGACGGCATGGTCGTCGAGGACGGCGCCCTGACCGCCGACGGCGCCCGCGTCCCGTTCCCGGCGTGCATGGGCGAGCCCGCGTGCGCGGACGGGACCGGCATCACCGGCTACTACGCCGACCACCACCCGGCCTCCCACTTCTGGCCCCTCCAGCTCGCGGAGACCGGCATCCTCCTGGCAGTGGCCGCCGCGGCGACGGGAACCGCCTTCGTCCTCCTGGCCCGCCGCCTCCCCTGAACCGGGCCCGCGCGTCCTTCCAGCGGGGGGCGCGCGGCCCGCCCGGGGCGCTCACGGGAGCCGTCCACAACCTGTGGACGGCCGCGCACCCGGCCCGAACGCCCTCTCCCGGACCCCCGCGAGCCGCCCCGCGCTATCCCACACGTCATGTCTCCGTAACCATCGATTCAGACGGGCTTGCGAGGCTCGGCCAATGACTCCCGCCGTGCCAGAGCCTTCACCGCCCCGAGAGGGGCCTGGGGGGAACGGGAACACTCATGTGACGCCCCCGCTCCCGCCCGCGCTTTCCGACGCGCCCGTGATGCTCGCGGCGCGGAAGAATGGGTCCATGAGCCAGCCGAACACCCAGGCACAGGTCCAGCACGCGCAGCCCTCCGTGGGCTCCATAGCAGCCCACCGGCCGCACACCATCGCGGCGGCCGTCTCCGACCTCGAACCCGATATCGACGCCGACCTCGACGCGTACGAGGAGTCGCCGTACGACGGGCCCCAGCTGCCGCAGGGCCGCTTCCTCGACCGGGAGCGAAGCTGGCTCGCGTTCAACGAACGCGTGCTCGAACTCGCCGAGGACCCGAACACGCCCCTGCTGGAGCGGGCCAACTTCCTCGCGATCTTCGCCAGCAACCTGGACGAGTTCTTCATGGTCCGGGTGGCCGGCCTGAAGCGCCGTATCGCCACCGGCGTCGCCACCCGCTCCGCCTCCGGCCTCCAGCCCCGCGAGGTGCTAGAGATGATCTGGGCCCGCTCCCGCGAGCTCATGGCCCGGCACGCCGCCTGCTACCACGAGGACGTCGCCCCCGCACTCGCGGAGGAGGGCATCCACCTGGTCCGCTGGAACGAGCTCCAGGAGAAGGAGCAGGCCCGCCTGTTCACCCTGTTCCGGCACCAGATCTTCCCCGTGCTGACCCCGCTGGCGGTCGACCCGGCCCACCCCTTCCCGTACATCTCCGGCCTGTCCCTGAACCTGGCCGTCGTCGTACGGAACCCGGTGACCGGCCACAAGCACTTCGCCCGCGTCAAGGTGCCGCCGCTGCTGTCCCGCTTCCTGGAGAGCTCCCCGGGCCGCTACGTCCCCATCGAGGACGTCATCGCCGCCCACCTTGAGGAGCTGTTCCCGGGCATGGAGGTGCTGGAGCACCACGCCTTCCGCCTCACCAGGAACGAGGACCTGGAGGTCGAGGAGGACGACGCCGAGAACCTGCTCCAGGCCCTGGAGAAGGAGCTGATGCGGCGCCGCTTCGGGCCGCCGGTTCGCCTGGAGGTCGAGGAGTCCATCGACCGCGAGGTCCTGGACCTGCTCGTCCGGGAGCTGAAGATCAGCGAGGCCGAGGTGTACCCGCTGCCCGGCCCGCTGGACCTCACGGGCCTGTTCCGCATCGCCTCCCTGGACCGGCCCGAGCTGAAGTACCGCAAGTTCGTCGCCGGTACCCACCGCGACCTCGCCGAGGTCGAGTCGGCGTCCGCGCCGGACATCTTCGCCGCCCTGCGCGAGCGGGACGTCCTGCTGCACCACCCGTACGACTCGTTCTCCACCTCCGTGCAGGCCTTCCTGGAGCAGGCGGCCGGCGACCCGGACGTCCTGGCGATCAAGCAGACCCTGTACCGGACCTCGGGCGACTCCCCCATAGTCGACGCCCTCATCGAGGCCGCCGAGACCGGCAAGCAGGTCCTGGTCCTGGTCGAGATCAAGGCCCGCTTCGACGAACACGCCAACATCAAGTGGGCGCGCAAGCTGGAGGAGGCCGGCTGCCACGTGGTCTACGGCCTGGTCGGCCTGAAGACCCACTGCAAGCTGTCGCTGGTGGTCCGCCAGGAGGGCGAGACGCTCCGCCGCTACAGCCACGTCGGCACCGGCAACTACCACCCCAAGACGGCCCGCCTCTACGAGGACCTCGGCCTGCTCACGGCCGACCCGCAGGTCGGCGCGGACCTCTCGGACCTCTTCAACCGCCTCTCCGGCTACTCCCGCCGCGAGACCTACCGCCGCCTCCTGGTGGCCCCCAAGTCGCTGCGCGACGGCCTGGTCTCCCGGATCACCAAGGAGATCCAGCACCACCGAGCCGGACGGCCGGCGTACGTCCGCATCAAGGTCAACTCGATGGTCGACGAGGCCGTCATCGACGCCTGCTACCGCGCGGCCCAGGCGGGCGTGCCGGTGGACGTGTGGGTGCGCGGCATCTGCGCGCTGCGCCCGGGCGTGGCGGGCCTGTCGGAGAACATCAGGGTCCGCTCCATCCTCGGCCGCTTCCTCGAACACTCGCGCGTGTTCGCCTTCGGCAACGGCGGCGAGCCCGAGATCTGGTTCGGCAGCGCCGACATGATGCACCGCAACCTCGACCGCCGGATAGAGGCCCTGGTCCGGGTCACCGACCCGGCCCACCGGGCGGCCCTGAACCGGCTGCTGGAGACCGGCATGTCCGACGGCACCGCCTCCTGGCACCTCGGCCCGGACGGCGAGTGGACCCGGCATGCGACCGACGCGGACGGCCAGCCCCTGCGCAACGTCCAGGAGATGCTCATAGACGCCCGGAGGCGCCGGCGTGGCACAGCGACACCTTGACCCGACGGACCCCATGGCCGGCCCTGCCCCCACCGGGGACGCCCTCGCGGGCTACCTGAGGGCCCAGGCCACGGAGTTCCTCCGCGCGCTGCGCCTGCACCGGGAGACCGGTTCCGGGGCGAACGGCGCGGAGGGATCCGTCGACGCGGCCCGCGCGCTCCGCCGCTCGGCCCGCCGCATCAGCGCCGGGCTGCACACGTTCCAGCCCCTCCTCGACACGGACTGGTGCGAGGGCATGCGCCCCGAGTTGGCCTGGGTCTCGGGCACCCTGGCCATGGAACACGCGTACACGGCACGCCTGGAACGCCTGCTGAGCGCCTTGCACCGCTTGTCGGGTTCCACGGCGTTGCCTGGCCCGCCGGCAGGCGCAGCCGCCGGCGCCCGCGCGGACGGGGCAGCGGGCAAACACGCCGACTCAGCTGCGGGCAGTCGTGCCGCTGGGGCGGCACCCGTCCCACAGAGGGCGGCACCCCGCGACGCCGGGCTGCGCAACCCCCCGCCCCCAGCACAAGAACGCGGCAACCTGACAGTAGGAGCAGCAAAAGCAGGCGCTCTACTGGACCGCCAACTGACATTGGCCCGCACCCGAGCCCACTCCACAGCCCTGCAAGCCCTGGGCTCCAGCCGCTTCCACGCCATCGCGGACAAGGTCGCCGTCCTGGCCAGCGAGGTCCCCCTCACCCGATCCGCGTCCACCACCGACCTCCGCCCCCTGGCCGCCGCCGCGAAGGACCGCCTCAAGGACGCCGTAACCGCCCTCCCTCTCGTCACCGCGGGCCACCCGTACAACGCCGCCGCCCTCATCCACGGCCTGTCCCCGGACACGGTCCCGCACCCGCAGGACGCCCCCTGGCACCAGGTCCGCCTGCTCCTGCGCCTGCACCGCTACGCCCGCGAAGCGGTCCGCGGCGAACCCGACGGCACCTCGGTCGTCGACCTGCGCCTGCTCTCCGCAGGCCAGGCCCTGAACCGCCACCGCGACGCCTCGGAGGCGGCGGCAGCGGCGGCCCAGGCGGCCCGTACCCCCCGTATCGCCCCGGCCACGGCGTACGCCCTCGGCGTGCTCCACGCCGACCAGCGGCACGAGGTGGAGGCGGCACGCTTCGCGTTCCAGCAGGCCTGGCAGAAGGAGGCGGAGGCGGTGAGCACCCGGTGAGCTCCGGCTCTCCCGAGGACACCACCGTTCAGGCGGCCGGCTGCGTCCTGTGGCGCCGCTCCCCCGTCACCGGCGGGCTGGAGCTCTGCCTCGTGCACCGGCCGAAGTACGACGACTGGTCCTGGCCGAAGGGCAAGCTGAAGCGCGGTGAGGAGCCGCTCGCCGGCGCCCTGCGCGAGGTGGCCGAGGAGACGGGCTGCCGGGCCGACCCGGGCGCCGAGCTGCCCACCCAGCACTACCTGGCGAACGGCCGCCCCAAGCAGGTCCGCTACTGGGCGGCCGAGGCGATGTCCTGCGCGTTCTCCCCGACGGCCGAGGTGGACCGGGTGCTGTGGCTGACACCTTTCGCCGCCCGGGCCCGCCTCACCCAGCCCCACGACCGCCCCTTGATCGACGCGCTGCTCGCCGTGCTGAACCCGCCGCAACCGGCCGGAAGACCGGACTGAGCCCTTCCGGTACGGGAAGCGGAACCCGCGCGTGCTCTCCCCGTAAGCATTCCGTGACCTAACCGCACCTTAGGCAGGGGTTCACCCCTCGTTCATGTGCGGCCATCGGCGCCTTCACCTGATCTGTCTAATTTCGGCCGTGCCAGATGCGAGCCGCGCCTGCTGTGCGCGGCCTCGTCCAGCGTCACCAGACTTCGCACGCCGCCGATTCAGGACGGCGGCTCCTGGAAGGAACTCAAGTGAAGCTTCAGCGCATGAACCGGCGGGCCCTCGCTCTCGGTGCTCTCGCCGTCTCCGGCGCCCTGGCCCTCACGGCGTGCGGCTCCGACGAGACCGGCAACCCGGGCGGAGGCTCCTCCAACGCCGCCGCGCAGAGCAACATCAAGTGTGACGACGCCTCCGGCCAGGTCCTCGCCGACGGCTCCTCCGCGCAGAAGAACGCGGTCGACGCCTGGGTGAAGCAGTTCTCGGCGGCCTGCCAGGTGGAGATCAACTACAAGGCCGGCGGTTCCGGTGCCGGTGTCACCGCGTTCACGCAGGGCCAGGTCCCCTGGGCCGGTTCGGACTCGGCGCTGAAGCCCGACGAGGTCGCGGCCTCCAAGAAGATCTGCTCCGGCGGCCAGGGCATCGACCTGCCGATGGTCGGCGGCCCGATCGCCGTCGGGTACAACGTCCCGGGTGTCGACAAGCTCGTCCTGGACTCCGCGACGATCGCCAAGATCTTCGACAGCAAGATCACCAAGTGGAACGACCCGCAGATCGCGAAGCTGAACCCCGACGCGAAGCTGCCCAACCTCAAGATCCAGGCGTTCCACCGCTCGGACGAGTCCGGCACCACGGACAACTTCACCAAGTACCTGATCGCCACCGCCAAGAAGGACTTCCCCTACGAGGGCGGCAAGGCCTGGCAGGCCAAGGGCGGCCAGTCCGCTCCGCAGTCCTCCGGTGTCGCCGCGCAGGTCAAGCAGACCGCCGGCGCGATCGGCTACTTCGAGCTGTCGTACGCCAAGGACGGAATCAAGACCGTCGCCATCGACACCGGCGCCGCCGAGCCGGTCGAGGCGACCGTCGACAACGCCACCAAGGCGATCGCGGAGGCCAAGGTCGTCGGCACCGGCAAGGACCTCGCGCTCCAGCTGAACTACGGGACCAAGGCCGACGGCGCCTACCCGATGGTCCTGGTGACGTACGAGATCGTCTGCGACAAGGGCAACAAGGCCGAGACCCTGCCCGCGGTCAAGGCGTTCCTGCGCTACGCGGCCTCGGAGGACGGCCAGAAGATCCTCGCCGAGAACGACTACGCGCCCATGCCCGAAGAGATCATCACCAAGGTTCGCACGACCGTCGAGAGCCTGAGCTGACCTGAGTGCGGTCCGGTCCCCTCAGCGGGACCGGACCGCACCGTCCGGTGCACCGCCGCCAAGGGCCGCACAGCACGTGCGGTTCCGCAGACCGGAGAACCCGATGGACACAACACAGATAGCTGACGCACCTCCTCCCACGCAGCCGCCCACGGTCGAGCAGAAGCGCGCGGCCCGTGGCGCCACCCGGCCCGGAGACCGGATCTTCCTCGGTCTGTCCCGTGGCTCGGGCATCCTGCTGCTGGTGATCATGGCCGCGATCGCGGGCTTCCTCACCTACCGCGCCGTCCTCGCCATCAGCAAGGACGACGGCAACTTCCTGACGACCTTCGAGTGGAACACCGGAGTCAACCCGCCGGTCTTCGGCATCGCGGTCCTGGCCTACGGCACGATCGTCTCCTCGATCATCGCCATGGTCATCGCGGTCCCGGTCTCGGTCGCCATCGCGCTGTTCCTCACGCACTACGCCCCGCGCCGGCTGCGCGGCCCCATCGCCTACGTGATCGACCTGCTGGCCGCCGTGCCGTCCATCGTCTACGGCCTGTGGGGCGCCCTGGTCCTCGTCCCGCACATGAACGGCCTCTTCGGCTGGCTGAACGACTACCTCGGCTGGACCGGCATCTTCTCCTGGCAGAACGGCGCCCCGCGCTCCATGCTCACCGTGGGCATCCTGCTCGCGATCATGATCCTGCCGATCATCACCAACGTGAGCCGCGAGGTCTTCCGCCAGGTCCCGCAGATGCACGAGGAAGCCGCACTGGCGCTCGGCGCCACCCGCTGGGAAGTGATCCGCATGGCGGTCATCCCCTTCGGCCGCTCCGGTGTCATCTCGGCCTCGATGCTCGGCCTCGGCCGCGCCCTCGGCGAGACGATGGCCGTCGCCACCGTGCTCTCGCCGGACTTCCTGATCCACACCAGCCTGCTCGACCCGGGCGGCGGCACCTTCGCCCAGAACATCGCCAGCAAGTTCAGCGAGGCCACCGAGTTCGGCCGTGACGCGCTGATCGCCTCCGGTCTGGTCCTGTTCGTCATCACCCTGCTGGTCAACGGCGCGGCCCGCGCGATCATCGCCCGCCGCAAGGAGTACTCGGGGGCCAACGCATGAGCACCTCACCCTCTGTCGCCGCCAAGCGCCCCAGCACCCTGCGCGGCGGCCACCTGCCCAAGTGGGCTCCGTGGGCCATCGCCGCCGGATCCGTCGCCCTCGGACTCGGCATCAGCGCCGCCGCCGGCCTGCACAGCAGCATCCAGTGGGCGCTGATCGCCGCGGTCCTGCACGTCCTCGGTACGTACGTCATCGCGGCCCGGGTCGAGAACCGCCGCCAGGCCAAGGACCGCGTGGTCACCTCGCTGGTGTGGGTCGCGTTCCTGCTCGCCGTGGTGCCGCTGGCCTCGCTGGTGTGGTCGACCGTCCAACGCGGCACGAAGGTCCTCGACGTCTACTTCCTGACCCACTCGATGGGCGTGATCGCCGACTCCGAGACGGGCGGCGGCATCTACCACGCCATTCTCGGCACGCTGCAGCAGGTCGGCCTCGCCACGCTGATCGCCGCGCCGGTCGGCGTGCTCACCGCGATCTACCTGGTGGAGTACGGGCGCGGCAACCTCGCTCGGGCCGTCACCTTCTTCGTCGACGTCATGACCGGCATCCCGTCGATCGTCGCCGGCCTGTTCATCCTCAGCCTCATGCTGATGTTCGAGCTGGAGCCCTTCGGCTTCGCCGGGTCACTCGCCCTGGCGATCCTGATGATGCCGGTCGTCGTCCGCTCCACGGAGGAGATGCTCAAGCTCGTCCCGAACGAGCTCCGCGAAGCCTCTCTCGCGCTCGGCGTGCCCAAGTGGCGCACCATCCTGAAGGTGGTCCTGCCGACCTCGCTCGGCGGCATCACCACCGGCATCATGCTCGCCATCGCCCGCATCGCCGGTGAGACCGCGCCCGTGCTGCTGCTGGTGTTCGGCAGCAAGTTCATCAACGCCAACCCCTTCGAGGGCGCGCAGGCGTCGCTCCCGCTGTACATCTACCAGCAGTATGGATCGGGCGAGGTCACGGCCTACGACCGCGCCTGGGCGGCGTCGCTCACCCTGATCGCCTTCGTGATGATCCTGAACCTGGTGGCCCGCGGGATCGCCCGCTGGAAGGCCCCGAAGACCGGTCGCTAAAGCGTCAATTTGCGGCTACCGCCGCGCGGGGCCACAGCGACCCCCAGACTTTCGGAAGTGAAGTAGAGACATGGCCAAGCGAATCGACGTAAGCGGACTGACCGCCTACTACGGCTCCCACAAGGCGATCGAGGACATCTCGATGACCGTCGAGCCGCGCTCGGTGACGGCGTTCATCGGCCCGTCCGGATGCGGCAAGTCGACGTTCCTGCGCACGCTGAACCGTATGCACGAGGTGACGTCCGGCGGCCGGGTCGAGGGCAAGGTGCTCCTCGACGACGAGGACCTCTACGGGTCGGGCATCGACCCGGTGTCCGTGCGCCGCGAGGTCGGCATGGTGTTCCAGCGCCCGAACCCCTTCCCCACGATGTCGATCTTCGACAACGTGGCGGCGGGCCTGCGCCTGAACGGCAACTACAAGAAGAGCGAGCTGAGCGACGTCGTCGAGAAGTCGCTCAAGGGCGCGAACCTCTGGAACGAGGTCAAGGACCGCCTGAACAAGCCCGGCTCGGGCCTCTCCGGCGGCCAGCAGCAGCGTCTGTGCATCGCGCGGGCGATCGCGGTCGAGCCGAACGTCCTGCTCATGGACGAGCCCTGCTCCGCCCTCGACCCGATCTCCACCCTCGCCATCGAGGACCTGATCGGCGAGCTGAAGGAGCGCTTCACGATCGTCATCGTGACGCACAACATGCAGCAGGCGGCCCGCGTCTCCGACCGCACGGCGTTCTTCAACCTGTCGGCGGTCGGCCAGCCCGGCAAGCTCATCGAGATCGACGACACGGAGCGCATCTTCTCCAACCCGTCGATACAGGCCACGGAGGACTACATCTCCGGCCGCTTCGGCTGAGTCACCCCCGCCGAGACCCCTCGCGGTGCTGCATGGCGGTGCCACCGCGAGGCCGAAAAGGGCCCGCCCCTCTCCCAGGGGCGGGCCCGTTCGCGTACTCACTCGGCTGCGCCGAGCAGCACCTACAGGAACGCCAGGTTCACGATCCAGAACGACACCGCGGCCACCACCGCCGCGGCCGGCATCGTGATGAACCACCCCAGGATGATGTTCTTGGCGACACCCCACCGCACGGCATTCACGCGCTTCGTCGCCCCGACACCCATGATCGCCGACGTGATGACATGCGTCGTCGAAATCGGCGCCTTGAACAGGAACGCCGTGGTGAACATGATCGACGCCCCCGTCGTCTCCGCCGCGAACCCCTGCGGCGGGTCCAGCTCGATGATCTTCCGCCCCAGCGTGCGCATGATCCGCCATCCACCGGCGTACGTCCCCAGCGACAGCATCACCGCACAGGCGACCTTCACCCACACCGGGATCGGATCGCCGTAGTCCTCGACATCCGCGATGACGAGCGCCATCACCACGATGCCCATCGTCTTCTGCGCGTCCTGAAGCCCGTGCCCCAGCGCCATACCGGCCGCCGAGACGGTCTGGGCTATCCGGAACCCCCGCTTGGCCTTGTGCGGGTTGGCCTTCCGGAAGATCCACATGATCGCGGTCATCACCAGGTATCCGGCCAGCAGACCGACCACCGGGGAGATGAACATGGGTATGACGACCTTCTCCAGCACCCCGTGCCAGTAGACGGTCGTGCCACCGGCGAGCGCCGCCCCGACCATGCCGCCGAACAGCGCGTGCGAGGAGGACGACGGCAGCCCGAAGTACCAGGTGATCAGGTTCCAGGTGATCGCACCCACCAGCGCGGCGAAGAGGATCCCCATCCCCTTCGACCCCACGGGCGTCTGGATCAGCCCCTCGCTGACGGTCTTGGCGACCCCGGAGCCCATGAACGCACCGGCGAGGTTCATCACCGCGGCCATGGCCAGCGCGGCCTTCGGCGTCAGCGCCCGCGTCGACACGGACGTGGCGATCGCGTTCGCCGAGTCGTGGAAACCGTTGGTGTACGTGAAGAAGAGCGCGACCCCGATGGTCACGACCAGAGCAAAGGTGTCCATGAAGAGGTCAGGACTCCTTGACGGCGATGGTCTCCACCGTGTTCGCCACGTGCTCGAACGCGTCCGCCGCTTCCTCCAGCACGTCCACGATCTGCTTCAGCTTGAGGACCTCCATGGCGTCGTACTTGCCGTTGAAGAGGTGCGCGAGCAGCTTGCGGTGGATCTGGTCGGCCTGGTTCTCCAGCCGGTTGACCTCGATCCAGTACTCGGTGAGGTTCTCCATCGTCCGCAGGTGCGGCATCGCCTCGGCCGTCAGTTCGGCCGCGCGCGCCAGCACCTCGATCTGCTGGTCGACGCCCTTGGGCAGTTCCTCGACGTTGTAGAGGACGACCAGGTCGACGGCCTCCTCCATGAAGTCCATGATGTCGTCGAGGGACGAGGCGAGGGAGTAGATGTCCTCGCGGTCGAACGGCGTGATGAACGAGGAGTTCAACTGGTGGAAGATCGCGTGCGTGGCGTCGTCACCTGCGTGTTCCGCTGCCCGCATACGCTCTGCGATCTCGGCTCGGGCGGAAGCGTCCGCCCCGAGCAGTTCCATGAGGAGTTTCGAGCCCGTGACGATGTTGTCCGCGGACGCGGCGAACATGTCGTAGAAGCTCGTCTCCCTGGGGGTCAGACGAAAGCGCACGTGGGGTCCTCGGCTTGCTTGGGTTTCGGTCAGGCTGATGCTAGGCGCATCATCCGGCCACGGCTATCGGGCCGCCCACCAGTGTCGCCCATCAGGCACAGTGATGAGCACGGGGGCGGTCCAAGGGCCGTATACCCAGCAAAGTTCGATACCATATACCCAGTAGGGGTATCTGTCGGCTCACAGCCCACCAGGAGGACGCGATGACGGACGTGACCGACGTTACGAATGCCGGGGATGTCACGGATGTCACCGCCGGAGCGGATGTCGTGACCGACCACGACCGGGGCGTGCACGGGTACCACAAGCAGAAGGACGAGCACCTCAAGCGCCTGCGCCGCATCGAGGGCCAGATCCGCGGCCTCCAGCGGATGGTCGACGAGGACGTCTACTGCATCGACATACTCACCCAGGTCTCCGCCTCCACCAAGGCCCTTCAGTCCTTCGCCCTGCAACTGCTGGAGGAGCACCTGCGCCACTGCGTGGCCGACGCCGCCGGCAAGGGTGGTGACGAGATCGACGCGAAGGTGAAGGAGGCGACCCAGGCGATCGCCCGCATGCTGCGGACGTGAGCCGGGCTCAGTCCGCGGCGCTCCGCTCCTCGGCCACTCTCAGCACCTCGTCGATGCTCTCCAGGCTGAGCCGGTCCTCGTCGGCGGCCGAGGCCGCGATGATCAGCTCTCCGCACAGCTCGATCTCGGCGAGGGCCACGTGGTCCTGAACTGCCGTACCGCCGACCGGAGCCACGTGCATCACCTCGTCTCTGCTGTTACCGACTTCCTAGAGTAGGGAGCGGCATACACACCGCGCATGGCACGGACGGGCTAGTTCACGCCGGTCACTCCTCGGCGATCTTGCCCGCGTAGATGTCGTCGGCGTCCGGCAGCCGTACGCGCGCCGAGGCCCCGAAATCGTAGAGCAACGTGACCGAGGCGACGGCCACGGGGCTCTTCTGCTGCCCGCCCACGAAGCTGAACCGGTGCCGGACCTTACGGATCCGCCCCTCGTCGTCGAGGTAGACGTCGAACGGCACTTCGGCCGTGGCGAACCCTTTCGCCGCCGCCTTCAGGGCCTCCTTGTTGCCCTCGGAGGCCTTCTTAGCGGCAGCTCCGAGATCCGCCGTCCCCCGGTAGTGCCGCACGCCGGTGCCCGCGACCTCGGTCCTGCCCACGAACTTCGCCGACCGCGTCCCGCGCAGCACCTCGGCCGCCGCGAACGGATCGGTGGCCCCGCCGGTGACGAGGTTCCCGTCGGACAGGGTCCGGATGTCCACCCGCACCCACTTGTCCGGGGGCACACCGGCGCCCCGGTTCTTCATGAAGAGCGCTCCCGGCGCGAGCAGTTCGGTGATGGGCCGGCGCTCGGTGGCCCCCGCGGGATCCTGCGGCAGCAGCACCCTGAGCTGCCCCATCCGCTTCCGGTAGTCGTAGACCCCCGCGCCCCGGATGGTCACCCGGGTCCCGCCGGTGGCCATCTCCATCGACGTACGGGCCTTCGAACTCCCCGCCTCCACCAGCCGGTCCGCGGCCCGGTGCAGCTCGACGACCGCGTCCCCGCCGGGAGCGTCCCCGGCCACCGCGTCACCGCCCGCGCACCCGCCGGCTCCCAGCCCCACCCCGGCCATGACCCCGGCCGCGACGACCGCCGCACCCGTCCGCCTGCGCCGCCGTTCCCGCTGCCGCCCAGTCATCGCCTGCCTACCCCCAGCCGGTACGTCCGTCACGGGCCCCCTTGTTGTTCCGGTTAACGACCGGTATGTTCCCCCGTCACGCGAGCCCGCCCCAGCCGGCATACGAAGCCTTTACCCGCGCTGGGTAACGTGGTCGTCGTGGCGCAGCAGGACGGGCTGGAGGCTCCCCCCAACCTCCCCGAACACCGCACGACGACAAAGGAGAAGGGCCACTTCTGCATGGCCCACTGCACCTGCGGCTGGCGCGGCCCGGCCAGAAGAGCGAGAAGCCAGGCGCGCACGGACGCGGAAAGACACGTGACCGGCTGACGCGGTAGTGCTGCGTCGGCGCTGTCCCCATGGAACCCTCGCCCCCACCACCCCGTCTCCCACGACGGAACCACCGGGAGGCCCCATGGAACGGCGCACATTCCTCGCAGTCGGCACGGCGGGCATCGCCGCGACCGCGACCCCCCTCACCACCGCCTGCACGCATTCGGACACCCGCTCCAGGGCCACGACCACCACGCACGCCACCACCACGAGAACCGTCACCGCCGCCAACTGGTCCGCCCTCGCCCGCGACCTCGACGGCCCCCTCATCCGCCCGGGCGACACCGCCTGGGCGACGGCCCGGCAGCTCTACAACACCCGTTTCGACGCCCTCAAGCCCGCCGCGGTCGCGTACGTGTCCCACCCGGACGACATCCGCACCGTCCTGGCCTACGCCCGCGCCCACGCCCTGCGCGTGGCGATCCGCAACGGCGGCCACTCCTACGCCGGCTGGTCCTCCGGTGACGGCCGCCTGATCATCGACGTCTCGAAACTCAACCGCGTCCGGGCCTCCGGCGACACCGCGGTGATCGGCGCCGGCGCCAAACTCATCGACGTCTACCGCGCCCTGGCCGCGAAGGGCGTCACGATCCCCGCCGGCTCCTGCCCCACCGTCGGCATCTCCGGCCTCACCCTCGGCGGCGGACACGGCGTGGTCTCCCGTGCCTACGGCCTGACCTGCGACAGCCTCACCCAGGCCACCCTGATCACCGCGGACGGCAAGCAGCTCGTCGCGGACGCCCGCGAGCACAAGGATCTCTTCTGGGCCCTGCGCGGCGCCGGCAACGGCAACTTCGGCGTGGTGACGGAACTGCGCTTCAAGACCCACCCGGCCCCGCAGGGCGTCTCGGCGTACATGTCCTGGCCCTGGTCGAAAGCGGCCGCGGTGGTGAAGGCCTGGCAGGAGTGGGGCCCGACCCAGCCGGACGAGATCTGGTCGTCCCTCCACCTGGCGAGCGCCGCCGGCGGCAACCCGACCATCTCCGTCGCGGCCTTCTCCCTCGGCACCTACGGCGAACTCCAGAACGCCGTGGACCGCCTGGCCGACCGCGTCGGCGCCCCGGCGAGCAGCGTCTCCCTGCGGCGCCGCTCGTACGAGGAGTCGATGGAGGTCTACGCCGGCTGCTCCTCGTTCCCGACGGACGCCCAGTGCCATCTGCCCGGCTCCACTCCGGGCCGTTCCCCGAAGGGCGCGCTGGGCCGCGAGACGTACGCCGCGGCGTCGGACTTCTTCGACCGCTCCCTGTCCGCGGCCGGTATCCGCACGCTGCTGTCCCAGATCGGGTCGGTACGCGGCGGCACGGGCAGCATCGCGCTCACCGCCCTGGGCGGAGCGGTGAACCGCGTCTCCCCGACCTCCACGGCCTTCGTCCACCGCCGTTCCCGCATGCTGGCCCAGTACATCGCCTCCTGGCGCCCGGGCACGACGGGCTCCACGGCCCGCTCCTGGCTCACCTCGGCCCACAAGTCCATGCGCCCCCACGCCTCAGGCGCGGCCTACCAGAACTACACGGACCCGACCCTGACCGACTGGCGCAAGGCGTACTACGGCGACGCGGCAACCCGCCTGACAAAACTGAAGAAGCAGTACGACCCGAACCGCTTCTTCACTTATCCCCAGGCGCTATGAGACGGCCCAGAAACGGCCACCCGCCCGCTGAGCCGCGTCCGCCCGCTCGCTGAGCTGCGGCGGGCTGAGCTGCGGGCAGTCGTGCCTCCCCCAGTGCCTTAAGGGCCTGGGAGGTACCCCAGGGCGGCGCCCGTCCCAAAGAAGCGGCACCCCGCTACGCCGGGCTGCGCACCCACCCCGCCCCAGCAAAAACGCCGAGAACTAGGCAGCAAGGTCCCGCTCGGACGCCCCGGCCCCGGCCCGCTCACTCCGAGCCCCGGGCACCACCGAATCCGCCCCGCCGCCACCGACCCCGCGCCCACGCCCCCGCACCAGCCACCCCGCCCGAGGCGACCGCTCGATCGCCCGGACAACCGGCGTCAACAGCGCCATCGCCACCGGCGACAACAGCAGCGCCACAGCCGTCCCCAGCGCGAACCCGCCGACGACATCGGTCGGGTAGTGCACTCCCATGTAGACGCGAATGAACCCGCCGAACACGGCCAGCACCAACGCGACCAGCCCGAACCTCCGGTTGGCGACGAACAGCCCGACCGCCATCGCCATGACGATCGTCGCGTGGTCGCTCACGAACGAGTAGTCGGTCTTGCCGCTGACGAGCACCTCGAGCCCCTGGTGGTCCAGGAACGGCCGGGGCCGTTCCACGAAACCCCGTATCGGGACGTTGACCAGCACGGCGATCCCCGCCGCGAGCGGCGCCCAGACCAGCGCCGCGACGGAGGACGCCGCGTCCTCCTCACCCCAACGCCGCACGGACCACCAGCACCAGAGCACGAGCAGGACGATGGCGAGCAACAACCCGTACTCGCCCACGAACTCCATGACCCGGTCGAACCACGGCGGCGCGTCCTTGGCCAGGCCATTGATGTCATAAAGCAGGTCGACGTCGGGGTTCGACCCGGATTCGGCGAGTCCAGCCATGATGCTGCGGCCCCTTCATCGTCTCTCCCGGCGCACCTGTGTGTGCGCCGCTCCTGCCACCCCCGTGGTTGTAGATCCGCTTCCGCTGCACGCGTGCGTGACACGTGCCGACTCACGTCCGCTCGGCTACGTCACCAGGAACGCATGGTCCCCGCTGATACGTTCCACACTCCACCGAATGATCACCCAGACGTTATCGAAGAGAGACACGTCTTCGCAGCTCAGGGGGTGGGTTCACACTCGGCTCACACAGTCGTGGGCAGTGCTTTCGCGCCATCTTCGGTCACCCGGGTGGCCCCGAAGTAGTCGGGGGTGTCGATCGGGTCGAACCGGATCACCGCACCCGTTCGCGGCGCGTCGATCATGTACCCACCTCCGACATAAATGCCGACATGCCGGATGGCACGCGAATTGGTGAGGTCGTCCGAGAAGAACACGAGGTCGCCCGGGAGCAGTTCGTCCCGCGCGGGGTGCGGCCCGGCGTTGTACTGGTCGTTGGCGACGCGCGGCAGCTTGATGCCCACCGTCTCGTAGGCGGCCTGGGTCAGTCCCGAGCAGTCGAACCGTCCGCCCTGCTCAGCGGTGCCGGTGCCGCCCCACAGGTAGGGCGTGCCGAGCTTCTTCTGCGCGTACTCGATGGCACCGGCGGCCTGCTCGGAGGGGTCGACCCGCCCGACGGGTGCCGCGAAGCTCTCGGAGAGCGACGTGATCCTCTTCACGTAGTTCCGGGTCTCGCTGTACGGCGGCACGCCCCCGTACTTGATCACCGCGTACGCCCCCGCGTTGTACGCGGCCAGCATGTTTTCGGTCGGATTCCCGCCAACCTTCTTCACGTACGAGGCGAGTTCGCAGTCGTACGACGCGGCAGAGGGAATCGCGTCCTTCGGGTCCCATACGTCCCGGTCCCCGTCCCCGTCGCCGTCGATGCCGTGCGTGGCCCACGTACCGGGAATGAACTGCGCTATCCCCTGGGCGGCGGCGTGGCTCTGGGCCCTCGGGTTGAAGCCGCTCTCCTGGTAGAGCTGGGCGGCGAGCAGGGCCGGACTGATGGCGGGGCAGAGGTTGCCCCACTTCTGCACGAGGTCGGAGTACGCGGCAGGCACCGCTCCCTTGGCGAGGGCTTTCGCCCCACCGCCGACCCCGTTGGCCAGGTTCCCGGCGACGATGTAGACCCCGACGACGAGCAGCATCACGAAGGCCAGGGCGGAGCTGATCGCAACACTCGCCACGATCCATGCCTTACGCACCGTCAACCGCCCCTCGCCGGCCAGGAGTCCGTCGCGTGGTCAGTGTAGAGGCGGCCGCCGTTCGCCGGAATGATCACGGGAAGGAGAGTCGGGGCGGACAGGGGAACACCCAAGAGCACGGGGCGGCGCGGGCCGGCACGGGTCGGCACGCCGGGGAGCACCCGGCGCACGGTCCCGTCACGGGTCACCCGCCGCCTCCCGGTAACGCCACCCCACCTCCGCACCGAGCACCACGCTGTCGGCTTGTCGGTACAGCTGACGGGCGTCTCGCGGGAGTCGGGATATCCGGTGAGGGTCACGGCCGTCGCCCCCGTCGCCGTACCGGTGGCGAACCGGTACCCACCGACGGCGTCCTCGACCTCCGAGAGGACGCGCTTCATCGGCGCCACTGTGTCGGATGTAGGTGAGAGAAACGTCAGACTCCCGAACGGGGTCGGCGCCTTCACCGGCTGCCCCCTCCCACCCGTGACAGACCGTCACTGAAGGAACGCCGGACGAACGAGCCGGGCAACCCAGCCGTGGCCCGTTCGCCGCGCCAGGTAGCCTTCACCCGGAGAACACCGGGTCGACCGCTCACCCGACCGACCGTCAGAAACGGTCCGAAAAGGTGACGCAGGTCGTAGAGGGCACAACGACGGAACCACACGACAGGTTTCGCTCAGGCCTCATTGCCCGGCGTGACCTGCCGTGATACACAGAGTGACCATACGATCCTTTGTACACCGTCCGGCGCCTCCCTTAGGGGTCGACGCGGAACGGTGGCAAGGTATTCGTACGAAACCCGCCAATCAATGACGCCAAGTCGACATCCGACAGCGTCATCGTCGGCGAGAATGAGGCCTGACCTCTGCACGACCGCAGAGGGTGCGGAACTACCCAACAGGGGCGGTGACTTACATGCTCTTTGCGGCCGATAAGGGAGACATCAACACCATCATCGGCGGGATCGCTCCGGATTGGGGCCCCTTCGGCAGCCTGGGCAACGAGGCCAAGGTGATGATCGAGGTCGTGATGGCGGTCGCCATCCTGCTCTGCCTCGGCATCGCCATCTGGGGCGCCGCCAAACAGCGCATCGGTGCCACCGCCCTGCGGGACACCTTCAGCGCGGAGCAGGGCAAGGGCCTCATCATCGCGGGCCTGACGGGCGTGTTCATCATCGGCTCACTCGGCACGCTCTTCACCATCGTCTACGGCATGGCCGTGTAGGCCGGGCCCCACCCGCCCCGGCCGGGCACGCCCGGCTCCCCCTCCATCCCACCCGCCCGTCGTGCCCACCGGCGAAGGTTGCGTTTCCCTGATGTCGAGTCACCACACCGCGCCCGCGCGGGAACCAGCACGGCTACCGTCGTACGAGGAGTACGAGCAGTACGACCGGTACGAGGTGTTTCCGCACGACGTCGAGGGGGCGTACGCGGCATGAGTCTCGGTGACGAGCACGAGGCCTCCGGCGGCTACGGCGGCACGGGCCAGACCCGCACCCGCCTGCCCGACACCGGAGCCGACCCTTACGGCACCCCCCGCCGCCGCTCGTCGTCCCGCAGCCTGGTCACGGTGGTCGGCGTAGTGGTCCTCCTCATCGCGGCAATCGCCTTCGCGAACCGGGGCGGTGACGACTCCTCCTCCTCGGACGACGCCGGCACCAAACCGGAAACAGCGGCCACGGCCCCCTCCGGCCAACGCCCCGTCAAGTCCAAGTCGGCCGCCGGCATCCCGTCGGGCTTCGCCCAGGACCAGGAAGGGGTGGAGAGCGCGGCGGCGAACTACGCGGTGGTGCTCGTCTCGGCCGACATCCTCAAGCCCGCGCGGCGCCCCGAGATCGTCCGTCAGGTGTTCGACGCCGGGAGGGTCTCCGAGCTGGAGAGAAATCTCGACCAGGTGTACGACAAGGCGTTCCTGGACAAGGTCGGCCTGGACCAGAACGGCAACGCACCGAAGGGCAGCACCTACGTCTCCCGCACCATGCCGGTCGGCACCAAGGTCACCGAGTTCGGCGGCAGCACCGCCACCGTCGAGGTCTGGTGCACGGGCGTCTACGGGATGACGGGGGAGAGCTCGGAGAACCCGGTCACCAGCGACTGGTTCACCATGACCCTCCAGTTGCGCTGGACCGACGGCGACTGGAAGGTCGACAGCTTCTCCCAGAAGGAAGGCCCCGCGCCGGTCAACGGCGACAACAGGGTGTCGACGTCGGACGACATCTCCAAGGCCGTCGAGGAGTTCGGAGGGTTCACGTATGCCCGGTAGCCCGCGCCGCGCAGCCAAGCTCGCCGCGACCCTCACAGCCGTGCAGACCGCCGTCGTCCTGCTCGCCGGCCGAGCGGTCGCCGCCCCCACGCCGTCGCCCACACCCAGCAACGACAACTGCTCCCTGCTCTCCGGCAGGGCCCGGGAAATCTGCGAAGGCGACACCGGCAGCGGCGGCGGCTCCGGCGGCGGCACCTCCCGCCTGAACCCCACCTCCACCCTCGACCCCCTCTCCTCCCTCGCCAAGGGCTGTGCCGACGCCGCCTCCTGGACCGTCGAAAAGCTCAGCGAGGCCGTGAAGGACACGGCGAACGTCGACTTCACCAACCCCAAGTTCCTCCAGCAGTACGCCGTCGTCTTCGCCGCGTCGACGATCCTCACGCTCCTGCTCTGGCTCCTGGCCGTCGCCAAGCGGGCGGTGCGCGGCGTCCCCGTCACCACCGCCATCTCAGAAGCCATCGGCTTCCTCTGGCTGACCGTGCTGGCCTCCGCCTTCACCCCGCTGATCCTCTACACGGTCGTATCGGCCACCGACGGCATCACCGAGGTCCTCGCCAAAGCCACCGGCGACCAGACCGACGCCTTCTTCGGCACGTTCTCCGAGGCCCTCAAGAAGGGCGAGGACATCGGCGGCGGCCCGATCATGCTGATCGTCGTCTCCCTGGTCAGCATCCTCGCCGCCGGCGTGCTGTGGCTGGAGCTCGTCATCCGCGCCGCCCTCCTCTACGTCGGCGCCCTCCTCGGCACCGTCGTCTACGCCGGCCTCGTCGACAAGAACCTGTGGGGCCACGTCCGCCGCTGGGCCGGCATCATGATCGCCGTGATCCTGGTCAAGCCGGTGATCGTCATCGTGCTCGGCCTCGCCGGCGCGCTCTCCGCCGACGACGGCCCCGACGCCTTCTCCGCCGTCGTCTCCGGCCTCGCCATCATCCTGCTCGCCATCTTCGCCAGCGCGATGATCTACCGCTTCGTCCCCGGCTTCGGCGACGAGATCGCCGGCTCCCGCAACAACCGCCTCATGCAGGGCGCCGAGAGCAAGGCCGCCGCGGTCATCAGCTCCCCGGCCACCCTGGTCGCGCAGGGCATCAAGACCCACAGCTCCCGCGCCGACAACAACGGCGGAGGCAGCCAGTCCTCCGCCCCCCGCCCCAGCAACCCCGCCTCCGGCGGAGTCGCCGCGCACAGCTCGCGCACCTCGAACGGCGGCGGATCTGTCCCCTCCGCCGCACCCGCACCCCGTTCGAGCAGCCCCGTCAACACTCCCCACGCCAGCAGCACCCGCAACAGCAGTACCAATCGCACGGGAGGTGAAGGGCGTTGACAACCGAGTCCCACGTGTCCCATCCGGTCACGCCCCGCCGTACATATCTGATCGGCCGCGCCCGGCCGAACGCGATCATCGGCCGCAACCGCGAGACCGGTGAGATCGCCCTGATCGTCGTGGGCGCGTTCCTCGGCATGATGTGCGGGCTCCTCGTCCCCGTGCTGTCCCTGCGCATCGTGCTGCTCGCCGGATTCCCGATGCTGGCGCTGGCCGCCGTGTACATGCCGTACAAGCACCGCACGTTCTACAAGTGGTTCGAGATCAACCGCAGCTACAAGCAGACCCTGAAGCAGGGAGCCACCTACCGCTCCTCCGTCATCGAGGCCGGGACGCGGCTCGACGGGCGGGAGATCGAGGTCGGACCGCCCCCGGGCATCGGCCGGATCACCTGGCTCTCCGCCCCCTTCGGGCCCGACGAGATCGCCGTCCTGCTGCACGCCGACCGCAAGACCGTCACCGCCGCCATCGAGATCGAGGGCCCCGGCGTCGGCCTGCGCGACAGCGAGGACCAGGAGGCCCTCGTCGACCGGTTCGGCACACTGCTCAAGCACGTGGCCAACGGCGACGGCTTCGTCACCCGCCTCCAGATGCTCGCCCGCACCCTCCCCGCCGACCCGGACGCCCACGCCAAGGACGTCGCCGTGCGCGGGGACGACAAGGCACCGCCATGGCTCCAGCAGTCGTACGAACAGCTCCAGTCGATGGTGTCCACCAGCAGCGAGCAGCACCGCGCCTACCTCGTCGCCTGCATGCACTACACCCGCGACCTCGCCGCCGAGGCCAACGCCATGGCCCGGGCCGCCCGAGCCCACGGCGGCAAGGCCGACCGGGACGCCGGACTCGCCGTCGTCATGGCCCGCGAGCTCACCGACATCTGCTCGCGCCTCCAGGAGGCCGACATCCGCGTACGGCAGCCGCTCGGCCAGAGCAGACTGTCCTCGCTGATCCACTCCATGTACGACCCGGACCACCCGATCGACCACATCCAGGCGATGACGAAGCGCAACGCCTGGCCGGCCGAGCTGGACGCCATGGAACCCACCTACCTCCAGGCCAAGACCCGCGAGTCCAGCACCCGCGCCCCCTGGTGCCACGCCACGGCCTGGGTGAAGGAGTGGCCGATGACCCCCGTCGGCGTCAACTTCCTCGCCCCGCTGCTCGTCCACACCCCGGACGTGATCCGCACGGTCGCCGTCACCATGGACCTCGAACCCACCGAGGTCGCCATCGAGCGCATGCTGACGGAGAAGACCAACGACGAGGCCGAGGCGTCCCGCGCCGCCAAGATGAACCGCACCATCGACCCGCGCGACGTGGCCGCGAACTCCCGGCTCGACCAGCGCGGCGAGGACCTCGCCAGCGGCGCCGCCGGCGTCAACCTCGTCGGCTACATCACCGTCTCCTCCCGCTCTCCCGAGGCCCTCGCCCGCGACAAGCGGACGATAAGGGCCTCGGCGGGAAAGTCGTACCTGAAGCTGGAGTGGTGCGACCGCGAGCACCACCGCGCCTTCGTGAACACCCTTCCCTTCGCCACCGGCATTCGGAGGTAGGACCTATGCGGGACCCGCTGTCCGTCCTCACCGACGCCTTCACCTCCTTCCTCTTCGGGAAGGTCGAGACGACCCGGCTCCCGGTGCGCACGTCCACGGGCCAGGCCCAGGCGGTCTACCTGCCGACGGCCGCCCCGGGCCTCGGCGACTCCGGCGTCATCATCGGCCGCGAGGTGTACTCCGGAAAGGGGTACATCTACGACCCCTTCCAGCTCTACGGCCAGCAGCTCCCCGCCCCCCACTGGCTGGTCCTGGGCGAGTCCGGCAACGGCAAGTCGGCGCTGGAGAAGACGTACGTCCTGCGCCAGCTCCGCTTCCGCGACCGCCAGGTCGTCGTCCTGGACGCCCAGGGCGAGGACGGGGTGGGCGAATGGAACCTCGTCGCCCAGGAGCTGGGTATAACCCCCATCCGCCTGGACCCGATGGCGGCCCTGGACATGGGTATCCGCCTCAACCCGCTCGACCCGGCGATCACGACCACGGGCCAGCTCGCGCTGCTCCGGACGATCATCGAGGTCGCGATGGGCCACGGCCTCGACGAGCGCTCCGGCTTCGCCCTGAAGGTCGCGCACGCCTACGTCAACGCGACCATCGTCGATCGCCAGCCGGTCCTGTCCGACATCGTCGAGCAGCTGCGCCACCCCGAACCCGAGTCGGCCGAGGCGATGAACGTCGCCATAGACGACGTACGGGCCTGGGGCCTGGACGTGGCACTGGTCCTGGACCGTCTCGTCGACGGTGACCTGCGCGGCATGTTCGACGGCCCCACCACGGTCGGCATCGACCTGGACGCCCCGCTCATCGTCTTCGACCTGTCCCACATCGACCGCAACTCCATCGCCATGCCCATCCTCATGGCGATCGTCGGCGTGTGGCTGGAACACACCTGGATCCGCCCCGACCGGAAAAAGCGCATCTTCCTGGTCGAGGAGGCCTGGCACATCATCAACAGCCCCTTCGTCGCCCAGCTCTTCCAGCGCCTGCTGAAGTTCGGCCGCCGACTGGGCCTGTCCTTCGTCGCGGTCGTCCACCACCTGTCCGACGTGGTGGACGGCGCGGCGGCGAAGGAGGCCGCGGCGATCCTGAAGATGGCCTCGACCAGAACGATCTACGCCCAGAAGGCGGACGAGGCGAGGGCGACGGGCCGCGTCCTGGGCCTGCCCCGCTGGGCGGTGGAGATCATCCCGACCCTCACCCCCGGCATCGCCGTCTGGGACGTCAACGGCAACGTCCAGGTCGTCAAACACCTGGTCACGGAGACCGAACGCCCCCTGGTCTTCACCGACCGCGCGATGACCGAGTCCTCCGCCGACCTCGCGGAGGACGACGCCCTGCACGCCGCCGAACTCGAGGCGGAGGAACGGGCTGCGGCCTTCGTGGAACACCGCCTGGGCGACTCCGAATCGACGGTGGCGTAGGGGGAGGACGCGTGAGACCGGACGACCGCACCCAGCGGGACCACCAGGGGGGCATCCCCGACGGCCTGCTGGTCGGCATACTCGCGTTCATCCTCGGCATGACCCTGCTGGTGTGGACGGCCACCGGCCTCGCCGCCCTGTTCTCCCACGGCTCCTGGCCGTCCGGCGTCACCTTCACCCGCACGCCCCCGGCCATGCGCGGCCTCATCGCCCAGCCCCACGACATCCCCGGCGCCTGGCCCGACACACCCCCCGGCGAACTCTCCGGCTACGGCCTGTTCTGGGGCCTGTTCATCGGCCAGCTGATGATCCTGGTCGTCCTGACGGTGTTCGTGATGGGCACGCTGGCCCGGTGGCGGGCGGTCCGGGCGAGGCGCCGGGCGGAGCGGGCGGCCGCGGAGGACCGCGCGGCCTCCGCCGCAGGAGCCGTGTACGAGGCACCGACGCGGCACGAGGTGCCGGCGGCGGAGCAGCACAGCGCGCCGGCCCCGGCGCAGCGCGACGTACCCACACCGGCGCAACACGTGCCGCCGGCATCCACGCCGCACGACGTCCCCACCCCCCGCCGTGCGGTCCCCGAGCCCACACACGTCCTGGAGCCGACGGCGCCCCTCGCCCCGGCCCCGGCCGCCGCGCCCACAACCCCGGCCTCCCTGTTCGGCCGGGAACGGGTGGGCGGCTGGGAAAAGATCCTCGTGGCTCCGAGGGAGTCCCGCCAGACCACCGCCATCCAGGCGGTACGCGACGCGGAGGGCCCAGCCCTGGTCGTCACCTCGAACCCCGCCCTCTGGCAGGAGACGAAAGACGCCCGGGCCAAACTGGGCCCCACCCACCTCTACGACCCCACCCACCTCTGCGCCACCCCGGCCCGCCTCCACTGGTCCCCCACAGCCGGCTGCGAGGACAAGGCCACAGCCGCGGGAAGGGCGACCGCCCTCCTCACCCCCGTCCGCCCCACCGCCAAACTCGACCAAGCCCTCAGCGACACGGCCGAGACACTCCTGCGGAGCTACCTGCACGCCGCCGCCATCGACGGCCGCACCATCCGCCACGTCCACCGCTGGTCCCAGGGCACCCAGATCCAGGACGCCGTACGGATCCTCCGTACCAACCCCAAGGCCGCCCCGGGCTCCGCGGGCGAACTCGAAGGCGCCCTCACCGCCCACCCCGAACGCCGGGACATGGCCCAGCAGCTGACGACCCGTGCCCTGACGGCCCTCTCCACGGTCAACATCCGCGAGGCCTGCACGCCCAACCGAACTGATGCCCTCGCCCTGGATTCCTTCGTCCACGAAGGGGGCACGCTTTATGTGGTGGGTGAATCCATCGAGGACCCCAGGACGAACCCGGGCGCCATGCCCCTCCTGACGGCCCTCGTCTCCAGCGTGGTCGAGCGCGGCCGGCACATGGCCGAACGGTCATCCTCCGGTCGCCTCGACCCACCATTCACACTCGTCCTGGACGACGTCGCCGCCGTGGCCCCGCTCCCCCAGCTCCCGGAGCTGCTGGCCACCGGAGCGGACCGGGGCATGCCGACCCTGGCCCTGCTCCGGTCCCGCGAACAGGGCCGCGCCCGCTGGCCGCACGACGAACTACCGGTCTGAGAAGGGCACCCCCGCAGAGCTCCGCTCGAGCACGAACTCCAACTCCCGGGCGTCCCCCAGCGGCACGGTCACCCCACTCGGCAGGAACCCCGCCCGGCGATAGAACCGCTGCGCCCGCCCGTTCTCCTCGTGCACGATGAGCCGCACCCGCTCCAGCCCCCGCCCCCACGCCCACTCCAGAGCCGCGTCGAACAGCACTTCGGTCAGCCCGCTCCCGCGCTCCTCGGGCCGTACGAACACGCCGACGACATGCCCCTGCTTCCGCTCCACCGGAAACCCGGCCCAGTCCGTCGTCCCGGGCTCCTCCACGAGCACGGTCAGCGTCCCCACCCACTGCCCGTCCGGCCCCTCGGCAATGATCTGCTGCCTCGCGTCCGCCCCTTCGGCGGCACCGGCCGTCCGCTCCTGCCAGAAGGAGTCCGGCCTGGCCGCGGCTTCCTCGTACGTCTCCAGGAAGGCCAGGTGCGCCACCGGGTCCCGCAGCGCCGCGAGCCGCAGCTCCTTCGCCGCAGGCCACTCATCAGCACGGACGGACCGGATCACATAGCTCATGCCCGCAACGGTAGTACCCGGGTACGACACCCCTCACCCCGATTACCACCGCCGGTCCGACGCCCGCCGCCCCCGCCCGGACGAGCATCGAAGCATGCTGACGGCACACGAACTCACCAAACGCTACGGCGACCGGACGGTCGTCACGGACCTGTCCTTCACCGTCCGCCCCGGCACCGTCACCGGCTTCCTCGGCCCGAACGGCGCCGGCAAGTCCACGACCATGCGGATGATCCTCGGCCTCGACGCCCCCACCCGCGGCCACGCCACCGTGGGCGGACGCTCCTACGCCGCCCACCCCGCGCCCCTCACGGAGGTCGGCGCCCTGCTGGAGGCCCGCTCGGTCCACCCCGGCCGCACCGCCTACCACCACCTGCGTGCCCTCGCCCACACCCACGGCATCCCCCGGGCACGAGTCGAACAGGTCCTCGCCCTCACCGGCCTGACCGACGTCGCCCACCGCCGCGTCAAGGGCTTCTCCCTCGGCATGGGACAGCGCCTCGGCATCGCCGCCGCCCTCCTCGGCGACCCGGCCACACTCATCCTCGACGAGCCCGTCAACGGCCTCGATCCCGAGGGCGTGCTGTGGATCCGCAACCTCCTCAAGTCCCTCGCCGCCGAGGGCCGAACGGTCTTCGTCTCCTCACACCTGATGAGCGAGATGGCCCTCACCGCCGAGCACCTGGTCATCATCGGCCGCGGCCGCCTCCTCGCCGACACCACGGTCACCGACTTCGTCCGCGACTCCGGCGCGGGCACCGTCAAGGTCGTCACCCCGCAGGCCTCCGACCTCGTACCCCTCCTCACCGCACCCGGCGTCGACATCACCACCGACACCCCCGGCACCCTCCAGGTCCGCGGCAGGGACGCCCAGCACATCGGCCGCACGGCAGCCGCCCACGGCATCCCCCTCTACGAACTGACACCCGGCACCGCCTCCCTGGAGGAGGCCTTCATGGACCTCACCCGCGACGCGGTGGAGTACACGGCGACCCTCGAAGGAGCGGCAGCATGACCACGGCGACCCTCCCCTACCGCGTGACCCCGGCCCGCGTCCTGCGCTCCGAGTGGCACAAGCTCTGGACCCTGCGCTCCACCTGGATCACCCTCATCGCCACCAGCGCCCTCACCGCCGCCATGGGCGCGGGCCTGGCGGCCGCCTACGACGGCACCGGCGAAGGCGGCATGGACACGGTCGTCTTCGTCCTGCTCGGCACCCAGTTCGCCCAGATCAACCTCGGCGTGCTGGGCATCCTCGCCACGGCCGGCGAGTACTCCACGGGCCAGATCCGCGCCACGATGACCGCCGTCCCACGCCGCCTGCCGGTCCTCTGGTCCAAGGCAGCCGTCCTGGCCGCGATCGCCTTCCCCCTCACCCTGCTGACGAACCTCCTCACCTTCCCCCTCGCCCAGTCCTTCCTCGCCGGCACCGACCAGTCGGCATCCCTCGGCGACCCCGGCGTCCTGCGCGCCCTCGCCGGCAACGCGGCCGGCCTCACCCTCCTCGCCGTCCTCGCCCTCGGCATCGGCGCCCTGGTCCGCTCGGTCCCGATGGCCATCGGCGCCTTCATCGGCCTCATCATGATCGTCCCGGAGGTCCTGGCCATGCTCCCGTACGAGATCGTCGACGACGCCGTCCGCTACTTCCCCGGCAAGGCCCTGGAAACCCTCACCACCGCCCAGCCCCTGCCCGGCACGGCCTCCCCGGGCGCCGCCCTGCTCGCCATGATCCTGTGGACGACGGCGACCCTCGCACTGGCCGCGGCGGTCCTACGACGCCGAGACGTCTGACAAGCGGCATCGGAAACCCGCACGATGAACCCCGTGACGGAAGACCGGGCGCAGGAGCCCCTCACCGAGTACGCACACCGCCTCACCCACAGGCTGCGCGCCTTCGACCGACGCCACCCCCTGCTGTGGGACGCGCACATCACCGGCTTCTGGGTGACGGCGGCCCTGATCGACCACGTCAGCGGCGGTTGGCGCCACAACGCCCACAACCTCGACGTCCCCGGCTGGCTCCTCCTCATCCTGAGCCTCGGTCTCTCGATCCCCCTCCTCTGGCGACGCACCCACCCCCGGGCCGTCCTCGCCACCATGGCCCTCTTCGCCCTCGTCAACGCCTGGACCGGCGCGGCCCTCCAGGCAGCCCTGCTCCAGCTCGCCGTCGTCTACCACATAGCCCTGCGCCGACCCCTGCGCGACCTGTGGTGGGCGACGGCCCTGGTGATCGCCCCGGTCCTCGTATCGGTCGCCCGCCACGGGGAGGGCACCTGGGACCAGCAGATCGGCTCGCAGCTGATGTCCATCACCGTGGCCGTCCTCATCGGCGTCACGGTCCGAACCCGCCGCAACTACACCGAGGCCCTGGAGGACCGCGCCCGCCGCCTGGAGACCGAACGCGACCAGCAGGCGCGACTCGCCACCGCCGCGGAACGCGCCCGCATCGCCCGCGAGATGCACGACATCCTCGGCCACAACCTCTCCGTCATCACCGGCCTCGCCGACGGCGGCAGATACGCGGCCGCCAAGTCCCCGGAACGCGCCGCCCAGGCCCTCGACGCCATCGCCACCACGAGCCGCCAGGCCCTCACAGAACTCCGCCGCCTCCTGGATGTCATGCGGGAGGAGGAACAGCACGACCAGGCCGACCTGACCCCCCAGCCCGGCCTCACCGACCTCGACCAGCTCCTCGACGGCGTCCGCTCCGCAGGCCTCCCCGTCCGCACCACCACCCACGGCAGCCCCACCCTGCCTCCCGGCCGCCAGCTCACCGTCTACCGCGTCATCCAGGAAGCCCTCACCAACGCCCTCAAACACGCCGGCGCGGGCGCCACCGCGGAGATAGAGCTGTCCTACGAGGACAAGGGAGCCGTGACCGTGACGATCACCGACACAGGCGACGGCAGCCGAACCGACGGCCCGTCCAGAGACGGTCGTGGACTACCCGGAATGCGCGAGCGAACCGCCCTGTACGGCGGCACACTTGAGGCCGGCCCCCGCCCGCACTCCGAGCAGGGCTGGCGCGTCCGCCTACACCTCCCGGAGGAAACCCCGCAGTGACCACGGTCCTCATCGCCGACGACCAGCCCCTCCAGCGCTTCGGCTCCCGCATGCTCCTGGAGAGCCAGGACGACATGACGGTCGTGGGCGAGGCGGCGAACGGCAGTGAAGCGGTCCGCATGGCGGCAGAACTGCACCCCGACGTCATCCTCATGGACATCCGCATGCCCGGCCTGGACGGCATCGAGGCGACCCGCCGCATCACCGCCGCCGGCGACCGCACCCGCATCCTCATCGTCACCACCTTCGACCTGGACGAGTACGCCTACGCCGGCCTCCGCGCAGGCGCCTCCGGCTTCCTGGTCAAGGACGCCCAGCCCGAGGAACTCCTCTCCGGAATCCGCGCGGTGGCCACCGGCGACGCGGTCGTCGCACCCAGCCTGACCCGCCGCCTCCTCGACGCCTACGTCCACCACCTGCCGACCGACCCGACGACGGAAACCACACCTCACGAGGACCCACGCCTCGCTTCCCTCACCGACCGGGAACGGGAAATCCTCACGGTCATCGGCAAGGGCTGGACGAACACGGAGATAGCCACGCGCCTCCACCTGGCCGAGTCGACGGTGAAGACCCACGTGGGCCGCATCCTCGCGAAGACCGGTTCCCGCGACCGCATTCAGGCGGTGATCCTGGCGTACGACACGAAGCTGGTCCAGCCGTCGTGAAGGGCTCGCCTCGGCGGCCTTCGCGGAAACGCAAAAAGGCCCACACCATAAGGTGTGGGCCTTTTCAAAATTTGTTCGGCGGCGTCCTACTCTCCCACAGGGTCCCCCCTGCAGTACCATCGGCGCTGTAAGGCTTAGCTTCCGGGTTCGGAATGTAACCGGGCGTTTCCCCTACGCTATAACCACCGAAACACTATG